>JBEKHD010000013.1:0-112796 GCA_050012455.1 Candidatus Acidiferrales bacterium | reverse complement strand
GATCGCGCGCGCGTTTCCGGATCCGCCGAAGATGTTGGCGGAATTGCACAAAGATAATTTTCGCGCGCTGATACACACGGTGATTTTGGCAGATAAGCTGACGGGCAGAGCGCAGGATCCGTGCGACGTAGAGAAATATGACGAGACGCAAGCCGGCTGTTATTGGGATGCGCACCGCAAAGATTTCGCGATGGGCGTGGATGGGTGGTGGCCGGACGAAGGCGATCCGCTGGACATTGCTTCGAGTTTGGTGCGCAACAGAATGTATTGGGAAGGGCCGCAGATTGATCGGCCGAACGAGCGGCCGTTTGCATTGCATCGGAACGGATATGCGGGGATGCAGCGGTATGCGTCATTTTTGTGGTCGGGCGATGTGTATTCGACCTGGGAGACGCTGAAAACTCATTTGCCGATTGCGGTGAACACCGGATTGACGGGTATCCCTTACTGGGGAACGGATATCGGTGGGTTTGTGCCGACGAAAGAATTCACGGCGGAATTATTTGTCCGCTGGTTTCAGTTTGGCGCGTTTTGTCCTTTGTTCCGTTCGCACGGGCGAACGTGGAAACTGCGTTTGCCGTGGGGTTGGAACACGGGCGATCCGGGGCCGGTGGAAATTCGGAATTATGGCGGCGCGGCGATTCCGGATGCTAGCCAGCTACGCAATCCGCAGGTCGAAATAATTTGTAAAAAATATCTGGAGCTGCGTTACCGGATGCTGCCGTACATCTATAGCGCGGTGCGGGAGTGCACTTTGACGGGGATGCCGGTGATGCGGTCTTTGTGGCTGCATTATCCGGAGGATGCGGCGGCAGTGGCGCGCGGGGATGAATATTTGTGGGGGCGGGATATTTTGGTGGCGCCGGTGGTGGAGCAGGGCGCGACTTCGCGGGCTGTCTATTTGCCGGGAGGGGATTGGCATGATTTTTGGACTGGGGAGCGTGTGAAGGGTGGACGGGAAATTACGCGGGCTGTGGATTTGGAGACGACTCCTTTGTATGTGCGAGCAGGGGCGATTGTGCCTTTGGGGCCGGTGAAGCAGTTTACGGATGAGAAGGTGGAAGGACCGCTTTCGATTTCTGTATACGCGGGGGCGGATGGTTCGTTTTTGTTGTACGAGGATGATGGGAATTCGTTCAATTACCGGAAGGGCGAGTGGATGGGGATAGAGATGCGGTGGAATGACGCGCGGCGGGTTTTGAAGTTGGAGTTGGCGAGTGGATCGCGGATGTTGGCGCCGGGGCATCGGGAGATTGAAGTGAAGTTGGGGGATGCGGTGCGCAAGGTGGTGTTTGAGGGGAAGGCTGTGGAAGTACCGTTCTAGGTTGTTTTGGCGAAGGAAGAGAGATCCCTGCCTGCGGCAGGCAGGCTTCGCCCGCATTCGCGCGCTCAGGATGACGAGGTAAGTCAGAGTCAAAGTCAAAGTCAAAGGCAATCGCAACAGAGCCGGCAAGACGCCGGCGCTACCAAAGTAAAAGGCCGGAAGTGGTGCGCGCGTAAGTGGTGGCTGGGTTGTTTGACACGGGGGTGACGGATGGATCGGCGAGAATTTTTGCGGGATTTGGGAGTTACGTCTGCAGTGCTCGGATATGTCGCGACGAATGCTGCTGCGGCTGGGCGTGCGAAGGTGGCTGAATTCGATCCGGCATCGGAGCTGGGTGCGAGTTCGGGGCCGGCACCGGATGTGGCGGGGCACACTTTGGTTTGCGAGTTCAAAATTGGTGGGACCGGGTGGAAGGTTTACGAGGATTTGCGGACGCGCGATGGGGCGATCACTTTTGTTTCTGCGACGGGGGCGTCGCGCGTGTTGGCGAAAGGCGCGGAGGCGACGTTTGCGGAGGCTGATCCGCCGTACTTGGGATTGAAGCTGGCCGATATTGGAATGTCGGGGCCGGATTTATTGGCCGACAAGCTTTTGCAGCACGGAGATCCGGATCCAGATCAGGTGAAGGCCGCGGCGCCGCCGCAGGGGACGGCGAAAGAAGAGTCGCGCTGGCGATTGCCTTGGAATACCTTCGTGGGAACGAAAGAATGCTCGGATACGATGCCGGTATTTGCGTCGGGGAACACGCGGACCTACCATCCCGGACAATATTTTCCGGAGATCACGAACGATGCGGCGAAAAAAAGATTTGAGGGGTTGATTGGCGGATGGATGCCGGCAGTTCGGAAAGTGATCCCGATCTCTGACGGGGCGTATGTGGAAGCGGTGGTGTTTGGAGACGTAGAGGCGCACGACCGGTTTATCGTGCAGACGTGGCATCGCACCACGCGCGTGGAAAACGGGAAAGTGACGAAGGTGGTGTACGGATACAGCTATCCGGCGTTTCCGCCAACGCGGGAAGATCCGAGCGCGGAGGAATTTTATCGCGCGTTGCTGGTATTTGCGGCGTACTGGGAAAAGCAGTTGCAGGATTTTGCGCCAGCGGAGTTGCCGGACGGCGCGTGGGTGGATATGGCGAAGCATGCGTTCGCGAAGGAATTGATGGCGCGGCCGGGAGGCGTTTATCCGAAGTATGGCGCGGTGGATCGCGATTATTACGGGCCCGAGTACGACGGGTTCCAGGATATTTTCACGATGGCGGTGTACGCGAATTTGGAGTGGGGGCGATTCGATGTGGCGCGGGAGATTATTGACAATTATCTGACGGATTTCACGGACGCGAAGGGAATGATAAACATGCGCGGGCCGGAGACGGCGCAATTTGGGCTGACGCTTTCTTTGCTGGCGCGTTATTTAAATTACACGCAGGATGCAGCGCTGCTGCTGAAGCATCGGGAAAAAATTGTGGCGACGGCGGCGATTTTGACGGAACTGCATGATTTGAGTCTGCAGCTGCCGAAAGACGATGTGGGTTACGGGATTATTCATGGCTGGAGCGAATCGGATTCTTGTTTGCATCCGAGGCCGATGGTTTGGTGGCTGCCTTACTTTGCGAACAACGCGTTTACGGCGCGCGGGCTTCGGGATATCGGCAGGGTGTGGCCGGCGATTCAGCCCAGCGCAGCTGGAACGGCTCGTGGGTGGTTGACGCGCAGCAAGGATTTGCAGGACGCGGTGATTGCGAGCATGCAGAAGAATGTGCGGACGGAGGTGAAGCCGGCGTACATCGGGCCGTTGCCGGGGACGACTTTGATGTTTCGCGAATCGCTGGAAAAGGAGCATCCCAGCCCGCAGCAGTGGGCGCATCGGGCGTATGCGGAATTGCTGCAGCCGGACGTGCTGCCGGCGAATCTCGCGAACACGGTGATTGATTGCATGCGGGCTTACGGCGGAACGACTTTGGGAGTGGTGGCGAACATCGAGCGGCCGCATCCGGAGGGGCGCGACATTTTGGGTTTTATTTCTTACGGGTACGCGCAGATGCTTTTGCGGTTAGATCGTGTGGAGGAATATTTGCTGTTTCTTTACGCGCATCGATATCACGATCACACGCGGGGGAGCTGGACGGCGGGCGAAGTTTCGGGGTTGGATGGCGATACGGCGCTTTTCTGCATTCCAGCGCAGCAGACTATTCCATTGTTGGTGCGTTGGATGTTGGTGTTGGAGGATTCCGACGAGGACAGAATTTATTTTGGGAAGGGGTTGCCGCGGGATTGGGTGGCGTCGGGCAAGGAGATACGGATCGCGGAGGCGCCGACGCGGTTTGGCAGGATTAGTTTCAGTCTGAAGGCGGATACGGCGGCGAAGAAGGTGAACGCGAAGGTGGATTTGGGCAAGGCTGGTGGGGTGAAGGAAGTACATGTGAAGTTGCGGATGCCGACGGCGCAAGCGGTGCAGCGGGTGACGGTGAATGGGCAGGTGGTGGAGTTGAGTGCAAGTTCGCGCGACACGGTAATTTTTCCGACGGGTGGCAAAACGCGGTTTGAAGTCATTGGGGAGTTTAGTTGAGCTGAATGGTCGCGGGGCGGGCGTTGGCGGGTAGAGTCCATCCAAGGAAAGTTCATGACTGAAAAACTTTCGCGCAGGGAATTATTGAAGACGGGTGTGGCTGTGGGGGCTTCGTCCGCAGTGCTTCGGAAATTGGAGGTGGGGTTGCCGCCAGAAGCGGTGACGGAACCTCTGCCGGCCACGGCTGACGGCGAGATTTTGGCGTTGAGCTGTAATGATGGCGTGTATGTGCCGCCGCGGGGGAAGAGCTTTTTCAAGTTTGGGTTTGATTTTCCGGAGCCTTCGGTGGCTTACCAGGGATTGTTGTTCTCGTTCCGGTTGCACACGTTCGAGGATTGTTACGGCATGGATCGCGCGAGCATGAAGGTGGAAAAAACGGCGGATGGATTTGAGATGCGCTGCGCGCAACTGGTTTGGGCCGGGGATCAATTGAAAGCGCCGGGTTCGGTGGTGGCGCGCGTGCGGAAGAGCGGCGATTATTTTGAGTGGAAGGTGACGGCGGAAACGGACCGGCCGATCAAATCCGTGACTTCGATCGTGCGCGGAGTGCCGCGGGGGCAGGTATCGGTGTCGTGCAACAAGTTTTTCGATCCGAAGGATGATGAGATCTCGAGGGAGCATCCGTATCTTTTTGGCGGGATGACTACGCCGCTGGTGGTGATTCAGAAAATCGGCGGAGGTTTCTTCTATCTTTCGGCGCGCGACGAGCAGGTGCGGGCGACGCGGTTTTATTTGCAGCCGGGAGACGATGGGTATCGCACCGAGTTGATTTACGAGCGCGGAGGCTGGGAGAAGAGCAACACGATCGAAAGTGCGACGTGGCGGGCGGGCACGGCGCCGAGCATGGACGCGGCTTCGCGGATGCATTTCGAGCACGTCGAAAAGGCGTTTCAGATTCCGGATTGGGAGACGAGGACGGATGTACCGAAGTGGTTTCGGGAAATCGCAATGGTGCTTTCGATTCATGGGATGCATTGGACGGGATACATTTACAACGACTACACAAAAATCGGGAGAACGCTGGAATGGGCGGCGACGCAGATTCCGGCGAAGCGCGTGCTGGTGTTTCTGCCGGCTTGGGACGGGCGCTATTACTGGAATTATCCGCTGTACAAGGCCGATCCGCGGTTGGGAGGCGAGGAAGGATTTCGCGCGCTGATCGAGCAGGGGCAGAAACTGGGATTCCGAATGATGCCGATGTTTGGCGCTAATGTGGCGAACCGGAATCTTTCGATGTATGCGAAAGTCGCGAACGCGCAGACGGTGCGGATTGACGGCGATGATTTCGCGAATGACTGGGTGGACATGGACAACGACCGGAGCAATGACGGTTGGGGCGCGTTCATGAACCTGGCGGTTCCTTCGTGGAGAGAATATCTGGCGGGGCGGATTTCGGAAGTGATCGAGCAGTACAAGGTGGATGCCTATTTTTTGGATATCGCGGGGGCGTGGATCAACAATTTGAGCGGCGGGATGTATGAGGGGACTGTGGAGTTGGTGAAGGAATTGCGCGCGAAATATCCGGGAGTGCTCGCGGTGGGGGAGATGCATTACGACGCATTGATGTCGTGCATTCCGGTGTATCAGGTGCCGCGGTCGCCGGCTTATCCGGCGGCTTTGACGAAGTATGCGCGGTCGTTCGAACATTTGAGCCGTCCGGCGCCGGGGCGGGGAAGTACGGGCGTGCATGAGGATGGATTTGCGAAATTCAAGCCAACGATGCCGGAGGAGAAGCATACGATTCCGACGATTACTGTGGTGGATGATACTTTTGAAAAATATCGAGATGTGATGATTGAGGTGATTGCGGCGGCTAAGGCGCGGGCGGGGATTGCGTGACGGCGGGGAGCTTTGATTGGGTTTGTGGGAAGCATCTCTGCTGCGAACAGGACTCGGGCGAGGCAAGCCTCGCCTAGATCGTTTTTTCGGCCGACATTGGGCTATGGCCAAAGCGGCGGCAAGCCGCCGCACTCCATATTGGGCTAGGCTGCGATACTCTTCCCGAGAGCGGATCGATCGCGAGTTCGAGAATTTATCCTTCCCCACCGTGGCGGCGCATCGCGTTTCCATCTATAGTCAGTTCATGATCAGGCCAACCTCGTTGTTGCTCACTACCATTTTGATTGCGGGGATTTTCGCGTTGTCTGATCTGGTGCGCGCGCAGGCGCCGGCACCGGCTCCTCCCACTGCTGCGAAGAGCGCAGCGGCTGTGGATTTTGCGGCGTCAGCGGCGCAGGGGGTTGGATTTGCGGAGAAGGGACGGTGCCGGGAGGCTTTGCCGCTTTTGAAGAAGGCGATTCCGCATCTGGCGGACAAGCGATTGAAATTTGAGGCTGCCATGGCTAGCGCGCGGTGCGCGATGAGTCTGGATCAGGTGGAGACGACCGTCGATACCTTGCTCTTGCTGAATCGCGAGTATCCGCACAATCCTGAGGTGTTGTACGTGACGGTTCATTATTTTTCGGAATTGGCGAATCGTTCGGAGCAGGATTTGGTGAATTCGGCGCCTGAATCTTATCAGGTGCACAAACTGGATGCGGAAGGGCTCGAATCGCAGGAAAAATGGGACGAGGCGGCGGCCGAATATCGGAAGATTCTGGAAGAGAATCCGAAATTGCCGGATATTCATTACCGGCTGGGAAGGATTCTGCTTTCGAAGCAGCCGCCGGCGGTGGAAGAGGCGAAGAAGGAATTTGATGCGGAGCTGGCGATTGATCCTGTGAATGCGGCGGCGGAATTTATGTTGGGAGACATTGCGCGGCAGGCGCAGCAGTGGGACGAGGCGATCGCGCATTTTTCGCAGGCTTTGAAAATGGATTCGGGATTTGAAGAGGCTTATTTGGGATTAGGCATGGCTTTGAACGCGGCGGGGAAAAATTCGGATGCGGTGGGGCCGCTGGAGTCGTACGTGAAGATGGAGCCGGCGGATCCGGCGGGGCACTATCAGCTTTCGATTGCGTATGCGCGGGTGGGAAGGAAGGCGGATGCGGAGCGGCAGATGGCGTTGCAGCGGGACGCGGAGATTAAGGCGCAGGCGCGGGAGGGGGCGGGGAGACCCCAGTGAGTTAAAAGATTTTGCACAGAGGGAACCGAGGAAAGACGGAGAAATATCTCGGACAGATAGGGACATTTACCGCAGAGACGCAGAGGGCGCAGAGAAAGGCAACGGCGGGTGTGCGGCGTCGTTGACATCATGGCAAGCTGGGGCGCAGCAAGCAGCGCCCCTACCAACCATTCGCGTTATTTCCAGTTTTTTTGGCCTTCTGTGACGGTGATGTAGCGATCGATTGGGAGTTCTGTGAAGCGTTCTTTTGCGCCGCTGGGTTGCGGCCATTGGATTTCCAGCCAATCAATTTTTGTGCGTTCGCCCAGGCCTACAACTATGCGCGGGTCGTGGGCGGCCAGGTAGCTGCCGCCGCCTACTTTCGTGTGAGTGCGTTGGAGATCGCCGGAGCGATAGGTGACTTTCGCGCCTACTGCGTCGATATTGGATTTGCGGCCGATCAGGCGCAGGCCAAGCCAGTGGTTTTGGCCCCCTGCGTTATTGCGGAGTAAGACAGGCCCGCCGTTGTTCGTTGCGATCAGGACGTCTACCGAGCCATCGTTATCGAAGTCGCCGAGGGCCATGCCGCGGGCGGCTAGGGGCTTGGAAAAAATGGGGCCGCTTTCCAGACTTACATTTTTGAAGTGCCCTGCGCCCGTGTTGCGAAACAGGAGCAGCGGCTCGCGATAGGTCACGTGCTCGATGCGTTTTTCGACTTCGTCATCGGGATGGCCGTTGCAGAGGAAGAGATCGAGGTTGCCGTCGTTATCGTAATCGAAGAATTTCAGGCCCCAGCCGCTCATGAATTGCGTAATGGGGCCGATGCCGGTGGGAATGGAAACGTCGGTGAAAGTTTCGTCTTTGTTGTTGTGATAGAGCGCGTACATTTCCTGGTCCACGTTGGCAACGAAAAGATCGAGGAAGCCGTCCTGGTCGTAATCGGCGGCGTCCACGCCCATGCCGGAACGGGCGCGGCCGAAAGTGTTGTAGCCAACTCCTGCGAGCAAACCTGCTTCTTCGAATCCTTTTGTGCCGCGATTGAGGAAAAGAAAATTCGCTACGGTGTCATTGCCGACGAAGAGATCCATCCAGCCGTCGTTGTTGATGTCCGCGGCGACTACTCCCCAGGCTTTTCCCAGTGAGGCGGCGATACCGGATTCTTTGCTGACGTCGGTGAAAGTGCCGTCGCCATTGTTGTGGAAGAGATAGCTGGGCTCGGGGCCGTAGACGTTGGGCTTGCAATACCAGCGCTCGCCTGTGAGGGTGTTGCCGCAGAATTTGTTCTTTGATTTGTCGAAATCCACGAAGCGGCAGACGAAGAGGTCGAGGCGGCCGTCGTTGTCATAATCGAACCAGACGGCGCTGCTGCCCCAGCCGGCGGCAGCGACACCGGCCTTCGCGGTTACATCGGTGAAAGTGCCGTCGCCATTGTTGTGATAGAGGATGCTGCGCGGATATTGCGTGACGTACAGGTCGGGGAAGCCGTCGGCGTCGTAGTCACCGACGGCTACGCCCATGCCGTAAGCGTTGCCTGGCACGCCGGCTTTCTCTGTGACGTCGGTGAAGGTGCCGTCACGATTATTGCGATAGAGCGCGTTACGCAGAGGTTGCGGCGGAGTGTAAAAATCGCAGGGGCCGCTGTTGACGAGATAGATGTCCATCCAGCCGTCGTTGTCGTAATCGAGGAAGCCGCAGCCGGCGCCGACGGTTTCGGGGAGATACCATTCGGGAGAGCGCCCGTTGGTGTGGGCCCAGGTGATATTTGTGGCGGAGGGGGGCATTTCTTCGAAGGCCCCCGCAGCAGGTGGGAACAGGTGCGAGCGGTTTGCGGCGAAGTTGCCGAGGCTGAGGCCGGAGCCGGCTAGCCATTGTAAGAAGCGGCGACGCGGAAGCGATCTCCAGCGAGCGTCTCGACCTCTCGACATGCAGCGAACCTCCGGATTTTCACATTATCGCAGAAGAAGCGACGGCACGCGCAGTGCGCCGAAGCCGAAACGGCTGCCAAAGTCAGCAACGCCCGCCTGATAAGAAAAAGCAGGCGGCCGCCACAAAGTCAAAGTCAAAAGCGCCCACCTCGCAAGGTGGGTTGGGTGCTAGCAAAGACAAAGGCGATGCTCAGGGATGCGCGACGATTCCTGAGCCTTCTTTGATTATCACGAGTTGATTCGCTGGGATATTTTGTAATTCTTGTTGCTGGCCGCTGGGCCAGCGGATCTGCAGGCTGTCGATTTCCGTGGCGCGGCCTACGCCGAAGTGCAGGCGAAAATCGCTTTGCGAAATGTAGCTGCCGCCGCTGCGGACTTCTTGTAATTGCTGATGGCCGTCGGCGCGCAGGGTGACGCGGGCGCCGATAGCGTCGCGATTGGATTTTGTGCCGATTAAATTTACGGTCAGCCAGTTTCCTTGAGGGGCGTCATTTTTCAGAAGGCTGGGGGCGCCGTAGCTATTGTTTACTAGCAACTCGACGCTGCCGTCGTTGCGAAAATCGGCGGCGGCCAGGCCGTGGCTGTTATATGGCTTGGTGATGCCGGGGCCGGCGTCAAGCGAGACGTCTTTGAATTTGCCGTTGTGCTCGTTCCAGTAGATTAATTTTCGTTCGCGGAAAGAACTTAGCAAACCTTTGCCTTCAATTTCCGGATAGACGTGACCATTGACGATCACGATGTCCGGCCAGCCGTCGTTATCTACGTCCACGAAGAGCGCGCCCCATCCTAGGAATTGCACGTTGCCGCCGAGGCCGGCTTGGAGTGTGGCGTCGGTGAAGGTGCCGTCGTGATTGTTGCGGTAGAGGGTGGAGCTGTCGTCCGAGAAATTTGTTTTGATGATGTCGAGCCAACCGTCTCCGTCGTAGTCGCCGGCATCCACGCCCATGCCGGCTTGGGTGTGGCCGTCTTCGTTATAGGCGACGCCGGCATTGAGAGCTACGTCGGTGAAACTGCCGTCGCGATTATTGTGGAAGATAAGGTTGGGGGAAGAATCGCAGGAGACATAGATGTCGGGCCAGCCATTATTTTCGAAATCGGCGACGAGAGGAGTGAAGCAGTAGCGCGGCACGTTGTCTTTGAGGATTAGTTTTTCCGAGACGTCGGTGAAAGTGCCGTCGCCGTTATTATGATAGAGCTCGTTGCGCGTGCCCTTCAGGCCCATGGGGCCGCAGAAGACGGGTTGGCCCTTCCAATCGCAGGCCGAAGCGCTGGAGGGATCGTGGAGTTGCGCAGGGTCGAAGTCCACGTAGCGCGCGACGAAAAGGTCGAGATGGCCGTCGCGATCGTAATCAACGAATGCGCAGCCGGTGCTCCAGCGTGTGTCTTCGTGAGCGAGACCGACCTTTTTTGTGACGTCGGTGAAAGTGCCGTCGCCATTATTGTGCAGAAGAACGTTGTGGCCCCAGAAGGTGACGAAGAGATCGGTGAAGCCGTCGTTATCGTAGTCGCCGGCGCAGACGCCTTGGCCCCAACCGGTAAGAGCGACGCCAGCTTTTGCGGTGACATCAGTGAAAGTGCCGTCGCGATTATTGTGATAGAGGTGGCTGGTGGGTTCCTGGCCCTTGGGAAAACCTTCGAGAGTGCTGCCGTTGACTAGAAAAATGTCGGGCCAGCCGTCGTTATCGTAGTCGATAACCGCGGCGCCCGTGCCGGTACTTTCGATGATGTACTTTTTGATGTGGTCGCCGCCGAATTCGGTGCGCGCGGTCAGGCCTGCTTGCGCGGCGAGGTCCACGAAATGAATTTTTGGGGGCGCGGGCGGAGTGGGTTGTGCGACTGCGGTGGCGGCGGGTTGCTGGTCTTGGTCTGCGTGCGGAGCTTGCGCGAACGCTGGAACGAAGGCAAGAGAGCGCATAAGAAGGGATGCGGCGAGCGTAATTATTTTCGCAGCGGAGCCGATGGGCATTTAGCTCTGGCCGGCCTTGGAAGAAATGTCGCGAGAGCGATGAGGGAAGAATAGCTGCACGGTGCGTGACCTCTGATGTAGGCTACCAGCGTTGTAAACTTTTTTGGAGCGCATAGCGAGTTTTTTTCGGTGCCGAAACATTCCAATATTTCGAGGCGTGATTTGCTGAAGCGCCTGGGCGCTGTTCTGGCGGCTCCGCGAAGCGCTTGTACTACGGCGACTGCGCCCATCCCCGTGACGTTCGTAGATGTGGCCGGTGCGGCAGGGATTACTTTTCAGCACGACAACGCGGCGTCGGCGGAAAAATATTTGATCGAGACGATGGGTTCGGGGTGTGGATGGATTGACTACGACCAGAACGGATTGATGGACTTGTACCTGGCGAATGGAGCGGCGACGCGGCTCTACACACCGAAGCACGCTTTGCGCAGCGCGCTTTATCGCAACAATGGCGACGGCACGTTCACCGATGTGACGGCAAAGGCGGGCGTGGGAGCGGAGGGTCTATTTGGAATGGGTGTGGCGGTGGGGGATTACAACAACGACGGATTTCCGGACCTTTTCGTGCTGGGCTACGGGCGCTGCATTCTCTTTCACAACAATGGCGACGGGACCTTTTCGGACGTGACGGCGAAGGTGGGCGTGGAAAATTCGGGGCGGTGGGGGTCGAGCGCCGCGTGGTTTGATTACGACAACGACGGGCGACTGGATCTGGTGATTGCGAATTACGTGGACTGGGCGCCGGACAATAATTTTTGGTGCGGCGATCATGGGCCGGGGCTGCGCAGCTACTGCCATCCGGATAATTATCACGGGCAGGCGCCGACGCTTTATCACAACAACGGGGATGGCACGTTTACGGATGTGAGCTTGCGGTCGGGGGTGGGAGCAAAGCCGGGCAACGGGCTGGGCGTGGTGACTCTTGATTACGACGATGACGGTTGGCAGGACATTTTCATTGCGAACGATTCGATGCCCAATTTTTTATTTCACAATAATCGCGACGGGACATTTCGGGAAGTGGGGTACATGGCGGGGGTGGCCGTGAGCATGGACGGGACATCGGAAGCGGGGATGGGGGTGGACGCGGCGGACGCGAGCGGCAATGGACAGATGGATTTGGTTGTGACGCACCTGGATTCGCAGCTGGCGCGGTTTTATCAAAATATGGGCGGCGGAGTGTTTGATGATGCGACTCTGCGTTCGAAGATTTCCTATGCGACTTTTCATATGAGCGGGTTCGGGACGCGGTTCATGGATTACGACAACGACGGCTGGCGCGACATTTTCATGTGTGACGGCCATATATTGGACAACATCGAGCGATATCGCAGCGAAGTGCGGTACGCGGAGCCGAAGTTGATGTTTCGCAATACGGGGCGTGGGATTTTCGAGAACGTTAGCGAACGGCTGGGAGCGGATTTCGAGCGTCCGCGGGTGAGTCGGGGCGCGGCGGTCGGGGACTTTGACAATGACGGCGATCTGGATGTGCTCGTGAACAACAATGGCGAGCCAGCGCAGCTGTTGCGCAATGATGGGGGCAATGCGAATCACTGGCTGGAGATTTTTCTTATCGGAACGAAGTCGAATCGAGATGGCGTGGGAGCGCGGGTGAAGCTTAAAGCGGGAGATTTGACGCTTTGCGATCAGCGAAAGGGCGGGATGAGCTATCAATCGGCGCAGGATCCGCGGCTGCATTTTGGATTGGGAGCGCATGGGACCGTGGACGCGCTGGAGATCATCTGGCCGAGCGGGGCGGTGACGAAGCTTGCGGGGATCAAGAGCGATCAGATTATTTCGGTGAAGGAAGGCGAGGGGCTGGTGGAGCGGAAGTTTCCGCGGGTCGTTGCCAGGGCGCGATAAATAGAGGCAAATGCTCGAGAAAGAGCAGCTCCTGCCGGCAAACTACGCCCGCGGGATGACAACTTTCGCGTTTTTGCGGACTCTTATTCCATGCGAGAGGGCGCGGTTGTGGGTTTGTGGTCGGTGGGGCCCGAACGGATCTTGGCGGCTTGGGCGTCGTTGAGACTGGCGAGGATTTCGAGCATTTTCTGGGCTTGATCGAGTTGGCCACGCCTGCGGTACGCGGTGGCCAGGTGCGAGTACACGGAAGTATTTGCTGGGTCGATCTGGCGCGCGATTTCAAGGTGACTGATCGCGTCGTCTGTGCGGCCTGCCATCAGATAGATTTTGGCGAGCGCGATTTGCGAGCGCGAGTTGTCCTGATGTTCGGCCGCTGATTTTTCCAGAGCGGCTTGGGCTTCGGCGAATTCCGGCTGGCCAGGCGCGACGCCGGAACGAATCAGCGCTTCTCCCAGAAGCGTGAGCAGAATGTAATTCTCGTGGCCTGCGGCGATGCCTTGGCGAGCTGCGGCGATCGTTTCCGGGATTTTTCCTTCCACCAAATTTTGCTGCGCGGTTGCCATGTAGGCGATTTCGGTGTCGGGCGCGAGCTTCGCGGCCTCGGCGAAATCGGTTGCGGCTAGGTCGCCGCGCTCGAGCAGGGTCTGGAAAACGCCGCGTTCATAGAACAGGCGCGCGGAGTGCGGAAGGTTTTCGATGCCTAGATTTACAACTTTTACCCCGAGCGGATAGTTCTGGTGGTCCATGCAGGCGTCGGCGACGAGAAGGTAGAGTTTTTCATTCCCTGGGCTGAGAGCGGCGGCTTGTTGGAGGGCTGTAAACGCTTGCTCGGATTGCGAATTGCCAACGTAGGCCTGGGCCAGGAGATTGTACACGCCGGCGGTGGGATGAGCGGCACTGCTGAGGGCAGTGAGGATGCTGATTGCTTTCTCGAATTGGTTGGTAGCGGTGTAGCAGAGCGCCAGATTGAAGTCTGCGGCGAATTCATTGGAGACGCGGCCTCGGGCTGCGAGGAGATGCGGGATCGCTTCGCGAAAGTGGCCTTGGCGAGTTAGCTCCGTTCCTGTCTGGAGATCTTGCTCGGCGGTGGAGGCTGCGCCGGCGTCGTCTGCTGGCGCTTTCGTTTGAGATTGTTGCCTGCCGAGAGGTGTTTGCGCCTGCGCAGACGAACATGCGCAGAACGCAATGAGAATCGCGAAATAGCGCGAGGCCTCGCGCGCGCGCGAAATGATTTGGCGGTTTGCTCCACTACTGCCGGATTGAGGATGCGCGTTCGCCACTGGAGTGAACGTCTTGGGATACCGATGTGATTTTGCCAGTAATTGCAGCTGGTGAGAAGGAGTGGATGCGCGGATGGCGGACGAGTAGCCGAAGACGGATGTGGCGAGCGCGGAGGCGGATGTGGCGAGCGCGGAGGCGGGAGGGCGGCATAGTAGAAATCCATTAGGGAAGGGAAGAAATGGCTTGACAGGATATCGAATACAATATAAAAGTGGCGGCATCAAGCGGGTGGTCTGTCCCATTGGGGTAATGGGGTTTATGAGTAAGCGTTTACTTTATACAAAAAAATTGGCGAATTCCCCTGGAGCAACACACCTGCCTGGCCGCGTCTGCGCTACCACCCTAGCATGCAGCGCGGCCTTTCCTTCTGCCGTGCGGACCCGAACACGCAACAGCCGCGTGACTGAAAACAATTCCAACCCAGAGACGGGGAGCCATGATTTCTAGGGATAAACAGGGCCGCCTCACGAAATCGTCCGGACGTATCGGTTCAAGTTCCGTGTGTTGCGTCTCGCGCAAGAGTTCCGGCAGTGAACAAGGAGGAAATATGTCGCGCTGTTTCTCGATGGGATTCTTTTTGAGCGTGTTGGCTTGTTTGCTCGCGGTCGTGGGGTTGGGCGTGCAGCCGGCTTGGGGGCAGACCGGGAGTCAGGGGTCGATTAACGTAACGGTGCTAGATCCTGACGGCAAGGTTGTGCCGGGCGCTTCACTAGCGCTGCAGGACCTCTCGACGAATGACGTGCGGAACGCCGTTTCAGCGGGTGATGGGTCCTATACATTCGTCAATCTGTCGCTGGGAACCTTTAAGCTGACGGTGACGAAGAAGGATTTTCAGACGCAGACATTCACTGATATTACCGTCCATGCGTCGCAGGTAACCGACATCGTGGCGAATTTGAAAGTCGGTCAATCGAGTGAGACGGTCGAAGTTACCGAGAACGAAACTCCACTGGTGGAAACGACGTCCAACGCGATCGGTACAAATATTGACATGAAGCAGCTCGAAGATCTTCCGCTAAACGGACGCGATGTGAGTCAACTGGCGTATTTGTCGGCAGGCTTCAGCGGGCTGCCGGGCAACGGCAACGGCACGTGGAATGGCTTGCCGGTAATTGCGCAGGGCAACAACGTGGATGGCGTGATTTCCAGCACGAGCCGAATGAAATTCTCCGGCAACCAGGCGCCGGCAATGCAGGCGCGTCTGGAAGATATTCAGGAAATGACGGTGCAGACCGACCAGCTGGATGTGAACCAGGGCTTCGGTGCGACGAACATGCAGGTTAACTTTGTTACGCGGCGCGGAACGAATCAGTATCATGGACGTATTTTCGACAACTATCAGAATGACGGCCTGAACGCCAACAGCTGGGCAAACAATGCGACAACGCCGATTACGCCGAGAAATCATTTAATTCTGAATGACTTCGGAGGCAGCGTCGGTGGTCCGATTTTGAAGGATAAGCTGTTCTTTTTTGGCGGTTTTGCGACGTCCAGACAGCCCGGTTCCTACAGCGCAACGAACAACGTCTTGACTACTGCGGCACAGAGCGGGTTGTATACTTTTCTGGATGCAAATGGTGTAAGCCATTCCGTTCAACTAATCAACTCGCCGACCAGTGTTGCCGCCTTGAACGGCCTGCCGAACATCATCAATCCGCGCATCACTGCGGAGCAATCGAATATAGATGGCATTCTCTCTCTGGGAGCGCTTGCCGGCGTTCCGGGCGATCCAAGCGTTCAACTCTTCACCTTCAAGGTGAACAGCCCGCAGACGTACTACTTCCCAACAGTGCGGATTGACTACAACATGTCGCAGAGCGTCCGGCTGAACTTCGCATGGAACGAAACGAAGTTCAACCAGCCCGGTGCTACGGCTCCGTGGTTCCCTGGGGCTGCGTTCGCCGGTTCAGAAGCCGGAAATAAGTGGAAGGCCTATACTGCGGCTTTTGGTTTCGACTGGACGATTAAGCCGACACTGGTCAACCAGTTCCGCGGCGGATTCCTCTACAATTGGAACACGTACGGTGCCGGGGCGGCGGCGCCGACCGCGGGTTCCAGTCTGAACGTACAGTGGGACTTGCCCGGCTATAACGGCAATATGTCAGGCGACGAGTTTCAACAGCCGACGTCCACTTACTATCCGTTGTTTAACATGTCAGACTCGGCGACGTGGCAGCATTCCGCCCACACGTTCAATTTCGGTTTCTCATGGTACCGCGAACAGGACCACTATTGGAACCCTCCGTCCGGGATTGCATTTACGAACTTAGGGCTGGCGACCGGCGATCCTGCACTGAATCCAATGGCAAATGCGTTGGTGGCTGCGGGCGCCACTCCAGGCTCTCCAGCACAGGCGGAAGGCGAACAGCTTTACGCAATTCTTTCGGGAGATATCGGCGCCTCCAACGGTTCGGCGGTTCGAACGGCATACCCACTTGACCCTCAGACGAAGCAATACATCCAGTCGACAAGACCCTTCGTGCTTGATGAATTGCAAAAAGCCTGGGGACTGTTCTTTTCGGACTCGTACAAAGTAAAGCCAAACTTGACTTTGAACTATGGTCTGCGCTGGGACTTCACCGGGGACGACCACGATCTGAAGAATGCGTACGAAAGCGTCGGCTTGGACGGGGTCTGGGGGCCTTCCGGAGCAGGCAACGAATTCAAGCCCGGCGTCTTGACGGGAAACCAAAACCCGCTGTTCGTGGCGAGCGGCCACCAGTATAAACCTTGGAACGTGAGTCCACAGCCGCAGATTGGTATCGCCTGGAGCCCCAGCTTTACTGATGGGTTCATGGGTAAGCTGACGGCCCAAGGGCAGACGGTCGTTCGGGCCGGATTCGCATTCAGAAATTATACGGAACCCTATCAGTTCTTCTGGGATGCTGCGACCGATTACGGCGCGTTCTTCTACCAGAACAATCAGCTGGTTGACAGTCTCACGCCGACTTCAGCAGGGCAATTCAAGCCCGGAACCATATCCTTACCCATAAATTCGACCGGATTTCCGCCGATCCCATACCAAAACCTAACTCCGAGTTACACGACGACTTATCCCGAGGCTGGCCTAACGTTCGTGTATCCCTACCAGCAAATCTTCAACCCTGGTATCGCTCTGGGTGCGATTAACCCGAACATCAAGCAGCCATACACCGAATCCTGGAATTTGAGCATTCAGCGTCCCATTGGCCGAAACAACGCGATCGAAATCCGTTATATCGGCAGCCACAGCGTGCATCAATGGCTGAACGTGTTCACGGATGAAGTGAATATTTTCGAGAACGGGTTCCTGCCGCAATTCCAGCAAGCGCAAAAGAACCTGGCAATCAACACCGCGAACGGAAATCCAAATTCCTTTGCGAACAACGGACTGGCGGGGCAAGCTCCGACGCCGATCTTTGATGCGGCGTTCACGGGAGTGCCGGCGGCACAGGCGTATGGGAACTCGACATTTATCGGGATGCTACAGCAGGGTGCAGCTGGGGGCCTAGCCACGGCAATGGCAGGCGGCCCAGGTGGAAGCCCGACCTACTTCTGCAACATCGTGACGACCTTTGCACCGTGCGCTGCAAACGGAGGCTACACGGGCGCGGGCGGAACACAGCCCATCAACTACTTCCAGATGAACCCATTGAACTCTGGACAGGACGTGGGACTGACGACAGCTTCCGGCTATTCGAACTACAACGGACTCCAACTCGATTTCCGTCAGAAGTCGTGGCACGGGATGCAGTTCGATGTGAACTACACGTGGAGCCACACGCTGGGAATCAACACACAGAATTCCTGGACTGGGGTATTCAACCAGTTTTCGCTGCGCAACCTACGACAGAGCTACGGCCCACTACCGTTCGACATCCGAAACTCTTTCCACGCGAACGGCACGTACGATCTGCCCTTCGGTTCAGGGAAGCATTACCTGAATCAAACTGGATGGACGGACAAGGTCGTGGGCGGATGGTCTGTTGGTACGATCATCACGCTGCAGAGCGGCGAGCCGTTCCAGATACTCGGCGTTCAGAACATCAACGGCGTTTACTCTTCGACGTTTAACGACTTCGGCGACAGCGGCGTGACGCTCAACGGTGTTACACAGTCGCAATTGCAGAGTTCCGTCGGTGTGTACCACGTTCCTGGACAACCGTTCGTCGACTTGATCAATCCGAAATATCTGGCTAACGGCGGCGCTGGCGGCGGTGCCAACTCAGCCTACATTACGCCGAACACCAACCCAGGCACGTTCGGCTTAAACCCGTGGTTGTATGGCCCGCGCTACTTCAATGAGGACATCGCGATTACCAAAGCGATACCATTGACGGAGCGCTTCCGCCTGACGTTTCAGAGTGAGTTCCTAAACGCCTTCAACCATCCAAACTTCGGGCCGACGCCGGGAGTAAATAGTAACTCCTTCGGTTTCGGCACCGCAGGTCCGGTCTATTTTGCCAACAGCCCGGCAAATGACGGAGCCCGCGAAATCGAGTTCCGGTTGAACTTGTTCTTCTAGTTTGTTGCGGCTAGGTCCACCCTCCATCGCGTTCGCTGGATGCCAGCCCTGGCATCCGGCGAGCGCGTCGGTTTTTTGGTTGGAATACGAATGGCTTGTATTTCTGGGCTGCCTGCTTTGTCGTTCTCCGCGTAGGGCTGGAGGGATTCACAACCGTGAAAATTAAGGTGCTCGCTTGGCTGGTGGCCGGGGTGCTGTGTGTGCTGGCTGCAAATCCGAGCCGAGCGCAAGAGCAAAATGCGGCTGCGACTCCGCCGATGGGGTGGAACAGCTGGAATCATTTTGCGGAGCGGGTGGACGACCGGGCCGTGCGCGCGGCGGCGGATGCTCTGGTGTCGAGCGGGATGAAGGATGCGGGGTACGTCTACATCAATATAGACGACACCTGGGAAGCGGGCCGCGACGCGCAGGGGTTCATTCAGCCCAACCAAAAATTTCCGGACATGAAGGCGCTGGCTGATTACGTACACAGCGAGGGCTTGAAAATAGGCATCTACTCATCGCCAGCGGCTAAAACTTGCGCTGGTTATGAGGGCAGTCTGGGGCATGAGGAGCAGGACGCGCAGTCGTACGCGAAGTGGGGCATCGATTATTTAAAATACGATTGGTGCCAGTCGAACGGCACGCGCGAAGAGATGATTGCGGCGTACACGAAGATAGACGACGCGCTAAAGAAGACCGGCCGCCCCATCGTGCTGAGCCTGTGCGAATACGGGTGGAACAAAGTGTGGGAGTGGGGACCTTCGGTCGGGGGAAATCTGTGGCGCACCACGGGCGACATCGCTGACCAATACCGCGTGATGGCGGACATCGGCTTCAGCCAGAATGGGCTGGAAAAGTTTGCAGGACCTGGACATTGGAACGATCCGGATATGCTGGAAGTGGGAAATGGCGGAATGAACGAGGATGAATACCGCACGCACATGAGCTTGTGGGCGATTCTGGCGGCTCCGTTGATTGCGGGAAACGATTTGACGCGGATGACGCCTTTCACAGTGGAGCTGCTGACGAATCGCGAAGTGATTGCGGTGGATCAAGACCCGCTCGGGAAGCAGGGCTATCGCGTTGCGCAGGAAGGGCCGTTTGAGATCTGGATGAAGCCGCTCGCGGATGGAAGCAAGGCGGTCGGATTATTCAATCGCCAGCGAACCACCGAGCAGCTGACTGTGAAACTCTCACAACTAGGAATTGAAGGAGAAGCGTCGCTACGCGATCTCTGGTTGAAGAAGGACTTGGGAACTGTGAGCGGGGAGTTCAGCGCGTATGTTCCAAGCCACGGTGTGGTGATGGTGAAAATCAAGGCGCGGTGACGCTTTGGTTTCCATTTTTGGAAGAACCATAAGTTGTGGATTCGAGTAATAGGTTCAGGCTGATGGGTTGGTATCGAGCGACGCTTCGGGATGTAACACCCTTATTTACAGGTGGTTATGGTGATTTTGGCGCCTGTAAAGTGCTTGCATAAAATGCGCAATCAGATATATTCCGTAGAGGTGGTCGTGGCTGCTGAAATCGAGACGATCCCCGTAAAGTTGAGTGGAATATTCGCTTCGCCGGTGCGGCTTGGATTAGGGATGGCTGAGTAAACGCTTCCTCAAAATTGGGTTGGTGGCGGGCGGCGGCAGGTGGTGGCAAAGTACGGGAGGGCAATGTGAAGTTTCCCAAGGGTTTTTCGCGCCGGCAGTTTGTTTCCACGATGATGTCTTCTGCGGCGCTGGCGTGTCTCCCGAAAACCGCCGGAGCGTTCGCGCGGGGTGCTTCAGTCGAGGACTTGCTGCTGCAAGGCGGACGTCCTCACGGACCAGAGGGCCGCGTGGCGTTGCTGGCCGCACCGTTTCCGATGGAGCAAGTGCGATTACTGGATGGACCGTTCCTGGATGCCACGAAGGCGAACCTGGATTACCTGCATTCGCTACCCGTTGATCGGCTGGTGCACAATTTTCGCGTGAATGCGGGGCTGGCGAGCACGGCGGAGCCGCTGGGCGGATGGGAAGCTCCCGATTGCGAACTGCGTGGGCATTTCACGGGACATTTTTTATCGGCGTGCGCACTGGCGTATGCCAGTACCGGCGACGTGGAATTGAAGAAGAAGGGCGAGGCGGTGGTGGCGGAGTTGGCAAAATGCCAGGACGCGAAGGGCAATGGTTATCTGAGCGCGTTTCCGGAGAGTTTTTTTGACCGACTGAGCGACGGAAAGGGCGTGTGGGCGCCGTTCTATACGCTGCACAAGATCATGGCGGGAAATCTGGATATGTACACCTACTGCCAATCGGAGCAAGCGCTGGCGGTGGCTGAGGGCATGGCGCGATGGATGGGCCACTGGACGAATGGAATTAGCGACGACCACATGCAGCGGATCTTGAAGACAGAGTATGGCGGGACGAACGAGTCGCTTTACAACCTGAGCGCGATTACGGGGAAGTGGCAATATTTTCGGACTGCGACGCGATTCGAGCAGCCCGATTTTTTTGGGCCTCTGGCAGCGCACCGGGATGAATTGAAGGGCCTGCACACGAATACCAATATCCCGAAGGTGATCGGGGCGGCGCGACGGTATGAGCTGACGGGCGATCCCTATTACCACGAGGTATCTAAATATTTCTGGGAAGAAGTGACACAAGAGCGCGCGTACGTGACGGGCGGGACGAGTAATGGCGAAGGATGGGACACGGACGCCGGGAATTTGTCGAAGGCGCTGAGTTTATGGTCGGAGGAATGCTGCTGCGGATACAACATGCTGAAACTGACGCGGCACGTGCATCAGTGGACCGCGGACCCGCGTTACATCGATTACTACGAGCGGACACTTTTCAATTCGCGACTCGGGACGCAGAATCCGGACAATGGGATGAAGATGTATTACTTCCCGCTGGAGACTGGGTACTGGAAATTTTTCCATTCGCAGTTCAATTCGTTCTGGTGCTGCACGGGAACGGGCGTAGAAGAATTTTCGAAATTCACGGATACGATTTATTCGCACAACGACCAAGATGTATTCGTGAATCTTTTCATCGCTTCCGAGGTGCGCTGGCCGGAGAAGGGATTGACGGTTCGCCAGACGGCGAGTTTCCCCGAGCAGGAAGGAACCAGCATCAAGGTGAAAGCGGATAAGCCGGTGCAGGCGGGCATCAATATACGAATTCCGAGCTGGGCGGTGGATGGCGGCACGGTGGAATTGAACGGAAAGGTCTTGCCGGTTTTTTCGAGCCCGGGAAGTTATCTGAGAATCACGCGAGAGTGGGCGGATGGCGACCGGCTGGAAGTGAAATTGCCGATGCGGCTGCACACTGAACCGCTCTTGGGAGATCCAACACAGGTGGCGGCGCTCTATGGGCCGATCGTGCTGGCTGCTCGGCTGGGAACCGAAGGATTAACGGAAGCGATGCAGTACGATCCCGATCATGGGCCGACGCAGTTGTCTCCCCCGCATGCGGAGGCCAAGGGTAACGCGAATATTGTTGCGAAATCGGTGCAAGAGATTCGCGCCGCTGCGTGGGTGCAACCCGTGAAGGGGCAGCCGCTGACATTTCAGACCGTGGGCCAGAAGAATGCGACGATGTTAATTCCGCTGAATCGAATATTCGGCGAGCGTTACGCGGTTTATTGGAAGACGAGCACACATACTGAGGATACGGAAGGGTAGTGTAGTGTTTTCGCAGTGTAGTGTTTGCCAATTGTAGAATCTTCGCCGAAGCATCCGGGTAGCCGTGCAGACATTGACGGAAGTGCTATGGAAGCAGATTATACGTGGCACGCGTTATCGGAGATAGACAGTGAGCATCCACGAAGTTGCGAAGATGGCGAAGGTATCGATCGCGACGGTGTCGCGCACCATCAACGGCGTGCCGACGGTGACGCCGCAGCTTTCGCGGCGCGTGTGGAAAGTGATCGAGGAGCTGGGATATTACCCGAACACGCAGGCGCGCGCACTGGTGTCTGGACGCAGCCGGATTTTCGGGTTGATCGTTTCGGAAATCACGAATCCGTTTTTCCCCGAGATTGTGCAGGGGTTCGAAGACATCGCGGTGCAGAACAATTACGAGATTCTTACCACTTCCACGGTGCACGATCCCGGGCGGATGGCGCTTTCGGTTCGCCGGATGATCGAGCGGCGGGTGGAAGGCGTGGCGGTGGTGACGTTCGGGATGGAAGAAGCGCTGTTCGATGATCTGAAATCGCGCAACGTGCCGCTGGTGTTTATCGATGTAGGACCACCGCTGCCGCGGATCAGCACGATCAAGATCGATTATTTGAATGGACTGCGCCAGGCGGTGCAGCATCTGGCCGCGCTGCGTCACGAAAAAATAGCGTTCGTGTCCGGGCCGCTTACGCTGAAAACGGCAATTGCGCGACAACAGGCGTTCATGCAGGCGATGGCGGAGATCGGGTTGGCGGTGGATCCGCGGCATTTGGTGGAAGGAAATCACACGATGGAGGGCGGCATCGCGGCGATGCAGAAGCTTTTCGCTCTCTCGGAGATTCCCACGGCAGTGATTTGTTCGAACGACATGACGGCACTGGGGGTGATGCGCGAAAGTTACGCGCAGGGAGTGCACGTTCCGAAGGAGCTGTCCGTGGTGGGATTTGATGACATCCGCCTGGCGCAGTTCGTGATACCGCCATTGACCACGGTAAAAATGTCACAAACGGAAATTGCACGCCTGGCGTTCAACGCGCTTTTGGCGGAGGTGCGGCGAAAATCGCCTTCGCCGACGGGAAGCGAGTACATGCTTCGCACCAGCCTGGTCTTGCGTGATTCCACTGCCTTGGCTCCCAAAACCGCGCGCCGTAGAAAACCCAAAACCGCCGATCCGAGCGGCGAGGGAAGCAAATGAACAAAGCGACTTGAGGCGCGCCAGGGATCACGCAAAGGATTCGCGGGTCCGGGGAAATGCGGGTGTGGTGCGTTCAAGCGCGTTGTTTCTCCCGAAGCGAACGCGGCGGCAGGCTCCAGTAATTTATTCGAGGTTGTGTGGCCGGAGCATGGGTTGGGTTGAAAGGCGGCGGTAACGTGCACCGCGGTGACTGAATCTTTCCCGAGGGGATGAATGGCGTCCAAGAAGATCACATTGGGTTTGATCGTTGGGAATCGCGGATTTTTCCCGGGGCATTTGGCGGAATCGGGCCGCAAGGAAATGATCCAGGTGTTGCAGCAGGCCGGGATTGAAGTAGTAGTGCTGGACGCGGATAAAAGCGGGCACGGCGCGATCGAGACGTACGAGGAAGCGCAGCGATGCGCCGAAGTGTTTCGCGCGCGCAGCGAGCAGATTGATGGAGTGATCGTGACGCTGCCGAATTTTGGCGACGAGCGCGCGATTGCGGATTCGTTGCGCCTTTCGCGGCTGCGAGTTCCAGTGCTGGTGCAAGCAACGCCGGATACTCCGGCAAAGATGAGCATTGCTTTCCGGCGCGACAGCTTTTGCGGAAAAATGTCCGCTTGCAATAATTTACGGCAATACGGAATTCCTTACTCGCTGACTACTTCGCACACGGTGGCGCCGGACTCGGCGGAATTCAAGAAAGATTTGGAATGGTTCGCGGGCGTCTGCGGCGTGGTGCGGGGACTGCGGGATCTGCGTATTGGCAGCATTGGCGCGCGTCCGACGGCGTTCAATACCGTGCGCTACAGCGAAAAGATACTGGAATCGCAGGGAATTTCGGTGGAGACGCTGGATCTGTCGGAGGTGATCGGGCGGATTCAGAGAATGAAGGATTCGGACGAGTCGGCGCAGGCGAAACTGAAATCCATTGAAAAATATGTTTCGACGAACGAGGTGCCGAAGGAAGCCTTGCTGAAGATGGCGAAGCTGGGCGCGGTGATTGATCACTGGATGAAGCAGACGCATGTGACGATCAGCGCGATCCAGTGCTGGACTTCGATTGAAGAAAACTTGGGCGTGGTGCCTTGCACAGTGATGAGCATGATGAGCGACGACTTGATGTCCAGCGCTTGCGAGGTGGATATTTGCGGCGTGCTCAGCATGCATGCGCTGCGGCTGGCTTCGCAGGCTCCCAGCGCGCTACTGGATTGGAACAATAATTACGGCGACAATCCGGACAAGGCCGTCTGCTTCCATTGCAGCAATTTGCCGAAGCATTTTCTGAAGTCCGTGAAGATGGATTATCAGGCGATCATTGCGGGCACGGTGGGGAAGGACAATACCTTCGGGACGTGCGTGGGGCTGGTGAAATCCGGGCCGATGACGTTTGCGCGCTTTTCGACCGATGATCGCGCGGGACAGGTGCGCGGGTACGTGGGCAGCGGCAATTTCACGGACGATCCGCTGGAGACATTTGGCGGCGCGGGAGTGGTGGAAATTCCGAAGATGCAGAAACTGCTGCGGTACATCTGTGAAAACGGATTTGAGCATCACGTGGCGGCAAATTTTTCGTCAGTGGCGGGAATGGTGCATGAGGCCGCGGTTCGTTATTTGGGCTGGGACATGCACTGGCACGGAAATTAACGATCAGAGGCACAGGGTTTTATGGCGATTGTGGCGGGCGTAGATTTCGGGACCTTGAGTGTTCGCGTTTCGATCGTGGACAGCAAGAAGGGCACGCTGGAATCCGCAGTGGCCGAATATCCATTGCATCGCAAGCGCGAGGACCCGGAATTCGCGACGCAATCGCACGAAGATCACATGCGCGCGCTGGCTACGGCGACGCGCGAGGCTGTCAAAAAAGCGGGAGTGCGCGGCGAGGACGTGGAAGCGATCGCGCTGGACACGACGGGATCGTCCGTGGTGCCAGTCGATGCGAAGATGGTTCCGCTGGATGATTATTATTTGTGGTGCGACCATCGCGCAAAGGCGGAGGCTGCGGAGATAACGGAACTGGCGAACCGCGAGGGGCTGGAAGCGATTCGCTGGTGCGGCGGCGTATATTCCTCGGAGTGGGGATTCGCGAAACTGCTGCATTGGCTGCGCCACAATCCGGACAAGCGTGCAAAATTCGCGAGCGCCTTCGAGCATTGCGACATGGTCGCGGCGACGCTATGCGGCGTGACCGATCCGAGCAAGGCTAAGCGCAGCATCTGCGCAATGGGGCACAAGTGGCTATGGCACGCAGACCTGGGCGGGCTGCCTTCCGAGGAATTCCTGGTGAAATTGGATCCTCTGTTGGCCGGGGTACGCGCGAAACTTGCGGGGCAGTACGAAACTTCCGACAAGATTGCCGGAACGTTGGCTCCCTCCTGGGCGGAGAAACTGGGATTGCGGGCGGGAATTCCTATTCCCGTCGGCGCATTTGATGCGCATTGGGATGCGATCGGCGCGGGTACGCAGGAAAAAGATGTGGCGAATGTAGTGGGGACGTCCACCTGCATTATCGGAATCTCGAGCCAGACGCAGCTGGTGCCGGGAGTTTGCGGCGTGGTGAAGGGCAGCGTGCATCCTGGTTATACGGGGATTGAGGCTGGGCTTTCCGCAACCGGAGACATTTTTGAGGCGATTGCGCGGCGGGCGAACACGACGATTTCGCAATTGAGTGTGGGACTGGAAAAATATCACGCGGGCCAGACTGGTTTGCTGCGCATGACTTGGGACAACGGCGACCGCACGGTGCTGGTGAATCCGAATCTGCGCGGAATTACGCTGGGCTGGAATTTGCAGAACACGGCGCAGGATGAGCTGTTTGCTGCGATCGAAGGTACGGCATTCCACACGCGGGTGATTCTGGATCGCATGGCGGAGTATGGCACGCGGATTGAGCGCGTGATTAATGCGGGCGGGATTCCGCAGAGCAATCCCGTGTTGAATCAGGTGTACGCGAACGTTCTAGGGCGCCCCGTGCTGGTGCCGAGCAAGAAAGTGACGAGCCTCGGGTCCGCGATTTTTGCGTTCCTGGCGGCCGGGACGTTCCAGGCGATCGAAGAGGCGCAGAAGCAGATTTGTCCATCGCACATCGTGTTTCATCCGCGGAAGGAAGCGCAGGGGATTTACGATGAGCTGTATGCGCTCTACCGCAGACTTTATTTTGAATTTGGCGGCGCGGCGGGGGGCGGGAGCTTTGGCGATGTGTTGCCCACGCTGATTCGCATCTCGGCTAGTCAAATGGCGCGCACTCAACCGGCGGAAAAAGTGCATTAGTTCGGTTCGCGCGGAATCCTTCCATCTGTTTTATCTTCAGCTGAAATCCAAACCATTCGTTTGCCGAAAGGCTTTCCCATCCGTATGCTTGATTGAAACGTGCGCTCGCGAAGACAATTGGCTCCTGCTTTGCGCGCACGCGGAGCTGCGGATGATACGGATTTCCTGTGCTGCGCTGCTGTTTGATATGGATGGAGTGCTGGTGGATTCGACTCCGGCGGTGGAGCGTGTGTGGGCGCGTTTCGCGCTGCGGCACGGATTCGATGCCGCCGAAGTGGTGCACCGGGCGCACGGGCGGCCAAGCATCATGACGGTTCGCGAATATCTACCGAACGGCGATCATCTGGCCGAAAATAAAGAAATCGAGCGCGGCGAGATTTTGGATCTGGACGGGATTGTGCCCTTGCCCGGGACGCAAGAGTTGCTGAGCGCTCTGCCGCGCGGACGCTGGACGATCGTGACTTCGTGCTCGCGGCGGCTGGCGGAAGTGCGATTGAAGACGAGCGGATTGCCGCGGCCAGAAGTTTTTGTCACGTCGAGCGATATCGTGAACGGGAAGCCGGCGCCGGATGCATATTTGAAGGGCGCGGAGGTGCTGGGATTTGCGCCGCAGGATTGCCTGGTGGTGGAGGATGCGCCGGCGGGCGTGCGTTCCGGGAAGGCTGCGGGTGCGAGAGTGATTGCGTTGCGCACCACGATGCCATCGCAAGAACTATGGGATGCCGGCGCGGATTGGGTGGTGCGGGATTGTGCCGCAATTTCGTTGGAGAGCCCTGCGATTCAGGACGGGAAGATTTCATTGGAGCTTCGGGAATATTGAAAGACGCGTACGTCAGCGCCTAAAGCCGCGCGCATCCTTCGACCCTTATGTCGTGACGGAAGCCGCGATATACAAACGCTGCAGTTTTTCTTGGACCGCATTAAAATAGCCGGCGAGACGCCGACGCTACGCTTCGTTTGCTGCACTGGCGCCCTGCGCTCGGGGCTAGGAATGAAGCGTGAGCACCGTGAGCGAGTGGGCCGGGAATGTCTGATGCAGCGACGGGCCGGCTCCGGAAAATTGAGTGCGTTTGACGCCTACGTTTTTCGGTTCGGCGAAGGTGTTCGTCGAATCGAGACTTGGGCCGTTCACCTCGTAGAGATCTCCTGTTGACTGCAGTTTGAATCCTTCGATGGAAATGTCCGCGGTGATATCCGATGTAGGATGGCGATTCACGACGGATAGCGTGAGCTTCTGGCTGCTGTCGTCGGTGGTGGCGGAGACGTCGAGGTATGGTGTGTCGGGCATGTCTGGGAACGTTTCCGAGCGCACGAAGGTGTCGAGCGCGACGTTGCCGGAATGTTGGGCGTAGAGCTGCAGGGGGAAGTAAATCGTCTGCAGTACGATGCCCGTGGGATTGGCCATGATGGGAGCGATGACGTTTACAAGCTGAGCGAGATCCGCCATTTGCACCGTGCGGCAATTGCGATGAAAGATATTGAGCGCGGAGGCGGCCCATAACGCGTCGCGCAAATTGTAGATTTCTTCGAGTTTGTGATCGTCGCCGCGCTTGAACCAGGAACGGAACCAGATGTTCCATTCATCGGCGGCGATTTTGACGCGTTCCTTTTTCTCGTTTTTGCTGGCGACGGACGTGATTACGGCATCGAGCACGCGAACTTCGTGTTCGAGTTTGCTG
This sequence comes from Candidatus Acidiferrales bacterium, assembly GCA_050012455.1. Classification (GTDB taxonomy): domain Bacteria; phylum Acidobacteriota; class Terriglobia; order Acidiferrales; family UBA7541; genus Palsa-295. The sequence goes on along the minus strand of JBEKHD010000013.1, from coordinate 84,559 downwards.
GCATCGTGGATTTCCTTAGGCGTGTCCATGCTGCCGCCGTAGTGGTGGAGCGAGATGTAATCCACCACGTCCACGAGGCGTTCGAGAACTTCGCGGTCCCAGTCGGCATTGTTGCCACCGCAGGCAATGAGCTTAATGGTGGGATCCACCCACTGCATCATTTTGGCGAATTCGAGCGCAAGGTCGGCGTACGCTGTGGCGGTCTTGTGGCCAGCTTGCCAGGAACCGTAAATCTCATTCCCCAGGCCCCAATATTTGACGTTGTAAGGTTCTGGATGGCCGTTTTTCCTACGCAGGTTCGCCCACGCTGTGTTCATGGTGCCGTTGCAATATTCCACCCAGTCGGCGGCATCCTGCATCGTGCCGGTGCCCATATTCACGGTGATGTACGGCTCGGCGCCGAGTTTGCGGCAATATTGAATGAACTCGTCGGTGCCGAAGCGATTCGATTCTTCGGCTTGCCAGGCGGTGTCCCAGCGGCGGGGGCGAGAATCTTTGGGTCCGATGCCGTCCCGCCAATTGTATCCGGAAGAAAAATTTCCGCCGGGCCAGCGCAGCAGAGGAATATTCAGGCCGCGCGCGGCTTCAAGAACGTCTTTGCGAAAGCCGTCGCTATCCGAGAGCGGCGAGCCCTCTTCGTAAATTCCGCCATAGATGCAGCGGCCGAGATGTTCGATGAAGTTGCCGTAGATGTTGCGATCAATTTTGCCAATCTGGCGATCGAAATCAATCTTGATGCGCGCAGTTGCGGCGGACGCGGAAGACTGTGGCGTCGTTGTTGCGGGCGAGAGCGTTGCGGATTTGCTCGCCCGCGGGGACGAGGAAATCAGCGGAAAGGCGGCGGCGCCGAGAGCGGCAGCCACGCCATCCTTCAGGAAATTACGCCGAGCAGGAAGCTTGATGGTCATCGCAGAGTCTCCGTTTTCGCCGCGCATCGTTCTCAAGTATTCGGAGAATGGATTGCATCCATAGCCGAATCTTTGGGCGAGTGGGCGGCACGAGTATCTACGGGGAAACGTTTACTCGTCAACAGGGGATTTTGCGCCAGGTGATCGGGTGCAGAGGCAGGGATGGAGCAGCCGAGACGCGCAAAACTTCGGAAAAGATCAGTTGGGTAGCGGGTGTGGCGGAGCGGGTGAGCGGAAGAGAGCGGACTTGTCAGGCACTCGTATAAAGTATATCGTGCTGCTGATTCGTCGAGGAGGGCGTCGTGCGCATGCGAATTCTTATGCTACTTGGGGTCGTAATGGCCTTGCTACCAGAGGTTTGTGTTGCCCAGACGACCCTGAAAAATGAGCAATTTCAAGTCGCTGGCTCCGACTTCGGGATCGCCAGCATTAAGCGCGTGGAGGACAAATACGACACGGAGTACATCGGGCCGGGCCGGAGTTTGGGCGACATAGTGATTCGTTACAGGCAGGTAGGGCAGAAGGAACGGAAGCGGGCGTCGGCTGCGGTGATCGAAGCTGCGCCCGGGGCGGGGCAAAACACTATCTATTATAGGGTGGGCGAACTGGTGCCGACGATCGCGACCGAGAGCAAGCCCTCCGCTTCAGTGGAGCCCTGGGAGGTGTGGGCGCTGAAGGATCAGATCGAGCCGGCCAATTCGCACGAGCCGAACATGCCGAAATTCGTGTGGCGCGGGAAAAAAGGAACCGCGGAGTGGGTGCAGTACGATTTTGCGTCAGCGCAGAAGGTGTGGTCCACGCAGGTGTATTGGGCGCTGGAAGAAAATCCCGATGAGCCGATCAAGCTGCCGAAATCCTGGCGCGTGCTTTATCGCGACAACGAGGCTTGGAAAGAAGTGAGCGCGACGAACGGTTACCCGGTGGCGGCGGACCGATACTCCGAGGCGAAATTCACGACTGTGACGACGACAGCTTTGCGGATTGAAGCGCAACTGGAAAGTGACGCGACGGCCGGGATTTATGAGTGGCGCGTGAATGACGAAGGGAAGAAGGTGACGCCGATCGAGGATTTACAAGTGCGCGACGAATTTCGATTAGATGGTGACGCGCTGGTCTGGTCGATTTCCTTGCAGAACAATACCGATCACGAGATGGAGATCGGGGACCTGGGGCTGCCGCTGAAGTTCAACACGAATTATTCCTGGGACAAGACGGAGACTTACACGAAGCGTGTGTTCCCGCATTATTTTATCGGCGAGAACGGATCGTTCATCTTCTGGATGAGGCCGAATGCGGAGGGGCCGTACCTGGTGATGACGCCGCAGCCGGGGACACCCTTGGAATATTTCGATGCGACGCGGATGGAGCGCGGCTACGCGGCCTACATCCATTCGGCGGCGAGTGGAGAAGAGTTGCGCGCGAAGGGCGGGAACTGGCGGCTGCCCAACACGAATCTGATCTTGAAACCCAAAGGCGCGGCGGGAGATTCGGCTCATTACGGGTTTCATTTTCACTGGGCCGCCGATTACGACGGAGTACGCAACGCGTTGTACGAGGAGGGGCTGTTTGACGTGAACGTAGTTCCAGGAATGACGGTGCCGACGGATTTGACAACACTATTTTCGCTGCACACGAAGAACAAGATCACGGAGATCGCGGCGGAGCATCCGGAGCAGACCAAGATCGAATATGTGGGCGACAGCGGCAAGGATGTACACGTCTATAAAGTGCAGTTCGCGCGCCTGGGAGAAAACCAGTTAAAGGTCAAGTACGGAGAGGGTCGTTATTTATCGCTGGATTTTTTCGTCACCGAGCCGTTGGAGACGCTGTACAAGAAACGCGCGTCGTTCATGGTGACGCACGAACAGTGGGAGGATCCGAAACTTTGGTATTACGGCCTGATTTCACAGTGGGACATGAAGCATGAAAAATTGCGCAGCCCGGACGATCTGGACGGGCTGCAATCGTACGCCGTTGCTTCAGACGATCCGGCGCTGGGAAAGGCGCCGTACATCGCGGGCGAGAACATCTATTACCCTTCGCAGCAAGAAATTGACGCGGTGGAATTGTACATCAAGAAATTCGTGTGGGGCGGGCTGCAGCAAACGGATAAGGAGCCGTATCCTTACGCAATTTACGGGATTCCGAACTGGAAGGTGAACCGCGAAAGCCCGAAGGACGACCCGAGCGGGAAGAAGCACATCTGGAGGATCTACGATTATCCGCATGTGGTGCTGCTGTATTACAACATGTACCGGGTGGCGAAAGATTATCCGAACATGACGAAGTACCTGGACGCGGACGGCTATCTGGAGCGGGCGTTCGGCACGGCGAAGGCTTTCTTCACGGTGCCGATGGAGATTGTGAAGTGGTCGCCTTACGAAACTGGAACTTACGACGAACTGGTAATTCCGGATTTGATTCAGGCGCTCGAGGAAAACGGGCACAAGGACCAGGCGGGATGGTTGCGAGCGGAGTGGGAGAAGAAGGCGGAGCATTTCATCAATGGGCATCCGGATTTATATGCTTCGGAGTATCCCTTCGATTCCACCGGGTTTGAATCAACGCACGCGTTTGCGAAATACGCGATGGCGCACGTAGTGAAGCCAGGCGAGAGCGCGCCCGCTGGATTGCCCGCGGGCGACATACGGACCGCAGTGAAATATCAGAACGCGCTGGCGTTCTTGAACGAGCAGATGGCGCTGAACCTAGCGTGTCGCGGCTGGCTGGAGCCGGCGTATTACGATTTGGGGAGTGATTATCGCGGGGCAGGGAACGCGAGTTACACGTTGAGTTATATGGCGCAAATGGGCGGCTGGGCGGTGCTGGATTACGGATTGTATTTTGCGCAGGATCCGTTTCCTTACGCGCGGCTTGGTTACGCTTCCTATTTGAGTTCTTGGGCGCTGCTGAATTCCGGTACGGCGGAATCGAACTACGGGTATTGGTATCCGGGAAAAAATAATGACGGCGGAGCGAGCGGGGGATTCGAGCCGCGTCCTTGGGGACATGCCTGGCTGGGCAACAAGGAAATGGGCCGTGGGCCGTGGTGGTATGACGGCGAGATCGATCTGGGGTTTTTGGGTGCGTTGCGCACGGCGGCAACGGTAGTGGTGGATGATCCGATTTTTAAGCTTTATGCTTACGGGGGAGAGCTGCGTCGCGACGGGAAGGTGACGGAAGTAATTCCGCGCGATGGATTGCGAGTGCGGTTCCACGTGCTGCGTGGCAACGAGCGATTGCATATTTTGCTGGGACGCGATGGATTTGCCGAGGGGCAGCCGGTTTCGTTCAGCGACGGATTGGGGGAAATAAAATTTGTACTGGAGAATCGTGCGGGTGCGGCGCACGAGACGAGCGTCGCGATCAGCGGTTTGCCGGTTGGGAATTATGAGGTTTTCGTGGGGGATCGGGTGGTGCAGAAGTTTACGAGCGGGGGCGCGGAAGAAGTGGGCGTCGCGGTTCCTATCGATGGGGCGGCGGCAGCGGTGAAGATTGCGCGGGTTGGTGCCGCGGCGGATTGAGATTGGTAAGCGACGATCGATACGGGAAACCAAAAAATAAGATGCCCGCTTCGCCCCGAAACGCCCGGGTCGAAGCGGCCGCTACACAATCAGAGTCAAATGCGAAAAAGCCGGCGGGACGCCTGCCCACCGGCAGGCAGGCCGGCGCTACGAAAGGCGAAGGCGCCGATATCGATAGCGTCGGATCAGGCGTGTTGTTCGCGGTGGCGTTGGATGAACTCTTTTAGGTACTCGCCGGCGGTGGTGATGTGTTTCCAGAGGGCGTCGGCAGCGATGTCGGGGTTTTTCGTGCGGCAGGCGTCCAGTAGTTCGTGGTGGGCTTTACCGGCAATGTGCAAATCGCGGGTGAAAACCAGGTGGAGGCGCGTGTAGCGGTCGCAATTGTTGTTCAGGGTCTTTAGGAATGAGAGCATCACCGGGCGATTGGCGGGCGCGTAAAGCGCGGAGTGGAAAGCCCAGTTCCACTGACCCCAGGATTTCACGTCGGCGTCGTTCTCAAGCGATTCTTCGAAATGCTGAAGGATTTCTTCCGCGGCTTGAAAATCCTTTTCGGTGAAATTAGCGATGGCCTTGCGAAGCATGTAGCATTCCAGGACCGCGCGCGTTTCGAACAGCTGCATGATTTCATCGGGAGAGAGAGCGGAGACAACGGCACCGCGATTGGCGACGATGGTGATCAGGCCCTCCGCAGCCAAATGGCTGAGCGCCTCTCGCACGGGAATGCGGCTGATTTGAAATTCGGCAGCGATGGCGTCCTGGCGGAGCTGCTCGCCTTCGCGCAGTTCGCCATGCAGGATCTTGTCGCGCAGGCGTTCGACGACGGCAGCGGCCAAGGATTGGCGCGGGATAGCGTCGGATTTTCTGGGCGCGGCGTGCTCGTGAGTCGGCGCCGAAGCGAATTTAGATTGAGTTTTGGGCATAGTCAGTTAAGTAACCCTTTGGAACTAGGTCTGCGCGGGATACTGCGTGCTTCCGGCATTCCGGAGGTGGATGGCCCGCGCGCCCGTCCGTGATCATCTATCAGGACGGCTAGCGTGTCAATTCTCCGTCCACCATGCGCCATATGCCAAGTGAATTCTCATTTTTCAATTCATCGGGCAGCGCGACGTCTGGAAAATCCTGATAGCAGACAGGGCGGGCGAAGCGAAAGATCGCGAGCGTACCGACAGAGGTGGTGCGCGAATCAGTGCTGGCGGGGTAAGGGCCGCCGTGCACGATGGCGTCGCACAGCTCGAGGCCGGTGGGGTAACCATTGTAAATAATCCGACCGACTTTGTTTTCCAGGATGGCGATGAGCTCGGAGAATTCGGCGATGTCCTGTTCGGTGCCGTGCACGGTGGCGGTTAGATGGCCGTGCAGGCCGCGCGCGGCTTCGAGGATTTGTTCCTTCTGCGAGTAGTTGATCAGCAGGGTTTCAGGGCCGAAAACTTCGCTGGCGAGATCGGGGCTGGCGAGGAAGGAGGTAATGTCCGCCTGAAAGAGGGTGGCGCCTGCTTGAAAGGCGGACGCGGCGTCGGCAGATTTTTCCTCGGCGAGCAGGGTGACGCCGTCGTGACTTTTGCGCTCGCGAATTTCGCGGTTGTAGGACGCGCTGATGCCGGAAGTCAGCAGGGTGAACTTCGCGGATTCCGCGACTTTGCCTTTCAGGACGTTTACAAGCGTATCCGCGGGTTTTCCCTCGGAGAGAAATACCAGGCCGGGCTTGGTGCAGAATTGTCCGGCACCAAGAGTGAAAGAGCCGTAGAGTTCCGCCGCGATTTTTTCCCCCCGCGCGGCGAGTGCGCCGGGAAGAATGAAGGTGGGATTCGTGCTGCCCATTTCACCGTAAAACGGAATCGGCGAAGGGCGCTTGACGGCCAAATCAAACAACGCACGGCCGGCCGGAATCGAACCGGTGAAGCCCACGGCTTTCACCAACGGATGTTGCACCAGCGCGGCACCAACGGAAAAGCCGGAATCGAAGAGCAGCGAAAAAACGCCTTCGGGCAAATCGCAGACGCGCACGCTATCACGGATGATGCGGCCCACCAGTTCGCTGGTGCCGGGATGCGCGGGATGGGCTTTGACGATGACGGGATTTCCGGCGGCGAAGGCGGAGGCGGTATCGCCACCGGCGACCGAGAACGCGAGCGGAAAATTGCTCGCGCCGAAGACTACGACCGGGCCCAGAGGGCGGAGCATGGAGCGGACATCCGGCTTCGGAACGGGTTTGCGTTGCGGATCGGAGTGATCGATGCGCGCGCCCACCCAGGAGCCTTCGCGCACGATCCTTGCGAACATGCGGAGCTGGGTGCAGGTACGGCCGGTTTCAGATTGCAGGCGAGCGATCGGAAGCGCTGATTCCTGATGGGCGCGCGCCACGAGCGATTCGACCTGCGCTTCGATGCGGGAGGCGATCGTTTCCAGGAAGGCCGCCCTTTTTTTGCCGGACGAGCGACCGAAAAAGACGCTTGCTTCGCTGGCGAGCCTGACGGCGAGGTCAACTTCTTCTCCTGTCGCGGAGTGAAAGGACGGCTCGATTTTTTGGCCGGTGGCCGGAGCGAAGGCCTGGAATGTGCCGTTGCCGGTGCTACCGGCATTGCCGTCGCGAAATCCGATTATAGAAGTTCCCAAGAATTCCATTTGTGCAGATCCTTTACCTTGCCGCGTGCGCGAGAGCGGAGCTCGCATTCTTTGGCCGATTTTGTATTGCGTGACGAATTATTTTTCTGGTTGCTTCCAATTCTTCGCCGATTATCTCCAGTTTCGGGGCGCGGACGCGGGCGTTGCCGATGCCAAGCTCCTGCTGAACCAATTTTATCAGCTGGATGAATTTGGGAACCGTGTCCAGTCGCAGCAGCGGCAAGAACCAGCGGTACAACTCGAACGCCTGCGCTGATTTTCCTTCGATGCCGTAATCGAACAAGTCTACGGATTCGCGCGGCAGTGCGTTGGCAAGGCCGGCAATCCATCCAGTGGCGCCAACGCCGATGCCTTCCAGGATGGCGTCGTCCACGCCGATAAATAGAACCAGGCGATCGCCGATGAGAGCGCGAATCGCGCTGATCCGTCGCACGTCGGTGCTCGATTCCTTCACCGAGTGCAAATTCTGGTGCTCATGCGCGAGTTCCTGAATCTGCTCCGGAAGAAAATCGGTACCGTAAGAGACAGGATTATTGTACAGCATGCTGGAAAGCGGCGTGGCTTTGAGAACGGCGGCCACGTGGGCTTTCATTTCGCGCCAATCACCTTTGTAAACGTAGGGCGGAAGAACCATGACGCCTTCGCATCCAGCGGATTCCGCAGCTTCAGCTTGCGCGACGGCTTCGGCGGTGGAGAGCGCGGAGATTGCGGCGACGACGGGAGCGCGGCCTTTCAGCGCGCCCACACAATTGCGCAGGATCGCGACCTTTTCGTCGAAGGAGAGCGTGGTGCCTTCGCCTAGCGAGCCGAGCGCGACTACGCCGGTGCAGCCATTTTCGACGAGCCAGCGGCAGTGATTGGCCATGAACGCGTGGTCAACTTTTTCATTTGGATCGAAACACGTGGTGATTGCGGGCATTACACCTTTCCACTTCATCGGAATCCTCCATTTAATTTCGTGCCGCAGCAGAATGCGATGGAACAGCCGCCAGGCTTGCACAACGCACTGGAAAGACCGGCGGACGTACGGAATCTATTTGCCAACCAAAAAGAAATTCGGCGGCCGGGGCGCAGACGCGTCCTTGGCACGGGCCCATGCCGCAGCGGGCGTGCAATTTGGCGGCACGCCAGCAGCCATGTTCGCGCAATCGTTCGTGCGGGACGTCTTCGCAGCGGCAGACCAGCGTGTCTGGGCGCGCGAGATTTTTCAGCTCGGGACGCAGCGGGAAAGCGTCTTTCAGGATGCGCACACCTTTCCCGTAACGGGCGCGCTTCGCGAATAGGTGCTTGGCGCGATCTTCCCAGTTGGTGGCGGCGTAACCGGCGACCTCGCCTTCGGCTAGAGCCAGCTCGAGGCCGCCGATTCCGGTGGGTTCGCCGGCGCAATAGATTCCGGGGGCCGAGGTTTGCTGATATTCGTTCACGTGTACGAATCCGCTTTCGAGGCGGCAGCCGCACATGCGCGGCAGCTCGAGGTTCGGAATCAGATGAAAACCGCAGGCGAGATAATCGCACTCGATTTCGCTGGTTTGTCCCTGGCGCGAAATGCGCACGCTTTCGATGCGGCGACTTCCGAAGGCGGCGACGGGCCAGCAATCGGTCCAGTGCGGGATGCCGCGAAGCTCGTAGGCAAATCGCAAAGCTTCGGGCGCTTTGCCGGGGACCAGCAGCATCTTCATGCCGAAGCGCACCATGCGCGACCGAGTGGTTTGCTCGCAGATTGCGACGACTTTTGCGCCACATTTGCGCGCGTATGCCGCGACGGCGAGAAGCAGCGGACCGGTTCCAGCGATGACGACGCGTTTTCCGGCGATATCGAGGCCGGATTTCAGCAGGGCTTGCAGGCCGCCTGCGCCCGTTACGTTGGGAAGCGTCCATCCGGGAAAAGGCAGGAATAATTCGCGCGCGCCGGTGGTGAGAATTAATTTTCCGTAGCTGATCTGAATGGCGGAATCATCGGATTCCGCGGCGAGCTCGCCCTTCGCAGCATGGAAAACCCGCGCACCGCGCACGAGTTGAACTGCGGATTTATTCAGACGCTGAAACCAAATGGACGACGCTGAATTCTGCGGAGCGCTTTGAACGCCACGCCAGATTTGCCCGCCGGCGGCCGGGTTATCGTCAATCAAGCCGACGGTGACGCCGGAATCCGCGGCCGCGAGTGCTGCGGCGATTCCGGCAGGACCTGCGCCGACGACGGCGACGTCGAAACTTAAATGCCTGACGCTATCCATTGGCTTCGATTTCCATGCCTGCTTCGCAAAGCACCTGGCAACTGCGGCGTTGCGGCTCTCCATTGATGGCGACGCGGCATTCGAAACAGGTGCCCATGCCGCAGAGAGGTGAGCGCGGTTGACCCGTGACCGAAGCGCGGCAAGTGGCGCCGGCGGCGAGAACCGCCACGGCGACCGTGGCTCCTGCGCGAACCGTCACGGGCTTTCCATTTACGCGAACGGAGACGGAGTCAGACATGCGCCTCCGCAGCCATTTGGCGGGACGGCAGATAAGGCTGAACCGGAATCGCCGGGCGCTGGCCGAGAATTTGCGCGCAGATCAGCTTGGCGGTCGCGAGCGAGGTCGTGATGCCCAAGCCTTCATGGCCGGCCGCGACCAGGACAGAAGGATCTTCGGGCGATGGGCCGATCAAAGGGAGCTTATCTGGAGTGGCGGGACGAAAACCCGTCCACACGCGAATCGCCGAAAGCTGGCTGAGTTCGGGCATGTAGTCGAATGCGCGTTGCAACATGCGCGCGAGAATGGAGTCGTCCACCGCGGAATTCTCTGCGCCGTATTGGCGCGAAGAGCCGATCAAGATCTGGCCTGTTTTTCGAGGCTGCACGTTGAATGCGACGGAATCGGCAGTGAGCGAGTGCGCGCTCTTTAAATAGCCCAGCTCGACGACCTGATGATGGAGAAAATTCGGATAGCGGTCGGTGATTACCAAGTGGCCTTTGCGTGGCTTTATATTTATTCCGCCGCTGAGTTTCGGGGCCGATTGGCCGGCGGCGTTGATGATGAAGCCCGCAGGGAAAACCGTGCCATCCACGAGGCGCGCGATGCCTTTGCCGATCGCGACCACCGGCTGGCCGTGGACGACGCGCGCTCCCAAGTCACGGGCTTTCTGCAGCAAGAATCCGGTGGCGCAGGGCGGATAGACGACCGAATCTCCTGGCACGCGAAGGCCTCCGGCGAGCGGCTGGCGCAGGTGAGGCTCCGCCTCACGAACCTGCTGCGAATCGAGAACTTCGGCGTTTACTCCGCGTTCACGGTAGTAATCAAATTTTCGGTGGACCTCGGCCATTTCTATTTCATCCGTGGCGACCCACAGCGTGCCGCACGGGTCGAACTCGACGGCAGGAGGCAATTGATCGCGTAGATCGTCCCAAAGAATCTGGGAATAGCGCGTGATGGCGAACTGCGCTTCGGAATCATCCATGACGACAATGTGGCCCATGGCTGCGCCGGTGGTACCGGAACTGGGGAAGCTTTCGTCAATTACGAGGACGCGAACGCCTTCGGCGGCAAGTTCGAAAGCGCATGCGGCGCCGACGATTCCGGCACCGACGATCACAACTTCAGACGGCTTGTTCACGGGTAGATGCCATTACGAAAGGGATCGCGCGGATCCAGAATCACATCCGCCTCCGATGTAATGAACGCGGAACCTTTGATAATGGGCAACACTTGGCCGTCTGCGATGCGAACTTGTCCTTCAAAAACACTGCCCACGATGCTTTCCTGCCGCCAGACTTCTCCTGGCTTCAGTTTTCCATCGGCGTAGAGGCAGGCGAGCTTGGCGCTAGTGCCGGTGCCGCAGGGCGAACGGTCGTAGGCTTTTCCGGGACAGAGAACAAAATTCTGGCTTTGAATTCCCGGCTTCTTTGACGGGCGAAACAGTTCAACGTGATCGATCTCTTTGCCGTCGGTGCCCTTGATTCCATTATTGGCCAACGCTTGGCGAATGGCCCAAGCGAACTCCGTCAATTTTTCAATATTCGCAGCCGTCAACTCGATGGAATCATTGTTGACCAGGAAAAACCAGTTGCCGGCCCAGGCCACATCGCCGGTGACGGCGCCGTAGCCGGGCACCTGAACTGTGAGTTTTGCGGCTGTGCGCATGCTAGCGACGTTGACCACGGTGACTTCGCCGGTTTCATGGAGCGTGGCGGTGACGGTGCCGACAGGCGTTTCGATCCGGTGATCCCCGTACGTGATCTTGCCCAGGTACGCGAGAGTAATGACTAAGCCAATTGTGCCGTGCACGCACATGCCGAGATAGCCAACGTTATTGAAGAAAATTACGCCGGCGGCGCTGGTAGGATCGGATGGCTTGCAGAGGAATCCACCCACAACGACTTCGGAGCCGCGCGGTTCATTGGCCAGCGCGCCGCGCAGATAATCGTGATCGCGGCGAAAATGCTCCAACTGCTCTGCCACTGACCCGTGGCCGAGATCCGGACCGCCGCTGACAATAATTCTGGTGGGCTCGCCGCCCGTGTGCGAATCGACGATGTGGATGCGTTCGACCGCGTCGAACAGGTTCGCGGGACTGTTGTCCAAACGCGGCTTGGTAAGGCTCATGAGCAGGTTATCCGATCCTCGCTCGGGATACACGCCTCGAACGGGCATTATCGCGTTTGAGAACAGAGATTTGCGAGCAAAATTGCGAATCAACCGACGGCCATAACGATGGAAAGCATTGGGTTGGGAGCGGAGCGGAAACCAGGGGTGAAGTCCGGAAAACGGAATTGAGCGATGCAAGTCCAGTAGAGGCGGGAGTGAGATAAATGGGCATTGACGGGGCAGCCTGCATATAATATACATCGTGGCGAAGTTAGGCAACCAAAAACATGAGGTTTGCTGAAAACGTTTACCACGGCCGTTCTAGCGGGCGTCCGGTACCAGGTTTTCCCATGTGCTTTCCGGAGTTTACGGGGAAACGCGGATGTGGCATAACGTCAGACCGAGTCACCGCACTGAGATCCTTTTTTCGCACGACGCTGGAGTATAGCGGGCGCCGCGCCACCCAGTTCCGGCTAACGCCGGGTTTCAGGACCTTGCGTAATGGCCCGAGAGCCGTCGCCACCCCGACGTTCTTGGATGCTAGCAAGGAGGATGCAGGGAAGGGCGGGGCTTCCCCGGCCCCCCTTCCCAAAGTCCTCGAGGCATATCCCTGTAAACCCTTGGCAGGCTTTCATTAAAAATTGGTTTGCGCGTTGCTGGCAGGCGGGTGAGGACAGGAAATTTCGCATCGGATGCGAAAAAATCGTCGCTGGACAAAATGCGATGCGCGAAAGCTGCTCGCGGGAGGAACAGAAAATGAAACGTGGCTCGGCGAAGTGGATCGTTGTGGTGACGTTTTTAATTCTTTCTCCTGCGCTGGCGAGCGCGCAAGGGACGCTGGCAGACTATCAGCGCGCCGAACGATTTCTTCCGGGAAATGTGCGGCATCAGATTTACGTCGCGGACGTGCAGCCGCATTGGATCGAGAAGACTAGCCGCTTCTGGTACAGAAAGGTTGGAGCGAGCGGATCGGAATTTATTCTGGTGGATGCGGCGCAGAATACCAGCGCGCCGGCCTTCGATCACGCGAAAATCGCAGCTTCTTTGGCGCGCGCAGCGAAGCGGGAATATTCGGCGACGCAATTACCGTTCGACAATTTGGAGTTCACGAAGGACGGGCAATCTATAAATTTTCAGCTGGACGGCGTGGCGTGGACGTGTGGCCTGGAGAAATACGATTGCAAGAAGTCCAGCGATGCGCAAGCCGGACCTTATGAAGATTTTTCTCCGAGCGGCGCATGGGCGGCCTATGTGAAGGATCACAATCTTTACGTGCGTGACAATTCGACAGGATCGGTGCAGCAACTGACTCGTGACGGCGAACCGGGCTGGGATTACGCGACGCCGGTTGCTTCGCTGCGCCCGATGGTGGCACAGGGGACGGATGATGTGAAGCAGCGGCCGGCAGTCTTCTGGTCGCCGGATTCATCGAAGCTGGTTACATATCGGCTCGATTCGCGAAATGCCGGGCACTTTACGACGCTGCAGTTCGTGCCGCCGAATCAACTGCGGCCAAAAGCGTACGACGTGGTGTATCCATTGCCGGGCGAAGCGTTGCCCACGGCCGAGCCGATTATTTTTGACATTCCGTCGGGCAAGCGGACAGACATCAAGACCGCGCCTTTGGAAATACGGTTTCAGGGCGGGCCGGGATTCGATTGGTATCCGGACAGCAAGAGCATTTATTACGATTACAGCGAGCGCGGAGAAAAAGCGATCGAGCTGCGGCAGGTGGATCCGGCGACGGGCGCGGAGCGAGTGCTGATTGGCGAGCAATCGGAGCGCTATGTGGATCCAGGCGAGACTTTTTTTCGATTTGCGCACGATAGCGGCGAGATTGTGTGGTCCTCGGAACGCGACGGCTGGAATCATTTGTATCTTTACAACGAAAAGACGGGTCAATTAGTCAATCAACTGACGCAAGGTCCCTGGGTGGTAAGGCAAATACTCTCGGTGGACGAAAAGGCGCGGCGAGTTTATTTCCTGGGGTGCGGACGCGAGAAGGACGAAGACCCCTATTTGACGCATGTTTACAGCGTGGGATTCGATGGCAAGGGACTGACGCTCTTGACCCCGGAAAATGCGAATCATGCGGCGAGCGTTTCGCCGGATGGAGCGTTCTTCGTGGACAGTTTCTCGCGTGCGGATTTGCCGGGGAAGGCAGTACTGCGGCGGACGAAGGACGGATCGGAAGTGCGGACGCTCGAAGAGTCTGACGCAGCGGAGTTGCTGAAGACGGGATGGAAGTATCCGGAGCCATTTCACGGCAAGGCGGCGGACGGGTCAACTGATTTGTACGGCTTGATCTGGCGACCTTCGAATTTCGATCCGTCGAAGAAATACCCGATCGTGGAACAGGTCTACACCGGTCCGCAGGGATTTTTTGTGCCGAAAACGTTCGGGCAGGCGAACCGAATCGGTTTGCAGCCCGTGGCGGAATTGGGATTTGTGGTGGTGATGGTGGATGGGCGCGGGACGACGGGACGTTCTCGCGCGTTCCACGAATATTCCTACAGAAATTTGGGCGGGTCGTTTGCGGATCACGTGGCGATGATCAAGCAGATGGCGGCACGCTATCCGTACATGGATGCCGAGCGAGTGGGGATTTGGGGAACCTCGGCGGGCGGTTACGGCGCGGCGCATGCAATGCTGGCATTTCCTGATTTTTATAAAGTGGGGGTGACGATTTCGGGAGATCACGACGCGCGGCTGGATAAGGCGTGGTGGAACGAGTTGTATCAAGGTTATCCGGTGCAGGAGGATTACATCGCGCAATCCAACGTGACGATGGCGGGAAAGTTGCAAGGGCATTTGCTGATCGTGCATGGCGACATCGACGACAATGTGCATCCGGTGGAGAGCATGCGTTTCGTGGATGCTTTGATGAAGGCGAATAAAAACTTCGACATGCTTTTGGTGCCGAATATGTATCACGGGGAAGGCGGGAATCCTTACTTGATACGGCGGCGGTGGGATTATTTCGTGGAGTACTTGTTGGGAGTGACGCCGCCGAGTGGTTTTGAAGTGCATGAGGATCGAGAGGAACCAGCGCGCGGGCGGTAAAAGACCGGAGGGCGGCGAGCAGGGGCCCTACCATGGCTAACGCGTGGACGTGGCGGCGAAGAGCGTGCGAGGCAAGCCTCGCGCGGTGCGACCGCGCCGAGTCTTAGATTGCTGCGGAAGCGGCGGCAAGGCGCCGCACTACAAAAGGGGCTAAGCAAATGGGCGGGATTACGGCGATTGTTTTCCTCGCGACTCGTGATGCTTGATTCGGTGCTTCATTCCGCGCTGCCCCAAATATCTCCTACTTTGTAGCCGCTGGGAAACGGGTCGTCGGAATCTAGGACGTATTGCGCGATTCCGGTGATCCATGCGCTGCCGCTGATTGTCGGAACCACGGCAGAGTGCGGGCCGATGCGCGTCTGCGCGATCAAGCGTCCCGTGAACGTGGTGCCGAGGATTCCTTCGTGCACAAAATCCTGATTCAGAGGCAACTGGCCCTTGGCATGAAGAGTCGCCATTTTCGCGCAGGTTCCGGTGCCGCAGGGCGAACGATCGAGCGCGCCAGTCCAGGAGGAGGGGCGGCTCCAATCGAGTTTGCCGGTGGAAACGATCACTGTGTTTTTGCGGTCAGAGCGCGGATGATCGGCGGGCGCGGAAAGCTGGGCGATAGTGATGCCGGCGATCGCAGAATTTTCCGGATGAACGGCGGGGAGCTGTTCGTTCGCCGCGGTTTTGATCATTTCGCCGACGCGCACGATGTCGCGGGCTTCGTCGGGGGCGAGGTGAAAGCCCAGCGGGGCGGCGTCGGCAATGACGTAGAACATTCCGCCGTAGGCGACATCCACTTTGACGGTGCCAAGGCTGGGAACTTCGACGTTCGCATCGAGGTGTACGGCGAACGCCGGAACATTTTGAAATGTCACGCGCTTTACTTTATTGTTTTCGATTTCGGCTTCGACGTCGACGAGGCCGGCGGGGGTATCGAGCTTCAGCTTCATGATGCGCTCGCGGATAGGAATCATTCCAGTTTCGAGCAGCACGGTGACGACGCAGATGGTGTTGGTGCCGGACATCGGCGGATATTCGGTTTGCTCCATGATTACGAAACCCGCGGCGGCTTCGGGATTCGTGGAGGGCAAGATGAGATTGCAATTGGACGCGGGGTAGCCGCGGGGTTCGCGCAGCATTAATTTGCGAAGATCGTCGGCGCGGGTTTCGAGATATTTCATTTTTTCGAACATGGTGGCGCCGGGAACATCCAGCACGCCGCCAACGATTACGCGGCCCGGTTCGCCACAGGCGTGAGCATCCACGGCGGAAATCATTCGAGCGAATTGCACAGGATTACCCTCAACGAATTTGTTTAGCGATTCATCGCGCTGACCGCGTGGGCTACTGCGGCAGCTCCTCGTCCGGCATTTTACGGTCTTGAGCGGAGCGCGCTATCAGAAAATAAACCGGGACGCCGAGGATTACGATTATCAAGCCCGGCCAGGTAGTGGCGGGGCGATAAGTGAATAGCACGATCAGAATCGCCACCGCGCCGATGATGTAGAGCGCGGGGAGCCACGGGTAGCCGAAGGCGCGATAGGGGCGGTCGGCATCGGGCTTCTTGCTGCGCAGGCGAAAAATTCCGGCGATGGTGAGAATGTAGAAAATCAGCGCAGCAGAAATAATGTAATCGAGCAGATCGCTGTAGAGGTTTCCGTAGGATTGCGTGACCGGGTTGTAGGTGCGCGGAAGAACCAGGAACACGGCCCAAAGGCCTTGAATGAGCAGCGCCCAAGCGGGCACGCGCGCGGAATTCAGTGTTCCAGCGGATTGAAAAAACAATCCGTCGCGAGCCATGGCGTAGTACGTTCGCGCTCCGGCGAGAGTCAGCGCGTTCACAGTGCCTACTGTGGAGACCATGATGGCGGCGGCCATCAGCGCGGCGCCTAGCGTGGGGAAAATTGTTTGCAGCATGGCGGTGGCGACGCGATCCGACGGTGCGTGTTGGATGGCTTCGAGCGGAAGCGTCACGAGATAGGCGACGTTGGCGAGGAGGTAGAGAACGATCACGATGCTGGTGCCAATGGCGAGCGAGAGCGGAAGATTGCGGCGGGGATTTTTCACTTCACCGGCAGTGAAAGTGATGTCGTGCCAGGAATCGGCGGAGAAAAGCGAGCCGGTTTGCGCAACACAGATGGCTACGAACAGGCCGAAGGCGGTGGCAGCGCTGAGTGTCGATGTGAGCGGGGAGACGCCGCGAGCGGTCCAGGCATTGCTAAAATTCGCGTGAACGGCTGTAGCGTTCCAACCGAGCGTGAGTCCTAGCGCGATCAGGACGAGCAGAGCGAGTGTCTTCCCGACAGTGAAAACATTCTGCACGATCTTGCCGTATTGCAGGCCGCGGCTGTTGGTCCAGGTGAGTACCGCGATGACGCCGATCGCGGTGAGTTGCGCGGTTGAGAGCGAGAAAGCGTAATCGCTGGATATATGGATCGGCGGGATCAAGTAGTGAGATTCCGAAACCGAAGGGAAGAGCACGCCGGAAAAACGCGCGAACGCAATGGCGACGGCGGCAATGGTGCCGGTCTGGATGACGGTGCAGAGGGTCCAGCCATAGAGAAATCCCCAGAGCGGGGAGAACGCCTCGCGCAAATAAATGTACATGCCGCCGGCACGCGGCATCATGGCGGCGAGCTCGCCATAGGAAAGCGCTCCGGCGATGGTGAGAACGCCCGCGAAAAGCCAGGCGACGAGCAGCCAGCCCGCGCTGCCAATTTGGCGCGACATGTCGGCGGAGACGATGAAGATACCGGAGCCGATCATCACGCCGACGACGACCATCACCGAATCGAAGAGCCCTAGCCCCCGCGCGAACGTGGGATCTTGTGAGGCAGCGGCGGGTGAGCTGGAGGAAGTGAGGGGCGCGTTATTGGTCATTAATATCCTTGTGATTCTGGGGGTGCTGCTATCGCGTGTGAAGCTCTTGGTGCGCGCAGGGCGGCCGTCGGCTCGGGCTGTGAGCAGGCGGCTAGTAAGCTTATGGAGACGAGAGGCTTGCGAGAAGAGGTTAGTGGGTGCATGAAATCGCTTGACGCGTGGATAATATATACAAGACTATACCTCCGTGTCGACATCATCCTCTAGCTCTGACAATTCGGACGCTCCTATAAAGGATGCGAACGGCGCCAAGACGAAAGCGGCGCGCATCTCGCGTCGTGAATTCGGACTCGACGCGGCGGTCGCGGCGGCGCTCTCGCTTTCGGTTTCACCGTCCGGATTGTTAGGCGAGCGGCGCGACCGGGACACCATATCACCGGCGATTGCGGCGAGCGAGCAGGATTCGCTGGGGCCCAAGCTGACGGCGGAGCAAAGCCGGGACGTTGAGGCGAAGCTTGCTAACATTATTCGGAAATACGGCGAGCGATTGTCTGAGGAGCAGAGGAAACATTTGCGCCGGATTCTTGCTTACAACGAAACGATGCTGGCGCCTATCCGTGCGTTTACTCTGCAGAACGGAGACCCGCCCGTGACGGTGTTGAAACTTTCCAGCGGAAAAAATAACGAGTGAGGAATCTGGTATTGCCAGTCGCGGAGCGCGGTGGTGGCTGTCAAGCCGCACACTGCAGAGCAATTCACGCGAGAGGGCGCCTTCATCCATGCTGAGCGAAGACATACTCTATCTTTCGGTGCGCGAACTTGGAGAGCGGATTCGCGGGGGGAAGCTTTCGCCTGTGGAGCTCGCGGAAAGTTTTTTGGCGCGTAGCGAAGCGCTGGGACCGAAGCTGAACGCTTACGCGACAATCACGCGTGACCTGGCTTTGCAGCAGGCGCGTACGGCGGAAAAGGAAATTGCGTCCGGACATTACCGCGGACCTTTGCACGGCGTGCCGTATGCAGCAAAGGATCTGGTGGCGGTGCAAGGATATCCGACAACATGGGGCGCGCGGCCGCTGGCGAAGCAATCGTTCGATTACAACGCTACGGTGATTGAAAGACTGAACCGCGCGGGAGCGGTGCTGATCGGAAAAGCGGCGATGATTGAGCTGGCCGGCGGGTTGGGATATTCCGCGGGCGACGCATCGTTGACGGGACCGTGCAAAAATCCGTGGAATACGAAGTACTGGACGTGCGGTTCGTCCAGTGGCTCGGGTGCGATAGTGTCGGCAGCGCTGGCGCCTTGGGCGATCGGATCAGATACGCGCGGGTCGATTATTTGTCCTACATCGTGGTGCGGAATTTCCGGGATGCGGCCGAGTTTTGGTCGCGTGAGCCGGCATGGCGCGATGGCCATTGCGTGGACGATGGATAAGTTGGGGCCGATGGCGCGGACTGCGGACGATTGCGGGCTGGTGCTATCGGTTCTCGCCGGGAACGATCCTTTGGATTTCGATTCTTTGCCAGCCGGCGTTTCGGATTTTGTGTATACCGGGGCGGAGAGTGAGCCGGCGAAGCCGTTGCGGATTGGGCGATTGACGAATGTGTGGAATCAGCAGGAGGCGGGCTTGGAAGCCGCGGTGGATGCGGCTTTGAAAGTGCTGGAGAAAAATGGGGCGACGATTGCTGATGTGGAGATGCCGGACGGGCCTTACGAAGAGGCAGCCGAATTAACGATTCTGATGGAATCCGCTTCGGCGTTTCAGGAGTTGATTGCTTCGGGGCGTTGCGCGGATTTAATTGACCCTGTCGGGAGGATCAACGGTTACGCGAGCCAGGAATTTTCCGTGGGGGATTATCTGCAGGTGCAGCGTGTGCGAACTTTTCTGCAAACTCAAGTGGATAAGCTGTTTGATCGATTCGACGTGCTCGCGACGGCGGGCGAATCTTCGGCAGCAGCGCCTTTGAACGCGCCACCGGAAGAAGATTCGGCGGGGCCGATTGAGAGGCGCGCGCCGGACGGGATTTCGAGCTTGTGCGGATTGCCCGCGATCAGCGTACCGTGCGGGTTGAGCAAGGATAAGCTGCCATTCGGAGTGCAATTCATTGGACGCGCTTTGAACGATCACGCAGTGATCGCAGCGGCGCGACGATTCCAGAGCCATACGGACTGGCACAAAATGCGCCCGCCGATTAGTTAGGATCAAAGCCTTCAAGGGGTTCTCGTGATAATTGATTGCGCAAAGGTTCGGCCAGCCCGGGAGCGGGGCGTGCACGCTGCGGAGAGAAATCTCGCGGGCGTCGTGCTTTGCGTCGCTGTGGCGTCGCTGATTTTTTGTGGTGCGATGATCCACGCGGAAGAAACGAAGCCGCAAGCGCAGACTCGGGCTCAGGCTGGAGCGCTGGAGCAGTGTGCCGCGGATTTTTGGATCTGGCGGGCACGCTACCAACCGTTTTCCGCGGACGATATCCCGCGGCTCGAGCATCCTGAGGGGGAGCGCGATTGGTCGGCGCATTCGATTGCGAAGCAGCGAGCGCAACTGGAAGAATTTGAAGCCCGGTGGAAAAAGCTGGATCGCACGGGCTGGACCACGAACGAAAAAGTGGACGACCGATTGATGGGCTCAGCGCTGGCGCGGGTGCGTTGGCAGCTGGATTTGAACCGGCGTTGGGAGCGTGACCCGGCTTTTTACCTGGATCAGACGCTGACCGCTTTGCTGGAATCACTGGTGCAGCCCCCGCCGTTCGATGCGGCACGAACCCGCGAAATCGTGGCGCGCATGCAGGACATGCCGAAAATATTGAGTGATGGCGAGGCGAATCTGCACGCGGTACATCCGTTCGCGCAGTTGGCGATTGATTCGCTGCAGCAGATACGGCCGGAGTTGTTGGAGGTGGAGCGTGAAGTAGCGCCGATGCTGCAGCGAGGCGCCTTGCAATCAGGAGACGTCTCTGGCGAATTCCAGGCGGCGACGGAAAAAGCGATTGTGGCGCTGGAAGCCTATCGCGCGTGGCTGCAGGAACATTTGCAGGGCATGCCGGAAAATGCGGCCGTAGGACGGAAGAACTATGAATTTTTTCTGAGCCACGTGGCGCTGATTCCCTATACACCGGAACAACTACTCGCGATCAGCCGGCAGGAATGGGAACGCGCGGTGACTTTCGAGCAGCTGGAAAAGCAGCGGAACCAGGGCCTGCCGGAACTGAAGATTGCCGCGAATATTGAGGAGCAAATTCGCAACAGCGAGCGCGATGAACAGGCGATTCGCGATTTTCTGGAGAAGAAAGGGATCGTGACGGTTTCTCCGGAAATCGGCCACTACACGATTCGGTTGATGCCGGGATATATAAACGCGCTTTCCGGATTTGGAGAGGCGGACGATTTTCTGCACGCGACCGGCGTGCGCTGGGCGAACGAGCCGTCGCCCACGCTGGGATATTTCTGGCTGGCCACGGCGAAAGATCCGCGCCCGGATATGGTGCACGAGGGCGTGCCGGGGCATTATTTCCAGATGGCGTGGTCGCGGATGCACGACGATCCGATACGCCGCCATTACTATGATTCCGGGCCGAACGAGGGACTGGGATTTTACGTCGAGGAAATGATGCTGCAGACCGGGCTATTCGATGACAGTCCGCGCTCGCGCGAGATTATTTACAATTTCATGCGGCTGCGGGCGTTACGCGTGGAAGTGGACGTTAAGTTGGCACTGGGATTATTCACGATCAGGCAGGCCGCGGATTATCTGGCCCACTACGTGCCGATGGATCAAAAGACAGCGGAAGAAGAGGCGGCAGGGTTCGCCGTCGGGCCGGGCCAGGCGATCAGCTATCAGATTGGCAAGGTCCAGATCATGCGATTTCTGGCCGACGCGCGATTGAAGCAGAGCGATGCGTTCAACCTGCGGGCATTCGACGATTATTTGTGGAAAAACGGCAATGTGCCAATCGTTTTGCTGCGTTGGGAATATTTGGGCCTGGATGATGATCTGGAAACGGTGAACCAGGCCGCGACCGCGGCGCCTGCCGCAAAGAAAACTTCCGCCGAACTTAGCCGTTAGTTAAACCCCGCAACCTCCCAGCGGTGCAGCGTGTCGAGCACGAGCACTTTTACTTTGGCTACTACCTTCGCGTAATACTCATCGGCTTTAGCTTGCGTGCGATCTTTGGGGATTCCCTGGCCGGGCGTGTATTGAAGCATGGTGGCGGGAAACGGAACGGCTGACCACGCATCCGGGGGGACCGGTAGAGCTTCGGCCATATCGTTTCCCGTGAATAGCTCCCAGTGAACTTGTTTTGGATTGATGGCCTGGACCATGGCGGTTTCGTCGTTCGTAGCGTGGCCGCCGTCTTCTCCGAAAACTTGATGGGTGATGTCGTTCGCGAGAATCCACCAGTTGACGACGAGCGTGTTGACTTTGTATTCCAGGGCGATGTCCTGTGCGAGTTGCTGCAGAACAGGAATTTGCGGGCCGTGGCCATTGAGGATGATGATGTTCTTGAAGCCGTTGTTTACCAGGCCTACTAGCACCGCGCGGACGTAGACGCGGAACGGCTCCTCGGGAATGCGCAGGCTGCCGGGATAGGGCGCGAGAATCTCGGTAACGCCGTAGGGAATGTGCGGAGCGATGAGGGCGTTGACGTCGGCGGCGATGGAGTGAGCGATGCCGACGGGAACGGTGTTGTCGGCGCCATTGTTGATGAAGCCGTGAGCTTCGAGGGTACCGACGGTGAGAATAACAGTTTTGATTTTGGCGGGGACGAGCTGGCGGAATTCTTGCCAGTTTAGATCGTCCATGGAGCGCGAGGAAGGCTGTTGCGCGCGAGTGGCAGCGGGGTAGAGTGCGAGGAAGAGAATAGCGACGGTGAAAAATCGAGATGGCATGTGGTTCTCCTTGAAGAAACGCTGGGTGACGAGCGGCGATAGTATATTGTATTGATTATCCAGCACAAGGTCGCTGATACTGGGGGCGGCGTGCGCTGCTTGGCGCGTTGAGACTCTGCCTAGGCAAAAGCGGGCAAACGTTTACTTCGATTTCGATATACTCGGCGGTTGCAGCGTGGCGGCTACGATTTGAGTTGAACGATGGTTTGGCGACAGCGGAAATCCGGACTTCTTGCCGCGAGGCCTGGTGAAAATTATTCTGGGAGACTGGCATGACTAAGGAAAAGGATATTTCGCGCCGGCGGTTTGTGACCTCGGCGGTTTCGGCGGGTGCGGCGGCGTTTTTATTGCCGACGAAAGAACTAATTGCCGGCGCGGCCGGTGATGCGCGGCGGGATAGTTCTTTGGGTCAGCAGTCCGCGGCGCCTACACTTCTGGACAATCCTTCGTGGAAAGATCAAGGCATTGAAAATCTCAGTCGGTCGCCCTACGCGAAGCTGAAAAATATTCCGGTTCATGCGGTAACGATCGAGAGCGGCTTTTGGGAGAAGCGCCGCGTCATCAACGTGGAGAAGAGCATTCCCAGCATGCACGATTTGCTGGAAGCCAACGGACGCATGAACAATTTTCGGCGACTGATCGGCAAAAGCGCCGCGGCGCAGAGCGGGCCGGTTTATTCCGATTCCGATATTTATAAATGGACGGAGGCGGTGGGTTTCACACTGCAGTCGGGTGCGTATCCTGAGCTGCGTGCTTCCGCGCAAAAATTTATTGATGATGTGGTTGCGGCGCAACAGCCCAACGGTTATCTGAACACTTATTACGTGGGCGACAAAGCGGCGCTGAGCATGACGGTGCAGACGCAGACGACCGGCCATGAGCTATACAACATGGGACATTATTTGCAGGGGGCGATCGCGTTTTATCGCGGTACGGGCGATCCGAAGATGCTCGATGCCGGGATCCGCTTCGTGGACGACTTCCTGCTGCCGAGTTACGGGCCCGCGCCGTTGAAGCCGATTGTCTCTGGGCATCCGGAAATTGAGATGGCGCTGATCGAGCTTTATCGCACCACGGGCGACAAACGGCAGCTGGAGCTGGCGGAATACATCCTACAGGGTGATGCGCGGGCGCAACTGGAGGCGCGGCGCACGGTCTATATGTTCAGCGGCACGCCGTTCACCGCGCGAACGAAGCTTGAGGGGCACGCGGTGCGCGCGATGTACGCGTGTTGCGGCGCGACGGACTATTACATGGAGACGGGCGACGCGACTTATTTGAAAACGCTGAACAATTTGTGGAACGACATGACCAGCACAAAAATGTACGTCACCGGAGGAGTGGGATCGCGCGCGGCGGGCGAGGCGTTCGGCGATGCTTACGAATTGCCGAATGCTCGCGCCTATGGAGAAAGCTGCGCGGCTATCGGGAACATGATGTGGAACTGGCGCATGCTGGCGGTGACGGGAGACGCAAAGTTCACCGACGTGATCGAGCGGGCGCTGTACAACGGAATTAATTCGGGAATGTCGCTGGACGGGACACTCTATTGTTACCGCAATCCCCTGGCATTCGATCCCGCGACTGGCGACAAAATTCGCAACACCTGGTACGACACGACGTGCTGCCCTCCGAATCTGGAGCGGACGTTTGCGGCCCTACCTGGATATTTTTACAGCACTAGCAAAGACGGAATCTACGTGCACTTATACGACAACTCCGTACTCGACTGGCACCTGGAGAATGGCACCGGACTGAAAATCACGCAGAAGACGAAGTATCCATGGGATGGCAGCGTCGAAATTGGCGTGGCGCCCGCGGAAGCTTCGGAGTTCACTTTTTACGTGCGGATTCCAGCGTGGGCCGAGAGCGCGCAGGTTTCAGTGAACACAAAGCCAGTGGCCGGTGCGAAGCCCGGCGAATATTTGCCGATCAGCCGGAAGTGGGTGGCGGGCGACGTGGTGCATCTGAAGATGGAAATGGTGCCGCAGGTGATTGAAGCGAATCCGCACGTGGTGGAAGATGCCGGACGTGTGGCGGTACAGCGCGGGCCCTTGGTGTATTGCCTGGAGCAACTCGACCAACCCAGCGGAGTGAAGTTGGAGGACGTCGCAGTGGATCTAGGGCGCAAGACGACCGGCGAATTCCGCAGCGAGTTCAAGCCCGATTTGCTGGGCGGCATAGTCGTGCTGGAGCATCCAGGGGCGAGCTTGGAATTCGGCAGCGCGCATGAAGCCTTGTATTCCACGTACAAAGCGGACACGCCGAAGAACAAGCCGGTGGCGCTGACGTTCATTCCGTATTACGCGTGGGCGAATCGCGAAGCGACTCCGATGCAGGTATGGACGCCACTGCTGAAGGTCTGATTGGCACAGTCTGTTCCTAAGAGCGCAGAAAATCAGGAGAGGACACGAATGATTCGTAGAGTCTTGTTCTGTTGGAGTGTCGTTGCTGGTCTGCTGCTTGCGACGCCCGGTTCTTTCGCGCATCCCGCCCCGCAAAGCGCGGCGCAAAATCTTGCCGCTTCCGCTGATTTGCGCGTGCAGAGCTTGGATTTCGGCGCGCAGAGTGTGGTGATGCTCGACGGATCGAGCCAGAAAGAGGTGAAGGTAGCGCAGCGCGGGAAATTCGGGGCATGGACGCTGATGGCCGTGCTGCGCGAGCCGCAGAGCGGCGCTGCCGTATTCGAAAACGTGGAAGACCGGAAGGGCAGCATTCTTTATGTGACAAAGCAGGGCGTGATTTTGACGCTGCCGAAGAGTTTGGAGCCTACCAGCGCAGCGCCAAGCTCGCTCTATCGCGGGCGCACCATGGATGAAATCGGCAAGACGCGCGCAGACTTGCTGGGCGCGGAGCTGCTGGCGGGGAATGACGATCCACGCTATGCGGACGTGGCTGCGGCGCTGCCGCCTCTGCGCGTGCCGACTTTCGTGGGCACGCGGCATTCGGATGAGAAGCCGACTTACGATTACGGCGGATTTAGCGACGAGATTTACGTTGATGTGGGAAAGATTTTCACGGAGATACAGGACGCACGGAACAAGCGCGACGTTTGGGAAGGGCTCGTTGGCGGATGGCTTCCCGTGGTGCGATTCGTCTTCCCGGCGGGTGATCAAAGATACTGGGAAGAAACGATTTTCGCGGATGAGGAGCCGGGACATTTCTGGACGCAGCCCGTGTGGTATCGAGTCTTGCTGGTGGATGGCGGGCAATTGAAGGAAGCGCATTATTTTTATCATCACCTTCCATTTCCGCCGCGCGGAGAGCCGGCCGCCGCGGATTATTATCAAGCACTGCTGAACGTGCATGCGGTGTGGAAGCGCGACCTGGATCCACCGATGAAGGTGGAGGTGCCGGACGCGCGCATTCGGGATTTTTGCCTGCGCTCGCTTTCGCTGGAAATGATCACGCGCGTGGAAGACCATCCGAAATATGGCTATCCGCCGCTGGGCGGAATCAATGTGTTTGGCGGATACGGCTACAACAACGTGGACACGTTCCAGGATACGTTCAATGCAGACGTGACCGCTTTCCTTGAGTGGGGACTTTTCGATATCGCCGGGCGATATATCGATGACTACTTCACGAATTCGGTGCGCGATGATGGCTCGATTGACACGCGCGGGCCCGAGATCGGCCAATACGGGAAAATGCTCGAAGTCGTGGCGCGGTACTACAGCTATACGAAAGATGAAGCGCTGCTGCGGAGGCATCAGGCGAAACTGCAGGTGATCGTGGATTTGTTTTACTCGCTGCGGAAAGAATCGAAGCAGGTTCCTGCGAACGATATTTCCTACGGCATCGTGCGCGGCTGGTCGGAACACGACAGCAGCCTGAAAGTGCATCCTTACCGGTTCATGCAGCCGCATTTTTCGAACAATGCGGAGGCGGCGCGCGGATTTCACG
Organism: Candidatus Acidiferrales bacterium; assembly: GCA_050012455.1. Lineage (GTDB taxonomy): Bacteria > Acidobacteriota > Terriglobia > Acidiferrales > UBA7541 > Palsa-295. Next base: position 58,283 of record JBEKHD010000013.1, on the reverse strand, counting down.
ATCTGGGACAGGTGTGGATCGAGATCGCGCGGAACAATTCCGACGAGGCGCTGGAATCGCGCGGGCGCGGGATGCTGCAGGAATCCGAAGACATGAAGAAGGATCTGGATACAGCGATCGCGAAGTCGGTGGATCGCACGCAGACGCCTGCGTACCTGCCCGCGGTGGCAGGAGACCTTGCGACCTACGGAAAGCAGCGAGCTTATTCGGAGATGCTGGACTCCGGTGAGCTAACTGCGGAGCAGGCGGACATCATCGTGAAGAGCCTCGCGGCGAACGGTGGCTCGATGTTTGGGCTGCTGCGCTACGGCGTGAACATTGACGGCTTCCTGGATTTCGGCCCGGCGTATACACGGCTGCAGTTCGACTGGGTCCGCGAATTTCTGCTGTTGTACTACGCGCACATGGCGCACATCTATTCACCGGGCACATGGACTTCGGTGGAGAGCTCAAAGATTGATGGGACGCTGGGCGGACCCTACTGCACGCCGGCGCAAGTTACGATTCCGACGCTGACCAAATGGATGCTGGTGTTCGAAGAGCCAGACGATTCCGTGTTGTGGCTGGCGCGGGCGACTCCGCGGGAATGGCTGGAGGAGGGAAGGAGAATCGCGGTGACAGCGGCGCCTACTCGCTTCGGAAAAATCTCGTACGAACTGCGCTCGGATGTAGAGAAAGATCAAGTCTCAGCGGTGATTCACACGCCGGAGGGCTCCGCGGCGACGATCAAACTGCGATGCCGGGTTCCTGGTGGCAAGAAAATGCGCGCCGTGACGGTCAACGGCGAGAAGTGGACGGATTTTTCGGCGGACCAGGAAGTAGTGACGATTCCGCCGCGGCTGAAAGGCGAAATCGCAGTGAAGATTTCTTATTGATTCCGGCTAGGCGCTGCGCCGGGCTGCGTCGGAATTTGGAAGTAGGTGCAACACGCGGGGCAGGAGTTTTTCGCGCTTGTCCACTACCTCCGTGATGCCTTCCGGTAGGCTTGCCTCCGAGCGAATTACCGCGGAATGCATGGTGTTCATTAATATGGGTACGTTCGGGTAGATATTCCGGAGTGCGCGCGCGGCATCCAGTCCATTCATCCGCGGCATGGAAAGGTCGAGAATAATCAGGTCCGGACTCCGCACCGGCGCTTGTTCGACGGCATTCAAGCCGTCAAAGGCCTCGCCGCAAATGGCAAAGCCGGAAGCTTCCAATTGCGCGCGGATTTGAGTGCGAACGGAAGGATTATCGTCAACGATAAAAACGCGGTGTAGCATCAGCCACCCCCTCGAACCGCGGGGTGACAGCCAAATCGCTGGGGAGCACCCAAGCCTATGTGCGCTAGAGTACCAAAGAAGGGTGTGCTCGACGAAGCCTTATTTCTACGGAAGCCGCCAAGGCGCGGCCGCCCGATGGCGAGCGGTTCATTTCTTCCGTTCCTTCCACTCTATTTTCAAGACGCCCAAAGAATCCAGCGCTTCCCGCATCGCCACGCGTTCCTCGCTAGAAACCTGGCCGTCCAACGACTGGCGTGCGCGAATGGCCTGTTCCACGGCCTTTACACGAAGTTCCAGCGTGACGGGATCGGTCTCGAGAACGGCGGCCTTGTAAAGGGCGCGCCAGTTGTTCTCGAACATAGAGCCCTCCTGCGGGGCTGTATTCTATGTTCGTGTGCTGCCGCTGTCAGCGCGGTAGCGTACCAAGGCGGCGAAGCTCTTTTTCCCACTTTTCAGTTTGCTGCCTGATGGAGGCGTAGCATTCGCAGGTGGCATCTTCCAGGCCGCTGCGATCGTCGATCCGAACGCTGCCGCGATTGTAAGTGATCAATCCGGCCTTCTGCAGAATGCCAGCGGCGACGGTGACGCTGGCGCGCCGCGTGCCGAGCATGTGCGCGAGAAACTCTTGCGTGAGGGGCACGATGTCTCCGCCGAGGCGGTCTTGACTCATCAGTAACCAGCGAGCAAGGCGCTCCTCCACTTCGTGCAGGCGGTTGCAGGCAGCGACGTGCGTGGTTTGCACTCCCATGCTCTGAGCGAAGCGGTTTAGATTTTTTTCCAAGAGGGGGGTCTGGGGCAGAATTTCTTTGAAGTCCGCCGCGGTCATCTGATGAGCGCTGCCCGCGACTTGCATGATGACTTGCGTTGGGCTGGTGCTGAGGCCCACAACGAGCGGAAGGCCAATGAAGCCTTCCTTGCCCGCCAGTCCGACTTCGACGCTTTTTCCGTCGGTCATAACGTTGAGCACGGAAGCGAGGCCGCCATCAATGAAATAGGCATGGGTGATCGCCTCACCGGCTTCATGGAGGACGAAGTGAGTGGGAAGCTCGACGAATTCCAATTTCGTGACGGCTACACTCAATTCCTCGGCCGGCAAGCCGAGCAAGATCAAGTTTTTGATGTTGTTGCGGGAACCGTCGGAACTGCTGTGGTTGGCGGCAACCCGCGCGGGTAGTTTTGCAGTGGCCATAAGGCTCCGGTGCTCGACGGATTCCGTCTGATTTCGCAGGGAGCCGTAGACCGTAAAGAGATCCCGGCAGGATGCTAGTGAGACTGGTTCAAGCATACTCGTAACGGAGTCAGATAGCTATGTAATAGGGCGGTGAAGGGGCGCGGGTGCTGACGACCGTGGCGCGGGAAATGGATCACTCGTGGTCAGGCTGGTCCCAATTCATGAAGTGCTTCGCCGGCGCCCGCCAGGTTCGTGAGCTTCATCTCAGCGTACTTGCGCGAGAGCACCACGCCAGGAGCACCTGCCTTGAAGGATGCGAGCACGGCTGCCTTTACATCCGCGGGTTGCGTGCGCTTCTCATCCACGCCGGTAGGAATATCAATGTCAATTCCAGGATAAATCGGGATGGCGCCTTGAACATCCGCGATCGCGCGTCGCGTCTCATGCGCAACGTACTGGGCGGAGAGACCAGTCGTAGGCAATTGGCTGAGATTTGGCTCGCCTTCGAGCCCCATCATTTTGTAATGAAGCTCCAGGACTTGATCGGGAGTTGAGTCGCGGAACACGGTGCTCTGAATGTTTTTTATGTACTGCGCCAGACGCGGTCCCGCGCAGTTGTTGTAGGGGCACGGTTTCAGGAAATCCGAGACGCGCATCAATCTCGAGTAGTCCTGCTCGGCACTGTAAAATGGGCTCATGGTAACCAGGTGCATGATGTGCCAGCCAATTTGCACCTTCGGATTTGCCTCCTTCGCGGTGCCGTAGATCAGGCCGTAAACTTCCTCCTGACTCTTGAACCAAAACCTTTGCCAGGAGAGGATCTCGGGATATTCGAGAAGCAGTCGCCAGTATGTGACGAACGCTCCATCGTTGGCGCGCGGCTGGCCGTACGTTCGCTTCACCCAAAGGTCGAGGGCCAGGTAGCCTTCACGCGCTCGGGCAACATTAATTCCTTGCGCGGTTGCCTTGCGAACGCAGTGAGTGCAAAAGCAGTTGATGAATGAAGTTCCGTTGTATTTACCGAAGTATGCGCCGATCGTTTCATTCAGCGGACCCTGTCGCTCGGACTCCCACATGAGTCCGTCGAGGTCATTGGATTTCACCCAGTCTTCGACCATTGAGGTGAGAAAATTTCGCGCGTCGGGATTGTTAAAGCACGTGTCGCGGCCGATTCGTCCATAGATGTCCACTTCGGCGATTCGTTCGAAGTTTGTGATTAGCCGCGGATTGTAGGCCTCCTCAAACAACGCATACACTTGCATGCCGCGCTTTCTGGCAGTGGGCGTCACGTCCGCAAGAACGTCAAAATCGCCCAACTCGGGCGCTCGGATATCCCTGACCACTGAACTCGCATAAAACTCAGGATGAACTTTCGTGTAGCTGCCTCCGTGAATCTGGTCGTACTCCTGAACTCCATGATCCGGCAGAGGCTGACCCGGGACTTGTCTTCCGGAAAGGCCGCGCCCATAGGTGAACACGGTGGGCATCAACACGTTGACGCCGCCTTTCTCCTGTAGCGTGTCCAGGCATTTTTCAACGCCTTCATCGACGAACGATCGCGCGCCGATTTGGAGCGCGACGAAGCGCTTTCCGTCCGCAGCGAAAGGAGCGCGCGGGTAAATTCGCACCGATTCGGCTGTCCTATTCGTGCCCAGGCCGAAGCTCTTGCCGGCAGTAAGAGCGACAGCCGGGATCGCAGCGATTTCCTTGAGGAAGTTACGTCGCGAAGCGCCTTTTATTTTGTCTACTTTATCCATTTCGCTCCTTCCCATTTGGAGGGATCCGAAAAGCTCGACATTAATTAAGACGGGAAACCTCGCGGCCGCATACGTCCGCGCCTCGGCAGGGGCCGTGGAAATGATCTGGCGTACCAAGGGCTGCGATTGTAGGATGAACCGCGAAATTTTGGGACTGGTTTCCTCAAGCTAACGTGCGGGACCGTCGGGCTTGGGCGTCGCGTGTTAATGGCGGATGCGGAGACGGATGCTGGCTTAAATTTGGTTCGGTAGTTTCAAGTATTACTGCAGGCCTTGCATCTGGAATGCTTCGAAGACGCTGAGCCGATCCTGAACACCGACCTTGCGCAGAATTCGGTGGACGTGGTTTTTTACAGTCTGCTCCGAAAGATTGAGCTGGCAGGCGATTTCCTTGTTGGTCATCCCGCGATCGATCATAGGGATCAGCTCCTGCTCGCGACGCGTAAGTCCCAGTTGCTCGCGGGTACGGCGGTTGGGCGACCCAGTTGTTTGCAATGCGAAGTAGTTGAAGAGCACCACGGCGTAGCGCGCTGGACAGACAGCCTCGCCTTTCGCCACTGCTCGTATGGCATTCACGACCTCAGCTGCGGATGCGTCCTGGAGAACATAGCCCAAGACGCCACGACGAATCGCGTCGAGGAAACGTTTTTGATCGTCTTCCATCGCGACCAGTACGCAATTGATCAACCGGTTCTCGCGGCGATCCGAAGCGAATATTGTATTGTCGCGCAGCAGCTGCAGCGAATCGAGCACAACCACATCAGCCTTACTCGCGATTTCGCTGCTTCCGCGGTGGACCGGAATCACCCTGGTGGCGCCGGCGCGCACGATGCTGTGCATATTGGGATCCGCGTTCATTATTTTTTTACTGGGTCTTCATGATGATCTTCGCTTCGTAGGTCCTTACTGGAAATTTGGAATTCAAGCTCTCGCCGCGGCGCTGCTGTACGCTGGTGGCGTGGGGATTCATCGCCTGGATCTTCTTTCCGCGGGACAAGCGCCGCGAACAGCCGTCGGACTGCCGCTAACGGTACTTTGGGTGTTGCTAATCACCAATGGATTTAACTTGATTGATGGGCTCGATGGGTTGGCAGCCGGCTCCGCGTTGTTTTCGACGTTTGTAGTGTTCGTTACATCGCTGGTGGCTCCGAACGCGACAACCACCCTGCTGGCGATCGCGTTGGCCGGCGTAATTCTCGGCTTTTTGCGATTCAATTTTTATCCCGCATCCATCTTCCTGGGCGATTCCGGCAGAACGTTCATCGGATTTATGCTGGCGACGCTGGCATTGGCCGGATCGGACAAAGCGCCCACGATGATCGCTGTGGCGATTCCGGTGGTGTCCTTCGGTCTGCCGATATTGGACGTGGCGCTGGCGGTTTCGCGGCGCTTTTTGAGCGGCAAACCTTTGTTCCGCGGCGATCGCGATCACATTCATCACAAGCTTCTGAATCGCGGCCTGTCGCAACGCGGGGCAGTGCTGGTGCTCTACGGAGTTACGGCGTGCTTCGCGCTCTTGAGCCTGGTGCTATTGCATGATGCGGCCATGATCGCGCTGGTTCTGGCGATGATTGGAATCGGCGTCGCGCTGGGAGTGCAATACCCGGGCTATGTGGAATTTTCGGAACTACAGAATGTGTGGCGCAGAACCACCGAGCGCAAACGGGCGATTGCCAACAACGTGGAAGTGCGCCGCGCGGTCGAAGCGCTGAATCATTGCGCGGACGTGGAGAGATTGTGCGCGATTCTGCGAGACTCTCTGCAGTCGATCGGCTTCGATGGATTCCGCCTGGAACGCAACCTGGCGGAGAGATTCGCGGCCGCCCCAATGGTGCCTCTGCAACGCACGCAAGAAGGTGAATTGCAATTATTCTGGGATGGTGAGGGAAAAAACGAATCCGTCTGGGAGTTGCGACTGGAATTGAACGCTGAGCCGCACTATCGCCTGGGGCGTTTTTCCTTGGTGCGCATGCGCGTGGATCGTCCGTTGCTGGTGGACTTCAACCTCTTGAGTTGCGAATTCCGCTCGGCGCTTTCAGAGGCGGTATTTCGAGCGATGAATGGTCACCGATCTTCTGTTCGACGCGCCGCTGCAGGTAACGGCGCCATTAAGGTAAAGGTAGTATCTGCTGGTTCATCAGACTAAAAGTCGGGGAGAAGACCCTCCGTAAGGTCAAAACGGATCCTGCCATAGCGCGTCCCTCAACTCTTGCCTCCTTACCGTTTCGCCTTCCCGCTAACAGATCCTTCCTGTGACGCGCGAAACGCGTCTCTGTCGGTCGGTTCTTTCACTTGCGTCGCCCTAACCCGTCGGACCCCTTCCGCTTCATCCTCCGCCCTTGCCCACCAGACAGCCTTGGTCGCAAGCGATCGTGATCAGTTATGCGAACTCCCCACGCGCCAGGTTACGCTCGCCGCTATCTCTGCCCCCATGTAGTCCTGGTGGAAGGATTCCACGACTTAGGAAATTTTCGGCCGCTGTGCCCTCTAGATGGTGTTGCAAAGGGGTTGCTCGGTAGCTGACTACCGAACGAATAAGGCGAACTCGCGCGGTTAACGGCGCATTCTGGTAGAAGGTAGTAGCTCGCCAAAAACACAGAGAATCTAGAACTGGCATGCACCTCGAGGAAATTGGGGTGAGCGACGGGGTTTGAACCCGCGACCCTCGGTGCCACAGACCGATGCTCTACCAGCTGAGCTACGCTCACCACCGTAGGAGTCCCTTAGTTTACACCATCTTAAGAGCGCTGCAACGGCATCCGGTCTATCCAGCGAAATTCTTTGGGGGCTTTGGATCAGGCATTCGGACGGCATCATTTTGCAAGATTGAGGAAACGTTTTCCCGGGGTACCTACGTCTAAAAGCGAGTAATCGTGCGGGGTAGTGTGCGTCTACAATAGCTAGCAGCGACCTTGACGCCATTGCGGGGCCGCTAATGCGAAACGGGCGGGATCTTTTGGGGGACAGTCTAATGAGTCTGTTGAAGAAAGACCTGGGGGGCGCCGCGAAGATCGCGTCGATCGCGCTGGCGGCTGCGGCGCTTGGGTTCATGCCGTGCCGCGCGAGCGTGCGTGGGGGATCGCCGGTGGAGCGCGAGGCAATTCAGCAGGCTCCTGCGCAGACGCCTCTGACGCAGAAAGTTGGCGCGGTGAAATCGATTAACGGCAATGCTCTCGTGCTTACGGCTGATGACGGAGCGGAAGTAAGCGTGACGGTTGCTGGCAACGCGAAAATTGTGCAGGTCGCTCCGGGCGAGAGGGACCTGAAAGCAGCGACGCCGATCGCGTTGACGGATTTACAGGTGGGCGATCGAATTCTGGTGCGCGGACGCGCGTCGGACGACGCGAAAACAATGACGGTGGTCGGCGTGATCGCCATGAAGAGCAAAGACCTGGAAGCGAAAAAAGTGCAAGAGCGCGACGATTGGCAAAAGCGCGGCATCGGCGGCCTGGTGAGCGCCGTGGATCCGGCGACCGGCACGATCACAATTTCCATGGGCAGCGGGGCGACGGCGAAAACCGTGGCGATTCACACCGCGAAAAATACTGTGATCCGACGCTACGCGCCGAATTCGGTGCAGTTCGACGACGCGAAGCCCGCGCCGCTGGATCAGATCAAGCCGGGAGATCAACTGCGCGCGCGCGGCACGAAGAGCGCGGACGGAAGCGAATTTGCGGCGGACGAAATAGTTTCCGGAACTTTCCGAAATTTGGCTGGAATTATTACTGCGATTGACGCGAGCGCGCAGACGATCAGTTTGACGGACTTGATCAGCAAGAAGCCGGTCGTCGTGAAAGTCACCCAGCAGTCGCAACTGCGCAAAATTCCCGCGCAAATGGCGCAGATGATTGCGTTCCGGCTGAAGGGCGCAGGAGCCGCAGGCGCGCCTGGCGGTGGCTCCCCAGGCGGAGGCGGAGCATCCGGGCAGGGAGGCGCGGGAGCTTCCGGTGGCGGGAATCCAAACGGGGCGCAGCGGGCAGGCGGCGCGGGCGCTGCAGGAAACGGCGCGGCGGGCGGCGGGCGCGGCGATTTCCAGCAAATTGTGAACCGTCTTCCTGCCAGCACGATAGCCGATTTTCAAAAGGGGGACGCCGTGATGGTGGTTTCCACACAAGGCACCGATGCAGACGGCGTAACTGCCATAACCGTGCTGGGAGGCGTGGAAGCGATATTGGCCGCAGCGCCTGCCGGCAACGCAGCGCAAGCAATGACCCTCTCACCGTGGAGCCTGGGCGGTGGCGCACCGATGGGTGATGCCTCAGGCGGCAGTCAATAAATCATAATCAGCGCACCGATTCTTATTGTTCCAGGAGACGGAATGAAAGCCCGGGTCTTTTTATTTTCGTCGTTGATGCCAATTCTGATCACGCTTGTTTTTCTCTGCGCCAGCTCCACGTTCGCACAAACGACCGCACAGACCACCCCGCCGACCACGACGGCTACAATTCGCGGGCAAGTGACGGACCCTTCGGCCGCGGCGGTGGTGGGCGCGTCCATCATTGCGACGGCACCAGACGGAACCAGCCTGGCTGCGACGACGAACCGCGACGGAGTCTTCGAACTAAAAAGTGTGGCTCCGGGAAAATACACGGTGGAAGTGATCGCGAAGGGATTCGCTCTGTACAAGAATGACGCGGTGCAGGTCGCGGCCGGCCAGATTCAACAGCTTAATGTGGCGTTGACGATCGAAGCGGAGCAACAGCAGGTGACGGTGACCGGCGACGCAGGCGCGGTGGACGTTAGCCCGACGAACAACGCGGGCGCGATTGTAATTAACGGCGCGGCGCTGGACGCGTTGCCGGACGATCCCGACGAACTGCAGACCGATCTCACCGCGCTGGCCGGACCTTCCGCGGGGCCGAACGGCGGGCAGTTCTATATTGACGGATTCACGGCGGGCCAACTGCCTCCGAAATCCGCGATTCGCGAAATCCGCATCAATCAGAATCCGTTCTCGGCGCAGTACGACAAGGTGGGGTACGGCCGCATCGAGATTTTCACCAAACCGGGCACGGACCAATGGCACGGCGGCTTTTCGGTGAACGGAAATGATTCGGCGCTCAATACGCGCAACCCGTTTTTTAATTCGAGTGAGGCATCGGGCACGCCCTATCCCAGCTATTACTCGGTGCAATACAGCGGAAATATCGGCGGGCCACTGAGCAAGAAGGCTTCGTTTTTCTTCACCGAGGATATTCGAGACATCCACGACCTGGGTATCGTGAACGCGCAGACGGTGGATCCGACAACCTTTGCAGTTACGCCTTTCAGCGCGGCGGTGCCCGCTCCCAGAACTCGCTACAACATCGGCCCGCGCCTGGATTACGCGTTGACAAAAAACAACACGCTCACAGTGCGCTATCAATACTACCGGGATGACGAGACCAATGAAGGCGTCAGCGGCTTCGCCTTGCCGTCGCAGGGCTACAACGCGCTGAGCACGGAACAGACGCTGCAAGTGGGCGACACGCAGATTTTCGGAACGAAACTCGTGAACGAAACGCGTTTTCAATATTTGCGCGACGAAAGCACGCAAACCCCACAGAGCAACGCTCCCACCGTCGTAGTTCCGCTGGCATTCACCGGCGGCGGGTACAGCGGCGGCCTCATCAACGACAACACCAACCAGTACGAATTTCAGAATTATACTTCGGTGCAGTACACCAAGCATTTTGTGAAGTTTGGGGCGCGATTGCGCGGTGCGACCGATGGAAACAGCTCGACCGGCGGATTCAACGGGACGTATGTTTTTCCTTCGGTCGCTGCCTACATTGCCACCTTGCAAGGCACGCCTTCGGCGAACCAATTCACGGTGACAGCGAACCCGGCCAACACGACGCTAGCTGCAAATCCGTTCGTGCATGTCTCGCAGGTGGATGTGGGGCTCTACGTGGAAGACGATTGGCGCATACGGCCGAACATCACTTTGAGTTACGGGCTGCGGTTTGAGTCGCAGAACAATATCAGCAATCACGCGGACTGGGCGCCACGATTGGGATTCGCGTGGGGAATTGGCGGCGGAGGAAAGACCGCGCCCAAAACGATTCTGCGAGCCGGGTTCGGAGTTTTCTACGATCGCTTTACATTGCCGTATGTGTTGGAAGAGGACCGCTTGAGCGGCACGAACTTGGCGGAATATGTAGTGCCCAGCCCGAGCTTTTTCAATCCTAATGCCGGCGCTCCGCCCCTGCTGACGCCGGGCCCAACGGAGTTGTTCACTTCCTATAGGCCGAATCCGAATTTGCACGCACCTTATCTGGCGCAGACGGCGGTCAGCTTGGAACGGCAACTCACGAAGGTTGCGAACCTGAGTGTTTCGTATTTGAACTCCGTCGGCAACGACCAATTGCTGACGAACAATATCAACGCGCCGAACAATCTTTCTGCCATCTATCCTTATTACTTGAATCCGGCGGCCGCCACCCGGCTCACTCCGAACGAAAATATCTACCAGTACGAGTCGGGGGCGATTTTCCGGCAGAACCAGCTCTTCGTGCAAAGCCGGGTGCAAGCGGGCCAGAAGGTGACGCTGTTTGCCTATTACGTGCTGAATTACGCGAACAGCGATACATCGGGCGCGAACAGTTTTCCTTCGAATCCTTCTAATTTTATGCAGGATTATGGCCGCGCATCGTTCGATACACGCAACCGTTTTTTTCTGGGTGGATCGGTGGGGTTGCCGTGGGGATTGCGTTTCAGCCCGTTCCTGATTGCCAGCTCCGGCGCGCCGTACAACGTGACTTTGAGCCAGGATTTGATCGGCAGCTCGCAATTGAACCAGCGGCCATCTTTTGCGACCGGCCCGTCCACTGGTGCAATCATAACTGTTCCGGGATTCGGGACTTTCAATACGCAGCCGGGTGCGGGTGCCACGCCGATTCCGGTGAACGCGTTTACAGGACCGAATCATTTCACGTTGAACGTGCGGCTCGCGAAGACGTTTAATTTCGGCCCGGAAAATAAAGGCGGAGGCGGCGGAGGAGGCGGAGGCGGAGGAGGTGGGCGCGGAGGCGGCGGAGGCCGCGGTGGCGGAGCGAATCCGTTTGGCGGCGGTGGACCCGGAGGATTCGGCGGCAACACCTCGACGAAGCGTTACAGCATTACGCTGAGCATCAATGCACGCAACCTGTTCAACGATGTGAACTTGATGAATCCGAGCGCGGTTCTAAATCCGCCGCCGGTTCCGGGCGGGAACGCGTCGTTCAACGCGGCGTTTTTCGGAGTTTCCAACCAGCTGCAGGGGGGACCATTTTCCTCGGGCGCGGCGAATCGGCAGGTTTATTTGCAGGCGGGGTTTTCGTTCTGAGGTCCGCGAGTGCAGGAGCTTCCGGCGGATCACTGCTTAGCTGAGGGCATTATCAGTTTTTCTACGACTGGGACCGGCAGCGGACCTTCATCGAGAACGAGGTCGTGAAATTTGAGCAGGTTGAAATTTTTGCCTGCGGCTGCTTGATATTTTTTGCGCAGGGCGAACCACTCGCGAATGCCGACGTAGTAGGTGGGTAGCTGGGTCGAGCTCAATTTAGCGCGTTGCAATTTTCCGTCCGCTTCGGCCTGCGTTTGAAACGACTCCTTGGTCATTAGATCCATGGCTTCCTGATCGCTCATGTTCATGGTGTGCATCTTGATGTCCAGGATAGCGTTGGAGATCACGCGCAGTCGAATTTTGCGCATCACCAAGCGAAAGCGCGGATCGTTGTCGAGAAAACCCTCGTCCATCATTACCTGCGCGATATATTCGGCCCAGCCTTCGACGTACGCGCCATTGGCGTACAGCGAGCGCAGCAGGCGGCGGCGTTCGGGCTGGATATTATTGAGGTGCTCGAACTGGATGTAATGGCCGGGAAGCGCTTCGTGAATGCTGAGCCATTGCAGCGTGAAATTGTTGTATTCGCGCAGCTTGGATTCCACCTTGACTGCGGGCATCTGCGGGTCAATCGGAGTGACCCAATATTGCGCTTCTGCTTGCGGCTCTAGGGGAGGCGCGCTGTGGAATCCCGCGACGGAATAAATGCCGCGCTCGAACGGCGGCGTGGGGATCACTTTCAGATTATCGCGCGAACTGAGCGAGACGATTTGCTTGTAGCGGATAAATTTGGTGATGCCTACGAGGTCGGCCTCGATCGTTGGTTGCAACTGATCCGGAGTGGTGTGGTGGTCTGAAATTTTCTGCAGCACCTCTGCGATAACCAGATTCTGGCGGTCGTGTTCACCGAGATTCGAGTGATCATTGTGATCGGGATACATCTGCGCGTGCAAGGGCAGTGCAATTTGCAGCATCTCGGCGCGTACGGATTGCATGTCCTGCTCGGCGCTGGCGAGAACTTCCGCGGGAGTGATCGAGGTTTCCATCACCAGGGCGAATTTCTGGTCGTAGAGTTCCGTTCCCAGACGCCAGGTGAGATTGGAGGGCTGTTTCGCGAGCGAGTTCTGCAGCCACGCTGAGAAATCGTGCAGGGCTTTTAGGGCGGGCGGAGCCACTGCGTCATATTCGGCTTTGCGCGGCGAGCCGGCGGGAATTTCCGCGGCTAGCGTGTGTTCGATTAGGTCGATGTTTCCGGCGTTTTCTTCGACGGCCGTGGAAATCCATATGGGGTCAGAGTCGGACAAGTACGGTTGCACTTGCGCAAGGAGGCGCGGAATTTGGCTGACGCGCGCGAGAACGTGGCCGACGCGTACGTCGTGCGGTGCGTAATTCTGAGTTAGCGGCAGGAACAGGGCGTTGCCGATCAGTTCCACGACGACGGTGGGATTGTGTTTATAGCTCTGAATGCGATCGAACTCGAGCAGGTTGAGGCCGATCTGATCGTCTATGAGCTGCCAATCGGCAGCGTCTTCGGGATCCAATGCTGACTGGGGCGTTTCCTTGTGGAAGTGTTCGCGCCAGTCGGCGTAGAACTCGCGCTGCGTGGCGAAGGATTGGGGACTGAAATCGTCCAGGAGCGCGTCCTCAGCGATTGCCCTGCCCGATCGCGGGTCCATGTGCAAGTGATAGCCCGCCGCTGAAGCGCTCACTGGAGACCACGAGAGAGAATCTTTCATGAACTGGTCGCTGAGCGCAGCGAATTTCTGCGCTGCTGCGGCGCCGGAAGCAACGGACGGCTGGCTCTGCTGCTGCGAGTTGGATCGTTGCGAGATCATAAGCACCAAGAAAATTGCGCAGGCAAACGAGACACATCGCCTTGCCATCAGGACTCCTTTCAATTGCGCGGGCGCATTCAGCTGGGCCGGCGGAAGGGAATTGGGGCGCTGCGTTTGCGCTTGATGGAGGAGTGGTGCAGGCGCTCGCGGGCTTGATCGGCCCAAGGGCCGTTGGGCGCGTAACGCAGGTAGAGCGCCCATTGTTCGTGGGCGGCTTTGCGTTCACCGCGTTTTTCGTAGGCGAGCGCCAGATTAAAGTGAACGTCGGCGTGAGCTGGCATGGCGCGTGCGGCGCGGCGAAGATGATCCACGGCCTCATCAATCTCGCCGAGTTCTTCCAGAGTGCAGCCCAGGTTATAACGCGAGATGCCGTTGAGCGGGTCAATTTGCACGGCGGCGAGGAAGCAATTGCGCGCATCGGTGAGTTGGCCCAGCTGGTAGTACGCGACACCGAGATTGATGTGCGCTTCGATCCAATTGGGCGCGAGATCCACCACGCGTTGATAATTTTCGATCGCCTGGGGCAGGGTTTCTGTGCGCGTTTCGCAATCGAGCGCGGACTGAAAGAAATCCTCGGGCGTGGGGCCGACCATGGCGCGCAATTTCGCCGGTTGAGGAGCGAGGTCAAACGGAAAAGCCCACTGGCGCAGAAATGGATTAAAGGGACGTTCCGAGCCAGGAGGCACGACGTGGACCTCGCGGCCGAATTCGACGAGGCGGAGTTCCTGGATTGGCACAGGCGCGGCGCCAAATTGTTTTTCCATCAGCGCTACGGCGCGGCGGACACGTTTAGCGGGGACATGATTCTGGGTGATGCGTTGAATGGAGCGCAGGGCCACCAGGTCGCCGAAGCTGTAGAAGCGCTCGCCCCAGCGGGTTTCAGGACGCACCAGGCGCAGGCGTTCCCAGTAGCGAAGACGGTTCGGCTCAAGACCCAGGATGCGCCCAACTTCATTTCGCGTATATCGCTGCGCCAATCCGCTCGTCCCCTCGCTCGCCCTGTGTGCTGCGAATGATTATGCACCTGGTGTCAACACTTGGCTATGGTACTCGGCTGTGGATAACTTTGCGCGATGGTCGAGCGCACTACAAACGAATACGATGAAAAAAGTCCTCAGTTCACAGTTGAAAGTTGAAAGCCAGACCACCGCTGATCCATGGTGAAAGTTCGCAGTTCTGAGTCTGACCCGCGAGGGCACAGCGCTGGTTGGGGCGGTGGCGTTCGTGCGAGGCGATAACCAGAAGAGGACAGGCGGTTGCGTGGCGTGTGGGGCTTGTTAGACTTTGATAGGCAGTTGCCCGCCACGATGCCTCTCGATACCGCCGAACGATTGTATCTGGACCGCCAGGTCACCCTGGCTCGAGCCATTTTTGTGGCTCTGGCGCTGGTGGATTTGATCGAGATATCGGTGCTGGGTTCGCGCACGGCCGGAGCGATTTTTCTCGGAGTGTATTTGCTGCTGGCGCTGGCGGTGCTGGGATACGAGCGATTGTCCAGCGAGACCAACGTCACCATTCCGCTGGTGGCCGACTGCGTGGCTCTGGCGGTGTTTCTGTTTCTGACGCCGTCGCTTTCCGCGTGGTGGTTCCTGTTTCTGTTTGTGGTTTTCGCGCTGGCTACGCAGGGCAACGCGCGCCTGATGCTGGCACTGGTGACCGTCGCTACCGCCGGAATTATTTTTCGAGTGGCGCTGATGGAATTGTCCGGATGGCGCGGCGCGTGGCACTGGCTGACGATCGGGCTGGGTACGGTAATTTCCGGCCTGGGAATGGGGTTCCTGGGCGCGCGAGAACGCGAACACCTGGAGCGCCAGCAATTTCTGGAAAAAGTGTCGCGACTGCTGCAGTTCGACCGGGGACTGACCGAGTCGGTGCGGCAGGCGCTGGGCGAGATCGCCTTGGAATTCGAATGCGAGCAGGCATGCCTGGCGATTCGCGACGAAGAACTGGAGCGGCTGTTCGTTTGGAAGATTCATCCGAATGACAGAGAAATTGGCGGGCCGGAGACGTTGCCGCTCTCGCGCTCGGACACATTTCTGACGGATGCCTTCGAAACGTCGTTCTGCTGGGAATTTAACGACGGCCAGGGAAGCGGCTTCGGATGGGATCGCCGCAGCGGGCAAATTTTTCGAAATCTTCCCGCGCCGCCCAATTCCACGCGCGAGGAGTTTGGTGCGCGCACGCTGCTGGCTGTGACGATTGAAGCAGGTGGTCGGCCGACGGGACGCGTGCTGCTCATCAATCCCGACGGCAATGGCGGGGCGATTGGGGCTGGTGGGGTTAATAGTGCGCAGAGGTCAAGGCGCCGATTCACCCGGGGCGAGCTGCGGTGGTTCGAGCAAATCATCCGGCACGTGGGGCCGCCGCTCGAGAACGTCTTTCTAATGAGGCACTTACGGGCACGTGCGGTGGAATCGGAACGCAGCCGAATCTCCCGCGACCTGCACGACGGCATCCTGCAAACGCTACTGAGCCTGAATATCCAGCTGGACGTGCTGCGCCATAAGTTCCCCTGGACACCGGAGCAGGCAGGCAAAGAATTGGAAACATTGCAAAAAACCGTCCAACAAGAAAGCTCAGAATTGCGTAGGATGGTTACAGACCTGCGCCCGCTGCGCGTGGAAAGCGCGGACATGCGGGAGCTGATGCTGGGTTTTGCGGAACGTTTTCGCAATGAAGCAGCGATGGCGGTGGATTTATTTATCGAAGACCGCAATTTGCGCTTACCGGACCGAATTTGCAGGGAGCTTTTCCAGATATATCGTGAGTCACTCAACAATATAAAAAAGCATGCGAAGGCGAGTCACGTCGTGGTAAAACTAGGGCAAGATGAGGCGAAAGTATCTCTCGTTGTGGATGATAATGGGCGGGGATTCAGCTTCTCCGGCAGGTACAGCAGCGAGGAGCTGGACCGGTTGCGACTCGGGCCAATTTCGATTAAGGAAAGAACACGGGGCGTGGGGGGGACGCTAACGGTGGAATCGAATCCCGGGCACGGGGCGCGTCTGACGGTAGAAATCCCACTGAATTAAAATGACGAAAGCAAAACAGGTGATTCGCATCCTGGTCGCGGACGACCATGCCATTTTCCGTGATGGTCTGCGCAAGCTATTGGAGGCCGCCGACGAGATTCAGATCGTCGGTGAGGCTTCGAACGGCGTGGAATGCATCAAGATGCTCACCAAGTTGAAGCCGGACATCCTGCTGCTGGATCTTCGCATGCCTGAGAAGGACGGCTTGGGCGTGCTGGAAGAGGTGAATTTCGATTCGCTGCCGACCCGCGTGATCGTGTTGACGGCGGCCGAAGATGATCGCGACGTGGTGCGCGCCATGCGTCTGGGAGCGCGCGGCGTAGTGCTGAAGCAATCAGCCAGCGATTTGCTGGTGAAGAGCATCCGCAAGGTGTCCGACGGCGAAATCTGGCTGGACAACCGAATGACTGCGGAAGTGATTGACGCGTTCAAAAAATCCGCGGAATCGGGGCAACGGCGGGAAAAACCGCTGTTGAGCGACCGCGAGAAGGAAATCGTGCAGTTGGTGGCACAGGGATTCCGGAACCGCGAGATCGGTGAAAAGCTTTTCATCAGCGAACAGACGGTAAAAAATCATCTGCATAATATTTTCGATAAGCTGGGCGTTTCCGACCGCTTGGAACTGGCGCTGTACGCGATCCATCACCGGCTGATTGACCAGACGTAGCCGGCGAACGCGGTTTGCCTGCATCTTTCTGTTTCCGACCTGTTCCTCCTGCGGCGATTCACTTCTTTACCCGCTTCGCTAATTTTTCGACTCTCAACCCATTCCGCTCAAAAAACGTCTAGAATATTGTTCGGATGAATTACTCGAGATGAGTGCAACGAGTCCAAGCACGGCGAGCGAAGAATCTCCGCGCATCCGTTCGCGCGAATTGGTGTCGATTCTTTGCGTGCTGGCGCTGGTGCTGCTTTTGGCGCTGACTGCATTGCTTTCGCGGATGTACCACAAAAAGATACATACGCTGGCTGACGCGATGTTCGCGCAAGGCGAAGCGGACGAGCAGGCGGGGCAAGTGAAGTTGGCGCTGGCCGACTACCGCAATGCGCTGGCATACAATCCTTCCAATCCGCCGTTCCAATTTCATCTGGCGAAGGCGCTGGCCGCCGCCGGGCGCGGCGAGGAAGCACGTTCGTACCTGCTGAATCTCCTCTCCGAATCTCCTGGCAGCGGCGAAGTGAACCTGGAGCTGGCACGCATCGCGGCACACAATAATTCGATGGCGGACGCCATGCGCTATTACCAGGGCGCAGTTTACGGCGAGTGGGCCAGCGATCCGATAGGGATGCGCTGGCAAGTGCGCCGGGAACTTTGCGAATTCCTGCTGAGCCGGGGCGCAATGAAACAGGCCGCGCCGGAAGTTATCGCGCTCGAAGAGAACACTCCCGCGGGTGATGTCGCGCGGCTGAAAGTCGTGGCACAGCTGCTGCTTCGCACGCAGCAATGGAATCGAGCTCTGGACGTGTATCGCACGTTGCTGGCTGCAGCCCCGAACGACGAAGAATTGCTGGCGGGCGCGGCCCAGTGCGCGTTCGAGTTGGGCCAATATGTGGCGGCGATGGAATATTTCGACCGGCTGCCACGCGACGGGCGAGAAGCGCGGGAACTGGCGTATCGGTACGATGTAACGCGGCGAATATTTGCGGCGGATCCGTTCTTATCCGGACTTTCCGCCGGTGTGCGGGTACAGCGGGTGGCGAATGCGCTGTCGCTCGCGCAGACACGCGCGGAAAATTGTGCGCGCCAAACCGGCCAATCCTTGGAAGACACTCCCCCACGGACAGACTTGCAGCGAATCTACCAGCAGGGCAAGGACCTGCAGCAGGACTGGGCTCCGCGGTACCTGCAGCGGTTCCCGGACCGGCTGGACGCAGCGATGGCGTACGTATTCAGCATCGAAACTGCGACGGCGGCTGCGTGTGGGGAACCGCAAGGCGACGATCGCGCGCTCTGGTTGCTGGGTCGTAGCCGGTCAGTGGTGAACCGGTGAGCGAGGCGCCCTTGGTTCCGGCGGCGACCGCGCCAGAGGTGGTCGCACCCCCGATCATCGACCCGCCGGCAGAGCCGCGACATTTTCGCGCGCGCTGGGAATCGTGGATGCACGCGGTTTTCACGCTGCGCGAAGACAGATTCTTCCTATTGCTTGCTGTGCTGATCGGCATTTTTTCGGGCCTGGTCGTAGTGTGTTTCAGGCTGGCGATCGAATGGACGCAGATCACGCTGCTGGGGCCGTCGTTGTCTCCGTCGTTTCCGCGCGTCGTGCTGGCTCCGGCCATTGCGGGTATTGCAGTCGCTTTGCTGGCAATTCATGTGTTCGCAGGCGTGCGCGGCAGCGGAGTAAATCAAGTCAAAGCCGCCATGTACATATCGAACGGCTATGTGCCGTTCACCACGGTAATCGGAAAATTCTTCGTGTGCGCGCTGGCCATTGGCAGTGGGCAATCGCTGGGTCCCGAGGACCCTTCGCTGCTGATGGGCGCGGGAATCGCATCGCTGATTGGCCGGAGTCTCCGACTTTCGCAGGAAAAACTGCGTCTGATCGCCCCGGTGGGCACTGCGGCAGGGCTGGCGGCGGCGTTCAACGCGCCTATTTCGGCGGTGCTGTTCGTGATTGAAGAAGTGATCGGAACATGGAGCGCTGGCGTGCTGGGGGCGATCGTGCTGGCCGCGGTCTCCAGCGTCGTGACCATGCGCGCGTTCCTGGGACCGGACTCGCTATTCCGCGTGCCGCCATTTCGATTGGCGGGACCGGGCGAAGTTCTGGCATACGCCGCGCTGGGAGTGGCCGGCGGCGCGGCTTCGCTGATGCTGCTCAAGTGGATCGTCTACGCACGCCCCCGGATGCGGGCACTGCCGCAGTGGACACAATATTTTCAGCCGGCCGTGGCGGGGCTGCTGATTGGATTGATCGGCATACGCGTTCCACAAGTAATGGGCGCGGGATACGCCATCGTCGATCAGGCCATGCACGGACAATTTGTGTGGCAATTGCTTCTGCTGCTGGCCGCACTGAAGCTGCTCGTGACCGGATTCTCGTTTTTGAGCGGGACGCCGGGCGGGCTGTTTGCGCCTACAATTTTTATCGGGGCGATGCTGGGTGGTGCCGTCGGCTCCATCGAGCATCATTTTTTCCCCAGTCTTACCGCAACGATCGGGACATTCGCGTTGGTGGGGATCGGGACGCTCTTCGCGGGGTTCCTGCGCACGCCGATCACTTCCGTGTTCATGGTCATCGAACTTTCCGGAAACTACACCGCGATTCTGCCCGTGATTATTTCCACGATGATCGCGTACGGAATTTCGCGGGCCTATCAGAAAGTTCCGCTCTTCGATCTGCTGGCCCGCCAGGATGGATTGGTGCTGCCCTCGATTGAGGAGCGGCGCGAGATGACATCAATCGTTGTGGAGGACGCGATGCGGACGGACGGTGTGCTGGTAGCCGAGCCGGGAGAGCACATTGTGGAGGTGGCAAGGCGCGCGGAGGCGGAACCCGAGGCGGCGCTGCTGCTGCGCATGCGCCCAGGGGAGTGGTGGTTGCTGGACCGCGAAGACGTGATGCGCTTGGCGCCGGAGGCGGCCCCGACGACGACACCTATCCGCGCCAAATCCAAGGGACCGCTCCCATACCTGTTCCGCGATCAGAGCCTGGCGGAAGCGCTGGAGGTGATCGGCGATTGGCCGGTGCTGCCGGTCGCCAGTCGCGGGGACCTGGGGAAGCTCGAAGGCATCCTGACACTCGCCGATACGCTGCACGCATTCCGCAAGGTTCCGAACGACGATCAAGAATAGGACTAGCCGCGCAACACCTTATTTTTCTGTAACTTGACAACCACAGGACTAGTACTTGTGTACCAATTTAGGCTACTCGAATTGAGGCTTTAGCTCTATTGGTTCTCAGGCGCAGCGGCCCTACTCTACATGCGTACTTAGGGAGGTAGTGTCCTGTGGCTTTAAAAGAGCGACGTGCAACGCGGCGATTTCTGATGCGACTTCCGCTGACCGTTCGCTGGACTGACGAAAGCGTCGTTGGCGAAGCTGCAACAGAATCGCGGGAGGTAAGTTCCCGCGGCCTGTATTTTCACTTGCCCAAGGGGTTGAGGAGCGGCGCACCGGTCGAGATTGTTATGACCTTGCCGCACGAACTCACTCAAGCAGGTCCCGTGCGCGTCCGCTGTCTCGGCCGTGTATTGCGGACGAGCCCCGAAAATTCGGGCGAAGTGGGAGTAGCAGCAGCGATCGAACGTTACGAGTTCATGCGCAGCAGCGAATCAGCCGCATAACAAGTTTCTTACCCAGACCCTGCGGAGATGGGTGAGAATGCCGGGAGGCTCGGGTCCCTCAGCCTAGTCCTCCCGGTTCGTTTTATTTATTGACCGCCCGAAGCCCTTCGAGCGGTGGCAAGCCCACGCCTGCAGAACTTATTCACGCAAATCGCAAGCACCTCATGCGAAGTTCAGCGAACGAAATCCCTCGGGCGCGATCTCAGCTAATCGAATTCGCGGCGGGGCGCGGTTTGCTGCGCGCCGACGCGGCCCGCCACGATTTCCGCCTGGGCGTAATTTTCTGCGCGAATCGGAGCGCCGGCCAGGCGACGCAGCATCGCCAGTTGACCCACATGCGCCAGGGAATCGGCGATGGCGCCCTGGAAGAGTTTCTCCGGTGAGCTGGAGAGCTCGGCGTCGGAGGCGAGATAATCGTCGAGCGCCTTTAGCGCGGCGAAAAACCTTTTGGTGCCCTCGTCCCACGTGAGCGGCTTGGAATCGTGCCAATCCTGTTTACCGTTGGCCTGGGTAAGCGCCCAATCGAGCAGATCGCCCAGATGCGCGAGAATCTGGCCGCACGGGCGCGAAGTGTCTCCGGCGCGATATTCAGCGAAACCTGGCGGAGCCCCTCGCATAACTTTGCCGCCGCGATAAGCCAGCGTGGCAAGTGTGTGGCGCAAAAGCTGACGGCTGGACCCCGGGGTTGGGCGTTCGGGTGTAGGTTGCATGGTAACTGAATTATAGAGCAAATTGTGCTTTGGTGGCACAGGCGGGCGTTCGGGTCGCGGTTGATACGGATGGACCGCTGTGCGGCTGTGAACCTATACTCGCTTGATGCATTCGGCCACGGCACGTACCGCTATAGAACATCCCGCTTCGGAACTGCTCGGCGCGTTGCGGCGTTATTGGGGCTACGATTCGTTTCGTCCAATGCAGGAGCGCATCGTGCGTAGCCTGCTCGGCGGGCAAGACGCCTGCGTCGTGATGCCGACGGGCGGCGGGAAATCTTTGTGCTACCAGCTGCCGGCCGCGCTGCTGGCTGACCGCACCGTAGTCGTGGTTTCGCCGTTGATCGCGTTGATGCAGGACCAGGTGGCGCAGCTGGGGCAGATGGGAATTTCAGCCGCGCTGCTGAATAGCACGCTTACGACGAGCGAGCAGGCTGAGATTTTGCGCGCGGCGATCGCCGGGCGTTATCGCTTGCTGTATCTCTCGCCCGAGCGATTGGCGCGGGCGGACACGATCGAGTGGTTGCAGCGGGTGCCGGTTTCGCTTTTTGCGATTGACGAAGCGCACTGCATTTCGGAATGGGGGCACGAGTTCCGTCCCGAATACCGGCAACTGAGTTCGCTGCGCAAGCATTTCCCTGATCGTCCGATTGCGGCGTTCACCGCGAGCGCTACGCGGCAGGTGCGGCACGACATCATCGAGCAGCTGGCCTTGCGCGAGCCGCATAAATATATTGCGAGCTTTCATCGCGCGAATCTGCGGTACGTGGTGAAGGAATGCGGCGCGCAAATGCAATCTTATTTGCTGGTGCGCGCGCTACGCGCCTATTCCGGCAGCAACGTCATCGTCTATGCGCCGACCATTGCGCGCGTGGAAGAGACAGTCGCGTTTCTGGTGGCGGAGGGGATTCCGGCGATTGGTTACCACGGCAAAATGGATAACGCCACGCGCCGTAGCAATCAGGAAAAATGGATGTCGGACGAAGTTCGGGTGTTGGTGGGGACTGTGGCGTTCGGATTGGGAATAAATAAAGCTGCTGTGCGAGCGGTGATTCATCTTTCATTGCCGAAATCGATCGAACAGTATTACCAGGAAGCGGGGCGCGCGGGGCGCGACGGGTTGCCGGCGGATTGCGTGCTACTGTGGCAAAAAAAAGACGCGGGCTTGCTGGCTCATTTTATTGAGCAGCTGAGCGATTCACAGGAACGGGAACGAGGCTGGCAGCGTTATCACATTATTCGCAATTTCGTGGAATCGAACGGCTGCCGGCATCGGCAGATCTGCCTGCACTTCGGGGAGAGTCCGAAATGGGCGACGTGCGGCGCCTGCGATGCGTGCGGCTGCGAAATCGGATGGCTGAAGGCGCCAGTACCGTTGGCAAAGCCGAAGCGGCACAGGAAGAGATCCGCGACGGGATTCGCTGCGGCAACCGCCGCGGCGGCCTCGATCACTTTTACGCGCGGGCCGCGCCCCGGTCAGGGAGATGAGTTGCCCGCGAATGCATCGTCGGATGACAGCGCCTCGGGCAAAGGCTGGTGGGGCTCGGCGAGTAGGCGCGGGAATCAGGCCGCAGGTCGAAACGTCGCGCCCGGCATGGACCCGGAGCTGCGTGAGTACTTGCGTGAATGGCGAAGGACCACTGCGCAGGAGCTGAAATTGCCTGCTTACGTGATCATGCACGATACGTCGCTCGATCACTTGTGCCAGGTTCAGCCGCGTTCGCTGGCGGATATTCGCAAGGTTTCGGGGTTCGGCGAGCGCAAGACGGAGATGTACGGGCCGGCAATTCTGGACGCGCTCGAAAGATTTCGCAACGGAGCGCGAGTTGTGGCGGGGCAATTTCTCGATGGGAGCGATGATTAAGGCGCGCAACCGGGTGGAATGATTTAGTCGCTTGATTTATCGCTTGATCTGTCGGGAGGGATCCGTGTGATCGTGCGCCCCGCGAAAATTGCGGGATTGCGCGATGCCGATGCGGCGGGCTTCAACTCAGGGCCAGCCGAACCGTAGGTTATCGCTTCGCGCGTCTTGGCCAGCGGCGCGTCGTCGAGGAATTTCACAGCGTTGCCGTCGCGTTCGATTCCTAGTTGCGTCCATAGAGCCGGGAGATCCACGTTGTACGGCTGGTCCTTCATTTTGCCGTAGAGATTTTGCAGCACAGGGACACCCGTCGCCTGATCGCCGATCGTTAGCGCTTTTTCCAGTTCCCAGTCGTGACTGATGTCGCCGCCCGCGTTTAGGATTCCGCGGAGCGCGTCTTCCAGACCTTTTTTGTTTCCAGTTTCACGATGAATTTCGATGTCGGCAAGGAAACAGAACAGAGCTCCGCCCCAATACGTTCGTCCCCATGTGTGCGTATGGTCCAGGCCCTGGTCTCCTTCAGTCGGGAGCCCTTGGTGTAGATCGCGCATCACTTCGAACCACATTTCATTGGCGTCGAAATGGCCGGCGCGCACGCGCGCGATCGGTTCCACGTAAGTGGCGATGCCTTCTTCGATCCAATGATGATTTTCAGCAACGGAGGGGAAGGACAAGTGAACCATCTCGTGCGTCAGCATCCAATCGCGCGCAAGGTCGGAGAACTGCGCGTCCTTGCCCACGTGAATCGTGATGAAGCCACCATTCTCGCGGCCAAAAGTTCTGCCGCCGCGCACACCTTTTCCATCGCTCGCGACGATGCGGAGCAAGAGCTGCGGAACGGGGAAGCGGCCGTAATACGCGCTGACAGATTCTGCGGCCCAGCGGACCCATTTCATCAGGTCCGCCTTCGAAGCCTGCATCTCGCCCGACTCAATATTGACGTCAATGCGCGAGTTGCCAATTACGATTGTGGAGGTCATTTCGTCAGCAGGAAAAGCGGTCGCGGCGGCGAGCCAGATGATTAGAGCCGCGAGGATCGCCGGGCCGAAATTCCTGGCGAATCGCGAACTACGCCGACCTCCTCGCACCGAGCCGCAGTCCATATCCCATTGTGCGACTCGACAGCCATTAAGCCAAGGACGAACCTGAATCGCCTCGCAGCGTTTTCCGCACGGCGCGATCCAGCAGGTGATCCAATGAAATCTTGCCGGCGCCGAAAATCAGAATCAGCAGGCCCACGAAAAGGTAAACGAAGGAAGCGGCATTCTGGAATTTGTCAGGATCAGAGACGAAAGAGAGTAGCGCCACATGGTCCGCGGTCCAATACGCCGTGAACATATCTATCGTCAAACCGAGGGCCGCAATCCGCGTGAGCAAGCCCAGTGCCAGCAGGATTCCGCAGACGAATTCGAACGATGAGACGAAGGCGGCGGTGGCGTGCGGTGCGGGCAACCCGAGACTCGAGAAAAAATCAGTCACATGAGCAAGGTTGTGCAATTTTGCCCAGCCATTCTGAGAGAGCTGCCAGCCCCAGTACACACGCACGAGCAGCAGGAAAGGAGATTGCAGGCTCGAGACTGCTTTCACGAACCCATCGTACAGGCGCAGAATTGGATTTTCAGTTTTGCTCATCGAGTGCAGCGCTCTTTTCCGGCCGTCGCTTATTGCCGCGACAGGGCCTTTTCATGTTTCGGGGATTTTTCCAGGCGGCAGAACCAGCCGAGTGCCGACCAGGTGTGGAACCATTTTTCAACCTGCGCTGCGCGGTCGGCTGCAGCGATCGGCGAGCTGCGCAAAGCCGATTCGATGGCGGCGTTCAGTGATTTTCCGGCGTGCAGCGCGGAGAGGATGGCGAATTCTTCGCGTTCGAGGCGCCGGAAATAAACGTCCTCGTCCAGGCGATACACGGACAGGAAAATCGGGCTGGGCTTGAGCTTCGCGACCGCGCTGACGCGTTTCCGTTTGTGCCGCTCGTTAAAAGTGTTGCTCGCGACATCCAGATCGTCCGAATCCTTGCGGACCTCGAGCAGCAAATCGTCCACCGGATAGCGCAGAGCGAGCAGGCTGATGTACGGTTGCAAGCGCAGCCGCAGCTTGGCGGGATTCACGCCCGCAAGATCTTCGGGCTTGAGTGATGGCTCCCGCAGGCCGTCGAACGCTTCGATATCGGCCCACTCCAGACGAGCCATATCCATTGCCAGATTCTGACGCTCGCCAGCCCAACTCGGATGTTTTTCCAACCAGCTCACCAGCCGCGAACCAAGATTGCGCAGCGTGAAAGACCGCGACGGGCAATCGATCAGATACGCTTTGGCCATGGCATCGAACCGGCGCCCTCCCAACACGGCGCGCACTCCCGGAAAGTCTTCGGCGAAAGCGGCAAGCACGCGGAACCAATATTGGCGATTGTAAATCTCCAGACGTTCGAACGAAGTGAGCCGGTCGTTGGGCTTGATGATTTGCGAAGCGATGGCGCGCATCGAACGGCCACCAGGCGCGACCGTACGCATACGTTCGGAGCTCGTCAGAGGAGTCATGACGGCGCGAGCCATGCGGCGCTGGAGGTTGAGAAGTTTCATACGGCGGCCGCGAGCGACGCGCTGGCGAGGAAGCGATTGGCCTTCAGAGCTTCGTCATGCACTTCGTCGAACGAAGGAATGCTGTCGTCCCACTCCAGCAGCGTGGCAGTGTGACCCACGCGTTCGATGGCGCGCGCGTACAGCTTCCAAACCGGATCAATCACGGGATGGTCGTGCGTATCGAGGATGTACTTGCGATATTTCGAATGCCCGGCGATATGGATTTGCGCGACGCGTTCCGCCGGGATGCTATTGACGTAAGTGAATGGATCGAAGCTGTGATTCTGAGACGAAACGTAGATATTGTTTACGTCCAGCAGGATGCCGCAGTCGGCGCGTTCGGCAACTTCGTTTAGGAATTCCCATTCGGTCATTTCGGAGACGTGAAATTCGGCGTAGCTGCTGACGTTCTCGACCGCCACCGGAATCTCGATGAAGTCGCGCACCTCGCGGATTTTCTGCGCGGTGATGCGTGCTGCTTCGAAAGTGTAGGGCATCGGCAGCAGATCATGCGTGTAGCGACCATCCACGCTGCCCCAGCAAAGGTGGTCGGAAAGCCAGGGAGTCTTAGTGCGCTCGACCAGAGTTTTCAGGCGCCGCAGATGCTCGCGATTCGGCCTTTCCGCCGAGCCGAAATACATGGAGACGCCGTGCTGCACCACTTTGTACTGTTCCAGAATTTGATCGAGTATTCGCAGCGGCCGTCCGCCGTCAATCATGAAATTTTCAGAGATGATTTCGAACCAATCCACGACGGGCTTGCGCGTAAGTATGTGATGGTAATGCGGCGAGCGCAGACCGATCCCGATTCCGTAATCCGTGTGGCCATTAAAGCGATTGGCAGGCATTTCCGACTCCGGTAGCTGATGCGAAAAGTTAATGCGGAAAAATGTTGAGGGCCGACCGCTGGGCGCCGGCCCTCAACACCAGACCGTTGATACTGGAAGCAATCGCCGATGCGGCGAGTGTTACCCGGGCATCTTCGAGCCGTCGGTTGCGCAGCCGCCCTTGCCCTTGCAAGAGTTCTTGCCTTTGCAGCCATTGTCGCTCGATTTACATCCGCCCTTGCCCTTGCAGGAGTTCTGACCCTTGCAAGCGTGCTTTTCCTTCACCTTTTTGTCCGCTGGCGCCTGATCGGACTGGGTGGCGGAATGCATGCCGGAGAGAAGGTTGGACGCCTGAATGGTTGTGGTGGTACCGGCGAGCAAACCAGCAAGCGCTGCGCCAGCGATAAGGGCCTTCTTTGACTTTGTCATTTTTCCGAATTACCTCCTGTGAGTTTGGACTTCAACCACACCTGCTTCTACTACGTCGTAAAAACGGGTTTTGGATTGCCTCTTTCGGTTATTCCGGACTGGGTTGGTTGTAAGCCCCGGTGGTAACCCGGGCGTCGCCCGCAGCATAACGCTGAGGGCGCGGCCTGACAACTTTTCTTTTGCGGCGCCCCCCGGTGTCCGGATTCGCTCGGAGGGAGGATGCCTGGTGGAGCAAATCCCGCGAACGAACGTCGGCAGGGCCCCACCGGGCTCGCTTGCGTGTGTTGGACTGTCCTCCCGCTGATTCGTTATCTTGTGGCGGGTGAATAGAGTGCAGAATGAGCCGTGTTCTGCTTCCGGAAATTCGATCCAGACACGGGCGCGGTCTTTTGGGATTGACCGCGAGAGCGAAGTCCAGTAAGGTGTTATTTGCATGTTGAATTGTTGCCAGATGCGGTGTTGTCCATGCGCTTGTTGCGCGTGTTGTATGGCGCACCAGTCTGGCGATAGGAGATTTGGAACTTAAGGTCTTAATCCAACTTTAGTTCCCGAGCCCCACCCGCCAGAAACATTGGTTGGTGGGTTTTTTGTTTTTAGGGGTCATTTTTTATGAGCGAGAAGAAGGAAACCAAGGCGCAGCGCGTCGAGAGGCTGAAGCGGGCCAAGAATGCTTGGGAGTGCGTTGACGAGATCCGCGAATTTGCGCGCCTGGGCCACGCCTCGATTCCGCCTGAATGGCTGGGGACCTATTTTCGTTCGTGGGGGATCTACACGCAAGGCGATGGGCAGGGAGTGATTGGCGGCGCGAACGGCGAAGGGAAGGCGACGCCGTTTTTCATGGTGCGCATCCGGATTCCCAACGGAATTTTGCGCAGCGCGCAACTGCGCGCCGTCGCCGATATCGCGCAGCAGCACGCGCGCGGCGTGGCGGACATTACGGTGCGGCAGAACTTCCAGTTGCATTGGGTGACGATCGAAGCGCTGCCAGAAATCTTAGATCGCCTGCATTCAGTAGGCCTGACGACCACAGGCGCGTGCGGCGACGTGACGCGCAACATCACCGGATGCCCGCTGGCCGGCGTGGATGCGGACGAATTATATGATGCGTCGCCTGTGGCGCTGGAACTGAATCGCCAACTTGGGGGAAATTCCGAATTTTACAACCTGCCGCGAAAATTCAAGGTTTCGATTACCGGGTGCCACCTGTGGTGCTCGTACCCTGAGATTAATGATGTGGCTTTGACCGCGACGACGCGGCGCAGAGGCGGTGTGAGCGAGACGGGGTTTTCGTTGCGCGTGGGCGGCGGGCTCTCCACTGATCCGCATATTGCGCTCCGCTTGAATGTGTTTGTGCCTGAGCATCAGGCGGCGCAGGTAGTGCGAGGCGTCGCCGAGATTTTCCGAGACAGCGAAGTGCTGCGCGAAAATCGCGAGCGCGCGCGATTGAAGTTTCTGTTTTTGAAACACGGTTGGACAGCCGAATCGTTTCTTGTGGAGCTGGAGCAGCGCCTGGGATTTAAGCTCGATCCTGCGGAGCCCGAACACGTCCCGGAAGACGCGTATCGCGATCATGTGGGAATTCATGCGCAGAAACAGCCGGGATTTTCCTATGTGGGAGCGTCGGTATTGCGCGGCAGGATCAGCGCCGACCAATTGCGCACCGCCGCGGAACTCGCGGAGCACTACGCCAGAGGCGAAATTCGCACTACGATCATGCAGAACCTGGTGCTGGTGAACGTGCCGAGCGAAGACGCTGCCACAGTGGCACGCAAGCTGGATGCGGCGGGCCTGCCTGTGGCGGCTTCGGCTTTCGCGCGCGGGACCATTGCTTGCACCGGCTCCGAATTCTGCAAACTGGCTTTGACCGAGACGAAAAGCTTCGCGCGTTGGCTGGTGGAAGAACTCGAAGAGCGCATTCCGGGTTTTGAAGAGCAGCTGAAACTGCACATTGCTGGATGCCCGAATAGTTGCGGCCAGCATTGGATCGCGGACATCGGCCTGGAGGGCAAGAAAGTCAAAGTGGGCGGCCAGATGGTGGATGCTTACTACTTCTGCGTGGGCGGCGCGGTCGGCAAATTCGCCGCGATCGCTCGGCCCATCGGTTATCGCTGCGCCGCGACGGAAGTTCCGGAAGCGATCGAGCGTTTGTTGCGAAGTTTCGAAGAAGACCGCGAGCCCGGGGAAAATTTGCGGCGCTTTTTTGCGCGGCATACGAACGACGAGATCCGCATGCTCCTGGCGGGGCAAATCGCGGAAGCTGTGGCACGGGACGTTTCGGCGGGTCCCGTGCCGCACGGGATTGAGGGATAGGCGATGCCTCTGTTTCCTATTTCGCTGAAGTTGCGCGGCCGGCTTTGCGTCGTGGTCGGCGGCGGCGTGATCGCGGAATCGAAGATACAGAGTTTGCTCGTAGCGGAAGCCCATGTCGTGGTGGTCGCGCCGGAAGTTACAGAAACCGTTGCGGCGTGGGCGCACGCGGGCCAAATCGAATGGCAAGCGAAAGCTTTTGCGACAGAAGATTTGTGCGGTGCATTTCTCGTGGTGGCGGGAACGTCATCGCAGCAGGTAAACCACGAAGTGTACCGGCAGTGCGACGCCGAGGGGATTTTGTGCAACGTAGTGGATGATCCGGAATTCTGCGATTTCTATTATCCGGCGGTGGTGCGGCGCGGCGCTTTGCAGATTGCGATTTCCACCGAAGGGCAGAGCCCGGCGCTGGCGCAGCGGCTGCGCAAGGAGCTCGAAGTGCAATTCGGCCCGGAATACGAACCGTGGCTGGAATGGCTGGGCGCTGCACGGCAATTTTTGCGCAGTGAAGGCAAAGGTCCTGAAGAGACGAAGCGGCTACTGCACAAGCTGGCGAGCGAAGAAATGTTCGAGAAGTTTTTGCGCGAGCGCGACAGGGAATTGATCGCTAGGAGCGGTTCATGAAGGGCAAGGTTTATCTGGTGGGCGGCGGCCCGGGAGATCCCGAGCTGCTCACTCTAAAGGCGGCCAAAATTCTAGGCCGCGCGGATATCGTGCTGCACGACGCGCTGGTGAGCCGCGAAGTGCTGGCGCTGGCTGCTGCTGGGGCGGAGCTGATTGACGTTGGTAAACGCTGCGGGCGGAAATTGCTGACGCAGGAAGAAATCAACGCTTTGATGGTTTCCTACGCGAAGTCGCACCAGGTGGTGGTGCGATTGAAAGGTGGCGACCCGCTGCTCTTTGGCCGCGCGGGTGAGGAGATTTCGGCGTTGCGAGAAGCAGGTGTGGAATTCGAGATTGTTCCGGGGATTACAGCAGGTTTCGGCGCCGCGGCAGCGGCGGGATTTTCGCTCACCGACCGGCGCGTAGCCTCGCAGGTGCTTTTCACCACGATCCAGCGGGACACCGACAATCGTTCGATTCAGTGGGGCGGAATTTCCAGCACCACCACGCTCGTGCTCTACATGCCCGGCACCGAGTACGCGCGCGTGATGCAGCAGTTGCGCGATGCGGGATGGCCGGACGATATGCCGTGCGCGATCGTGTCGCACGCTTCCGGGAAAGATCAGTCGATTCGCTCGACGATTCTAGCCAAGCTGGCGGACGAAGCCACGCTGCCGGCGCCGGCAATCATGGTTGTCGGGCGCGTGGTAGCAGAAGTCGCGGAAGAGATCGGTAGAGATTTTCGAATCGGGCCGGAAAGCGCGCACAGAACTTCACAACCACTGGTGATTTGAGTCTCGCAACTCCCCAAACCAAGACCTGACGCGCTTCGCGAATTACTTTGAGCAGGACTTTACCAGCGATGCTGCAGAGCCGCGCCGAATCGCGCGTCGTACAGGTGGCGTATCGCGGCCATGGCCTCCGCGCTGAGCGGCGGCAAGCCTGATGCGCGGCAATTGTCGGCCACCTGATCGGGGCGCTTGCCACCGGGGATGGCGCAGGTGACGGCATCGAACATCAAAATCCAGCGCAGCGCAAACTGGCTCATCGTAACGCCGGGGGGCAGCAGCGCGCGGATTTCTTCCACCGCTTCCAGGCCCGCGTTGTAATCCACGCCGGAAAAAGTCTCGCCCACGTCAAACGCCTCGCCGTGCCGGTTGAAATTGCGATGGTCGTCTGCCTCAAAAGTGGAATCGGGGCGCAGTTTGCCGGTCAGCAGACCGCTCGCGAGCGGCACGCGCGCCAGGATACCGACTTTTTTTCGCTGAGCTTGCAGAAAGAACTCGTCAGCAGGCCGCTGCCGGAAACAATTGAAAATAATTTGTACGCTCTGTACGTTCGGGTACTCGATAGCCTTCAGCGCCTCGTCAACTTTTTCCACGCTGACGCCGTAGTAGCGCAGCTTGCCGGCCTTCACCATGCGATCGAGAATATCGAAAGCTTCGGGCTGGAAGTAGAGCTCCGTCGGCGGGCAATGGAGTTGCAGCAGGTCGAGAGTGTCCGTCGCGAGATTGCGCAGGCTGTCTTCCACCCATGCCGCAAGATTCGCGGCGCTGTAGCCTGCCACGGACTGCTTCGGCAGCCGCCGCCCGGCTTTGGTGGCGACGATGATGTCCTTCTTATAATTTTTCTTCAGGTCGGCTATCAAGCGCTCGCTGCGCCCGTCGCCGTACACATCGGCGGTATCGAAAAAATTGACGCCGCAATCCACGGCCTTGCGCAAGGCGGTAATGGCCTCTTCGTCGGAAACATGGCCCCAGGAGCCGCCGATGGCCCATGCGCCGAAGCTGATTTCCGAAACTTTCCAACCGGTGCGTCCGAGCGGGCGATATTCCACGTTGAATTGGACTCCGTCTGCGGGAATTTTGTGGGCCGAGGCCTAGGACTCGACCAGATGATAGAGCCTGTAATCCTCGTTCATGATCGTTGCAAAAGGACGTAGCGTCAAGCTGCTGGTGTCCGTCTTCACGATCCAATCTTCTGACGATTGCGCTGCAACCGTGGCCGCCAGCATTTGTTTGCGTGTGATGTGCTCGGGGATATTTCCCACGCCAAAAAGCGCGATGGGGCCGCGGAGCAGCGCCACGGTGTCGGGATTCTTGGTGTCAACGGCTTCCACGGTGATCGGCATTTCCATTTCCATCTCGATGCGGTCGCCATCTTTCCAAGTGCGTTGCAGGGCGAGGAATTTTCCGGGCGTCACGTCGCCTTGCATGCGGCTGCCGTTCACGGCTACGGTCGTCTTCGCGCCTGCCCATCCGGGTATGCGCACGTTCACCGTGAACGTCTCCGGCTTCGCCAGCTTGAATTCCAGCTGCGTGGTATTCGCTTGCGGGAATTTCGTAGTTTGCGTGAGCGTGACCGGCGTACCGTTCTGCGGCCAGGAAAGCGTGGACGGAAGGAACAGGTTCACATAGATGCCGTCTTTGCTGCGGAAGTAGGAACTGATGCCGTAATCCGCCGTCAGTTGCGGGAATGTGCCGGAACAGCATGGCCACTTGTCCTTGTAATGAACTTTCTTTGCCGAGTTGTTGTAATCGGAATAGTAGAACGAAGTGCCGTCGGGCAGGATCGGCCACGCGCCCGCAATCGTGTTGTACAGAATGCGTTCCATGCTGTCGCCGTAGCGCGAATCGCCGGTGACGCGCAGCAAGTAACGCGTGATTTTGAAATGGCCGTAAACGCCACACGGAGTTTCGAAGCTGGAATGGGTCAAGCCGAGGCTCTGCCAGAGCCCATCGCTGCCGGGCTGCACGAACGCTTCGTCCGGACCCCAGCCTCCAGTGACGTAGCTCTGTTCGCTGACCATGCGAAAACCGTTCGTCGCGGCGCGTAGATATTTTTCGTCGCCGAGCACCAGATACGACTGCATCGCGGAGCTGAGCGCGTTGACGTGACTGTACGCGTGCTCGCCGGGAAGATCGTTCGTGCCTTCCGCGAGAGGATCAAAGTATTCCTTCTCGATGAAGCGGACAGCGAGGTCTTTGTAACGCGGGTCACCGCTGCGCTGGTAGGCGAGGAAGAAATTTTCCGGCAGCGTGTAGGTTTCATCGAAGGTGTAAGCGATGTCCTTGTGGAAACGCGCGCGCTGTTCCGGGCGGCTGAGCGCTTTTTCCGGCAGATGCGGCAGCACGGCTTCGGTGCTGCTCCAGAGCACGTCCATCGCGGAGGCGTCTCCCGCGAATTCGTGCGCATCAATCAAGCCGCAGCAAGTTTTGTCGAAGGTGTATGCGGGAAGGCGATAGTCCACATAGAATTTTCCGGCCGGATCCACGGTTGCGCCGTAGCCGCGAACCAGGCGCTGCACTTTTTCCTGCGTGGGCTTCGATCCGGTGATTGCGTAGGCGCGCGCAAGCCCAGAAAGATATTGGCCGAAACTGTGTCCGGGGATGAAAGCGTGGAAATTGTCCATCGCGCTGAAATCATCGGCGTCGTCGTACCATCCGCCCATGTCCGGCCCAATTGCCGTCAGGCCCTCGCGCTTGCGGAATGGTTTAAGCAGCGCGTCTTCATCGAGGTGCAGATATAGATCGTGATTTTGGTCGAACTGGCGCCGGAATGGGCTATCGAGTAATTGCACCTGGGAGTATCCGAAAGTCGAAAGTTGCGGCGTGATTGCCACCTGCGCGGTGGGAGCTGAAGGTTTCGCCCACGTCGGGATGGAGCGCGCCGCAAGAGCCGCGCCAGCCGTAACCGCAGCATTCGTAATGAATTGCCGCCTCGATGTCTTTTTCATGATTGGTCTCCCTTGAATAGCGGTGCCGCGGTTCGCCTGAGGCCCGTTCCAGTGCTCAGCCAGGAGCAGGCTTGGATGAACGATGTCGAGAAAGCGTTTACCCTTCGCTTATACTTCCCGCGAAAGCAGGTTGTCAAGCGGGCGATTGGCGGCGCGCTTCCTGCTTCGATTGTCGCGCAACAACAAATTTGCGTGAAAATCGAGCCGCCGCGCTGCGAGCGAGCTATTGCTTGGGCGCCTCCGCGCCGTCCGGCGCCTGCTCGCCTTGGATGTAAAGTTTGTACCGGTTCGTGGATGCTTCCTGTTGTTGCGACTGTGCGCGCAATTCCGCCAGGCGTTTCACCAAACCCGGGACTTCGCCTTTGGGGTCATTTATTTTTCGCAACGCCAGCAGAAGGTGGTACACGGCAATCTGGTCGCTGGGATATTCGCGGAGAACCAGGCGGCATTGTTCGATGGCTTTTTCGTTTTGGCCGGATTGCAGATAGAGATTGCCGAGCACGTTGCGGGCGAGCGGGAAGTCGGGCTGGAGCTGCACAGCGCGCGCTGCCGCCTTAACTGCTTCGCTGAATTCCGGGCTGCCTACCGCGGGCCCGCCTTGCGAAATGATTTCGGCTTTCAAATAGTGAAGGAATGCATCGTTGGGATGCGCCTTCAGTTCCGTCTCCACGGTTTTCAGCGCCTGGTCCAGATTGCTGGCCTGCAGCTGCGCCAGCCCTTCTGCGACGGCCGCGGATGCCTGGCCGGGATCGAGGCGGTTGGCGGCCTCAAAATCAGACTGCCCTTTTTCCAATTGGCCCATTTGAATATACAGAATGCCACGCGCGATATAGAGCGGCGCTGCTTTGGGCAACTGCGTTAGGCCGGCGTCAATCATTTCAACGCCTACCTGAAATGATTCGTGTTTGAAAGACAACGCGGCAAAATCCACGTAGTACTTCACTTTCCGCGGGCTCGCGATGATGGCCTGCCGCAGCAAATCTACAGCGCGAGGCGTGTCGCCGCTTTCTTCATAGGCGGCGGACGCGAGGTCCAGAGCATCGGCGTCGGGTTCGCTCGCTTCGAGCAGTGGTTGCAGAGTGTTTATGGCGTCGGCGCTGTGTTGCGCGCTGAATTGAACGACGGCGAGGTTGTAGCGCGCGTGCGGATCGTTTGGCAGAAGCGCGAAGATCTGCTCGAAAACCGGGAGCGCATCGTCTGGCTTTTGCAAATCCATCAGGCACGCGCCGTACTCTTGCAGCGCGGATGGCTGGGAAGCCAGCACCGGACCGCTTTTCTGGAAGTGCTCAACTGCTGCGGCGCAATCGTGTTTTTTGTACGAGAGTGCCGCAAGCATGGCGTGCGTGGTCGGCTCTTCCGGGCGAGCTTTTAAAATGCGATTGAGCAGCGGGACAGCTCGACTGCTTCCGGCTTTGTATTCCAGTTCGGCGGCGCCTTCGAGCGCGGCGAGGTAATCGGGCGAGATCGCGAGGGCCTTGTTGTAGGCGACTAGCGCTTCGCGATCACGGCCCAGGTGCGCGAGAGCTATGCCTTCGAGCGACCATAATTTGACGTCCTTCGGCCACGCCTGAAGCTGCGTGTGAAGCAGCGTCAAGGCTTGTTCGTTATCTCCCGCGCGCAGGGACGATTGAATCGCAGTGATGCTGCTTACATCGGCACCGGTTTGGGCCGTGGCCGCGACGGCGAAGAGGGCGAAAAGAAAAAGCACGGCGGCGCTGCGCAGGAAAGTGAATACATCCGGGCTTGGTACCGCTATGCGGTGGCGAAAATTGTCGGAATACGATTGGTGCGGGGTATTTTTCGCGTTGCTGCCATTTACCATGCGATTCGTATGAGCGACAAGCCTTGCCGGGGCAGCGCAAATTGCAGATGCCCGGCGCCTTGAGTGATGGAAATCCACGCCGGAGAATTTAACAGCTGCAATTGTCCCGCAGCCTCGAGCTGTTCATATTGCGCGGGAGAGGGCGATTGCGGCGAGCCCATCTCCTTCCACGCTGTAAACGCGTTACTGTGATGCGCGTCAATGCGAAAATGTTCGCTCAGCGCTCTTTTCGCGTCCGGCGGCAGGCCTTCGATCGTTAAGTCAATCGGCGCAGCGGAAGCGGGAAGATCGTCATCGTGATAATTCCACATCAGGATCTGGATTTCGTGATCTCCGCGTGTGGCGATCGCTTTGATGTCCGGCTGGCCGCGCACCCCGTTGAGCACCACGTCGTCGGTTGGCAGCGCCGCGGAACTGGTCACCTGCACGCGCTCGCCGCCCAGCAGTCCAAACATGCGGAAAGTATTCAGCACCGGCTTGTCTAAGCCATTGGAGGCGAGCTCGCGGAAGCCGGCGAAATATGGCTGGTCTTCGAATTCAAACGACCACGTGACGGCGCCAAGAAATTTCAGCTGCTCGCTACTTGCGAGCGCGTAGATGCTGTGCAGCGCCTCGGCGGTATAGGACGCGAATAGTTCGCCGTTGCGATACCCGTTCTGCGGATTTTGCTGGGCGGAACACGCGGCGCACCCTTCCGGGTCAGATTCGCCCAGTACGATGGGCGTCTGGCGCCATTCCGGAAAAGACGCGACGATTTGAGATCCATTTTTGATCGCCGTGAGCTGCCGCGCGATGCCCATCTGCACGTGATCTCCCTGCCATTTCGGCGATCCCTTGGGATGAAAACTGACGAACAGCAACGGCGAGCCAGTTTTTCCCGTGGCGTAATTGGTTTGATGTGCGCAGTGATCGAGAAACTTGCGCAGGAATTCGGAGGCATGCGGATTGCCCGGGCCGGTGCTGTCCGGACCTCCGATGCGGGCTTCCGGAAACGCACGCAGAACCGCGTCAGCGGTGAAATCGTAAAGTTTGAAATATTCGTCGGGCGTGCCCTTCCAGTAGTCGATGTCAGGCTCGTTCCAGACTTCCCATAGCCAAGTTTTTACCTCTGCGTCGCCGTAACGCTCGCGCAAGTGGCGGGTAAACTGAAAAACCAGCTCCGACCATTTGGCGTAATCCCGCGGCGGGTAAGCCCAACCGGTATAAATCGAGCTGATCGGACCTTTCGGAAAATCGTGGCGATACGGTTCTGGGTGCGTGGAAAGCGCCTCGGGCATGAAGCCGATCTCCACGATGGGTTTGATCCCGGCGGTGTGAAACGAGTCGAAGATGTGATCGATGATCGTCCAGCTATAAACAGGATTGCCGTCTTTGTCCTCGGTGTACGCGTTGGTCGAGCCCCACTTCAGGGAAGCGGAGCCGTCGCCGGTGGTGAGAATATTATGGACGCGGACGTACACCGGCACGGAACTGAGCGTGGCCAACTCACCCAGGAGTTTTTTTCCGTTCGGCGCGTAGGTGTAGTTGGGCTCATCGTACCCGAAATAATTCCAGATGGGGCGCAGCGCCCCTTCGGATTTGTCCACGCGCACGTGGATCGTGACGCTGTCCTGAGCTTGTTGCGCGGAGGACAAGGAAGGCAACAGTAAACAAAGAGCCGCGGCGGGAAAGATGCTGGTGACGATTTTTTTCATTGGTTGCCGTGAATTGACGCGCGCACCGGCCAAGCTGCGGCTGCGCTGGCGACGAGTTCAGCCTGCCCACGAGACACGGCTTCGCCGCCTGCCTGCCAGGCTCGTCCGGCGCCAGGATCGCTAAGATACTTTGCGTTGCTACTACTTATCGCCGGCCTTTTGTACCGTGAACTTATAGATCGAACTCGAGTGCAATGCCTTCCCCGGATGCAGAACCGTGGAAGGGAAACTCTTCTCATTAGGCGAATCCGGAAAGTGCTGCGTTTCCAAGCAGAACGCCGAGCGGTAGTTGTACACCTTGCCATCCTTGCCGTGCACTGTGCCATCCAGAAAGTTTCCGCTGTAGAACTGCACGCCGGGTTCGGTGGTGGAGACTTCCAGTACGCGCCCGCTCTGCGGATCATACGCGCGCGCCGCGAGACCGAGTGAGCTTGGCGATTTCTTGTCGAGCACCCAGTTGTGATCGTAGCCTTTGCCGAATCTCAGTTGCTCGTCGTTCATGTTGATGCGCTCGCCGATCGCCATGGGCTGCAGAAAATCGAAAGGAGTGTTGTGCACGTCCTGCAGTTTGCCGGTAGGGATGAGCGTCACGTCTACCGGAGTGAATTGGCTGGCGAACAGCGTGAGCTTGTGCTGCAAAATGTCGCCGTTGCCTTGCCCGGAAAGATTGAAATACGAATGGTTCGTCAAGTTGAGTACGGTGTCCTTGTCCGTCGTCGCGGTGTAATCGATCTTCACCGCGTTCTCATCCGCGAGCAGCGTGTAAACCACCGTCACCGTCAAAGTCCCCGGAAAGCCTTCCTCTCCGTCCTTGCTAACGTAGGTAAGCTCCAGAGCCTCACCCGCGCTGCTGGAGACATCTTTCGCCGACCACACGCGCTTGTTGAAGCCGCGCACGCCGCCGTGCAATGTGTTCGGGCCGTCATTCAACGGCAGCGTGTATTCGACGCCGTCGAGGGCAAATTTGCCGTGTGCAATGCGATTCCCGTAGCGGCCGATCGTGCCGCCGAAATATGCTTTGCCGTTCTCGTAGTCCGCGGGATTGTCGTAGCCGAGCACCACATCACCCAGCTTCCCATCGCGATCCGGAACTTTCAGCGAAACCAGCGTGGCCCCGAAGTTGCTGATCGCCGCCGTCATCCCGTACTTGTTCGATAGCGTATACAAATCCACGCTCTGCCCATCCTGTATTTTGCCGAATGCCTGCTTTTGCATTTTCGATTTCGCCTCTGCAGTGGGATAAGGCAGCGTCGTCATGGCGCCAAGAAACAGTAGCGTTGCTACCATCGCGGGAATCCTTGCATTCCGTATCGCCATCATTGTCTCCTAAGACTTCTTGCTACGGACCACACTAGCGCCAATCGGCGGCAAAGAAATCGCAGAATGCGCAGTCTGTGACCCGAGCATTACCGTGCGGCTAGTGGGAAAGTTTGCTCTGGCGTTAAATAACGAAGAATAAGGCCAGGCGTCGCGGCAGTCTCCAGAAGTGCGAGTTGTATTCAAATCGAGCGCGGATCCAAATTTGTTTGGTAAACGTTTTCCTTCGTCTTATACTGCGCCCCACCGCGACTGTCAAGCGGACACGCCTGAGCGCGCCGACCTAGATATAATGCCAACGTACGATCTCGACATATGAAATTCACGCGCCGTTCATTTTTCCGTTTATCACTGGGTTTATCGCTGGGCGCGTCGGCCTCCCGCCTCTTCGGCCAGGGTATGTCGCCCCATTCTAGCAAGGCGCAGCCGCGCTCGGCGCCTTCCGGCCGCCCTTTCTACGCGCACTTCACGGACGTTGCTGCCGCGGCAGGACTGGTGGCGCCTACGGTCTACGGGTACCCGGACCATAAGGACTACATACTGGAGGCTGTGGGCTGCGGTTGCGCCTTCCTGGATTACGATAACGACGGCTGGATGGACATTTTTGTGCTGAGCGGCACCCGCATGAACGGGACTCCCGCCGGAGCGACCAATCGTCTCTACAAGAACAATCGCGATGGGACGTTCAGCGATGTCACCGAAAAGGCGGGCCTGCACGATCTCGGCTGGGCGTCCGGCGTATGCGTCGGAGATTACAATAACGACGGCTTCGAGGACCTATTCTGCACGTACTTTGGGCAGAACAAGCTGTATCGCAATAATGGCGACGGAAGTTTTACGGACGTCACCAAGCAGGCCGGCCTCTTGAACGATGCGCCTCGTTATGGCGCTGGCTGCACGTTCCTAGACTACAACCGCGATGGCAATCTGGATCTGTTTGTTTCCAACTACGTGCAATT
Source organism: Candidatus Acidiferrales bacterium (assembly GCA_050012455.1). Classification (GTDB taxonomy): domain Bacteria; phylum Acidobacteriota; class Terriglobia; order Acidiferrales; family UBA7541; genus Palsa-295. The sequence continues at coordinate 18,795 of JBEKHD010000013.1, read as the reverse complement.
CGACCTGAAGCGCGTCCCCAAGCCGGGCCAGAACAGTAACTGCACATGGAAGGGAGTCGACGTGGAGTGCGGGCCGCGCGGCCTGCCCCATGGAGTGCATTCTTTGTATCGCAACAACGGCGATGGGACCTTCAGCGATGTGAGCGTGCAAGCCGGGATCTCCACGCTCCGTGGGAGTTACGGCATGACGGCGGTATCCGCCGATTTCGATGAGGACGGCTGGCCGGATATTTATCTGGCGTGCGATTCCACACCCAGCCTGCTATTCATGAACAATCACGATGGAACTTTTCGCGAAGAAGGAGTGATTCGCGGAGTGGCGCTCAGCGAAGATGGCGAGGAGCAAGCGGGGATGGGCGTGGGAGTGGGCGATTACGATCTCGACGGGCACCTGGATTTGTTCAAGACCCATTTCAGCGAAGATACCAACGGCCTGTATCACAACGACGGCAAGGGCAATTTCGTGGACGTGACGCGCGTGGCGCGGATCGGCGTGGAAAACCGTTATGTAGGTTGGGGCGCCGGCATCGTAGATTTGGACAACGATGGCTTTCCGGATATTTTTATGGTCACCGGCAGCGTGTACCCGGAGCTCGAGAAAACCATGCCGCAATTCCCCAACAAGACGCCCCGCGTGGTGTTTCGCAATCTCGGCAATGGGACGTTTGAAGAGATGCTGGACGAAGCGGGCCCGGGCGTTTCGGCGCCGCATTGCAGCCGGGGATGCGCGTTTGGCGATTTTGACAACGATGGCGACTTGGACGTGCTCATAGTTAATCTGAACGAGCCGCCCTCTCTATTGCGCAACGATCTCCGCGGCGCGAACCACTGGCTTAAGCTCAAACTGGAGGGCACAAAATCGAACCGCAGCGCGATTGGTGCGCGTGTAGTAGTACATTACGGCAAGAAATCCCAGGCGCAGGAGGTGTTGAGCCAATCCAGCTTCTATTCCACCAACGACTCCAGGCTCCATTTCGGCCTGGGCTCTGAAAAGACGGCGAACGTCGTCATTCGTTGGCCCAGTGGCGCGCACGAAGAGCTGAAGGACGTCGCCGCGGACCAATTGATCGTCGTGAAAGAGGGCGCCGGGATCGTTTCTGGGAAGGGTTGGTCTAGGCCGGTTGAACGCCAGGGATGACGTCCTCTTACCTGCCGCAGTCGAATTCCCCGAACGTCTCCTGCGATTAAAAACAGCCACTGCCGGGCGGTTCGCGACATTCCTGTAACGTAAAAGTACTATTGCATCCAAATTTCTTCTTGACACGATTTGAGAAACGGATGTAAATTGCGCGCAACAGGAAGTAAACGTTTTCTCTAAAAGTGGTGGAGCTGCTTGCATTTGCTTTCTCGGAAGAGCGTCTCGCAGTAACGGCCGGGCTAGTTTGTGATGCCCAACTCTGTGGGTTTGAGGATGCGTTTTCCGAGCGGGTCAAATTCGTGAGAATGCCAGTGGGGGGGATTTGAATGAGATTCACAACTGCTTTGCGTTGCTTCTTTGTGTTCGTTTTGGTTGCTTTCTCTGCCAGCGTTTCCTTCGCACAATTTAGCGGCAGCATCACCGGTGTGGTGCAGGATGCCACCGGCGCGGCCGTGCCGAAAGCCAACGTCGTGTTGGTGCAGGTCGGCACCGAAGTAACCCGTGCCGCAGTCAGCGACTCGAACGGAAATTTCAATTTCGTCAGCCTTGCGCCTGCTAACTATGAATTGAGCGCCGAGGCCGGCGGATTTGCCAAGACGGTCGAGAAACTCATTCTCGACACGAACCAGACTCTCAGCGTCACGCTGACCCTCTCGCTGAAGTCGGTAACGACTTCGGTGGAAGTCACCGAGCAAGCGCCCGTCTTGAATACGGTTGAGACTCGCAACGAGCTGACTCTTGAGCACCAAGCTGTGGATGCGCTGCCTGTGGCAGGTCGCAGCATCGTTGGCTTGGCGACTTTGGCGCCGGGCGTGACGGGATTGGGCACCGGCACCGCGAACGCTCCGGGATCGGGCGTGGACAACTACTCCACAGAAACCGCGGTCGACGCGAGCGCCAACGGTCAAGGCGAGATGTCCAATATGTGGGTGGTGGACGGCCTCGACGTCACCAGTGGAATCCGCCAAGGTATATTGAATCTCACTCCGAATCCTGATTCGGTGCAGGAGCTGGGCATTCAAGTGAATACTTTTAGTTCTGAATATTCGCGCGCCAGCGGCTTGGAAACGGTAATGACCACAAAGTCCGGGACGGACCAATTCCACGGTTTCGCTGCTGACTACTACTACAACCGCAACATGTTCGCCCGCACGAAATTCAGCCCCAGCGAATATCTGCCGTTTCACGGCAATAACATGTCGTTCGGTATCGGTGGTCCAATCATCCCCCACCACCAGTTTTTCTTTTTCTTTGACGTCGAGCCGTTGCGTTCGGCCAATTCGACGATCGCCGGCGGCCAGACTTTCGCCGATCCCGCGTTCGTGGCGTTCGCTGAGGCTAACTTCCCGAACACCGTGGGTACGGGCCTCTTGAAGACTTACCAGCCCACAAACCTGACTGGTTCTGTGCTATCGCAGACAGCGCAACAGTTCTTTTTCCCGCCGACGCAGGCGAATCCCGCTGGCGGCTGCCCGGCAGGTCAAACCACGATTGCGGTGGGTGCCGCCGCGATGCCCTGCACGCTGCCGTTTATTGACAGCGGAAACCTGAGCGCCAAGGCAGTTCGCAACGGCACGCAGTATTTCGGCCGCGTGGACAAGTATTTCAGCCACGATCGTGTGTACGGCAGTTTCTATCGGACGGTTTTGGACTACGGTCAGCCGGGTGCCATACCGCAATTCTCGGCGGCCAGCAACCACAACTGGGAATATGCTGTGCAGGCAAACTGGACGCACACATTCAATGCGAACACTTTGAACGAAGCGATTTTCGGCGTAAGCCGCGTCGAGGGTACTTTGGGTAGTGGCGCGCAGGTTTACACCGTGCCGAATATCTCCACCGGTGGCATCAACGTAGGCTTCGGCGCCGGGTTCGCGCAGGGTGACTTCATTCAGAAGAACTATCACTGGCGCGACGTTCTCACTCGCGTGCAAGGCGCTCATACCTTGAAGTTCGGGGCCGAAGGTTGGTACGGCGAGGACGTCGAGCCGTTTCAAGGGCCCTATTCCACGCCGAGCTTTTCCTTTCAGGACCTAACCACGCTGATTCAAGACGAGCCGATCCACGAAGTCGGCGGAATGTACAATCCCATCACCGGCAACCCCGTTCTATGGTCCTGGAACGCGCGCTCACGCACTTGGGGCGTGTTCGCTATGGATACCTGGAAAGTCAGGTCGAACCTGACCGTGACCCTCGGTGCTCGTTACGATGACTCGGGCAACCCCTGGTCGGACAGCCCAACGACGGTCTTCGGGAATTTCTACCTGGGACCCGGACAGACATTCCAGCAGCAAGTGGCCAACGGCTTCGCGAAAGAAACCCATAACGCCCTGAACCACGCCGTGGATGGTCTGATAAGCCCGCGAATTGCGGTAGCGTGGGATCCGACCGGTCACGGCCAGTGGGCTGTCCGCGGCGGGTTTGGTATTTACAACAACTGGCTGACCTCGGCGAACATTCAGGAAGAATTCCGCGGCAATCCTCCGGGACCGGTACAGCCGACGTTCCTTCCAAATGGCGTGCCCGGCGTTTCTGACCCTCTGATTTTCGGGCTCGGGAACACCAATACTCCTCCGTTCGGCTTTCCGACTCCTGGCTTCACCGCCGGCTTGGATGCCAAGGGCGGAATTGCGGGCCTCAACTTCGCAATCGGCGGGATCAACCCGAACATTGAGTCGCCTCAGGCTGCGGTCTGGTCCGGAACTGTGGAGCGCAGCTTCGCCAAGGATTTGGTGGCGAGCGTCGGTTACACCGGATCCCACAGTTACAACCTCGTCGGCGGTGGCGATGTGGCCGGCAACGTATCGTATGGCCAGAACATCAACTCGTTCCCCGGCGACCTGGTGCAAAACAACAGCTTGACCCCGACCCGACTTAACACCAGCTTCGGTTCGATTCTGTACGCGGACAACAACCGCTATGGTAACTATAACGCCGTGATTTTCGACGTTCGCGGCAGATTCTCGCACGCGTTCTTCGACGCGTCCTACACTCACTCAGAGTCCAAGGACGACGCCGGCATCTATCCCACAGCGATCAACCCGCAGCAGTATTACGGGCCGTCTCCTTGGGATGCGCCCAACCGCTTCTCGCTCACATTCAACTGGCAATTTCCGGGCATGAATGGCGGCCAGGACTTGGTTGGCCATTTGACCAGTGGCTGGGGAATCACCGGCACGAGCATCTTCCAGAGCGGTTATCCGTTCACGGTCATCAACCAGCATGCGTTCGCGCCGGTTTGCGAGTTTCCGCCTACGACCCCGCCTGCGCCTCCGCCACCCCCGTGCCCGTCGAATGCTAATCCGATTACCGGGCTCGCCGCCAACAGCGGAGACTACAACGCAGACGGGACGAACTACGATTACCCGAACGCGACGAGCTACGCGCAAGGCACATCTAAGGCTGCGTTCTTGAACGGAGTTTTCAGCAATCCCACAACCCAATTTACCCAGCCGACCCTCGGAACGGAAGGCAACGAGAAGCAGAACGGGTTCCGCGGGCCAAACTTTGCCGAGACGGACCTGGCTGTTTACAAGGACACCCGATTCAAGGAACGGTTCAACTTCCAGGTTCGGTTCGAGTTCTACAACATCTTCAATCGAACCAACCTCGAAAACATGGATACAGACCCACTGGATGCAAACTTCGGGAAGGCCACCGGACAGCTGCTAGGTCGTTGGTGGCAGCTCGGCGGTAGATTTACGTTCTAGTTTGTCCACCCTGGAAAAGAGCCTGCGGCCTCCCCCAAGGACGCAGGCTCTTTTCGTTTTTGTGCCCGTGTTTTGCCTAATTTAGAGCCGAATCTCAGCGCGCTCCCGCTGGCTCCCGCATCGTCAACCCCCAAAAAGTTGGAACTTCCCGGTTCTGGCAACTGAATGCTTCCTTAGGAGCAGCATGGGTCGAGCTGTGTCCGGCAACTGACGTGGCAACTTAAGCCCAGCAACGGAATCGGTGAACCGTTCATGTCCATCTCACGACGAAGAATAAAAAGAACGCACGCGTGTGCGTGCGATTTCCTGGCGCAGAAACCATTCGGCCTGCGCAAATTAGGATTGCTGCTTTGTGCAGGTCTCCCATTGCTCGCAGCCGTGCCCTTGCTCAGTCAGCAGCAAGGCCCCACGATCTCGGTAAACGTGAAGCTCGTGACCATGTTTGCTACCGTGCGCGACAAACATGGCGCCCTGATCCGCAACTTGACCAAGGACGATTTCGTGCTCGAGCAGGACGGCCATCCGCAAACGATCACTTATTTCGCGCCCGATTCCGATCTTCCGCTCACGCTAGGCCTGCTCGTGGACACCAGCATGAGCCAGCGCCGCGTCCTCGACCAGGAGCGCGACGCCAGCCATGCTTTCCTCGATCATCTATTGCGCGAAGATAAGGACAAGGCCTTCGTCATCCGCTTCGATCACGAAGTCGAGTTACTGCAGGACCTGACGAATTCCCGCCAGAAGCTCGAAGCGTCGCTCGATAAGCTGGGCAGGCCGCAGTTCTCGCAAACCGGCGGAGGCGGCTCATCAGGAAGCGATCCGGATAGCGGCGGAAGCGGAGGCGGTGGTGGCGGGCGCGGCGCGCATGGATACGGCGGAGGCGGCACGCTGCTCTACGACGCTGTGTTCCTGGCGGCTGACGAGCTAATGAAGAAGCAGCAGGGACGCAAAGCGATCGTAGTGCTTACCGATGGCGTGGATCACGGCAGCAAAGAAACTCTGCGCGATGCCATCGAAACAGCCGTGCGCGCCGATACGCTCGTTTATTCGGTTCTCTTCGCCGATAAGGAAGGATACGGAAACAGCGGAGGCTACGGCGGCGGGCGCATGGGCGGAGGCGGCATGGGAGGCGGCGGAATGGGCGGCGGGCACCATCGCTATCCTCAGGAATCGCGCCCTGACGGAAAGAAAATTCTGCAACAGCTATCGAAAGAAACCGGCGGACGGTTCTTCGAAGTCACGAAGAAAGAAACCATCGACCAGATATATTCAGAGATCGATGAAGAACTGCGCAATCAGTACGCGCTGGGCTACACGCCCGCCAAACCCGACGCCGACGTCGGCTATCACAAAATCCAACTAACAACCAAACAGAAGGACGCGACGGTCCAGACGCGCGAAGGCTTTTACGTGGACCGCTAGCTGCGTACGCAACGTTCAGGGACTCGGCGTCGCCGCAGCCGGAGTTTGTTGCAGCGCCAAATACGCCCGGCCGAAAGCCGAATGCTGTGTGCCCGGGGCGACTGCGACCACCTGAACCGTGTATCGCCCGGTCGGCAGCTTCTGCAGCGGCAGACTGATGCGGAACGAAACGGTGTGCGTCTTCTTGTCCACTTGCGCGGGCGCAATCAGCGGCGTGGCATTCATCTGAATCCCGTTGCGCAGAAACACCAAACCCGCACGTAGCGAATTCGGATCGAAGGCCCCGTTTTTCTCGGCTTTTTCTGGATAGTACGCCTGCAGAAAGACGTAAAGCGTCTGCCCCTGCGTGAAATAGTTGGTGACGCTGGGAATTATTCTTTGCCCTTCCATATCCAGCGGCGAACTGGTGATTTTCGCGCGCACGCCTTGCCCTTTGGTCGCGACCTCGGAGGATTTCTCGATCGGAACCAACTGGCTCGACAGCAAAACGGAACTAAGCGTCACTTTCTCCGGCTGTGCGGCCGGAACCATCAGATTCTGCTCGAAGGTACCAATCTTTCCCGATTCATTTTCGCGCGCCACAAATTTCAGCCGGTAGTTTCCCGGCGCCAGAACCATTCCGCCTTGATACAGCAGATTGCTGTGGCGCACCTGCTCGAAATGCTCGGCATCCAGATTCACTGTAATCGTATCGCGCAATTGCGCGACAATCTGCGCGCCGGGCACCGCGCGCACTTCCACCGCAAAATCGAATTCCGCGTGCTGTTTATTGTGCTTCTGCGCCCAATCCAGCGCGCTCGAAGCAATTTTCGCCGCGATGGGAACGTAGGCTTGGGTCGAGCTCAGCCGAAAGACTCCGGTTTCGACAGCTACGGGAAGTTCGACCACGGGATGATCGGAATTAATCGCGTCCGCGAGCTGCTGATCGCGATCCTCCTTCTCCAAGTGCTGAAAATCGCGCGGTGCGTAATAGCCGTCGCGATAGCGAACGTGCGCGCCCGGCACGTTGACCTTCACGCGAATCGCTCGCCAGCGGCCGTCGTGCTTCACGTCCGCGCCCAGGCTGTAGCCGACCAGATAGTATCCGGCGTTATCCTTCTGTATGGCGGGGAACGCATCGCTCAGATCGCCCAAATCGAAAAAGGCTTTTCCGCCCGTGTCTGTGGAAAGCGTCGCTAGCGTGTCGCGCGAATCTTCGCGCTGGTCGGTCTGATGAAATACGGACGCGCCGGTAAACATGGAAGTGCCTGTGGCGGCGTTCACGGTGGTGTCACCACCCGGCGGCGCTGCGAGCAGCCCGCGTGAATCGATCGAATAAATCGAGACGTCCGCACGATTCGCGGCGTCTGTCGCCGCTCGCAGTTCCGTGCGATTTTCCTCGCCCGTCTGCGTGATGCCGCCGGTGAATTCCACCAGAGCTTTTCTTCCCGGAATTCCGCCCAGGACGTCGGCAAGACCTTCGACCGCTTCGAGCTTCTGGTCCGTATTGAAAACGTTGAACTCAGTTTCATCCGGCGTGTAAGCGGCGCCGGTATATTCCTGCACGTCGTATTCGCCATTGGCCGCCGCGGCGTAGAGTGGACTTGCGAGATTCGCGGAATTGTCCGGCGTTAACAGAGCGATCGCTTTATTCAGAACCGTGCGATCGTTCGTGAAATTCGCGAGCACGTTGATGCGCGTCGAGAATATCACGACGGCCACCACGTCCGCTTTGGTCATCTGCTGCTTCACGAATTTGTCGGCCGCATCGTGGGCGCGAATTAGGTCGTCCGTCTGCAGCGAAGTCAGGTCGAAGAACAGCACGATGAGGCGGCGGTCGCGCAGGGCGTCGCTGATCGCATCCGCGGAGGGCGAATTCGGCCCTTCGTTATCAACCGAAACGACGATCGGCTTGTCATCCTCAGCTGTCGCGGTTTCGATTGCTTCGATGTCGGCGTACGAAAAAGACGTGATCGTCTGCGGCTTGCCTTCGTCCGTCACCGTGAATTGATTCGCCGTCAAATTCTTGATCGGTTTGCCGGATTTGTCGGTGACTTCGACATCGATGCGCACCAGGTCCGATGAACTGCGCAGAACGGCAGACGATTGGTGAGCGGCGGCCCGCTGTGCGGGAGTTTGCTGCGCAGGTGCTGGGGCCGGGGCGGGTGGCGGGACCACCACGGGCGCAGTCGGGTTGCCGGATTGCTGCTGTGCTTCAGTAGCTTGACCAGATGGCGCAGCTGGTCGCGCTTGAGCCGCGGATGGTCCCGCGGCCAATGTAGCCACGAGCCAGAGCGTAGCGATACTGTAAACAATATCTCTCATCAGAAATTAAACCTGGCCATCACGTCCATCGTACGCATCGAGCCCGCGCTCGTCACTCGCCCAAATGACGAAGACCCCAGCGTCGCCGAAATTCCGGAAAACGCGGGCGTGTTCGTCAAGTTCTGAACTTCCCAGCGAATATCCAAATGATGCCTCTCGCGCGGCCCGAAGCGAAAGGACTTGGCCAGCGACGCGTTCCAGTTGAACTTGCATGGGCCTTCAATTGCGCCGCGGTGCTCGTTGCCATACTTTCCTGTCGCCGGCGTGGCAAACGCAGCAGTATTAAAATATGAGAGCGGCGAGCCGCCGCAGATTCCAAGGTCAGGATTGGCGATTTGGTCGGGGCGCAGCGAAAAACTCGCGCCGGTGCCGTTGTCGGATGCCGTGCCGCCCAGGTAAGCCGTGATCGGTGTTCCGGTTTGCCACGTGACGATATTCTGCAGCCGCCAATTGCTCAGCGCGTGCTCGGCCCAGCCGTGCGTGGCAAGGCGGTGGTGTTCGCCGAAGGGAAGTTCGTACAGATTCAAGAAACGCAATTGGTGCCGCACGTCAAAAGAGGAAAGCCCGCGTTCTGCGGCATAGTTGCCGTCCTGTTGCACCACGATGCCCGAGCTGCCGCCGATGCTGCTGGCGTTATCGAGCGATTTTGCAAAAGTGTAAAAAGCCTGAAACGAAACGCCGCGCGTGAAGCGATGCACCACACGAACCTGCAGCGCGTTGTAAATCGAATTCGCGCCGGATTGATCGTAATAGAAGCTGTTGGCGTCGGGAATCTGCAACGAGTTCTGTGTATCCAGGGGGCTGGTACCGAGCGGCGCGCGGTTCGGAGCGCGCAACAGATCCAAATCCGTGCCTTTCGTGCCGGTGTACGTCAAATCCAGAATCCAATTCTGCGTGAAGGAAGTTTCCGTGCCCAGAGTCCAGATTTGCGCGTAGCCGTCCTTGTAAAAAGGATTGACGCCGCCACGATTGGAAATAATCGTGCTGGTGTTGGGGAAACCATTTTCCAGCGTCAGCGTTTGCGTGCCGGAAGTGATTAGATTTTCCGAAGTCGCAAAGGGCGGCTCATACGAAAGATATTTCTGCGCCAGCGAATTGTAGATCGCCACGTTGTAGAAGATCGAATAGCCGCCGCGAATCACGGTCTTTGGTTTGACTCCGCGCGGCAGCCAGGCAAACCCGAGGCGCGGCGCCCAATTTCCGTAATCGCCGTGGATCAGCGCGCGTGGGTATGCCCCATTGAAAGCTCCGACGGTGCCCGGCGTGACCACGTCCAGCGCGGTGGCCGTGGAATTCAGATCCAGATTCGCGATCCGGTTGTACTTGTCCACCGCCGGCGTCACCGCTTCGTAACGCAGCCCGTAGAGCAGCGTAAATTGCTTGGTCATACGCCAATCGTCTTGCGCATAGCCGATAAAATCCCAGCTGCGCAGATAAATATTCGGCCCGAATTGCACGGTCGTGCTGTAAGGCAATCCGAGCAGGAAATCAGCAAGCTCGTAGTAGGGTTCGGTCTGCGGCGTCGCGGGGACGGGCTGGCCGGTCGCGGTCAATTGCGACGTCATCACGCCGGTAAAAGTGAATGACCCGCGCGGTATCGGATCGGCATCGGAGTTCAGCTCGATGCGCCGCATCTCGCCGCCAAAAGTAAAAGTGTGCTTCGCGTGAATCCACTTCACGCTGTCGCTCAAGCGCAGCGTCTGGTTGCGCACCAGCGATGGCACCGGATCGTTCAGCGCCGAGAAGCTGGTGAAATTCACCTGGGGAATTCCATAGGTGAGCGGCTCGGTGGAAACGCCGGTGATTCCCAGATCTCCCGCGACATTGTTCACAAAAGAATTGTCGCTCAGGATGCGCGCGCGGCTGCGGCTCCAGTTTAGCTGCGTCGTTTCCACCAAGTGCGAAGTCCAATTGTGCGCGAGGCCCAGCGTGACGGACTGATTCAACGTAGATGAGGTACCCGCCGTATTCAAAAAATTGCCAAATGTATTTTGTCGCTGCGAACTCAGGTTGTACCCGGTGTTCAGGCTGAACTTGGAATTGATAGTGTGCAGCACGTGCAGGTTCAACGTGTCGCTGTTTATTGGCACCGTGGTCTGCAGCAAATAATTTTGCACTGTGCCGGGCAAATTCTGTGCGGGATAGAGAGCGAGCAGCCCGGCTGCGGCTGTATTGATCGTGGGAATCTGGCAGCCATTTCCCAGCGGCGTTCTCGGTCCGGTGAAATTCGAAAAGGGATCGTACAGCGCAATTCCTAGGCCGCAGAAATTGCCGGTGCGTTCGGCCGCCGTGGGCACCGTTGAATAGTTGTCCAGAGCGCTCGATTGCGTTTCGTGCTGGTAGTTGACGAAGAAAAAAGTCTTGTCGCTGCCATTGTAAATATGTGGAATTTTCAGCGGTCCGCCCAGATTGCCGCCGAAGCGTTCGTCATAGTGGCTCGGTTTCGGCACCGAGTTGCCGGTAATAGAATAGGGCTTGGCGTCCCACACGGAGTTTTCGTAGTGATCGTAGAAGCTGAAACGAATGCGATTCACGGCCTGGCGATTCAATCTTCCGCGCCCCCCGAACATTCCGCCTCCACCGCCCGCTCCTCCGCCACCGGGCGCTCCGCCAAACATTCCGCCGCCTCCCGCTCCTCCTCCGCCCGGTCCACCAAAGCCACCGCCGCCAGGCCCTCCCCCGGCTCCGCCACGTCCTCCGCCCGGACCTTGTCCACCCGGCCCACCCTCTCCGGTAGGATTCCCCGGGACCAATCCGTTAGGCCCAAACCCTCCCGGGGCGTTACCGGCAAGTCCCTGGCCAACCGTTCCTTGCAACAAAAATGAATCCGAAGTGGCGCTGGAACCTGCGCCGCCCGGAAGCTCAGCTGCGACTTGCGTTCCTTCATTCGCAGGCGTGTTCGTTGCGCCGCCGGAACTTCCCGCGCCTTCATCGGTAAGATCTGTTTGCTCAAATCCTCCCCCGGCGAGCCCGGCGCGAAGGGCGTTTGTGACGCCCGCGGGAACCTGGTTTCGTCCTCCGCCCTGTCTCCGTCCGTTGCCCGCATTTGCGTCCGCGCTTCCACCCGGATTCGCGGCATCGCCGGATGGGCGGGAATTCCGCGGCGGACGCGTTGCTTCGGGCTTCGCCGTCAATTCCGCTAGAGTTGCGACGCGCAAGACAACCGGAATGGGCCCGGGCGGCACCACGGGAATCTCCAGGACGAGTGAGGCATTCGCGAATCCCATCTGGCTGGCTTCCACACGATAAGATCCGGCGGGAATTTGGGGAAATTCGAACTTGCCGGATTCATCCGTCCAGCTCAGCCAGGCTTGATTTGTCCCCGCATTCACCAGGCGCACGGTCGCTGCGGGCACCGGCGTGCCCTCCGGCGTGCGCACCAACCCGCTGACCAGCTGTGGCGGGCTGGCGGGCTGCTGGGCCCAATTCGGGTTTCCGCCAGCGAGCCAGAATAGCAGCAGCGCCAGCACCTTCCCCTGGTGGCGAATAAAAATGGCGTTCCCTCGAACCGATAACCTTGCGCGACACGTTGGTGATGCTTGGACGCTGCGCCGGTCACAGCAGTTTCTTGCGCCAGCGTTCCTATCCGATCCACGCCCGACCGAGCGGGGGGCTTTCGCCCTATAGTCCACGGGCGAGCCGGCGAATATAGATACCGCGATTGTAATGGCGAAACCGATCTACTTCGCACAGAATCTAAGCAGCTGCGCCGCTAAGTAATTCAGTTTCAATGGCACGAGAGTTCCAGAATTCCGCTGACGACGGGCAGTTGCAAGGGTTTCCGGCGACGCATAAGAAAGAAATCGAACTACTTTCACAAGGTTGCGGAACTTTTGCGTGCGAAAATCAGAACTAGAAAAAAGGCGGGTAGGCGAGCAGCAACCAGGCAAAATCGGTCAAAGAATCACGATCGTTGATGGCAACCCTTAGGAATTCTAACTGCATCTCTTCGCTAAAAATGGCGGAGAAAAAGGGAGATGCGGCGGCGAGTGGGAAATCCTAGTCAGATCGGGAAATATGTCTCGCGGGCGGTGCTTTGCGGATGCGCGTTTGCGCTGACGCTCGCAGGCGCCCAACCCGGAGCCTTGGCTCAAGGCGTGCAAACCGTGCTGCACGCGCGGGGCAGAGTGTTTCCAGATGTGGGACGAGGCGCGGAAGCCATCGAACGCGATGCGGCTGGTCATTATTACGTGCTGGCGGCCCCGGCCAGCGTCATCTGGATCTACAGCGCGGATGGGCAACGCATCGGGCAGATTCCCAGCGCTCAGGCTGGCGCGGCCGCGACTATTAAATTTGCCGTGGACTTCGATCGCGACGCCGCTTCCGGCCGAATTTTCGTCGCCGATCGCGGCGCCAACGCCGTGAAGATTTACACAGCGGAGGGCGCGCTGGAAGCCAGTGTCCAGGTAAACGCGCCCATGTCCGTGGTAGCGCTGGCGGGCGGCGAATTCGCGGTGGTCACGCTACGCAGCGATCATCTGGTCCGCGTGATGAACGAGCACGGAAAATTGCTGCGCAGCTTCGGCAATATCTCCGATGCCGTGAACGATCCGAGCCAGCTCACGGTGCCAGCCCTCAGCGCCTCCGCGGACTCCATGCCAGGTTATGCGGCGGGCTATTCGACGGGCGCGCCTCCGGCCTACGCCATGGATATTGGAAAACTGTATAGTGGCGCTCCAGGCGACATTTATTTCGCTTTCACATCCCTGAAAGATCCCAAATTTAGAAAATACGATCGCTTTGGCTATGCCGGATACGAGGCAGAAGTTTCCGCGAAGGAATTGATTCCAGATATCAGCCACGATAATTCCCAGGTGCAACTGGGCATGCGCGTTTCAGGAATGGCGGGACCGGGTGAAATGTTTTCGTTCGGCAGCATGTATTCGGTAGGAAGCGGCGCACCCCAATTCACGGCGATCGGTGGTCACGGCGCAGGCGGCCGTCGCGGCGGCGGATCGGCTGCGCCTACGGGCACCGGTAGCGCTTCGGGCTCCGGCGGCTCGGCTAGCAGCGGCGGCAGCGACAGCGATTCCGCGGCGGGCGGCACGACAAGCAGTGCGACGGGCTCAGCAGACGGCTCCGACCTCAGCGGCTCATTGTCGGCAAACAGCAACAACAGTTCATCAGCCAGTTCCAATTCCAGCAGCACGCCCGACCTCAACGCGTTGCTCGGGCTGGGGGGGCCAGGAGGCTTCGCAGCGCCAGGAATCTTCGGTCCTGGAGCCTTTCCCGGAATAGGCTTGGGAGGATTCGGTGGCGGATTCGAGCATCACTCCTTCGGCGGCGAAGGCGCAGGCGGCGCCGTAGGCGCGGGTAGCGCGCCCGGCGCCGGAAGCTTTTCGGGCGGTCACGCGGGAGGACCTGCGGGAGGCGGAGGAGTCGAAAGTCCCGGCGCGGGCCACGGCGAATACGGCGAACGCTTCGGCCACAACTTTCGCCAAGAGGGCCTGAACAGTTTTGCTGGTGTTGTGAAGTTCACCGAGCGAGCGCCGAATACGACCGTAACGCCAGTGATTCGCGCATTGGGCGTGGACCGCGCGAGCCAGCAAGTATGGGCCGCGATCGACGACAGGCTGCTGCGCTTCGACCGCGACGGAAATCTGCTGGATATTTACCGGGTGGCAACCACGCAAGGTGCCGCATTGCAACCCGTGGCAATCTTGGTGGAGCCCGAACGCATCCTGCTGGTTTCCGATCCCGCGGGAATTTACGAATTTGCTCGCCCAGATAAGACACAAGCTCCCCGGAGCCAATCCCTTAAAGCCGAGCCTGCATCGCAGTAGTCTCCGCACCGCAAAGCGCTGCTCGCGCCAGCGTTGGCATCTACCATACGATCGTTTCGGGCATCACATGCGCACCGAAGTACGAGCCCGAACAATCGCAACCCGGCCAAAACTCAGCAACGCAAGATTCGTCAAAATCACAGGACGGCTCGAGGAAGAATTCTTGCACCGCGTTCAATTGAGGATTGGTTCCCGTATGCCGTATTTAAGCAACGTGGCGAATTGCTCGGGAAGGACCGGCCGGCTGAAATAGTAGCCTTGCGCCTCGTCGCAATGGTGCGCCTGCAGAAATGCCAGCTCTTCGCGCGTTTCCACGCCCTCGGCTATCACCCGCAGCTTCATGCTTCGACCCATGCTGATCACGGCCGTGACGATGGTTGTCTGGTCGGGAGCAGTGGTGATTTGGCGTATGAACGACTGATCGATTTTCAGGGCATCAATCGGAAATTTCCTTAGATAGCTGAGGCTGGAGTATCCTGTACCGAAGTCATCCACTGCCAATTGTACGCCGCCCGCTCGTAGCGCCTTGAGGATGGACTCCGTGGACTCGGCCCGCTTCATCAAGACGCTTTCGGTGAGTTCCAGCTCCAGCGCCCCGGGCTCCAAGCCGGTTTCATGCAGGATTCTAAAAACTCCATCCAGGAAGGCCTCGTCCCGAAACTCCATTGCGGATATGTTTACGGCCATCGAAGCCAGCGGAAGGCCTGCGGCCATCCAAGCCCGGGCTTGCTTGCAGGCTTCGCGCAACACCCAATTGCCGATGGGCAGAATCAGGCCGCAGTCTTCCGCGACGGGAATGAAATCGGACGGAGGGACCATCCCGCGAACAGGGTGCCGCCAGCGGATTAAAGCTTCCGCGCCAGAGATGTCACCGGTCGCCAGGTTTACCTTGGGCTGGTAGTGCACCAGGAATTCCTTCCGTTCCAAGGCGCGGCGCAGGCTTTCTTCGATGGATTGCCTCTCGACGGCGCGCACGTTCATGGCCGGCTTGAAAAATTGATAGCTCTGCCGTCCGTTTTCTTTGGCCTGATACATGGCAGTGTCCGCGTTTTTGATGAGTGTTTCCGCATCCTGGCCATCATCGGGATAGACGCTCACGCCGATGCTGGTGGTGACGTGCAACTCGTGCAGGTTGATGGAATGCGCTTGCGCCACCGTCTGAAGCATTCTTCGCGCAGTTATGGCTGCGTCTTGTGGTTGCGCCACTTCGGTGAGGAGAACCACGAATTCGTCGCCGCCCTGGCGGCTGACGGTATCCGAGCCACGCACGCAATCCACCAGCCGCTTGGCGATGGATTGCAGAAGTTTGTCGCCCGTCGGGTGTCCCAGGGAATCATTGATATGCTTGAATCCATCCAAGTCCAGGAAAAGCACGGCGATTTTTCTACCGTGGCGCTGAGCGTAACCGATCGCTTGGTTTACGCGGTCATTCAGCAGCATGCGATTGGGCATGCCCGTCAAGAAGTCGTGCTCGGCCGAATGGGCCATCTGCAGCGCCATGGCCCGAGACGCACTCACGTCGCGAAACACGATGACTGCTCCCGTCGCGCGGCCTTCCCTATCGTGGATGGGTGCGACGGAATCTTCGATGGGAATCTCTGATCCGTCCCGCCGCACCAGGATGCAGTTCGTCGGCAGGTGCACCGTGCTATTTTTTTCCATGGAGAGCTCCATCGGATTCGGAGTCGTCTCGCGGGTGGCGGAATCCAGAATTCGAAAGACCTCGGCCATGGGACGGCCCGCGGCTTCGTGCCGCGACCAGCCCGTCATTTTCTCCGAGACCAGATTCAAGAAGGTGATGTTTCCGGTGATGTCCGTGCAAATCACGGCGTCACCGATGCAATTCAGAGTGACTTGAGCGCGCTCCTTCTCGACGAAGAGGGCTTCTTCCATGGATTTGCGCTCCACGGCATAGCGCAGGGCGCGCAGCAGCCCGCGCGTCTCGATTTGACCCTTAATCAGGTAGTCTTGCGCGCCCACCTGCAGCGCTTGTGCGGCCAGGGATTCATCGTCCAGGCCAGTCAGCACTACCAGAGGCACGCGGGGCGCGGCGGCGTGGGCTCGCCGCACCGCATCCAGTCCTTGTGAATCAGGCAAACCCACATCCAGCAGGATAATGTCAAACTTGCACTCGCCAAGAAGCTTTTCCGCCTCGCTCATGGTTGTTGCGCGTATCAGCTGAGTGTCGTGCGGCCCCTGATCGTTGAACATCTCATGGATCAAACGGGCGTCTCCCGGATTGTCCTCGACGAGGAGAAGCGCTCTGATCATTTTCTTCGACATGCGCTTCACCTTTGTTGCGGCAATTTGACCTTAGTGAGCCAGAAATCGTTAATGCTCCCCACGAGGCTTTCGAACGCGTCCAGCTGCACGGGCTTGCTCAGGTAGCAATTCGCCTGCAGCTGATAGCTTTTCACGATGTCCGCTTCCGCGTCGGAAGTGGTGAGGATCACAGTGGGTATCGTTTTCAGCGCAGCATCATCCTTGATGTGAGCCAGGACCTCGCGACCATCCATCCTGGGAAGGTTCAGATCGAGCAAGATCAGGTCCGGCCGAGGCGCGCGGGCGTGCGTCCCCTCGCGCTTGAGAAAAGCCATGGCCTCCACTCCGTCCGTGGCCACATGGAGGTGGATGGCCGGATTGGCTTCGCGGAAGGCTTCTTGCGTGAGCCGCACGTCCCCGGGACTGTCTTCTACTAGTAAAACTTCGATGGGCATGCCTTCTTCTCCTAGGTTCTTCATGATTTCATCCCATTTCCTTCCAAGGCAAAAAGAAACGTGGACCCTTGCCCCGGCTGCGATTCGACCGAGATTGTGCCGCCATGTCTTTCGACGATCTTCTTGCAGATCGCGAGCCCAATGCCGGTGCCGGCGAACTCCTCGCGTTTGTGCAGCCGCTGGAACATCACGAAAATCCTTTCGAAGTATTGCGGGTCAATTCCCAGTCCGTTGTCGCGCACGGAGAAGGTCCATTTCGTGCCGCCATTTTTGGTGGCGGAGATGTGTATCTTCGGTACTCCCGGCTTTTGATACTTAATGGCGTTGCCCACCAGATTTTGAAATAGCTGCACCAATTGCATCTCGTCCGCCAGGACGGCGGGCAAGGGGTCGTGCGTCACCAACGCCCCGCTATCCGCGATGGCGCCGCGCAGATTCATCAGGGAACGTTTCAACGCATCTTCACTGGAGGTTTCCAGCAGATCCTTGCCTTTGGTTCCCACGCGCGAATAAGCCAGCAGATCCTGAATCAATCGCTGCATGCGGTTGGCGCCATCCACGGCGAAAGTGATGAACTCGTCGGCATCGGAGTCCAGCTTGCCTTTGTAACGCCTCGCCAGCAGCTGCGTGTAGCTCGCCACCATGCGCAGCGGCTCCTGCAAATCGTGCGAGGCGATGTAAGCAAACTGACCCAGTTCCTCATTGGAACGGTTCAATTCCGCCATCTTATTCAGAAGATGAACTTCTGCCGTTTTGCGGGCGGTAATATCGCGGATCGCGGCCGTCACCAGGACATCGTCGGCGCTTTCCAGAGGGCTGAGCATGATCTCAATCGGGAACTCGCTGCCATCCTTGCGCCGGCCCGTGATTTCAATCCCAGTGCCGATCTCCTGAGCCAACGCATCCTCCGCGGAACGTAGCGCGTCGGCAATCAGCCGCTCCGCGAAGCCCTCCGGAATAATGTTTTTCATCTTTTGGCCGACTAGTTCATCGCGGTGATAACCGAACTGTTTTTCGGCCTGCACGTTCAGCAACACGATGTCCCCGTGTTGATTCACCACCACCATCGCGTCCGGAGCGGCTTCCAGCAGCCCGCGATAGCGCGCCTCCGTCAGCGCCAGCTGCCTTTCGGCGGACTTGCGCACGCTGATGTCGCGGATCGCGGCGGTCACCAGAATGCCCTCAGCGCTGTCCAGCGGGCTGAGCATGATCTCGATGGGAAATTCTGTTCCGTCCTTTCTTCGCGCGATGAGCTCGATTCCGGTGCCGATCTGCTGCGCCAGCGCTTCTTCCACCGAACGCAATTCGTCGGCGATCAGGCGTTCCGCAAAGCCTTCCGGAATAATGTTCTTCACCTGCTGGCCGACAAGTTCGTCGCGGCGATAGCCAAATTGCTTTTCCGCCTGCACGTTCAACAGGACAATTTTGCCGCTCGGATCCACTACCACCATCGCGTCAGGCGCCGCTTCGAGCAGCCCGCGGTAGCGGCCTTCCATCAGCGCCAGATGTTTTTCCGCTTCTCGGCGTACGCTGATGTCGCGGATCGCAGCCGTCACCAGGATGCCCTCGGCGCTTTCCAGCGGACTCAGCATGATCTCGATGGGGAACTCGCTGCCATTCTTGCGCCGGGCGATCAGCTCGATTCCGGTACCGATCTGTTGCGCCAGCGCTTCTTCCACGGACCGCAACTCGTCGGCGATCAGTCGTTCCGCGAAGCCCCT
>JBEKHD010000012.1:0-114464 GCA_050012455.1 Candidatus Acidiferrales bacterium | reverse complement strand
ATACGTGACTTCGCGGAGTTATGTATAATCGAGCAGCGAGAGAGATGAGCGGGCGTCGTACAATGGCAGTATAGAAGCTTCCCAAGCTTCGGACGTGGGTTCGATTCCCATCGCCCGCTCCAGATTCTGAACGATCCACTTCGAGCTGGGTGTTCCCCGACTGCTCTTGGATTCCAAACCTCCAGAACACACTTGTGATTGAGAAGATTGGCCGTCGCCAGGGATAAGTGGAGTTTGCGGCGCGCGGAATTAGGAACACTCAGGAGGATTCGTTGAAGAGACACCGTATTCCCGGAGTTCTCGACGTCTTTGAAGTCTCGGATCCTCAGGAGATCGAGGCCATAAGCACCGATCCCCGCTTCGATCGTAAATTCGATTCGCAAAGCTGCCCGGTGAACTGGCTTCTTCTGAAGCGCTCATTGAGTGCGTTGTCGTACACGGGAAACCGGTTTCCCACGATGGAGCCTTGCGATTCGGCGGCGCGCAAGTCGGCTCAGCAGGCGTTATGGAATCGCCTCAATCTCAAAGTACCTCAGGTGAAACTGGGGCCCGAAGAGCTCGCGCCTTTGTCAGATTGGGTGAGAGGCGATGGCGCCGATGAATCTATAGGTCCGCGGGCGCAGCAGATATTGGGGCGGCTGTTTTCTGAATCGTTCGTCGCTACCGCCGAGAGCTGGGACGCGGCGGCAACGTTGGTCAAAGCTCCGCGTGATTCCAATATTTTCCGGCTGATTTGCTGGAACCTGAGTGGAAAGGTGCGGCGCGCCAAGCGACAACTGGCGGGCATGGTGAACAATGATCTTTCCGCGGTAAACGCGATTGGCATCGCGGTGCACAATCTTGTGAAGAGCTTGCGCCGGATGAAGTTGCTCTATTCCGACAACGGACTGCGAATGAACTTGTCTCCGCCGGAGGCTGCCAATCGATGCCTCACCGCTCCTGTAAGCATCTATCGGCAAGCAACGGTCGCTGGCGAGTTGAAAGGAAACAAGATTTCGAATAACTCCCTATTCATTCTTAATATCGGAGAGGCAGCCAAGATGGAAGGCGCGGGGGATCTTGTTTTCATGAGAGATAGTTGGAGCACTTGTCCGGCGGAACGATGGGTTCCGGCCATGCTCGAAGGGGTGTGGCTGCGCGCCAACGCGCAACATCAAGTGACTGCGAGACAGCTCAGCAGTTCGCGGTTAAATCGCGATTCGCCTGACGAACCTCTCCGACGTACCACCCACTGCGCTGCTTTCGCGCACTGCTTTCGCGGACTTCTCCCAAGAGCTGTGAAGCGGCGCGCGTGTGGACGCGAGCCGCGGTGCGTTCCCTACCGGACGCTAAACTTTGTTCGTTTCCCGACGATATCGCTTGTGTAAGTGTTTGCGGTTAGCTCCGGGAGCATCGGTGAGATTGCGACAAAGAATGCTGCTGATATTCGCGGTGACGCTGGCGATCGGCACCACGATCGTGTACGTGGTGTCGCGGGAAATGGTACTGGCGAGTTTCCGGCAGCTGGAAGACGAGCAGATGAAGCGCGATGTGGAATTCGCGACGGCGGTGCTGGACCTTGATTTTCGGAACCTGGCGGACAGCACCGACGATTACGCCTACTGGGACCGCATGTGCGAATTCATGGTGACGCCTGGGAAGGCGGATATCCGAACGGAATTTGAAGATAACGAGATGGAGCAACTGGGATTCGACTTGGTGGTGATCCGGGATGTGCAAGGCCGGATCGTATTCGCGCGCGCATACGACCGGCAAAAACATCGACGGGCGGCAGTGCCGGCGGAAGTTCTGCGAGAAATATTCTCGCGGCGGCAAATGGAGCCGGCGGCGGTGGCGCTGATGCCGCAGGACGGGATGGTGGAATTTGCTGACGGGCCTTACGTGGTATCGATGCGGCCGATTTTGACGTCGCAACGCAGCGGCGAATCGCGCGGAGTTTTTATGCTGGCGCGCAAATTCGACCAGAGCGAAATCGAGCGCCTGGCGATCGTGACGCGCACCACCATCACATTCGAGCGAATGGATTCAGCGGCGCTTCCCGATGATTTTCTGCAAGCGCAGGCGGAGCTGCGAGGCGGGAAGGATATCGCGATCGAAGCGCTGTCCGACGAAAAAGTGGCGGGGTACGTGACCGTGGAGGATATATTTGGCGCGCCGTTCCTGCTGATGAAGGTGGATACACCACGCCCTATTTATGCTCGCGGTAAGCTCAGCCAGCTGTATTTGTTTGCAACGATATTGGGCGGGTCCGTAATTTTTTCGCTCGCGATAATTTTTTTCCTGCAGAAGTTCATTTTGTCGCGCATCGGCGGGCTAAGCCGCGAAGTACACAGCATCGGGCACAGCAACGCGACGGATGAACGCGTACACGTGAGCGGTCAGGATGAGCTGAGCACCCTGGGAAACTCGATCAACGGCATGTTGGAGGAACTGCAGAAAAACCAGCGGGCGTTGCGCGACGCGCGGAGCGACTTGGAACAGCGCGTGGCGCAGCGCACCGCGGAGCTTGCCGAACGCGGCGAACTGGTGAAGCTGCTGCTGGACTCGACGCCGAGCGCGATGTACGGAATCGATTTCGACGGAAACTGCACGTTTTGCAATCCCGCGGCGCTGCGTTTGCTGGGTTACGACGACGCGAACGAGACTCTGGGCAAAAGAATGCACGACCTGGTGCATCACTCGCGCGCGGACGGCTCGCCCTACCCGCAGGAAGAGTGCCCGGTGTTCGAGAGTCTGCGCACGGGCGAAGATGCGCACTTGATTGAAGAAAGTTTCTGGCGGAAGGACGGCAGCAGTTTTCCCGGCGAATACAGCTCGCGACGCGTGCGTCGCAACGGCGCGGTGGTGGGCGCGGTGGTGACATTCGTGGATACCACGGATCGCAAACGCCAGGAAATCGGAGTGCGCCAGAGCCAGAAGCTGGAGGCCGTGGGGCGGCTGGCGGCGGGGATTGCGCACGAGATTAATACTCCGATTCAGTTCGTCGGGGACAACACGCGCTTTCTGGTGAATTCCTTCGAGCACGAACTGAAGCTGATGGAGAAATACGAAAGGCTGCTGCAGGCTGCTGCAGATGGTTCGGTGAGCGCGGCGTTGCTGCAGGAAGTAGCCGCGGCGCAGCGCGACGCAGACTGGACTTATCTGAAGGAAGAGATTCCTCGGGCGATGGACCACATGCTCGAGGGGCTGGGGCGGGTTTCGACGATCGTGCGCGGGATGAAAGAATTCTCGCATGTGGATCGCAGTAACCAAAAGTCCGCGGGCGACATCAACCGCGCGATCGAGAGCACATTGATCGTGGTGAGCAACGAATTGAAACCGGTGGCGGACGTGGAAACGGAATTGGGAGAACTGCCGGCGGTGAATTGCCAGCTGGGCGATTTGAACCAGGTGTTTCTGAATCTGCTGGTAAACGCAGCGCATGCGATTGAGGACGTGGTGAAGGATACGGGCGCGCGGGGAATAATTCGCATTGCCACACGCAGCGATGGGGATTGGGTGGAAATCTCGATTACGGATTCCGGGACGGGGATACCGGAAGAAGTGCGCGACAAGATGTTTGATCCATTTTTCACGACGAAAGAAGTGGGGAAAGGGACCGGCCAGGGATTGGCGCTGGCGCGCGCGGTGGTCGTGGATAACCACGGGGGGACGCTCACTTTCGTGACGGAGATGGGGAAAGGAACTACGTTTCTGGTGCGGCTCCCGTTGCGAACGGCGGACGTGAAGGAAACGGCGTTGGTGCGCTAGTCGCTTCCGCTGCACGGGCGTTGCGGCGGAGATCGGGCCTGTGGTTTGTCCAGCGATGGCTCAAGCTGGCTTCGCTGGGAGCCATGCGGCGGCAATCAAACAAATCGAAATCAGGCTCGCGAAAACGATAGGCGTCGTGAAGGCGTACCTCCAGCTCAAGGCCGTGACCGCAACAAAGCAAATGGCGAGGGCCCAGGCGATGCTTCTCACCCGCGCCAAAGTCTCCGCCGGAAGCCCGGCCAGCAACCACGCTAATACCGCCGCGAACAAAAGAAACACCGAGAAGAACAGTCCGAAAGCGGTGAAGAAGTCCCAATAGGTGCGCCTGAACCCTTGCGCGTCAAAGTGCACGGAGCGCATCAGGCCAAGCACGCTGTCCGCCGCCCACTCTGGATTATTCTGACGGAATCCGAAAGTATGTCCGGCGGCAAAAAGCAGCAGAAGAACCGAAGCGATGCGATAGAGGATTTTCACTTTCACCTACTGCCTCCTGCAAACGGTGGACGAAATTTACCACAGTGGTCAAGCCGGGCTGATGCTCGCTGCCGCTCGGCCTGGCTTGTCGCGCACACAATATCGAACGGACGGAAATGAGGAAAAAAATAAGAGGCGGTTGGGGGGCTTGCGATGCGACGGGGACATCGGGAAGTGGAGGGAACGTCAAAAGACTACGCTTCGCCACCTGGATATTGTATACATACGGCGCGCCTCGACTGTCAGGAGGAACCGTGATTAGACCCAATTCCCTTATCTTCCCGGCACTAGTGCTTATTTGCGGCATGCTGCTTGCTCCGCATCACGGCTTGCGCGCGCAAGACTGGGAGGCTGCGGGGAAACCGATCGGCAAAGCCTCCGTTACGGGAAACTTGATCCTGCTGGAGTTGGATGAAGGCGCGCTGGGGCAGCAGAAGCTATTCGACCTGGGCCAGCGCACTCTGCGATTTACTCCCGCTGGCGCGGGATACCGCGTGGAAAATCTTCCGTTGAATTGGGACGCTGATTTTGGCCAGCCGCTGAGCGGACATGACGTGACGCTGAAGAATTTCGCATTTCCCTTTTCGGGGAAGAGCTGGAATACGTTTTCGGTGGGCGTTACCGGATCGATCCGGTTCGGCGAAAAAAGCAACGAGACAACTGAATGGAGCGCGCCACCGCGCGGTGATGAAGGAGGAGTCTCAATCGGACGGTTCGATCCGCTCAGCGAAGGGGCCGCGAATCTGGTGAATACCGTTCCCGCGATTTGCGTGTTTTTCAAGCCGCGCATGTCTGGCAATGAATTCGTGAAAGAGCTTGCCGATCGCGTTGTGGTGACGTGGGACGTGACGGAACCGTGGGGCAACATTCAGGATTTTACGTGGACCAAGACGCTGAACCGGTTCCAGGCGGTGCTGCACAAGGACGGCACGATTGAAATGTCCTACCAGGAGCTTGCAGCCAAGGACGCAATCGTCGGCGTGTATCCGCTGATCTCCGGCGGAGTGGAAAAAGCGCTGGCAACGCTGAGCGGCCCGAAAAACTCGCCGTCTTCTGCATCCAGTGCCGCGGGGGTAGCAGCGAACCTGGATATTAAAAACGTGAAACTTGCGTTGGTGGATGGATTTTTCCTGAAGGTCACGTTCGAAACGGCGGGCCCAATATTGCCCGAGGGAGATCCGGGAGTTTCTGGAATCAGCTATAACCTATTTTTTGCCACGCACAAACTTTCCAGCGACGCTGCAAGCGCGGCCGATGCCGACGCGGTATGGACGATTCGCGGCTTTGCGCCACGCCGTGCCAACACTGGCAAATCGCGGTACATTGCGTTCGGCCCCGGCCTCTCACGCGGTGTGAAAGTCAGCGGCAACACGATTTCCATTCGGGGGATACTGCCGCCGACGTTGCGCGGCGCCGCACAAATCGCGGTGTTTGCCGAAAGCACCGCTGCGGGCTCAGAGACGCCCGCGGCACGAATTCCCGCGCGGCCGGTCGAACTGAGAGCGGTTCGCAATCCAGAAGTGCATCTTTCTGCGCTCACGCAGCAGGACGGGCCGTTTCCGTTGCTCTACGAATCCTTCCATTATTATGCGCTGCCGAATCCGCGCGATTTGACGTGCAGCGTGATTAAGACTCTGGGCGACAAGTACGACTTCCTCGCTTACTACTCGGATTTCCGTGTGGATAACCAGGAAGCGGGGACGCCGAGCGACGGGCCTCTGGGAGCAATCGGTGGGGCCGTCACCGGAATCGGCGCGAAGCAGAGCGGGCTCGACAAGTACTGCACACCTGGAAGATTTCAATGGCAATACATCCAGCCGGTTTACGTCGGTTCAAACCAAATGCAGGAGCGGCCGCCGCAGGATGCGCCCGTGGGCGACGGTCATGACATCACTTTCTACCAGCAGCAGCTCGCGGAGATTTCGCAGGACGGCAAGATGCCTCCTTACATGTATGGAATGTCGCAGATCGCGCACGAGATGGGGCATCGCTGGGCCGCGTTCGTTTCGGCGAAGGTGGGCGACGAGACGATTCCGCTCGGGCCGACGCACTGGGCCAGGGGCCTGCAGGCGATCGTTCCCTTCCCTTACGTGCGGCCTTCGGAAGCTTCCATCATGGGCGGCGGAGTGTGGCTGGATAATTTCGACGGGACGTACACACAGCTCGATGATGATTATTATGTGCCCGCGACTGGATTTTCGCATCTCGACCTTTATTTGATGGGACTGATTTCTCCCGCCGAGGTCCCGGACTTTTTTATTTTGCGCAACCTGGTTCCCGGGGGGAAGGATGCGAACGGGCATCCTATTTTCAAGGCGGACAGGACCAAGGTGACGATTCAGGAGGTGATTGCGGCGGAAGGTCCGCGCGTGCCCGATGTTGAACACTCGCAACGGAAATTCAATACCGGCATGGTGATGGTGGTGCAGCACGGCGCCAAGCCCAGCCCAGAGCTGATCGAACGCACCAACGGGATTCGCACGCAGTGGATCGATTATTTTTCAATCACGACGGGGCGCCGCGCGTCCATGACTGCGGATCCGAACTGAGTGGCGAAATGAGTTAAATGCTACGCGCGCGGAGCTAGCGGCAGAGCCGTGCGACGGACACCGGTGGCGTCGAAGATGGCATTGCCGACCGCGGGGGCCAGGCCCACCAGCGGAGTTTCTCCTGCACCGGCTGAGGGAATATCTTTGCGATCGACGAGGACGACTTCCATGTCGGGCACGTCGCGGAAGCGCGGGACGCGGTAGCGCGAGAAGCGTGCGTTGGTGATGCGGCCGCCGTCGAAGGCCATGGCTTCAAAAAGCGCGCCGCCCAGGCCCATGATGTTCGCGCCCATGATCTGATTGCGCAGGCCGTCTGGATTGACGACGGCGCCGCAATCGAACGCAGTGACCACGCGGACGACGCGAATTGTGCCGCGCGCGTCGTCTATCGAAATCTCCGCGCACGTTGCCACGTTGCCGCCTTTCTCGATTCCTCCCGCGATTCCAAAGCCCTGTCCAGGCTTGGATTTTTTGGCCGGCCAGCCGAAAGATTTCGCGGCGGCTTGAAAGACGTCACGCAGGCGAGGGTCGGAAATATTTTTCAGGCGAAAATCCAGCGGGTCCATCGCGACGGCATGTGCAAGGTCGTCCATGTGCGATTCGCGGGCGAAATGATTGGCCGTGGCCGCGAGACCTCGATACGAACCCTGGCGGAGGGGCGAGCGCACCGGGTGAAATTCGATGTGCTGATTCGCGACGGAGTACGGGGTAGCGATACCGGCGGCGCCGGAATTGTAATTGTGAAAATCCCAGGCGGTGAGCATGCCGTCGGCTGCAACTCCGCTTTTGATTTCGATCACGCCGGCTGGGCGGAAATAGGCCCAAGTAAATTCTTCCTCGCGCGTCCAGACGATTTTCACGGGCCTGCCTGCGGCGCGCGCGAGCCGGGCCGCTTCGAGAGCGGCGTCGGGCGTGTGTTTGCCGCCGTAGGCCGAGCCGGTATCGGGCACGATGACGCGAACGTTTTCTTTGGCGAGATGAAAGGCTTCGGCGAGATTGTCACGCGTGGCGAACGGGCGCTGCGTGCCCGTCCAGACCGTGAGCTTGCCATCTTTCCATTCGGCGACGGCGGCGCGCGGTTCAAGTGGAGCGTGGGCGATGTAGGCGACGGTGTAGGTGGCATCGACTCGATGGGCGGCGCGGGCGAGACCGTCTTGTACCGAGCCGGATTGCGTGAGGTCGCCGCGATCGCTCGTGTCTACGTTTTGCTTGAGGTACGAAAAAAGTTCGCTGCTGGAAGGCTGCGGAGTTTCTTTCCATTGGGCGCGAATTGCGGCGATGGCTTCTTCGGCTTCGTTTTCGCTGGGGGCGGCGGCGGCGACGAACTCGCCGTCGTGGACCACGACCGCCGCGGGCAATTTTTGTGCGGCGGTTATATCGCACGCGGTCATTGTCGCGCCGAAGGATGGCGGGCGCAGAACCTTTCCGTACATTAGGCCGGCGGGGCACAGATCGGAAGTGTATTGGTGGCGGCCGGTGACGAATGCGCGGCCGTCTACTTTCGGCAGCGATTTGCCGGCGATCGTCCATTCGGATGGCGGCGTGACCGGGTCCGCATCGGGAAGGTTTTGTGCGAGCGTTTTGCCGTACGCGAGTTCGCCGTAGCTAGCGGATCGCCCCGAAGCTGGATCCGTGATTGTCGCGTTTGCTGCGACGAGTTTTTCGGGCGCAATGTTCCATTCTTTCGCTGCGGTTTGCAGGAGCAGATCGCGCGCGGCGGACGCGACGCGGCGTAGTCGCGGTGCCATGGTGGGAGTGGTGCGGCTGCCGAACGTGCCCACGTCGAAAGGCGTCAGTTGCGTATCGCCCATGACCATGCGCACGCTTTCGAACGGGACGCGCAATTCGTCGGCGACACTTTGGGCTAGCGAAGTGCGGATGTTCTGGCCCATCTCGACTTTTCCGGTGAAGGCCGTGACCTTGCCGTCTTCGGCGATGTGCAGCCAGGCGGTGATTTCCTTGGGCAGCTCGTCGGAATGATTTTGGCGCGTTCCGCCGCCGGATTCCTGCAGGGCCAGCGCGTCATTCGCGGCAGCAAAGACCATGATGCCGGCGCCGAAAAATTTGAAGAAATCGCGGCGGTCGAGCCCGAAGTGGTGGATCGGGGCTTCGCGGAATTCGTAGCGCTCGGGTTCGGGGGCGTGCGCGGTTTCGTGCGTAATTTTGTTGGCAGGAGTGCTCATCGCGCTTGCTGCTCCATAGATTTCGCTGCCTTTTGAATGGCGTCCACGATGCGCGGGTAGGTGCCGCAACGGCAGATATTTCCTTGCATGAATTGCACGATTTCAGTCGGCGATGGGTTGGGCTTCTGCGTGAGGAGCGCGACGCTGCTGATGATCATTCCCGAAGTGCAATAGGCGCACTGGAAGGCGTCGGAATCGAGGAAGGCTTGCTGCACGGGGTGGAGCTGGCCATTTTTTTCCAGGCCTTCGATGGTGGTGACTGGCTGCACTACTTCGCCGAGGAGGACTTGGCAGGAACGGCGGGGGGAGCCGCCAATCAGGACCGTGCACGCGCCGCACTGCCCTTCGCCGCAGCCGTATTTCGTGCCGGTGAGACCGAGCTCGTCGCGCAGAACAGTTAGGAGGCGTGTGTCTGGATCGGAGTGGACTGGATACTTCTGGCCGTTGATTTCCAGTTCGATTGGCGGAGCCATAGTGCCTCGCGGCGGGCTGGTTTCTTAATGGCGGCTACCTGCAAAACACGATTCTAGCACTTTGGACGCGAGTGCGCTTACCGTACGGGCAGTCCGCGAACGGGGAGCAGATTGTACGCGCAAGATTTCGTCGAACGATTAGAATGTGCTGCGTATGGGAGAAATCTATGCGGGGACTTCGGGCTGGGCTTACGGGAGCTGGCGGCCGGGGTTTTATCCGGCGAAATTGGGAGCGGGAAAATTCTTGCAGCATTACGCTGGGCGGTTGAATTCGGTGGAGGTGAATTATACCTTTGGGCGGCGGGTGAGCGAGGAGTTGCTGGAGCGCTGGGCTGCGGCGGTGCCTGAACATTTTCGGTTTACGGTGAAGGCGCACCGGCGGATCACTCATAGCAAGCGGTTGCGGGATGCGGGGGCGGTTACTGCGGAATTTTTGGCTTCGCTGGAGCCTTTGCGGCGAACTGGGAACCTGGGGCCGGTGCTGTTTCAGTTGCCGGGGAATTTCAAGTGTGATGTGGGGGGGCTAAGCGATTTCTTGGCTTCGTTGCCGGCTGGGGTGCGCGCGGCGTTTGAGTTCCGGCATGAGTCCTGGTTCAGTGAGGACGTGTATGCTGCTCTGCGCAAAGGTGGGGCGGCGCTTTGTCTGGCGGAGGAGGAGAAGCTCGCGACACCGGAAGTAGTAACGGCGGATTTTTGCTATTTGCGGTTGCGGAAGAAAAGATATTCGCGGAGGGCTGTGGCGGAGAGGGTCCGTCGGCTTGCTTTGAGTGGAGACGTGTTCGTTTATTTCAAGCACGAAGATACCCCGGTGGGGGCTTTGCGCGCGGAAGCGGTGCTGCGGGCGGTTCGGAAAAACTGAGTGAGGCAGGCGACGGGTTGGCGGCCGTGATTTTTCTAGCTTGATATAAAGCGAGGAACTCTTGAGGACTCACGCGTTGGGATTGCGGCTGGCCGTAATCGGAGCACTACTTTGTGCAGTGACCGCTTGGGGCGGGCGTCGAGCGCAAGACACGACGCAACATGGCACGCAGCGCAGCGTCGCAATTACGGTGGACGATTTGCCGGGGGCGCTTCCGGGCAATGATTTTGCGTATGGCGAATTGAAGGAGTTGCAGAAGATTAATCGGGGGATCCCGGCAGCGCTGAAGGCGCATCATGCTTGGGCGATCGGGTTCGTGAACGAACGGAAACTGCAAGTGTCAGGCGAGCGCGACGCGCGGGCGGAACTCTTGCAGATGTGGCTGGACGCGGGACTGACGCTGGGGAATCACAACTTCGCGCACGACGATTTCAGCAATACGCCTCTGCAGAAATATGAGGATGACCTGATTCGCGGCGAGGTCGTCACCGAAACGCTGTTGAAGGCGGCGGGACAGAGCGAAAAATATTTTCGGCATCCCTATTTGAACACGGGGATGACGCTGGACGTGAAGACTGCCTTCGATGCGTTCTTGAAGGAGCGGGGTTACACGATTGCGCCGGTCACGATTGAGGATGCGGATTACGTGTTTAATGATGCGTTGGGGAACGCGCTGGAAAAGAAGGACAAGAAGATGGCGGCTCGAGCTAAGAAGGAGTATCTGGAGTATGTGGATACAGTTTTTGATTATGCGGAGAAGGAATCGGCGGAGATGTTTGGTCGGCAGATCCCGCAGATTTTGTTGGTGCACGATAATGCTTTGAATACGGAGTGTTTGGATGCGCTACTGGAGAAACTCGAAATGCGCGGGTACAAGTTTGTGTCGCTCGATGCGGCGATGAGCGATCCGGCTTATGCGACACCGGATCTTTACGTGGGGACGGGAATTTTGTGGATGGACCGGTGGAAATTGGCGCTAGGGATGAAATTAGATTTGAGCAAGGGGCCGGAACCGCCGGGGTGGGCCGAGCAGATTTTTGAGCAGATGCGGAAGGAGCGGCAGAAGGAGTAGGGGCGGAGTAGCGGGTGTCCCCGACGCTCCGTCATCCTGAGCGCAGCGAAGGATCTCTGTTCGCTTTCCTCTTCCTCTCGCCTTCATCACTGCCTTTATCTGTGTTCATCCGTGGCGATTTTAAATTTCGCGCCCCCAACCGCGCCCGGCGACGCATCGTGTGGTGCGTGAAGTTATGCGATCGCCTGCGGAATGGCTTTTTTCCAGCGCCCTTGGGCTTTCAGGATGAGTTCGACTAGTTCGCGGACGGCGCCTTCGCCGCCGCGGACTGTGGTGATGTAGTGGGCGGCGCGTTTTACTTCGTAGACGGCGTTTGCTACTGCTACGGCCAGCCCTACTCGCTGGAGGATCGGCAAGTCCGGAAGGTCGTCGCCGATGTAGGCTACCTCGTCGTCGGTGACTCCGGCGCGGACCAGGATTGCTTTGTAGGCTTCTAGTTTTTTCGGCTGGCCTTGAATCACAAATTCCATGGAGGATTCGCGGGCGCGGCGGGCATTGGCCGGAGAATCGCGGCCGGTGATCAGGCCAGTACGAATGCCCATAATGCTGGCCAGTTTGATGCCGGCACCGTCGTGAGCGTGGAACATTTTCATCTCGGCTACGCTGTTGTCGGGAAAAGTCTGCAAGCAAACGTAGCCGGGGGTCATCGTGCCGTCAACGTCCATTAGCAGGACGCGGACGGGTTTGGCGCGGCGGAGGACTTTCGCAGGAAATTTCAGTTCTTTGATCGGCATGGGCGATTCCTTCGTATTGCGGCGTTACAAATTCAACTGCGACGTCAAAGATGCCCGCCTAAAAAGAAAAAGCAGGCGGCCGCTACAAATTCAAAAGCAACTGCAACGAGCCGGCGAGACGCCTGCCGGCAGTCAGGCCAGCGTTACGAAGTCAACTGCAACGGCCACGCCAAGACTTCAGAGCAATTGCAGGGTCCATAGATCATGGATGTGCAAGACGCCTTCCAGTTTGCCTGCTGGGTCTGTGATCAATAGGCTGGTGATCTTTTTCTCTTCCATTACGCGCAGGGCGCTGGCGGCTAGTTCGTGGCGCGAGAGCGTGATGGGATTTTTGGTCATGCAATCGGCGGCGGTGAGCGCGAGGACGTTTTCCTGGCGCTTCTGCATTACGCGCCGCAGGTCGCCGTCGGTGATGATGCCCAGCAGTTTGCCGTTGGCTTCTGTGACCGCGGCCAGACCCAGGCCTTTGCGGCTCATTTCGTAGATGACGTCGGGCATTTTCGTCGTGGGCAGGACCCGGGGGGCGTTTTCGCCTGAGTGCATTAAGGATTCGACGCGGCGCAGTTTGTTGCCCAGGCGGCCGCCGGGATGGAGAGCCGCGAAATCCTCTTCTTTGAAGCCGCGGCGTTCTAACAGCGCGATGGCCAGGGCGTCGCCCATGGCCATGGCTGCGGCGGTGGAGGCAGTGGGCGCCAGATTCAGCGAGCAGGCTTCTTCTTTCACGGCGATGTCGAGAACAATTTTGCTGGCTTGGGCGAGAGTCGATTTCGGATTTGCGGTGAGCGCGAGCAGCGGAACACCAAGGCGTTTCACCGTTTCTAGCAGCTCAATTAATTCCGCCGTTTCGCCGCTGGCTGAAATTGCCAGCATTACGTCTCCTGCTGTGAGCATACCGAGATCGCCGTGCAGAGCTTCGCCGGTATGGAGGAAAAGCGCGGGAGTGCCGGTGCTGGCGAAAGTGGCGGCGAGTTTTCGTCCCACCAGGCCGGATTTGCCCAGGCCTGTCACCACTACTCTTCCCTTGCAACCGTGTAAAAGTTCGACGGCTTTTTCAAAACGGGCGTCGAGACGATCGATCAGGCTGGCGATCGCTTCGGATTCTACGCGCAGCACGCGCTTGGCGGTTTCCAGGCTCATTGGGGCTGGGCGTCCCATTCGCGCGTCAGGGCCGCGAGTCGCAGAATTTTTTTCAGCAGCGCTCGGAGCTTTTCCAGCGGAAGAGCGTTCGCGCCGTCGGAAAGGGCTTGCGCGGGATTGTCGTGCACTTCCAGGAATAGGCCGTCAATGCCTGCCGCTGTGCCGGCGCGCGCTAACGGCTCGATGAATTCTGGTTGGCCGCCGCTGGACTTTCCCGCTCCGCCGGGAAGTTGGACGGAATGGGTGACATCGAAAACTATTGGGTAGCCGAATTTGCGCATGATGGGGAACGAGCGCATATCTACGATGAGATTTTGGTAGCCGAATGAAGTGCCGCGTTCCGTGAGGATGATTTTCTGGTTTCCGGTGCTGGCGATTTTTTCAGCGGCGTTGCCCATTTCCCAGGGCGAGACGAACTGGCCTTTCTTTACGTTGACGACGCGTCCGGTACGGCCCGCCGCGGCCAGTAGGTCGGTCTGGCGGCAGAGGAACGCCGGGATTTGAAGAATGTCGCAGACTTCGGCGGCGGGCCCGACTTGGGAAACGTCGTGGACGTCAGAGAGGATGAGGAGGCCGGTGTGTTTTTTTATGGCGGCTAGGATGCGCAGGCCTTCCTCTAGTTGCGGGCCGCGGAAGGAGGTGACGGAGGAGCGATTCGCTTTGTCGTAGGAGGCTTTGAAGATGTAGGGGATTTTTAGCTCGGCGGCAATTGCGCCAATTTTTTCCGCCATGCTGGTGGCGTGGGATTCGGATTCGATGACGCATGGGCCGGCGATTAGGAACAGGGGGGCTTGGGCGCCGAAGCGGATGTTGGCGACCTGGAAGCTGGCGGTGGGTGGCATGTGTGAGTGAATGGTTGCGCGAACAGACTATGCGGGAATGGTTGGTAATTCAACTTTGAATTGCGGCGCAGGACCGCTGCTACCGCAGAGACGCAGACTGCGCAGAGAAAAGCGAGAACATCAACACAGAGAATACGGAGGAAAGGCGGAGAACACAGAGAAAGATGAGGACGCGGCTGCTAGTCGGTGGCGGGTTCGGCTGCTGTAACTCTTGACTCCGTCGGCGAGGCCAGGCGGCGGTGACGATTTTCCAGGCTGGCGCGGATGAACGCGGCGAATAGCGGGTGCGGAGCCAGCGGCTTGGATTTAAATTCGGGATGGAACTGGCAGCCTAGGAACCACGGGTGGTTGGGAGCTTCAATAATTTCTACGTATACGCCGTCGGGGGTACGTCCGGTGATGCGGAAGCCGGCGCGCGTGAGAGTTTCTTCGTACTCGCAATTGAATTCGTAGCGATGGCGGTGGCGCTCGGAAATTTCCAGTGTGCCATAGGCCTTGGCAGCGAAGGAGCCGGCCTCTAGTTTGCAGGGCCACGCCCCCAGGCGCATGGTGCCACCCATTTCGTCCACGCCGAGAAGCTCGCGGAGTTTGTAGATTACGCGATTGGGTGTGGAGGGATCGAATTCAGTGCTATCGGCGTGTTCGATGTGCGAAACCTGGCGCGCGTATTCGATCGTCGCGCATTGCATGCCCAGACAAATGCCGAAGAACGGGATTTTTTTCTCGCGCGCGTAGGTGATGGCATGAACCATTCCGGCGATACCGCGTTTTCCGAAGCCGCCAGGAACCAGGATGCCGTCCACGTGGCGCAGCATGCGTTCAGCAGTGGCAGGCGAATCAATTTCTTCGGCTTCAATCCATTCGATCACTACGCGCTGGCGGTTAGCCAGGCCGCCGTGGCCTAGAGCTTCGCGCAAACTTTTGTAGGCGTCTTCTAACTGCACGTACTTCCCCACTACCCCGATTCGCACTTCGCCGGCAGGATGCTCGAGCGTTTCGAGCATGGCGAGCCAGCGGCTCAGGTCGCGCGGCGGAGCTTCGAGGCGCAACAGGCGCAGGATTTGCTCGTCGAGGCCTTCGGACGCAAGCGTCATCGGCACTTCGTAAATATTGCCGACGTCCGGCGCGGAAATTACGCAGGATTCAGCTACGTTACAGAAGAGCGCAATTTTTGCTTTCAGGTCCGTGCTTAGCGGACGGTCGCTGCGGCAGATCAGCACGTCGGGTTGAATTCCGATGCTGAGGAGCTCTTTCACGCTGTGCTGCGTTGGTTTCGTTTTCAGTTCGCCGGCTGTGGGGATGAAGGGGACCAGCGTCAGGTGGACGAAGATTACGTTTTCGGGGCCAAGTTCCAGGCGCATCTGGCGGATCGCTTCCAGGAACGGGAGCGATTCGATGTCGCCGACTGTACCGCCGATTTCCACCAGAACAATGTCCACGCCTTCGGCGACTTTGCGGAAGGCGGCTTTGATTTCGTCGGTGACGTGCGGGATTACCTGGACTGTCTTGCCTAAATAGTCGCCGCGGCGTTCTTTGGTGATGATGGATTCATAGAAGCGGCCGGTGGTCCAGTTGTGGTCGCGCGTTAGATGCGCGGAAGTGAAGCGTTCGTAATGGCCGAGGTCGAGATCGGTTTCGGCGCCGTCGTCGGTGACGAAAACTTCACCGTGCTGATACGGAGACATGGTGCCGGGATCAACATTCAGGTAGGGATCGCACTTCTGAAGGGTGACGCGAAGACCGCGGCTTTCGAGCAAGCAGCCCATCGAGGCCGCCGCTACGCCTTTCCCGAGAGAAGAAACCACGCCACCCGTCACAAAAATGTATTTTGGGGCGGTGCGCAAGTCGGGTGAAATCCTCCGGGACGATCTGCGTACGAAACATTATGCGGGGATTCGCGGTGAGAGTCAAATTACGAATTTTTACACAGCGGATTAATTTTTCTTGAGGCGAGGTGGTGATCGGAAAAATTTAACACCGAAAGAGAGAGTAAAGCGGAAAGGTGGCAGAGGCAATCTTGCCTGTGCTCTTCAGTTTTCTCTGCGCCCTCCGCGTCTCTGCGGTGGGACCTAATTGGTGGATTGGGTGGAACTTTTGGCGCGGGCGTGCAGTAACTTTTCTACGCGTTCGATGTCGGCCGGAACGTCCACGCTTACGGCGTTGTACATGGTTTCTACCACATGCATGTGGAAGCCGTTTTCCAGCCAGCGGAGCTGTTCCAGTTGTTCGATGCGTTCCAGTTCGCCGGGCGGCAGCGTGGGAAATTCCAGCAGCGCGTCGCGGCGATAGCCGTAGAGCCCGATGTGTTTCCAGTGGCGGGCGGCGACGCGGTCGCCAGTATCGCGGACCCAGGGGATGGGGGCGCGGGAAAAATAGAGCGCCTGGCCATCGAAATCCTGGACGACTTTGACGACGTTGGGATCCATTATTTCACCCTGCACGGTAATGGCGGAACAGGGAGTGGCAAGCTGGATGGCATCATCGTCAGCCATGGCGGCGGCGACGGCGTCAATCGTACCGGGGTCGATGAGGGGTTCGTCGCCCTGCACGTTGATATAGATGTCCGCAGGGATGTGGGTGGCGACCTCAGCGATGCGGTCAGTGCCAGTTCGGTGATCGGGGCGAGTCAAAATGGCTTCGGCGCCGAAGGCTTCGACGGCGGACTTGATGCGGTCGTCTTCGGTGGCAACGATCACGCGCGTGGGGAGGCTGGCCAGGCGGACGTGCTCAACAACGTGCTGAATCATGGGCTTGCCGGAGATGAGAGCGAGCGGCTTGCCGGGAAAGCGGATGGAGGCGTAGCGCGCGGGGATTACTACCAGGACCGTCGGTTCGCCGGAATTTGGCATGGGGGTTGCTCACCTTTCGCTGGCGCTGGCATCTTAACACGTAGAAGGCGCTGAATTCTGCTCGGCTCGCACGGATCGGAAGTTACATAGAAGTTACACGTGGCGCTTGCTTTGGGCATCGCGAGTGATAGAATCGCCGCCAGCGACCTGCAAAGCTGCCCAGAGCCAAGCGAGTCCCGCGGCAGAGGTGGGGGCCAAGTTGAGATACCGCGCACCGCAGCCAGCTGGAAGTGCAAGGGTTGTGGGAATTTGCGCGTTGCTGATATTTTGCTGTAGTGGATTAACAACGGTTCCCGCCGGGGCGCAAACGCAGGGCCCCACGCATCCTGAAAATTCCCAGAAAAT
This sequence comes from Candidatus Acidiferrales bacterium, assembly GCA_050012455.1. Lineage (GTDB taxonomy): Bacteria > Acidobacteriota > Terriglobia > Acidiferrales > UBA7541 > Palsa-295. Next base: position 97,197 of record JBEKHD010000012.1, on the reverse strand, counting down.
CGAAAAAGGCAAATCTCTGAAGGCTGAGACGGAGATTACGCTCGTTCCCATTTCGGTTACGGACCCATACGGGCGCCTCGTGACCGGACTGGAGCAGGAAAATTTCCGGGTGTTTGAGGACAACACCGAGCAGGAGATTGTGCGCTTTACCAGTGAAGACGTCCCGATTTCGATCGGCGTCATTTTCGACATGAGCGGCAGCATGTCTGACAAAATCGAAAAATCACGGCTGGCAGCGGTGCAATTTTTCCGCACGGCGAATCCGCAGGACGAATTTCTGCTGGTGAATTTTAATGATCGCGCGCAGCTGGCGAGTAATTTTACGGGAAGCGTGGAGGAATTGCAGAATCATTTGATGTTCACGGCGGCGCGCGGGGAGACGGCGTTGCTCGACGGGATCTACCTGGGACTGAGTGAGATGAAAGGAGCACGCAACACAAAGAAGGCGTTGCTCATCATATCGGACGGAGGCGATAATCATAGCCGGTACTCCGAGACGGACATTCGGAGGTACGCGCGCGAAGCGGATGTGCAGATATACGCGATCGGACTTTTTGATCCGAATGGCGGTCCAACGACAGAAGAGCAAATGGGGCCATCGTTGCTGGCGGATTTGACGCAGATGACAGGCGGCCGCGCTTTCGCGGTGAACAACCTGAAGGATTTGCCGGATGTCGCGACGAAAATCAGCATGGAGCTGCGCAATCAATATGTCTTGGGATACAGACCGAGCGATCACAACCGCGATGGAAAATGGCGCAAGATCAAAATCAAGCTCCGCCCACCGAAGGGGCTTCCCCCACTTACCGTCTATGCCAAGACCGGATATTACGCGCCGGGACATTAGGCGATTTCTTTCTTTTGCGTTTTTGATTTTGTTGCTGGTTGTGTGCGCGGGGCCCTGTGCTCGGGCGCAAACTCCCCTTCCCGTTCCCAACCCCCCTCCACCACCTCCTCCTCCTGGAGCTGCGGGTTCCAACACTCAGGCCGATCAGAGCCATCATCTGAAATCTGTCGTGGATTTGGTGGTTTTGCACGCCACAGTGGTGGATGACAAAGGGCAATTTGTGGAGGGGTTGACGGGAAATGATTTTCGAGTGTTTGAAGACAAAGTGGAGCAGAAGATTTCCGTATTTTCGAAAGAAGATATTCCGGTAACGATGGGGCTGGTGATTGACAACAGCGGGAGCATGAAGGAAAAGCGGCCGCAGGTGAACGCGGCGGCGCTTTCCTTTGTGCGAACGAGCAATCCGGCGGATGAAGTTTTCGTGGTGAATTTTAACGACGAGTATTATTTGGATCTGGATGAGGATTTCACCAGCAATCCGCAGGAATTGCATGAGGCGCTGGAACGGATTGACACACGCGGGAGCACGGCGCTTTACGACGCGATTATTGGATCGCTGGACCATTTGAAGAAGGGGCACAAGGACAAGCGCGTGCTGCTGGTCATCACCGACGGCGATGACGACGCTAGCCGGAAGAGCTTTGAGTACACGGTGAAGGCTGCGGTGGAATCGAATGCGGTGATTTATGCGATTGGCGTATTTAGCGATGAAGATCGCAAGAACCAGAAGAAGATGGTGCGGAAATCGAAGAAGGAATTGACGACTTTGGCGGAGTCTACCGGAGGGCTGGCGTTCTTTCCGGACCGGCTCGAAGATGTAGACCCGGTTTGCGTGCAAGTCGCGCGGGATATTCGGAATCAATATACGTTGGGATATTACCCGACGAATGCGGCTAAGGATGGGACGTTTCGTAGCGTGAAAGTGGAATTGAATCCGCAGAAGGCGCACGAGAAATTGACCGTGCGCACGCGCACTGGATACTACGCACAGAAGGCCGCGCAGGGCGACTAGCCGTCGCCGAGAGTTTTACCTCCCCGCATTACATTTTCAGCGCCATTCATCCGTCCTTCAATCATTTTGGAGTGCGGCGGCTAGCCGCGACGCTCCAAGAGTTCTTGTTCCGGCGAATGTGGCGGACTGGCGCACGAATCTTCGGTCGGGCTGTTAGTCCTTCTTACCCTGTTGTGAAATTTCATTCAGAAAACTGACCCCGTGCGGGATCTTCGTGTGGAAATTTTCCGCCGCAGTCTGCCCCATGTCCGCCAGCGTTTCGCGTACGCCTAGATCCGCGCCGCCGCTTGTGCCAGGGCTATACGCGACGAGCGGTACGTATTCGCGGGAATGATCCGTGGTGGGATTTACGGGGTCGGGGTCGCAGCCGTGGTCGGCGGTGATTAGGAGCAGGTCGTCGGGGCGCATGGCAGCGAGGAACGGGCCTAAAAGCGCGTCGAATTCCTCGAGCGAGCGGGCGAAACCTTCTACGTCTTTGCGGTGCCCGTAGAGCATGTCGAAATCCACCAGGTTTGCGAAGATCAGGCCTTTTGGTCGCTGCGCCAAAGCTTCTGTGAGTTTGCCCATGCCGTCGGCGTTATTCTTGGTGGTGACGTAATCTTCGACGCCGCGGCCGTTGTAGATGTCGTGAATTTTGCCCACGCCGAAGACAGGTGTTTTGTTCTCGGCGAGAACGTCGAGAAGCATGGGCCGAGGCGGCTCGACGGCGTAATCGTGGCGACGCTCGGTGCGGCGGAAATTTCCATCCCTGCCGGTAAACGGACGCGCGATAACGCGACCAACGCGGTTCGGCCCATCCAGCAATTCCCGCGCGACTTGGCACATGCGATACAGCTCTGGCACAGGGATCACATCTTCATGCGCGGCGATTTGGAAAACGCTGTCGCCGGAGGTGTAGACGATCGGGTAGCCGGTGCGCACGTGTTCTGCGCCCAGTTCTTTCAGGATTTCTGTGCCGGAGGCGGGCTTGTTGGCCAGCGTGCGGCGCCCAATCTGGCGTTCGAATTCGGCGATCAGCGCGGGCGGAAAACCGTGCGGATAAACCGGGAAGGCTTGATCGAGCCATATGCCCGCCATTTCCCAATGCCCGGTAGTGGTATCCTTTCCCGGCGAGCGCGTGGCGCCTTTGCCGTAACTTCCAGCTGAATGCGTCGGCGGAGTGAGATGTTCGAGCGGCTTGATGTTCGCAAGCCCCAGGCGCACGAGATTCGGCAAACGCAGCGCCCGCGATCGGGCGATATGTCCCAGCGTGTCGCGGCCTACGTCGCCGTAGTCGTCAGCATCAGGTAGCTCGCCGATGCCGACGCTATCAAGGACGATCCAGATCAGGCGCGCGAAATGCGTAATGCCCAGCCCCACCGATGCCTCCTTCTTCATTCAATTTAGCGGCGCTGCGGAAAGCAGATTGTACTCCACACTTGAAGATGCGCCAGTACGGACGGACGGCGCAGGCGAGTGGCTCGCGGTCGAAGCGTTCGTGCGCAGCTACGGCGAAAGTTGAATGCGACACGAAACCGAGTTCGGGCTATGGAGTATTTGCCCAGCTGCGGGCGGCTTCAAAGGTGCGCGGTCCCCACCAGACATCGTGTTCCGGGGTCGTGATGGAGGCGAAGGCTTGCTGAGCTGAAGCTTTGTCCTGTAGATGGACGGCCAATATCGCAAAACGATTGGCGTTCAGATTCGAGAATCCGTAGAGGCGCTGCACGTTGTTGTAGCCGTCTCTGATTTTCGGCAAAGAGACGCCGGGCGTTTCTGCGATTTCCGGAGCGCAATTGCAAGCAAGCGAGCTGACGATGCGGAAGTAGAGTATCGAACTATCGGGTTCGGAGAGTTTAGCCGAGGCTTCTTCGGCGAAGGCCGAGATCGCGCCGGGTTTGCCATACCACTCTGGCCTCAGGTAATCGGCGTATTCGCGATAATAATGATAGTAGCTGGGCTCGAAGGCCACCGCTTGATCAAGCAGTTCGCGCGCTTGAGCGTTTTTCCATCCTTGCCTGAAGGCGACCTGCTGCATTGCCTCGTACCAATGGGGATCGCGTTCCTGGAGGCGGGCGGCGGCGAGCAGGGCGTTTGTGGCGAGGGCGGATCGCTCGTGATATAGATCCCATTGAATATCAGACACGGTGTCGGCCGAGCCGTCGCCGCGCGCGAGATCGGCATAGTCAGTATAGGCGCGGGCGAGAGTAATGCGGGCGGCGCAGGATTGCGGATAGGCAGCGATCCATTTTTCGATGCGACGAATCTGAAACTTATAGTCGGCGTCGGTTATCTCGCCTTCGTGGGCGGGATAGCCTGCCGCGTTGAAGAAGACGTTGTTCTTCCAGGCGCCGCCGACCATAAGACCGCGCTCGGTGCGATTCTGTGCGGCGATTTTTTCCAGCTCGGCGAAATTTTCTTCGGCGAGCAAAAGGCTGATGTCGGTACGATAGCCTTCTTCAGTCTCGGAAATTGCGGTGGACGCAGCCGGAGGAGGCAAGACCTGGTGGCCGCGCCCGTAGTCGTGGATTGCCTGCATGATGGCTTCGATTGAGGCGTGATGGTTGATGTCGAAATGAATACAAGAGCTGGAGGCTAGCGCGAGGACGAGGAGTGCGAAGAGGTTAGTGATTCTGGACTGCGTACGACGGTGTCGTTTGAGCATGGGACATGATAACTATGCAGGTACGGTAGAGGTACTGTACTGAAGTGCAGGTCGGTCTAAAAGTTAAATAGCGACATCGCCGGCGACTTGATCCGAGTTGGTCCAGACTCGGAAATCGGGCTATTACCTGCGCGGGGCGGGGCGATTTGCGGGGGTTGACTGCTGGGCGTATAATTTTTGGTTTACACATATGGCGACAGAGCCTGTAGACAAGCTGCCTCGGGACGAAGCGGAATCGCAGGGTGTTTCCGTGGGCCGGAGTGCGCCCGGCGGGGCGGACGCTGGTTCGGGTGCCGGCGCGGCTACTGGAGTTCCCCTTCCCGGCGATATTGAGGAGATCCGCGTCCGCGGCGCGCGCGTGCACAACCTCAAGAACATAGACTTCGTGATCCCTCACAACGCGATCACGGTCGTGAGCGGCGTCTCCGGCTCCGGCAAATCCAGCCTCGCGTTCGATACGCTCTACGCCGAAGGCCAGCGCCGCTACATCGAATCGCTTTCGGCTTACGCGCGGCAATTTTTGGAGCGCATCGAGAAGCCGGACGTGGACGAGATTACTGGAATCGCTCCGGCCATCTCGATCCGGCAGAAGAATTCCACGCGCAACCCGCGTTCAACCGTCGCGACGGCTACTGAAATTTACGATTATCTGCGCCTGCTCTACGCGCGTATCGGACGCACATTCTGCCTGCGCTGCGGCGAGGAAGTGCGCAAGGACACGCTGGACGAAATCGCGACGCGGGTCCTGGCGTTGCCCGCGGGTCGGCGGTTTTATGTGCTGTATGAATTGATCCTGACGCCGGAAGTGGTGACGAATGCGCCGCAAGCTCCACGAGCGCGCAAACCGGCGCGTCTGGGCGCCGATGCAATCCGCGAGGCGCTGATCAGTCTGCGCAAGCGCGGATTCAACCGGATTTATCAGGCCGGACGCGTCTTTGAATTCTCCACGCCCGAAGAATTGCTGGACGTGGATTTCACCAAGCCCGTGTACGTGCTGGTGGACCGGCTGGAGCTTTCGCCCGAAGTGCGTTCGCGAGTAATGGACTCGATCGAAATCTGCTACCGGGAAGGGCGCGGCGAAGCGATTTTGGAATTTGTGCCGGAAACCGCTGGCGCGAAACCCGAGCGGATGGTCTTCAACGAGCGCTTCGAATGCAAAAAGTGCGGCGCCGTGTATCAGGAACCAGAGCCGCGGCTTTTTTCGTTCAACAATCCGTATGGCGCGTGCCCGCGCTGCCAGGGATTCGGAAATACCGTGGATTTTGATATTGACCGCGTCATCCCGGACAAAAGCAAATCGCTCAATGAAGGCGCGATCGAGCCGTGGACCAAGCCGCGTTACCGGCAACTGACGATGGACATGCGGCGATTCGCGCGCGCGAAAGCAATTCCCATGGATGTTCCCTTCCGCGATCTGACCTCCGCGCAACGGCACGCCATATTGGACGGCGACAAGGGCGAGGACTACATCGGAGTGAAGGGGTTCTTCGGCTGGCTGGAGCGCAAGAAATATAAATTGCATGTGCGCGTGTTTTTGAGCCGCTATCGCGGGTATGCGACTTGTCCGGATTGCCGCGGGACGCGGCTGCGCGCGGAAGCGCGGGCGGTGAAGATCGCTGGGCGCTCGATCACGGAAGTTTGCCAGATGACGGTGAAGGACGCGCGGCCGTTCTTCCAGAATCTGCAGCTCACCGACACAGAAGCGGCGATCGTCGAGAAGGTGCTGGAAGAAACGCAGCAGCGGCTGCGGTTCCTCGATGACGTCGGCCTCGATTATTTGACGCTGGACCGGCTGACCTCCACGCTTTCGGGCGGCGAGGCGCAGCGGATTCAACTGGCGACTTCGCTGGGATCACATCTGGTGGGCGCGTTGTACGTGCTGGATGAACCTTCGATCGGCCTGCACCCGCGCGACACGACCCGGCTCATTGAAATTTTGAAGGGCTTGCGCGACCTGGGAAATACTTTGCTGGTGGTGGAGCACGATCCGGACACGATCATGGCCGCGGATTACGTGCTCGATTTGGGTCCCGGTGCCGGCGAGCACGGCGGCAAATTGATTTTTGCGGGCACGCGCGACGCGATGATGACGGATGCGCATTCGTTGACAGGTCGTTATCTGCGCGGAGATTTGAAAATCGCGGTGCCGGCGCGGCGACGCAAGCCAACCGGAAAATTCCTGAAAATTATTGGCGCGCACAGCCACAATTTGCAGGGCGTCGACGTGATGATCCCGCTGGGACTGCTGGTGGCGATTACGGGCGTTTCGGGCTCGGGAAAATCCACGCTGGTTTACGACGTGCTTTACAAGGCGCTGCAGGCGAAGCGCAGCGGCGGAAATTGGAAGGAATGCTGCGACCGGTTGGAAGGCGACAATTTGCTGGCGGGCGTGGAGATGGTGGACCAGTCGCCGATTGGGCGGACGCCGCGGTCGAATCCCGCCACTTACCTGAAGGCGTTCGACCCGATTCGCGAGGTATTTGCCGCGACGCCTGAAGCGAAGAAGCGCGGATTTACGGCGGGACATTTTTCGTTCAACATTCCGGGCGGGCGTTGCGAGGCTTGCCAGGGTGATGGGACCGTCACGGTGGAAATGCGTTTCCTTGCGGACGTGGAGCTGGTTTGCGAGGAGTGCCGTGGGACGCGGTACAAGAGCGCGGTGCTCGACGTGCGTTACAAGGACAAAAATATTCACGACGTCTTGCAGATGACGGCGCGCGAGGCGATAACCTTTTTTGCGGCGCATCCGAAAGTCACGGCGAAGTTGCGCGTGTTGGATGAGGTCGGGCTGGGTTATCTGCGTCTGGGGCAATCCGGCACGACGCTTTCCGGCGGCGAGGCGCAACGTTTGAAACTGGCCGCGCATCTTACGCGGCAGGAGAACACCGGCATCCTGTATATTTTTGACGAGCCAACGACCGGGCTGCATTTTGACGACATACAGAAATTGCTGACGGCGTTTCGCAAATTGATCGAAGGTGGTGCTTCGGTGTTGATCATCGAGCACAATCTGGACGTGATCAAATCGGCGGACTGGGTGATTGATTTGGGTCCTGAGGGCGGCGAGGCCGGCGGCCGCGTGGTGGCGGTCGGAACGCCCGAGCAGGTGGCGCGCAATCAGCAATCGCACACGGGAAAATATTTGGCGCGAGTGCTGAACGGGCGCAACGGCAATGGCGCGAATCATGGCAATCATGCGCGTGACAAGGGCGATGTTGCCGCACCGGCGCCGCCGCTTGATTTGCCGACGGAATGAAACGGCGGAGTACTCCATTGATTAGGCCGCTGGCGTCTGGCGCTTTAGGCGTCTTCTTGGGCGCGGCGCTTCTGCCATTCGCAGGCTCGGCATTTGCTCAGACCGTTGGAACTTCCCGCACTAAAATCCCGCAAGACCCGGCCGCTGTTGAACTGAATCGCCTGCTTACCGCTGCAGAAGATGCCGTCAACAAACAGGATTACGCCAGCGCGGCGCAGGATTATCAGGCCTATCTTGCGAAGAAGCCGGACGACGCCGTGGTGCATTACGATTTGGGCTATGCGTACACGGCGCTGCAGAAGCCGGCGGACGCGAAGAGCGAATACGAGAAGGCTATCGCGCTCGATCCGAAAATGGCCGCCGCCTATCAGAATCTGGGCGTCACGCTGATCCCCACGGATCCAGCGGCGGCCATCGAACCGCTGCAACAAGCGGCGGAACTGATGCCGGAAGATGCGCGAACGAAATGGCTGCTGGGAATCGCTCTGGAAGCTACGAAGAAGGATGCGCCGGCCATCGAACAATACCAAGCCGCGGAAAAGCTGGACGCAAAGAGTGTAGAGATTCGCAATTCGCTGGGATTCGCGTTGCTGAGGACCGGACGCGCCGGCGAGGCGGAAACTGCGTTTTGCGACGCGCTGGCTCTGCAGCCTACCGGCGCGGCTGCCGATCAGGCGCATAAAGGATTGTTACGGGCGCTGCTGGCGCAGAAAAAGAACGACGAGGCGGCAACGGAGATGGGTGTCTATCTCGCAGCGCATCCTGGCGATGCAACAATGCAACTGGAGCATGCTTCCCTGCTGGTGGACGCGGGTAAAGATGACGACGCGCTGGCGGAGCTGGACAAGGCCGCAGCAGCAGGGCCCGAATCGCTTCGCGCTCTGAAATTGCGCGCGCTGATTTATTTCCGCAAGAAGCAGTACGACGACGCCGTTCCGGTGCTCGTGAAGGCGATTGTTCTGGCCCCGCAGGATCCGGACCTCCCAGCGCAACTGGGGCATGCGTATCTGGAAAAGAAAGACTACCCGAACGCGGTGAACGCCCTGGTTGTCGCGATTAAAATGAATCCACAGTCCATTGATGTGCTGAAAGATCTGGTGACGGCGGAGTATCTGAACAAGAATTACCCGGCCACGTTGCACGGCCTGGACATTTTGGCGCAAAAGGAAACACCGCCGCTGGGAAGCTGGTTCGTGCGCGCCACTTGTTACGATAAACTGGGCCAAGTGCAGCCGGCGCTCGATGCCTATAAGAAATTCTTGCAACTGAACAAGGACGAGAACAGCGACATGTACTTCGAGGCAAGCGCGCGCGTTCGAACACTCACTCGGGAACTCGAGAAGAAGAGGTAGTACATTGCCGGCACGCGTTAGGTTTTGGGTAGCCGTTCTTTTGGTGGCGCTGGTTGCGGGGGCGCTGGTAGCCCAGGACCGGACGGCAGAGTTGCGTTCGCGATTTGAGAAAGAGACTGATCCGGTGCGCAAGGCCCATCTGGTGGGGCAATTGGCCGACGCCGAATTCCGCGACATGCACGAGAAGATTGACGCGGGAGATTTAGCAGCGGCCGGCGAGATCGCCGGGCGCGTGCGCGATGAAGCGGAAGCGAGCAAGAAATCGCTGGACGCGACGAAACGCAACGTGGAGGCGCATCCCGATGGTTACAAGCAGCTCGAGATTGCGGTGCGCGAGTCCATACGGCGCCTGGACGATACTATGGTGAGCCTGGCAAAGGACGATCAGAAACCATTGGCGGACGTTCGCAAGGATCTTGATGAGCTGGACCGGCAGATGATCCATCAACTTTTCCCGAAGCGGCCGGAAGCTGCGCCGGCGAAGCCGCCAGAAAAGCCGACGGCAGAGTCGACGGAAGAGCCGAAGAGTTAGGAGCGCGCGATGCTGCGGCAGAGCTGGAGATTGGCGAGCGGGATGATGCTGCTGGTGGCGGCGACGGCGGTTTGCGCGCGCAGCGTTCACGCACAGCAAGAGAAGAAAGATTATTTGACGGATGCGGAAGGCGATCGCATTCGCGATGCGGTGACGCCTCCGGAGCGAATGAAGCTTTTTGTGATTTTCGCGGACGACCGGTTGAAGAAATTCCAGTATGAACTGACGCGCTCCGTGCCGGAGGGCCGGCGGGCCGAGATTTTGAATGGTCTATTGAATGCTTATGCAGGCTGCATTGACGATGCGGCGGACCAGATCGAAGTGGCGCGGGAAAAGCAGGTGGATATTCGTGCAGCGCTGAAAAATATGCAGTCGAAGGGTAAGGAATTTCTGGAAACGCTGCAGAAAATCAATCAGGGCGGGCCGGAATACGATACGTACAAGGACACTTTGCAGGATGCCATCGAAGGAACGCAGGACGCTTTGGCGGACGTGGATAAAGCGCTGAAGGAATTGAATACGGCGCCCGTGCGGAGAAAGCCATCGTGACAAAGCAGCGAGTGAAGATTGCCGTGCCCGGAGGCGAACGAATTTTTCAGCGGATCTATACGCGACTCGGTTGCGAGGGGCGGCCGCCGCATTTTGTGGTGGAATTTCATCCGTACACCGACCTGACGCACACCATTCGTCTGCGCGAAGATACGGCTTACGTGCGTTTGTCGGATGCTTTGGACGATGCGCCGCATCCGGTGGTGGAAGCCACGGCCGCTATTTTGCTGGGCCGTTTGTATCGCCGCGAGCCACCGAAGGAGCTGCTGCAGACGTATCGCGAATTTTCTTATGCGGGTGCCACGCGGCGGCGATTGCTGGCTTTGCGGCAGCGGCGGGCGCGTCGGGTGGAGCATCGGCCGACCGGAACGCACCACGACCTTGATCAGCTTTTTGAGCGGCTAAACGCGCGCTATTTTGACGGCGCGCTTACGAAGCCGCGGCTCGGCTGGAGCCGGCGGGTTTGGAGTAGCCTGCTGGGGTGTTTCGATCCGGCTTTGCAACAGATTGTGATTAACCGGCAACTGGATCGCGAGGGCGTGCCGGAGTTTGTGGTGGCTTACGTGATGTATCACGAGATGCTGCATGTGAAGCATCCGATGAAATTCGCGCGCTGCCGCCGGGAATCGCACGGCGCGGAATTTCGCCGCGAAGAAAAGAAATTTGTGGATTACCAGCGGGCTATGAGGTTTTTGGACCGCCGCCCCATCCACTGAGCGCTCACAAGCAAAGGTTTAGACTTTGTAGCGCCGGCGTCCCGCCGGCTCTGTGGCCTTTGAATCTGTAGCGGCCGCTTCAGGTTCATCGAACCGGGCAGCCGTTGCCGTTGGTTTCATTTCGTAGCGGTGTCCGCCATCGTGGCGCGGCTATCAACGATGGCAGTCTTGCTTCGCGGCACCGCCGCTGAAAAATCGGGTGCCTTTTTCGCGGAGGCTCTTACTTCTTGGAGAGCTTTTCGATTTTCTCGCGGACTTTTTTGGCGTCGGGCGCGTTCGGCAGCACCTGCAGGTATTCCTTGTAATAGCGCAGTGCCTCGGACGGGTCGTCTTTCTTCTCGTAGCACTCTGCCAACAATAGCCGCGGCTTGGCGAAATTGGCGCGCAGCCGGATCGCATCCTCAAAGCGGCTGATGGCGGCATCCACGTCGCCTTTGTGCAAGTAGAACATTCCGACATCAATATCCTGCTGCGCGTGGAAAGGGTCCCAGGCAGGATCGTCTTCGGGAGGCAGCACGCCGGCCTTGGATTTTTTGGGGGTGTCGGCCGGAGTTTTTGCCGGCGCCGGATCGTCGGGCGGCAGCACTTTTTTCGAAGACGACTCTTGCGACGGGTCTGAGCTCGAGTCGGGATTGGCGCTCGGGCGTGGTGGCGTCGCGGGCGGCTGCTGTTGCTGCGGTGGAGTGGCGGGTTGTCCGGGCTGCTGGCCGTGGGTTTCTTGCGGATCTTGCTGGCCGTAACTCACCGGAGCCAACGCGAAAGCCGCGACGGGCAAGATTGCCGCCAGCGCGATGAACAGACCAAATTGTGAAACGTTGCGACGCATCAGGCTCCTGCAGCAATTAGATAGCGTTTGCTATGATGAACGTTGTACGCGGCCCGGTACATAAAGCACGAAACTTTCTGCGGGCCGTCGCCGGATATTGTAACTCTAAGCTATTGTAACTCGCCGCCATGGAACTCCGCGAAAAAGTCGCGCAATTACCGACCCAGCCCGGGGTGTACCTGTTTCAGGACGCCGGCGGCAAGATTTTGTACGTCGGCAAAGCAAATTCGCTACGCAGCCGCGTGCGGTCCTACTTCCTGGAGTCGCACTGGCAGGACGCGAAGACCGGCTCGCTAGTGCGCGAGATTGCGGACGTTGATTACATCGTCGTGGACAATCAGAAAGAGGCCCTCGCGCTCGAAAATAATCTGATCAAGCAGCACAAGCCGAAATTCAACGTCCTGCTGCGCGACGACAAGACTTATCCATATATCCGATACACCGCGTTCGAAAAATATCCCCGGGTTTATGTGACGCGGCGATTGAATAAAGACGGCTCGATTTATTTCGGCCCGTATTTCCCGGCGCGCCTCGCCTACCAGATGGTGAATCTGATCCACAAACATTTCCTGGTGCCGTCATGCACCGTCGATTTGACGCGCACGCACCCGCGCCCCTGCCTGCAATATTACATTCATCGCTGTCTGGGCCCGTGCGTCGCCGGATTGGTGACGGACGAGCGTTACACCGAAGCCGCGCGCGACGTGCGCCTATTCCTGGAAGGCCGCCGCAGCGATTTGGCGCAGAGCCTGAAAGACCGCATGCAGTACGCTTCCGAAGCGGAGCGTTACGAAGAGGCCGCCGGCTATCGCGATCTGCTGCGCACGCTGAACGAAATGGAGGAGCGCCAGAAAATTGCCGCGGCTTCGGGCGACGATACCGACGTGCTGGCCTGGTACGCCGAGCCGCCGCAAGTGGCCGTGAATCTATTTCACCTGCGCGGCGGAAAAGTCGTCGATCGACGGGATTTTTACTGGGAAGACATGGAGGAATTTAAGCCCGAGGAATTTCTGCCTTCGCTCATCAAGCAGCTCTACCTGGATGCCGCGTACCTGCCGCGATACATTCACACGCCGATGGAATTTGAAGATAGCACGCTGATCGAAGAAGTACTCACCGAACAAGCCGGCCATCGCGTGGAAATTGTGAATCCGCAGCGCGGGCAAAAACACGCGTTCCTGGAATTGGTGGAAAAAAATGCACAGCATTCCTTTATCCAGCGCTTCCGCGTCTTGAAGCCCAGCTCCGCCGCGATTGTGGACGCGCTGGAATCCGCGCTGGGTCTGCCGGAGCCGCCAAAACGCATCGAGTGCTTCGATATTTCGCACATACAGGGTTCGGACACCGTGGCTTCGATGGTGGTGTGGGAAGCCGGTCGCATGAAAAAATCAGACTACCGTAAATTTATCATTCGCGGCGAAGCCATGCCGGAGGGCGCCGAAAAAGCCGCCGGCATTTTGCGCGACGATTTCGCGAGCATGCAGGAAGCAGTCGAGCGCCGCTATCGCCGTCTGCAGCAGGAACAAAAACCGATGCCGAGCCTGATTTTAATTGACGGCGGGATCGGCCAATTGCACGCAGCGGCGAAAGCGCTAGACAAGCTCGCAATCATCAATCAGCCGATGGCGAGCATCGCAAAGAAAGAAGAAATTCTTTACGTCCTAGGAAAAGAAGACGAGCCAGTCGTGCTCGAAAAACATTCTCCCGTGCTGCACCTGATTCAGCAGATTCGCGACGAAACGCATCGTTTTGCCGTGACGTTTCATCGCCAGCGGCGATCGAGCCGGCGATTGCGAACGTCGCTGACGGAAATACGCGGCGTCGGCCCGCGCACGGCGCAAAAGCTTCTACAGCGTTTCGGAAGCGTCGCGCAGCTCAAGCAGCTCACGTTGGAGCAGCTTGCGGCAGAAGTTCCGCGCGCGCAGGCCCAGCGCGTTTTCGAGGCGTTGCGCGAAACTCAGTCGTCCGGAGCTCCAACTCCGTGACGGGGCAACATAGCTCCAGTGGAGAAACACTTTGCGCTCTCGGCGACTAGCAAGACCGGTGTAGCATCGTCACCGGCTTTAGAATTTTAGACTCAGCACCCGGCGACTAGGAGGGCTCATGAAGATCCCATCCGCATTCCGATTGATATCGCGGCGAGTTCCTCACCGGTGGCGCACCGCAGTCGCGTTGATGACTGTCGCTCTGATCGTCGCGCCGGCTTTTTTCGCCACCCAGGCCGCCGCGGCCGCGCCGCAGGCCGCAACTCTGCAAGCGCTCGCCAAACTCCGCGAAACTTGGGTGCAAGATTTGCGCACGAAGCAACTCGAACCCATCTTGAAGTTTTATGCCGCCGACGCCTCGTTCCTGCAGCCCGACGGTGAACGTATCACCGGCTCCGCAGCGCTCCGCATGCTCTTCCAAACGATCATGGCCACTTTCAACAGCGACCTCACGCTGCACAGCCAAAATCTCGAAGCTTCCGGCGATCTGGCGTACGACAGCGGCGACTTCCAGGAAACGCTCACCAACATCGCCACCGGCGCCAAAATAAATTCCAAAGGCAGCTACGTAATCATCTACAAGCGGCAAGCAAATGGCGCATGGCAAATCGTGCAGCACGTCTGGACCGGCACGCCGCCGCCCGGCACATAATCCGCACACCCAAGCTTTTCTGCCAACCCACGAATCCCCCGCCTACCGAACGGCAGTCTGCCGCGCCCCTGCGCCTGTTGCACGCCCAGACTTTTGTGACCTTCATCACCTCTGCAAGTGGCGAAGGTCACATCCTCGCGCGCTGCATAGCGCAACAATCCCATTGAGAGAAAGCAGGATGGAGGCGGCCATGTTCACTCAAGGTTATCTCTTACTGGCGTTTCTGCTAGTGGTGCTCCTGCTTGGGAAATGGCAATCAGGGCACGGCAGTCACTGAGCAGCTCGGCTGAGTCGAGTCGTTCATGGGGCTTTAGCGAGGTGGGAGAGATGATGGTGCTACCTACATATATTGCGTCTAAGAAGCCGAGCGTCAGTCGCAGCACGAACGTCTATTGGCATAACGAACTGCCGCCTCTCGGAATGCGAGCGATCGGCGAGCATATCGTGGAAGCGAAGAGCCTTCGCGTGCCTGGGACCATCGCTCACCGGGACGGCCTCTGGGACCGGTGCTACGACGATTTGATCGTGCAACTCCGCTTGCGCCTGCAGCAGGAAATTGCTCGCCTCGGTGGCGATTGCGCCCACGTACTGAGCGAATCCATTGACAGCAGCCACGACGCAACCACGGGCGAAGGATGGCTGCACTGTCGCGCGACGTACATGCTCTACCGCCGCGACTGACGCCTCCGGCGAGAGTGCGGCGCCCGAAAATTCAAGCACGTTCGTTGGGGCGGTGTGGAAGGGCGGGCCACCAGCCGATATCAGCGTCAATCGAATCTCAAAAATGGTTGGCCTGTTGATCCGGGGGAACCACCTGCCTTACGGAGGCTCTTATTTGCTTCGAGCTTCTTGGCCTTCTTGAGCTTCTTGGTCGCTTTCTTCGATGCCATGGTTTTTTCTCCTTCCTTCGGATTGCCCTTATCCATGGGCGGTCACACAGCTATATGCAAATGGGGTACCGAATGTCCAAACTCCCGCCTCCCCGGTCCCGCCAATGGCGCGATGCAGCAAGAGTGGGTCTTCGCTCACATCTGGATGGTGACCCGCGGGATGTGAGTACCGCTCACGGTGCCTTTCAGCGTCTCGGTGGCTTCCAGCTTCTTCGCTATCCTCAGGTGCTTGGTGCCCTTGCCGGCTTTGTTTGCCTCGCTGGATCGTTGGGTTGCCATGGTCACTACCTCCTTTGAGTTGGTTTCGAACTGCGCGCTCAATTTCCCGGCCCCAGTTTTCGCGCGGCGGCGACTCGCGCTTTCCCCAGACCTTTCTGCACTAATTTGCGCCGATAGAACCGACGCAATTCTGGATCCCGGCGCACCGCGTGTGCCGCCGCTTCACACCACAGAAGGCGCAGCAGCGGGTTACCTTGCTTGCTCAAACCTCCCAACCGCTGTCGTCCGCCACTGGAGTGTTCCCTGGGAATGATCCCGATATAGCTTGCCAACGCCTTGCCGTTGCTGAATCGTTTTGGATCGCCCAGAAAGACATCGGTCGCTAGCGCCGTGATCGGTCCCACTCCGGGATGAGTCATCAGCAGTCCTGCCGTGGGTCGTGGGCCTGCTTGCTGCAGGACTTGCTGCTTCAGTTGTTCGATCTCCGCTTCGAACCCGGCGTACATCGCCTGCAACTCACTGCGCCGCTGAGCGGTGTGTGTTGCCAGCGGTAGCGATGCGATGGCCCGTTGTCCGCTTTCGCTCCACAGCGAACTCCCTCGCCTTAAACCATTCGCCAGTGCGATAGCCTGCAAAGCGTTCTGTATCCGTGTGCGCAGGCGTACCCACTGATGACGGTGTAAGAGCAACCCTCGCAGATCCAACAGTTCCTGCGACGGCTGCCAGATCGACGGAAAACGGTTTTCTACCAGCAGCTTGAGAAGTAGCTCGGCATCGCGCTGGTCATGTTTCTGTCGGCGCGGTTCGGCCGCTCGAATCGTCGCTGGATGACCTACCTGACAGTCGATCCCGAGCTCTTGCATCAGCTGCAAAAACCACTTCATCGACCCAGTCGCTTCGATCCCTACACGCACCGGACCGGGAAGCGTGGAATAAAACTCCCGCACACTTTCGCCTTCGTGCGGGAGAGTCCGATTCACTACTTCCCCTGTTCCAGTGTCCAACATCGCCAACGTCTGTTGGCGAGCCTGCAAATCACGTTCTTTAATCCGCATCTCGGCCTCCTTCGGTCCAAGCACTGTTGGGGCGAACACCGAACAGTCTACTCGGGCCGTAGCGAGGCCGACGTCGTTATGGCACCAATCAGGAGTTGGCCTAGATGTGCCATGCTCGCTGGCGATGAAAGCAGCTCGAATCCATAGGTTTGGGGGACCCGAGGTAATTGTTGTGGAAGATGTGCCGCGTCCGCTTCCAGAGGCGGGAGAGCTCCTCGTGCGCGTCGCCGATGCTGGAGTTGGTCCGTGGGACGCGCTGATTCGTGAAGGTAAAAGCAAGGTGAGTCCAAAGCCCCCGCTTACTCTCGGAGCGGATTTGTCCGGTGTGGTGGAAGCAGTTGGTCCGGGAGTTGCTCAGTTCAAGAAAGGGGACGAAATATATGGCGTCACCAACCCTCAGTTTTGTGGGGCGCAGGCAGAATACGCAATCGCTTCCGCAAACATGGTCGCTCCCAAGCCGCAGCGATTGAGCCATGATGAAGCGGCTTCGGCACCCGTTGTGGCCGTGACGGCCTGGCAAATGCTGTTCGACTACGCGCACGCACACGCTGGCCAGACCGTCATGATTCTCGGAGCGGCAGGAAACGTCGGCGCGTATGCTGTCCAGCTTGCGGCAAAAGCAAACCTTTGCGTCGTCGCAGTCGTTGGGCAGAAAGACATCGAATATGTCCGAAATCTCGGAGCCGAAATTCCCCTGAATTATCAACTCGAAACATTCGCTGGCGAGGTGCGTTCGGTTGACGTCGTCATTGATACCGTTGGAGGAGAAACGCGGGAGCGCTTGCTCCGCGTGCTGAGCCCAGGCGGAATTCTTGTGTCTGTTGTCTCACCCGAAGCGATGCCGCAGCGTTCCGACGTGCGATCCGTATTTTTCTACGTTGAAGTAACGACCGCCCGACTCAATGTCATCTCAGAATTGTTCGACCGAGGAGAGTTACTCCCACAGGTTGGCACGATATTGCCATTGCAAGAAGTGCGCGCTGCTCATAACATGCTAGCGGGTGCTCCCCACAAACGCGGCAAGATCGTCCTACAGGTGACGGTCTGACCATCCGAGCCTGATGGGTGGCACACCCTTCCACACCACCCAAGCGAAAGCAATTGAATTTCCGGTTGCCGCACTCTCGCCTGCCCACCGCAAGCAGGCCGAAGGCGAGGGTGCAGGTTTAGACGCTCCGCCATCAACCAGCACAGCGAACTACGCCCGTCTTTTCCGTCGTTTACCGTCGTCAGTATCTCTACGAATATTCAGCGGCTCAGGAATGTGTTAGCGTGAGTCGGGGCGCTTTTCGGCGCTGCTGAGGACGCGACATGGAAACTGGGGCGCGGGCGAGGGGCTTGGCTGACTGGGTGCGCGAGCGCGCGCTCGGCGATGCTGTCTGCGGGCGCTGGGTCGCAGCAGTCAAGGTGACGGGCGGTTACGCGCGGATGACGGCGCGCAGTGCCGGGCGCTCCTGCGGCGGGCAGGTCTTAGACCCGCCCCTAGGGATGCCGGCGAAGACGAAGCGCCGCAGTGCGCGATGCGCAATCCTAATCGGCTGCTCCGCGACTAGAAATCGTCGTATCCCGCTGAAACTACACGCCAAGACTTTTTCTAATTCGGTCGCATAAACGAGGTTTGCGCGCGCGATTTGTGCGCGCTTCGCGGTTCACAAATCACCAATCACTACTCACCAATCACACATTTCTAATCGCTACTCGTAGAAAATTAGAAATTCGCCTAACCTGCTCACAACAAACGAGAAAACATTTTCTAATCGCTACTTTTTCGGCCATTTTGGCAAATGTCGCCCCCTTCGCCACTCGTCACTTTCTAATCGCAAGTTTTCTGGGCCTTTCGTTGCACCGGCAATCTTGCCTGTGCTCTTCGGTGTTGAATCGGCACAATGCGACGTCTCGCCATCGCTTCCTCGCGGCTTTTCTTGCCTCGGTTGGGAAGGCTGTGCTACTGTCGAGTTCTGAGGTGGACCATGAGCGACAACAGTGTAGGTTCAAAAGTTAGCGTATTTTTGGTTGGGTTGGGAATTGGAGCGCTGGTTGGCATTTTATTCGCGCCGAAGTCCGGCGACGAGACACGTGAATATTTGACGGGCAAGGCCGACGAGGGCCGCGAATTCGCGCAGAAGAAGGCGCGGGAATTGCGCGAGCGCGCGGAAGACTTGATCGAACGCAGCAAAGAGATCATGTCGCGGCAAAAGGATGCGCTTTCCTCGGCGGTAGACGCGGGGAAGGACACGTATCGCAAGGAATCGAAGGCTTCCTAAGGCAGTTCAAGGAGTTAAATGCCGGGCTGGGTCGAGTTTTTCATTAGCATTGCGGCCGTAGCTATCGTTGTGCAGATGGCTATCCTGGTTGCGATGTTCGTGCAGCTGAAGATGTCCATGAAGGAATTTACGCGCATTGCGAATGACCTGCAGGGGCGCGTGGACCCGATCCTGTTGCGCGTGAACCGGATACTGGAAGATTCTGAGGGCCGCATTTCCAGCGTGATGGGCGATACCGCCGAAATCACGCGCCTCGCGCGCGGCCAGGCGCAGAAAGTGGACCGCGTTTTCACCGAAGCGCTCGAGCGCCTGCGCATCCAAGTGATCCGCGCCGATCAGATTTTGACTGGCGCCATGGAAGTGGTGGACGAGGCCGGCACCAAATTCCGCAATACCCTGTGGGGCCCCATCCGGCAAGCTTCCGCCGTGATGAAAGGCATCAAAGTGGGTCTGGATATGCTGCGCCGCCAGCAAAATAATAAGCCTGAATCGGATGCCGATTCCGTGTCGCAAGACGAAGAACTATTTATTTGATCCCGAGCTTCGCGGCTGCACATTTTATCTAGCTGCGGCTTCTACAAGTCGATTTTCCCGCAGATTTTTTCCTGAACATTAAAATCTGAAAACGATCAGCGAATCCATCCGCCGCCGAGGACTTTTTCGCCGTCGTAGAAAACGGCGGCTTGGCCCGGCGTGATCGCGCGCTGGGGCTCGCGGAAATCGACGCGGGCGGTGATGGCGTCGATTGGAATGATCTCAGCTGCGGCGGGTTCGTGGCGATTGCGGATTCTTACCATCGCCTGAACCGGTCCTTCGGGAACGAGATACGGAATCCAGTTCACGTCGCGGACTTCGCAAGTGCTGCGGCGGAGTTCCTGATCTTCGCCGACGACTAGACGATTCTGCTTCCGGTCGAGCGCTACGACGTACATCGGCGGCTGCCCGCCTGCGAGGCCGAGTCCCTTGCGCTGGCCTACTGTGAATTGGTGCAGGCCATTGTGGCGGCCGAGAACTTCGCCGGAAGCGGTGACGATGTCACCTGATTCCTTCGGCAGTTCACTTCCCTGCTCCTGCAGATAGCCTTCGATAAACTTCACGTAGTTTCCTGTGGGCACGAAGCAGATTTCCTGGCTTTCGGGCTTTTCCGCGACCGGCACTTGCAGGCGGCGGGCGATTTCGCGGACTTCTTGTTTGGAGAGTTCGCCGAGCGGGAAATCGGTGCGGGCCAGCTGCACTTGCGTGAGGCCGAAGAGGAAGTAAGTTTGGTCCTTGGATTCGTCCACGGCGCGGAGGAGCTCGTAGCGGCCAGTCTCGGCGTTGTGGCGCACACGAGCGTAGTGGCCGGTAGCGATGCGCTCGGCGCCGATCTGGCGCGCGGTGACGAGAAGCTGATCGAACTTCACGTGGTTGTTGCACATGGTGCAGGGGATGGGCGTGCGGCCTTCGAGGTAATCGGCTACGAAGGGCTTAATGACGTTCAGCTCGAATTCGCGCTCGAAATTCACGACGTAGAAAGGGATGCGTAGGTATTCGGCTACGCGGCGCGCATCGTAGACGTCGTCGTGCGAGCAGCACCGATGCTGGGCGGGGCCGCTATTTTCGAGTTGCGGCAGGCGGCGCTGATTCCAAAGTTGCATGGTTAGGCCGACGATGGTTTGGGCGCGGTCGTGGAGGATGGCGGCGACCGTGGAGCTGTCTACGCCGCCACTCATGGCGACTGCGACGGTGTTCGCGGTGGCGATCGTTGGCTTTGTGCCTGCGGGCTCGAGTTGGGTTAGTGATGACAACTGTTTGGTCCTTGCCGCTTGCGAATTCTGCGAAACAAATCCAAAGGCAAATTCAATTGCGCCCGCCTGAAACAAAAAGCAGGCGGCCGCTACACAATCCAAGAGCAAAACCAAGAGCCGGCGAGACGCCGGCGCTACTAAACCGGGCACGTCGCCGCGATATCACGCTGACATCTCTGTGTTTGCGCTTAGCGGCGAGAGGGCGCGGAGGCGCTCGACTGCTTGCGGGATTAGCGCGATTGCTTGGTCAATCTCTTCGGGCGTCGTGTTGCGGCCTAGACTGAAGCGCAGGCTGCTGCGGGCTTCGTCGGGCGAAAGGCCGATGGCCATCAGCACGTGCGACGGGCCTACTGCGCCGGAGGAGCAGGCGGCGCCTGTGGAGCAGGCGATTCCCTGAAGGTCGAGCGCGATTACCAGCGCTTCGCCTCCTGCGGCGTGAAACGAGATGTTCGAAGTGTTGGATACGCGCTGGGCACGGTTTCCGTTTACGCGGGCTTCGGCGCACGTCGCCAGCAGTGCGTCTTCGAGGCGATTGCGCAGCGTCGTGATGCGGGCGCAGTCCGTCATCATATTCTTGCGCGCCAGTTCCGCGGCCTTCCCCAGGCCCACGATGCCGGGAACATTTTCCGTGCCAGGGCGGCGGTCGCGTTCGTGATGGCCGCCGTGGAATTGCGGCTCGAGCGGAGTGCCGGAGCGGACGTAGATCGCGCCTGCGCCCTTGGGTCCGTAAAACTTGTGCGCGGAGATGGTGAGCAGATCAACGCCGAGGCGGTTCACGTCGAGCGGTATCTTTCCGGCGGTCTGCACGGCGTCGCAATGGAATATGACCTTCGCGGCAGCGGCGATGCGGCCAATTTCTTCGATCGGCTGGATGGTGCCGAGTTCGTTGTTGGCGTGCATCACGCTGATAAGAATTGTTTCGGGCTTGAGCGCGCGGCGGATGTCTTCGGGATCCACGACGCCTTCGCGGCCTACCGGAACATAGGTGACTGCGATGCCGAGTTTTTCGAGTGCTTGCGCGGCGTTCAGGACCGCGTGATGTTCGATGGCTGTCGTAATGATGTGCTTGCGCGGTTCTTGCGAGGCCGCGACGACTCCGAAGAGCGCGAGATTGTCGGATTCGGTGCCGCCGCTGGTGAAGACGATTTCGGATGGCTTGGCACCCATTAACGCGGCTACCGAGGCGCGTGAGGCATCCACTGCGCCACGGGCGCGCTGGCCGGGGGAATGAATCGAGCTGGCGTTGCCGAAGCTTTCAGCAAAATACGGCAGCATGGCGTCGAGGACGGCGGGGTCCACGGGCGTAGTCGCGTTGTAATCGAGATAGATGCGCATGTCGAGAAGTTGCGAGTATTCAGGATAGCGGTACGCGTGGGAGGGGTCAAGCAGAGGCCAGTAGGGGTAGCGCAAGGCTGGTAGTACGAGTGCGTTACAGGTACGCGCGGGTTGTCTTGACAGGCTTGCGGGCGTCCGATAGCGTCGAAGAACGCGGCATCCTAGATTTTGCGTTCGAGCCGCGCAATTCACGGGGGCAAAACTTGGCGCGGCCGATTATTACTTTGACGACGGACTACGGGACGAGCGACCACCTGGTGGGAGTGCTCAAGGGAGTGATCCTGAGCATCAATCCCGAAGTGAATATCGTGGATATCACGCACAACGTGATCGCGCATGACGTGCTGGATGGAGCGCTCACGATCAGCCAAGCATACCGGTATTTTCCGCCGAAAACGATTCATATGGTGGTGGTGGATCCATCGGTGGGGACACAGCGTCGGCCAATTTTAGTCGCCGGAGATCAGCATTATTTTGTGGCGCCGGATAATGGAGTGCTTTCCGCGATTTACGATCAGTCGGAATCGCTTTTTGTTTGGCACATCACTTCCGAGCATTATTTTCGGCAGCCGGTGAGTAATACATTTCATGGGCGGGATATCTTTGCGCCCGTGGCGGGATGGCTTTCGAAGAACTGGCAGACGGCGAGTTTTGGCGAGCAGATCGAGGATTTCGTGCGCTTCAGCATTCCGAAGCCGAAGGTGAACGGAAATTCGATCAAGTGCATTGTGCTTAAGTTGGATAACTTCGGGAATTTGATTACGAATCTGAAGGGCGAGGAGACGCCGGCTTTGATTGCGCCGGACGCGAAATTCACGATTCGGGCTGGGAATGCAGAGATCAAGAAATTGTTGCCGACGTTTGCGTCGGGAGCGGCGGGGGAACCGTTCGCGATTATTGGGTCGGGTGGGTTTTTGGAATTGAGCGTGAATAAGGGGAACGCGGCGCGGGTTTTAGGAATTGGGCGGGGAGCTGAGGTTACTGTGGAGTTGGGGTAGGCGTTTTTTGTTTGCGTTATTCTGCTGATTTTTCCTGTGGGTTCATTCCGAATTGATTGATGGGTGGTTGTGTCTGCGCATTCGCGATGTTTATGCGGGCTCGGGACGCCGTGCGCAGTATATCGGCAGGCGAGGCAAGCCTCGCCTAGGGTGATTGTTGCCAAACGTTAGGCTGCGACGAAAGCGGCGGCAAGCCGCCGCACTCCAAATGGACCTCGGTGCGCGGCGACGGTTAGCGAGGCGATGGGCCTTGCTTGCGTTGCTAGCGGGCTAGCGAGGTGATGATCAGGTAGGAGCGCATGCGGGGGTCTAGCCAGTCGCGGAGGGCGTCGCCGAGGAGGTTGAAAGCTAGGACGGCGGTCATTACGGCAAGGGCTGGAAAAATTACCAGGTGCGGAGCGTCGAAGAGGTGGGTGCGGGCGTCGTTGAGCATGGCGCCCCAGCTGGGCATGGGGGCTAGAACTCCTACACCAAGAAAACTCAGCGTGGATTCGGCCAGGATGGCGCCGGCCATAGCGATGGTGGCTTGCACCAGGATGGGTTGCAAAATATTGGGCAGGAGATGGCGGACCAGAATGCGGGCGTGTGATGCGCCCAGGGAGCGCGCGGCGAGGACGTATTCCATCTCCTTGGCCTGCAGAATTTGCGCGCGCGCGAGGCGCGCATAACCGGCCCATCCGGTGACGACCAGAGCGAGAATTACTTTGTCGAGGCCGGGGCCAAGAAACGCAGCGAAGGCGATGGCAAGCAGGATGCCGGGGAACGAGAGAAATGCGTTGATCAGGATGATGTTGACGAAGCGATCGAACCAGCCGCCGAAATAGCCCGCGACCGCACCGATTGTAAGGCCGATTATTCCCGCACCGAAAACCACGCAGATGCTGACGAGCATGGAAACGCGCGTGCCGAAGATGATGCGCGAGAGGATGTCACGGCCGAGCTCGTCGGTGCCCATCCAGTGGGCGGCGGTGGGCGGGACTAGACGCGCCGGCAGATTTTGCGCGACGGGATCGTAGGGAGCTAGCCAGGGCGCGGCCAGCGCGACGATTACCAGAATCAGCGTGAGCGCGAAGCCCCAGCGGCCGGGAACGCTGCGGCGCAGGAAATCGCTCAGTTCGTGCACAAGTTCGCTCACGAGTCTGCGCGGTGGAGATTTCGTTTGCGCCGCGCTCATTCGAAGCGCACCCGAGGGTCTACCAGCGCGTACACCAAGTCGGTGAGCAGGTTGACGAAAACGTAGGAGACAGCGATCAGCAGGATGCAGCCTTGCAGCAGCGGATAATCGCGGGCGCCGATAGCTTGGACGGCGAGGCGTCCGATGCCGGGCCAGGAAAAAATGGATTCGGTGACGATAGTGCCGGCCAGAAGCGTGCCGAATTGCAGGCCGAGGATTGTGAGGATGGGAATCAACGCGTTGCGCAGGGCGTGGCGAAACAGGACGCCGGGTTCGGAGACGCCTTTCGCGCGGGCGGTGCGAACGTAGTCGGCAGAAAGCTCTTCGATCACGGAGGTGCGCACCATGCGCGTGAGGATGGCGGCGAGGGCGGCGCCGAGGGTGAATGCGGGAAGGATGATATGCGAGACGCCGCCGCGTCCGGAGACCGGGAGCCATCCGAGCACGACTGAAAAGAAGAGGATGAGAACCGGGCCAAGCGCGAAATTAGGGACGGAGAGGCCGAACAGAGTGAGGACACCTAGGGCGTGATCGGTTCTTTCGCCGCGTTTGTGTGCGGCTAGCACTCCGGCTGGAATACCGATCAGCGCGCAGATTAGTAGCGCGACTAAGGCGAGTTCGAGCGTCGCGGGATAATGTTCGGCGACCACCTTCAGCACGGGTTGCTGGAAGCGGAATGATTCGCCGAGATTTCCGTGCAGCACGCCGGCTAGATAGCGGCCATATTGCACGGGAATTGGCAAATCGAGACCTAGCGCGTGCCGAAGTTGCGTCAGGTCTTCGGCGCGGGCGCCTTCACCGAGCATTTGCGCGACGGGATCGCCGGGAACTATGTGCGCGAGAAGAAAAACCATGGTGAGGATCAGCCATAGCGCTGGCAGCGCGAAGAGCAGGCGGATTGAAATGTAGCGAATCATTTATGGGCTGGCCCGGAAGATGGCGAATCAGCCGCGGGCTCGTCGGGAGGGGGTGCCTCGGTTGCGTCGGGCGGCTTGGTGGATTTTTTCCGGGCGGCGCGACGGACTTTCTTGGCGACGCGGGACTCGGAGGCTGAGTTCGGCGCGGGCATTTCCAACACGTCGGCTCGCCCGTCGTGATGCGCGCCTGCATCCTGCGTTTCGGCTGGCGCGACTTCTGTGGCGTGCGGCGCAGACTTTGTCGCTGGCGAAGGAACAATCGCGGGAGGAAGCGGCTTGATTTTCAGGCGCGAGACGCGGCGATGGTCCATTTCCATTACCGTGAAGCGATAGCCATCAGCTTCGAAACTCTCGCCGCCGCGGGGTATGAATCCGAGGCGGGTTAAGACGAAACCACCAACCGTTTCGTAGGAGGGATCTTCGGGGAGGACGATGTTGTAGCGTGCGGCGAGTTCGCGGATTTTGATGGCCGCGTCGAAGATCATGCCGCCGTCGGAGAGCGTTAGCGGGCGCTCGACGACATCGAATTCATCGTGAATTTCACCGACCATTTGTTCGAGGATGTCTTCGAGCGTGGCAAGGCCGAGGATGCTGCCAAATTCGTCCACGATCATGGCGAGGCCGGTGCGGCGGGCGCGGAATTCCAGGAGCAGTTCGCTGACGGGCTTGGTTTCGGGAACGATGAGCGCGTCGCGCAGGACGGTGCGCAGATTGAATTCGGCGAGAGGCTGGCGATCTTCGGCGCGGCGGGCGCGATCGAGCAGGATCCAGATCATGTCCTTGATATGGACGAAGCCTAGGATGTGGTCGAGCGTGCCTTCGTAGACTGGAATGCGCGAGCGTTGGGTGGTGGCGAACATGGTCATGGTGTCTTCGAGAGTCGCGGAGGCGGGGAGGGCGTGAACGTCGGGGCGCGGGACCATGACTTCGCGGGCCTGGATCTGGCCAAGCTCCATCGCTGCTTGAATAAATTTTACTTCGGCTGCGGGGAGCAGGCCGCGGTCGCGGGCTTGCTGGATCATCACCTGCAATTCTTCGGTGGAACGGACCAGGGTGTGACTGTGCGGTGAAACCACGCCCAGGGCGCCGACGATTTTTTCGGCCCAGCCGTCGAGAAGATCGATGGCCCAGCGAAAGGTATTGAGAAACCAGGAAAATGGGCGCGCGATCAGCAGCGCGACGCGTTCGGCACGGGCGAGGCTGAGGCTTTTGGGGACAAGTTCGCCGAGGACGACTTGCAGGACTGTGAGAAGGCCGAAGGCGATGGCGAGAGCGGTGGCGTGCGCGATGATCGCGGCCCAGGGGCGCGGGATGGCTTGCACAAGCGGGCTGAGAATGCCGGCGAGAGTGATTTCTCCGAGGTAGCCGAGCGAGAGGCTGGCTAGGGTGATGCCGACTTGCACGCCAGAGACTACGCGAGTGAGATCGGTGAGCAGCGTTTCGACGACTTTAGCGCGGGCATCACCTTGTTCGACGAGTTGGCGGACGCGGGATTGGCGTACGGCGATCAGCGAGAATTCGGCGGCGGAGAAGAAGGCGTTGATGCCTACCAGCGCCAGGACTGCGAAGAGTTGCAGAGCGATCATTGCTGGTTGATTTTAGCAAGAGGCGCGGGGCAATGGGGGAAAAGCAGTGCTCAGTGTTGAGTGACGAGTGATAAGTTACGAAAAGCGAGTATGGCAAGTCTTGGCTGACGCGACTTGAGCCTATACACGGGTTCGCTCGACTACTTTGCTGATTGCTTCTGTGCTTGGGCTGCGCGGATTTTTGCGGTGGCTTCGGTGGACTTTCCTCGTGGGATTGTCAGGGTCGTCCAGTTTTCCGAGGCGAAATGCTTGGCTAGGAATACGATTTGGCCTACGTGGTAGGAATAGTGGGCTACTTGGCGATTGATGGCTTGCATGACCGAGTGGGGTTCGTTGCGGATAAGGACTTTGCGGCTGAGGTCGGCGTCGGTGAGCGCGGCCAGGGCGTCGAAGAGATGTCTCCAGCCGGTTTCCCATTGGGCGAGGAGCTGGTCGCGTGTTGTGGCGGGGGATTCGAATTCGGTGTCGCGGTCGCGGTCGGGCTTTTCGCCGTCGGTGGTGAGAAAATCGGTCCAGCGGGAACGCATGTTGCCGTGGAGGTGTTTGACGATGATGGCGATGGAATTGGATTCTGCGTCGAGGGTGGTGGTGAGCGCTTCATCGGAGGCTTGAGCGATCGCGCGCTCGCCGAGGTGTTTGTAATAGCGGAGAACGCGGGTGGCGTCGGTGACGTAGGAGGTGGCGAATTCGTGAGGCACAGCGGGATTTTGCATCGTTTTGGGGGGCGGGGGCAATAGTTAGCTGGATGCGCGATTCGTTGCGTTTGCGTGCGTAGTTCGCTCGATTGCACGCGAGCGATTTTGTGGGCTACACTGCGCCGCTGTTGCGGATGCAAGATAGAGGCTCAGACGAATGACACGTGCGTCGCGGATCTTTCGATCTTTGCTGGCGGTCTTGCTGCTGATCGTTGGCGGCGCGTTGGTGCTTGGTTGGTGGGTGGTGCAGCGGCCACTGGCGCAACTGGATGGGAGCGTCGCGATTGGCGGATTGAAGGATGGCGTGATTGTGGATCGCGACTCTTGGGGGCAGCCGTGGATTCGCGCGAAATCGCTGCAGGATGCGGTGACGGCACAGGGATACGTGATGGCGCAGGACCGGTTGTGGCAGATGGATTTGCTGCGGCGAGCTGCGAGCGGGGATTTGAGCGAGATTTTTGGCGAGCTGGGGCTGACCTACGACCGGGAAAATCGGACTTTGGGGATGCGACAGGCGGCGGAACGCGCGGCGGCGGATTCTTCGCCGGAAATTCGCGGGTTGCTGGAGGCTTACGCGCGGGGAGTGAACGAGAACATCGCGGAGCGCGGCGGGAAATTGCCGATTGAGTTTGTGGCGCTGGGGTATAAACCGCGGGCTTGGACGCCGGCGGACACTTATTTGATCAGTTTGTATATGTATAAGACGCTGACTTCGACATGGAAGGAGAAACTGAACCGGCAGTGGATTACGGAGAAGGTCGGCGAGGAGCGCGCGCGGGATCTGTTTGTGAGCGATTCGCCGCTGGATCATTTTATTTGGACTGGGGGGACTTCCCTGCCCTCTGGTGTTTCGCGTGTGGGCTTGTTGTCCTCGACGCGAGTGTCCAATCAGCAGCGCGGCAATGATGCGGATGAGCCGCCGTTTGTTTCGCTTGCGTGGGATGCGGCGCAGAATTTTTTGGCGCAATTCGAGGAGGAGTCGTCGGAAATAATTGGCAGCAATAATTTTGTGGTGAGCGGGGCGCATACGTCTTCGGGCAAGCCGATGCTGGCGAACGACACGCATCTGCAGCTTTCGACGCCGGCGCTCTGGTACATCGTACATCTGACGGCGCCGGGGCTGAATGTGGAGGGGTTTGCGTTGCCGGGCGCGCCGCTGGTGATTATCGGGCACAACGAGCGGATTGCTTGGGGATTCACGAACAGCAATGCGGACGTGGAGGATCTCTACATCGAGAAATTTTCTGATACGAACCCGCTGGAATATTCCGCGAACGGCACGATGCTGACGGCTCAGGTGCGTCACGAGGTGATTCGCGTGCGCGGGAAACCGGATGTGACACTGGATGTTGTGCTGACGCGGCATGGTCCGATCGTTCATCGCGATGCGGTGGAGGAACGCGGACGGGCTTATGCGTTGCGCTGGACGGCACTCGAGCCTGGGGGGCTGGATTTTGGATTTCCGTTGTTAGGCCAGGCGACGGATTGGAATTCCTTCATCGCGACGACGCGGCATATTGCTGGGCCGGGGCAGAACACGATTTACGCGGATGTGGATGGGAATATCGGGTTCACGATTCCGGCGCGGATTCCTGTGCGGGCGAACGGCGATGGTGCTTTCCCAGTGCCTGGCGATACGAATTTGTATGAGTGGAAGGGATATATTCGGTTCGAGGAATTGCCGCGTGTGGAAAATCCGCCGGACGGGATTATTGCGACGGCGAATGCGCGGACCGTCGGGCCGGGGTACAAATATTACATTTCCGATCGGCAGGCGGGGCCTTATCGGACAGCGCGACTTTATGAATTGCTTTCTGGGCGCACGGGGCTGACGGCTGCCGACTGCAATGCAGTTCAGAACGATATTGTGAGCTTGCCGAATCGGTTTTTGGCTGGTGCCCTGCTGCAAGCGGCGAAGGCGAAGCAGCCTGCGGATGCGCGGGCGCAGCGATTGCTCGGCAAGCTGGCGGGATGGGACGCGCGGGCTACGGCGGATTCTGTTGAGACTTCGTTTGTGGAATACACGCGGAGGGCTCTTTTTGTGCGTTTGTTGCAGCCTTTTTTGGGCGACGAGGTTACGAAGTACGAGTTGTGGGAGCCGCAGAGCGTTTACAACGATGTGTGGTGGCGCGACAAAGTATTCCTGGAGAATGTGTTGCGTGAGCGGCCTGCGGCTTGGCTGCCTGGCGGGTTTGCGAATTACGATCAATTGTTAATGGCCAGCACGGATGATGCGGTGGCGGCGCTGCAGAAGCAGACAGGCCAAGCGAGCGAGTCTGCGTGGAACTGGGGACGGCTGCATCCGCTGGACATGGTTCATCCGCTGGGGCGCGCGGGATTGCTGCACCGTTTACTGAGCATAGGCGGTTACGAACAGGGTGGGACGATTGATACGGTGCGGGCGATGGGCGTAGGGCATGGGCCGGCGATGCGGTTTGTGGCGGATTTGTCGAATTTCGATCACTCGTTGATGGAGATTCCTACTGGAGAATCGGGGCAGTACGCGAGTCCTCATTATCGCGACCAGTTCGCTGAATGGTTTGCGGGGCGCGGGATTCCGGCGGCGTTTACGATTGCCGCCGAGGATTCGGCGCGCGCGCACCGACTGACGCTGTTGCCGGGCGATAAGAGGTAGACGGTTAAGCTTCGGCTGCCGCGTTAAGCCGGACCTGAGTGGCAGGAAGCACTCAAACTGCGATGTCATGCAAGTGTGATGATCTACGTATGAAAAGCGATAAGCCGTTGTCGTTGGTTGATGTTGGACGCTTTTCTAGCGTACCGAAGAGAACCTTTCGTGAAGCTTGAGTTTTAGCCGCGAATACCTTCGTCGCTTGGGCAATGTTTACCAGGCTGCGAAGCGTAGGATTCGCGACGTTGAATTTTCAGATGTGCTTCGAATTCGTTTTTGAGGTAATTCTTCCGGTACTCGGCATCGTGCTCGAGCTCGCAGATTGGAAATTTGCTAGATGGGCGAACGTCGGTTGTTTCACCGTCGCAGGGTGTTTCTGGCTTGCCGGAGCAATTTGGTGGCATTCAGGCGCTTTTTTCGGCGTCCTGCTTATCGTCGCGTTCAGATTGCTGCTAGTCGCAGGACCGACTGAGATTGTGTACCGACTAACGCAAGGCGATCCTTCCTATCCGGCCAACTCCTGATGAGTCTCGTGGCGGGATAAAGGCCCAGAACCGACAAGAGTGTCGAATTGCTGCAAGAAAATCGTCGCGAAAGAATCCGGTTGGCTGCTACAGTGGTGGGATATTTCCAGCGCTTGTGGGCTGGGCGGAACGAGGCAGAATGAGTCCGACGTCGAATAAATCGGTTGTGCCGGCGGAAGCGCCGAAGAAGGGCGATTTTGAGAAGTCGCTTACGCGGCTTGAGGAAGTGGTGAAACGTTTGGAGAGTGCGGATTTGTCGCTGGACGAGGCGATGCGGCTCTTCGAAGAGGGCGTGAAGCTTTCGCGCGAGTGCCAGAAGCAGCTGGAAGAGGCGGAAGGGCGCGTGGAGATTTTGCTGAAGAAGGCGGACGGAAAGATTGTGGCGGAGCCGTTTAATCCGAAAGATGAAAATAACTAACGTCGGCCGGCTGATTTTTTCAAAGCGATTCGCATACCAGACATCTGCATCGAACCTATGACGATCCCCGATTTCTTCGAGCAGGACAGAGCCACAGTGGAAGCGGCGTTGCAGGAGCTTTTGCCGCCGGACGATTCGCTGCCGATTACCATTCATAAGGCGATGCGCTACAGCGTGTTTGCGGGCGGCAAGCGCGTCCGGCCGATTTTGTGCATGGAAGCCGCGCGAATGTTTTCGCAGGAGCAGAGCGGAGCGGTGCAGGTGGGCTGCGCGCTGGAATTCATTCACACCTATTCGCTGATTCACGACGACCTGCCGGCGTTGGACAATGACGATCTGCGGCGCGGAAAACCGACCAATCACAAAGTGTTTGGCGAGGCGATGGCGATTCTGGCGGGCGACGCGCTGCTGACTTTGGCGTTTCACACTTTGGCGCTGGCGCCGGTGGAACCGCAGCGGCGGTTAACGATTCTAGCGATGATTGCAGAAGCCGCGGGGACCGATCGCGGAATGATCGGCGGGCAGGTGGCGGATTTGGAAGCGGCGGGGAAAGCGCCGGACAAGGGAATGCTGGAGTACATCCATTTGTCGAAGACGGCGGCTTTGATTCGCGCGTCCATTGTGGGGGGCGCAATTGCCGGCGGGGCGGATCGCGGGGATGTGACACGGCTGCTGGCGTTTGGGGAATCCATCGGCTGGGCGTTTCAGGTGGTAGACGATATTTTGGATGTGGAGGAGTCGTCGGCGGCTTTGGGGAAGACTGCGGGGAAGGACCAGGCGCAGAAGAAGGCGACTTATCCGGCTTTGCATGGGCTGGAGGTGTCGCGGGATATTGCGGCGGATTTGGAGGCGAAGGCTTTGAAGGAGTTGGATTTTTATGGGGAGCGGGCGGGGAGATTGCGGGCGTTGGCGCAATTTTTGGTGGCGCGAAGGGCTTGAGGGTTTGCGATTGAGCTTGGGGAAAATCTAGCTCAACTGATTACCACAGAGGGCACAGAGGAACTGCGGAGAAAAATCTGAGAAAGATAGAGGCGTTTACCGCAGAGACGCAGCGAAAGCCGGGCGCGTGATTGTTTTTTCCTTTTGCGCATGAAATCAAAAAGCACTTCTGAGACGGCTGCTTCGGACAAAACCATTCGGAATCGCAAGGCTGGGAAAATACGATTGGATGTTTTGATTGTGGAGCGCGGGCTCGCGCCTTCGCGGGAGCGTGCCCAGGCTTTGTTGCTGGCTGGGAATGTGTTGGTGAACGGGCAGAAGATGGAGAAGCCGGGGTCGCAGGTGGCTGCGGACGCGCGGGTGGAAATTATCGGCGAGGCGCTGCGGTACGCTAGCCGGGGCGGGTTGAAGCTGGAGGGGGCGCTGGAGGATTTCGCGGTTTCGCCGGAGGGCCGAGTTTGTTTGGACGTGGGGAGTTCGACTGGCGGGTTTACGGATTGTTTGCTGCAGCGCGGGGCGGCGCGCGTGTTCGCGGTGGACGTGACTGTGGACCAGCTGGACTGGAAATTGCGGCAGGATAAGCGCGTGACGACCGTCGAGCGCAACGCGCGTTATCTGCGGGTTGAGGATATTGCGGAGCGGCCGGGACTGGTGACCATGGATGTGTCGTTTATTTCGGTGACGAAAGTGTTGCCGGCTGTCGTGACGGTTGCCGCGCCTGGCGCGGATTTTTTGATATTGATCAAGCCGCAGTTTGAGTTAGAAAAAAGTGAAATAGGCAAGGGTGGAATCGTGCGGGATGCTGCGCTGCACCAGAAAGCGATCGCGAGGGTGCAGGCGGCGGCCACCACTTGCGGGCTGGAGATTCTGGGCGTTCGGCCTAGCCACCTGCCGGGGACCGAAGGCAACCAGGAGTTTTTTCTCCACGCCCGCGCGCGCGGGTAGAGTAGAATTCTGCCTCCCATTATGATTCGCGCCGCCGGCATTATCTGCAAACCAATCCCCGAAATGGTCACGGCCGTGGTGCCGGAATTAAAACGCTGGCTGGAAGCGCGCAGGATTGAAGTCTCGGTGGATCCGCGCACGCGGACCACGATTGATCCGAACGGCCCGGCGATGACGCGGGAGGAAATGGCGGCGAAGGTTGACCTACTGATCGTGCTGGGCGGGGACGGCACTTTGCTCGCGGCGGCGCGGTCACTGGGCGGGCACGACGTTCCGATACTGGCGGTGAATCTGGGCGGGCTGGGATTTTTGACGAGTGTGACGCTGGATGAACTTTATCCGGTGCTGGAAGCGATTGTGGCGGGCGAGCACCGCACCAGCGAGCGGATGATGCTGGAAGCGGAGATCGTGCACAGCAATAAGCCGGCGGAGCGGTTGACGGCCTTGAATGATGCGGTGGCGAATAAGGCGGCGCTGGCGCGCATGCTGGATTTTGATGTGCACGTGGATCATCACCATGTGGGACGTTACCGCGCGGATGGCTTGATTGTGGCGACGCCGACCGGCTCGACAGCTTATTCGCTGGCGGCGGGCGGGCCGATTATTCATCCGGATCTGGATGCGTTTGTGATTACGCCGATTTGCCCGCACATGCTGACGAACCGGCCGCTGGTGGTACCGGATACGGCGCATGTGGAGCTGGATTTTTCAGCGTCGGGCGAGCCGGTTTATTTGACGCTGGACGGGCAGATTGGATTTCAGCTGCAGCCGCAGGACCGAGTCGTGATCACCAAGGCTGCGACGAAAGTGCAAGTGGTTAGCCCACCTCGCAAGACGTACTACGAAATTCTGCGCAGTAAGCTGCGGTGGGGAGAGCGCTGAGGGGGTTGATTTTCGCGCGATTGCTGCCGCGCAGTTGCTGATGCGCCAATGTGCTTCGGTTTAAGGTCAAAGCCAACTTCCAAGACGCCCGCCTCAAAAGCAAAAGCAGGCGGCCGCTACAAATTCAAGAGCAACGTCAAAGGCAACGTCTTTGGCGTTTCGCCACGAAATAAGCCGTCGCTGACGGAGGACTTTCCATGCGATTGAAGATTTGTTTTGCGCTGGTGGGATTGGTGTGTACGTGCGGTTCGTGGCCCGGTTTGCTCGCGCAAACTGCACCAGCGGCGCGCGGGCAAGCGCCGGCGGAACAGGCCGCAAGTGACGCGGCGGCGCCGCTGCGACGCGTGCCTGTGGCGGATTATCCGATTCAGGAGGGATACGTTGATTCGAGCGGTGTCCTGATTTATTACACGACGATTGGACGTGGCGCGCCGATTGTGATCGTGCACGGCGGGCCTGGCGCATCGCACGATTATTTTCTGCCGTATCTCTTGCCGCTGGCGCGGCAGAACCGGTTGATTTTCATTGATGAGCGTGGTTCGGGTAAATCGCAGAAGCTGGACGATCCCGCGGGATACACCGTCGAGAATATGGTGGAGGATGTGGAGGCGGTGCGGCAGGGGCTGGTACTGGGAAAAATCACGCTGCTGGGGCATTCCTATGGGGGTGTGCTGGCGCAGGCTTACGCGCTGAAATATCAGAATAATTTGAGTCATTTGATTTTGTGCAGCACGTTTGCGAGCACGATGGAGATGAATCAGGTGCTGGCAAGGATCAAATTCGCGGCGCCTGAGAATGTACGCGAGCAAATCGAGCGCGAGGAAAAGGCAGGCCTTTACGGACAGGGCAGGGATTACGAGAAAAATCGTTATACGAACGAATACATGATTGCGGCTTGGGGCGGGGCGTATTTTCCATACTTGTATCAGAATCATCCGGACGCGAACTACGACCCGACGGCAATCGGTAATACGGCTTGGGATTTGTATCGGGAGATGTGGGGGTCGAACGGAGAGTTCGTGATTGATGGAAATTTGAAGTCGGTTGAGTATCTCGAGCGGCTGCATACGATTCATGTCCCGACGCTGATTATTGCGGGGGATCATGATGAGTGCGACCCGGCGATGTCGCAGGAGATGCACGAGAAGATCGCAGATTCGCAGATTGTGATTTTGCCGAAGAGCGGGCATATGACGTTCGTGGATCAGCAGGGGATGTTCAATGATTCGGTGAATACGTTTGTGCATTTGAAGAAGACGAAGACGGCTGCGGCTGTGACGAAGGTGGATTAGCACGGCGGGACGAAGGGTGCATTCAGGTGCGCAGCAGTAGAGTCGAAACCAAAGTCAACTACGCGGGCCTAAAAGGCAAAAGCAGGCGGCCGCTACAAAGTCAAAACCTCAGCGAACTACTTCACTTTCAGGACTAGCAGGGTGCGGTCGTCGAAGGGGTGGGCGCCGCCGGAAAAGGCGTCGACCTCTTCCAGGATCTTGTCGGCGATGGCGTCGGAGTTGAGTTGGTGGTGCGCGGTGATCAGTTCGGCTAGGCGGGCGTGGCCGAAGAATTCGCCGGCGGGATTTTGGGTGTCGCCGATGCCGTCGGAATGGAACACGACGATGTCGCCTTCATTCAGGATGTAACTGCGTTGGTCGTAGGTGGATTCCTCGAACATTCCGAGCGGAAAGCCGGCGAGCATGATTCGTTCGCAGCGGCCGCCGTGGTAGAGGAACGGCTCTTCCTGGCCGGCATTGGCGATACGTAGTTTGTGACGGCCGCGATGCCAGGTGGCGAAACAGAGAGTCATGAAGCGGCCCTCGATGCGGCGTTCGCCGAGAAATCCATTGATGGCCCGAAGCATTTCCGCGGGGCGATGTTTTTGGGGGCCCAGGCTGCGCAGAGTGCCGATCGCAACCGCACCGTAGAGTGCGGCGGCGCTTCCCTTCCCGCTGACGTCCCCCATCGCAATGGCCAATTCCTGCGGACCGTAACGCAGAAAGTCGTAGAGGTCGCCGCTAAGTTCGCGCGAGGAAACTACGCGGGCTGCGATTTCGAGGCCGAATTCCGGGCCGGGCAAGCGCGGGAGCAGAGCGCCTTGAATGCGGCGGGCGGCGCTGAGATCGCGCTCCATGCGGGCTTCGTCGCGGGCAAGCTGTTCGTAGAGGCGAGCATTTTCGATGGAGACCGCGAGGTGGGCTGCGAGAATCGAAAGCGCTTGCACGTGATCCGGAGTGAAATAATTCAGCTGCGGACTCTCGAGGTCCATCACGCCAATGACGCGGTCTTTATTGAGCATGGGGACGGCCAGCTCGGAGCGGGTTTCGGGATTGATGAGGAGATAGCGCGGGTCGAGAGTGACGTCTGGCACGACGACCGCACGTTTCAGGGACGCGGCCGCGCCGACGATGCCTTCGTGCGCGGGGACAGCAAACTTCTCCTGGACGCGCTGGCCGAATTTCACGGTGACGCGATGACGGAAGACTTTGTCGGTTTCGTCGTAGAGCAGGATGCTGAAAATTTGGTAGTTGATCAGGCGCTTGGTGAGTTCGGCGGCACGGCGAAGTACTTCTTCGACGGAGAGTGAAGAGTTAGCTTCGCGGCCGACTTCGTTCAGCAGCAACAACGTTTCGGACTGACTGCGCTCGTGTTCGTAAAGCTTGGCATTTTCGATGGCCGTGCCGATACGGGAGGCGACCAGCGTCAAGATCGTTTGCTGATAGGGGGTGAAATAGTCAAGCTCGCTGCTTTCGATGTCCAGAACGCCGATCACGCGGCCACGAACGATGAGCGGGACGGCGAGTTCGGAACGAACGGCGTCGAGCGCGTTGAGGTAACGCTTGTCCGCGCGCACGTCGCCGACGCGGATGGCCTGGCCGGTGGAGGCGGCGGCGCCTATGATGCCTTCGCCGACGGGAATGCGCCAGTGTTCGACGACTTCGGCGCGGTGACCGATGGCAAAACGGAAATACATCTGGTCGGTGCCCTCTTCGGGAAGAAGCACCGCAAAAATCTCATAGTCAACCAGTCGCTTAATCAGCGCGGCGGCAGTGTGCAGGACCTCATCGAGGTTGAGAGACGCATTGATCTCCTGGCTCAGCTCCGACAGGATTTTGAGAGCGTCCGCGGGGACGTCTATTTTGGAGTTTAGTTTTGCCGCGTCCATTTGGCTGTCAGTGTTACGCCCCGACCCCCGCCAGGGAAATGCGAGCGTCCGCTCCGGATATTATTTACGGCGCCGGAAACAGCGGTCGCAGAATCCGTTCATTATAGCAGGCAGGCGTGAAGCGCTTGCCGCCAAGATGAGCCCGCTTTGAGATTTTCAATATTTGTCGCCGGAGGAGGCGCCGGAGGCTGCAGGCGATTTTCCAGAGCGCAACTGTTGGATGATTCTTACACCGGCGCTGGCGCCGATGCGGGTGGCGCCGCCCTCGACCATTTTCTGGAGGTCTTCGAGGGTGCGCACGCCTCCGGCGGCTTTTATGCCAGTCTCAGGGCCGATCGTTTCGCGAATGAGGCGCACATCTTCCGGAGTCGCACCTGCTGTGCTAAAGCCCGTGGAGGTTTTCACGAAGTCCGCGCCGGCATTTTTGGCGGCGAGCGAGGCCTGGATTTTTTCGTCGCGGGTGAGCAGGCAGGTTTCGATGATCACTTTGCAGATGGCGCCGGAATGGTGGCTGGCGGCGACCACGCCGTGGATATCTGCCTCCAGCGCGCCGACACGGCCGGATTTCAGTGCGCCGATGTTGATGACCATGTCGATTTCTTGCGCGCCGCGCTCGATGGATTTCTGCGCTTCGAAAACCTTCACCTCCGGGAGCGTGGCGCCCAGGGGAAAGCCCACTACGGTGCAAACTTTTACGGCGCTGCCGCGGAGAAGTTCGGCGGATTGCGCTACGTTCCAGGGATTCACGCAAACGGATGCGAATTGGTATTCCAGCGCTTCCTCGCAGAGCCTGCGGATTTCATCCTGCGTGGCGTCAGGCTTCAGCAGGGTGTGGTCGATTAGCTTGGCGACTTCGCGTTCGGTGAGCGGCATGATCATTCCGGAGGTAGCGTGAGGATGCAGACGTCTTTCAGGTTGCGATAACGTTCGGCGTAGTCGAGGCCGTAGCCGACTACGAAATCATTGGGAATTTTGAAGCCGATGTAATCGGCTTTGACTTCTTTGATGCGACGCGAGGGCTTGTCGAGCAAAGCGGCGATGCGCAGGGATTTGGGTTTGCGTTGCTCGAGCACGCGCAAGAGATAAGTCAAGGTAATGCCGGTGTCGAGGATGTCTTCCACAACGATTACGTTCAGGCCTTCGATGCTGCTGTCGAGGTCTTTGATCAGGCGGACTTGGCCGGAGCTTTCTTTATTTTTGCCGTAGCTGGAGACGGCGATGAAGTCTATGGAGGTTTCGAGATTGATTTCTCGGACCAGATCGGAAAGGAAGATGCAGGCGCCTTTTAGGACGCCGATCAGATGGAGGCGCTCGCCTTTGAAGTCTTTGGTAATTAGATGGGCTACTTCGCGAACGCGTTTTTGGATGGCGGCGCGGCGGATTAGGATTTTTAGTTTTTCTTTTCCGGCGACTACTGGCATTTTCGGGCGCGCTCCGTGAAAGAGCGGTTACTTTAGCGTAGGGAGGGGTGGTTGACAAGTTCGTGCGAAGACGTGGTCGGCTGCCGACAGGTGGCGCACTGAAGTACGCCGCTACGAAGGCCGAGGCCAAGGCAACCAAGGAGAACCGCAGAGGCGCAGAGAAACCAGAGAAAGGCAAAGCAACAGCTGCCCGGTCCCGCTTCGCGGGACCGGGCGTTACAGAGTCAAAAGCAAATTCAACCGCCGCGGCGGCGGCTCAGCGAAGATAGCCCCAGGTGTGGAGGCGGTCGCTGTCTTCTACCCAGCGGTCGCCAATGTCGGTGCGGTAGTACATGTTGGGGATCAGGACATTTTTGATGCGGGAGTAGACCTGGGTTTGGGCTTGTTTCATGGTCTGGCCCAGGCCGACCACCACCAGAATTACTCCGGAGGTGCCGGCTACTAGCCATTGGCCGTTCACTTGTTTTACGTCTTCGATGTGCATTTCGTCGGTGGGAGGCTTTTTGAAAACGATTACCGCGTTTTTGGAGAAGGAGTCGAAGGTTTCATCGTCGTCAAAGGGAAAGGGTGGAACGACAATGCGGACGCCGATCTGAAAACCGCTGCGCACTTTGAGTTTTGGGTCGTTGCCATTCGCGAGATCCCAGAAAAACTGGCCGATGGGCGTGATCATTCCGGCTTGCTGAATCATGATGGTGGGATAACCGAAGCGCGAGGTGAATTCCAGCGGATAGATGCCGTGATGGTTCACGATGCAATTCAAGTCAATGTAGCCGACGTAGCCTTCTTCCTTGAGCTTGGTTTCCATCTTCAGCAAGGTCTGATCGAAGAGATGATTCGCTTCGCTCCAGAACATGGTGGTGCCCATTTCTCCGGTGGGAGGGCCATTTTCGCCGGGGAAAAGTTTCTTGTGTTCGAAATTGATGTTGATGGGATAGACGAAGCTTTTCCCGTTGAAGAAAGCGCCGACGGCGACTTCGACGCCGGTGACACGGCGCTGCAGCTGGAAAACTTTAATTTCGTCGGAGAGCGCCCGCTTGTAGGCCTCAAGCATGTGAATCACGTCCTGGCCGTCATCTTCTTCGCCCACGAAGAGGCGACGCTTGACGTTCTGCGCTTCGCCGCTGGGCTTGATGACGTAGCGGCCGGGATTTTGTTCGACGTGGTCTATGGCGTCGTCGAAGGATGAAAATTCGCCGTAAGGAAGAATGTTGACGCCCGCGTTCTTGAGCTCTTCCTGGCCGAAGGAACGGTCGTCTTCCAGGCGATCGGTGTACGGGGTACCGCCGATTACTTTTTTTCCGGCCGCGCGCAGGTTTTTGGCTTTTTCGCCCTGGCCCAGGGTGTCGTCAAAGATCAGGATGTCCGCCCACTCGGCGTCCTTCTCCCAGTCTTTCGATTTGGCGACGAAGCCGTCGGCGATGTCGCGCTCCTTTTTGTCCTGGATGAAGTAACGGACTTCGTGGCCTTCTTTGGAAACCTGCCAGGCGATGTCACTGATGAGGCCTGTGAGTGAAACAAAAAGAAAATTTCTCTTTTCCATCCGGAGTTCTCTCCTCGGAACGTGGCAAGCCGCGCAGCAGCGCGCATTTACGAACCACAGAATACTATTAGCAGAGTGTTACGGAGGGATGAATGACGATTTTTTCGAGAGCGGGTGGCGATATCAACTATAGCGGACGGATTCGCGGGCGACGGAGTGGCCAGCTCGGGGCGGCCTAAACTTGTTGAGATTTTGACCGATGAATCATTATGGAGTTGTCCGATGTCCGCCTTCGCAGACCCTGAAATCTATCGCATCGTGCTGGAAAGCATGCAGACCGGGCTTTACATGGTGGACCGCGATCAGAGAATTCAGTTCTGGAATGAAGGGGCGGAAAAGATTACCGGGTACTTTCGGCAGGACGTGATGGGACATTTTTGCCGGGATTTCTTTCCGCCGCAAATGGAAGAAGGCAAAAACGGAATTTGCGAGATCGGCGGGGCGATAGCGAGCGTGCTGCGTGACGGAAGGCCTGCCATTGCGGAGATAACGCTGCGGCACAAGATCGGGCACCAAGTGATGGTGCGGATCCGAGCGATCGCCATACGCGACGCGAGTGGCGCGGTGATTGGCGCGGCCGAGTCCATTGACGGCGATCCCTGGGCATTCGAGGCCGATCGTCGGCACCGGAAACTGGCTTCGTATGGTTGCCTGGACGAAGCAACCGGGGTGTTAAGCAACAGCTTCATCCACACGCACTTGCGCGAGAACCTGACGACGTTTGTAGAACACAACATTCCGTTCAGCATCCTGTGCTTCCAATTTGACCCTCTAGAACTCTTCCGGCGGACGTACGGCACTGGCGCCGTGAATGCAGCCTTGCGTGTGGTGGCGCAAACGGTGGAGGGAAACCTACGGCCAACCGATTTCGTGGGCCACTCGGGAGGGAACAGCTTTCTGGCCATCCTGGTGGAATGCAATCGAGCCGACCTGTTTAAGGCGATGGAGCGCGTGAAAAATACGGTGAGCACTACGAAGATCAAGTGGTGGGGCGATGAGTTGCCGGTGGAGGTGACGTACGGTGGAGCGACGGTGCAAGAGCGCGATGACGAGAGATCTATTATTGAAAGAGCGGAAAAAGCGCTGGCTGAAAGCGTAGCCGCGTTTAACAGCGTGATGAAGATGGAGCAACAGAAATGAACAAGAGGCGTGGCTTGCGATGTTCATAATCATCGGAATCGTGGTGGTATTCGGCGCGGTGGTGGGTGGGTTCCTGATGGAACATGGCAATTTGAAGGTGTTGTTGCAGCCCGCCGAACTGGTAACCATCGGCGGCGCGGCGATTGGGACGGTATTCGTTGCGAATCCTCTGTACATCGTAAAAAAAATTGCAAGCGGGGTGGCCGGAGCGTTCGGAGGATCGAAGTTCAGCAAGCAACAATATCTAGAGACGCTGAAAATGATGTTTGAGCTATTCAGCCGCGCGCGGCGCGACGGATTGATGGCGCTGGAAACGGATAGCGACAACCCGGAGCAAAGCACAATCTTTTCGAAATATCCGAAGTTTCTGAAGGACCACCACGCGCTGGCATTCGTGTGCGATTCGATCCGCATGGCGTCCAGCGGCGGAATAGAACCGTTTGACGCCGACCAGATGATCGAAAACGATATGGACATCCATCATCAACAGGCGACGATGCCGATCGCGGCGTTGTCCACAGTGGCCGATTCCCTGCCCGGCCTCGGGA
Organism: Candidatus Acidiferrales bacterium; assembly: GCA_050012455.1. Lineage (GTDB taxonomy): Bacteria > Acidobacteriota > Terriglobia > Acidiferrales > UBA7541 > Palsa-295. The sequence continues at coordinate 55,760 of JBEKHD010000012.1, read as the reverse complement.
TCGTGGCAGCGGTGTTGGGGGTGGTGATCACGATGGGTTCCTTGGGCGGGCCGCCCGAAGAAATCGGGAAGAAGGTTGCTGCAGCGCTGGTGGGCACGTTTCTCGGGATTCTATTGTGCTACGGATTGGTCGGGCCGCTGGCCGCAAATATGTCCAAGGCTGTTGACGACGAACACGCCTACTACCAGGTGTTGCGCGTGATGATCGTGGCGTTTATGAAAGGGACAGCGCCGACCATGGCGGTGGAAATCGGGCGCCGCGCGATCCCGGGACACGTTCGCCCCCCGTTCCAGGAAGCGGAAGCGTATATCAAGGATAAGGGCGGCGCGCCTGCGGCCGCGGCGGCATAACGCCAACAAGGACAGAGCCTTCTACACGTGCCGTCAAAACCTCCCATCATCGTCATCAAAAAGAAAGGCGGACACGGCGGCCATCACGGCGGTGCGTGGAAAGTCGCGTACGCCGATTTTGTGACGGCGATGATGGCGTTGTTCATCGTTTTGTGGCTGCTGAGCAGCAGCAAGCCCGTGAAAGAAGCGATCGCAGGATATTTCAAGGATCCCTCCGGCAAGGCGGACAAAACCGGAAGCGACAGAGCGGGGGTGGGCGAAAACTTTGTCGTGAACAAAGACAACATGGACCAGTTGAAGCAGCAGTTGCAAAAAGCGATGGAGAAGGTGCCGGACTTTGACAAATTGAAAGACCACATCGAAATGACTGTGACGAATGAAGGATTGCGGATCGAGCTGATGGAATCGGCGAAAGGAACCTTCTACGATCTCGGCAGTCCGGACCTGAATAGCGATGGGAAGGAAATTGTCGTTAAGCTGGCACAGGAGCTCGGGAAACTGCCCAACAAGCTGGCGATCGAGGGCCACACGGACGCTAAATCCTATTCCAAGGGTCGCAACTACAGCAACTGGGAGCTCTCTTCGGATCGCGCCAACGCAGCGCGTCGATTGATGCAGCTAAGTGGGGTCGGAGAAGATCAGGTGACGCAGGTACGAGGGTTTGCGGACCAGCGCTTGCGCAAAACGGATTCTCCACTCGATCCGTCGAACCGGCGGATTTCTGTCATCGTGCAATATTTGGTTGCTCCGGAAGCGCCAGACTCGAAAGCTGAGGGTGCGGCGGCAGCAGCGTCGGGTACGAATGCGAGTGAAGCGAAAGCAGGGAATGCAAAGCCCCCCGATGAAAAGGCACCGGACACGCCAAAACCTGCCCAGGATCCTGCGGCGAAGCCTGCTTCCCCGCCCCACTGAGCGTTTCGTCCGGCCAATGACGTTCATTTATCGCGCTGGCAATTTCAGGTAGCTTAAGTGGGGGGTGCGCGCGAATGGGTGAAGCCAGGATGCCGGAACCGTGGTTGCGCGGGACGCTGACGGACGTGGCGGCGGTGCCAAGGGCTGTGCTGCACGCGTTGGAGCTTGCATGGGAAGATATTTCGCGATGGTGCGGGAACTTGAGTGACGCGGAATTGAACGCGCGACCCGAGGGGCTTGCGCCAGTGGCGTTTCACATCCGGCATATTGCGCGCAGCATTGACCGGCTGCTGAGTTACGCCGAGGGAAAACGTCTCGACGAGTCGCAGATTGCAGCGCTGAAGCGCGAACTCGAAGCCAATGCCACGCGTGACGGGCTGTTCGCGGAAGTGGCGGCTGCGCTGGAGCGCGCTGCTATGCGCATCAGACAAATCGACGTGAATCGTTTGGAAGAGCCGCGGCCAGTTGGCGCGAGATTGTTGCCGACGACTGTGGGCGGGTTGCTGGTGCACGTGGCGGATCACACGCAGCGGCACGTGGGACAGGCGATTACGACTGCTAAGATTGTGCTTGCGAAACGCGGCTAAAGCCGCTTGGGTTCGGCGCGGTTTATGAACAGGCGGGCTCGTGTGAGCTCGCCCGTCTTGCTTTTGTCCGCGCTCAACTTATTCGTGTGAGACCTGCTTAGTCGGCTGAGGCTGCCTGTCGCATTTGTTGCCGCGAGTGCAGCGGTTTCGCATCCTGAAATTGGTCGGTTTCAGTGGAACCAGCGAGCGCGGTGGTGGAGGCGGTGCCGCTGGTGATAGCCTGCTGCACCGCGTCGAAATAACCGGTACCGACGAAGCGCTGGTGTTTCGCGGCCGCATAACCGAAGCGCTTCTCGCTGGCAAACTCTTCTTCCTGCAGGCGGCAGTAGGCGGTCATGCCGTCCTGCTTGTAATTGCGCGCAAGTTCGAACATGGAAAGGTTCAGCGCGTGGAAACCAGCGAGAGTGATGAACTGGAATTTGTAGCCCATGGCGCCGAGTTCGCGCTGGAATTTCGCGATGGTGTTGTCGTCGAGATTCTTGCGCCAGTTAAAGGAAGGCGAGCAATTGTAGGCCAGCATTTTGTTGGGATACTTGGCGTGAATCGCCTCAGCGAATTGGCGCGCTTCGCCGAGATGCGGTTTGGAGGTCTCGCACCAGAGCAGGTCCGCATAGGGCGCGTAGGCCAGGCCGCGAGCGATCGCGGCCGGCAGGCCGGCACCAAAGCCGTAAAATCCTTCGCTGCTGCGTTCGCCGGTGAGGAATTCGCGGTCGCGCGGGTCAATGTCGCTGGTGATTAGACGCGCGCTGTCTGCATCGGTGCGCGCCATGATTAGAGTGGGAACGCCCATCACATCGGCAGCGAGGCGCGCGGCGACCAGTTTCTGAATGGCTTCGACCGTGGGGACCAGAACTTTTCCGCCGAGATGTCCGCACTTTTTCGCTGAGGACAATTGATCCTCGAAGTGCACGCAGGCGGCGCCCGCTTCGATCATGGCCTTCATCAACTCGAAGGCGTTCAGATTGCCGCCGAATCCGGCTTCGGCATCGGCCACGATAGGCGCGAACCAGTGGGTTCCGTGCTTGCCTTCGGCGTGGTGGATTTGATCGGCGCGCGCCAAGGCTCGATTCAAATTGCGCACAACGTTGGGCACGCTGTCGGCGGGATACAAACTTTGATCCGGATACATTTGGCCGGCGTCGTTGGCGTCAGCCGCGACTTGCCAGCCGCTCAAGTAAATCGCCTGCAAGCCGGCGGCGACTTGCTGTACGGCTTGATTTCCGGTCAAGGCTCCGAGAGCGGCGACGAAGAGGTCGTCCTGCAGCAAATGCCAGAGGCGCTCGGCACCCATGCGCGCGAGGGTGTGCTCGATGTGGACGGAGCCACGCAATTGTTCGACGTCCTTTGGGGAGTATGGGCGAGTGACGCCTTCCCAGCGCAGGTCGGTCTTCCAGTGCTGCTCCAGGTTGCGGTGATTGCCGTTGGTGGTCATCGGTTCCGATCCTCTTCGATCGGAGAAAGCTGCGCGATGCGCGGTTTCTTTCGATCGAAATAATAGAGCTGGGACTTGGGGGCCGGAGCAGCCGGGGCGGAAGTGAGCGATGTTGTTGAGCGCTCGCGGCCCAGCGCACGACCGGCGACTGGGTCGCAGTGTGGGCCAAGCAAGCCAATCAGTCAAACTGATTGTCCTTATCGTGTTGATAGAATACCCTTATCGGGTAGTCTCCAACGGCGGTACTAAATTGCATAGTACGGCTTCTTACGGGACGCTTCCCCGCTTTCGCGCCGGAGCGTTTCTTGCGGCCGCGGCAGGAGCCGAAGCCGGGTGGCACAGTGAGGTCACGTGGAAATTGATCAGATCGAAACGTTTCTAGCCGTCTTGACGTACGGCGGATTTCATCGCGCGGCGGCGGCCTTGAATATCAGCCAGCCGGCGGTGAGCGCGCGGGTGCGGGCGCTCGAGGACGGTCTGGGAGTGAAGCTCTTCGCTCGCGTGCGAGGAGATCTGTCGGTTTCGCCCGCGGGAAAGGCGCTGCGTCCTCATGCCGAGCAATTGCTGCGCGACGTGACACGCGCGCGGCAGGCGGTGCACGAATTGCAGCCTTCCGCCGGCGGGTCTTTGAGCATCGCGGCGGCGCTTTCGGTGTGTACTTATTTCTTACCGGACGTGATGAAGGATTACCAGGCGGCACATCCCAGGGTGCTGGTGAATCTGCGCTCGGGGACCTCCGTGCAGGTGCTAAAGATGGTGCTGGACGGCGAAGTGGAGATTGGCGTAGCGCGCTCGCTGAATCATCCCGAAGTGGAGACGATGACGCTGCGTGACGATCCCCTGATTCTGGTGGGGCATCCGAATCATCCGGCGGCGCGCAAGCGGCGAGTGGGGCTCGAAGATGTGGAAGCGATGCCGCTGATTTTCTTCGATCGCGGATCGAGCGACTGGACTTTGAGCCAAGGACTATTTCGACGCGCGGGGCAGCTGCCGAATACCGTATTGGAAGTAGAAACGATCGAGGCGGCCAAGCGCATGGTGGAGCGAAAGTTGGGGCTGAGTTTCCTGCCGTTGATCGCGGTGACGGGCGAATTGCGCAAGGGCAAGCTGGTGGCGATTGAGATTGTGAACGAGGAGCCGCTGCGGCGGAATCTGGATGTGATTTATCCGCGCCATCGGGCGCTCACACGGGATGCGCAGGCTTTGTTGCAGCTTTTGCAGACGGCGGCGAATGCGGAAAGCGGTGTGCGGAGAAAGCGTAAGCGGAAACGCTAGCGGCGATCTGGGTGTGTGGGGAACCTAGCTCAATCGCAAACGATGTGTCGCACCTACGGCGCTGGTGGTGCGGCTTGGGACACCCAGGAGCCGACAGAACATTAGTCCGGGGCGCGATTCTCAGCCGATGGGCTTCACGCTGTTGCGGGCGGCATACCAGCAGGGGCGGTAGCCGGAATGCGGGAACAGGGAGTGGGCGCAGGTCTCGACCTGGGGCTGGTCGGTGAAAATTTCCATTTTGCCGTCTTTTAGCGCGGCACCGTAGTAGGAGGTGACGGAGCCGAGAGCGTCGGCACCGTTGTTCTTGTTCATTTTGTATTGGAAGCGGGCATAGTCGCCTGCGTAGAGGATGGCGCAAGCGGCTAGCGCGATGATGGCGATCCGTTCGGCGAGATTGGTGGCGGTGAGCATCGTCTTGGGTCGCGTAGGATTGTATCGCGGAGTTCAATTCCCCGCCCTATTGGCGCAAACATTGCGTGGCTCGTCAGTACGAAAGCAACACCAAAGCAACAGCTGCCCGCTGCCGCGTTGCGGGACCGGCTGCTACAACGTCAATTGAGTCGGGTTGCGCGGGCGGGGAAGGCAGAGCACTCTCCGCTTTCGCGGATCCTCATGACAGCCCCGTAGTTTGTGCGGCGCAGATTTCAGCGCGGGTTTTGCGCTGCGGGGGTGATGCGCGGCTTGATTGTGTAGGTCGAGGGCGCTGTCGGGAAGGCTACGCGCATGGCCGGGTCGCCGAAGAGTATCCAGGTGCGACGGACGTCGGGATCAGTGATTTTCAACTTGGACGTCAGGATCGAGCGGCCGAGCGGTTGCGACGGGTTGGCTGCCAGCGTACGGAGCAGGGCTTGGTCCATGGCGGCTTGCGGAGGTGCCGTGGTGAATCCGGACGACGCCCAGACGGCTACGGCGCCCCCATTCGGGGCTAGCAGGAGCGCGGTGGAGAGGCTCTCCGCGTAAACGTCGTGGAAAAAGCCGTTCAGGCAATCCATCAGCAGGAAAACCGGCAAGCGCCCGCCGTTGCTGAGCGTGGCGGCCGACGTGTTGTCGAGCAAGTCGGAGAAGGACCACTGCTGCTCGGCGCCATGGCCGGTGTAGTTGACGAGCAAGGTTCCGCTGTTCACCGCCTCGAAAATCTGCTCGGAGACGGCGGTGGTGGACTGGCCGTCGGCCAGAATTTTGGTAGCGACGAGCGACGGCGGCAGCAGCGCGGTGGCCAGGTCCGCTTCGCTGGAGAAATCCACGCCGACGTTTTGGTCCGCGACGATCAGGGCTTGTTGCTGCCAACTGCCCTGCGACGTGTTGCGTTCATAATTCACAATTTTGGAGATCACCAGGGCCGCGTCCGCAGCGGTGCGCGCGGGAATGCGTCCCGTGGGAATGGTGGCGAAGCCGGTGTTCTGGAAATCGCTGAACCAATCGTCGGACGCCGTCTTGAATGCAGCGGTTTCGATGATGCGCGTAGGAACGAAATCGAAATCGCCGAGGCCCAGATAATCGCGCGGATCGAAGGACGCGTCGCCGAGCAGCAGGACGGACTGCGGCTTTTCGTTCCACTTGGTTGATGCGAACTGGAGATAACTTTGCAGCGCGAAGGGGCTGCGTTCGCCGTAATTATAGGCGTCGAAGAGCTGGTCCACGGTGACGACCGCGACCTGATGCTGCTGCGATTTGCGCAGGTTCACTAGGGGCTCGACGGTGGAGGCAAAATCCGGATGCGTGATGATTACGATGTCGGCGCCGGTCCGTTGTTCGGCGAGCGAACTTTGTAGATGGTAAGTAACCGCGGAGGGCGACGATATTTGGTCCGCCGCAAACGCGATGAGCGTGTGCGACGTGGCGCTGGATGGCGCGCCGGGCACGGTGAGCGTAATACTCGAGCCGCTGTTGTCAAAAGTGATGGGGCCGGCGAGTTGAACGATGTTGAGCGGATCGGAAATGTCGTAGGCCTGGATCTGCTGATTCGAGAAGCCGCTGATTTTCACGTGCGCGCCGGCGGGAGCGGAGGCACGCAGCCAGTCGGAATCGGCAGTGTAAGTGTGCGGGAAATTCAGCACGATGGATTGCACCAAGCTGGTGTCCGAGTCGCCATTTAGCGCAGTGAGCGTGACTGTGTTCGTGCCGTTCTGAAGCAATCCTTCCTGGACCGGGAAGCTGCTGGTGAAATTGTCCTGGCCGTCAAAATTCAGGACGCCGACGGACGAGCCGTTCACCGCGACGGTGACGCTGTGGGGCTGGCCGGCCGTAACTCCTTGCAAAGTGATCGTCAGCTGCGCGGGAATGCTGGACGTGGGATCGTAGTGTGCGATCGCGAGATCCTGATCGACCGGCTCGGTGCTGACCAGAGCGCCAAAAAAGTTGTCCGCGTTCGGACCGTTCAGGAGCGCGGCGAAGTACGTGGTGCGCTGCTCCAGCGTGACGGAGGACAAGAAACTCTCCACGCTAGGTGCGCCGGAGCCCGCCGAAACAGGAATCCGCTTGCCTTGTTGCGAGCCGCGCACGAGCCAATAGACGCGCGTGCCGGAGAATGGCGTGTCAATCGCGGTGCCGTAGAAGGCGATAGCGCCGTTATTCGTGAGATAGCCGCCTTGTTGGCCGAGGATCGCCATCGGCTGCTCGACACCTTCGGCGAAGAGTTGCAGCGTGCGCGCGTCGGAGCCAGGATCGAAACCGGCAGCCGCGAGTTGCGCGCGTGTGACCACGTACCAACCTTCTGAGTTGACAGAAATTTTTGCGGCTGGCAGTGCGTCGAGATAGGCGCTGGATACCTCTGCACCGCCTGTCGGAGCTGGTGCAGGCACTGGCGAACCGGGACGCCATGGCAGAGGCATCTGCGATGGAGAAGGCAACGATTTCGTGAGTTGATTCAGCAGCGTGGCGGGAGAATACGACGCCGCATTAGGGACGCTTGTGTCGGCGCCCGCCGGAGTCACTGGGCCGTGCGTGTTGCGGACGCCGTTGAGGTCCACATCTTCGAGAATGTACGACGAGGTTGAGGTGCCTTGCGGATCGAGCCACTGATACGTTCGCGCCGGATGGCCCGGTTGCGCGCCGCGCAGCAGAAGCGCGCCACCGGCGATGAGAGAAGGATCGAGTTGGTGACGGCCCTGCGCGTCTTCGCGATAGACGTGGAAGCCGAGATTGCGAACTTCTTCGCGCGTGCGCCATTCCAGCAGGACGCCACCGCCGGCGCGCATTTGCGCTTGGAATGAAGAAAGCTGCACGGCCGTGGGCGCCTGAATGGTTGAGATCACGGTGGAAAAATTGTTAGACGAGTTTGGGTCGCTCGTCGAAGCGCCAACGGTAGCGGTGTTGGGCACGAGCGACGACGAACTGAACGTCACCGCAGTGGTGTTGATGGTGATGATCACCAGGCCGCCGACGCTGACCGAACCCAAGCTGCAGCTGACCGTGCCCGCACTCTGCGTGCAGGTGCCTTGCGTGGTGGAGACGGAGACAAACGAGACCTGGCTAGGCAGAGGATCGGAGACGTTCACGTTTTGCGCGACGGCGGGGCCGTTGTTGGTCACTTGCAGCGTGTAGGTGAGCGTCGCGCCTTGGTCCACGGGCTGCGGTGCGGCCGTTTTTACGATGGCAACATCCGCCTGCGTGGGCGAGGCTACAACCGTGGTCGCGGTAGAAGTATTGTTCGCAACGTTTACGTCATTGGTCGTGGGACCGATACTCGCGGTATTGGAGATGACCGTTCCCGACGCGGTACTCGCGTTCACTTTCACTACCAGCGGAAGCTGCGCGTTGGTGCCAGAAGGGATTGCCGCGCCATTGCAGACTCCGCCAGTTCCCGGGCAGCAGCTGATTGCGCCGGTGCCGCCGACGGCCGGAAGCGTGGGACAAGTGGCACCGGCGGGAAGAGTGAGCGAAACGAAAGTAGTGTTGGCCGGAACTGAGTCGGTATAGGTAACGTTGCTGGCCGAGCTAGGGCCATTGTTCGCGAAATTCAGCAGGAAGGTGATGTTGTTGCCCGGTGTGACGGGATTCGGCGACGCGGAACTGGTGACGCTGAGGTCGTATTGGCCTGCGGAAGCGACGGTGACGTTTGTGGTGGCGCTGTTGCTCCCGGGATTCGGGTCGGGCGTTGCGGTGGAGGTGCTCGCGGTATTGGTGATGACGGTGCCAGAGGCGGTGCCCGCCGTGACTGTGACGATTAGAGTGAATGTTGTTGTGGCTCCCGAGGGCAGCGACGCGATGGTGCAACTGACAGCGGCGCCAGGGGCGGGGCAAACCCATGTGGTGCCAGTCTGCGCAAGAGAAACGAAGGTGGTGTGAGTGGGTATCGTGTCGGTCAAGGTGACGCTGCTGGTGGCTGCCGGGCCGTTATTGTGCACCGTCACAGTGTAGGTGATTTGATTGCCTGCCAGCACGGGATTGGGCGCGGCTGACATCGTGACAACGACGTTGGCGCTGGTTGCCGAGCCTACGATAGTGAGGACGCTGGCGGTGTTGTTGGCAAGGTTGGGATCGTTGGTGCCGGAGGAAACCGAGGCGGTGTCCAAGATCTGCGTGCCGTTGACGGTTCCGGGGACCACGGTAACGACGAGCGTGAAGGTACCGACTGCCGCGTTCGCGACGTCTGGATCAGTGCAGCTGATATTGCCGGTGCCGCCGACGGCTGGAGTGGTGCAGGACCAGCCGGGAGCGATCGCCAACGAGTTGAACGTGGTATTACCGGGAACCGCTTCGATGAACTTGGCATTGACGGCGTCTTGCGGACCGTTATTGGTCACGGTCTGAGTGTAAGTGATTGTGTTCCCGGGCACGACGACGCTGGGCGTGCCGGCATTCGTGACCGCGAGATCCGCGCCAGCGCAATAGGCGCCCGATTGCGTGCCGGGAGTTTCGGTGATTGATAATCCGGAGCTAACGAACCCAGGCTGCCCAGCCGTGGCTCCGTAGGAATCGTTGGCGAGAGTCGACCATCCGGGAATGCCGCCGGTGATGTTCGTAGGTCCGGGCGTTGCGGATTCCAGGATGACGCCGCCGCCACCGCCGCCTCCTGGTCCATGACGATTTCCTGGGAAAGGAGTGCCTGGAGGATCCGCAGGCCAAGTCACTCCGCCGTTGCCGCCTGCGGCGCTGGCTGTGAGGCCAGAAAGCGAGCCGCTATTCGCGAAAACCAAGATTGAGCCACCTGCACCGGCGCCGCCACCGCCATCATTTTCGGTCTCAAGCGCAGTTTGCCCGTTGGCGGAGATCGTTCCGGTGCCGGCAACTGAACCCGTATGAATAATTACGATCCCGCCGCCCGCAGTTCCGCTGCTGTAGATGCCTGTGCAGTTCGCACCGCAATCCGCGCCACCTGCGTTTGTGGTGGGATTCCAGTAGGAGCCATCGTTTGTGGTTCCAGCGCCACCACCGCCGCCCATGATGATTGCGCTCGTTGAGGCTGGGAAAGGCACGCCGCCGAACCCTCCAACGATGCCGGCGCTCTGCCAGCCGAATCCCCCGGTCCCGCCGTTGCCACCGTTGCCGCCGGCGCCGCCGCCGCTGTTCTGATTGTTCGCAGTGGGGTTCGCGTCGGTGGAGCCGCCGCCTGCGTTGCCCGGCGCGCCGCGAGCGTAGCTTCCGTTTGGCAGGCCTTCGAGAACGGCTTGGCCCGTGCTTACCGCAGTTGTCGCGGGAGTGATGGTGCTGAGAGCAGGGGCGATGTAGTGCGGCGTCCCGGCAATGCCTTCGCCTTTCGAACCGTTGGTGGCTTGAGTCGATAGGGTGACGACGTCGGTTGCGAGCGTGCCAGCAGCACCGGCGAGGTTTCGACCGCCGCCGCCGCGGAAACCTTGGCCGTCGAGGCTCACAGTTCCGCCGAGAGTAAGCTGCGAGGCAACGTCCACCGCGAGCACGCCGCCGACTGCACCGCTCCAAGGCAGCGCGGCGAGGGTGCTGCTAAATGTAGCGGTGGTGTACTGCGGGACGCGAATTACCTGATACGTCTGAATTCCTTGGGTGGCTGTGGCCGCTGCGCTGGTATAGGAATTCAGCAGCCCGCCTCCAGAGCCGGTTCCAGTGAACGTCAGCGTGCCGCCTGTGACGGGGACCGCTGCTGTGGCGGTGACAAACTCAAACTGTCCTGAACTGCCGAGGCTTGTGGAGCCGGATGCGGGGTCGCCGGCGACGCCATCGCCGTACGAACTGGTGTTCGTCGAATTGATTTGCGCGCCTTGCATTTGAATGATGAGCAGCAAATCTCCGATGGCGATCGGGGTCTGCGCGGCGGGAGCGGCAGCGGCGCCGCCTAATGTAATCGAGTTCGAGCCAGCAGCAACAGTTCCGACTGCTGGCGGATAGTATGCGTTCACGACTCCGCTGAGCGTTCCGCCAGCGCCGTCTTTTCCGGGCATGGCGCAGACGAGCGGTTGCACGACGGTAACGATCGTTACGGTGTTATTCGCCGGGACAGGGTCCGTGCTGGTGGTGCTGACGACGGCTTTGTTCGTCAGTGGACTGCCGGTTGGCGGCGTAGTGCCGGTGACTGTGATTGTGATCGGCGTCGCGAGGGGATATGCGACCGTGCCGAGATTGCAAGTGATCGTGCCGCCAGTTACGGCGCCGCATGTTCCTTGCGAGCTAATGGCTGACGCTGCGGTGAGCGTGGCGGGCAGCGTATCCACCACAGTCACGCCTGCGGCAGAAGCGAGGCCAAGATTGGTCACTTGAATTGTGTAGGTGAGCGCGGACGACTCGAACACGGGTGTGGGCGTCGCGGCCATCGCAACCGCGAGATCCGCGTCGCCGGTAATTTCAACTAATACGGATGTGGAAGTCGTGTTGTTGGAGGAAACGGGATCTGTGGTCTGCGAAGTCACGTCCGCCGAATTCACGATGGTGGTGCCGGCTGCGGTGGCTGCGGCAACCGTGACTACATAGGTAAAGGCAGTGGTGGTCGTGCCGCTATTCAAGTTCGCTGCGGCCGTGCAAATTACCTGCCCGGTGGCGCCTACGGCGGGTGAAGTGCAGGTCCATCCGGTGGGGGGCGTGACGGAAGCGAAAGTGGTGTTGGTTGGCGTCTGTTGATAGAGAACCGCACCGGTAGCGGCGTTCGGGCCATTGTTGGTAACGGTCTCGGTGTAAGTAATCGTGCTGCCGGGCGCGACCGCAGACGGTGAGGCAGCCTGCGTCATGGAAAGATCGGCGCCTTGAACTGTGTCGGAGATTGAGATGTTGTTTGGCGATCCCAGGTTCGTTCCCGTTTCGCTGACGGTTACCGGAGTGTTAGTGATGGCGGTTCCACCGGGCGCACCTGAATTCACGGCGACTATGATCGTGAAGTTTACGGACGTATTCGCCGCCATGGTGCCGGTGGCCGTGCAAACGATTGATCCGGTGCCGCCGGCTGCGGGGGTCGTGCCGCACGTCCATGTGCCGGGCGGAGTGGCGGAGACGAAAGTTGTATTCGGCGGTGTGGATTGCGTGAGCGTGGCGCCGACGGCTGCTGTGGTGGTGCTGTTGTTCGTTACGGTCTCGGTGTAAGTAATTTGCGCGCCCGTCGCGACGGGATTCGGGGCTGCTGTGCCGGTGACGGAGAGGGCTGGAGTTCCGACCGTGATGGTTGCGGTGGCGTTCGAGCCGCCTGGGGTGGCGGTAACGGAATCCGTGATGTTGCCACTCGCCGTGCCGGTGCCGACGGTCATGGTGATCGTGAACGTCGTGGTGTTGCCGGTGCGATAGACCGTTGCGCCGCTCTGGTCCGTACACGTGAGCGTGCCGGCCGCCGATGCGCAGGTCCAGTGTGTATTGGCCGTGCCAGCCACTCCGTACGTGGAAAAAGCCAAGCCTGCGGGGATCGCCTGCGTTGTCATTACCGGATTAGCGGCGGAAGGCGTGAAGTTGGCGGCGCCGGTATAGGTGAGCACTTGCGTGTAAATGACGGTGCCCCCGGGGGCGACGTTAGCGGGTGCGACGCTATCGGTGATGGTAAATTGCGCGGCTGCGGGCGACGCATACAGGCACAGTGCAAACAGAGCGCAAAGCAACGGCGCTAAGATGGCGCGCAATCGAGGAGAACGGCTTGCGCCGGCCTGGATGACGCGGCGGCATTGCCGGCGGAGCGCGTGCAACAACTTTGTGCCGGGCGTCTGCAGCGAAATTCGTTTGCCGTCGCGTTCGAGGCAGACCGCTCTGCCGAGAACGAGTTCTGCGGGAGTGTCTTCCTGCTGGCCAGCGTCGCCGCGGGTGACGATTCTGTTTGTAGCGGGATCGCGGCGGATGACACGGTGGAGCAAAACGCCGTGCTGGCCGAGCGTTAGCGCGATATCTCCACGGCGCAGCTCTTGCGCGGCGACCGGCTCGGCGACGACGGCGTCGCCATTTAAGACGTTCGGCTGCATGCTCTGGCCGTGCGCGAGAAAACGCACTTGCAAGCCGCGCTGGAGGGCGGCCTGGCAGAGCATGGCGAATTGCGACGTATCACGCCGCAATAATTTTGCCGATGTCTTCACTGAGCAGGGCCTCCACGGCCGTAGAATCCGGAACGAACGAAAATTCGGAGCAGGGCACGCAATCTGTAACCTTGCTGAAAAATTCCAGAATGAAAGTGATCGCATCGGTCGAGTGATGCGGCACGAAGCTACGCGCGAAAAGTTCCGCGGACGCTGTGGTGCGGCTGAGTGGCCTGATGGCATTCTGGTCACCGTGCGCTAGTACATAAATTCCATCGAGTGGCGCGCGATCGGCTTCAGCGATTCCCGCGTCACCGTGCCAGGGTGTTCCGTACATCCATATGCGGCCGTGTTCGCGGCGCAGGATGATGCGGTCATCGCTTAGGACGCGGACGCCTTCGCGCCGCGACCAGAGACGCGAGGAAGTGCTCTTGCCTGCGCCGGAGTGGCCTGTGAGCAGCAGGCCGCGGCCATCGGGAGCGATCACGCCGCAACCGTGGACTTCGACGCCTTCGCCCATCGAGAGACGATGAATCCAGAGAAGCTCATCCAGTGGATATTCCAGCGGATTTACGGCGTCGGCTTGCGCGAAATATTCGCGCGATATTTCAATGCGGCCGGATTTGAAATCGAGAGCGACAGTGGCCTGTTTGTACGGCAGCGTGCCGATGAAGTTCGTGGTCAAGCGGAAGCAGAAGCCTTCCGAATTGCGGAACAGCTTCCAGAGCCCGCGGGAATCGAAAACCAGTTCTCCGGGCGCGGAGTCGAAGCGGCCGCCGAATGCCACATCGAACTCCAGGTCGCAGATCGGGTCCGCAATGACAAAATCCTTCAGCTGCGTGTCCGCCAGCAGCGACGGACCTCGCGGGACCGACGTTGCGCCGAGCGAGATGCCGCCGATGCGCGCGGCGATTCTTGCCGACGGGCCGGTGGTGCGCAGTTGTCTTGCTCGCGTAAGTAGATTCAAAGTTCTCATATCAGGAACCGAAGGACATGCAACCGCCGAGAGCGATGCCGCAGCCAGGAGATGCCGGACCGGCGGATGACGGAGTCTTGCAATGGCCCAGGACGGCTTCATCCGGGCGCAAACTAACACGTACGATTTTCGGAGCCTCATACGGCTTCGTGCCGGCCGTAGAATTTAGATTCTGGCTCTGAATCTGATCGGGCCTGGGCGCTTCGACGCTCATGCGTGGGCTCCGCAAGAACCGCAGCCGCTGCCGCAGCCGGAGATTTGTTGCAAAATCGGCAGCGTCGCGGGCGGCAGCATGGGCTGCCAGGAACCCACGTCCACTTCGCCCTTCTTAATGCGTTCAGCCGAGCTCACTAATCTGTTGTGCGCGGTTCCACCGGCGCAGCATTCGCAATCGCCGTGCGCCGGAATTTCCACGCCGAGGGACATGGCGCGCAGGTGAGCCACTTCGCACAGGAAATCCACGGGAGATTCGGCATCACCTTTTTCGAGCTCGCCATTCGCGGCGCACATGCCGCAGAGGGTCTTGATGCGGCAGGTGTCGCATTTAGTTTGGCGCGTCTTTTTCTTTGCGCGCACGCGGCCCAGGAAATTCTCCCAGCCGGCGTTGAAGCTGCCGGAGCGCCAGTCGTAACTTTCCTGGTGCGAAAGCACGCAGATGCTAATTTGTCCGTAGGGATCGATGGCGCAGGAGGTCAAGCCGCCGCCGCAGACGTAAACGTTTTCTGACTGAAAGGCATCAGCGGGCAACGCCATATCGCGTTCGATCAGTTTTAGAGCTTCGGAGCGACGGCGAGCGTCGTGCAAATCCAGCGCCACGGCATCTTCTGGAGTGAGGCGCACTTCCACTGGACTCTGCGAGCAATCAATGCGCGGATTCACCAGCGGATCGAATTTGAAATCGACGCCGAAATCCTGCTGCGCCATGCGTTGCATTTCGTACACTTCGTGGCGATTGATCGTCGTCGGCACCGTCTTCAGCTTTAGTGGCAGTTTGCGTTCGAGAAGCAGATGGATGCCGCGGATGCAACGATCGTAGGAGCCGGGGATCTGTGTGAGCGCGTCGTAGGTTGCGCGGGTGGCGCCGTAGAGGGTGATCTCAATCGCGAAGGGCCGGTATTCCGCGAGAAAATCCGCGATGCGTTCGGTGATCATTGTCCCGTTGGTGAAAAGGGTGATCAGGAAGCCTTTGGATTTGGCGTAAGAATAGATGTCCAGGAAGTCCGCGCGCGCGAAAATTTCGCCCCCGGTGAAGAGAATCCAGAAGCAGCCGGCATCGGCGATTTGATCTAGCAGGCGGCGATATTCTTCGAGGGACAGCTCGCGATTGCGGGCGGCGCGATCCGCCATGGGAAGATTGTTGTAGCAGTGCAGGCATTCTAATGGACATCGGCGCGTGACTTCGATGGAGACTTCCATCGGAACGCGCTTACCAGACGTGCGCTGGTGCACGCCCATGCTGAATGCGGAGTAGGTTGTCTCGTTCATTCCCAAGTGCCCGACCGCCTAAGCCGGGGTGATGCCCGCGGTTAAGCAGGCTCGACCAAACCCTCCTGAGTAAGGTCTCTTACAAAAGCTTCCGCGTCGGAGAAGGCCCTGGCCTCTGTAAGCCCATATTCTGATTGGAGATAGGAAGCCAATGCGGCGGCGTCCAGGCCTTTTTCGATCAGGGACCAGAGCTTCGTGCCGGATTCATTGAAGGTGTAAATCGAGTCGAGGTCGGCCGCACCGCGACGAATAGGAACCACAATCGCCTCGTCCGCAACGACGCGTGAGACAACGTTCGAACTGCGGCGCACACGTGACGCCGTCAATTCCCCCAAGACTGCCATAGGACCGCCTAAATCCTAGATTTGTAGTTGCATTCCAGTTACGGGTACAACGCCTAGTGTTAACCTAATTGGCATCAGGGGTGCGCTCAACCTGAATATCCGGGCCGTGTGCTAAAAGGTTAACGCTAACGGGTCAATACAGTAGCTGGCAGAGTAATTCCGGGCCCTCCAGCCAGGCTGCGTGGAGTTCGAAATGGGCTAGAAATGCAGGACTGCGACTGAAGTATTCGGGCGGCTGCGAGGGTCGCGGCGGTATTGCGGTTAAAAGAGAAAATAGCGCTGGGCCAAGGGCAGCACGCGGGCGGGTTCGCAGGTTATTAACGTGCCGTCCACGCGCACTTCGTAGGTTTCCGGATCCACTTCTATGTTGGGCGTGGCGCTGTTGTGAATCATATCTTTCTTGCCGATACGGCGGCAATTCCTGACGGGAGCGATTAGCTTTTTCAGGCCTAGCCGTTGCGGAATGCCTGCATTCAGGGACGCTTCCGATAAAAACGTGATGCTGGTGGGCGCGATTGCCGCGCCGAAGCTGCCAAACATCGGGCGATAGAGCACCGGTTGCGGCGTGGGAATGGAGGCGTTGGGATCGCCCATGGCGCTCCAGGCGATGAATCCGCCTTTCACGATCATTTCCGGTTTTACGCCGAAGAATGCGGGCTTCCAGAGGACCAGGTCCGCGAGTTTTCCCGGTTCGATGGAGCCAATTTCCGCAGCCATACCGTGGGTGATAGCGGGATTGATGGTGTATTTCGCTACGTATCGTTTGGCGCGCGAATTGTCGTTGCCGTTCGCATCGCCGGGCAGCGCGCCGCGTTGCACTTTCATTTTGTGCGCGGTCTGCCACGTGCGAGTGACTACTTCACCGACGCGGCCCATTGCCTGTGAATCGCTGGAGATCATGCTGATGATGCCAAGGTCGTGCAGAATATCTTCCGCGGCGATCGTTTCCGGGCGAATTCGGCTTTCGGCGAAGGCAACATCCTCGGGAACCTGCGGATTCAGGTGATGGCACACCATCAGCATGTCCAGATGCTCGGCGATCGTGTTGACCGTGTACGGGCGCGTGGGATTGGTCGAGGATGGCAGGACATTCGGAAACGACGCGATGCGGATGATGTCCGGCGCGTGGCCGCCGCCGGCGCCTTCGGTGTGATAGGTGTGGATGGCGCGTCCTGCAATCGCTGCGACGGTGGCTTCCAGGAATCCGGCTTCGTTGATCGTATCGGTATGGATGGCGGCCTGGACATCGTACTCGTCGGCGACTTTCAAGCAGGCGTCTATTGCGGCGGGCGTGGTGCCCCAATCTTCGTGCAGTTTCAGGCCGCAGGCGCCGGCTTCGATCTGCTCGACGAGCGGAGCGCCGGTGGCGCTATTTCCCTTCCCGAGGAACCCGAAATTCATGGGCCACGCTTCGGCGGCTTGCAACATGCGGGCGAGATTCCATGCGCCGGGCGTGCAAGTGGTCGCGGCTGTGCCGGTGGCTGGCCCGGTCCCGCCGCCGATCATCGTGGTGACGCCGTTCGAAAGAGCTTCGTAAATTTGCTGTGGTGAGATGAAGTGGATGTGGCTATCCACGCCGCCGGCGGTGAGGATCAGATTTTCACCGGCGATCACCTCGGTTGAGGCACCGACGACGAGATCGGGATCAACGCCGTTCATCGTGTCCGGATTTCCGGCTTTGCCGGCTTTCACGATGCGGCCGTTTTTCACGCCGACGTCCGCTTTGACGATGCCCCAGTGATCGAGAATCACCGCGTTGGTGATCACGAGATCGAGCGCCCCGTGCTCGCGTTCTCTGATTGCGCTCGCGCTTTGGCCCATGCCGTCTCGAATTACTTTGCCACCGCCGAAGGCGATCTCGTCGCCGTAGTGCGTGAAATCGTTTTCAATCTCGATTATTAGTTCCGTGTCCGCTAGGCGAATGCGGTCGCCGGTTGTCGGGCCGTAGAGTTCGGCATAGGTGCGGAGGGGGATCTTCAGGCTCATCGGGTGGGCCTCGGTCGGCTTGTCCGGAATCCAGCTCTTTGTGCGCGTGTGAGAGCGGTTTCCCGCGCGCCTGCGGCATCGAGCGGGCCTTCTACGAGGCCGTTACAGCCTTGCACCACGCGACGGCCGCCGAACGGCGTCAGCTCGATTTCTTTTTCCTCGCCCGGTTCGAAGCGCACGGCGGTGCCCGCGGGAATATTTAAGCGCATGCCGTAGGCGGCGTCGCGATCGAACTCGAGCTCGCGGTTCGTTTCGAAAAAATGATAGTGGCTGCCCACCTGGACTGGGCGATCGCCGGCATTGCGCACGAGGACGCGAATCGTGGCACGCCCGGTGTTTGCTTCGATCGCTCCGGCGGCTTGGTTCAGGAAATATTCGCCCGGTTTCATGTGCGAGCTCCCGGCTGCGGTGGCCGTTAGTGAATGGGATCGTGAATGGTGACGAGCTTGGTGCCGTCGGGAAAGGTGGCCTCCACTTGGACTTCGTGGATCATTTCGGCGACGCCTTCCATTACGTCGTCTCGTTTCAGAATGGCCGCGCCGAAGCTCATTATGTCGGCGACGCTCTTACCGTCACGCGCGGCTTCCATGACCTCGGCGGAAAGAATCGCCATGGCTTCAACATAATTCAGCTTCAGGCCGCGCGCCTGCCTGCGGCGGGCGACGTCGGCGGCGACCACGATCAGCAATTTTTCCTGTTCACGCGGGGTTAGATGCACGGCTTCGCCCCCGATTGAATCGACCTGCGATTTTCTTGGCGCTGATCACGTGCCCCCACCGTCAGTTCACTTTTCTGGGCGGCACGGCGTCGCAGCCATACAATCGCCGCTTCGCCGTTTGCCACAGAGTTTGCAGTCCGGGCAGGACGTGGCGCCCGTGAACGGCAACGCAACGCACCATCAGGCCGTGCGCGGGAAGCGTGCTGACGCTCCACAATGTTTCGCCATGCTTTGTGAGTTGCGAAGCCTGTGCGCGCATTTCCTGTTCTAGCGCGAGCCAATCTGAGCAGATTTGACCCACCCTCGCAATGCAGAAAGTCGCCCAGGTGCGATACGGCCCGAGGCGGCCGAAAGTTTGCGTGGAGCGCTTGCGCGGCTCGATGCGTGCGCGTTCGCAGGCGATGGGTACGCCGAGCGCACTTATGTCTGTTTTCATTTCCACGCAGTCATACGCGAATGTTTCGTCGCGCGCTTCGCGTCCCGGCGCTAGAATTTCCCACCAGAACAGTCCGGAGCCCTGCGTCAGGTGAATCGTGGTTGTCTGCGAGAAGCGAGCGCGGGCGAACGGGATGATCGCGTCCGGGACGTATTCAAGCAGTGCGCCTTCGTTCACTGTGAATTCGTTGACTTGCGTCGTAGGCGGCGCTTGGCCGCGGGGCCGGTAGATACGCGTGGCGCCAGTGGTGGTTAATTGCACTTGGGCGCCGGGGCCGACATTTACTTTCAGGGCGAGCTGGTCGCCGCCGAGCAATCCGCCGGAAACATTGTGCAGATGCGCGAGGGTGGCGCCGTCGTCTAATGTGAAAGCGCGGACGACTTTCAGGGGAGGCTCCTGTCGGCTGGCCGCGAGCACGGTGTTTCCTGTGAATTCATCGCGCGCGAAATCAAGAGTCAGGGTTGCGCGCAGCCGCGACGGCTCGCTAAGAACGGGGGCGATTCCACGCGGATTTTCTGCGACGGAGGCCATTGTGTTTGCGAGCACCATCAACGCAAAAGAATTCAACTGATAAAGAGTCGCGTACTGAGCGCGGGATGTTCCATCGCGCCCCAATCGAGCAAGGGCATGAAGCACCAGGCGTCATCGAGCGCACACGTTGCGCTGCGGTTGGCTGTTTCAATTATCGCCGGCTTCAAATTCCACAAAAGCTTTGCGGCTTCAGACTGACCCAGCGGCAATAAGCGCTGGCAGGACGAAAGCAGGCTCGCAATTGACTGATGGAGATAGACGAGAATTACGCGCTCTTCGGTCAAGCCGAGCAGGCTGCATGTGAGGCCAAATGCCGTGCTGTGATGCATCAGGCTGGATGCGTGCTTCGAAGCATGCAGAGCTGTGCGCGCGAGCGGATGATCAGTGAGATTCAGCGCGACTTGCAGGAAGTTTCCGCCGAGCGACCCACTGCCCGCACGGCTTTCGCGTCCTGGCTTGCGCGCGCTTAATAAATTGTTGAGAGCGAACCAACGTATCGCGAACTCATTTTCCGAAGCAACCGTGGCGGGCAATCGAAACGCTGCGCGGCAGAAAACGGCTTCCATCATCCCGCATTCTTCGAGATATGCCCGCAGAAAATCCGGCAGGTCGCGCGTCGTAAGCAGCTCGCAAGCCGTGAGCGATTCCAGACCGAACGAATGCGCCAGCGCGCCGATGGGCAGAGCGCTGTCGGCCAAGTGGAGCAGTTGTAGGTCGGCGAGATTGCCGGCCAGCGTGACGGCGTGGTTCGCAGGAGTGCGTTCCATGTTCACGATTCCTCGCGCCGCGCGAGATGGCACGCGGGCATGGCTGCGTCTTTAATCATTTCCCGCGCCGCGCGCACCGCCGCGTGCTTCTTCATGTGCGTGACCATGCTCATGGCTGTGTTCGTGATTATGCTCGTCGGGGTGGCCGTGATCGTGAGTGTGGCTGTGTTCGTGACGATGGGCCGCGTAGGGAGCGTGCGCGTCAATCAGTTCGCGGCGCGCGGCGTCCGGGTACTGCAACTTTTCCTCCAACCAGGTCACGACGCGATCAAGCCCCACTCCGGCACGCAAATTCGTAAAAATGAACGGCCGTTCGCCGCGCATGCGACGCGAATCGCGGTCCATCACTTCGAGGGAGGCGCCAACGTAGGGAGCCAAATCAATCTTGTTGATCACCAGCAGATCGGATCGCATGATACCGGGGCCGCCTTTCCGCGGAATCTTGTCTCCTTCGGCGACATCAATCACGTAGATCCAGATGTCCACGAGTTCCGGGCTGAACGCGGCGGCAAGGTTGTCGCCGCCACTTTCGACGAAAATCAGCTCGAGGCCTGGCAGAGCGTCTTCCAGCTCCGCGATGGCCTGCAAATTCATGGATGCGTCTTCGCGAATCGCCGCGTGCGGGCAGGCGCCGGTTTCCACACCGCGAATGCGCTCGGCGGGTAGCACGCCCTGGCGCACCAGAAATTCGGCATCCTCTTTGGTGTAAATGTCGTTGGTCACTACCGCGAGATTGGTGCGCGGCCACAGCTGGCGCGTGAGTTGATCCACGAGCGCCGTCTTGCCGGAACCCACCGGGCCGGCCACGCCTACCCGGTAAGCTCTTGGGGAATCGCTGGGGAGCATCGCGCTTGCCTCCTCTTCGCCGTGCATCACTCGATGTGGCATCCCACCACTGCGAAGTATTTCGGTGAAGTATGCGACAGACGCGGGGAGCGTCAAGCGATTTTTGCGCGCGCGAATTGATTCAGCAGGCCGAATCGCTGGTCTGGCGCATGTTTTCGCTTTGCAACGGCAGCGCACCGACTGCGTCGGAGACCTCTGAATCGTCTCGGATCGCGCGGCGCGTGAGGAAGGGCGCCCAGGTATCGGCGATCGAACACGGCAAATGCACTGGCTCGAGACGCACGAGCGGCAGCAAGTGAGTAGATGTCAGCAGACGGCGTGCGCGCTGGCTGCCCGTGAGCCGGAAATGTTCCTGTAGCAGCGTGCGCAACCAACCTTCCTCTTGATCGCCAACTCCGTCGCCGATTTCGGCGCAGCGCACGAATTCGTGATTACAATTGTCGCCGGTGAGCGCGTCGCGGAGGATGTAGGTGAGACCGCCGGTCATGCCGGAGCCCAGATTCATTCCCGCAGGGCCCAGAATTACGGCGATGCCCGCGGTCATATACTCGCAGCCATGCTGGCCGGCGCCTTCGATGATGGCGAGCGCGCCGCTATTGCGCACGGCGAAGCGTTCGCCGACACGTCCGGCGATGAAAAGTTTTCCACTGGTGGCGCCGTAGAGCACCGTGTTACCGGCGAGGACGTCGCCGCGCTTCGATGCCGCAGCGCCGGCGGTGATAGCGATCGTGCCGCCGCTGAGGCCTTTGCCGACATAGTCGTTGGCGTCGCCCACGAGCCGGAAACGAATGCCGGGAACCAGAAATGCACCGAAGCTTTGTCCGGCGGAACCGCGAAATTCGCAGCGAATGCTCTTCCCTGCCGCCAGGCCATCGAAATTCGTGCGGCGCAGAATGTGGCCGCTGAGATGCGCGCCGACGCTGCGGTCGGAATTCGAAATGGAAAGCGAGTGGTGGACGAATGGAAAAGATTTCAGGCCGTCCACGCCGCGCAGCAATTTGCGACGGATATCCTTGGCGGTTTCGGGCAGATGGATTTCGAGCGGCAGGTCTGTCGCGGATTGCTGCGATGCGATGCTAGCGGGCTGAAGCAATGCGGCAATCGAGTGCGCCGCCGCTTGGTTGCGCGGGCGCAATCTTTCTACCGAGCCGACGATTTCGGCGAGCGAACGAATTCCCAACGCCGCCATGCGCTCGCGTACTTCTCCGGCCACGCCGCGGAAATAGGCCATCACCATTTCCGGGTTACCAGTAAACCTGGCGCGCAACTTTTCGTCCTGAGTGGCGATGCCGACCGGACAAGTGTTCAGGTGGCATTGCCGCGCCATGACGCAGCCTATCGCGACCAGAGTAGCCGTACCAAAACCAAATTCGTCGGCGCCTAGAAGCGCAGCCATCACCACGTCGCGTCCGAATTTAAAACCGCCGTCGACGCGCAGGCGCACTCTTTCGCGGAAACCCGAGCGCACAAGCGCGGAATGCGCGGCGCGGAGGCCGATTTCCCAGGGTAGGCCCGTATTCTTGATCGAAGTGAGCGGCGACGCGCCGGTGCCTCCGTCGAATCCGGCGATGGTGATTACATCTGCTCCGGCCTTTGCCACACCTGCGGCGATGATCCCCACGCCTGCGCCGGAGACGAGCTTCACGCCGATACGCGCCACCGGATTTACGGAGCGCAGGTCATAAATCAGTTGCGCCAGATCTTCGATGCTGTAAATATCGTGATGCGGCGGCGGAGAAATCAGCGACATGCCCGGAACCGCGTGACGCAGACGCGCGATGTAGGAATTCACCTTCATGGCTGGGAGCTGGCCACCTTCGCCGGGCTTCGAGCCTTGCGCCATTTTGATTTCGAGCTCGTCGGCGCGCGCGAGATATTCCGCGGTGACACCGAACCGCGCGGACGCGACCTGCTTCACGCGATTGGCGGCTTCAGGCTCAAACCGGTAGATACTGGGATCTTCACCGCCTTCTCCGGTATTGCTGCGCGCGCCCAGGCGGTTCATGGCGATGGCCAGCGTGCGATGCGCTTCCGGGCTGAGCGCGCCCAAAGACATGGCCTGCGCGCAAAAACGAGCGAGAATCGCGCTTTCGGGTTCGACTTCGTCGAGCGGGATGCGGGCGCCTGGAGCGAATTCCAGCTGGTCGCGAACCGAGACCGCGCCACGGCTATCGACCAGCGCGGAATAAGCTGAATAGTTTTCCGGCGTCGGAGACTTCAAGTACGTGTGCATGCGGCGCACGAGTTCGGGCGATGTGGAATGCTTTTCTCCAGCGTGGCGGAAACGATAGAGCCCGGAATCCTGCAGCGGAGAGTCACTTGCGGCAAACGCACGCTGATGCGAAAAGATGCTGGTCTCGAGAATGTCGTCGAGGCTTCTGCCGCCTAGGCTCGTGGAGGCATCTTCGAAAAATTCATCACAAATTTCTTCATCCAGGCCTATCGTTTCGAACAGATGGCTGTTGCGATAGCTCGCGACCGTGGAAATTCCCATGCGCGCGAGAACCTTGCGCAGACCGGCTTCGACCGCGACGCGATAGCTTACGGCGCCACCCGGCTTCAGACTCTCCGAAAGCTGCATGGCGAGATAGGGAAATACGGCACTCGCGCCGACAGCGATCAGCAGGGCGATGTGATGAGTTTCGATCACTTGGCCGGACTCAACTATGAGCGGCACATCGTGCGCGCCTGCCCGAACCATTTCCTTCCACGCGGCGGAAACAGCGAGCAATGCGGGAAGCGCGGCGCGCTGCTCGATAGCCGCGCGATCGCTGAGAACAATCATCGCGGGTTTCTCGGTGGCCGCCACAGTGACCGCGGCGGAGATATCCTGGCGCACACGTTGCAGTGCCGCGCGCGCCGCTTCTACTCCGCCCGCCACATCAAATGTGAAATCAATGCGCCGCAGCGGACTGCCCAGCCGGTTTTCCAAAGCTGCCAGATGACCTGCGTCGAGTATCGGCGAGCCCGCCACGATGTTGGGGTCCAAATACACGTCGAGAGACATGACGTGAACTTCGCGCAGTGGATCAATCGGCGGATTGGTTACTTGCGCGAAGCGCTGCTTGCAGTAATCCCACAGCGGACGCTTGACCGAAGAAAGGAATGCGGGAGGAGCGTCGTCGCCCATGCTCCAGACTGCTTCCTTCCCTTCCCGGCCGAGCGGTTGGAACAGAAGGCGGAATTGGTCATCGGTCCAACCCATCGCCGCCGCGAGTCGTTGCGGCTCAACCCCAGATTCATATGGTTCCGTCGCAGCGCTTTCGAGTCGCGCGATGCGGGCTTGCGAATCTCGCTCACGACTACCGGCGCGAGTGGGTTCGGCGCCGAGCAATTCGGACACTTCGTTGTTGCCGCGGAAAATCGCGCCTGCGATCGAATCCACCAGAAAAATCTCGCCGGGACCTAGGCGATTGCGTTCGGCAATTTTTTTGCCGCGGAGATCCGCGATGCCCACTTCGGAGCCGACCACAAGCAAGCCATCGGAAGTGATCGTATAGCGCATGGGACGAAGCCCGTTGCGGTCGAGTTTCGCGCCAACCATGCGGCCGTCGCTAAAGACCAGCGCGGCCGGGCCGTCCCAAGGTTCCTGTTCACGCGTTGCCTTTTGCAGAAACCGGCGCAGCTTCGGACCCGTTTGGGGATCGCTTTCCCACGCGGGCGGGACCATGCGCAGCATCGCGGCGGCCACGCTGGAGCCTTGGCGCAAACGAACTTCGAGCGCGTTGTCGAAACTGGCGGAATCGCTGACGCCCTCTTCCAGAACGTGAAACCAATCGTGCGCTGCGAATTCCTGCTGCAGCGCGCCTTCACGCGCGCGCGTCCAACGGCGATTGGCGCTGATCGTATTGATTTCACCGTTGTGCGCGACAAATCGGAAAGGCTGCGCTAGTTGCCAGGAGGGGCTGGTGTTGGTGGAATAACGCTGGTGAAAAATAGCGAAGGGCGCAATAAAATCCGGACAGGCAAGATCGGCGTAGAAAGCGGCTAGTTGCAACGGAGTGAGCAACCCTTTGTACACCAGCGATTGCGATGAGAGCGAACAGAAGTAAATGCCGGAGGTCGCGCCAGATTCAACGCGTTTGCGCATCAGGAAAAGCTGGCGCTCGAGATCGGCGGAGGAATCCTCGGTGGTGAAAAAACATTGGCGGATCAGAGGCAGGGTGGCGAGCGCGCAAGGGCCGAGCAGAGAGGGATAGGTGGGCACTTCACGCCAGCCGAGGCAACGCAATCCCAGGTCCGCGGCGGCGGATTCCACGGAGGCGCGCGCTGCAGTTTCCTGGCCTGGCGGGATGAACGCCATGCCCATGCCGAACACTTCCGGCAACTCGATATTTATTTCACGGGCGCGCTTACGGATGAAATCCTTGGGAATCGGGGTGAGGATGCCCGCGCCGTCACCACTCAGTCCATCGGCGTCAACGCCGCCGCGATGACAAAGGCGCTCCAGCGCGGTAAGGGCGCGCTCAACGACGTCTCGCGAGCCGCTGCTCCCCAGTTGCGCGATGAAACCTACGCCGCAAGCATCGTGGTCCACTTCCGGCTTGGAACGCGAAGGCCGCATAGTACATAACTAACTCATGCGGGGCCATACAGTACAACTCACAAAGTTGATGCATCGGATAGATATTTCATGGCAGCGGTACCGTGGATGGACCCGATAGATATTCCTTATGGGTGACAGGAAGGCCAAGGAATCGAGAGGGTTTCCTGCTAACGCTCCGGCAGGCTGAGGCGCAGCCCTTCGCTCCCGCGCTGCGGGATCGAAGGATGATTCGCGCCGCGGCGCGATTCACAAGCAGCGCCGCTACCATCTATTAGCGGTGTCGCAGTTTTTAAGATTGATAGCTGTGCGACTGCGTTTCGCGAGAGCTTGCGATGAGCTTCAGCGCCCGTGCCAGTACGTTTCCCAGCCCATGTAGTTTGTTGCTACTTCGTGGACGATCCCAGCGACAGTCGCAAGGTTTGCGGCAACGTGATGCTCGAAACCATTTTCGCAAATGTAGCGCAGCAGCTTCTGCATGTGCGGAATCTCGACGACTCCGGCGCCACCGAACGTTTCCAGCGGATCATCGGTGAATCTTCCTTCGCCCACATATCCGCGGATCACGCCGTTCTCATCGTCGGTGGAAAAGCGCGCGAAACTCATCGGTGCGGCCTTCACTTGGCCGACGCAAGTCCCGAAGGTGTTATCTTTCCCCACCGTGCCGGCGATAATTTGCTGGTAGTCCATGCGGACTTCTTTGAAGAAATGCTTGGGCAGATTGCTGCAGTGGAAACAGACAGCCTTGTCTGGGTTTTCGCCGTAGTTGTTGTTCCAATCGAGCAGTGCGCTGGGCGTTTCGGAAGCAAGCGCGAGCGCGTACATGCTTAGCGTGCCGCAAATGTCCACTTCGCAGGCGCTGGGCAGCAATTCGTTGCTCATCATGCTCATCACCGTGCACGGCACCACGCCGAGATTTTCTTCGATCGAGGTCCAGCACTGCACGGCGCTGATGGTGACGTGCGTGGCCTTCATCCATTGGTCAATGACGGCGCCAAGCTTCGCCATTTTAAGCAGCGCGGCCGGGGGCACACCGCTGGTCGTGACGTATTTGTGAATGGCCTTCAGCTTGGCCTGCGCCGCGTCGTCGTTGTCCTTCATGCGCTCGATGCGGCCGATAACTTCGGAAAGATCCAGCGTCTCGACCGAGATTCCGGCGGCTTCGAGTAACTTTTCGCTGTAGCGAACGGTATTGAACGCCGCGGGGCGCGCCCCGATGCTGCCGATGCGCAAATTCTGAAAGCCGCGATACACACGGCAAACGCCGGTGAACCATGCGAGGTCTTTCTTGAATTCTTCCGAGGACGGACTGACGGTGTGAGAAGTGGTTAACGAATACGGGATGCCATACTGGCGCAGATTGTTGCAAGCGGACATCTTCCCGCAGAAACTGTCGCGGCGGTGGGCAATGGTCATTTTCGACGGCGTATCGGGCGTGGCTTGCACCAGCACCGGAACTTTCAGCCGCGAAAGGCGCAGGGTATCGGAGATGGCGCGTTCGTCGCCGAAATTCGGCAGCGTGACCACTACACCGTGGATGCGATCGCTATTCGCGCGGAAAAGTTCTGCGCAGCGCATGGCCTCTTCGTAGGTTTCAATCGCTCCGTAGTTACTCAGCTTCACGTCCAGCACGACCACGTCCACGCCGGACTCCTGCAGCACCTTCACCATCTCTGCCCTGCCGAGTTCGGCGAGGTGGCCGGGGAAAAAGCCGCGATTTCCCACAATCAGCCCTAACGTGATTTTCGATTTTTCCATGGGTCCCTTCATTCCGCGATTAGCAGGAGCGACGATTTCGAACGGGACGGACGTTGGTCCGCCAAGACTTTACAGAAAAATTACTTTTTTACCGGCTGACCATAGTATTTGGCGCTGCCGTGCTTGCGTAAAAAGTGCTTATCGTGCAGCCACGGCGAAATCGGCTCGACCGCGGGATTTATCGTGGTGCTGTAATAGGCCATGCGCGCGACCGCTTCCAGAATCGCAGAATTGTGCGCGGCGGTTGCCGGATCGGCGCCCCAAGTGAATGGACCGTGGCTTTTCACTAAGACACCGGGAATGCTGTCTGGGTTCCCATGCGCGAAGGCGCGCACGATCGCGACGCCGGTATTTTTCTCGTAGTCTTTTTCGGTTTCGTCCGGAGTGAGGTCCGCCGTGACCGGGACCGTGCCGTGAAATGTGTCGGCGTGAGTAGTTCCGAGACAAGGAATCGGCCGGCCGGCTTGCGCCCAAGACACCGCGAATTCGGAATGGGTATGCGCGACACCGCCGACGGTAGCGAATTCCCGGTAGATGAGGATGTGAGTGGGAAGATCCGAGGAAGGGCGGAGATCACCTTCGACAACCTTGCCCTCCAAGTCGGTGATAACCATGTGCTCGGGCTTCAGTTCGTCGTAGGGAACGCCGCTCGGTTTGATGACCACAAGACCGTCGGCGCGCGAAATTCCACTGGCATTGCCGAAGGTGTAGAGGACCAGGCCGCGGCGGACCAGCTCCAGGTTCGCCTCCAGAACTTGCTCTCTTAAGCGCTGCAATTTCATGAGCCATGCCCTCGTCACGATGCCGATAGAAAACCCGAGAAAACGCTTACTTGCCTATAAATACTACCCTATTTAAGCATGCCATGGTCAAGCTGGAATGCTTTCGGGTGTCCATTTCCGCAGGGGACAGGCGCGCGCAACTCACGCCAATTTCGCCTGTATTAAGGTTACGGAAGCCGGCGGAAAAGTGTGCCGGATGGCTGATCCGGTCGCGGCCAGGTCTTCGGAACGCGGGCGGACGGCTTCTGGATTCTCGAATGTGTTGTGCGCGTGAATGTCGTTATCCGTGAGGACGGTGACGGTGCCGGACTTTATTTCGGCCGGACGAAGAACGATTTCGGCTTCGCGCGGTTCAGTGACGTCGGGGTTCACAACAGTGATGGTCAAGTCCTTGTCCTTCACCGACGCGGAACCCTGCAGGCCCCAGAAGGATGCGGGCTTCCCGTCGCGATCGTAGTTCACGGAAGGACTGGAGAAAATCGCGCGTACGGCTTGTGCTCCTTGATGCGCCGAGTACATCTGAAATACATGATACACAGGCGTGAGCGCGAAATGATCGCCGTGCGCGAGAAACAAACAATTCAGACAGTTGATGAGCTGCGCGCAGGCGGCCATGGTTACTTTTTCGGGATGGCGATTGAAAATGTCCAGAGTCGCGCCGCTCATCACTCCGTCTCGCAGGGTGATCATCTGTCCGAGAATATCCGTGGGTGAAACTTCGCTGCCGGGCTTGTACCATGGACCCCATTCATCCACGACGAGCTTGATGTGATGTTGCGGATCGAACTCCTGCATGATTTGCCAGTGCCCGGTGATGAGGGATTCCATGCGATCGCCTTCGCGCATCAATTCGTACCAATCCACGGCGTCGAAGTTTACGGCGTCGCCTTTGCCCTGGACCCAATCCTGAGTTTTACCGCGACTGAGATTCCAGGAATAGTAATGCAGCGACAATCCCCAGACGGAGCGCAACTGCCGCGGGCCTTTTTCGAGCAATCCTTGGAGAAAACCGCGCGTCCAACTCCAGTCGTCTGAGTTGGGCCCGGAAGCGATCAGCGAGACGTCTTGCATCCCATAGCGCGGAACCCACGCGGCGAAGCGGCGGAATTCCTGCGCATATTCGGTGGGAGTGAAATCCCCGCCGCAGCCCCAGGATTCGTTTCCGACACCCCAATAACGCACTTGGAAAGGATCGCGATCGCCGCCGGCGGCGCGCAGGTCGGCGAGGGTGGTGCTCCCCGCGGGAGAATTGCAATATTCGATCCAGCGGTAGAAATCTTCGACGGGCAGGCTGCGCAGGTTGGCAGCGAGATACGGTTCGCTGCCAGCCAGTTTACAGAAATGTGCAAATTCATTGGTTCCGAACTGATTGGGATCGTATTTCTGCGGAATGTTTCCCTGGTCTCGCACAAGCGGCTCGCCCGCCCAGAAATTTGTGCGGCGAGGACGCTGCCCGGCGGGTCCCACGCCATCTTTCCAGTCGTAGCCGTCGGCGAAACATCCGCCGGGCCAGCGAATTACCGGCGATTTGATTTTGCGCAGCGCGTCCACCAGATTCTTGCGAATGCCCTGAACGTTCGGGACTTTAGAATTTTCGCCGACCCAGATGCCGTCGTAAACGACGCCGCCGAGATTTTCCGTAAAATGACCGTAGATGTTGGGCGAAATGGTGCCGAGCGGTTCGTCCAGCAAGACTTCGATGCGCGCGTCCGTCGTGGCCGCAAAACTGAATCGTCTCGCGAGCAACGCGGAACCGACTCCCAGTGCTGCATTGCGGATAAAACGGCGCCGTTCGATAGTCATAGATCTCCTTTGTGCCCCGTGTGCCGGTTGCCCGGCGCAGGCTACTGCGAAGGCCGCTCGCTGCGATCGCTTCCCGTGGTGGCAGGTGGCCAGGAATTCATCCGGCGACGTCTAAAGCGCCGGGACTGCATATCTAGCATTGAGAAAACGCTTACTGCAACTAAAATGTCTGGCGTTGCCGCGGGATTGTGCTTGCGAGTTCATCCCGGAAGGGCATAACGGCGCTGTCGCGAAGAATTGCGGGCCAAACGAACAGCGAGAGGAAGTGCGAACGCACATGGCCATCCAAGCGGCTCACTGCAGAAGGATGTTGGCTCGTGCAATCGCCTTGCTCCTGTGCGGCGTTGCCCTCACCGCGAATCCTGGCGACGAAAAGAGTCATGCGAGCCGACCGCCCATGGGTTGGAACAGCTGGGATTCTTACGGCACAGCGGTACGCGAAGACCAAGTGAAGTCGAACGCGGATGCGATGGCGCGGGAACTCTCGCGATTCGGTTGGCAATACATCGTCGTGGACATTCAGTGGTACGAGCCGAACGCCGGCGGCCATGATTATCGCGCAGGCGCTGCGCTGACGATGGACGAATACGGGAGGTTATTGCCGGCGGCGAATCGCTTCCCTGCTGCTGGGGGCGGAGCGGGATTTACCAATCTGGCGGCGTACGTTCACGCCAAAGGCTTGAAATTTGGAATTCATATTATGCGTGGAATTCCGCGGCAGGCCGTGGAGCAAAATCTGCCGATATTGGGCACCAGCTATCGCGCGACGGACATTGCCGACCGTGCGAATGTTTGTGAGTGGAATTCGGATATGTATGGAGTGGACATGTCGAAGCCGGGGGCGCAGGCGTACTACGACTCGATCGTGGCGCTCTATGCTTCCTGGGGAGTGGATTTCATCAAGGCGGACGATATGAGCCGGCCGTACGACTTGCGCGCGCCGGAAGTGCAGGCGCTGAGCAGCGCGATCCGGAAAAGTGGCGCGTCCATTGTATTGAGTTTGTCGCCTGGGCCTGCGCCCCTTGACGAAGCGGCGGACCTGCGTGCCAACGCGCAGATGTGGCGGATTTCGGATGATTTCTGGGATGACTGGAAATTGCTCAAGAAGCAATTTGATTACACGCGCGACTGGGCGCCTTACGTCGGCAGAGGCGATGCCTGGCCCGACGCCGACATGCTTCCGCTGGGGAAATTACGAATCACCGATAAGAACGGCGCACCACAGCAAACCAGATTCACTCCTGATGAGCAGCAGACGGTGGTGACGCTGTGGTCTATATTCCGCTCGCCGCTGATATTCGGCGGGGATTTATCTTCGGCGGACCCTGCCACGCTGGCGCTGTTGACAAATCGCGAGGTGCTGGAGATTGACCAGAACAGTAGCGGCAACAGGCAAGTTCTGGAGCGCGGCAATATTCGTGTATGGTCCGCTGATGCGCCGGGCGCTAAGGACAAGTACGCCGCCGCATTTAATCTGGGTGATGCGGCGGAGACGATTCAATTGACCTGGGCGGACATAGGAATCTCGATCGCTGACCCGGCTGTGCGAGATCTGTGGCAGCACAAGGATCTGGGTCGCCAGAGGAATCTCGATATCACGCTGCGCCCGCACGCTTCAGTCCTCTATCGCGCATCGCCGTAACCACAAACTTTAGTTCGAAATCGTTCTTAATTTGCGGTAGCGACGGATCAAGCTATTTGTAGAACTGTCGTGTGCGAGCTTGGGCTCGGTGCCGCTTTCGATTTCTGGAATGATGCGCTGCGCCAGAACCTTGCCGAGCTCCACGCCCCACTGGTCGAACGAATCAACGTGCCAGATGGTGCCTTGCGTGAAGACGCTGTGCTCGTAAAGAGCCACGAGTTTGCCAAGCGCTTCGGGCGTGAGTTTTTCCAACAGGAACGTGTTCGACGGGCGGTTGCCTTCGAAGACGCGGTGTGGAACGAGCCAGTCCGGGGTGCCTTCCTTCTTCACCTGCTCGGGCGTCTTGCCAAACGCGAGAGCTTCCGCCTGAGCGAAGACATTCGCCAGCAACATATCGTGGTGATGGCCGACCGCATTCAGCGGCTGCGCGAACGCGATGAAGTCGCAAGGAATGAGTTCAGTTCCCTGATGGATCAGCTGATAGAAAGAATGCTGGCCGTTGGTGCCCGGCTCACCCCAATAGATCGCTCCGGTCTGGTAGTTCACGTGAGTGCCGTCGAGCGTGACGTGTTTGCCGTTGCTCTCCATGGTGAGCTGCTGCAGATATGCGGGAAAACGCTTCAGATATTGTTCGTAGGGAAAGACGCCGGAAGTTTGCGCGCCGAAGAAATCGCCGTACCAGATGGATAGCAGACCCATCAGCACGGGCAAATTCTGTTTGAAGGGCGCGGTGCGGAAATGTTCGTCGATCTGGTGGAAACCGCTGAGCATCGCGCGGAAATTGTCCGGACCGATGGCCAGCATGGTGGAAAGGCCGATCGCGGAATCCATGGAGTAGCGCCCGCCGACCCAATCCCAGAATTCGAACATGTTCGCGGTATCGATACCGAACTTGGCGACCTCGACCGCATTCGTGGAGACGGCGACGAAATGCTTAGCGATGGATTTTTCATCGCCACTCAAGCCCGCAAGGGTCCAGTCGCGCGCGGTGTGCGCGTTGGTCATAGTTTCGAGCGTGGTGAAGGTTTTCGACGAGACGATCCAGAGAGTTTCAGCTGGATCTACGTCACGAACGGCTTCCGCGAAATCGGTGCCGTCCACGTTGGAGACGAAACGAAAGGTCAGCGAGCGGTCGCTGTAATGTTTCAGCGCTTCGTAGGCCATGACCGGGCCCAGATCCGAGCCGCCGATGCCGATGTTGATGACGTTGCGAATGCGCTTGCCGGTGTACCCTTTCCAGGCGCCGCTGCGCACGCGGTCGCAAAAGCTGGACATTTTGTCGAGAACAGCGTGAACGCCGGGCACCACGTTTTCGCCGTCAACGATGATGGATGAGCCTTTTGGGGCGCGGAGCGCGACGTGCAGCACCGCTCGCTTTTCGGTGATATTTATTTTTTCTCCGCTGAACATCGCCTCAATTCGCTCGCGCAGGCGCGATTCATCGGCCAGTTGCAGCAGCAGCTTGATGGTCTGATCGTTGATGCGGTGCTTGGAATAATCCAGAAAAATGTCCGCGGCTTCCAGCGTGAGGCGCTCGCCGCGTTTGGGGTCGTCCGCAAAAAGTTTGCGCAGATGTAGTTTCGAAATCTTCTTATAGTGGATGCCGAGAGCTTTCCAGGCTTTGCGTTTCGTCAGAGGCGTAATCGCTTTTGGCTTCTTTGCGGCGGATTTGGCGCTGGCTGCCATCTAGTGCTCCTTTATGAATTCGTTGTGATGAAGTTCTTGGTCTTGCGCGAGCCGGACGTCGCGGTTGCGCGGAAACAGCACAGGGGTTAGATGCGCGAGCCATCGCGAGGTGGCACGCCCGCGAGGAATTTTACCGGATTCGTATCATTATTTATAGCGTGGCAGGCATTGCGCACAGCGGCGTGGGGTGTCCGTCTAGTGCGAGGCGCGCAAGCCACCTGCACGAAGAATTGTATGGCAGCGGCGCCTTCGCTCCGCGCGGCGGCGAGATGCCAATCGGAACCGGCTCGCCTGCGGCCACGCGCTTACCCGTGCGGTCCACGTCATTTTACTTGACAGCCACATGGCATGAGAAATACCCTGCCGCCCAGACTACGGCCCCGTAACGACGGTTGCGTCGCAGCGCGCGGCGCAACTCTCCCCCTGAACGTGAACCAGTACGGTAGAAACCGAAAAAAAGGACAGAAAGATGACCGACCCGGTAAGGACGCCGCTCCCTGACAAGGACCACGCGGTCTGCTTTATTGAAGCGCTGGCGGAAGAGTTGGTGGAGGTGGATGCACTGCGCAGGAAGAGAGGCCGGCCGCACCAACGGGAGAGCCAGGAATGGACTCGTGTGAAATCGATCGCGGACGAAGCTGGCAAGACGAGCCGCGAAGATAAGACCGGCGTGGAAGCGACGACCGAGGCCGTAACCGTGATGGACGAAGCACACAAGATGGGACTGGTAGGCCTTGCGTTTTCGGGCGGCGGGATTCGCAGCGCGACGTTCAACCTAGGCATTTTGCAAGGACTCGGCAAGTACCGCAAGTTGCACATTTTCGACTACCTCTCCACCGTTTCGGGCGGCGGATATATCGGTAGCTGGTTGGAAGCGTGGATCTTGCGGGCGCCCGGAGCGGAATCCAATAACACAGGGAAACCCGTTTCGCCGGATGCGGGGATCAAGATCGTCGAGCGGGAACTTCAGCCGACGCGCGTGGCTCGGCAAGACAGCGTGGGCCAAGCGGAAATGAAAGACCAACATTCGCATACCGAACCGCCGCCGATTCGCTACCTGCGAGAGTACAGCAATTATTTGACGCCGCGCCTTGGAGTACTTGGCGCAGACACCTGGACGGTTGTGGCAATCTATCTTCGAAATCTGCTGCTGAATCAATCGGTGCTGACGCTTTTCCTGTTTACACTTCTCTTGCTGCCCTACGTCGCCGAAACCCTGACCTTGGGAGCGACGCGCCAGCGCTGCCTGACGTGGCCCTGGACGATCCCGGTGACAGTGTTCGTGCTGATGACCATCGCGCTCTCGCTGGGCATGTCCAATTTGCGCGGGCTCATTGATTGCAAACAGCTGCCGAAGGAATCGCGCGGCGGGATGCTGCCTCCGCAAAAGCAGGCCTGGGTGATCGCGACGATCATCGCTCCGGTGTTCGTAGCCGCGTGGATGTTGACGGCGTGGCTGTGGCCGCATATCGGTGCGTGGGACCAAAAACTTTATTTGTGTCGTTGGGCGGGAGGTGGAATCGCCTTGCTGGGCCTGCCGATGAGTCTGAGTTGCCTGGCTGCGCCACGGCAGAATGCCGAAAAAGATGCTGATTGGGAGATGCGGCACCGGCGCCTGGTTTGGAGCTTGTTTTCGATCCTCATGGGAGCATTGAGTGGGCTGATGATGTTGGCACTAACGCACGAAGTGTTCGCGAGGCTGCAGCATTTGCCCGGGCAAGGCTGGCACGAGTTGAGCCTTGGTGTACCGCTCACCTTGGGCATGTTTCTGACCGCGGCAGCCATTCAAATGGGATTGATGGGGCGGACGTTTTTCGATCCCTACCGGGAATGGTGGTCGCGCGTCTCGGGTTGGACGCTGATCCTGGCGATCGTGTGGTGTGTGGGATTTGGGCTAACGATCTACGCGCCTCTGGGATTGATGTGGATGAGAGGCTGGTTGCGAGCGGCGGGGTTTGCGTGGATTGGAACCACACTGACTGGAGTGATCGGAGGCAAGAGCGCGAAAAGCGGGAGCGACGACGAATCTGGTAGCACCAAGGTGCTGCTGCTATCGATGACCCCGTACGTGTTCATCGTGGGGCTGGTGTCGCTGCTTTCGCTCGCTCTGGAATTAATGTTGGCGCGCGTCAATTTCACTTCATCGTTGGTACAGAGCGCGTGGGGTACGTTTCTGAAGGAAAGCCCGGAAGTGGAAAAAGTCGCGAATTGGGTGCTGCACGCGAGCGGAACCGTCGCAGCGGGCGCAGTGAAGCTTGACGGAACGGCGGCAACTCCCGCTACCCCGCATGGGGCGCCCGGTTACATCGCGGCGCATTTCGTACTGCTGGACCAGGTACTCGGCACTTATCTGGCGGGGCTGTGTATGCTGACGCTGCTGCTGTGCTGGTGGCTCTCGTCGCGCGTGGATCTGAACGAATTCTCCATGAACTTGATGTATCGCAACCGGCTGGTGCGCTGTTACCTGGGCGCGACGCACGACGGACGCCAGGGCAATCCCTTCAGCGGATTGGATTGCTGCGACGATTTCTTCCTGACTAGGCTGCGCAGCGAGCAGGGTTATTCAGGGCCGCTGCCCATCATTAACAGCACGCTGAACCTTGTGGATTCGCGGGAATTGGCATGGCAGGAACGAAAGGCGGAATCGTTTCCGATGACGCCCATGCGCTGCGGCTTCGATACCTGGATCGAACAAGTAAGCCTGGATGACAATTACGCGCACGATCGAGCGATGGGAGATGCGGATAACATTGAAAAGTACGCCTATCGGCCGACGATGAAATACGCGTACAAGAATAAGGGGCTTTACCTGGGCACCGCGGTGAGTATTTCGGGCGCGGCAGCCAGTCCGAATATGGGGTATCACTCCACTCCTTCGCTGGCGATGTTGATGACATTTTTCAATGTGCGGCTGGGATTCTGGGCCGGCAATCCCCGGAACAATAAGACCTGGACCGATCCGGGGCCAAGAGTGGGACTTTGGCGGCTGCTGGGAGAGCTATTTGCACTAACCGACGACAACTCGGACTACGTGTACCTCTCGGACGGCGGACATTTCGAAAATCTGGGCTTGTACGAACTGGTGAAGCGGCGCTGCAAATTTATCATTGCCTGCGATGCGGGCGAGGATCCGAACTACGCTCTCGAGGATTTGGGAAATGCGGTACGCAAATGCCGCGAGGATATTGGTGTGGAAATCGAGCTATTAACGAAACCAGTGGTGCCACAGAGCAGCGACGCAAACGGCGGCAAAGACAGCAGCGAGGATGAAGGCAAGAGTTCCGGTAGCGGCAAGAAGCTGACGAAATGGCATTGCGTGGTGGGCAAAATCCACTACGAAAACGCGGATGTCAACACGGACGAGACACCGGGAATTTTCGTCTATATCAAAGCGTCGCTCACTGGAGATGAGCCGGCGGATGTCCTGAACTATCAGACGGCGCATCCCACATTTCCGCACCAATCCACGGCGGATCAATGGTTCACGGAATCACAGTTCGAAAGTTACCGCCGATTGGGGCAGCATGTAGTGGAGACGATGTTCGAACGGATCGAGGAGGCCAGCCCGACGAAAGTGACGGCTATCACTGATCCCAAGCAGCTCTTCGAAGAATTAGACAGATGCTGGGGCGCGGTGAGGGCCGCACGAACGACGGGCTGAAAGACTCTGATTGCGGCCAAACCACCGCGCCATGGCCCGGCTCGGGATTAATCTTGCCGCCGCAGGATCGGCTGCGATCGCAAATGCGCTGAAACGTGTCCTTACTTTTGTTTGACTAGCACCTCTGAATTGATGAAGGTAACCACGGCGGCGGTTTCGTTGGCTGTGCGGCGGGTTACGGTCGGTTGCATGCCTGCTTTACCTGCGTTGCCCCAGCCGAAATTGCGTACGTCCCATGTGCCGCCGGGCAACGCGG
Organism: Candidatus Acidiferrales bacterium; assembly: GCA_050012455.1. GTDB lineage: Bacteria > Acidobacteriota > Terriglobia > Acidiferrales > UBA7541 > Palsa-295. Next base: position 18,591 of record JBEKHD010000012.1, on the reverse strand, counting down.
CTGTGTCGATGCCGGGGATTGTGGTGACTTTCAGATTCTCCATGGTGAGCCGCGTTTCGGTGTGGCAGCTGACGCAATCGGTGTTGAAGAAGTGGCTCTTAGTGGGATCGGCGATCGTATCGAGGATTTGCTTGGTCTTGTCTGCCGCCATCGCCTGCGCGGCCAAAACCTGCGATGTCGATACACCGCTTCGTTCAGCAATGGATACATTCGCAGTTGGTACGGCCGCGTTCTTGCACGTGATTGGATTGAGATTATTTGTGTGCGGCTCGGGAACCACGCGCGGCACCGTTCCCTGTGCCTGTAACAACTGCGCGAATTGCTTTCCGTCGAGAGTTGGACCGTTCACGGGATCAAACCCGCCGTTCGGCAATGTCGGATCGACGCCCGGCGGGACCTCCTGAATCGACAAAAATATCCAAGGCTTGGGCGCGCCGGAAGGAAGCCCGGCGATGGCCATGGCCTGCAAGCGTTGACCGGAGATATATTTTTCCAGCAGCGACTTCATCTCCGCGCGAAGATTACTCGCGGTAGTTGGATCTGCCAGTCCTGGATGAACACCTAAAGGCGCCCCTGAGGTGGTGATTTTGTGCGCACCAAGCTGCCCTTCGCTCAATTTCGTTCGCAGTGCGGCGAGGTCCGCCACGATCTTGCTGAACGTGTCCAGATCGGGCTGCGGCCGTTGCAGGCAACCGGTCTGCGCCGGATCATTGAGTTTTGGCTGGGTGAAATTAAAAATCAGATGCCCGGCGATGTCCGCCACCTTGGGAGTGCCATCCGGATTGTGCGTCACCGGCTGAATGATCAGGCGAATTTCCGGCAACTGACCGAACTGCGCGCGAATGTCGTTGGAGAGGCCTGGCGCGCCGGCGTCAAAGCGGATGCCGGCGACGAACCAGGCGTCGATCGAATGAGCCTCGGCGGGCAGGCCGATACCGGGCGCGCCCGCGACTTGCACCAGAGGGCTTTCTGCGAGCACCAGAAATCGCTGAAATACAGCGTCGGGCCACACCGGATCGCGCTTGGTCGGGTCCTGCGCATTTGGCGTCGTGAGATCGTGGACGGCGATCAAGTTTGCAAAATCCGCGGCTTGGGTCGGCGCGGGAAATAGCCAGGAGATGTCGTTTGCCGAAAGCGGTTGCACCGACGGCGGGGGCTGCGGCTTGGACTTGCACGCCCAAACGCTGAGGCCGCAGAAGGTTAGAGCGCCGATCATGCCAAGTCTTGCGCAATGCGATGAAAATCTTCGCGAGTGGTCCATGAAGTCTCCTCAGGTGACAACCGGCTTTTGACTCCACTTCGCCGGCTCGTCAGAAATTAGAAAGTTTTGAGATATTCAATCAATGCAAGCCGCTCGTTAGGGGTCAGCCGCCGGCCGATGACGCCTACTTTCTTCGCGTTATCATTCTTGCAGTCATCATGGTTCAGGTCATTCTTCTCGCAGTCATCTTTCTTCGGATCATCATTGAACTCGTGGCCGGAGTTGCTGTTGCCGCGTATCGAAGTATCCAGCTCAAAGCCGCCGGGAAATTCATCGGTGCGATAGCCCAGATGCAGGGGATCATACTCACGATTTCCCAGGTAGAATTTTTTCGGGCGTTCCGCGACCGGTGAAAGGAGCGCGTAGATATTGGGCACCGAGCCATTGTGAAGATATGGCGGAGTGGCCCAAATACCCGTGAGGGGCCGAACCTTGTAGGAGAGGCCAGCCCGCACATGGTCCGCGCGATTACCGTTCATCTGCTGGCGCTGTGCCGCGGAAATCGGCGGCTGATGATTGTCGTACCAATAATTAACGGTGGAATCTACCAACTCGCCGAGCGCCGTTCCGAAGTCCTCTTTCAAAATACCCAACCGAACAGGAATCGCGACGCGACGATTCATCATGTCCGCTGCTTCTGCCGGATCGGTGCCGACGTGCGTGATGGGAATTTGCTCCAGGTCGAGGTGCAGCTCCTTGCTGGAATCCGAGGACCGCCATTCCGGCGAATCCCAGAACTCTTTTTCCGTGACGGGAGGAAGGTGGCAAGGCTGGCAGATTTCTTTGTACAGCACCGCGCCCTTGGCAGCGAGAGCGCGATCGATCGGCGGCAGAATATTCTCCGGCCATTTTGGGGAATTCAATCCGGTGAAGCCGGTGCTGAAGCTGGGAGGCTTTCCGGCCAGAAGCTTCTCCATCTGGTCAAGCACATCCACGCGCACGCTGGAGGAAAACAGCGGGCCATTCTGGCCGGTGAGATTCACGGCAGCGCGCACCCCCAGAGCTTCGCCGGCATTGCGCGTCATGGGATCTTCGATCGAGCCGTTGTATTGCACCCACTCGAACCAGGAGGAATTCCAGATGCGCGGGAAATGAACGGGGGCGGTATAAGCGACGAAGTTCGCGGGATCGTTGTCCAGATCAACTGAAAATACGAAATTGCCTATGCGGCTCAGCGCATCCAGGCGCGCATAGCCCTCCTCGACTGTGCCTGCTTTTACTTTCCGTTCCATTTTCAGAATCTTGTTGTCTTCGGCGAGCACACTAATCAATTGCGTTTTCAATTCAGACTTTGCGGCCGGGCTGGCGCCGGGACCGAGCACGCGGTCAGCGAACCGTGCAAATCGAAACGGCATCCAGCGCGTGTAATACAGCGACAAACCCACGCCGTTTTGAAACTTGTCGAGATTCGTGAGCGCGGGGCCGCCGTCGATGAGGATTGTGACGTTTTGATAAGTCAGCCGGCCAGTGTGGCAAGCAGCGCAGGTTAGGCCCAGCGAGGTCATCGGCGCTTTCGTTTGCGGATTCAAAATCGGATTGCCGTAAGAATCTTTCAACGGTCCGCCGTAGGCGAAACCGATCGGCAGTCCTGGTTTCGCAGGGCTGTTGTCGGGATGCGTGTTGTCCGGAATAAAGCCGTAGCGATCCAAGTAGACAGGATCGCTAAAGAGTCCCGGCGCGCCGAGAGAAGGCGAGGGTTGTTCCAGCGCGATGAACCATTCGTAAGGAATGCCAAACGTTTGCGTGCCCTGGTCGGCGTGGTGGAACCAGTCGCGTTGCTCGGCGGACCATTGCTGGCTGAGCCACACGGGATTGCCGATCGGCGGATATTGGGGGAGGTCTACGAGCAGAGTTTCGCACGCCCACTTCCCGCAGAGGATGATGATGACGATAATCGCGGCAATGGCCAGCCCAATTCTTCTCTTCTTCATACCGGCAGCTCCCTCAGGACTTACCTAGTTCCGAGCTGGGCCGCTGGGGATTTACCCCAGTGATATTGCGGAGCGTTCCAAGTGGGTTACCAATTTTGCAAGAGACTACTACTAATTAGAAATTCGGGCAACGGTAGTCTTCTGTGAAAAGGGCCAGCCGACGATATTGCGACGCTGGGGACCCAAGTCGTCCTCTGCAGAAACCGAATCTGTCTATTAGGAGCGAGGGTGTCTTTCGCGAATCCGGCTGACAACGGTGCCTCTGATAATTCACGTACGAAACCGGATCATCGAGGATTTTTGCCCCCTCGCGATTTTACTGTGTGCTTGGCGATCGGTAGGGTGGTAGGAGCGGTGGGGATCGAAAACAATGGCGGCAGGGATTTCAAAGACCTACGAGGAATGCGAGGGAACGCTAAGTCATCGAAAAGGAATGACGGGAACGCAAAGGGATTCTTATTGCTCCCTTGATGCTCCCTCGCTCTTAGCGTTCTCTCAATTCCCTCGGTTATTGGTTCCCCCCAGAGAAGGAAAGTCGGCTTCGGGCCCAAATCTCGCGGCGCGGATGGCAAGCCGATGCTTCATTTTGCAGTCCGCTCACGATTCATGAGTGATTTTCACGAGAGATCAAGCCGAAACAAATGGGCGATGGCATCGGCGATACCTCGCCCCATCGAGCGCCGCGTCAGAGCGCGGTCCCTTTGGACTTGGGTGGGGCTGCACGGTCTTGCGCGAGTTTGCTGAAGAACTGTCCGAATGTAGGCACTGCGGATTTTAGCAAGTGGAAGTCGCTTCTTGGAATCAGGAGCACGTCCATGGGAGTACGGGCCATAACGGTCGCATTGCGGGTCGAGTCCGTGAGGACTGCCATTTCCCCGAAATAATCATCCGCGCGCAAGATTGCCAAGTGTTCCATCGTTCCGTCCTGGTCCCGGAACACCTCGCACTCGCCTTTTTCGATCACATAGACGCAGTCGCCAAGTTCGCCCTGAAAGAAAACTACGTCGCCGGGTTCAAAATGTTGCCGGACGATGTTGGAATCACGAACGTCGCGGACCTGTACCAAGTCGGGGTGGAACAGAAGCGCGACCATCCAGTCTAGCCCGACACGTACTTTTCGGTACAGGCCCGGCAACTTCAGCAGATAAATCGTGCGCCATAGAAACCAGGCAGGCAATCCTGATACACGCCAGCCCAGGATATCCGCGACAGCAGAATAGTGGCCCAACGCTCCGAGCTTACCCAACCCTTCGAAGTCAAATTCGGAACTCTCGGTACCGCGAAGACTCGCCACAACATTCCCCGCCACTGTCTTGGCTTCGCGTGTGGCATGCTGTGCCGTCAGTGGAACCGGATTTCCCGACTTGGTGACGATCGCAGCGCAGTCTCCCAGAGCCCATACCTGGCCTTCATAGCCCGTCAGCTCCAGCCTGCGATTGACTTTCAGGCGTCCCTTGTCTTTGGCGCAGTCGAGCTCTCGCAGCACCGGGGCAATTGCCATCGGAACCGTAGAGACGATGGTCTTCGTCGGAATTTCCACAGCCGATTTCAAAATGGCGCGTTCGGATGTAGCGGCGACGAGGCGATCCAGCAATCTGATTTCGACGCCGCGTTTGGCGAGGAGTTTGTGCGCAAAGACGGCGAGGTCAACAGAAATTTCCGGCAAGATGCGGTCCCCGGAATGAACCAGGACGCAACGGATCTGCTCGCGGCGAAGGCGCGAATAATTATTCTTGGCGTGCTCGATGAAATCGCGCAGCTCGGCGATGACCTCCACGCCAGAAAATCCGCCTCCAGCCACCACAAAGGTCAGCAATTTCTTGCGGAATTGAGGGTCGCTTTCCACCTCCGCTTCCTCAAGGACGTGGATCAGATGGCTACGCAATGCCAGTGCGTCGGCCAAGGTGCGAAAAGGCATGGCGTGTTCGAGCAGGCCGGGCCTGCTGGAATGGTCGGTAACGCCACCCAAGGCAATCACGAGATAATCGTAAGGAATTTCGAGCGAACGGGGCCGAAAGCCGGGACTGACCGTCACTATTTTGTTTTTCAAATCAATGTTCAGTACTTCACGTGTGATCAGTTCCGTGTGGGGAGAGAGCTGGCGGATCGGTGAGACAACGTCTGTCAAGCCGATCGAGCCCGATATGACTTCGGGCAGCATCGGCTGATAGACGCAATAATTTTCCCGGTTGATGACTGTCACGGAAGCTTCGTCCGGGCGCAGGATACTCGCGAGGTGCCGCGCCGCATAACAGCCGCCGAAGCCACCACCCAGGATAACGATCGCTTTCTTATTTGACGTCACGGCAGGACCGCCGCAAATGCTAGCACGACTGCAGGGCCGGCGTACTTCTCACGCGGCTTCCTGCAACTGCGGACCGCATGCGAGCCGCGCTTCCGGCTCCGGTACAGCCGATGCATGACGCCGCAGCAGACCAGGACACTTCCAATCCCGGCGAGCGGCGCGAGATGCACACCTCGGAGCGCGAATTTCATGCCGCGTTTCGTCACAAACTCCGCGCTTTACTCCGGTTACTGTTTGAGGGTGCGCACGAACGCGATAATATTGTCCATATCCGCATCGCTCAAATCTTTCACCGGTTTCATCTTGTCCTTGCCTTCGGTAATAATCTTCTTGAACTCGGCGTCAGTCTTCTTCTGAATCTCTTCTGAACCGAGCGGCTTGAATGTGACGTTCAGAAGCTTTGCAACGCCGGGGTTGCCTTGGCCGTCCGCGCCATGGCAGGTTTTGCATTTCTTCATATAAAGGTCTTTGCCCGCCGCCGCATCGCCGGCTCCCGCAGCCGGAATACCCACTGCGATGCCAAGCATTGCTACACCGAGTACCATCATTGCCGTTCGATGTACCTGCATAGAGCCACTCTCCCTCAGGATGGATTCAGTTCAATCACTTCCCAGAACTCCGCATCGCCCGTTCGCCCACTCGCTTCATTATATCTTCTTGGGTCACCGGCATCACTTTCATCATCGTCAGGAAATTCGCTTTGCCGAGAATTGCCAATTTCGCTGGAGTTAAGGCGCGCACCGTAGCGTTGCGCGGCGCTTCACTGATCAGGGCCATCTCCCCGAAATATTGTCCGTTCGAAAGTCTGGCGATCACGTTCTCGGCGCCGTTTTCCTCTCGGACGACCGCAAACTCTCCTTCGTGAATGAAATAGGCGCAGTCACCTTCTTCACCTTGGCGAAAAACCACTTCGCCCGGCTCAATTTCCTCAATCACAAACAGGCTGTGCCGTCTGAGGAACCGATAGGTCGCCACTCCCAGCGTAGCTAGCACCGCCAGCATCGCCAGAACCGGCCCGATCGTAGAAAACAGGAACAACGTTCCGCCGGTGGTGTTCCTGAGGAATTCCAGCGCGAGGATAAAGATGATCAATGCCAGCAGCTGAGCACTGATAAGCAGCATTCGCGTGCCAGCGGAGTTTAGCTTGAACGGTTTGATTTCAGTATCTTTAGTCATGGCTTGGAATTTTGCGCCAGGATGTGCGCTGGGTTGGAATCAGCATGACACTGCATGCAAGTCGCCTGCCCGGAAAATAACGCGTCCTTATAGTCCTCATGCGAAGCGAGCCACTTGGCCGATCCTGCGTGGCATTTCAGACAATCGTTGTTCGGATACGGATGGCGCAGTTTAATCGGCAGATGGAACGTTCGAGTATAGTACTTGTATACATCGTTGAGCCCTTCTTTTTTTGCTTCCACTGTGCCGAACAGGCCGTAGGAAGTATGGCAGCTGTAGCATTGATCGTCTGGAATGTAGCGGTTCTTGAAGTGAAGCGCAGCAAGACTATCGCTTTTGGGATTCTTCATATCGTCCACGAATACCTTCATCGTGACATGGCACGAAGCGCAGAATTCCACGCGTTCGGCCCGTTCGAAGACCAGAATTGTTCCCACCCCGGTTATGAGCAGCGGGAAGGCAACCGCGCCCGCGATGAGCAAGCCCCAGGATACCGGCCCCACCGCCGCACCGCGGTATTTCAGCAGGCTGTAGGTTACAATGCCGACCCCCAGGATCGCCAGCGTCACCAGCACGCGCGCCCCCACCTGTTCTACCGGATCCTGCTGGAAACGAGCTGCTTCCTGCTGGGCGGCTGTGGCAAAAGGAAAGAGGACCAAACCAACCGACAGCAGCGCACCGAGCCTTCCGGCTGCGGAGGATCGTCTGCTTGTTTCGCTTGTCCCGCAACTTCTACTCATTTGCCATCCTCCAATTATTTGAGTGTTTGCGCATGGCATTCTCCACATGTATCTGCATACGTGTGGCAAGTAAAGCAGCTCCGTTCGTTCAGCATCGCCAGTTGCGCGTGACCGCCCGCTTTGAATTGCGCGAGCGGCATGTGGCTGGCCGGCGTCTGATTATGGCATCGGCTGCAAAATTCGGTTACGTGGCAAGTGGCGCAGGTCGTTCGATCCAATGCCGCGTATTTGCCGTGCACGTCATCCTTCCAGCGGGCCGTGTGCGAGACGGGCATCATGACCTCATGGCAGCCCAGGCATTGCTGCTGGCCGACCGCAGATGGTGCCACATTCATATGGCAAACGAAACAGGCAGCGCCCGGCTTGGAGGCGGCGTCGGCGTGATGCATCCGGAATCCCTCGGTGTGTGAAGCCGGCTTAACAATGGCGGAATGAATCTCCGGCATAGGCCCGGATTGCTCGTCGTTGTGGCACACCTTGCAATTGGACATACGGAAGTTCGCCGCGAGGCTCTTCGACAAATCATGGCAGTTCACGCAATCCACCATTTTCGGCAGCGTGGCGTCGCCCAAGCTTGTGCTGGAGGTGATTCCGTAGTGGCAGGTGGTGCAATCGAGGTGATACCCCTGCCTGTCCTTGAAATGCACAGCGTGGGAAAACTTTATGTGCTCGTACTTTCCTGAAACAGCGTAGGAGGCGAGCGCGCGGTGAATCGTCGCGGCGCTGGGATTTTCAATTTCTTCCGGACGATGGCATCCTCGGCAATCCGCCGTTGTGGATTTTTCGCTCAACAGAGGTTTCATGCCAGTTTTGGAATGGCAACTGGCGCAAACTGTGTGATTCCCAAATGTCGCGAAAGCGCCGTCGTCCTGAAAGTGATGGCAGAAGGTGCAATCCGCGCGGAATCCGGTGCGGGCATCCACTCGTTCGTGCGGATCAATGTGCTTCGCATGTGAAAAATCGAAAACAATTGGCTGCCGGTCTTTAAAGCGTGGATAGGGCAGCAGGTCTTCACTGCTGCTCGGCGGAAAGACCGAATGGCACTGAACACAGATTTTCTTCTTGATGTCCTTATTAAAATCGTCATCGTGGCAGGGCGTGCATTGATCGTGCCCCGGACGTTGCAATACCATCGAGCCCTTCTTTTCCGGCACGTGGCAGGCATCGCAATCAAGGCCGGCCTGCTTAATATGGAAATCGTGCAGATAAAATGGGGCGTCAGCGGATTGGGTGGGCGCCTTCGTGGGCGCAGGCGTTTGCGTTGGCGACGCTGCTTGATTTTTTGTCGGCGATCCTGCTTGATTCGCCGCCACGGCCGCCGTCAGGCACACACCGGCAACGAACGCGCCAGCCAAAAGGTTCCGCATGGCTCCCATTCAATAGCTCCACAGTATGCCGAAACGGAATGTCTGGCTGTTCTGAATGGCCGGTCGAAACACTGGGAAGTCCGAATCCAAACCGTAGTCGAAAAAGCAGCGCGACTTGGGATTCAGGACGAAGGACGCATTTGCCAATACGCCCTTGTCGCGGGCATCGCTGATGGTGGCGAACAGGTCGCGGAAGTTTAATTGCCTGTAGTAGCCGCCTGCCCTCAGGTGCAGGCGCCCGTCCATGAAAGTGCGCCCGATTTCCACACTGACGTCCTGAGTCTGCGTTGCACCGGTCGTGGCCAAGTCGTCGAAAGGGGTCGGCGTCACAGGCGTCGTCGGAATCTCGGAATTTTGAATGTGATATCCGGCGAAGAGGTCGATCTTGTTCCAAGGAAAAATCTGCGCATTGGCACGATAATCCTGAAAGGACCGGTCAAACGGCCCGGTATTGGTTGAGCTCGTCAGCGCTCGCACCCAGACGCTGCCCCCCAGGCGCAGCTTGGAGTTGATCGCGCGCGAAGCATCAATCGTAAATTGTGTGTACGGCTGCAGAGGCATCAGGTTCAGACGCGTGAGCGTATTGAACGTATCCTGGTCGTGCACGGGGTATGTGTAATCGAAGAAGTAGTCTTTGTCCGAAAGCTTGGCGGCAAAACCGGCGCGCAGCGACGTCTTGCCATCGCTCGGATTCCACATCACATCAGCGCTGAAATCCGTCGGCGAGCTTCCCACCATGCGATAGCTGGCACCGAACAACCAGGAGCCGCCGATTGTCTGGCGGTAACGAAAAAGATTGGTGCCCTGGACGTAATACAGCGTGTCGTATTCGAAAGTGGCGTTTTCAGTCAATCGGAACAGGAAGTTCCCGCCGCCAATGGCCCGCTCCCGCGGATCCGACCAGAACGTAAACCGCCGTCCTCCAAACAGCGTCCAGGAGAATTTCCGACGGTTCATCGAGAACGAAGCGCCGTCCATTTGCGCCAGCTCAGCTCCATACACATCCTGCCGGCCTAGTCGTAAGCTGGTTCCAGAGAACAGGCCGTCCGTGGGTCTCCCGTTGATCTCAATAAAACCGGTTAGTAGTTCCAGGCGGCGATTGGAGCCGGTGGTATTGAGAATGTCCAGCTGCGGCGACGCGTTCGTCACATGCGTCAAATCCTGTCCGTAAGCAAATGAAAAACTGGAGTTGACGCGGTCGGATAACCAGCCGCGCGTGCCCCAGTTTAAGAAGTCGTACATCAGGTTCGTACTGGATTGGAAAGCCTGCGGATAAGGAATTCCCGCGGGATTAAATACGGTCGTGGGGGGAGCGTTGATCACACCCGTGGCGGTCGGAAGTCCACTGAAATAAGTCTGCGTGTGAAGGTACTCGGTGCGCGTATTCATGTAGAAATGATTCAGAAAGTCGCCCGCCGGAGTGGGTTCGGAACGAATTTGCGCGGCAGTCAGCGCCGCGTCCGGTGTGTTCTGTGGAATCGTGTTTTGCAGCAGGTTATCCCAGGCGGCGCCTATATTTTCAGCAGCGCGATTTTCCGCCTGGTCATCCGTGAGACTGGCGCACGGCAGCGCCTTCGCTCCCGCCAAGAAGTACAGCATGGCGAGACCGGTCGCGCACCGCCGCGATGTTGCTCGAAACCGACTTGACACTCGAACCCCTCACTGCCGTTTAGCCTGTTAAGAGCCTACTTCTTCACCGCCAGGGTGTGAATTTGGTTTTGTGCCAGCGCGATGCGCCACGGATAGTCGTCGCTGTGCCACTGCGTCGCCTGCAGGTACGCTTGCAGCTCGCTCGCCGCCAGACTATTCTGCCCTGTCGCTTCGTAAACCTGCGCCAGCTCCCAATGCACTTTTGAGTTGTTCGCCGTATCTGCCGTGAGCGCGGTGAATTGCGGCGTCACCGGAGAAAGCGCCAGTTCCGCCTGGAACGCGGCCACGGCGTTGGCATATGCTTGAGACTGAGTCGTTGGATCGGTGGCATTCTGCGCTTCGATCACATAAGTTTCTGCGATTAACGTGTTCACTCCCAACCGTTGCGGGTCAATTTGCAGCACTTCCTGGAATAGCTCGATCGCGCTGCTGGGATTCGTTTCTCGTTGCAAATATCCGAGGCGCAGACGCACCGTAAACATGCACGGAGCGGGAGTCAGTGAGGTTGGAACGTTCCCGTTCACCAGAGTCGCCGCCGTAACGATCTGGCAGGTTCCGTTCTGGAGGCTATTCATGGAAAGCGAGGTTTGGTAGTCGGTAGTCGCGTCGGGAACGTCGTCCATATCATCCTGGTAATGCATTCCGCGCTGCAGGTACTCCCAGGCATTCGACGGCGTGGTAATGTTCAGCAAATTCCAGTCAATCTTGCCTTCGAAATAAAATGGATTTGGTTTCGGATAATTGGGATTGCTGCTCTGAAACTCTCCCGGAGTGTAACCGCCACTCTGTGCGAAGACCGAGACCAGCAGCACGGCAAGCCCAACCACGACCAAGATTGGAATTCGGTAAGGTAGTTTCATGGCGTCAAGTTCACCGTAAAATCGTCCGCGGCGATACCTTTTACATTCTTCAAGTACGTGTCAATCCGCGCCTCATCCATCAAATTCAGGCTGTGTCCCGTTGGCCCGCTCGCACCCGTCACTCCAGCAATGAATCTCATGAAGAGCGGTGGAAAATGCTCGAAATTAATTTGCGCATGAACGTGGAGGGGCCCCTGTACCGTCACGCCGATCGCTTGCAGTTGCTGCGTCGTGGGGAGCTGGATTTCGTAATTGTAGGTTCGCGGATGCAACGGCTGCAATGAACGGAAATTATCCACGGTGTTTGCCAGCGCCGCCTGGAACGTTTCTTCGAAGTGTACGCCTTGCGCCAAGACGGGCTTCCCCGTAGCAGCATCAATGCGTCCTATCGCTTGGCCGGGAAGGAAGATATGAGTCAACTCGTTCCGGAAAAGTACCAGTCCTTCCTGCGCCCCCTCAAATAGACGCGCGTCCGGTCCATCATCCGGACCCGCTTCAAACACCACGTTGTTGCCGCCATTGGTCCCGGTCCCGCTGGTGTAGGTCGCGGTAAATGAGCCGGGGTCAACGATTGCGTGCAGATGCTCGAGGTCTTCGTCGTCCAGATTGCCATCAGGTGCCGGCTCGCCGGTATTCGGGTGCGGTTTGTCTACCACATAACCGGACTGGTAAAGCAGGAATCCGTTGGCATCGGTCACGTTCAACTGGACGTACACCGTGCGTTCTTGCGAGAACCCCGCCGGCAGCCGGTGCCCGGTCAACGACACTGCCTCCAAGCGTACTGTGAAGGTCTGACCCAGCTGCGCTGTTGTGTCCGTCTTGCCCAGACTGATTCGCGCCGCTGCCATCATCAGGTCCTGCCGCCGTGTCGCCAGTCCGTTTGGCACGCCGTGCGTGTCGATCCCCATCCCATAGGGATCCGGGTAGTTGGGGCCCAGCCGCGCGCTCAATTCAGTGGGTGACATCAGTGGTACATCCACCCCCGTGAAGTAGTGCTCCACCACTTGCCGTTGCTGCAGCGGAGCATTGTCGGCCGTTGCAACTCCTGGCACAGCTGCGTAATCGGTGGCGAACACTCCCGGCGTCGGGCTCGTCACCGTCATGTCTCCGACCTGGTAGGTGGAAGTGCCGGCGTAGGGGAACAGCGACATATGGCAGTCCTGACAGCGCACCAGGTGGCCGAACGGATTATTCGTGCCGTTGTAAGGACCGATCTGCCACTCCGTGCTCAGATTTTCCAGGCGGAAGTAACTTACGTTTTGCCCGCCGGGATTCATGTTGTGTTCTTCAGCCGTCAGGTTCCGATTGGGAACGCGTACGTCGTGGCACGTGTTGCAAAAGCTTCCGTTGGTGAGGAACGCGATCTCGCTTGGATTGCGGTTCGCCACATGGAAATTGTTCTTGACCGCCACTGGATCCGAGAAAGGACCCGTTTTCAATATCGTTTGACTCAGCAGTAGGCTCATGTTCGCGAACCCGTCCATCTGAAAACTGCGATTCAAATCGGGGCCAGCCTCGTCGTGGCAGGAATCGCAGGTAATTCCCGCGGCGCCCAAGGACGGTTGGGCGCCCGACGGCGGATCGCCACCCGGAGCGGGCGGCAATAGCTGATTTCCGTTGGCATCGACCATCACGTAATCCCGCAACGGCCGGAACGCTTGAGGCTGAAAACATTGCTGCCCCGCGGGCGGAGCGGGATTGCATGTGCCCAGGCCTGCGAGTTGCGGAACTTCCCGGGTATTCGGGTTGTTGCCCAAGAGCTCAATGTTTGCGTTGTGGCAGGTAAAACAGAAGCCTGCTTGTACCTGCCGGGTTTCCGTCAGGACCGGCGATGTAAACATATTGGTGTTGAGTAGCGTTCCATCCGGCAGGACGATGGTGCTGTCCGAGTACACCGGCCGCAGCAGACCGCCATTCACCAGATTGCCCGCCGACTCCAGTCCGTTGAACAGCGGACTCACGTTTCGGTAGCCCGATTTCACCGCACTGTGAAGTTCGTTGTATTGGCGTTGATGGCAAGGCAAGCAGTTCTCTGGCGGCTGGAAGGTTTGCGGTAGAAAAGCAACTTGCGGCGGATTTGGCACGCTCTGAACGCTCGTGCCGCAGCCCGCTTCGACCAAACCCACGAGGGATACAACGAGACTCGTTGTCAAGATTCGGAAGCGCACGTCTCGGTCCTATCGGGGAAATATGCGCGAAAGCCTATCTCAAATTTTTATAATTTGCAAACTTTCCGTCTTTAGGACCCGCCCGGAGCGTGATGGCCATATCGGCGACTGCGTCAAGGAGCTATCGAACTCATGCTGCAACCACCGCACGGGCGGCTTGTCGTGATGGCGTGCCATTCATCGCAGATCGGAACCGAATTCGTATCCCATTAGTGCCGAAGCCTCGGCGTCCTCGCGGACTCGAGTGGTGCAAGGTCTCGGGCTTCTAGAGATTTCCCGTCTCCCAGTACTATTGCGCATCTCGGCCAACATATTAAGTGCACCGATTGGCCTCTATCTTAATGCTCCAATAGAAAAACAGACGCCAATCTGCCTCGACCAGAGTCGCCCGAACTTAGCACTCCCGCTCACGACGAAGGTGTATCTCGACTCTAGACCCGGAGTGAGGGCCGTGGGCTAGAAAGAGTGGCCCGGACGTTCGGGTATTGCGTTATCGAGAAGGCACTCAACTTACGCTTGAACAATCGGAGCGTATTCTCGCAGGCCAAAAGGTCCGAGGAGCTAGACCGGATGATGCGCTAGAGCTCCTCAACTACAAGAAGGCGTTTGAATTGGTTTCAGGTTACTTGGAGAGCGGCGAGCCGATCACTGAGGCTTTGATACGCCAGATTCACAAACGCCTGGTTCAAGGCGTGCGTGGAAACAAGGCGTCACCGGGAGAGTATCGCAAAATTCAAAATTACATCGTCAACTTGCGCACAGGAGAAAAGACATATACGGCACCGCTCGAAGTTCCGCAGATGATGTCCGACTTTGCCTCGTGGCTGCAGAAGGACACACAAATGCATCCAGTCATTGTGGCTGGCATTGCTCAGTTTCAATTCGTTCACGTTCACCCCTTTGTTGACGGCAACGGACGCACGGCGCGTTTACTTTCTACTCTTTGCCTCTACAGAACAGGTTACGATTTCAAGCGGCTCTTCACTATCAGCGAGTATTACGACCGCGACCGGCCTGCTTATTACAAAGCACTTCAGGACGTGCGCGAGCGCGGGATGAATATGACGGGCTGGCTCGAATACTTCACAGAAGGCTTGGGTGCGCAGATGCGGGACGTTCAAATGACTGCTGAGCACGTCATGCGCAAGGATGTGATTGTGGCGAGAGCCCGGAAGGGCGGTTTGAAAGAGCGGCCCGTCGCGATTCTCGGTTATCTGCTCACCGCTGGCAAAGCGACACTGGCAGAATGCGAAGAGGAACTGAAGATGAACAGAAGAACGCCCCAGCGCGATCTCAAACTGTTGGTTGAAAAGGGCCTGGTCCGCGAGATCGGCACCGGTCCCACCGACCCCACCAAATACTACGAGCCGTTACTGTGACAAGCTGTGACAGCTTACTGTGACAAGCTGTGACAGACGACTGTGACAGCACCTGGTTGGGTGTTGGCCGCGAATGGATTCGGAAGCTGTTGGTCGATCTGAGAAGCTACGGCCAGGTGACTTGCCTCGGCAAGCGGCTTGCCGCACGTTGGCGCAGCGACACGAGTAAGGGCAGGAACTCTAAGTGAGGGTAGCTTCCGGCGATTTTGGAACACGCACTTGCGGCAGCAGCACTGTCCCCCCGGAATTTTAACGTTCTGGATGGGACACGCCGACCCGTCTATGAGCAGCCACTACGACCGCAGTCGCGAGGATGTACAGTTCCGACGGGACGTGGCGAAGGCAATGGGGCTTGGATTCCAGCTTCCCACTGCCACTCTAACGGGCGTTATTGGGCGTCAAGAAAAACAGGTCGAAGCGGAGGCGGTCACTTGCTAGTTCCGGTAAACATTGGGTGAAATTTGGTAGGGGCGGTGGGGATCGAACTAAGAGCACAGTTGAAGGCGCGTAACTTATTGATTGCATTAATCGAGATAAACGCCAGAAACCTCTAATTCGCCCAAGTGAGGTACACGGCAGGTACACCGATTCGAAAGCGGGCTGGAAGGCCGCGGCCAGTGGTGCAACTTTCCGTTTTTGACAGATAAAGCTAGCGTAGACGACCTTAATCTACTTCTGCGTTTGTGGGTGATTGCGGCTAGTAAGAAAATCCAGGATAGATGAAAGCGCCCCGAATACTTTCGGCGTCGTTCGATGAGACTCCGCAGGCGCGCACCGTATCGTACCACTGGCCAACTCCTGCCCGCGTGTTGGCCATGATGTTCTCGGCCTCTTCTTTCTGCAAGAGAAAGCGGGCGTGTTGGGAAAGAATATTTTTCGCGTTAGCGAACCGGCCTTGATCTCCGCATACCAAAGCCAAATCCCGGCGGTCCAGGCTGACTACAGGGGAAGGTGTGAGGTCATAAGCCGGCGACAGTGCCCAATCAATGTTTCTGGCGAGGAATGCGTGGTTGCGCGGATGGTCGTCAAGGTTAGAGATAAGGGCATTGAAGCAAATGCGGCGGAAGAGTTCCCGCGCGTCTTTCTCCGGCTCCGCGACGATGCGGCGCAACTCCTCGACAAGGAGCACGTACGACCATCGCTCTCGTGCGTCATTAGTTTCGTCTGAGCGCAGGACGGTGAGCCCGCTTATCATGCGGGCGCGTGTATAGCCCTCAGCATTCTTTTCACGGTCAAAACGTTTAACGAGCAGAACGTCTTGGCCCCCGACAGTCTCTATTCGGTTTTCGGATACATTGATCCCGCATTGTCGGGCAAGCCGGAGCATTGCGTACTCAACACGCGCATAGTTCCACCGGTCATCCGGCCGATTGAATTTCGCCATCCAAAGCCCTTCATTATCTTGAACGACAGCTTTTGGGCGAGCGCCGCCCATTGACGTGCCGAGTAGCATCAGTTCTTGAACTTGGGGAGCCGCGGGATCCGAAGGAATTTCGTTTTTAATTAAGGCGTCGGCGAGCCCCTGAAGTTTGGCGATGTCGAGCGTTTGATTGAATTTTCTGAGGGGAGCGGGCGGTACATAGTTAAGCCCAAATCCGAGCGCACCTGCATGGTCGTCAGGTGAGTCAAGGAGGTAGTCCATTTCTCCCAACACCGTCTTACCAGCGTGCTTTTCGATGACGCGGCGTCCCCAGTAGTCTGGACCGGCGTCGCGCAGGGCGCCGAAAACGCCCTTCAAATGCACGGTGCGGTAAGTGGTGTTGGACAGTTTCAATTCAATCGGATCGATTGCCACTGCTTCACGATTCTGGAGGTAACTTTGGCCGTATACAAAACGGCCAAGAGGTGTGCCCGATCCTGTCTGGTCCAGCACAAACTTTCCGGCGGTGATCGCCGAAACTTTGCCCGGCAGTGTGATATAGACGAAACACTCCCTGGGAGAGTTAGAACTCATTGTCAATACCTCCGCTCTTAATACGGGCGCGCTTGCCTTCTTTGGCAGCAGCTAGTGCAAGGCCTTCCTTGTCTGTTAGAGGGTCCGCGAGCCTTTCGATCGAGTCGAGCAGGTCGTATGCCCAGAGCAGTGCAGCATAGACAGCGACGCCCGTTGATGCTTTGCCGCTCTCGGCATCTCGGACGGCGCGCGGTCCGGTCCCAATTCGCTCAGCAACTTGTTGGATGGTTTGATCGCGCCGCAGCCTCGCCGAGCGAAGATTCCGGCCGACGTTCTTTAGCGCCTGTTCAACCGGGTAAGGCAGTGCTTCGTACAGCCGGTTACGCGCAACCATGTTCCCTCAAGAGCACGTTAAAGGTCGTAATGTGCTCTTGAGAGCATCGCACTTCTCTCTCTAGAGTTCAAGGAAAATGCTCTTGAAAGCACATTAAGGCGGATAATGTGCTCCGCTACCGAGGCCTTCCCCTCAAAGCTCTCTTCCGTAATCCTGCGCTTGGCAGCTCTCTTCCGTAATCCTGCGCTTGGCCTCGACCGTCCAACTTCGCCGTCTCTTAACCGAAGTGTCCACTTATCCCTCGTGGGCACTTCTTTAGTTTTAGTGCCCACGAGCACCATCACTTTTCTACACACACTTCGTACAGACGGTTCAAAGCGAACGCTTACGGAGTTCTTGGTGTCGTATGATCTCGTGCGCGGAGTTAGGGGGCAGGTCAGAGGCAGCCTGTTCTTCGGCTTCGGGATCACCCGCAGGCGGTGAACTCGTGGTCGCGGGTTGAACCCCAAAAACTAGAAAAAACCAGGGGGACTTCAGAGCGCGCGGATCATTGGTTACGATCGGAAGCCCGGGGCTCATACAGCTCTATTGGAAATCGGAATTGCGGGACTTTACGAGCGTCGTCCACATCGGCTGACGAAGCACAGAAAGCTGTATGACCCAAGTGCGCTTTGCAGCGGTCGCCAACCGCTTTGAAGGATTCCCAGCTCGCTAGGTTGTCATCTAAACCGGCAGTGAGTTTTACGACGACCGCACCGTTCGGTAGCTCTGTCACCTGTTGGGCCGGAGTGCTCAGAAGCCGCTCCCTGCCAAACAAAGAGACGTAGGGCCGACCGAATACTGTGAACCAGAGGAGGTCCGGAAGACACTTCATTAGCTTCGGGGAATTGTGCTGTAAAACTGTCATACTCCATAGCACCTTCGCGAATCCCTCTCGCTGGACCCGTTGCTTCATGTAATCAACGTTGCTGCCGGGTTTTGTCGCAAGCAGCTCAAGCCGTTCGACTAGCTCATGTTGAGTAAGAATATGCGCCGCAGCATAATCTGCCTCAAAAACTGTCGCGACTTCACGTACAAAGTCTCCAAACGAATCAATATCTTCTTCCCGCTCAGTTTGAAATCGCAATAGACCAATGATCGAGTGTTTTGGTTTTGGACTAGGAACCATAAAGTGAACATTGAGCAGCACGTCCGGGTTGCGGCCCTCGGCGATGAAGCCAAAGTGTCCCCACGCCTCTAAGGCTTCGTCAAGACTATTAGCGCCAAACCGGCCACTCAGCGGTTCCGAATCGCCGAACCTACTTGGGATATGGTTGGGAAAGTATCTTATAAAGATCTCCAGGAGCTTACGCCCTTGGAGTTTGGAGGTTAGACGATTTGGTACGAGTACCGTGCAACTCAATTCGATCATGGTATTATCCCGTCGATGCCGACCCCTAGTCCAAACTTCAGAATCATAGTAAAAGGAGGAGCGGGAGCAACTCAAGAAGACTCTCACCAGTCGTCAAACCAATCACAGTCCCTGT
>JBEKHD010000011.1:0-116221 GCA_050012455.1 Candidatus Acidiferrales bacterium | reverse complement strand
AAATGCCGCCAGCCATCGCGGGTGCGCCAGCAGATTTGGCAGGAACGGAGTCTTTGCCAGCAGCGAGCCACCCATCAATTCTTTCACGCCATTCCGCACGTCGCGCTCGCGCAACCCTGCCACCGGCGTATCAATCGTTACCGCCAGCGCGGAAAATCCCGCCACGCGAGCTCGTTCAATAGCCGCTTCCGCTGCCGCGCGACCTCCTACGACATAAAGCTGATACCACACCGGCCCGCTCGAAGCCTCCTTCACCTTCTCCATCCTGTGCCCGGAAATCGTCGACAGAATAAATCCCGTCCCGCCCTCCCCCGCCGCGCGCGCCGCAGCCACTTCTCCGCCCGGATGCATCAACCGGCTGTACCCCACAGGCGCCAGAATGGCCGGAAACGAAATCTCCTGCCCCATCACGCGCGTGCGCAAATCGCACTTCTCGTGAGCCACCCCATGCCGCGGGCGCAGCGTCACCTCCTGAAACGCGCGGCAATTCTCCCGCAGCGTCACTTCGTCCGCCGCGCCGCCGTCCATGTAGTCAAACACCGCTCTGGGCAGCCGCCGCTGTGCCAGCCTTCTCAAATCCTCGATATTGATTACGTGCGGTGATTCCAACGTGGGCATGGTCCTCTTCGCATCCGACGCGAGCGCGTACATTATAAACTGGCTTCGCGTCGGTTCCCCACGTTCCCTTGCGTTTAGTCTGGAACTCGTCCAGGTGCGTTGACATTCCGTCGACGCCTCCGTATCGCAGACCGCTCCGGTCCTCCGCGAATAAACGCGGTGTAGCTTCGCTAGTCGGGACCAGCCAACGGACCTAAGAAGACCGCGCGGTCGGCGGAGATATCGTTTCTACGAACCTGCCTGTCGTAAAATTCGTCACCAATTCGTCACCAAGGCTCGGTCCCTTAGGGCACTCTTGAGGTGGTCAGAACCGGAAAGGCAAAGCGGGCAAAGGGATTTAGCTTCCTGACCACACAATTGACACGGTGGAGGTCTGCGGTTCGAGCCCGCACGGGCCTACCAATTCCTTCGGATCGGGTTTCAGGTTCTTCCAGCCAGTTCCACGTTGGCTCAACCAACGATCTAGGCCGACACCTTTCCGAGCACAATTGTTGTGATTCTGTGGCGAATCGCAGGCGAGGACCGGCAACGCCTGCCTGCATAGGCGTCTGTGTCGCATCGCGCAGCGAATTCAAGCATCCAACCACTGTAGGCATTTGGTGCCCGTTTCAGTTGCGAGTGGCGCAATCGAGGGATCCATGGCAGATCGTCCGCGTCTCAGCGATACTCCGCTTTCCATCCTGGAATTGGCGCACTTGCGTCAGGGAGGGACGGCCGAGGAAGCTTTCCACAACGCCCGCGCGCTGGCCCAGCGCGCAGACTCCCTGGGCTACAAACGATTTTGGCTGGCGGAACACCACAATATTCAGGGAGTCGCATGCTCGGCCACGTCGGTTTTGATCAGTTACATTGCGAATGCCACCTCGAAAATCCGCGTGGGTTCCGGGGGCATTATGCTACCTAATCATGCGCCGCTCGCCATTGCAGAACAGTTCGGCACACTCGAATCGCTCTTCCCCGGCCGGATCGACTTGGGTCTCGGCCGCGCTCCCGGAGGCGATTCAGCTGCCGCGCGCGCTCTTCGCGGTTCCGCGCCCGACGCGGGCGAGAATTTCCCAGCGCTTCTCGACGAGTTGCGCCGCTATCTTGGCGAGCCACAACCTTCACAGCGCGTGCATGCCTACCCTGGGGAAGGCACGAATGTTCCCATCTGGCTACTGGGCTCAAGTGACTTTAGCGCGCGGCTGGCCGGACAACTCGGCTTGCCGTTTGCATTCGCCGCTCATTTCCAGCCAGGCCCTCTGATGCCGGCTCTGCACATCTATCGCTCGTCGTTTCGCCCGTCCCCCGTTCTAGACCGGCCCTACGTGATGGTGGGGATCCCAGTTCTGGTGGCAGAGTCAGACGAGCAAGCTCAGTTCCTTGCTACAACACCAATCCAAATGTTCTTGAACTTGATCCGCGGTGTTCCTGGGCCTCTGCCACCTCCTACAAGAAGCCTCGAGTGGACGCCGGAAGAGCGACAGATGGTGGCCGCTAAATTTGGAGCAGCGATTTTCGGCGCACCCGAACGAGTCGCCGCGCGGTTGAATGCGTTTCTGGAGCAGACGCAGGCGGACGAATTGATCGTCGTATCGAACACCTACAATCTCGAGGACCGGCTGCGCTCCTATGAACTTCTTGCCAATCTCGCCAAGCAAGGACGAGAGGAGCCACAGATCGCCAGCACGGTCTAGCAGCAAGAAACTGAGCCCAGTCCGAATCACGGACCAAGGAATCAAATGCCACGACGACGTTTAATTACTTTCATTGCGGTGATTCAGTCCCTCCTGTTCCTGATACATCTTTTCCTCTATGAGACGTGGACATTTTCGTCCGCTGGAGGCGCTACGCCCGGGGCGTTCTGGATCAAACTGACGCTGGGTATTTTGTCAGTCAGCTTTGTCGCCGCCTCGCTACTCGCATATCGCTATACCAATGCACCCCTGCGCGCGTTCTACCGAGCTGCCGCAGTTTGGATGGGCGTGCTGACGTTCCTTTTTTTCGCCGCGGTTTTCTCGTGGACGATTTTTGGAGTTGCGCGATTGCTAGGTCAGGACGTGAACTTCCATCACGTCGTGGAATTTTTGTTCGCAGCTGCGGCAGTCACAGGACTTTACGGCGTCATCAACGCGAGCTGGACACGCGTCACGCGCACGACAGTGCGGCTCGCGAACCTGCCCGCAGCATGGCGCGGCAGAACAGCGGCGCTGATCAGTGACGTGCACCTCGGCCATGTTCGCAACGGCAATTTCTTGCGCCGCATGGTCGCGAAGATTTTGCGGGAAGAGCCGGATGCGATTTTCATCGCAGGGGATCTGTACGACGGAACGGCCATCGACGCGCACCGCGCAGCAGAACCGTTAAGCGCGCTCGCGGCACCACAGGGTGTCTATTTCGTCGCGGGAAATCATGACCAATTTCGCGACGACAGCAAGTATCTGGATGCGATTACGGCGGCGGGTGTCCGCGTGCTCAACAATGAGAAGGTGGAAGCAGATGGTTTGCAAATTGCAGGCGTGTCATATCGTAACGCGACGCACGCGAACCATTTTGCGTCGGTGCTGCGCGGCATCCGATTGGATCACGATCGCGCAAGCATTCTGTTGACTCATGCGCCCGACCATCCGGAGGTCGCCGAAGCGGCCGGCGTGTCCCTGCAGCTATCCGGGCATACGCATCTTGGGCAGTTCGTCCCCTGGAGTTGGATGGCGCGCCGGATTTACCGCCAGTTTGTCTATGGCCTAAGCCGAATCGGCAAGATGCAGGTTTTCACCTCGAGCGGAGCCGGAACGTGGGGCCCACCGCTGCGGCTGGGCTCGAATCCCGAAATTGTAGTGCTGCAATTCGAGTAAACGGAGAGCAAGACTGACAACGGAGTTTAGTTTTCCGGCCGCACAATTCACACGGCCAAGGCCCGCAGTTCGAGCCCGCGCGAGACTACCATTTCTCTGTTGGCCTGCTTAGATATTGTTCAGAACAACTCCAGTCGTGAATTCTAGTTTCGACTTTCGAATGATGCTGAAGGATAACCGTCTGGGCATACATATTCTTCCCCCCTCACGCCTGAATTAGCGTTTGCGCTATTATCGCGCGATGAAAAACGCTTTTCGTCTCACCGCCTCCCTCGCGCTGCTGGTGTTTATCCTGACGATTCTGGCGTCGTGCCATTCGTCCGGGACGGCTCCTGCCTCTTCCGCGCTTGCTCCGACGAAAAAGTGGGAATTTTCCACTGGGGCGCTTCATCCATTGCCGCGCGGCGACTTCTTCGACGACCAATCTCCAGCCATCGGCAGCGATGGCACGCTCTACGTCCCGGGCAACTCAGGGCTGTACGCCGTGCGTCCGGACGGAACCCAGAAGTGGTTTTATCGCGCGCAATATCAATCGCCCGCTTTTCCGATTCATTTTGCACTCGTGGACGACAATGGAAACATCTGGATCGACGAAACGGCTGAAGTGGGCAGGCTCGTTGGAGGCGCAATTGAACTGAACCCCGACGGCAGTGAGAAACCGTTCGCAATTTCACGCGAGCGCGTCACCCAGCTCAGCGAGGCTTATGACGGGACCGTGTACGTAGCCATGGGAGGTTCTGCAGTTCCCGTACCCATTGACGGAAAAGGAGCTGATCTAAATAAGGGCGTCGGCGGATACTTTTTCTCATTTGCACAGGACGGCACCACCTATGCCGTGCTGGCCCATCAGTTGGTAGCCTACGGAAACGACCACAACACGAAATGGACGCAAGCGGGTGACGCGGGAGGTGAACCCGTGCTGGGCAGCGACGGGGCAATTTATGTAGGTGGAAATGGAGCTTTCACCGCGGTCAACCCCGACGGCACTGGAAAATGGTCATTCTCGCTACAAAACCACATGATTCAGTCGCCCGCAATTGCAACCGACGGCACGGTGTATTTCGGCGGCGACGATAGCAATCTTTACGCGTTGGACCCGAACGGAAGAGTGAAATGGAAATTCGCCACCGCAGGAGCAATTAAGTCCACGCCCGCTCTCGCCAAGAATGGAACCGTGTATCTCGGTGGCACCGACCACAATTTGTATGCGATCGCCAGCGACGGCAAGCTGAAATGGAAATTCACGACGGCCGGTCAAGTCTTCTCGCCGACGATCGGTGATGACGGCACGATTTATTTCCAGAATGGCGAAGGCAAGCTGTTCGCGATCCAAGATTCGGAGAATAACGGCGGGCTCGACGGGCAATGGCCCAAGCGCGGAGCGGGTTCGCGGAACACTGCTCGCGGAGTTCGCTAAATGGCCCGCAACCGCCTGGTCTTGGTCAGCTCAGGTTGCCTGCCGCTCGCGCTGCTCGCGTGCGGGTGCAATCGATCGGTTACTGATCAAGGTCCCCTGATCAAATGGCAATTGAGTGCGGACGACGAAATCGTTTTTAACCCTGCCCTGAGCGAAGACGGGACAATTTAGTGTCCGGAGCTGAAGCTCCGGCATTTCATCCAAGGCGATGACCAAGACCGTCCTGGTCGTCGCCTGTAGAATCGAAGGCTTTGCCGCTACTGGCTGATGTAGCCCACGGGAAAACGCGCGAGATCCGCGCCGTAGAATTCGGCCACGGCTTGGCGTTCGTTCGGGAGCAGTTCGGCGGCGATGGTTCGCATGGGCAGGTTGACATCGTTGGTGCGAACGCCCTGAGCGAAATCGTTCAGTTGTCTCAGCACATAATCGGAATTTTGCGACGCCAGGGACGGGGCCGGCCGCACGTATCCCAGCGGCCCGTGGCAGGCCTGACAAGGTGGAATCCCTCGTTTAGGATCTCCCACGGCGAGCAAGCGTTGGGCGTTGTCGATTGCGCTCTGGTCATGCAAGGTTTGGGGAAAGCTGGGATTGAACTGCGCGTCCGGAGCATTTGGCAGCAACGCATAATAGGCGGCCACGTCAGCCGCGTCGCGGGACGTGAGAGCTCCGGCAATCTGCTGCATCAGGACCGATTTCCGCTTGCCGGTACGAAAATCCTGCAACTGTTTCCAGAGGTATTGCGCATCGATCCCCGCAAGATTAGGCGTGGAAGCTTGTGAACTGAAGCCCTCGACGCCGTGGCATGATTCGCATCGCCTGGAGATGAATTCGCCACGCTGAGGATTGCCTGTCGAAGATAAGACGATGGTGGCTTCGTTCCAAGCAACGAGCGAAGGGGCGCTGGCAGCCGCAACGAGATTACCGGGCGGAGGCGCGGGCACAATCGCCCGACGAAGAATCGGTAGGCCAAGCAGCTCCGAGAAAATCACCACAGCGATGCAGAGAAGCACAACGCCGCGAATTCCGATCGTGGGTTTAGGGCTGTCCACACGCGGCTCCGCGATCGGACTTTTGCGGTTGGAATTGGCTTTCAGGGACGGCCACGATGCGGCCCATCATTGCATGGTGGCCCGGCCCGCAGAATTCGTCACAGTAGAATTCATATTTGCCAGCGGCCGGGAACCGAAGATGTCTCTCGGTTATAGACCCAGGGAGCGTTTTCACCTCGACGCCGGCGATCTTGAATCCGTGCGCGGAATCTGCGCTGGTGATTCGCAATCGGATGGGGACGCCGACAGGCACGGTCACGCAGGCGGGCGCAAAAATATATTTCTCCGCGATCATGTGAATTGTCACTGAGCCATCCGCGGCGCGAACCGCGCCCAGATTGCTCTCAATGAATTCCCCTTGCAGATGCAGGGTTGCGAGATCGATGCGATTGCGACGGTCAAAAACGTGAGCAGCTTGCAGAGTGCTGGAAAACCGCAGGGTTCCATACACAAGCGAGAAGATTGCAACGATCAGATAAGCGCGAAAATTTCCCATGCGCATTTTGGAAAACCCTAGCACCAGCCGCGGCGGCGCGACCGGAAATCAATCACGGAACCCGCCCCGTTTCTGGACGCCGTGAGTAAGATCTGAATTCGGCGCTGCGGAAGACGCCGCCATTGCGCCAGCCGGACTTGGCTGTTTCACGCGAAGTCCAGCTCAACTTCGTCGATGTAGCACCAGCCCCAGGTTTCGCCTGGCTCGATCGATTTCATGATGGGGTGTTTCGTGGAATGAAAGTGCTTGGTGGCATGTTTATTTTTGGATGAATCGCAGCAGCCGACGTGGCCGCATTCCAGACACAGGCGCAGGTGAACCCAGGTGTCGCCCATTTTCAAACATTCCTCGCAGCCCTTGGTATGCGGGCTCACCTTGCGAACCTCATTCAGGTGCGTACATTCTGGCATTTGCGTGCCTCCTTCGAGCATGGGCCGGGTACGAGCTGCGATCTGTGATCAGGAGCCGGACGCGACCGCTTTGGCGTTGTCGGCGCGCACCAGCGGAACGTCCACCAGATGCTCGGCGAGGAACCACACCTGCAATTCGTTGGTGCGGATGACCTGGCTGACCAGCAGATCGTTGGTGCCGTCGTCGCCTGCTTGCGCGGCTTGCTTGGCCACGGTACGCGCTTCCTTCAAAATAATTTCGTGGGCTTCGAGCATGCGGGAGATTTGCACGGGAGCTTCTTCGCGGCCGCGCGGCGGACGAGGAATGAAAGTGGTCTCCGCGATGTCGGGCGCCATGGCGATGCTGATGCCGCCTAGAAGTTGGATGCGCTCGGCGATGGCGTCCACCAGTTCGGACTGCTCGTCGAAATGTTTATCGAAGAGCAGATGCAGTGAATAGAAGGTGTGTCCCGCGACTTGCCAATGATGCTTTTTGTAGAGGTCGCGCAGGGTCATGGTATCCGCAAGAATCTGATTCAGCAGCTCGACGCTGGTGGCACACACCTGCTGGTCGAGGGCGATGGGTAACTTCGCAATTTTGCCGTAGGGCTGAATCTCGTGAGCGTGCTGGTGCAGAAGCGGACGGGCGCGTTCGGAGCCTTCGGCGTTTTGGCTCGCGGTGGGAATCTTGCGGTCGGTCTTATTTTTCATGTTAATTTCTCCTTTCTTTTCGCTTGCCGCAGTGTTTGGGCTTATCTTCCCGGTTTGATGATTCTCACAGGCATTCGGTTCCATCGCAGGTTCGCTGGGCGGGGGTAACGACATAGTTCCTCCGTCCTGCGAATCGGTCAGCGGGGGAGCCTACCCGAGGGCGTTGTGCAGAAACGCCAGGGTGCGCTTCCACGCATCGGCGGCGGCTTCGGGACGATAACCGTTGGTGTTGTTCGGGTTCTCGAACGCGTGGCCAGCGCCCGGGTAGATTTTCACGTCGATGAAGCGGTGGAGGCCCTTCATGGTTTTGTCGAATGCCTCAACGTCGGCCGGCGTGATGCCTTTATCATCCGCGCCGAAATTTCCAAGGACGGGCGCGAGGATTTGCTGGATGTCATTCGGATCAGTGGGAAGCGAACCGTAATTCACCACGCAGGCGGCGAGGCGCGGCTGGTGGATTGCGAACTGCAGCGAAAGTCCCCCGCCCATGCACCAACCGATGGAGCCGATGCGGCCGGGCTTCACGTCCTTCCGCGCCGCCAAATAATCGTAGGCGGCTTGCATATCGCGAATACCGCGGTCTTGCGGCAAACCGCGCATCAGCTCGTGAGCCTCCGAGGGGTCCGTTGCGATCTTGCCGCGGTACAGGTCAACTGCCAGCGCCACGTAACCCTGCGCGGCGAGCTTTTCCGTTTGTTCCTTTACCCAATCATTTAATCCCCACCATTCATGAATGACCACGATTCCGGGATATATGCCGGGCTTGTCCGGTACGGCGAGAAACCCGCTCACGGTTTCTTTGCCGCTGGGAAATTGCACAGTTTCGGTTTTCGGCGTTTGCGCGCGAACTGCCAGCGCGGCGGCGATCAATCCGAAAGCGGCGAGCGCGGAGATGAGCTTAACGGAACGCTTCATGCTGAGGTGCCTCCCCTATGAGCAAACGGCTTATTGTAAGCCTGTGGGCGAGTCTGCGCCATGTGCTATCGAGCGCGCAGCGGGTTCGCGCCGATCTGGTGTTGAGTCCCCGGCACGCTTTCGCGCAGCCACGACCGGCGACTATGGGGCTATGCGTTCTGCCTGAACGGCAGTGCCGTAGGCCAGCACTTCGGTGACGCCTTGCATCACTTCAGTGGCGTCGTAACGCATGCCGATCACGGCGTTCGCGCCATGCTGGCTGGCGTGCTCCATCATTAATTCCAGGGATTCCTCGCGCGTTTTTTCGCACATTTCCTCGAAGAGGGTGATGTTGCCGCCCACCAGAGTTTCCAGCGATGCGCCGATGGTGCCCAGAATGCTGCGCGAGCGCACCGTGACGCCGCGCACGAGGCCAAAACTTTTCACCACGCGATATCCCGGCAAATCAAATGCAGTGGTGACCATATTCGGATTCACGCTTACGCCCATGGATTCCTCTCTTCGTAGCTCGGCAGCTGCTGCCTGCACGGCGGAGGATAACACAACGAAAATCGCGAATGGGCAGCGCTATGGCGACTAGGTATAGCGAAGCCAACGCACCAATTCGACGAGTGAGGGACGCTTGCCGTACATCAGAACGCCGACGCGGTAGATTTTCGCCGAGGCGTACATGACGGCGACGGTGGTGAGGACCAAAAGTGTAACCGAGAGCGCAATCTGCCAGGCAGGCGGCGTCTGCAGCGAAATGCGCAGCGACATCAAGACCGGCGCGAAGAACGGGATTTCGGAAAGAATCACAGCGGTGCGGGAGGCCGGGTCATTGAGGATCACGCCGTAGCTGATCATGCAGAAAACCAGCGGCGCCATGGCCAGCCACTGCAGTTGCTGCGCGTCCTGTTCGTTGGAGCAGGCGGAACCGATGGCTGCGAACATCGACGCGTACATGAAATACCCGCCGATGAAAAAGACGCGAGCGTAGATCACTAGCGAAATCGGCACATGCACTCCGGCAAGCGGCGAATTGCGCGTCATGCCCAGCCAGGCCAGCACGCCAAAGGAAAAAAGCAGCGCCGTCGAAGTCGTCCAGATCGCAAACTGCGTGAACGCCACCGCCGCCACGCCCAGGATTTTTCCCGCCAGCAGCTCGAACGGCCGCAGCGATGAAATCAACACTTCCATCGTGCGCGTGGTTTTCTCCTCAATTACCGAGCGCATGGTGATGAGGCCCTACATCAGCAGCGAGGTGTAGAGCGGCACCACCAGCGAAATCGCAATGCCTTGTCCCTTCTCCACCGATTCGCCCGTCTCGCTGACCTTCAGGAGCTGAAGATCGGTGCTTTTCAGGACGTTTTGGATGTTGTCGAGATGCACGCCGCGGCTGTCGAGGCGGCTGGAAATCACGGCCTGGTCCACGGCTCTCGATCGCGGGCCGATCAGGCCGAAATTGTCAGGATTGCGCATGTGCAGCTCGAACGATTGGTCGAGGTCTTGCGGAATCAACAGATAAGCGTCGAGCTTTTCGCTGTTGACGCGCGCGAAGATCTCGCTGCAGGGCGTCAAGCGACGCGGGGCGCGACACGGTTTCCTCGACCGTGAATTGTGGCTGGCCATCGGCAAGCTTGCCGTCGAGGCTGTGGACGATCGCGGGAGCGAGCGAGCCGGAATTGTCCACGATC
The DNA here is from genome assembly GCA_050012455.1 of Candidatus Acidiferrales bacterium. GTDB lineage: Bacteria > Acidobacteriota > Terriglobia > Acidiferrales > UBA7541 > Palsa-295. Next base: position 106,116 of record JBEKHD010000011.1, on the reverse strand, counting down.
ACGATGCGCAAGCTTTGCGTGGTTGTGTGGCCCACCAGGAACACGACCAGCAAAACAGAGCCCAAGCCGATCAGGGGCACGATGATTGTGCCAATGATGAACCGCTTGGTCCTGACGCGCGTGAGGTATTCGCGCTTGATGATCAGCAGGATTTTACGCATGGGTGGTCCTATCAATGAAGATTTCGCTCAGCGAAGGCTCCAGTAGCTCGAAGCGCGTGATGTGAACGTCCGACAACACCGCGGCTTTCAGAATTTCCTGTGGATTGCTGCCCGGTTTCAGCTTGGCCTCGACGCCGGTGATGAGCCGCGTGACCTCGCCAATGCCCGGATGATTCAAGAAACCATCACTGCCGGTGAATTCGATGTGCAGTGTATTCTTGCCGTAAGACTGCTTAATTGCGCGCAGTTCGCCATCGAGGACGTTGCGGCCCTTGTCAATCAGGCAGATGCAATCGCAGAGGCGCTCGACCTGCTCCATGCGATGAGTCGAAAGGACGATGGTGGAACCCTGCTTGCGCATGTCGAGCATGATTTCCTGGATGGTGGCAGCGTTCACAGGATCGAGACCGGAGAATGGCTCATCGAGAATCACCACGGGCGGACGGTGAATCACCGAGGTGATGAACTGCACTTTTTGCTGCATGCCTTTGGAGAGGTCAATCAGTTTTTTATCCGACCACTCGGAAAGGTCCAGGCGCTCGAGCCATTCCTTGCCGCGGCGCGCGGCTTCGGCTTGCGTCAGTCCGTGGAGCGCGGCGAGGAAGACGATGATCTGCAGGACCTTCATGCGCGGGTAGAGACCGCGCTCTTCCGGCAGATAGCCAATCTTGTCGCGAGTGCTGTCGTTGACCAGTTCATTGAGGACACGGATCGAGCCTGAGTCCGGCACCAGGATATTCATGATCATGCGGATGGTGGTGGTCTTGCCCGCGCCGTTGGGGCCGAGCAGGCCGAGAATGGCGCCGGAGCGAACCTTCAGGCTCACCGCATTCACCGCGATTACGGAGTCGTAGGATTTGGTGACGTTTTCGAGAACGATGGCGTCCATGGAATTGGTGGTGGTCACCCCTAGTACGCGGCAAGAGCGCGACATATAGCAAAGTTCATGCGCAGGAAATGTTAACGAAAATTGACCTGTCGGCCATCCTGCCGCATGGCGGGTTCGCGCCTCGCATGATAATATAGAGGTGCGTTTGTTGCTCCTGGATACCCCTTCTGGAACGGTCTGCACGGGATTCGATCAGGGATGCAAAGACCGCGCTCGTAAACCCTTTTTTGGCAGTTATCCAATGACGAAGAGCATTCGTAATATCGCTATTATTGCGCACGTGGACCACGGCAAAACCACTCTGGTGGATGCCATGCTGCGGCAGAGCGGAATTTTCCGCGCCAACCAGGAATTGGTGGAGCGCGTGATGGATTCCAACGATCTGGAACGCGAGCGCGGCATCACCATTCTCGCGAAGAATACCGAGATCGAATATCAAGGCACGAAAATCAACATTGTGGACACGCCGGGCCACAGCGATTTCGGCGGCGAGGTAGAACGCGCGCTGCGCATGGTGGATGGCGTTCTGGTTCTGGTGGACGCCAGCGAAGGGCCGCTCCCGCAGACGCGCTATGTGTTGCAGAAGGCGCTCGCCGCGAAATTGCCACCCATCATGGTGCTCAATAAGATTGACCGCCCGGACGCACGCCCGGCTGAAGTGCTCGATGAAATCTACGACCTCTTCATTGACCTTGACGCCACTGAGGACCAGCTCGATTTCCCGGTGATCTACACCAATGCGAAATTGGGTGTCGCGCATCTGAAAGTGGGCGACGACTCCACGACTTTGCAGCCACTGTTCGAGCAGATCGTGAAATCTATCCCGCCGCCTGCCGGTGATCCCGCCGCTGCACTGCAGATTCAGGTGACCAATCTCGATTACAGCGACTTTCTTGGGCGTCTTGCCATTGCGCGAGTTTTTGGCGGAACCTTGGTGCGCGGCACCGAGGTGGGCATCGTTAAGCTGGATGGGAAAATTCAGCCAACAAAGATTACGAAACTTTTTACCTTTCGCGGCCTGGAGCGTGACGAAGCGGAACAGGTGATTGCCGGTGACATCGTCGCCATCGCGGGCGTGGAAGGCATTCAAATCGGCGAAAGCATCACGGACCTGGCGAATCCCGCGCCTTTGGAACCGCTCACGATTGACGAGCCGACGCTGACCATGGTGTTTACGATCAATACGTCTCCTTTCGCTGGCCGCGAAGGTCAGTACGTCACTTCGCGCGACCTGCGCGCTCGTCTCGAGAAGGAATTGCTGACCAACGTTTCGCTGCGCGTGGAAGACACCGGCACCACCGACGCTTTTCGCGTGCTGGGACGCGGTGAATTGCAGCTAGCGATCCTGATCGAGACCATGCGCCGCGAAGGATACGAGTTGATGGTGGGCAAGCCCGAGATCGTGGTGCGCACGGAAAACGGACGCCGCCTCGAACCGCTGGAATTGCTGATCGTGGATTGCCCCGAGAATTTCATCGGCATTGTGATGGAGTTGCTGGGCAATCGTCGCGGCGAAATGAAAAAAATGGTGAACCACAATTCCGGGCGCGTGCGCATGGAATTCAGCATCCCCTCGCGCGGCCTGATCGGATTGCGCAGCCAATTGATGACCGACACGCGCGGTACCGCGCTGATCCATTCATTGCTCGAAGGCTGGACGGAATATGCCGGCGACATGGCCATGCGCCTCACCGGCGCGTTGGTGTCCGATCGCGGCGGAGTTTCCACCGCATACGCGATTTGGGGTATTCAGGAACGCGGCGAAATGTTCGTGGGACCGGCGATTGAAGTGTATGAAGGAATGATTCTTGGCGAGAACGCGCGCGAAGACGACATGAACGTGAACGTCACCAAGGAAAAAAAGCAGACCAACATGCGCTCCTCTTCGGCTGACGAAGCCATTCGCCTGATTCCGCCGCGCGAGATGACACTGGAAAAAGCCATCGAATTCATTGCCGACGACGAATTTGTCGAGGTCACCCCGAAATCCATCCGCCTGCGGAAAAAGATTCTCGACGCCAAAAAACGCCCCAAGCGTTGGCAGGAGATTCGCGCCAGCACGGAGTCGGCCTAGCTTCATCCGTCTTTCAGCCGTCTAGAACCGAGGCTGCAATCTGTCCGATAGCGGGACGGACGATTCCCATGAGCGGGCAAATTGGGCCTGGTTCGCGCTTGCAAGACCCCTCTAAATGGCACAATATAAACAGCTTATATGAGGTGTGACACCGGAATTCGATTTGCGATGTATCTATGCGAGGTTGGTATCCGTGGACATAGTTCGCCCAGAGATTAAGCACAAGAAGAAGATGCGGCGCATCGCCTACATCGTCGCGGCGGTAGTGCTAATTCCGCTAGTGACGTATGCGCTTTCGCGGCTGAAGCCGGCGGCGCCGAGCGTGGACTCAGGCACCGTATGGACCGGCACCGTGAAGCGTGGGCCGATGCTGCGCGACGTCCGCGGCCTGGGAACGCTGGTGCCGGAGACCATCCGGCTGATCCCCGCAGTGACCGACGGGCAGGTCCAGACCCGCTACCTTCTGCCGGGCACTCCCGTCAAAGCGAACACTGTGATTTTTGATCTGGTCAATCCTCAGTTGCAGCAAGAGACGCTGGACGCCGAGTATCAGTTGAAGGGCGCGCAGGCAGCCTACGAGCAGACTAAGGCGCAGTTGCAAAACCAGCTGATGGACAAGCGCACTTTGGCCGCAAGCGTTTCTTCGCAATATCGCACGGCGGAGATGGTGAAGCAAACGAAGGAACAGCTGGGAGCGAACGGCCTGGCGCCGGAGCTGGACGTGAAAACCGCCGAAGTGCAGGCGGAGGAATTGGCCAAGGAAAATGACCTGGCGCAAAGAGAAGTGGAGACATTCAATAACTCCATCGCCTCGCAGCTTGCCGTGCAGGAAGCGACCGTAAATCAGAAGCGCGCGATGTACGAGCTGAAGAAATCACAAATGGACCAGCTGCACATCCGGCCGGGCATTGACGGCATGTTGCAGGAACTCGATGTGGAAGTGGGGCAGAAAGTGACGATGGGCACGGTGCTGGCCCGCGTGGCGCAGCCCACCCATCTGAAGGCCCAGCTTAAAATCGCCGAGACGCAGGCGAAAGATATTTTGATCGGACAGAAGGCTTCGGTGGATACGCACAACGGCGTGATTCCTGGGCACGTTACGCGCATTGATCCCGCCGTGGTGAATGGAACGGTCACGGTGGACGTGGGTCTCGATGGCCCGTTGCCGACAGGTGCACGCCCGGATTTGAGCGTGGAAGGAACCGTGGAACTGGAGCGGCTTGCGGATGTGCTGTACGTCGAACGTCCGGTGCACGGCGAAGCCAACAGCACCGTGGGAATATTCAAGGTGGTGGATGACGGTAAGGAAGCCACGCGCGTGCAGGTGCAATTGGGCCGCACGTCGGTGAACACGGTGGAAATCGTGAAGGGTTTGGAGATCGGCGACAAAGTGATCCTTTCCGATATGTCGGCTTGGGACAATTACGATCGCGTGCAATTGAAGTAGGCATTGCGGTAATGCAGGGAACTTTTTTGGGCGCCAGGCTCGTATCTATTCTTGGGATTGAGATTCGAAGGAGCGAAGAATGACTGAACAAGGGCTGATTCGTCTCGAGGGCGTGACCAAGGTTTTCTACACGGATGAAGTGGAGACGCACGCGTTGAGCGGCGTCCATCTGGAAATTAAGAATGGAGAATTTCTCTCCATCGCCGGACCTTCCGGCTGCGGAAAATCCACGCTGCTTTCGATCCTGGGCCTGCTGGACTCGCCCACCGAAGGCAATTACTGGATCAACACGCAGGCGGTGGCCAATCTTTCGTTATCGGACCGCACGCGCATTCGCAATCGCGAGATCGGTTTCATCTTTCAGGCGTTCAATCTGATCGGCGATCTCACGGTGTACGAAAACGTGGAGCTACCGCTCACCTATCGCAGCATGGCCGCGGCGGAGCGCAAGAAGCGCGTGCAGGAAGTGCTGGAGCGCGTGGGCATGGCGCACCGCATGAAGCATTACCCGTCGCAACTCTCTGGCGGTCAGCAACAGCGCGTCGCTGTGGCGCGCGCTCTGGTGGGCTCGCCTTCGATCCTGCTGGCGGACGAACCGACCGGAAACTTGGACTCCAAGAACAGCGAAGCGGTAGTGGATCTGCTTCGCCAACTGCACCGCGAAGGCGCCACGATCTGCATGGTGACGCACGACCCGCGCTATGCGAGCATCGCGGACCGCACCATTCACCTGTTCGACGGGCGCATCGTCGAAGAAACTCTGGGCACGCGTACCGCGAGCGTCTAGAGGAATTCTGAAAACCCAGCCAGTACCGCGCCTGAAAAGAGTGTTTCGGCGCAGCTGGACGTGTGTGCCTGGAGAAACTCAGAAATGGAAAGTCTGATACAAGACCTGAAATACGCGGCGCGTGTGCTGCTGAAGAGCCCGGGCTTCGTCCTGATTGCGGTGCTGACGCTCGCTCTCGGCATCGGCGCGAACACCGCGCTTTTTTCGATAGTCAACGGCGTGCTGCTGCGGCCCTTGCCTTTTCCGCGGCCGAACGAACTGTTCGTGGTCTCTGAGAAGAGCGCGATTTTCGATAACTTTTCGATCTCTTACCCTAATTTCCAGGATTGGCAGCGCAGCAATTCCAGTTTTTCCTCGCTCGTGGCCTATCGCAATGACGATTTCGTCATCACCGGCAGCGGCGAAGCGGAGCGCGTGCGCGTGGGAATGGTTTCCGCCGGCTTCTTCGAGACGCTCGGCGTGAACCCCACTCGCGGCCGTCTGTTTACCGCAGATGAAGATCGCAAGGGATCCGCGCCCGTGGCCCTGATCAGCGCGGGCCTGTGGCAGCGCAAGTTCGGATCCGCGGCGGACATCATCGGAAAAACGATCACGATGAACGGCGACAGTTACACCGTGATTGGCGTAATACCCGCAAGCTTTCATCTGGAGTCTACGAATTTCAGCAACGACAAGGATGTGTACGTTCCCATCGGTGGAGACAAGGATCCGCTTTTCCACGAGCGTGATGCACACCCAGGGACACGCGCCATTGGCCGGTTGAAATCGGGTGTAACGCTGGCGGCGGCGCAGGCGGATATGGATCAAATCGCGAATAACCTGGCGCTGGCCTATCCCGACGCGGACAAAGGCGCGGGCGTCAGCCTGGTGCCGCTGAAGAAGGACATCGTTGGCGACGTGCAACCCTTCTTGTGGGTGCTGCTCGGAGCGGTGGGATTTGTGTTGCTGATCGCATGCGTGAACGTTGCGAACCTGCAGTTGGCGCGCGCGACAACGCGTTCGCGAGAATTTGCGATTCGTGCTGCGTTGGGTGCGAGCCAGTCGCGCGTGATTCGGCAATTGCTCACGGAAAGTGTTCTGCTCGGGCTGGCGGGTGGCGCGCTGGGTTTGTTGCTGGCTGCCTGGGGAACTCAGGCGGCGCTCAAGGTGTTGCCGGACACACTGCCGCGAGCGCAGGAAGTCGGAGTGGACGGACGCGTTCTCATCTTCACACTGATTGCTTCGCTGCTAGCGGGAGTTCTCTTTGGCTTGGCGCCCGCGTTGAAGATCTCGCGCCCGAACCTACAGGAAACATTAAAAGAGAGCGGTCGCGGAGCCAGCGGCGCGCGGCACCGGGCGCAGGGCGTTTTCGTCGTGATCGAAATGGCCATGGCGCTGGTGCTGCTGATCGGCGCGGGGCTGATGATTCGCAGCTTGCTGGATCTTTGGAATGTGAATCCGGGATTCAATCCGAAAGGGGTTTTGACATTCGCGGTTTCCCTCTCGCCTTCGCTGGGCGCGAATGCGACGACCAGCCGAAACGCCATTCGCGAAATGGGTGAAAAACTGAAGAGCATTCCCGGCGTCGAAAGTGTTTCGTCGACAGGCGGCGCCTTGCCAATGAATGGCGACAACGAATTTCCTTTTTGGCTCGGCAGCGAACCCAAGCCGGCGGATCAGAGTGGGATGAAGCAGTCGCTGTTTTATCTGGCAGAACCGGATTACTTGAGCGCCATGGGCATTCCACTGCACCGCGGGCGCTTCTTCACGCGGGATGACAACGAGCACTCGCCGCCAGTGATCGTGATTGATGAAAGCTTCGCGCGCGAATATTTTCCGGATCAGGATCCCATCGGCAAGCGGATCAACATCGGCATCATTAACAGCGAGGCGGAGATCGTCGGTGTGGTTGGCCACGTGAAGCATTGGGGTTTGGATGTAGATGGCGATGCGAATCATCCGATTCACGCGCAGGCTTACTTGCCGTTGATGCAGATCCCCGACGCATTCTGGACCGGACCGCCGCAGGCGGAGGTCGTGGTGCGGAGCAAAGGCTCACCTGCGGGCTTGGTGCCGGCGATTCGCGCTGCGATTGAAAAAATGAACGGCGAGAACGTGATCTATGACACCAAGCCGCTGGAGCAGATCGTGGCGGATTCGCTGGCGGATCGGCGGTTTTCGATGATCTTGCTGGGAGTTTTCGCGGTGCTGGCATTGCTTCTATCTAGCCTCGGGATTTATGGCGTGATTTCTTATGTGGTTGGCCAGCGCACGCATGAGATCGGCATACGCATGGCACTGGGAGCGCAGCGCAGCCATGTGCTGCGTCTGATGCTGGGCGAAGGAATGAAAATGGCGCTGCTGGGCGTCGCGATTGGAATCGCGGCGGCGCTCGGCCTGACGCAGTTGATGACGAAAATGTTGTTCGGCGTCAGCGCCGCGGATCCGATCACGTTTTGTGGCGTAGCCCTTGTTCTGGCGGGCGTAGCGCTGACGGCTTGCTACATTCCGGCACGGCGCGCGATGCGCGTGGATCCGATGGTTGCGCTGCGATACGAGTGAGCAGTAACGGGTGATGAGTGACAAGTGATGAGTGACGAGCGGGGGGCTCGTAGTTTCCTCATCACTTGTCGCCTATCACTGATCACTTCCTTAGGAGCGGCGATGGGAACACTACTTCAGGATCTGCGCTACGGCATCCGGACATTGGCGAAGAATCCGGGTTTCACGATCGTGGCGGTGTTCACGCTGGCGTTGGGCATCGGTGCGAACACGGCCATCTTCAGCGTTGTGGATGCCGTGCTGCTACGTCCCCTTCCCTATCCTGAGCCTGCTCGTCTTTTCACGGTTTATCAGACGTTGCCGGAGAATCCTGCGCAGAACACGGGCGTTTCCTATCCGAATTATGTCGACTGGACGCAGCAGAACGAAGCATTCGAATCGATCGCGGCGGTTCGCGGCAATGTGCTGGCGCTGAGCGGGCAGGGCGAGCCAACTTACATTCAGGCTGGCTCGGTCACGTCGAACTACTTCGACGTCTTGCGCGTGAAACCTTTGCTTGGCCGGACGCTGCAGTCGTCCGACGATGCGCTCGACGCGAATCCGGTGGTGGTGATGAGCGAATCGCTGTGGCGAGCGAGATTCGGCGCTGATCCCGCTCTCGTGGGGAGAACCGTAACGCTCGACCAACATCCGATCACCGTTGTCGGAATCCTGCCCGCCTATTTCCACCCTTCCGTGCCGGATGCTGCGGCGCAGCTTTGGGTACCGCTGCGGCAGGACGGCGTATTTTCCGATATGCGCGGGCGCCGCGGAGGCCATTATCTGTCGGCGCTGGGTAGGTTGAAGCCCGGCGTGACCGCCGCGCCAGCGCAGAGCGAAATGGCGGCGATGGAGCAGCGCCTCGCCGAGCAATTCCCCAACGAAAACAAAGGCTGGGGAATCCGCATCGTTTCTTTGCAGGCGGACATGGCTGGAAATGTGCGCACCGCGTTGCTCGTGCTTTTGGGCGCGGTCGGATTTGTCTTCCTGATTGCGTGCGCCAATGTGGCGAGCTTGCAGCTGGCGCGCGCGGCGTCCCGGCGAAGGGAAATTGCGATTCGAGTAGCGTTGGGCGCCGGACGACAGCGGCTGCTGCGCCAATTTCTTACTGAGTCCGTGCTGTTGAGCGTGATCGGCGGCGTAGTGGGGTTGCTGCTGGCCTATGAAGCACTGCAGGGATTGATTGCGTGGCTCCCGGCGGATCTGCCTCGAGTTTCGGAGATTCACGTGGACGCTCGCGTTCTGGCTTTTGTCATGACGTTGTCCGTGCTTTCCGGTGTGATTTTCGGATTGGCGCCGGCGTGGCACGGCACGGAATCGCGATTGGCGGAAGCGCTGGAAGGCGCGCGCGGAGCGGGAGAGGAACGAACGAGTCACCACGCGCGGAATATATTCGTCATCGCGGAAACGGCGCTGGCCATCGTGCTGCTGATCGGCGCGGGCTTGTTCATTCGCAGCTTCGCTCGTTTGCAGCAGGTTAATGTGGGATTCAATCCCGCGCAATTGCTCACCGCGCAGATTGGCTTGCCCCGCGCGCAGTATGCGAAGCCGGAGCAATGGATTTCGTTCTATAAGCAGACTCTCGAAAGAATGAACGCGCTGCCGGGCGCGCAGGAAGCGGCCGTGGCGGTGCCTTTGCCGCTGAGCGATTCCTACATCAATCTGGCGTTCGAGATCGAAGGACGTTCGCCGCACTCGAAAAGCGATGCGCCCACTACGGACTTTGTGGCCATCAGTCCGAATTATTTCCATGTGATGCAGGTTCCGCTGCTGCGCGGCCGGGAGTTCAGCGACGCGGATTCGGAGAGTGGACCGAAGGTGTGTGCGATCTCTTCGAGCTTGGCGCAGCAACTGTTTCCCAATGAGAACGCGCTGGGGCAACGAATTCTTATTGGTTATCCGGCGAACAGCGCGCGAGAAATCGTCGGTATTGTGGGTGACGTGAAAGACAGCGATCTTTCGGCGCGGCAATCGACGCAGATTTATGTGCCATTCGTACAGAATCCATTCTGGGCCGCGGATATTGCCGTGCGCGTGCATGGAAATCCGAGCGCTCTGAGCGGCGCCTTGCGCGAACAGATTCGCGCAATTGATTCGGCGCTGCCTGTCGCCGAGGTGAGGCCGATGGCGGAAGTCATCGGCAGCTCGATCGCGCAGCCAAGATTTCGAACTACGCTGCTGAGCCTGTTCGGAGCTGCGGCGTTGCTGCTCGCGGCCATCGGAATTTACGGCGTACTGGCATACACCGTCGCGCAACAGACCCGCGAGATCGGAATTCGCATCGCTTTGGGCGCGAATCCGGGGAAAGTGCTGCGGCTGGTGTTGGGGCGCGGACTGCGTCTGGCGGGATTCGGGACCGCAATCGGCATTCTGGCGGCGCTGATGTTGACGCAATTGCTGAACAGCCTATTGTTCGGCGTCAGCGCGACCGATCCCGTAACGTTCGCGGCCGTGGCGGGCTTGCTGCTCGGCGTTGCGTTACTGGCGTGCTATGTGCCAGCGCGCAGAGCGATGCGCGTGGACCCGATGGTGGCGCTTAGATATGAGTAAGCAGTGACGAGTGGCAAGTGATGAGTGACGAGGATGCGACTGGTCGTTTCTTGCCGCTCGTCACTTATCACTCATCATTTCCTAGGAGCTGTGAATGGAAAACTTGCTGCAGGACATCCGCTTCGGGCTGCGAACGCTGGGCAAGAACCCGGGGTTTACGATCGTTGCGATATTGACGCTTGCGCTCGGCATCGGGGCGAACGCCGCAATCTTCTCCCTGACGGATCAGGTTCTGCTGCGTTTACTTCCGGTCGAACGTCCGCACGAGCTTGTAGTGCTCAGTTCACCGGGAGCAAACCACGGCCGCGTTTGGAGCGACATTGAGGGCGGGCCGTCATTTTCCTACCCGATGTACAAGGACTTGCGCGATCGCAATGAAGTGTTTGCAGGGCTCCTGGCGCGTTATCACGCGGAAGTGAACGTTGCCGGGCAAGGACAGTCGCAGCTGGGCGAAGCTGAGCTGGTCAGTGGAAATTACTTTCAAGTGCTGGGCGTGCGGCCCTTCCTCGGCAGAGTTTTTACCGCGCAAGATGAAACCGCGCCGGGCGCGAACCCCGTCACGGTCCTTAGCTATGGTTACTGGACGCGGCATTTCGGCGGGGATCCGAATATTTTGAACAAGCCGCTCACCGTCAATGGGACTTCCCTGACGGTCGTGGGCGTGGCACGTCCTGGTTTTGCCGGTGTTCAAGTGGGCCAGATCCCAGACCTTTTCATTCCCATCACCATGAAAGCGCAGATGACCCCGAATTGGGATGGCCTCGCCGATCGAAACGATCACTGGGTGACGATGTTGGGCCGGCTGAAGCCCGGAACGTCCGCCGCCAAGGCACAAGCCGGACTAGCCCCTCTGTATCGCTCTTTGATGGAAGGCGACGCTGTCGCTCTGAAGCTCTCGTCGCGCGAGCAACAGGAATTCGTGAATCGCAAGCTGGTCCTCGACACTGGAGCGCATGGCCGCCCCATTCTGCAACACGACGCTGAACAACCGCTGCTCGTGCTGATGGCGATGGTGGGGCTGGTGCTGTTGATTGCGTGCGCGAATCTGGCGGGGCTGCTTATCGCGCGCGGGGAAGGGCGGCAGCGCGAGATCGCATTGCGGCTGGCGCTGGGAGCAGGCCGTATTCGGCTCGTACGGCAGCTCATGACCGAAAGTTTGATACTCGCGATTGCGGGTGGCGCTGCGGGTTTGGCGCTGGCTTCGTGGACACTCAACGTGATCGTGAACTCGATTCCGGAAAGCGAGGGCGCTTCGGGCCTCACCGCTCAGCTTGATTATCGCGTCCTGATTTTCGCGTGCGCTGTTTCACTGCTCACGGGCGTGCTGTTTGGACTGGCCCCCGCGATTCGTGCCACCCATACGGATTTGCAGAGTGTGTTGAAGGATCAAGGCGTGAATGTATCCGGCGGAAAAGCCAACGTGCGCGTGCGCAAGTCCTTGATGATTTCGCAAATCGCGCTGACCGCGGTATTGCTGGCCGCCGCCGGACTGTTCGCGCATAGTTTGCTGAATTTAAAGACGCAGGACCTGGGCGTTCGTCCGGACCACGTGCTGGAATTTTCGATTTCGCCGGAATTGAATCGCTATACACCCGCGCAGACGATCGCGCTGGCGGATCGCATACGAAAAACCATGGAACCGCTGCCTGGCGTGCGCACGGCCAGCGAATCCGAGATACCGATGCTCGCGGATAGCAATTCGTCGTCCAACATCACCGCGCAAGGTTACAACACACAGGAAGACGAAGACATGAACGTGGATCAGAACTGGGTAGGTCCTAACTTCCTGGCCACTATGGGAATTCCGCTGCTAAATGGGCGGGAATTCTCCGAAGCCGATTCCAGTACGGCGCCTAAAGTCGCAATCATCAATGAAGCGATGGCGCGGCGCTACTTCGCAGGCCGCAATCCGATGGGACTGCACTTTGGCTTCGGCGGCGGCAAGGACGTCAAGCTCGACACGGAAATCGTAGGCATCGTCAAGGACAGCAAGAATACCGACGTGAAGAAGGCGGCGCGCCCGTTTGTCTTCTTGCCGTATTCGCAGAGTGAGCACGCGGGTAACGCGACCTTTTACGTGCGCACGAATCAGGATCCCGTCGCGCTGACCGTCAGCGTGCGCAACCTGATCCAAGGAATGGACCACAACCTGCCCGTCTATGGTGTGAAAACACTGACGGCGCAGGTGGACGAGATCATGTTTACCGACCGTCTGGTTACCGTGTTCTCGCTGTGCCTGGGCTTACTGGCATCGCTGCTCGCGGCCGTGGGTTTGTACGGCGTGATGGCTTACGTGGTAGCGCGACGCACGCGCGAAATCGGGATCCGCATGGCGCTCGGAGCCACGCAGAAGAATGTTGCGTGGATGATCCTGCGCGAAATCCTCGGGATGCTGGCGACGGGCTTATGCCTAGGGCTCATCGCTGCATACGGAATCGGCAGAGTGGTCGAATCGCTGCTTTTTGGTGTGAAGGCAGGCGATCCCATCGTTTTCGCGATCGCGGCGGGATTGCTCGTGGCGGTGGCGCTGCTGGCGGGGTGGCTGCCGTCGCGCAAAGCCGCAAACGTAGATCCCATGGTCGCCCTGCGCTACGAATAAGAGCACGAGGTGGAACTTACGCCGATGAAATGACGTATCTGCTGGAGAGGTGCAAGCATGGGAACACTCGTGCAGGACGTGAAATACGCCGTGCGGATGCTGGCTAAGAACCCAGGGTTCGCGCTGATCGCGATTCTGACGCTCGCCTTGGGCATCGGGGCGAATACCGCGCTTTTTTCCGTTGTAAATGGCGTCCTGCTCAATCCATTGCCTTTCGCCAATCCCAACCGGTTGGCCGCGATCCACTGGAAGACGCCGCAGTTCGACCAAGCTTCGATTACATATCCGAATTTCCTCGATTGGCAACGCGACAATCAAACCTTCGAAGCGATGGCCGCGTATCGCGAGATGGATTTCAGCCTGACCGGTTACGGCGATCCGCAGCGGCTGCACGGGCAGCAGATTTCCGCGGAGTTTTTCCCGCTACTCGGCATCCAGCCGACTCTGGGCAGGATGTTTCGCCGCGAAGAAGACCAGGTGGGCGCGGCTCCGGTTGCGCTGCTCGGCGATGGATTTTGGAAGAGCAAGTTTGCTGCTTCACCAGACGTGATCGGCAAAAGCCTCACGCTGAATGACACCGCGTACACAGTGATCGGTGTGGTCACGAGCCGCACGCCGATGTTCGATCCGACTGTGATGGATGTTTACGTTCCGATCGGGCAATGGGCTGATCCCACGTTCCGCGATCGCAAGATCGGCATGGGAACGCAGGGCATGGGAAGACTGAAGTCCGGCGTGACTCTCCAACAGGCGGGAGCGGATATGAATTCGGTCGCGCGCAATCTCGCTGCCACATATCCCGACGCCGACAAGGGCACCTCGATCACTTTGAATCCGCTGAAGAAGGATATTGTTGGCGACATCCAACCGACACTGTTCATCCTTTTGGGCGCGGTGAGCTTTGTGCTGCTGATCGCCTGCGCCAATGTGGCTAACCTGCTGCTGGCGCGCTCGGCGGGTCGCGCTCGTGAATTCGCCATCCGCGCCGCGATGGGCGCGAGCCAATTTCGCGTGATTCGACAACTGCTGACGGAAAGCGTGCTCTTGGGCCTTACCGGCGGAGTTCTGGGCCTGCTGCTCGCGAAATGGGGAACCAGCGCGGTACTGGCGGCGCTGCCCGCTGCGCTACCACGCGCCGACAATATTCATCTCGACGCCGGCGTGCTGCTGTTCACGCTCGGCATTTCGGTTCTTGCAGGAGCGATTTTCGGCCTTGCTCCCGCGTTACGGACGGCACGTCCGGACGTCGCCGGAACACTCAAAGAAGGTGGGCGAGGTGCAAGCGGCGCGCGTCATCGCACGCAAAATGTATTTGTGGTGATTGAAATGGCGCTGTCGCTGGTGCTTCTGATTGGCGCGGGGTTGATGATTCGCACTCTCGCCGCGCTCGGCAGCGTCGATCCCGGGTTCAACCCACGCAACGTACTCACTTTTTCGCTGGGATTGTCACCCGCCAAAATGTCCACACCGGAAAAAATCCGCGCTGCTCTTCGCGATGCTCCCGCTCGTTTTGCGTCGGTTTCCGGTGTGGAAGCAGCATCGGCGTTGGGGGGCGGAGTTCCCATGCAGGGCGATTCGGAGCTGCCCTTCTGGCGCGAAGGACAGCCGCGTCCCGCCACCGACGGAGACATGAATTTCGCGCTTTGGTACCCGGTGCAGCCGCAGTATCTGCAGGTGATGGGCACTCCGCTAATCCGCGGACGCTTCATTTCCGATCAAGACGCCGAAAAAACGCCGATGGTGATCGTAATCGATCAGAATTTCGCGCGGGAATATTTTCCGAATGAAGATCCTGTCGGAAAGAGGATCAATATCGGCCTCATCAATGGAATCGCGGAAATCGTGGGCGTGGTGGGCCATGTAAAACACTGGGGCCTCGCTGATCAAGGGCACCAAAATCTGCAGGCCGAGTTTTATTCACCCCTCGTGCAGCTTCCGGACCAAGTACTTCCGCTCGCCGCGGGCGGCATCGGCGTGGTTGTGCGTACGTCGGGAAATCCGGAGGCGTTCGTCAGCGCGATCCGCCAGGCGTCCACGAAATTCGACAGCGGCCAGGTGGTCTATGACTTCACGCCGATGACGAAGATCGTCTCCGACTCCATCGCCACGCAGAGATTCACGATGATTCTGCTCGGAATATTTTCCGCGCTGGCTCTGGTGCTGTCGTCGGTTGGAATTTATGGCGTGATTTCGTATCTGGTGGGGCAGCGCACGCATGAAATCGGCATCCGCATGGCGCTGGGCGCGCAACGGCGGGACGTGGTGCGCATGGTGTTGGGCGAAGGATTGCGAGTGGCGCTGGTGGGTGTTGCCGTGGGGATTGTGGCCGCGCTGGCCCTGACGCACTTGATGACGCAAATGATTTTTGGCGTCCGCGCCGTGGATCCACTCACGTTCGCGGGCGTTGCGATTCTATTGACGTTGGTCGCGCTGGCGGCCTGTTACATTCCGGCGCGGCGCGCCATGCGCGTTGATCCGATCGTGGCACTGAGATACGAGTGAATAGTGATGAGTGTTAAGTGAGGAGCGAGCAGCAAGAGCCGGCCGCTCATGGCTGATCACTATTCGCTTGGCATTTATCACTTATCACTCGTCACTCATCACCTTTCTTGGAGGTTGTAATGGAAACTTTGCTGCAGGACATTCGCTATGGCGCGCGCATGCTGATGAAAAACCCCGGCTTCATGATTGTCGCCGTTATCACCCTGGCGCTGGGCATTGGCGCGAACACCGCCATTTTCAGCATGGTGGACGCATTTCTGCTGCGGCCGCTGCCGGTGGCGGATCCCGAGCAAATCACCGTGCTGGCTTCTCAGCAGAAACAGGGAAATTTCGTGACGCAATTTTCGGTTGCCGATTATCGCGATATCCAAAACCAAACGAGCAGCGTGTTTTCGGATGTCTTCGCTTATCAATTCGGTTTAGATGGGCTGAGCGTGGACGGCAAAGCCGACCGCATTATGACCAACTACGTCTCTGGGAATTATTTTTCGGCATTGGGCCTGAAACCGGCGCTGGGGCGGTTCATTCTGCCTTCCGAAGGCGATGTGCTGGGTAGGGACCCCGTGATGGTTCTGGGCTATTCCTATTGGCAAACGCGCTTCGGCGGCGATCCGGGAATTGTGGGGCGAAAAGTTTCCGTGGACGGTAAACCGATCACGATTGTGGGCGTTGCGCCAAAAGGTTTTGTCGGAGTCTACCCGATCCTGAGCGTGCAGGGATATTTACCGATGGGAATGGCGATCATTGCCGGTAATCCCAGCGACTTCATGACCAACCGGCAAATTCGCAACGTGCCGATACTGGCGCGGCTGCGGACCGGGGTGAGCCTGCAGCAGGCGCAAGCCGTGCTGGCCGTGGTATCGCAGAGGCTCGCGCAGGAATATCCCGAAGCGCATAGGGAACTCAGTGTGGTCGCATTTCCAGAACTTCGCTCGCGGCCCAATCCCACTCCCAATAACACGGTGCTGGTGGTGAGCAGCCTTTTCCTCGGCTTGGCCGTGATGGTGTTGTTGCTTGCGTGCGTGAACGTGGCGAATATTTTGCTGGTGCGCGCGACGGTGCGCGAACGCGAGATGGCCATTCGGGCCGCGCTGGGCGCGGCGCGAGTCCGGCTGATCCGGCAGCTGCTCACCGAGAGCGTGTTACTGGCGCTCTTGGGAGGCATAGCGGGAGTTCTTCTGGGCTATTGGGGCAGCTCGGCGCTGGGCTCGATCAACGTGCAAACGGATCTTCCCGTTCATTTTGATTTCGGATTCGACTGGCGCGTTTTTGGTTTCGCCACGGCGGCGGCGCTGCTGACGGGGATCATCGTCGGCATCGTACCGGCGGTGCGCGCCTCGCGCGGAAATTTGAGCGCGATTTTGCACGAAGGCGGCCGGGGAGTCGTGGGAGGAAAGAACCGGCTGCGCAGCACGCTGGTGGTGGTGCAGGTTGCCGGTTCCCTGATGTTGCTGATCATCGCCGGACTATTCACGCGCAGCCTGGTGCAGGCGCAGCGTACTGACCTGGGATTCAAACCGGATCACGTTCTGAACCTAATCACGGATCCGAACGAGATCGGATATGACCAGGCGCAAACGCGCGATTTCTACAAGAATCTTTTGCAACGCGTGCGCACGCTTCCCGGGGTAGTGTCTGCCTCGACTGCGAATGCCACTCCCATGGGTTACTACAACAACTTCGATTCACTCACCATCGAGGGGTACCAACCGCCTCCCGGACAGCCCCCTCCGGCA
Source organism: Candidatus Acidiferrales bacterium (assembly GCA_050012455.1). Lineage (GTDB taxonomy): Bacteria > Acidobacteriota > Terriglobia > Acidiferrales > UBA7541 > Palsa-295. The sequence goes on along the minus strand of JBEKHD010000011.1, from coordinate 88,851 downwards.
TGCTTGTACAACACGGTTTCCACAGACTATTTCCAGACGATGGGAATTCCTCTGCTTCGGGGCAGAAACTTCACCGAAGCTGACGACGAGAATGCGCAACACGTCGCGATCGTCAGCGAAGCGATGGCCAAGCAGTACTGGCCCGACAAAGATCCCATGGGCCGCCAATTCCAGATGTCCACCGAGCCGAAGTACTCGCTGGTGGTAGTCGGCGTGGCCAAGGACATTCGCTTCAACGGTCTTACGGGGCCGTTCAGCCCGATGTTCTACGCACCGTTCCTGCAGCATCAGTCTGGAAATTCCCTCCAGACTTTGCAGCTGCGCACGGCCGGGACGCCGGAAATGATGATTCCGGAAATCGAGCACGCCATTGAATCGCTCGCGCCGCAGCTTCCGGTTTTCGACGTGCAGACGATGTCGCAGGCGCTCAATACGCTGAACGGGCTGCTCTTCTACAAGATTGGCGCGGTGCTGGCGGCGCTGCTCGGAATGCTGGGACTGGTCCTGGCGATCGTCGGAGTCTACGGCGTGGTTTCTTACGCCGCGACGCAGAAGACCCACGAAATCGGAGTGCGCATGGCGCTGGGCGCTCAGCCCGCGGACATTCTGCGAATGGTTTTTCGCGAGGGATTGCTGATCGTCGGCATTGGTCTGGTCGTGGGCATTGGCGGAGCGCTAGCTGCCGGTCAAGTGGTCGGCAGCTTTCTCACTGTGAGCGCGCGAGATCCGGTCACATACGCGACCGTCACGGCAATACTCTTGGCAGTGGCGCTGAGCGCGTGCTTCATTCCTGCACGACGCGCGATGCGTGTGGACCCGATGGTCGCGCTCAGATACGAGTAAGCAGTGACGAGTGCTGAGAAACGGCGGGCCTTTGGCTTGCCACTTATCACTCGTCACGCATCACTTTTTTAGGGGGTTGCAATGGGAACATTTCTCCAGGATCTTCGCTACGGAATCCGTATGTTGGCGAAAAGCCCGGGTTTCACCGCGCTCGCGGTCATCACGCTGGCACTCGGAATCGGCGCGAACACAGCGATTTTCTCTGTGATCAATTCGGTCTTGCTCCGCCCGTTGCCATTTCACGAGCCCGGACGCTTGGTGGCGCTATGGCAAACCGAAAGCGCGCCGGGAAATTTTCCGCTGACAGGGCCCGATTATCTCGACTGGCAAGCGCAAAATCACACCCTCGAAGCGACCAGCCTGTATTCCTGGGAACGGACGGCGAACGCCAGCGGTACCGGTCAGACCGAAGCCGTTTCCGTGAACAGCACGCAAGCCAATTTTTTCGACCTACTCGGCGTGCAACCGAAGATCGGACGCGCCTTCGCTGCCGGGGAGGATCAGGCCGGAAAAAATCACGTGGCTATCCTCAGCAATGCCTTCTGGCATCGCCAATTCGGTGGCCGCTCTGACGCCTTGGGCAAGACGATCGAGCTGAATGACGAATCCTATTCCATTATTGGCGTCCTGCCGGCCTGGTTCAATTTTCAGCGCGCCACGGAAATCTGGACGCCGATGGACATGACGCCCAAAGCGCTGGGGCCGCGCGGTTCGCATTCCTATCGCGCGGTTGCCAGACTTAGGCCGAATGTCACGGTTGGCCAGGCCCAGGCGGAACTCAACAGCATCACCAAGCAGGTGGCAAAACAAAACGGGGATAACGATAAATACAACGGAGCGGTGGTTGTTTCGCTGACCGAGCAGCTAACCGGGAGCTCTCGGGAAAGTCTTTTCATCCTGCTCGGGGCTGTGGGCCTGGTGCTGCTGGTGGCCTGCGCCAACGTGGCGAACCTGACGCTGGCTCGCGCCACGAATCGCCAGCGCGAAATCGCGGTGCGCTGCGCGATGGGCGCCGGCCGCTGGCGCTTGGCGCGTCAACTGCTTACCGAAAGTATCCTGCTTTCTCTGCTCGGTGCCGCATGGGGGCTTCTGGGCGCGTTCTGGGCAGTATCTTTTCTGCAGTCGGCCGAAACTTTGCCGATTCCCCGCGCCAATCCGATTCAAATTGACTTCACCGTTCTGCTGTTCACGATCGGCGTCAGCATTCTGGTTGGCGCGCTGTTCGGTCTGGCGCCCGCCATGCAGTCTATCCGTGTGAATCTCAGCGAAGAGCTGAAATCCAGCGCCCAGGCTGTGGTGAGTCCGTCCGGAACGCGCCGCCTGCTCCGCGACGCGCTGGTCGTCGGCGAAATTGCCGCCTCGCTGGCCTTGTTGATCGGCGCAGGACTGCTGCTGCGCAGCTTCTCGCGGCTGCGCAATTCCGGAATCGGCGTGCAAACGGAAAACGTGATCACCATGGGAATCAAGTTGCCCAACGCAAAATACGACACGCTGCCGGCGCGCCGCCAATTCTTTGACCAACTGATCGAGCGCATCGAGCGTGAGCCAGGCGTTCAGGCGGCTGCAGCTTCGACGGAGATTCCTTTGGAAGGCGGCACGAACGGGTACGTCACCCTGGACGGCCAAAACGATCCCGCACTGGCGACTCAGCTGGTCGAATGGAACAACATCACGCCGGATTATTTTCACGCGTTCGGCGTACCCGTTGTGCAAGGCCGCGTTTTCACGGCTGAAGACATGGAACGCACGGCTGTGATGAATTTGAAATTGGACGATCTTTATAAAAACAATCCGAACCTCACAACCTTGCCGCCGGAAATTGGATTTGTTGGTTTGATCAACCGCAAGATGGCGCAATTGTATTGGCCGAAACAGGATGCGCTCGGCAAGGTGTTTCACGCCGGCGGAGTTCCCGTAACCGTTGTCGGCGTTGTTGGCGACGTCAAAGAGTGGGACATACGCAAGGATGTGCCTCCCCAAGCGTATTTCCCTCTCACAGCCGCGCTCGACAACGAAGGATATGGCGTGCAGCTGACGGTGAAGACCAGTGTCGCTCCGCGCAGTGTGCTGGCGGGGATTCGTGGTGACCTCCAGGCTCTCGATGCAGGCTTGGCCGTTTTCCGTCCGCGCACCATGGATGAGGTCGTCGCCGACGCGATGCAGGACACCAGTGAGCAAACCATGCTGCTCGGCATTTTTGCCGGGCTCGCGCTGCTGCTGGCCGCCGTGGGAATTTACGGCGTGATGGCCTACGTTGTGACGCAACGCACGCACGAAATCGGTGTGCGCATGGCGCTGGGCGCGCAACAGCGCGACGTGCTGCGGCTGGTGCTCGGGGAAGGGTCGCGACTCACTGCCATCGGCGTGGGCCTCGGTCTGGCGGCCGCTTTCGCCCTTACCCGATTGCTGAGCTCGCTACTTTTTGGCGTCAGCGCCAGCGACCCGTTGACGTTTGCCGGAGTTTCCATCCTGCTCGCGCTCGTCGCGCTGGCGGCTTGTTACATTCCAGCACGGCGCGCTTCGCGCGTAGATCCGATGGTGGCTTTGAGGTACGAGTGAAAAGTGACAGGTGATGAGTGACGAGAAAAAGACGCGTGACTATCGTGATCTGCTCGTCTGGCAAAAAGGCATTTCTGTGGCAAAGGGAGTTTATGAACTAACGGAACGCTTTCCCTCGGCGGAGCGGTTTGGACTCATCTCGCAGATGAGACGATGCGCGGTCTCGATTCCTTCAAGCATCGCCGAAGGACAAGCACCGCACACAAGGGGAGAATTTGTGCCGTTCATCTCACATGCAGAAGGTTCTGCGGCAGAACTAGACACGCAACTGCTCCTGAGTGAAGAGTTCAAGTTCTGCGAGGCAGCTCGACTGCACCAAATGATTTCGGAGATTCGCAGAATGCTGAATTCACTGCGGCGAAAGCTGGTCGTTCGCCGCTGATTACCCATTGCCGGGCATTTGTCACTTATCACTCGTCACTTATCACTTTTCTAGGAGCCCGAGAATGGAAACGCTGCTGCAAGACATTCGCTACGGAATTCGCATGCTGGCGAAGAATCCCGGCTTCACGGCCATCGCCATTCTCACCTTGGCGCTGGGCATCGGCGCGAATACGGCAATCTTCTCTGTCGTCAACGCAGAGCTTCTGCGCCCTCTGCCCTACCGTGATCCCGGCCAGCTCGTGCGCGTGGCCACCGCGAACGCGCGACTCCACACCGTGAGTGGCGCGGTTTCCTATCCTGATTTTGCGGACTGGCGCTCACAAAATCGCGTCTTTCAGGGCATGGCTGCGTACACAGACTCCAGCTTTGCTCTCACGGGAATCGAACAGCCCGCGCACCTGCAGGCCGCGACTGTCACCGCCGCGATGTTCAGTTTGTTGGGAGTCCCGCCGGAATTGGGCCGCGCGTTTCTGCCGGAGGACGATGAACCGCACCATCACGTCGTGATTCTCAGCCATGGTTTGTGGAAAGAGCGCTTCGGCGGCGATCGACAGATCATCGGTCGCGTGATCACGCTCGATAACAGCGCCTACACCGTGGTGGGCGTGATGCCGGCAAGCTTTCAGTATCTGCTGCAAAGGGAGACGCCGGCGCTGTGGTCCAGCTTCAGTCCCATGCGGGAATCCACTACCGATTCAACTACGATGGCCGACGAACGCGACGCGCATTTTTTGAGAGTGATCGCGCGATTGAAGCCCGGCGTCAACGTGGCAGAGGCGCAGGCTAACCTGGACGTGATCACGGCTTCGCTGGCTACACAATATCCGGACAGCAATAAGTATTTCAGCGCGCGCGTGGTTTCCGAGCAGGAAGAATTGACTCACACGATTCGTCCGGCGCTTTTCGTAATGATGGTAGCAGTGGGATTTGTGCTCTTGATTGCGTGTATGAACGTGGCGAACCTGTTGCTGGCGCGCGCCACTTCGCGCACACGCGAAATCGCCATACGTTCGGCGCTCGGCGCGGGACGCCAGCGCGTGGTTCGGCAGCTCCTCACCGAAAGTTTTCTGCTCGCGCTGATGGCCGGTGTACTTGGTCTGCTGCTGGCGATGTGGGGAAGCGCCGCGCTGGTGCGCTTCAGTCCGGCAAATCTACCGCGGATCGCTGAAATTCGGATGGACGGTTGGGTGCTGGCGTTCACCATGGGACTATCGCTGGCCACCGGGATGCTGTTCGGGCTCGCGCCTGCATTGCAGGTATCGCACGCGAATATCGTGGATGCTCTGAAAGAAGGCGCGCTCAGCAGCACCGCGGGTCGAGGGCGTCATGCGTTGCGCAGTTCTTTGGTGATTGTGGAAATGGCGTTGGCGCTGGTGCTGCTGGTGAGTAGCGGCCTTCTGATTCGCAGCCTGGTGCATTTGCAGAACGTCAATCCGGGATTTGATTCGCACAACGTGATGACCTCCAACGTGGATTTGCCGGACGAGAAATATTCGGATGCAAAGAAGGTGCAGTATTTCAAGGACCTGATGCCTCAGCTCAAGGCGCTGCCGGGAGTTCAATCAGCGGCGGGCATCTATCCGCTGCCGATGGGCGGCGATGAAATTCGGACCATGTATCAAATTGACGGGCATCCGGTGCCCAAGAGCGAGCAGCCGCACACCTCCCTGCGAGACGTAACGCCGGAGTATTTTGCGACGATGCGAATTCCCATTCTGCAGGGCCGCGATTTCGGCGCGCAAGACGAACCTGCTTCCACTCCGGTCGTCATCATCAATGAGGCGCTCGCGCGACAAGCCTTCCCTGGCGAAAATCCAATCGGAAAACACATCAAGCCCGACGTTGGCACCGGAGCGAGCGAACCAGTGATGCGCGAAATCGTCGGCGTGGTGGGCAACGTGAAGTTCCACGATTTGAGCGACGAGTGGGCGCCGGAATCGTACATTCCTTACTCGCAGCTACCGTTCGGCTCCATCACCCTGGTGGTGCGCGCGGCGCAGGACGCCCATAGCCTTGCCAAGCCGATGGCTGAAACCGTCCGTTCGCTCGATCCAGACTTGCCTGCTTACGCGCCCAAGACCGTCGACGAATATTTGAGTGGCACCATCGCGCAACCCCGCTTCAATACTTATCTACTGGGGATTTTTGCGGCGTTGGCGATGCTGCTGACGGCCGTCGGTTTGTACGGTGTGATTTCTTACACGGTGGCGCAGCGCACGCACGAACTCGGTATCCGCATGGCCTTGGGCGGGCAGCCGCGGGACATGCTGCGGCTGATTGTGGGTCAAGGATTGCGCCTCGCGATCTTCGGAGTCGGCATCGGATTGATCGCGGCCTTTGCGTTGACACATTTTCTATCGAGCATGCTTTTTGGTGTCAGCGCCGCCGACCCGATTTCGTATATTGCCGTGGTGGGTTTGCTTCTCGGCGTCGTAGTCGCTGCGTGCTACGTCCCGGCTCGGCGGGCCATGCGGGTGGACCCGATGGTCGCGCTACGTTACCAGTAAACCGCGCGGCCATATCAGGCTTGGCTAGACGCGCATCGACTGTGATGGCCTTGAAATTCGGACTGTCCGAAATCGCAACGGGCATTCCCGCAACTGGTCAGACGCGGCTCTATCCAGCGTCCATCTCGCCTTTAATCTATTGTAAATAAGCGCTTTATATTAGTATTGCACTGGAATCCCACCTGCCCGTATTCGGGAGGCACTTGATTCGATCATCCTCCGCACCCAGCTCAGCGGGGCTCGAATAATGAACACGATGACGCTTGAAACCACCGCCGGAAGCTCCAAGACGCAGCCACGAGTGCTTATCGCGGACGATCAGCCCGATATACTGGAAGCCCTGCGACTGTTGCTCAAAGGACACGGTTATGTCACTGAAGCCGTTACCTCTCCGGCCGCGTTGTTCGCCGCCGTTTCCCAAAATGGATTCGACTTGATTTTGATGGACCTCAATTACGCTCGCGACACCACGTCCGGCCGCGAAGGCATTGATTTACTGGCGCGGTTGAAAGCTACCGAAAACGCGCCCCCGATCGTGGTGATGACCGGCTGGGCCACCGTGGGACTGGCGGTGGAGGCGATGCAACAGGGCGTCGGCGACTTCGTCGAGAAGCCGTGGGTGAATTCGCGGCTGCTCGAAATTCTGCAGAAACAATTGCAAATCGGCCGCGAGCGCCGCGACGCCCGGCAAAAAGCTGCGGCCAACACAATCGCGCAAACCGAAATCGCTTCGCAGCTTCACGCGCAGGACCGTGAGATCGCCGAAGCGCGCGCAATTCAGCAGGGCTTTCTGCCGAAGGAAATTCCACAATTGCGCGGGTTCGAAATTGCCGGCGCCTGGCAACCGGCGCGAGTAGTGGGCGGCGACTACTACGACATTCTTCCTTTCGGACAGGACACGCTGGGCATTTGCATTGGCGATGTGGCCGGCAAGGGCATGCCTGCGGCGCTGCTGATGTCCAATTTGCAGGCCGCTTTCCGAGGTTTCGCTTCTCCGTCGCTCGCTCCGGACGAGCTGTGCGAGCGATTGAATTCGCTCATCTGCCGTAATATCGCTACCGACCGCTTCATCACGTTTTTCTACGCGCAACTGGACGGCGCGGCCCGCCGGCTGCGCTACACCAACGCGGGACACAATGCCCCGATCGTCTCGCATCGCGACGGCACGCACGATCGCCTGCTGGAAGGCGGCGGCATTCTCGGCGTGTTTCCCGTGCAGGAGTATTCCACCGGCACCTACGAACTGGCATCCGGTGATCGCGTGCTGCTCTTTACGGATGGCGTCACGGAAGCGCACGTTCCGGAAGGCGAGGAGTTCGGTGAAGCGCGCCTGCTTGAGCTGCTGGAAGAAAATCGCGAAGCCAGCGCTGATGAATTGCAGAAAATAGTTTTGCAAGCCGCCGGCGAATTCTGCGGCGGCCATTGGCACGACGATGCGACTCTAATCGTTATTGCCGTCGCGTAGTCGTTGCCAGCGAGCGCGCCGGCGATCGTTAGCGGCGAACGCCCTGCAATCGGAAGTCGAACAAAGGAGCACACGAGCGTGATCAAACTGATTGACGTCGAAAAATTTTACGAATCGGGCGCGGGCAAGACTTGGGTGCTGCGCCGCATCAACCTGGAAATCCGCGAGGGCGATTTCATCACGGTGATGGGGCCGTCCGGCGCGGGCAAATCCACTTTGATGGGCATCATCGGCATGCTCGATGGCGCGTGGAAGGGCGAATATCACCTGCTCGATAACCCGGTGCACAAACTCGATAATCGCCACCGCGTGGAGCTGCACAAAAAATATATCGGCTTCGTTTTTCAGCAGTACCACTTGCTCGACAACCTCACCGTTGCCGAAAATCTGGACTTACCGCTTTCTTATCGCGATATCAAGAAAACCGAGCGCGAAGGAATGGTCGCGGACGCTCTGGATCGCTTTCAGATCGTCGGCAAGAAAGCTCTCTTTCCCAATCAGCTTTCCGGCGGGCAGCAACAGTTGGTAGCCGTCGCGCGCGCGGTGATTGGCAAGCCGAAGTTGATACTCGCCGACGAGCCGACAGGCAGCCTGCATTCCAGCCAGGGAAAAATGATCATGGACATGCTGAAGAAATTAAATGATGACGGCACGACGATTATTCAAGTGACGCACAACAACGAGTGGGCCGCCTACGGCAATCGCATCATTCAGCTCGCCGACGGCTGGATCGTGGATGGCCAGCCCGTGGCAGGCGGAGCTGCCGCCAGCCGCTGAGCGCACATTGCGCTGGCATCCCCCGCGGCGAGTGTATCGGTCGCCGTTTTTGCTTCGAGCGGTGGAATGGATTGACCTGAGAGGTGGACATCAAGTGACTACGCAGTAAGATAGCCTGTCACTCTGACGCTTCTTGGGAGCGAAAATTATGGACACACTTTGGCAGGATTTGCGTTATGGCGCGCGCATGCTGCGGCGAAACCCGGGTTTCGCTCTGGTCGCCATTTTGACTTTGGCGATTGGAATTGGCGCGAACATCGTGATTTTCAGCGTCGTGAATGGAATCTTGTTGAAGCCGCTGCCGTTTCCGGATTCCAGCCGCGTTGTCACGATTTGGGAAACCGACGCGAACCGCAACATCACGCGCGGCACGGCCTCGGCTGCGGAATTCCTGGATTGGCGCGACATGAATCACGTGTTCCAGGAGCTCTCCGGCTATCGCGCTTTGTCCTTCGCGATTACAGGCAACGGCGATCCTGAACGCGTTTGGGGTTCGCAAGTGTCCGGGAATTTCTTTCGCATGTTGCGCGTCACTCCGGTGATCGGGCGGGATTTCACGCCTGAAGACGAACAGATCGGACACGAACAGGTTGTGCTATTGAGTTACGGATTGTGGCAACGCCGCTACGGCGGCGATTCCGGAATTCTGGGCAAGACGATACTGCTTGACGAAAAGCCATTCACGGTAATCGGGGTCTTGCCGCGCAGCTTTTCTCTCTACGGCACGCTTCCGGATTTCGAGCTTTGGAAGCCGTTCGCGTTCAATCGCACACAGCTCGATCGCGAGGATCACGAGTTGGTAATTTTCGCCCGGCTCAAAGATGGCGTGCCGCTGCCCCAGGCCAACGCCGAAATGGCGACCATTCAGGCGCAGCTGAAAAAACAATATCCTGCTTTTGACCAGAAGAATGGAATTCGCGTGGTGGGCTTCCACGACGAGCTCGTCAGCACCTTGCGTCCTGGCCTGCTGCTTCTGCTGGCGGCCGTGGCGTTTGTTCTGCTGATTGCGTGTGCGAATGTCGCGAACTTGATGCTGGCCCGCGCCGCCGTTCGCGAACGTGAAATTGCGCTGCGAATTTCTCTGGGCGCTGGCCGGAAGCGAATCTTCCGCCAACTCTTGACGGAGAGCGCGCTCCTCTCGCTCGTAGGTGCGGCGCTGGGCATTTTGTTTGCCTACGGCGGCATCCACATCCTGCGCGATGCCATTATCTCGGGACAAGGTGCGCGTATTCCTCACCCGGAATGGATTGCCATCGACGCTACGGTGCTCGGTTTTACGATCCTGGTAGCCGTGGTGACGGCGATGCTTTTTGGTTTCGCCCCGGCCATTCAGATTTCGCGATCGGCGTTGTTCGAGTCGCTCAAAGAAGGAAGCCGTGGCTCAACGGCCGGACGGCACAGCCAGCTGGCGCGATCCGTGCTGGTCGTCTCCGAAGTCGCTTTTTCGCTGATGCTCCTCGTGGGAGCGGGCCTGCTGGTTCGCAGCTTTGCTCTGATGCTGGCTGAGCCGCTGGGATTTAACCCCGCAAACCTGCTGACAGGCCAGATGCTTCTAGCCGACACGCACTATCCGGACGGCCCGCATATCTCGAATTTCTACCAAGCCGTCGTCGCACGTGTGAATGCGATTCCCGGCGTGACCGCCGCAAGCGCCGCGAATTTCTTGCCGTTGACGCGCTGGAATGCTTTCTGCGATTTCGATATCGCCGGCCGGGCGACTCCACCTTCGGGTGAACATTTCACGGGTGAATACCGCGTGATGGACTGGCGCTATCTGTCCACGATGGGCGTTCCGGTAAAGGCAGGGCGCGACTTCGCTGCTTCCGACGGGCCGGATTCTCAAGCTGTGGCGCTGGTGAACGAAACCCTCGCGCATCGCTATTGGCCCAATGCGGATCCTGTCGGTCAGCAGATTCGCCTGATCTTTCCCGCGACCATGACTCCCTGGGTGCCCATTCCGCACCAGGGCTGGCTCACGATCGTGGGAGTCGTCGCAGACATCCGGGATTGGGCATGGTCCGAGCCCAAGGCCGGGCAGCTCTATTTGCCTGAGACGCAAAATCCTTCCCGGCTGATGAGTCTGGTGGTGCGCTCCGGCGGTGATCGCGCGCAATTAACCGCCGCGGTTCGCCACGCGATCGGAAGCGTTGATCAAGATCAGCCCATGACGGACGTGAAGACGATGGAAGACTATCTCGCGGTGGCTTTCTCGCAGCGCCGCTTGAACATGTCGCTGCTGGCGTTCTTCGCTGTAGTCGCCGCGCTGCTGGCCGCGATCGGAATTTATGGCGTGATGGGCTACGCCGTCACGCAGCGCTCGCACGAAATCGGCATTCGCATGGCCCTCGGCGCTGAACCGGCCGACGTCTTGCGCATGATTGTCGGCGACGGCATGAAACTCGCATTGCTGGGCCTGGCGATTGGAATCACGGCTTCGCTGCTGTTGATGAAATATCTCGAAAGCCAGCTCTACGGCATCAAAGCCCGCGATCCACTCACCTTCATCGGCGTAGCGGCCGGACTCGCGCTCGTTGCGCTGGCGGCCTGCTATTTTCCCGCGCGGCGCGCCACGAAAGTCGATCCTTTGGTGGCGTTGCGCTATGAATGAGGAAACCACATGAGCTATGCATCCGATGTTTCGACGAACGAGACCAGCGGTAAAATCCAGGGAGAACCCTTTCGCGCCATGATGCCAGCCAACGCACCACGAACCCGAATCCTCGTAGCCGACGATCAGCCGGACATTCGCGAGGCCTTGCGCCTGCTTTTGAAAGGCGAAAAATTTGAGACGGAGACGGTCGCTTCGCCGGCCGCGGTTATGTCCGCGCTCGAGGCGCGCGAGTTTGACGCGCTGCTGATGGACTTGAACTACGCGCGCGACACCACCTCCGGCCAGGAAGGCCTGGACTTGCTTTCGAATATCCGCGCGAAGGACAGCACGCTGCCCATCATCGTCATGACCGCGTGGGGCAGCCTGGAACTTGCCGTCGAAGCCATGCGCCGCGGCGCGAAAGATTTCGTGCAGAAGCCCTGGGAAAACGCGCGATTGCTCGCCATCCTGAAAACACAGATTGAGCTTTCGCAAGCGTTGCGCAAAGGCCAGCGTCTCGAAGCGGAAAACCGCTTGTTGCGCGCGGATGGCCGCCCGGTGATGATCGCCGAATCCGCGTCCATGCGTCCGGTGATGGACCTGATCGCGCGCGTAGGCCCTTCGGATGCCAATGTCTTGATCACCGGCGAGCACGGCAGCGGCAAGGAAGTGGTCGCGCGCACTCTCTACGCGCTTTCTTCGCGTTCCGGTCGGCCGCTGGTCACCGTGAACGCCGGCGGATTGCCCGAAGGCGTTTTCGAGAGCGAGCTGTTCGGCCATGTGAAGGGTGCGTTCACCGATGCGAAGGCGGATCGCGTGGGCCGTTTCGAGCTCGCCGACGGCGGCACGCTTTTCCTCGATGAAATCGCGAACGTGCCCATGAATCTGCAGGCCAAACTGCTGCGCGCGCTGGAAACGGGCGAACTCGAACGCGTGGGTTCTTCCACAACGCGCCGCGTGGATGTGCGCATTATTTCGGCGACCAACGCGGACGTGCAAACCGAAGTGAGCGGCGGGCGCTTCCGCGAGGATTTGCTCTTCCGCTTGAATACGATTGAGATCCATCTGCCACCGTTGCGCGAGCGCAAGGAAGATATTCCGCTGCTCGCCCATCATTTCTTGCGGCAATCCGCGCAGCGCTACCGCAAACAGCTGGAGGGATTCGAGCCGGTAGCGCTGCAGATACTGCTCGATCATCCGTGGCCTGGAAATATTCGCGAGCTGGACCACTCCGTCGAGCGCGCCGTGCTGATGGCCGAAGGCCCAGCCGTCCGTGCCAGCGATTTGGGTTTGCGTCCCGCGCGAGAGGCTTCGCTGCGACTGGACGAAATGAGCATCGAAGATGTCGAGCGCGTGCTCATCCAGAAAGCGCTGGCGCGTTTTGGCGGCAACGTCAGCCACGCGAGCAAGGCGCTGGGCCTGAGCCGCAGCGCGCTCTATCGCCGCCTGCAGAAATATAGCCTTTGACGCCTCTCCTCTACGAGCGCCGAATCTTGCTGCTGGCCCTGGCCGCGGGGCTGGGAGGCACGCTTGTAGCATTGATCCTCCTATGGACCGGAAGTTTTTCCTCCAAGCTGCAGTGGACGCTCACGGTCGCAATGGTCATTGCCTGGCTGAGCTTTGCGTTTTCCGCGCAGAGCCGCGTCATGTTCCCCTTGCGCACGCTTTCAAACCTGCTCGCCGCGTTGCGCGAAGGAGATTTTTCCATTCGGGCGCGGGGTGCGAATCGTGAAGACGTGCTCGGCGAAGTGTTGTGGGAAGTAAACGCGCTCGGTGAAACGCTGCGCAAGCAAAGGCTCGGCGCGCTGGAAGCCACCGCCCTGCTGCGCAAGGTGATGGAGGAAATTGACGTCGCGGTTTTTGCGTTCGATGGCGCGGGCTGTCTGCGCCTGGTGAATCGCGCGGGCGAGCGCATTCTCAGCCAGCCGGAGGATCGGATTCTCGGTCACACGGCGCTCGAGTTGGGTCTTTCGGAATGCCTGCAAGGCGAAACGCCCCGCATTGCGCAAATCGCTTTTCCCGGAAAATCTGGACGCTGGGAAATTCACCGCGGCAGTTTCCGCGAAGCGGGTTTGCCGCACCAGTTGCTGGTAATCACGGATTTAAGCCGCGCCTTGCGTGACGAAGAGCGCCAGGCCTGGCAGCGTCTGATCCGCGTTCTCGGGCATGAACTGAATAATTCCCTGGCGCCGATAAAATCGGTCGCGGAAAATCTGGGCAGCATGCTCGGGCGCGAAGACCGCGCGCCGGATTGGCAGGAAGACATGCGCAGCGGCCTCAACGTGATCGCCGCGCGCACTGACGGTCTGGCGCGTTTTATGAACGCCTACGCGCGGCTGGCCAAGCTTCCGCCGCCCGTGTTCCAGCCGATGAGCGTTGGAGTGTGGGTTCGCCGCGTGGTGGGACTGGAGCCGCGTCTTCCCGTACAGCTGCAGGCTGGGCCCGACACGGAAATTCAAGCCGATCCCGATCAGCTGGAGCAACTGCTGATCAATCTGCTGCACAACGCCGTGGATGCCGCGCTAGAAACCGGTGGCGGCGTGCGCGTCGGCTGGGAACGCCAGAACGGCAGCATCGAAGTGTGGGTTCAGGACGACGGGCCGGGAATTCCCAGCGCCGCGAATCTCTTCGTGCCGTTTTTCACAACCAAGCAGGGAGGTTCGGGAATCGGTTTGGTTCTGAGCCGGCAGATCGCTGAAGCTCACGGCGGCTCGCTCACGCTTGAAAATCGCGCCACGCATCGCGGTTCCGAAGCCCGCCTGCGTCTGCCACTCCATAATTAGAAGCGGGCCCCGTTACTCGCCAGCTGGCGGAATAATACAGTTTCGTTGCCACAAAAAGAAACCGGCGATTGGAGGCCATCCAACCGCCGGGTTTTCGAGGGAGAAAACTCGTTTACTGTTGCTGTTGCGGCGCTTGTGGATCTTTTTTCGCCAAGTCCGCTTTCGTGGGGTCCGCTGAGATACCGGTTCCAGGCTTCTGATATCGCGTAAGGAACGGCATGAACGGCGTGACTTCGAACGGCATCTTTTCACGCGCCGAGAGCAGCGGAATCGGTTTCGCCTTCACCAGCTCCACGTGATCGCTCCAAGGGTCGAGTTTGATGCGCGCGCCCACTGGGAGAGCGGAGATCTGGTCAATCTTCGTGGGATCGAGCGTCGGACCGGAATTCAACAGCGCTGCACTCAGAGTCACGCGATTACCGAGGTGCGGATTGATAAGTGCAGGCAAGTTCTTCGATTCCGCGTCGAGCTGCTTCAGGAAAAGTCCCGCGCTTCCCAGCTTGTCCTTGTAAGGAGAATTTTTCAGCAAGTCCAGCGCCTTGTCGTTGGCCATCTGGATCTGCGCCGGGCTGTCCTTGAAGGAAAAATGAGCCAGCGCTTCCGTGGTGGTCACGTTGGTGGTGTCGTTGAATCCCCACTGATCGGTGGAAGGCTTGGTCACAATGATGTCGGCCAATTCCTGCGCAAGCATGGTTGCCAGGCTGGCTTCGTCGGGTAGCACGTCCAGCAATCCACGGCTTAGAACGATGGTGTGCCCGATCGAGAACATTTCCAGAGTTCCGGTGAGCAGCACGCGGCAGTGAACTTCCGGCTGCACGTCTAGGTTGTTGGTGACTTCCAGGTTGTTCACGACCGTTTCCAGAACCTTATCCACTTCTCCTGGAGGCGCGAGCAACCCAATTCGCTGCAAGCGATCGAGCACGTTGATTTCCGCCACATGCTGCCATTCACGTTGTGCTTCGATGGGTGATTTATCTTGCGACTGCGCTGCCTGGTCCTGAATCGTGGGCGATTCGATGGTCATCTCGCTGAATTCTTCCTGACGGCCCACATTCTTCAGGTTGTATCCCCACAGACGTGTCTGCGATTTAAAACGAATGTCGCCGCCGAAGAAATCGCGGAGGTCGGATTCCTGGCTGTAGATGTACGCCGGCAGCCACAGCCCGGGTTGGACATTCAAGCGCCAGCTGTCGAAATGCAGGTTGAACGCATTGATGCCCGCAATCGGAGTGTAAACGCCGTTGAAACGGACGATCGTGAAATTCTGATCCTCGGCCCAAACGCGGCCCTTAAAGCGGCCCTTCCCGGATTTCGGCAGCGGAGTGATATCGAACACCACGCAGCGAACTTCGCCCAGGAATTCGCGCCGCACATAGTCAAACTGATAGTGCTGGCGATCGAATCCGTTGGTATCAATATAAATCATCTGCAGGAAGCCTTCCGGCACATACGAAGAAGTGAACAAGCCGCTCATGTGCGAAATAGGATTGAACGCATCGAACTTTCCTTTTCGCGCGCCGAGCATCGAATTGTCCACGATGCCTTTGGAGAGGTCCGCCTGCCCCAGGAAATAGTGGTCCTTGACCGGAATCGCGCCCATCTCCTTGTCCGTCTTCATGTCCTGAATGTAGGTTTCGATCAGCGGGCTGAAACGCCGGATCGTCGCCACTTCATCGTGTTCGCGCGCGATTAAGTGATCGATGGCTTGATCCACGGTCACTACCGGCGCCGAAATGTTTGCCCCTGCCTGAGGCTGGGTTTGATCAGCTGTTTGTGTGGCCTGCGCGGAAACTGACCCGGCCAGAAGGCCGGCCAGTATTATTCCCAACCCAAAGCTCTTGCACGTGCGCATCTCCATTCCCCTTTCAAGACGCCAATTGGAATACGATGTGGACGATGGCGGTCGAATCCACTGTTTGGCCGTCCTGCTGTGCCGGCTTGAAGCGAATCTGTCGCGCTGCCGATTCCGCAGACTCATCAAGCCCATAACCCAAGCCCTGCACGACTCGTAGGACCTTGACGTCCCCCGACGCCGTGAAAACTACCTGCAGAAGAACCTCGCCCTCAATATTCTTAGCCTTGCCTTCGCTTGAATAGGTCGGTGTTGGCTTGAAAAGAATTTGAACCGGCGTCGTTTTTGCCGCCACATTTGCCGTCTGCTTAATTTTTGGCGCTGCCACCGCGACGTTTTCGTCGCCGAAACCACCTTGCTGCACCGTGCCGTGTGGCGGCCCGCCGGGACCTCCTACTGCAACACCGTTACCAAACCCGGTGCTGGCGATCACGCCCTTGGCGCCCTTCGCGCCGCCTGTCCCGTTGCCGCTGCCAGGACCTGTGGGCATGTCGTAGGCGCCTTGAACATTGATGTTCGCGGCCTTGTTCGTCTTGCCGTTGGCCGGCACTCCGTTGGGATCGCCGAATCCACCGGTCTGCACCGCTTCGCGAGGCTTCTTCAAATTGGGAATCGCCGAGCTGCCCATGGACATGGGCGGCGTGGGATCAGGGAAAGCTTTCGCCACTTCCGTCATATCGGGCGCAGCTTCTTTGCGCACAGCCGGCTTTTTGACGATCGGCGCTGTGGCCACCACTGGCGCGTAGATGCGCGGCTTCGGTAGTTCCACCACCGGTTCCAACTTTGGCTTAGGAATTTCCTTCACAACTTCGTGCTTCACCGGAACAGGTTTTGCCGCCGGCTGCACTGGCTGCGGCTTCCAAGCTACGATCGGAGGCGCTTCAATCGGCGTCGTGTAATATCGTTGCACGAAATTCAGCTTTTCCGGCAACAGCAGGGGTATCACGATCAGCAAGGTTACGGCCGCGATTTGCAGGCCAAATCCGGCGCTGAAGAGGTCCCAACGTGGTTCAGCCTCGGGTAGCAGCGATGCATTGAAGACAGCTCGATTTGTACTCCGCGCCATAACGATCACCAGGATCCTTGAATAAGAAATTAAGATGCGTCGAGACAGAATTGCGGTTGACACTTCATTAGTACTAGAACGAGGGGCTGGGGAAAATAGGACTCGAGTACTATTCTACCCCCAGTCGTGCTGAAAGCGATAACCCAAGCACTGGGGGTTCCTAGAAGGTTAGCCCTTCTACGGATTCCTCGCGGAAAGTCCAGCCACATGGATGCTCCCACGTATTAATCTAACCCGACTGAAGGGATCAGTCGCGGATTTTAATGATTAAATGTGACGAAATTGCGGGGGCTTGACTGTGGCCAGTCAAGCCCCCGCGCTCGCCGTGTTTTGTTGAGCCGATACAGCTTAGTGCGGCTGGACGACTGAATATCCAGTCACCCCGCCATGATTTACTAGCAACAACAAGGGCTGATTTCCCGCTGCTGCAACTGCCTGCCGATAGTCGCTCAGGTTTCTGATCGGTTTGTGGTTGATTTCCTGGATCACGTCGCCGCGACCGATCGGAGGCTGCGCCCCCGCTGCCGGGCTGGATGGATCCACGGCCGTAACAACTACTCCGTGAGTTCCAGGCCCCAGGTTGAGCTGCTGCGCAATCTCCGGCGTCAGCTCGTCTACTTCCACTCCTTCGAGCCCGCCGCTGCTCTCGGTTCCGCTGCTTTCTTCAGCTTCCGCTTTTTCCGGCAACTCGCCGAGGGTTACTGTGTAGTCCTGCGTTTTCCCATCGCGCCAAACCTCCAGCTTCACCGAAGTACCCGGCGCCATTTGCGAGATCTGCAGTCGCAGCGCGGTGTAGTCGCTGATTGCCTGGCCGTTGAGCTTGACGATCACATCGCCCTTCTGCAATCCGGCCTTTGATGCCGGAGTATTGGGAGAGACATCGCCAATCAGCGCGCCGCCGCTCAGGTTGTAGTTGAAAGCCTTGGCAATTTCCGGGCTCAGGTCCTGGATGTGCACGCCCAGATATCCGCGCACCACTTTGCCGTGCGACAGAATTTGATCCATCACCGGCTTCGCCATGCTCATCGGAATCGCAAAACCTACGCCTTCGTTGCCGCCCGAGCCATGCGAAAGAATGGCGGTGTTGATGCCTACCAGGTTGCCGTGGATATCAATCATCGCGCCGCCGGAGTTTCCCGGGTTGATTGCTGCATCGGTCTGGATGAAATTCTCGTAATCCTCAATTCCCAGTTGTTGGCGGCCGGTAGCGCTGACGATTCCCATCGTGGCCGTCTCGCCAATACCGAACGGATCGCCAATCGCGAAGATCAGATCTCCCACATTGAGCTGTGAGGAATCGCCCAGCGGAAGAGTCGGCAAACCACTCGCTTCGATCTTCAGCACCGCGATGTCCGTCTTGGGATCGGCGCCTACGAGCTTTGCTTTGAATTCGCGCTTATCACTCAAATACACCTTGATGTCCGAAGCGCCGTCAATCACGTGATTGTTGGTCAGAATGGTGCCATCGGTGGTCACGATTACGCCCGAACCGAGAGCCTGCTCGCGTTCTGCGTGCGGTTTGCCTCCGCCAAACTGGTCGCCGAAAAATTGGCGGAACATCGGATCGTTGAAAAATGGCGACGTCTGATTCCCTTGCGACTTCACCATTTTCGATGTGCGAATGTTTACCACCGCAGGCAGCGCGGGCTTGATTACTGCGGAAAATCCATTTGCAAAATTTCCCAGACTTACCGGCAGCGCGTTTTGCGCGACGGCGATCGGTTCTCTGGGCGAGCCCAGGACGGTGTGACCCGCCCAGTCCCTGAATCCCTGCGAGAGCAGGGCGCCCCCCGCGAATGCCGCGATCACCACGACGGTGGCTACCCAGCGGCGAATACTGAAGCTACTGCGTTCCATGGCTGTCTCTCCTTAATATCGTCTTCTCTGAATTTTCAATTATATCGCGCCGAGCGCTACGTTGGCACTACGGCGAATATGGTATTTGACGTAGCAGCCGGGAATAAGTGTTTCTAGCCTCCCGGTGGCCAGCGTGGTTCCTTACCCTCTATGTAGATGCAAAGAATGCGCTTGGGGTTCCCTGAGCAATTTTGTTCGCCATCCGTCCAAAGGCGCGGCTCTGGTATCCTATTACGCTTTGCTGTAGCTTGCGTGCCGTAGCGGCTGGCACCCAGAGGCGGCGCCGCACCACGGTCCCCGGATTTTCTGCCCTCGGGGCTTTCGGCGACACTGAATTTGAAAATGAAAAGGAGCTTTTGCATGACTCGAAAAATCTTCGTGCTGGTATGCAGCGCGGCGTTCCTATTGGTGCTTGCGCGGCCGGCAATCTCCGCTCCTGGTGAACCGAGACCCGCGGCGGCGGACGATGACGCCACCTCGAAAGCTCTGGTCGCTATTGCAGGTGCCGGCGATATGGAGTCGCACGCTTATCAGGATCTCGAAGAATTGAGTGACGATATCGGCGCGCGCGTTACCGGTTCGCCCGACGCGGCCCGCGCCATCGCCTGGGGCGTCGTTAAGATGAAAGCCATCGGCCTGGAAAACGTCCACACGGAATCATGGAAAATTTCGCGCGGCTGGACGCGCATTTCCGCGGACGCCGAACTGGTTGCGCCGATTCACCGCAAGCTGATGGTTGATTCGCTCGGCTGGGTCGGTTCCACGCCGCCGGGAGGCGCCGAGGCCGACTTGATTGCCGTGAATGCCTACCAGCTTGACGACGAACTCAAAAATAATTCCGGCAAGTGGCGCGGGAAAATTTTGCTGATGGTGCAAAATGGCCCGGCGCCCAAAGATCGCATGAGCGGCTTCGTTAAGTTCGGCGGTTTTCTGATCGCGGCGCATAAAGCCGGAGCCGTCGCCATCATCGGCGGCCAGGGCGGCCGCAAGAGCACCGGGATGCACCTCACGCACACCGGCGCTTTGGGTTTCGATGCTTACTACGATATTCCCGTCGTCAGCATGGCCGCCGAAGATCAGGAGCAGCTCGAACGTTATCTCGCTCGCGGCCAGTTCGTGCGCCTGAAAATAAATGTGCAGAATCGCGCCACCGACGGTCCTGTGGATTCCGCGAATGTCGTCGGCGAAATTCGCGGCACGCAAAATCCCGAGCAAGTGATTGTCGTCGGCGGACATCTCGACTCCTGGGATCTCGCTTCCGGCACCACAGATAATGGTTGCGGAACTGCAGTGACGCTCGGTGCGGCCGAAGCCATCATCAAATCCGGATTTAAACCTCGCCGCACGATTCGCTTCGTCCTGTTCACCGGCGAAGAAGAAGGCTTGCTCGGCTCGCTCGCCTACGTGAAGGCGCACCAGAGTGAAATGCCCAATTACGTCGCGGCGCTGATTCTCGACGCTGGCCAAGGCGCGGTGACCGGCTTCCAGGTTGGCGGCCATGACGAGTTGATTCCCACGTTTCAGAAATTCGCGGCGTCCCTGCAGGCGTTCGGCGATCTAGAAGTGGATGACGAAGTGGAATTCGGTACCGATACCGGGCCGTTCACCCTCGCTGGACTTCCCGCCGTCAACCTCAATCAGGACACTTCGGACTACAAGTACACGCACCACTCCGCCGTGGACACTTTCGACAAAGTGAAAGCGGACGTTCTGGACCGGAATGCGACGGTAATGGCGCTCGCCGCGTTCTGGATTGCTGACCGCCCGGAACGCCTTGCCAGCCCGTGGCCGCAGGAAAAAACCGCCGCAATGTTAATCGAAAAACACGAGGATGCAATGCTGAAAGCGTTCAATCTCTGGCCCTTCGGCAATCTGGGCGTCGCACCGGCAACCCAGTAGCGTCAGCCCGCGAACTGCATTTCTCATTGGGGTAGGGGCGCTGGCCGGGAATCGCCCTGCAGGGCGATTCATCCTGAGATCCCGCAGTGCGGGATCGAAGGGCTGCGCCCCAGCTTGCCCAGGTGTCAACCTCGGCACGCAGCCGCTTCTCAGGTTTCGCGGCGCCAACCTTAACTAATCAACCGCGCGATCAAAAATGCCGCAGCCGCGGCCAAGCCGCCCACGAGCACCGTCTGCACCCCGCCGCGCACCGGCTGCACGCCGGTAAAATGTCCTTTAATCGCGCCAAATCCAAATAGCGCCAGTAGCGTCACCGCGACGGAATAAATAAGCGCCAGATGCAGGTCGTGATGGATGATCATATACGGCGCCAACGGCACCAACCCCCCGGCAATGTACGACGCCGCAATCGTCGCGGCGCTGCGCGCAGCCCGCGCGGGGTCCGGTGGCTCCAGCCCAAGTTCGAACCGCATCATGAAATCCACCCACTTTTTCTGATTCGCGGTGATCGTGGATACGATCGGCACCATCTGCGCTTCCGTCAATCCATAATCCCGAAAAACCTTCGCCACTTCTTCCGTTTCAATTTCCGGCAATTCCACGGTTTCGCGATATTCCCGGTCGAGCTCCGAAGCGTAATGCTCCGTGTCCGTCTTCGCGGCCAGATATCCGCCCAATCCCATCGCGATCGAACCAGCCGCAATTTCCGCCAGCCCCGCCGTCACCACGATGCCCGTGGACGCAACCGCTCCCGTCAGTCCCGCAGCCAGCGCAAACGGCACCGTCAGCCCATCTGACATTCCAATAACAATGTCGCGCACCGCGGCAGTCGCGGTGAAATGCTTTTCCACGTGTTCGACGGATGGCATTCTCGACTCCCTTGCCTCATCCAATATTTCCAGCTGCCCGTACCCCAGTTCCCCGGCAGGCGCGTATAATTATGGGGCAGGATCTGCAAATCAGGAGGTACATTATGACCGCAACTTCTACAGGACAAGGAGCCGCTCCTCAGATGACTTTTACACTGCCGCCTTTGCCGTATGCCTTCGACGCTCTGGAACCCCACATTGACGCGAAAACCATGGAAATCCATCACGACAAACACCACGGCGCCTACGTCACCAACCTTAATAAGGCGCTCGAGGGCCACGCCGACCTGCAAAAACTTTCCGTCGAAGAACTGCTGGCACAGATCAATAAAGTGCCGGAAGCGATTCGCACCGCCGTGCGCAACAATGGCGGCGGCCACATGAACCATTCCCTGTTCTGGAAAATCATGAAGAAGGGCGGCGGCGGCGAACCCGGCGGCGAACTGGGCAAAGCCATCAGCTCCGCATTCGGCAGCTTCGCGGATTTCAAAGCGAAGATCAACGACGCAGGCGCCAAGCGCTTCGGCTCCGGCTGGGCTTGGCTTTTGTTCCGCGATGGAAAACTTGTGATCGAATCCACTGCTAACCAGGACAATCCCATCATGGATGGCGGCAAAGCCTTCTTCGGTGTGGACGTCTGGGAGCACGCTTACTACTTGAAGTATCAGAACCGCCGGCCCGAATACCTCGAGGCCTGGTGGAACACCATAAACTGGGCGCAAGTGGAAGAAAATTTCGCCCACGCCAAGAAGTAAATTCCGTTCTCAAGCGCATTCGGGTTTGCAGGGGCGAGTGCACCGCTCGCCCCTGCAGACTCTCGCCTGTTTCTTAATTCCCAGGTAACCACCAATGTTCCGTCGCAAGAATTGCGATCGCTGCGAGTGTGCTAATCGCCGTCACGATTAAACCAACGCGCGCGAATTCCCAGAACGTAATCGTCACTTTCTTGCCCGCCTGTTGCAGCACGATCAAATTCGCCACGGAACTGAAAGGGGTGGCATTCCCGGCGAGTGTGCTGGTGCACGCGACCGCCAGCCAGATGTAATGAGTATTCGGGAGCGACTGCACCAGCGGACGGAACAGCAGCACCGCCGGCAAATTGCTCACCAGGTTCGAGAGAATCAGCATCGCGCCGCTCACCGCGAATAATTGCGAAGTCATGCCGCCCTGCAGCCCCTTCTGAAAATATCCGATCAGATGTTCCAGCGCGCCCGACGCTTCGAATCCCTTGATCACTACAAATAGCGACGCGAAAAACAGCAACAGCTCCCAATCCAGCCGCTGATAAACGTTTTGCGCTTTCACCCGCCCGATGATCAGGATGAATGCTCCTACGGAAATCGCTACCAGCGGAAATGAGTAACCCAAAATCCACAGCACAATCACCAAGGCCGCCGCGATGCAGCATTTGATCAGCAGGCCGCGTTCCAATTTCACCGGCAGCGACGGCGCGTGTGATTTCAGCGGGTGATGAAAAATCTCGCGGCGGAAGAAAAGGGAAAGCACCGCCACATTGATTGCCATTCCGACGAACGCAACGGGCGCCAGATGCGCCAGAAATCCCAGAAACGAAAAATGCGCGGAAACGCCGATCACCGCATTCTGCGGATTTCCTGTCACGGACATCACGGATCCAATGTTCGCGGACGTGGCGACCGCGATTACATACGGAATCGGCGGAACTTCCAGCCTCTGCGTCACTACCAGCACAATGGGTGTGAAGATCAGGCAAATCGTGTCGTTCACAAAAAATGCCGCCAGAATGCCCGTCGCGAACACCAGCAAGACCAGCAACTGGAAGCGCGTTTGCGCGATCCCCGCCACGTGCACCGCGATCCAATCGAAGAATCCGGAAATCTGAAAGTGCGCCACCAGGATCATGATGCCCAGCAGAAAAATCAGCGTATCCCAGTTGATCGCCTGATACGCCTCCGTCAACGGCACCGCGCCCACCAGCACCATCGCCACCGCGCCGCAAAACGCTGCGGCGGTGCGGTCCAGGTGGCTGCCGCGCCCGCTTTCCACCGCGATCAAAATGTAAGTGGCGAGAAAAATTGCGACGGGAATCCAGTGACTTTGCGCGAGAGTGGAAGCAACGTGAGTCATTTGCGAACCATCGAGTCCCAGACTCGAAGGCGCTGAGCTTAACGTGACTCGGCCGCAGCTGAAAAGTGATTGTTTACTTTCTACAGTGCTTTTCGGAGAGCGCTAGGGGAATTACTGCGCTCCTTTGCTATTCCGAGCCAAGAAACGCGAAGCGAAGCAAGAAAATAGCCGAGAGGACCCAGATCAACGGACTGATGTCCCGGTATTTTCCCGCGCCAATCTTCAGGCAGGTGAAAGAAAGCAAGCCCAGGCTCAGTCCCGTCGCAATGCTGAACGTCAGCGGCGTTGCCACGAGCGTGAGGAACGCGGGAAAAGCCTCGCTGAAATCATCCCAGCGAACCTTGGCGATTGAGCCGCACATTAGCGCTCCCACTAGAATCAGCGCGGGTGCCGTCGCGTAGGTGGGAATTGCGGCGACCAACGGCGCGCAGAACATCGCCACGAAAAAGAGCCCGGCAATCACCAGATTCCCCAATCCCGTTCGCGCGCCTGCGGCCACACCCGCGGCGCTTTCGATGTAGCTCGTCACCGTGGACGTGCCGGTGAGCGCGCCAACGATCGTTCCAAACGCGTCTGCCAGCAACGCGCGGCTGGCGCGCGGCAATTTACCATCGCGTAGAAATCCGCCCTGCTCGCACACGCCCACCAGAGTGCCGACGTTGTCGAACAGGTCCACGAAGAAAAATACAAAGATCAATTCCCCCAGGCCCAGCCGTGTTGCCGAACGCAAATCCAGCTTCAGAAAAGTGCCCGCCGGATGCGGCCACGAGAATAATTGTCCGGGCCAGTGCGCCAGTCCCAGCGGGATGCCCGCCAGGGCGATGGCCACGATGCCCAGCAAAATCGCACTGCCCACGCGCCGGATCATCAAAATCGCGATTAGAATCACCCCAGCGGCTGCCAGCAGAACTTCGCGATCGGAAATTCTTCCAAACGCCACAAACGTTGCCGGATTCGCCACAATGATCTTAGCGTTCCGCATTCCCACAAATGCAATGAACAGCCCAATCCCCGCCGCCGTCCCGTGCTTCAGACAATCCGGAATGCCGTTCACAATATGCTCGCGCACATTCGTCAGCGTCAGCAGCAGGAACAAAAGCCCTGACAAGAACACCACCCCCAGCGCCGTCTGCCACGGCACTCCACGCCCGATCACAATCGAGTACGTGAAGTACGCATTCAGCGACATCCCCGGGGCCAGCGCGATGGGATAGTTCGCCCACAATCCCATCACGAGCGTCGCCAGGGCCGCCGAAATGCAAGTCGCGAACAGCACGCCTTCTACCGGCATGCCGCCTTCCGCCAGAATTCGCGGGTTTACGACGACCACGTACGCCATGGTCATGAACGTCGTCAAACCAGCCAGAAGTTCGCGGCGTACTGTAGTTTGGTTTTCGGCGAGGTGAAAGACGCGCTCAAGCAAGATGATTCTCCCAGCCTAAAAGTGCGCAACTATAGGCCGCAAGAAGACTGGCGTCAATCCCAGAAGAGGCGAACGCAAGTTGAGCTGCCGCTGAACCGGCGGACAAAACCAACCCGGAAGCGAGCGGGCCCTCCTCGATGTCGCTCTAAAGGATCGAACTACCGGCTCAGGGACAGCACGAAGAACCTCATGAACTTCTCCACGTCGACTTCCGTCTGCACAGACGCAGGATGCAAACCTGCCGGCGTCATCAAATGCCCCATCCATTTTTCGCGATCCACCGGCCGCGGACCACTGTAAGGCAGAAAGAATGTCGGCATGTCTTCCGGCTTTTTCCAGACCACGGTGTCGCCGTACTTGGATCCGTGATCGGTGTCCACATCCAAATACATCGTCTCTGACTTCTTAATCACAGTTGGGTCGATCAAAGACGCGACGAGCAATTCGTCCCACATCATGGACCACATGGATGTACCCGCCGGCGGCTGCGCATCCAGATACACTTGCTTTACGTGCGCGGCCAGCGGCCCGCCCGCCTTCACGATCTGATCCATCAGTGCGGCGCTCGACCAAACTTGCGCCCCCGCTTCGAACGGGCTGACGATCACTTCTTTCCACGGTTCGCGCAGGACGATGGACGCGGCCTCCGGGTCCCACGTCCAATTCAGTTCCGACCCTCCCTGCGAACTTCCGCCCATGATGTAAATCGCTTTGGTTAACGGCACGATCGTCGGATCCATGCGCACAGCAAGGGCCACATTCGTCAGCGGTCCGGCACAATACAGCACGACTTCTCCCGGATTCGCATGAATCGTTTCAATAATGAAGTCCGCCGCGCGCCCAGGTTTTGCCTTCACCTTCGGAAATCCTCCCGGCGGTGCCCACGTTTCGCTCGGTTTCGGAGCATCGGGATTGAACGAACCGTGCCATCCGACGCTCGAACCATAAAGAGCCTCGCGCCGCTCCAGCTCGAGTTTCGAGTTCACCAAAGGATTCTCCGCGCCCTTTATCACCGGCACGTCTGTCCGCCCGGTCAGCTCGGTGGCCCACAGCGCAAAAACCGTGGCGGGTTCCACCCATTGATCGCCGCTCACAGTGGTGATTCCCAACAGATTGATTTCGGGCGCACGCAGCAACATCAGAAGCGAGAGGAAATTCGTTCCCTGGGGCCCCGCGCTATCTTGGTCTGCGATCACTCTTATCTTTTGTCGCTGCGCTAAAGCTGGTACGCAAAAGAACAACGAGAGAGCGAGCAGCGCGCAAAATATCGGCGTCGAGGTAATTTTTGTGTTCATGGGATTAACTTTCTCCTGGCCGTGCCAAAATACCGGATCAATGCGGAATCGTCGTTTCACGCTCGCGCCAATGCTCCACCAGATCGCGCACGACCCTGTCGCCAACTACCTGCGCCGCCTCCAGCGATTGCAGGTACGCCGAATAATTCCCCGAAGCCATTTCCTGCAGACTCTCCGCCGCGGAGGTTCCCGGAGGCTCGCGATCGTAGTTGCTCACAGTGCGCAACACCAGCACGCGCTGCAAATCCACGCGCCCCGCCTGGTTCAAAAATGTCAGCGCCTGCATTGTGCCGGTATCTTCCATGCCCGCCGCCATGAAATTGCCTTTGCCGCCGGTGTAATAGCGCGTCCAGGCGTTGGCCCATTCATCGAATTTCGAACCGTGCCAGAATGTGCTGGCCGAGAGTGTATCGCCGCGCGTGACGAACGGCGGCTTCAGCGCATTCGGAAAACCTGCGAAACGCGCGCGTGACTTGCGCAACTGATCCGAATCCGCCAGCGGCACATCCTGCGTCAGACCTACGGCCCAATCCACCAGCGCCGCATTCAGCGTGTACGCTTCGCCGTAATCAACGCGCGGGGGCTGTTCGTACGGCGTGCCTCTGCGCAATGGCACGTAACCCGTCGGCCAAGTCTCGGGAATTTGCCGCGCATCAATTTCGTACGCCAGGTCTCCGTCCACCACATGGTCCGCCCAAACTGCCGAGCCCAGCGAAACATCGGCGGGATCCCCGCCGCCAATTCCAGCGACTATCCAATACGCCTTCGACAAATCAAATCGCGGATCCATCCCCAGCGCCATTACCGACGCCGCGGCCTTCGCCGTGCCCACGCCGGTCAATAATCCCAGCACACCATCCTTATTCAAGCGCAGGTGGTGATAGCCGCTCGGCAGTGGAAGAATTTGGTCGAGATGCTCGCGCTCGACCCAAAGTTGAAATTCGCCTGGAACGTCTCCAGTATCTTCGCCGCGTTCGAACATGGTAACGACCACGACTTTGACGCGAATGGGCACGCTCGGCGTCGCGCTCTGTGCCCGTGAAAATTCCGCACAGAAAACAAGCAGCAGAAGCACAACCACAAAGCGCAGGGCGAATCTCAGCATCTGTTCCCCCCAAAACCGATTCAACGAACTCCCAGCGTACTTCAACGAGAGTGCGCAGCTATATCACAGCACAGCTTCACCGCCGTATCTCTTGCACCCTCGCCGATCAGCCTGTATGGTACGCCATGCACGCGCCCGCAAATTCTGGCGAAATGCGGAATCGGCCTTCCACAGCGCCGTTACCTCCGCAAAGTTCTGAAGCCGCCGGTTACGGCCTGCGACGCGGCGCGCTTTCCCCGCTCGAGACTCTGGCGCAATCGGTCTCGACAATCGCTCCAACCACAACTCCTGCCGCCACCATTCCTTTAGTTTGCGCGCTCGCCGGCAACGGCACATGGCTCGCGTATCTGCTCGCGACCATCGCCGTGCTGCTCGTCGCATTGTGCATCGCGCGCTTCGCGAAGTATTCGGCCTCGCCCGGTTCACTCTACACCTACGCATCCATGATCCTGCCGCCGTGGCTCGGCGCAACGGCGGCATGGAGTCTGCTGCTCGCCTACGTCGCGACCGGCTCGAGCGTCATCGGCGGCTTCTACCATTTCGCGAATCTCCTCCTGCGCGACGCCACTGGCCACGAAGTCTCCGCCGTGCTTCTGGTGCTGCTCGGCACCGGCGCATGCGTCTGGATCGCCTGGCGCGATGTAAAAATCTCCGCGCGAATGATGTTGTGGATGGAAGCGGTTTCCGTCGCGGTGATCGTCATCGTGATCGCGCTGGTGCTCGTCCGCCACGGCCTGCATCTCGATGGGGAGCAATTAAAATTGCGCGGCATGACGGGCAGCGGCCTGCGCCTGGGGCTGGTGCTGGCGCTCTTCAGCTTCGTCGGCTTTGAAAGCGCCACCACGCTAGGCGCCGAAGCGCGCAATCCCCTGAAAACGATTCCGCGCGCCGTCATCCAATCCGCGATCATCGGCGGAGCATTTTTCACGATCTGCGCATACACGGAAGTGCTGGGCTTCCGCACCGCCGGCCAGGATTTGGGAAGCAGTCCCGCACCGATGCACGTCGTGGCCGCCGTGGCTGGCTTACCTCTGTTCGGATTGCTGATTGATATCGGCGCCCTCGTCAGCATGTTCGCCGGGACACTCGCCTGCATCACCGCGGCCGCGCGCGTATTGCTGCTGATGGCGCACAACGGCCTGGCGCACGGCTCGCTACGCACCACGCACGCGCGCAACGAAACTCCCAGCTACGCAGTCGTCGTTACCGGAATCGCGGCGGTGTCGCCTGCACTCGTGCTCGCGGCGCGTGGCGCGAGCGGCCTGGACGTGTACGGCTGGCTCGGTTCGCTCGCGACCTACGGTTTCATCGTGGCCTACGCGCTGGTCTGCATCGCGTTGCCGCGCTATTTGCGCAATCACGGTGCTTACAGCGCTAGCGCGCAAATTCTTTCCTGGCTCGCCGGCCTCGCCATGCTGCTCGCGCTGGTCGGCAACCTCTATCCGGTTCCCGAAGGCCCTTACGGCAAGCTTCCGTATATTTATCTCGTCTATCTCGCTGCCGGGCTGCTCTGGTTCGCCGTAAACAGTCGCAACAAAAATGCGCCTGAGGAAAAAGTCTAGGGCTGCTCTTCTGTATCCGGTTGCACCACCAGCAGCAGCACGATTCCGATCACAGTGAACATGCGCGCAGCCGCTTCCTGGCCGTTCCAAACTTTCGACTGCCACATCAGAAACCATTCCCCGCCGACGGTCAGGAAAGCCACTAGCCACATCAGCAAAGCCAGCGTCAGTCCAATAACAGAAATGCGTTTCGCGTCACCAAACGCGCCAGCAGTTCCCTGCAGCGCGCGTGTCATGCGCCATCCGCCCCACCAACACAAAATCATGGTGACGAATTCCCATGCGATGATTGACAAATAAAAGCCCAGGTGCCAAGCCGATTGGTTCAGCGCGCGCCACATCCCGTGGTTTTCTGGAAACGTCGAGTCCATCATCAGCACGTGACGCACAAATTGGTAATTCGAATCGAAATCCGTGATGTTGTTTAAGACCAGCAGCGTGTAATACAGCGCCACGGCAAAAACCAACGCCAGTTTGGCTGCGCGCAGCGTCATCGATACTCCAGCGATGACGGATGGTAGCGCATCAGCGGCCAGACGCACGCATGAATCTCGACTCGTCGCGCGCCCACGCGCGAGACATGCGCCGCACGCCGATGCTCCCTGTGGAAATCAATCATAGAAATAATTGATACCTGCCATAGATTAAAAATACTTCGCACCGCCGCGAAAAGAGCGTACCTTGCCTCCATCTTCGGGGTGAAGTAAGGCATCTGAGCAGCGTCGTTAATAAACCGCAAAAATTTACCGTGCGAGCTTTCGGACGGATTTCCCGTTCGGAGGTCTGTCCGCATCGAACGGGGGGATGAATGTTCCAGAGAGTCCGGCTCTCAAATTTCTTCCTGGCGGCGTGCATTTGCATAGCGCTGGCATTCGCGCCGGGGGCGCGCTCGCAGCAAACTTTAGGCGGTATCACCGGCACGGTCACCGATACCAGCGGCGCGGTAGTAGCGGACACGCTAGTGACGCTCGTCGGTGATCAAACTACCCTCACGCGATCGCAGAAAACCAATTCCAGCGGCTCCTACGAATTTGTGAACTTGCCGATCGGCACCTATACCCTGACGTTCAGCCATGACGGTTTCGAAACGCAAAAAATTCCATCCATTCTGGTGCAGGCCGATCGCACCGTCAGCCTGAATCCGTCGCTGAAAGTCGGCCAGGTGGGCACGACCATCACGGTGGAAGAAACTCCGCTGCTCAACGCGGTAGACACCACCAACGGCTACGTCCTCGATAAAGCGCAACTGGAAGCCATCCCGCTGCCAACCGGCAGCTTCACCGGACTCGCGATTCTCTCTCCCGGCGTCAGCGCGGAGCTGCCTGCCGGCACGGGCGCCAACGCCGGTCTGGGCAACCAGCCCATCTGGGCCAACGGCCAGCGCGACACCAGCAATACTTTTTTGCTGAATGGTGTGGACGCGAAGAATTTGTTCAACGGCAAGAGCACCAGCCAGGTCGCTTCCGCTCGCATCGTGAACAACACCGGAGTCAGCGGCGCGGCCAGCGGCAACGGCGGAGTGGTGCAGAGCACCGCGTCGCCCTATCTTGCTGTCGGCCAATCCTTGCCTACCCCTGCCCCCGAAACCATTCAGGAAGTTCGCGTCAATACCTCGATGTACGACGCGCAGCAGGGTTCCACCAGCGGCGCGCATATTGATATGAGCACCGCCTCTGGCACCAATGCGATCCACGGCACCGCCTACCTGCATCGCGGTACGGACTGGCTCAACGCCGCGCCCTTTTTTTTCAATCAGGATCCCAATCTTCCCGCCAATCTGAAAGTTCCGGAACTCCATCGCTATACTTTGGGCGGGGCCGGCGGCGCGCCGATCATCAAGAACAAACTTTTCCTCTATCTCGGCTATCAGCACGTGCATAGTTCCGATCAGGAGATCGGCATCGGACGAGTGACGGTTCCGTCCGATTTTACGGCCAATGGAAATGCCGCGGATGGTGTCCCAGGTTGCGGGGCGGCCCGCGCCACAGCCACGCTCGCTCCTTGCCTGGCCGCGATCTCCAATAACGAGTTCGGCTCTGTCGGCTCTGCTCTAAACGGAACCGTTGGTACGGGACCGAACCAGATTAGCCCGATTGCTTTGGGCATATTTCAATACAAACTACCCAACGGCCAATTCCTTGTGCCGTGGAATGACGGCATCACTCCGACGCTCAACTTCCCTGAAAACGCCCTCTCTTCCGGCACCGCGTATTTCCTTTCCGATCAGGCGGTCAGTGATCTCGATTGGATCGTCAACTCCAAGGACACTCTCGCTCTGAAGTACTACTACCAGCACGATCCCAGCATCGCGCCCTACGCCTATTCCAGCGTTCCCGGATTCACGCAGCACCTCGATGCCGGCAGCCAGGTCGCCTCCGTCACTAACACGCAGATCGTCACTCCCAACCTCAACGTCGCCGAAGTTTTCGGCTTCATTCGCGAGAAGGTTTACAGCACGATTGGACAGCCGTTCACTCCCGCGCAATTCGCCAGCTTTGTCGAATCGTCCACCGGCGCATCGCCGGCGGAATCCACCATCAATACATTCGGTTCCAATTTCTTTCCTGGCATGACCATCGTGAACATGCTCGGAACGAATGCAAACAATGTTAACGCGGCTACCCTGACGATCGGCCAGGGCGCGCAATCTCAGGGCGCCAACACCGGTATTTTCCAGAACCGCTTCATGCCCTCTGCCAACGCCAGTTGGAGCCACGGTAAGCACTCCGTTTCTTTTGGCGGTTCCTACTCCTACACCCAACTCAACACGCGCGACCAAAGACCTGGCACCGGCATGATCGGCACCGTGGATCTCTCGCAGTTCCTGCAGGGCTTCGTCACTCCCTATACCTCAGATGGGTACCCAACCTCGAACGTCTTGCAGGGCGATGCGAACCGTTATCTGCGCGCCAATGAATGGGGCGCGTACGTCCAGGATAAGTTCCAATTTCGCCCCAATCTGAGCTTCACGGTGGGGCTGCGCTTTGACGACGATGGCGGTCTGTCTGAAAAATATGGGCGTCTCTACAATTTCGATCCCTCGCAGTACAATTACGACCCATCCACGGACACTCTGATCTCGAACGGCATCATTGTTGCCGGCAACAACCCGCAGTTCGCCACGAAAGGAGTCAGCCCCTCCACCTTGACCGGCCGCCAGTGGGGTCTTGCTCCGCGCCTGGGCCTGGCCTGGAGCCCTGGAAGGTTCAACAATAAGCTCGTCGTGCGCGCGGGCTGGGGGCTGTACTACGACCGCGGCGAACTGTTCACCTATCTCTCCCCAGGCTTTGCGGCCGGAGTCGTCACCGGCGGACCATTTGGCGTCAACCAAGCCCCACCCTTCGTGAGCGCGACGGAATGCACCGCGTCCACTTTCTATCAAAATTACATTCCGACTTGCGATCCCGGCACCTACGGCTTCACCAATCCATGGGGCGCGACGTTGGGACCTCCTCCGACGGGTAACCCGGCTTCGATTGATAATTACCTGCCGAATACCGGAGTTCCAGGAGTCGGTATTGGCGCTGGCATCCTCGAAGGGCAGCCGCTCTTCCCCTTCGGCGTTTACAACCGCAAGAACAAACTCCCTTACACCATGAACCAGACTCTGGACGTTCAATGGCAGCCGCGCCGCGA
Source organism: Candidatus Acidiferrales bacterium (assembly GCA_050012455.1). GTDB lineage: Bacteria > Acidobacteriota > Terriglobia > Acidiferrales > UBA7541 > Palsa-295. The sequence goes on along the minus strand of JBEKHD010000011.1, from coordinate 56,273 downwards.
CTTGGCGATTGACATCGGTTATGTGGGCAATCTGGGGCGCCACGAAGTGATTCCCGTGCCCTTCAACCAGGCGCAGATCGCCACTCCAACCAACCCAATCCGCAAGGGCACGCCGTTTCAGCAGAACTACACCTACGGCTACACCGTGCAGGGTCCTGCAGGCTGCACCACCGCTTGCGCTCCGATAACTCTGCCCGACGGATCCACGATGCTCAATAACTACGAAGGGGGCAATGTGGATTTTCGTGTTCCTTACCTCGGTTATTCGGCCGAGGCGCTTTCGTACACCGCCGCGGGCGTTTCTGCCTACAACGCCCTGCAGGTGCACGTCGAAAAGCGCATCAGCCACGGATTGCAAGCGGGCTTCTCCTACACTTACTCTCACGCCTTGGATGAGCAAAGCGCCATGGGTTTGTTTTACAACGGAAATAACCCGCTCGACTTGCGCTCCGGCTACGGCAACTCCGATTTCGATCGCACCAACGTAATCAATTTCACGCTTCTTTACCAGTTCCCGAACGTCGCCGCGGATTCTTCTTGGAAAGGCAAGATTGGCAATGGCTGGGCCGTCGAGGGCATCGGAGTTTTCCAAAGCGGCCAGCCCTATAGCGTCATTGACTATACCGGCGCGGTCGGCAGCATCTTCTACGGTGTCAACGATGGCATCACCAACCCCATCGTGCCGTTGGCAGCGGGCTGCACGCCCAAGAGCGCTCTCACCGGCGTGTCGGGAGCTTACAGTACTCCCACGACGCAGCAGTACGCGCTTAACTCCAGCTGCTTTACTCTGCCGCTGCTGCCTGTCGGCGGGCTGAACGGCGCGATTCCGGCGGGTGACACTTTCGAAACCAACTTCACGACGGGCCAGCGCAATATCTTCCGGCAAACTTCGCAAAGGCGCGCGGACATATCCATCGTGAAGAACACCAAAATCAATGAACGCATTTCGCTGAAGTACAGCTTCGACGTCTTCAACTTGACCAACACTCCGAGCTTCGATCTCCCGCTCGATGACGTCTCCCAAAACCAGTATTACAACAACGTACCGGTCGAAGGAACAACTCCGCTGCCAACGGGCTGCCCGAACCAAACGAACACTTCCTTCTATAACTGTCCGTTTGGCTTGGGCGTGGTGAATAAGACCATCGGCAGTCCGCGGCAGATTCAGATGTCTCTCAGTCTTCAGTTTTAGTCCAGCCCACGCGAGCGGGGACGGCGGCCATCCCGGCGGCCGTTCCTGCTCGGTCCATTTCACCCGCCCTGAGCGAACCGAATTTCCAACCGTCGACGCGCGCCGGATGCGGTTAGAATGCGGTCCATGTCCGTGCTTCCTGCGCGCAGCACCCTGCAGCAGCTCATTGAGCAGCTCAGCCGCGGAGAGATCACGCCACGCGCCGCGGCCGAAGAGGCGCTCTCCCGCGCGAATAGCAACGCGAGCCACAACGTCTATATCGCGCTGGATGCGGAACGGTTGCGAGAGCAAGCGGATGCGTTGCTGCGGCGATTCCCGCACGGGCCCAAACCGCTTCTGTACGGTGTGCCGGTTTCGATTAAGGATTGCTTCGACTTAGGCGGATTAGCCACGACGTTGGGTTCGCGTTATTACGCTGCGCGCAATGGCGTGGCGCACGAGGACTCCGCGGTGGCCGCGCGACTGCGCTCGCAGGGTGCGATCGTCGTGGGCAAGACGCACATGCACCCGCTCGCCTACGGCATCACTGGAGAGAATCCGGATTACGGCGACTGCGCGCAACCGAGGGACGCACGGCGGCTGACCGGCGGGTCGTCCAGCGGAGCGGCGGCCAGCGTGCAGGAGCGGTCGGCGCTGGCGGCCATCGGGACCGATACGGGAGGTTCGATACGTGTGCCGGCAGCGCTGTGCGGACTGGCCGGATACCGCGCGTCGGTCGGGCTGGCGCAGCGGAGCGGATTGTGGCGCGGCGGAGTACACCTCGCGCCCACGTTCGACACACTCGGCTGGCTGTTCCAGGATCTGCGTGACGCGCCGTTGCTGGCCGAGACGCTGTTTGGGCTGCGCGCTGCTGACGCGACGGAAACGCGCTGCCGCATCGGCTGCGTGCGCGACGAGTTTCTGCACGATTGCGATGCGCAGGTGCTTGCCGGTTTTGCGGAGTGGAAGCAAAAGCTCAGCGCAGGCGGCGCGACGATTATTCCGGCGGATACGGCATACTGGGAACAGGCGCCTGAGATTTACGGCGCGATCACTGCGTACGAAGCCGCGGCGATTCACAGCGTAAATACAGGCGGAGATTTTTCGCACTTCCCCGCGGCGATCGCCGAACGGCTGGCGTGGGGCGCATCCATTTCAGCCGCAGATGTTGCGCAGTTCCGCGCGCGGCATGCGCGATTTCGCGAGCGCGCCGATGCGCAACTGCGCCAGTTCGATTTCTTCGTTGCTCCTTGCGCCGCACTGCACGAACTCGCCGTGGGCGCCGATCATACGGAATCGCGGCGCGCGATTCTGCGTTACACCACGCCGATGAGCCTGGTTGGCGCGCCGGTGGTGACGTTGCCGACCGCGACCGGCGCAGGCGTGCAATTGATCGCGCCGCGCGATTCCGATGCTGCGCTGCTTGGATACGCGAGCGCGCTGGGATCGCGCCTCGCCTAGCGCGTCGCCGCGCATGGAATCCGGCAGCTATCGATCACCGTAACGATACAGTTCCTTGAAAAGATATTCGGCCAGAGTAAGTACTAGTTCTGTACCAAATCTGTCCCACGTCTGCCCTGACGCACAGCTGTTTTTGCATAGCGAATGTGCGAGCATCGAAGGGAAACCAAGAATATGAAACGGTATACACGATCGAGCAAAGCAAACCGCCCGGCAGCGCCAACCGCGTCAAGCGCCGGCCGCTCACGGGTCGCGAGCTACCGGCGGCGGGTCAGAAGTCACTACTGCCTGATCGCACATCTTCTAATCGGCACCTCCGCGATTAGAAATCGCCGCAATCCACTGATAACAAAGGCCAGCGCAGGATTCTAATCGGTAGCTATAACGCACTTTTGTGTCGCGATTTGACGCTTTTCATGCCACCACCACGGCGAGTATAAGTTGTCCATGACCAACACACTCGATTACGCCGCCATGCTCGCCGTTGCGTTGCAAGAAGCGCGCACCGGCCTCGCCGAAGGCGGCATCCCCATCGGCGCCGCCATTTTCGACTCCACCACCGGTAAGCTTGTCGGGTCCGGCCACAATCGCCGCGTCCAGCAGGGCGACCCCTCGGTCCACGGCGAGACCGACGCCTTCCGCAACGCTGGCCGCCAGCGCAGTTATCGCAACCTTATTATGGTTACCACCCTCGCGCCCTGCTGGTATTGCAGCGGCCTGGTTCGACAGTTCGGTTTCGGCACCCTGGTCGTCGGTGAAAGCCGCAACTTCCAGGGAGGGATCGACTGGCTGCGCTCTCTCGGCGTCAACGTGATCGATCTGGACTCCGCCGAATGCGCCACGCTTCTCGCGGATTACATTCGCGCGCACCCTGCGGTTTGGAATGAAGATATTGGAGAGGAATAACATGAGCGATGCAGGCGGCGCACCGTTGCGAACATCAGGAATCCTGGTTAGAGGTGGCCGTCTTTGTTGATTTTGGCGGCAGCGCGGAGGATTAGCCAGCGTTGTTTGCCGTCCATGCGGGCGAATTGCTTGGCGAGGAGGCGGAGCTGGCGAGTGGTTTTCTTGTCGAGGCCCCAGATCGTGGCAGGCTGCTCTTTGGCGACGCGTAGCTTCTTGACGGGAACCTCGTCGTCGGTAAAAAGCTGATGGAGGGGGACTTCCAGGGCGCGTGCGATTTTTTCAAGCGTTTCGATGGAAGGTACAGTGCGGCCATTTTCCAAGCGCGAGAGGTAACAGCGAAACAGGCCGGTACGTTCCTGGATATCGCCCTGCGATAGGTTCTGGGCTTCGCGGAGGCGTTTAAGCCTTTCGCTGATAACCATACGCAGAGCTTACAATACCTTGTAGTATCAACTCAATAATAGTCGAACTAAGAGCTCCGATCGTTGAAGCTTCGCTGGCCTCGCGCAGCACTGTTCCGCATTGGCACGCCTCTGTAGCCTCGTTCACTATTTTTCATGGAGGGTCGCCTTTTGGACGATGAGTGAAAAGTGACTCATATTGAACAGATTTCAAAACGCGCTTAAGTCACTATTCGCAAGTCAAGCTGTACCTCCATCCGCGCAACCCGCAGCAACCAAGCCAGACCGGGCAAACGAAGGATGATAAGGAAAGGCAACGAAAAATGCGTACGCTCCGTTCGATTCAATATCTTTTGCTCGCGCTGGTGATTCTAGCGGTGCCAGCGGCGTCTCGCGCGCAGGTCAGCGCGTCCATTACGATTGCTCCACCGGAACTGGTTGTGTACACGCAGCCGGTCTGTCCGCAGGAAGGATATCTGTGGACGCCGGGCTACTGGGCCTACGGCGACGAAGGCTATTTCTGGGTACCTGGCACTTGGATTGAACCGCCCAGCGAGGGCTTGCTGTGGACCCCTGGCTATTGGGGTTGGAACGATGGTGCGTACGCCTGGAATGGCGGGTATTGGGGCGGTGAAGTCGGCTTTTACGGCGGCGTGAATTATGGGTTCGGCTATGGTGGCTCGGGGTACGAAGGCGGCTACTGGCGCGACAATCATTTCAGCTACAACGAAACCGTGAACAATTTCGGCGGTCGGCACTTCAGCAACACTTATAGCAAGACGGTGAGCGTCAGCACGTCCAGTCACGTCAGTTTCAACGGCGGATCTGGTGGAATCACGGCGCGACCGACGGCCAAGGAAGAAACCTACGCGCACGCGTCGCACACTCAGGCGACTGCAGCGCAGACAAGCCACCAACAGGCGGCGGCTGGGAATCATGAAATGCTCGCGTCGGTGAATCACGGAAAGCCGGCAGTGGCGGCAACGTCCAAGCCGGGCGAATTTTCCGGTAAGGGCGTAGTCGCCTCGCGCGGTGCAGCAGCAGCGAATAAGGCGCAGGATAACAAGGCAACCGCGACGAAGGCGACGCAAAACAAGGCCGCTGAGAATAAGGCTGCCGCGAACCGCACAGCAGAGAGCAAAGCGACTGCAAATAAGGCCGAAGCGAACAAGGCGGCTGAGACGAAGGCCACCGAGAACAGAGCAGCCGCGACCAAGGCGAGTGAGAACAAAACGGCTGCGAATCGAGCGGCTGCAAGTAAGGCGACGGACAACAAGGCTGCCGAAAATAAGGCCGCCGAGAACAAAGCGACGGAAAACAAGGCGGCTGCAAATCGCGCGACGGCGAACAAGACGAAAGAGAACAACGCCGCCGCGGGCCGGGCAAGCGAGAACAAGGCCGCTGAGAGCAAGGCGGCGGCAAAATCGGAACATACAGCCGCGGCACCGGCGACACACACCGCGGCGCGGCCTGCTGCTCAGCCGGCCGCAAAATCCGAGGCGTCCCGCCCAGAGGTGAAACCCGTAGCCGCGAAGCCGGCTGCAAAGCCAGAGCGTCAGGCAGCTCCTGCGCGCACAGAGAGTGCGCCGAAAGCCGCCGCTCCGCAACAACGCCAGGCTGCACCCAAGCCGGCTGCTGCGCCGAGGCAAGAAGCCGCGCCAAAGGCTGAAGCAGCGCGTCCGAGTGAAGAGAAACCAAAATAAGCCCCACCCGCGGGCTAAGACGCAAAGGCCCCGCGGGACAAATTGCCTCATCCCCGTGAGCGGTTCGTGAAGAACACGAGCCGCTCACTTTTTTTGCATGGTGAACTCCGCATTGCCGGAATTGGCGGGCGAGAGCCGGAAACAATCAGGCGGTTCGGGATTTTCTTGGCGCAAAGAGTGAGCGTGGCTCAAGTGCAAGTGTTTATTCGTAGCGCAGTGCGATCATGGGATCGACCCGCATGGCGCGGTGGGCGGGAATGTAGCATGCGAGAACTGCCGCGGACAGCAAGACGATCGAAACACCGAGGAACGTCAGCGGGTCGGTTTGTTTCACGGCGAACAGCATACTTGCGAGCAGCGATCCCGCAGCGAGCGCCGCGACGATCCCCAACACTGATCCGATTACGGTCAATCGCAATCCTTGTCCGACCACGAGCCCGAAAATATCTCGCCGCCGCGCGCCTAACGCAATGCGAATCCCGATTTCGCTGGTGCGGCGCGCAACATTGAAGGCGAGCGCTCCGTAGAGGCCGACGCAGGTCAATACGAGCGCGAGAAGGCTGAACGTCGTGCAGAGCGCGGCGATCAGCCGATCGGAATGGAGCGATTCGTCAACTCGTTCGCGCAGAGTTCTAATGCCAGTAATACTGACGGAGCTATCGAGCGAGTGAAAAATCGTGGGGAGCGAGCCAGCCAGAGTTTTTGCGGAGCCGTCGGTGCGAATTTCCAGGTCTCCGTGGGTCCCGGGGATGTAGAAGAAGTCGGAGGGCGGCTCGCGCAAATTGTTGTACTTCGAATCCGCTACAACTCCCACGATCTCCAGTTGTGGATGATGTCCTTCCACGAACTGAATATGCTTCCCGAGTGGGCTGGCGTTACCGAAGAAACGGTGAGCCATGGTCCGGTTGATGATCACCGCAGTCGTCGCAAGACTTGACGGCGACTCCGCGTGCATGTCTTCTTCGGTAAAATCACGCCCCGCGAGCAGCGGGATTCCCATGGTTTCGAAATATGCCGGCGAGACGCCGACGAATCGCTCGTTGGCCACTTCGCCGGGCTGCAACGTGTAACCTTCCACCACGACGTTGATGCCAACTTCCTTGCCGCTAACGGGCGTGAAACTTGAATAGCTGGCGGAATGAACGCCGGGAAGCTCTCTCACGCGATCCAGAAGTTGGCCGTAGAACTGTGCGACCTGATCGCGGGTGCGGGACGCGGAGTAACCGTTCATTGTGACGATCAGCACTTTGTCGCGGTCGAAGCCGGCGTTGAACGTTGCGAGGTTGTAAAGCGTGTGCAACAGAAGACCGGCCGCCGCCATAAGCATCACGGACAGGGCAACCTGCGCCACAATCAGTACGCTTCCCAATCGTGATTGCGTCGACGAGCGATGCGATACAGACCCTTGAACTTTGAGTTCTTCGGCCAGTTCGCCGCGCGTCGCAGCGAGCGATGGAGCGAGGCCGCAAACAATAACCGTAAATATCAGCGTGCCGGCGGTGAAGAGCAGCGTTCGTACGTTCAAGGCAGTTGAGAGGACGACGGGAAGCTGCCGCGTGGAGAGCGAAGCGAGCAAAAGGCGGCTGGTCCATTGCCCGACGCCCAGTCCAGCCAGTGCTCCGGCGATCGCGAGCAAGGTGCTCTCGGTGAGGAGTTGACGAACCACACGCCAGCGGCCCGCCCCCAGCGCCAGACGCACGGTCAATTCCCGTTTACGAGCCGTGCCGCGGGCGAGCAATAGATTCGCGATATTGCCACAAGCAATCAGCAGCAGTAACCCCACAACGAGCATCAATATTCGGGCAGGCAAGGAGTATTTTGCGCGTGCATCAGAAAGGCCGCGGGCGGCGGGAGTTATCAGCACGTGGGCGAACTCCTCGTCCCGTTCGATTTGCGGCAAGGTTGAGGATTTCTCGATTTCGTGCAATAGAGGATCGAGAAGCGCCTGTGCTTGCGCGATGGATACGCCCGGTTTCAAACGAGCGAGAATGGTCACCCACTGTGTCTGCCAATAGTCCTGCGACGGCAACTCCGTAGAGTTCAGTGGCGCGTAAAAGTCGGGCGACTCGCCAACTTTTGCGCCAAAGAAATCCGGCGGCGCGACTCCGATCACCGTGAAGGTGTGCTGCGGAACCGACCCGGTGCGCGTGGCGTCAGACTGATCTCCGAACGCAATCGCCTTGCCGATGGCATCCTGACTGGAATCCAATTCGCGTTTCCAGAACGCGAAGCTCACCACGAGAGGCGGAGGGCCGTGCTGATCGGAATCCGCCAGCAGATGGCCGGCAAAAGGGCGCACGCCCAACGCCGCAAAATAGTTCGCGGAGACGAGTTCACCCTTGGCCGAGATTTTTCGGTCCTTGTAGGTCAATTCGTAAGGAGCGATCCCGGAGAACGCCAGGACGCTTGTGAACGCCGAAGCTTTGTCGCGATACGCGTAGTAGGTCTCGACCTCCGAGCCCTCCGCTGGTCGGCCAAACGTGCCAGTGGAGTTAACCCATACGAGTTCATCAGGATTGCGGACTGGAAGCTTGCGGAGCAGTAGCGCGTCGACGAGAGAAAATATGGCAGTGTTGGCGCCGATGCCTAGGGCGAGGGTGAGAATCGCAATTGACGTAAAACCGGGGGACTTATGAAGGATACGTAGGCCGAAGTGAATGTCTTGCACTAAATCCTGCAGCCAAGTGACGCGGCGAGCATCGCGGCATTCTGCTTTGCGTTTTTCGAGGCCGCCCATTTCGAGTACTGCGGCGCGACGGGCTTCTTTGAGCGCCATGCCTCGCGCGATGTGTTGCTGGGTTTTTTGCTCCACGTGATAGCGGAGCTCCTCGTCGAGGTCATGGTCGGCGGCTGCGCGGCGAAACAGCGAGCGCAGGCGCAGAGGAAGTTTGTAGATCCAGCGTTCCGGTCGCATCGTTTTCTTCTCGCGAGCGCCAGCCGCGCTCGTTAACTCGAAAATCTTCCGTGTCTAAGCTGCCTATTCGCAGCGCAGGGCGACTATGGGATCCACGCGGGAGCCGCGGCGCGCGGGGATGTAGCACGCGGCGAGGGCTACCAGCGCAAAGAACGCCGCGACGACTATGTACGTTATCGGGTCACTCGATTTTACGGTACTGAGAATTGCGGCCATGCCGCGCGTGACGGCTGCGGCGGCGAGCAGTCCGCATGCGATGCCTGTTAGCGCGAGCTTCAGTCCTTGAGCAAGAATCATGCGCGTCACGTCGTAGGAACTTGCACCGAGGGCCATGCGGATGCCGATTTCGTGGACGCGCTGCTGGACCGATTGCGCAGTCACTCCGTAAATTCCGATGGCGCCGAGGAGCAGCGCGAGAAGGCCGAAGAAAGTGAGCAGTTGCGCGAGGATGCGGTTAGGCGTGTTGCGCTCGGTGATGAGATCGTCCATGGCGCGAACCGTGGAGACGGGCTGGTCGGCGTCCACGGACCAGACGGCGGTGCGAATGACGGAAGCAGCTTCGGTGCTGGGGCGAGAGCTGCGCGTGACGATGGACATCTGCGCGCTGGGGAATTGCGCGGCCGGGACGTAAATCTGGCGCATTGGCCGATCGGTGAGGTTGAAAAGTTTGGTGTCGCGGACGACGCCGACGATGGTGCAGATGTCGTGGTTGTCGCCGACTTCCAGCTGCTGGCCTAATGGGTCTTCTTTCGGGAATTGCTGGCGCAGAAGTGTTTCGTTGATGACGACGACTTTGCGGGAATCCGGGCCGTCGGTGGGTTCAAGCGCGCGGCCGCGCAGCAGCACCATTTGCATGGTGTGAAAATAACCGGGAGTGATCGCGGAATATTCCGCGCCGAGAGCTTCCCCGGGTCCGGCGGGCGGACGACCGACGACGTGGATCAGTCTTACCTGGTTCGAATCGCTGAAAGGCGTGAACTCGCTGGCGTCGGCCGATTCGACTTGAGGAAGAGCACCGATGCCAGTGAGCACTTGATCGTAGAAGCCGCGAATCTGCGCGTCCGTCTGGTATTTTGCGGGCGGGAGCACCAGTTCCGTGACCATCAGGTTGCGCGACTGGAATCCAATGTCGCCGTATACCATGTGCGCGAAATCCTGCACGAGCAAAACGGTGCAGACCAGCACGACCACGGCGAGCGAAATCTCGCCGGCTACGAACAGGTTGCGCAAACGGCGCGTCACGCGGCTGCCGGAGATCTGCCCCGCGGTTTCCTTCAGCGAGCGATTTGCGCCGAAGCCTGAACTTCCGAAGGCCGGTGCAAGTCCGAAGATGACGCCGCAAAGAATCGCGATACCGAAAGTGAAGGCGAACGTCTTTACATCGAGGGTTCCCCGTCCGTAGTTGACGATGTAACCGCGAATACGATCGGGAACAGCGTTCTCAATCCAGTGAACGCCCCAAATACCGAAAAGCGCACCGGCGGCGCCGCCGAACGTAAACAGGAGCAACGATTCGGTGAGCAATTGCCGGACGAGCCTGAGGCGCCCAGCGCCCAAAGCCCCGCGCACAGCGAACTCTTTCGCGCGGCTGCTGGCGCGAGCAAGCATCAGGTTGGCTACGTTGGCGCACGCGATCAGCAGCACCAAGCCGACGAGCCAGAAGCAAATAATTACCTGCTGCGTGCCTTCATTCTTACCGATTTCAAAAAGCATTGTGCTGACCAGCGTGGTTTCATTAGTGTTGGTTTGCGGATAGAGCTTTTCCAGGCGCGAAGCGATCGCCGCCAGGTCTGCGCCGGCTTGTTGCTGCGTGACGCCGGGCTTCAAGCGGCCAAAAGCTTCAAACCATGAAGTGCTGCGATCGTGGCGCGCTTTGTCGTCCATGGCGAGCGGCGCCCACATATTAGAGGTGCCCATGAGCGAAAATTGAAAATTGGCTGGCATCACTCCGACGATCGTGTAGGTCTCGCCCTGCACTGTGACGGCGCGGCCGACGATGCGCGGGTCGGCGGCAAAGCGGCTTTCCCACAGGCCGCGGCTGATGATCGCGACGTGGCTCGCGGCCAGCTGAGATTCCTGCGGCAGGAACGTGCGGCCGAGCAGCGGCTGCGCGCCGAGCGTCTGAAAGAAATTCCAACCGACCAGGCCGCCGAGGACGCGGTCGGGCGGCCCGTCGCCAGTGAGATTGAAATACCAGCTGGTCCAAGGGACGAGTTGTTCGAAGGAGGAGTTTTGCTTCTCGTAGTCGAAGAAATCGGCGGTGGAGGTGACGCCATTACTAGTCCATCCTTTTTTTGAATCGTGCGAAAGCAAAACTATTAGGCGATCCGCCTGCGGAAAAGGCAGCGGTTTGATGAGCCAGGCATTCACGTAGCTAAAGATGGCAGTGTTGGCGCCGATGCCGAGAGCCAGGGTGACAATGGCGATCGCGGCAAAGGCGGGAGACTTTCGGAGCATGCGGAAACCATAGCGGATATCCTGGGCGAAAGTTTCTAGGAAATGTATACCGCGGGCGTCGCGGCATTCTTCTTTGCGATTTTCGATGCCGCCCATTTCGAGCACGGCGGCACGGCGAGCTTCTTGCGGAGTCATGCCCTCGGAGGTGTATTGCTGGGTTTTCAGTTCGAGGTGATCGCGGAGCTCTTCGTCGAGCTCTTGGTCCGCTGTCTGGCGGTGGAAGATTGAGCGTATGCGCAGAGGGAGCTTGTAAGTCCAGCGTTCCGATCGCATCGTCCATTGTCACGGGCGCCTGATGCGCCCGGCCTCCTTGCGCAGTTCAAGTTTCCTTCAGCTGTACCACGTGCGAGATCGCGGCCGCGAGCCGGCCCCAGTTGTCCGCTTCTTTTTCCAGATGTTTACGGCCGGGGCGCGTGAGTGAATAGAATTTTGCGCGCCGGTTGTTCTCGGTGGTTTTCCACTCGGCGGAAATCCAGCCTTCTTGTTCGAGCTTGTGCAATGCGGGATAGAGCGAGCCGTCGCTGACCTGGAGTACATCGCCGGAGACTTGCTTCAGGCGCAGGCTGATGGCGAAGCCGTTGAGAGGCTGGAGCGCGAGGATTTTCAGGAGCAGCAGATCGAGGGTGCCTTGGACGAGATCGGAAGGTTTGCTCATCGTTTGCCTCGGTAACCGAGCGAAGTATAGCGCTGCTGCCCTCGGTAAGCAAGGGGAATGGAGGAACGCGCGGCAGGTCGCGAGAAACTGTTTGGGGCAAAGAGCGTCGCGGGACGGCATTCTCCGGACTGGACATTGGTACCGTATGTGTTACCATCAATCCTGATCGAACTGCGCGAATATCTGACGGCAGACGGGCGCGGTCCGTATGCTGCTTGGTTCCAGCGATTGAGCAGAGAGTCGGCGGTAAAGGTGTCGGCCGCCCTGGCGCGGATGCAACAAGGCAATTTCTCCAACGCCAAGGGCGTTGGAGCCGGAGTTTACCAATACCGGATCGAGTTTGGACCTGACTACAGGATTTACTTAGGCAAAGACGGCGACCGAATGGTGATTCTGGTTGGCGGCGGGACGAAAAAACGCCAAGAATAGGACATTCAGGCGGCGCTAGCGCGGTGGCGCGACTACAAACAGCGAAAAAGCGCGGGAGAGTGAGTCAGATGGCTCTGACACGAGATTTCAAAGAAACAATCCGGGCGCGCGCAAAGCGCGATTCCGGTTTCCGCAAGGCGTTGCTACGGGAAGGAATCGAGAACTTTCTTTCCGGTGACGTGGAGACCGGCAAGATCATACTGCGCGATTTTATCAATGCAACGGTCGGCTTCACTGAATTGAGCAATGTGACGCATCGATCGGCGAAAAGTTTGATGCGAATGCTCGGCCCCAGCGGCAATCCTCAGGCGCGCAATTTGTTTGAGATCGTGGCCTACCTGCAAGACGCCGAAGGAGTGCGCTTCGAGGTGCGACCGGCGCGCGCGGCATTGCGCACGACGAAGCGAAAGCGGATCCGCACAATGAAGAGGAGTGTGCCGTCCGCTATGCCCCGCTAGTTGTGGTTACTGGGCGCGTCTGGTGCGGGATGCGAGTCGCGACGGCGCTCAAACGAGATGGAAACCGCGATGCCTGCGAGCATCGCGGCCAGGAACAAATACGGCAGGTAACGCCACGGGGCGGCGGGGACTGGGAAGACGCTTAGAGCGAGGACTGCGGCGAGGATCAGGAGCGCGGCGGCGCTGACGGCGACGTCGAGGCGGCGAAGAATTTTGCGGCGCTGCAGGAAAAAGGGCATGGCGAGGCAGACCAGGAAATAGGAGGCAATGAAGCCGTAGGAGGCGAGTTGCGTCAGGTAGTTGATGCAATCGGGGAGCAGAACTTTTGAGAGGAGCAAGGTCGCCGGGCAGGCGATGGCGATTACGGCGATTAGCGCGATGGCGCGGTGGGGAGTTTTGTTGACGGGGTGCGCCGAACCGAAGCTGGGAGCGAACATGCGATTTTGCGCCAAGTAATAAAGGATACGCGCCCCGGCGTTGAGCGAGCCCAGGGTGCAGGCGAAATAGCTGAGCGCTATGCCGATGGAGCTGACGTAGCCGAAGCCGGCGAGGTTCATGGAGCGCGCAATGGAGTCAAAGGGCGCGTTGAGCTGGTCGAGCGCCAGGCCATTTTTGCGCGCGAGCGCGGTGAGGCAATAAATCATTACAAGATATAGGATGCCGACGGGAATCAGGCAGCTGACGATGACGCGGGGAATGGTGCGGCGCGCGTGCGAAGCTTCTTCGCCCAGAGTGGTGACGCTTTCGAAGCCAGCGAGGGTCATGAAGCCAAAGACCATGGCGAATTGAAAGCCGGATAATCTTGCATGGTCCAGATGGAGTTGCGGCCGATCGAACCATGCGGAATCGTGGCGCATGGCGAGCGCGACGATAACGATGATGACGGCGAGCGAGCTGAGTTCGATGGCGAGCATCACTTCGGTGGACAGTTTGATGTCGCGATGCGCGATGATCCAGGCGACGAGCACCACGATTGCGGTGATGGCTGCGGCCCGGAGAAAAGATGCGGGCGCGCCGGTAACCTGGCGGAAGAAAAGATCGGCGTAGTATGCGGAAGAAGGAGCGGTACCGGCAGCGCCGAAGGCCATAGCCGCGACGTAAGCCCAGCCCGTGATGAGGCAGGCCGTGCGGCCGAGGCCGGCAGCGGCAAAATCGGCCAGTGCGCCGGCGGAAGCGGACTGCGCGGAGAAGCGATGCACGCTGTAGGTGATCAGCGAAAAGGCGACGAGTGTGAACAGGAAGATGAGCCAGGTGGCGTTGCCGCCCTTGGCGATGAGCAGCGGGAGTACGATGCCGCAAGTGCCGGTGGGCGCCATGACGCCGAGGGTGAGGGCCGTGTCCTCTATAAAGGACAAATAGTTGTGGTGCAGAGTGGAGCGAGAGCGCGCCGGGGCGACTGTGGAAGAGGATTGGGCCGGGAGACTCACGTGAGCAACAGTAGCAGCAGGAGTTTTTTGGCGCAAATTCGCGCTGCGGGCTGAAAAGTTCCGACTGTTTCACCGGCCCCATTGCATATAATGGAGCCGTGCTCCCCGCGATTTGTTTGCTGACCGGCCTCTGCAGATGGCCTGATTCCTGTGGAACGAACACTGCCTTGCAATCCAAATCATGACAAAAAATCCCGCGCAGAAAGAGGTGCCGGCGGCAAGCCTGCTGCAACGGGAAGCGCAAGGTTTGCGCGAGCAGTTTCAGGAATTGTATGGCGAGGAGGCGCGGGTATTTCGCGCGCCGGGGCGCGTGAACCTGATTGGCGAGCACACGGATTACAATGAAGGATTCGTGATGCCTGTCGCGATGGATCTGTACACGTGGGTGGCCGTCGCTGCACGGCGAGATTCGCACGTGCACGTTTATTCGCAGAATGTGCGCGAGCACGCCGAATTGGATTTGCAGGACTTGAACTTGCGGGCGCAGGCGCACTGGAGCGCCTACGTGCTGGGAGTGGCGGCGAGCTTGCGGATGTCCGGCGCGGAAATTGGCGGAGCGAATCTGCTGGTGGAAGGAAAAGTTCCGATGGGCGCGGGGCTTTCGTCTTCGGCGTCGGTGGAGGTCGCTGCGGGCTACGCGTTGCTGGAAAGTTCGGGGTTGTCGCGCAGTCCGGTGGAGCTGGCGAAGATTTGCCAACGCGCGGAAAATGAATTCGCGGGAGCGCGCTGCGGGATCATGGACCAGATGATCGCCTGCTGCGGGCGCGCGGACTATGCGTTGATCCTGGACTGCCGGACGCTGGGATTCCGACTGCTACCGTTGTTTGCGGACGCACAATTCGTGGTGTGTAACAGCATGGTAAAGCACGATCACGCGGCGGGCGAATACAACGCGCGGCGCGCGGATTGCGAGATGGCCACGCGGATTCTGGCGGAGCAGCTGCCGGGCGTGCGGGCGCTACGTGACGTGTCGCTCGCGGACCTGGAGCGCTATGCGAAGTTGCTGCCGGAAGTAGTGTACCGTCGCAGCCGCCACGTAATCAGTGAAAATGCGCGCGTAGAAGACGCGCGCGGGGCGCTGGAACGCGGCGATCCTGAATCATTTGGGCGATTGATGAACGAATCGCATCGTAGCCTGAAAGAGGATTATGAAGTAAGCAGCACGGAGCTAGATTTGCTGGTAGGAATCGCCTGCGGAATTACGGGCGTGTACGGCTCGCGCATGACGGGCGGCGGATTTGGCGGATGCACGATCAGCCTGGTGCGCAGCAGTGCGGTGGAAGAATTTCAGAGCGCCGTGGCGCGCGATTACCAGCGAGCGACGGGGCGCAAGCCGGACATCTATATTGTCCACGCCTCGGATGGCGTGCGCGAGGCGTTGGAATAGATATGCAGTCCACGCAGTCTGTGGGCTGTGCAATCACACTCGCGGGGGGCGTGCCGTGGCGACGTTTGAATTCGAGAAGCAATCACACCGACGATTGAATCCGCTGACGGGAGACTGGGTGCTGGTGTCGCCCGGGCGAACCGCGCGGCCGTGGAAAGGTCAAACTGAAGCAGCGGCACCGGAGAACGTGCCGGCCTACGATCCGCAGTGCTACATGTGTCCTGGGAACAAGCGGGCGAGCGGAAAGCACAACCCGAATTACACGGGGACATTCGTCTTCGAAAATGATTATGCGGCGCTGCGGCCGGTTGGCGAGGCGTGCGACGAGAATATTTCCGGATTGCTGGTGGCGAGGGCCGAGCGCGGGAACTGCCGCGTAGTTTGCTTTTCGCCGCGGCACGATTTGACGCTAGCGAAGTTGTCCAACGCGGAGCTTCGCGCAGTGGTGGATGCGTGGACCGAGCAGTATCAGCTGCTGGGGAGCGAACCCGGAATTAATTCCGTGCTGATTTTTGAAAATCGCGGGGCAATGATGGGCGCTAGTAATCCGCACCCGCACGGGCAGATCTGGGCGAACGCCACGCTGCCGAACGAGCCGGCGAAGGAGCAAGCATCGTTCGCGGCGTACCAGCGGCAACATGCGTCTTGTTTGCTGTGCAACTATTTGAGGATCGAAAAAGAAAACAAGGAGCGCGTGGTTTGCGAGAACGATGAGTTCGCAGCCGTGGTGCCGTTCTGGGCGGTGTGGCCGTTCGAGACGATGGTGATCAGCAAGCGGCACGCAGGCTCGCTGGAGCAATTGGCGGAATCCGGACGCGATGCGCTGGCGGACATCCTGCATCGCGTTACGGCGCGCTACGACAATCTGTTCGCGACCTCTTTTCCCTATTCCATGGGATTTCACCAGCGGCCTACCGACGGCGAGACACATGCCGAGTGGCACTTTCACGCGCATTTCTATCCGCCGCTGCTGCGTTCGGCGGTGGTGCGGAAATTCATGGTCGGTTACGAACTGCTGGGGACGCCGCAGCGGGACATCACGCCGGAAGAGGCCGCGGGGCGATTGCGCGAGGCGGGTGAGAGCCAGTAACGGGCGGGCATCTAGCGGGCGCTGCGCTTGCGGCGTGGCGCTTTGCGTTTTTCTGCCGCGGCGGATTTGTGCGCCCAGCGGAGCAGATCGTGGAGCGCGTCGCTGTGAACGCGGGACACGCGAACGAGAATCCATTCGTAGTTGAGGTAATGATCGGTGATGTAGTAGGAGGCGGGATCGGCGGCCAGCAACTCCTCGCGCTGGTCAAAATCGGTGCGCACGACCAGCGATTCGGCGTCCTGATGGAAGCGGAGAAAAAGGACGCCGCCCACGCGGAAGCCGGGCGTGCCGTACGACGGGGCCTCTTCGACGTTGTCGAGGGAAAGCGCGAATTTGCGAACGGCAGCGAAGGTGACCGGCATATTCCGCGACTATACCGCGTCCGTCCTTCGGGTAAACACCAAAATGGCTACTGGGTCCTGCGGGTTTCCCGCAGACCCCTGTCGGAAACCGGCTGCGAAAATGATTTTCGCGTGTTGCAATCGTATCGGATTTCCGGTATGTTTTTTTGCATGAAACGGGCTTTCCCAGAAAACACGTGTTGTTCCCGGTGTTGTATGGCACAGGGACGTGTGTTTTCTGGCGCAGGGAGGCTGAAGAGCTAAGCATCAGGCCTTAATTCAGCAGAGCTGAATCCCACCGCCAGAGTTGTACTGGCAGGTGGGTTTTTTTTTGCTTCGATATGCTGAAAACCGCGTCGCCGCTGCCGCGACGGACGGGATATTGGCGGTGCCGGGAGGCAAAGCGATGAGCGCGATAAGCATTACGGATTGGCAGAAGGGCTTGACTGCAAGCGAGAACGAACTACTCCGCGAAATAACTCTGGCACTGCGGACCATTCGCTACGGGTCGGTAGTGCTGACCGTGCATGACGGGCGGATCGTGGAGTTGAACAAGACAGAGCGTATCCGCAAGAACGGAACGTAGCCCAACCGAATTGCGGGCCCTACCCCAACACGGGGCGGTGCAAAACGATTCACGATCGGCCGACCAGTCCACTGGAGGCACGAAGCCAAAATCTCAGGAGGCTTCCATGCCGAATTTCAGAGGACTGAAAACCAAAATCATTGCCACTGCGCTGTTTGCATCTCTGAATATTTTCACGCTTGCAGGATCTGCTCTTGCGCGTGCTGCAGAACGCACAGGCGCCCGCGGCGGCGACGACAAAACCAGCTCGGGCGCGTCCGTGGGTGTAGCGGATTCCACGAAGGATGGATCGAAATCCGCAGTTACTGATTCGAGCGGCGCATCGGGCGCGAACGCAGCTTTGGTGGATGAACTTCAGCAATTGAAAGATACGGTTCAGGCACAGGCGCAAAGGCTCACTGAACACACCCAAGAGCTGGAATCCGAGCGTGCCGCGCTCCATGAAGAGCTGGACCGCATCGCGAAGCTCGAATCCGTGCTGCATGTGACGCCCGACAGCCCGACGGGGAATAGCGCGGCAAGCTTCGCAACGACGACGCCCGGTGCAAGCGGAGTGCCGGATGCGGGGGCTGTGCACGTTGCCAGCGCGCAAGGACCAGATAAACAGCAAGTGAGCATCACTCAAGTGGAGCATCCGCTATCGTTCAAGATCGGAGCGGCGGACTTTACTCCCGGCGGCTTTGCGGACGTCACGGGCGTTTTCCGCAGCACCAATACCGGAACTGGGCTAGGCACAAACTTCACCAGCATTCCCTTCAACAACACAGTGCCGCAATCGCAGCTGACGGAATTTCGCGTCACGTCGCAAGCCTCGCGTCTTTCGTTGAAAGTGGATGCCAATCTCAGCGACTCGACATCGGTGACTGGATACATCGAATCGGACTTCAACGGCTATCAGCCGCCTAATGCGCAACAGAGCACAAACAGCGACACATTCAGGTTGCGGTTGTTCTATGCGGACGTGACGCACCGCAAATGGGAATTTGTGGGTGGCCAGACATGGTCATTGCTGACTCCCAATCGCTACGGCCTTTCGGCGGCGCCGATTGACGTCTTCAGCACGCTCCGTCTGGACACCAATTACGTGGCGGGACTGGTATTCGCGCGGCAGGCGGGATTTCGCGTGATCTATCACGCTACGGACTCATGGACCCTGGGGGCTGCTCTCGAAAATCCGCAGCAATTCGTGCCCGGCTCGGTGGTCTTTCCGGGCGGCACGGCCGGCATTTTCCCGGGGCAATTCGATAACGGCAGTGGCAGCACCAGCGCGACCAGCAGCAGCTCCAACGCATTGACGCCTAACCTGCACCCGGACTTCATCGTGAAAACGGCCTTCGACTGGAAAATCCACGAACGAGCACTTCACGTAGAGGCCTCGGGATTGGTGCGTAGCTTCAAGGTTTACGAGAATCTGAGCACGCCAAGCACGACCAACACAATTACCGGGGGCGGCGTGTCGCTGAATGCGAATCTGGAAGTATTCAATGGATTCCACTTGATTGGCGATTCGTTCTACGGCGACGGGGTGGGGCGCTACATCGGCGGGCTGGGCCCGGATGTGATCGTGA
Source organism: Candidatus Acidiferrales bacterium (assembly GCA_050012455.1). Taxonomy (GTDB): domain Bacteria; phylum Acidobacteriota; class Terriglobia; order Acidiferrales; family UBA7541; genus Palsa-295. Next base: position 37,319 of record JBEKHD010000011.1, on the reverse strand, counting down.
AACCTGATGGAACGCTCTCCGGGGTGCATGCCGGATCCGGTGTGGCGGGATTTGAATGGCAGATGAAGCCCAACTTCATGGTGGACGGTTATTACAGCGGAGCGTACTTCCAGCGGAATTTTGGTTTGCTGGCGTCTACGGCCACGCCTGCGCCTACGTGCGATGGCGTTTCCGGGTTCACTTGCGTGGGGTTCGGATTCCCCGGATCAGCGAACACAAACAACCGGGCGTATCAGGAAGAGACCATCGGGTTCATCCCAACGCTGTGGTCCAATCCGAACTACGGGAAACTGCAACTCATCAATAACTATTCATATGCGGAACGCAGTCCGTGGTCGGTGCCGAGCGGGGCGCCGAAGAATGCGCACGTGGTCCTGGTCTATGTCGGGCTGCGGTACTTCATACCGTAGGGAACGCAGTCGCGACGCGCGTGAGCAGTCGTGGAGTCCGCTTCGTCCCAGTCCGATTCGAGGCGAAGCGGGCGCAGTTGACTTTGTTGTTGCATTCGTTGGGGGCGGGTCTGAGACCCGCCCCTGCGGATATCCTCGGTTTCTTGGGGGGAATGGACGAGCGGGCTTCGAGCGGCGAGGCTGAAATTTTCGAGCGAGTCAGTCGGCGTTGCGCGCAGGGAGCGTGGTGGCGGCGGCGATTTTCGCGCTGTTCGTTGCACGGTTCAGCAACAGCGTGTGAGCGCCGCTCCAGATGAGCTGCAATCCCGCGAAGATCGCAATGGTGGCAACGGCAAATTTTAATTTTCGCGCAGGCACTTTGCGAGCGAGCGCGCAGCCGACTAGCACACCGGGAATTCCACCCGCCAGGAATTGCGTGAGCACGGGACCGTTGATGGCGCCGAATTTCCAGTGGAACAGGCTGCCGATGACTGCGAGCACCAGGCCGAAGAGAATGTCCGTGCCGACGACCTGCGGCGGAGTCATTTCGGAATAATTCAGCAGCAGGACCGTGCCGAGCGCGCCCGCGCCGGCGGATGAAAAACCCGCTTCGACGCCGATGGGAAGAGCCAGCCAGGGGAGCCAGCGGGAATTCTTACGCGCGAATCCGGGATTCTGCACGCGCGGAGCAAATGTGATGCTGGAAGATGCTGCCAGGATCAAGCCGAGCAGAATTACGACGATAGGACTGCCGGAATCGTGACTGAGCAGGTGCAGCACGAAAGTGCCGACGAGCAGGCCGGGCACAGCGCCCTGCACCATCAGCCAGAGGTAGCGGAAATGGACATGCTCGCCGAAGAGATAAAACGGCGCAGCGAGAAGGCGCAGGATGCCGGCGAAGACGAAGGCCGTGCCTACGGCTGCGTTGGCGGGCAGTCCGACGAGGAGCACCAGGGCCGGAACGGTGAAGCTGCCGCCGCCGATTCCGGTTAGTCCCACAGCGGCGGCAATCAGGAATCCGATCAGGAAATTCATTGCTCCGCCTTTTGCGAGAAGGTGTGGATGCCGCATTCGAGTTTTTTTCCGCCCCAGCGGCCGGAACGCGGATTATTGGGATCGTCTGGTATTGCAGTGCAGGGTTGGCAGCCGATGCTCAGGTAGCCCTCGTCGTACTGTGGCAGGTAGCTAAGCTGGTGCGCGCCGACATAATTCCAGACCTGCTTCCAGGTCCAATCGGCGAGGAGGCTGACTTTCAAAAGCGTTTTGCCGCTGGGCAGGCGATGCTGCTCGAGTATTTTAAGATTTTTTCGCGACGGGGATTGATCGCGGCGCAATCCGGTAAACCAGATTTCGTACGGCTCCAGAGATTGCATCAGCGGCTCGACTTTGCGCAGCTGGCAGCATTGCGTGGGATTCGACTGGTAGAGTGTGCCGAACTGCGATTCCTGCTGGGCAACACTCAGTTGCGGAAGCACGTTGACGAGATGAAGTTGCCATTCTTTGGCGATGCGGTCGCGATATTCGTAGGTTTGCGCGAAGTGATAGCCGGTATCGAGAAACAGGACCGGGATTTCGGGAATTTCCCGGCGCAGCAGGTGCAGAACGATCATGTCTTCGGCTTGGAAGCTGCAAGTGAGGCAGGCCTTCTGCCGATCGGCGGCGGAAAGCAGAGTTTCAATCGCCTGATCGAGAGGCAACGATTCTAGGGTGTGGGAAATTTGTTCGAATTCCATTTAGTTCACCTGGTCCGGATGGCTGGACGCGCTCTGAATGCGGAGTGAATCGAAGCGCGGCAGAATTTGCTCCAGGGCAGCGGCGTCGTCGGCTGGCAGATGTTCCGCGGTCAGATCGAAAAAGCCATCCGCCGCAAGCGTGCTTAGCGCGTGCTTGGCCGGCACACCGAGCGCGGCTTGGGAATAAATCAAGACGAGCCCGGCCGATTGCGTCGCTCTTGCCAGCGCGAGCAATTGTTCTGGTGAGTTAGCCTCCGCAGCGGTTGCCAGCAGAACTTCGTAGCCGCGCTGGAAGAGGGCGCGCTCGAGCAAGCCTGCAAGCTGATCGCGGCCCTCTGCGAGAACAATCGCGGGGCGATGTCCGTGGCGCGCAAACCTTTCGGCAGCGGTTACCGAAATTTGCGCGAGAGCTTGCGGGTGTAATTCGCTGGTCGAGAAGCGCACCGGTGTTTGCGGCTGGTTTTCGCTTAGCATTGCCGCGCCGACTGTGGCGTTCGAGAATGGATCGATAAGGATGAAGCTGCCGGTGGTGCAGTTGCGCTCGTAGGAATCGAAAAACAATGGGGTGGTGGATTCGAATTCGACGGAGGCAATGTCGTTCATCGCCAGTTGTTGCGCGGGCTCGTGCGCGAAGGTGTGGACGTTGACGCGGTGCTGAATCGCGATGGCCCGCGTGCGCGTGGATCGCGCGGCATGTTTGAGCAGATAGTTCTTGCCAAGCTCGAGCGGTTGCGGGTGAAGCCACACAACCATGGCTTGAAAATGGCGCGAAACGCGCGGGGAGCCGTATGGCGAGACGAGCATGTCTCCGCGGCTCAGGTCAATTTCATCGGCGAGGCGCAGCGTGACGGACATAGGGTGAGTGGCTTCGGCGATTTCGCCATCGAAGGTGACGATCGATTGGACGTGCGTCCTTTGGCCCGACGGAAGCGCGACGACTGCGTCGCCGGGACGAATGACGCCACTGGCAACTTGGCCCGCAAATCCGCGAAACGCGGAATCGGGGCGGATCACATACTGAATGGGAAATCGCACCGCGTCTGCAGTTGCCGCGGGGCGCAGCGGGACGGTTTCGAGATGTTCGAGGAGCGTGGGGCCTTGATACCAAGGGGTTCGCGAGCCGGAGCTGACGACGTTATCGCCTTCGAGCGCACTGATCGGAACGCTGAGTACATTCTGAATGCCCAACTGCGCAGCCAGCGCGAAAAAATCGGTCTGGAGCTGAAGAAAAACATCCTCGCGGTAATCCACCAGATCCATTTTGTTCACGGCGGCCAGCACATTCGGGATTCCCAGCAGCGAAGCGATGTAAGCATGGCGGCGGGTTTGCGGAAGCAGGCCTTTGGTCGCGTCAATTAGCACGATAGCAAGATCGGCGGTGGAAGCGCCGGTGGCCATGTTGCGGGTGTACTGCTCGTGGCCGGGTGTATCGGCGATGATGAATTTGCGGCGCGCGGTGGCGAAGTAGCGGTACGCGACGTCGATCGTGATGCCCTGCTCGCGTTCGGCGCGCAGCCCGTCGGTGAGCAGCGAAAAATCGATGGGGCCGGCAGCGCGATTGATGCGGCTTTTTTTCACGGCAGAAAGCTGATCTTCGTAAACGGATTTGGAATCGTGGAGCAAGCGCCCGATCAGCGTGGATTTGCCGTCGTCCACACTGCCGGCAGTGGTGAAACGCAGCAGATCTTTCTGCAAATCGCGGTTGAGGAAGGCTGCGAAGTCTTCGCGTAGTTCCTGATGGGCGGCGGGCATGGTTAGAAGTAGCCCTCCCGCTTCTTGAGTTCCATCGAACCTTCTTCATCGTGGTCAATCACGCGGTTCTCGCGCTCCGAGCGCCGGAAGGAAACCATTTCCTCGATGATTTTGGGGACGGTGTCCGCCGCGGAGCGAATCGCGCCGGTGCACGGCACGCAGCCAAGAGAGCGCATGCGGCATTGCACGATCTGTGTCTGTTCGCCCGGCAGCAAGTGATCGCCCGGGTAGCGCACGACGATCGAGCCGCCGCGCATGACGACTTCATGATCGCGTGCGAAGTAAAGGGGAACGATGGGGATTTTTTCGGCGTGGATGTAGAGCCAGATGTCCAGCTCGGTCCAGTTTGAGAGAGGAAAGACGCGAATGCTTTCGCCTTTGTCTATGCGCGAATTGAAAATATTCCACAGCTCGGGGCGCTGGTTTTTCGGATCCCACTGCCCTTGCGCGTCGCGGAACGAATAAATGCGCTCTTTGGCGCGTGATTTTTCTTCGTCGCGTCGCGCGCCGCCAAACGCCGCATCGAAGCCGCCTTCGGTAAGAGCGTCGAGGAGGGATTTCGTTTTCAACAAGCCGCAGCATTTCTGCGTGCCGAGGGAGAAGGGGTTCGCGCCGGCCGCGAGCGCTTCGCGGTTCTGGTGGACGATCAATTCCGCGCCGATTTGCCGGGCGTACCAATCGCGGAACTGAATCATTTCCGGGAATTTGTAACTGGTATCAATGTGCAGGAGGGGAAATGGAATTTTCCCGGGGAAGAATGCCTTCTGCGCGAGTCTTAGCATCACCGAGGAATCTTTGCCGATGGAATAGAGCATCACCGGCCGGGCAAACTCCGCCGCTGCCTCGCGTAGAATGTAGATGCTCTCCGCTTCGAGCGCTTTCAGGTGGCTGAGCGCGGGCGCGCCTACCCGGGCGCTCTGCGAGCGCGGGACCGCGGGACGTTCCGGTTGTTGCAAGAGTTCTTCTGATGCAAAGCTCATTTTCTCCGCCGTAAAAACAAAAAACCCACCAACCGGGTCTTCCGGTGGTGGGTTGATAAAATCCTGGAGTGCGATTACTTAGATTTTTGGGTTACCCACCCGCTCGGCAGACGCATGCGCGCATCTCTGTACAACAACAGGTACAGACGCACACGGCGTGGGCGGAATGGGTGTTGACCTTCACAGCCATAGGCTACACAAAGCTCCGGACAATCACAAGGCTAGATTTCGATCTCGGTTGCCTTGTCCGCGCGCAGCAACGACGCGGCACTAGGAATTAGTGCGCCCAGATCTTCGCCGGGTCGGTTTCGTAGGGATATACGTGAACCATCCAGCCAAAGATCTGCGGGAACCAACGGCCGCCGGCCTGTTCGCACGCTTCCTGAGTTGCGATGGAGCCTTTAAGTCCGAATTCCTTAAAATTCGCTTGCTGTAACGAAGTGCCCCTCGGAGGCAGGCACAAATTGGTGTGCTTGTGCCAGCGGGCGATGCTGAGAGGAACGCGCGCGTTTAAATCGTCTTCAGTAGCGAATTTGCGATCGGTGTACATGGCGCCCACCAGCTCGTAGCCGTCGCTTGTTTTTTTGTAGAGCAAGGACGTGGGATGCGCCGGGTCGAACTTAAAGCTCGCTTCGAGAGCATACGCATAATTCGTGAAGTGATATTGCGGCTGCGGAACGTTGGGCCCGAAAATCTTGAAGCCGTCAGCGAGAGCGACGCGATAGTCCTTGTATTTTTCGATGGCCGGCCGCAATTGCGCGAGTATTTCCTCGGCCCGCTTTTCATCGGCCGGGTTCGCAAGCCGCAACGTGGTCATATACATGTGCGCGCTCATCTCGTCCATGTCGTGATCGGACATGGCATCATGAGCTGCCTTGGCGGCGTCGGGGTTTTTGTCCGAGTCGTGCTGGCTCATGTCCATTCCTGGCATGGAATCGTGACCTTGCGTTGGCGAGGACGGGGAATTTTGCGATTGCTGTGCGGGCAGGGGCGACACACAGAACGACGCTGCGGCCGCCAACAATACAATTGCGGACTTCTTATCCGTTATTTTGCCGATTATATTGTGAATTAAGTGGCTGCTCATAGCTTAGCTCCTATTAATGATACGTTGCAGCGGGCGGAATATTTCGAGCGAATCGCGCGGCGTCGCGAATAAGCAACGTTACAAAGCGGCCACTAGTAAAAAAGAGAGAAGGCTCGGGGGCCCAAGCCTTCTCATGGGGGTACATTGTTATGACAAATAAGGCGCGGCAGCCCGGGGTGTGTCCCAAACGGCACGCCGAGCTATCGGCCATAGTAGTCAAACCCTAAGAACGGCGGTAAGTTGCAAAGATGGTGGGCAGGCCTCGCGAGCAAGTCCGTTTTAGCCGATGAGATATTGATTCTGTTGCGTTTGCAGGACGGCAGCGTTTTTGGCCGCCGCGCGGTGCGCAGCGGGCCATTCACCGAACGGAGTCCAGAGAGTAACTCGAAGCAGGGCCTTAAATTGGTAGCAACTTTCGTTCCACACGCGTCGTCCAATGGTGGAACGCGCTGAGAGATTTATTTGCTATTTCGCGCCGTGGACTCTTGACGGCAGCGTTGAAATCTGTAAACTGCGATTTTCCATTATGGCGACGCTGGCAAACCCGATCGAAGACCCGCTGCAGGAATTTGAATACCCGCAGCGCGAGGCGGCCTTTTTCTACGGCCTGTTTCTGCGCGGCCATTCGGCCGAGGAACTGCGTAAGGACATACAGGTCCCCGCGATAGTATTGGCCAAATGGGATAAGGAAACGGTGCGCGAGCCGCAGCTGCGGCCGCTGCTGGAACGGATCGTGCAATACCGGCAGCACGTGCTGGCAATTTTCGAGAACCTGATTTGCCACGACGCCGCTACGCAGAAGCTGCAATAACCCTCGTTACTGAAACAACCGCTCCGGAACAGCGCGGTTTGACATCTGCGTGTCCCCAAGTATCATCAACAGAGTGGCGAAGGAGTTCGCCCTTAACCGCTGTCCCTCTTGCGCCGGGGCAGATGATGACTCCTGACAAGAACCTTGTCGCGGAGTCATGTCGCCGGCAAGGTTCCTTGAAAAAAGCGTAAGCGAAATCTGGCGCAGCCGTGATTCAATGGCGCGATTTTGCGCGAAGTAAAGGGAGAAGCACGCTACACCATGATGAAATATGTGATGGTCGGCATAGGCGGCGCTATCGGCTCGGTGCTGCGTTTCTGGGTGAGCAGCACCCTGGGCGAGCGAATCGGGGCGCGCTTTCCACTCGGAACGTTCGTCGTGAATATCACGGGGTCTTTCTTGATTGGCTTCATCGTGACGCTGCTGGCGAGCAAGGCAGACTGGGATCCAAATTGGCGATATCTGATTCCGATCGGTTTTATCGGGGGATACACGACTTTTTCCACATTCGAGTTTGAAACTCTGCGAAGCGTGCAGGACGGGAAATTACTAGTCGCTTCTTTAAACGTGATTCTGAGCGTCGCGGTGGGGTTTGCAGCCGTGTGGCTGGGGACGGTCGCGGGGCGATCAATCGAGTAAGAGCTCTTGAATTGCGCGCCAGCTCGATTTCGTTCGCGCTACGCTTTCTTCATGCCCAGCGCTTTCACGTAGAACAGACGGACGTATTCCTTCAACATGCGCCGGGAGCTGAACTGCGGCGCGACGCTCTTGATGGCGGCTTTCATGACGCGCACGTATTCGTGCGGGATCTCGTCGTCCGGACGCCGGTAGTAGAGCGGAATGATTTTCTCCTCGAGCAGACGATAAAGGGCATCGGCATCCGCGTAGGTTCGATCGCCGTCTGTTGCGTCGCCACCAAAGGCCCAGCCGTTTGCGCCGTTGTAACCTTCCAGCCACCAGCCGTCGAGAATGGAAATACTGGGCACACCGTTTGCGCCGGCCTTCATGCCGCTGGTGCCGCTGGCTTCCAGGGGAGGCAGCGGATTATTCAGCCACATATCCACACCGCGCACCATGCGCGCGGCCAGATGTTGATCGTAATTTTCGATGAATGCGATGCGCGCGGCGAAGTTTGGATCGCGTGCGAGTTGGAAGACTCTTTGGATTAGTTGCGCTCCGGCATTATCGGAGGGGTGAGCTTTGCCGGCGAAAATAATCTGCACTGGCTGCAGGGGATTGGTGAGAATAAGTTTCAGGCGATCCAAATCATGAAGGATGAGGTCGGGTCGCTTGTAGCTGGTGAAGCGGCGCGCAAAACCGATCGTGAGAATTTCGGGATCGAGCAAGGCGCCAAACGCAATCACACTTTCGGCGCGCACGCGCTTTTTTTGCCATTCTTCGCGGGCGCGCTCGTTGATTTCGTCTATCAACAATACTTTGAGGCGATTGTGCGACCACCACAGCTTTTCGTCGGGAATATTGTCAACAGCTTCCCACATTTTTAATTGGTCCTGGTCGCGAATCCAACCCGGGCTGACATATTTCGCGAACAGCGGCTGCAGCCACTCCGGGTCCATCCAGGTGAGCAGGTGGACTCCGTTGGTGATGGCGGTAATCGGGACGTCCTCGACTTTTTTCTCCGGCCAAATGCTCTTCCACATCTCCCGGGCTACTTCGCCATGTTTTTTGCTGACAGCGTTGCAAAAGTTGGACATGCGCAGCGCAAACACGGTCATGTTGAACCCGGCGTCGGGATTCGCGGGATTGGTTCCGAGTTGGAGCAGACCATTGCGGTCGGTGCCGAACTTATCGTAGTGGCTGCTGAAGTATTTTTCGAACAACGGGAACGGGAATACGTCCGTGCCGGCTGAAAGCGGTGTGTGCGTAGTGAAGACGGAAGTTTCGCGGATTTTCGCCACCGCTGCTTCGAACGTGGTGCCGGCTTCCACCAGTGCGCGCGCGCGTTCCAGGAACGCGAATGCCGGATGTCCTTCGTTGATGTGCACCGCCGCGGGATCGATGCCCAGTGCTTTCAGGACGCACATTCCGCCGATGCCGAGCACGATCTCTTGCCGCAGGCGCTGCTCGGGATCGTTGGTGTAGAGCCGATGAGCGATCGCACGGTCCCAAGGCTGATTGGTTTCCACTTCGGTATCGAGCAGATAGACTGGAACGCGGCCAATGTCAGCGCGCCATACGAGCACATGAACGGGAGGTTCGAAGAATGGGACCTGAACTCTAAGCGGTTCATTGTTTTCATTGAGCACCAATTTGATGGGATCGTAGGTGCGGTCCAGAGTCTTTTCGTCGTCTTCCTGCCAGCCATCATCGCGGATTTTCTGCGAAAGATAACCGCGGGAATAAATCAGACCCACGGCGACCATGGGGATGGCAAGGTCGCTGCATTCCTTGATGTAGTCTCCGGCCAGCACGCCCAACCCGCCGGCATAGAGCGGGAGCGAATGATGGAAAGCGTACTCGGCGGAAAAATAGGCTAGAGGAGCCCGCGGCGTTCCGTATTCGGTGGTGAACCAGCCGGTTTGCGACGCGATGTTGGCATCGAACTCCGCCATGACGGCGTCGAAACATTCCAGAAACTTCGGATCGCGGGCAGCGTTGTCGAGAGTCTCCTGAGGAACCAGCGCCAGCATTCGCAGCGGATTATGGTCGCTTTCGCGCCAGGCTTGTTGATCCAACGCGGGGAATAATTCGCGCGCTTCGCGATGCCAGCTCCACCAGACATTATAAGAAAGGCGCGCGAGCCCGCGAATGCGCGCCGGCAAATTGGGAAACTGTTGAGCGGGATCTGAACTTTCGGCCATCAATGTTCTGCACCTCGTGATAGTCGCCGGGTCGTTGCGCTCTTATAGCGATGCCCTTGTCCCGCGGTGAATTGCTGCAGACAGAATGGGGGCGAAGCCTTCTGGTCCCGCGCGTTGAAGAAAGGGATCGTACACGTTTCGCGGGCACAAGCCACGCACATTCATCGCAGCGTGAAACCAATCGTGCAACGGAAACGCGCTCCATTAGCTGGGGAAAAGCGCGCGTGAACTGAGGAATACTTCCGTGTTGACGACACGTCATTGTCTCTTACGGACTGCGATTTGGGGAGTGGATTTTAAGCAACTCGGAGGAGTGTTGCGCCAGGTGTTGACATTCCCAAACGCAGGCACGCTGCGAGCGTTGTGCTACAAGTCGTCATTTGCGGAAGCAGCAGCGCTGTCGTAAGATGTTGAGAACAGGCAGGCAACAAAACAGTTCCCCGGTAGCTCAATGGTAGAGCATTCGGCTGTTAACCGAAGGGTTGCTAGTTCGAATCTAGCCCGGGGAGCCATTCTTCTTCCTGAATCAAAATCACTTACGCAACATGTGACAAAACCTCCCTGTGGGTGCAATAGGGTGCAATTCGGCCAAGGAACGGGTCCTGGGCGATCCCGGAATCCGGCGCGGTCAGACAGAATCTTTGAACTGAATCGGCGCAGGCGACATTGCGCGAACGAAGCTAGGAGCGATCCTGATCATAACGTCCCGCGGACCGATCGTAGACGAAGCGACGCTGATAGAAGCTGTGCAAGCCCACCGCATTGTCGCTGCGCTCGATGTCTATGATGCTGAGCCTCTTCCAGCCAACCATCCGCCCCGAAGAGCCCCTAACATGGTGTTGACGCCCCATCTCGGCTACGGGGTGCGCGAGAGATGGGAGGAGTTCTATCCGCAGAGCCTGGAAAATGGGCCCGCTTTCGTGGACGGGAGGCCGATTCGGGTGACGAATCCTGAGGTGCTCTGAGTCGCCTCACAAGATTCGACACATGTTCACAGCGTGTCCTTTCCAGCCGCCAAATCTTTCCCCTTGAACCGCACCAAGTCCCGCAGGAACAAAAGGGGAGTTCAAGCCGACGTTCTGCTGGGGGGAGCTGCGCTGATCGAGCGAGTGCGCGGGAAAAGCTACGAAGATACGCGCTGAAGTAAATCAACCATTCTCAAGAGCTGGTCATGGTAGCTGCTTCATTTCAAGGTTCTTGTCAGAATGCTCGGACCTTCCTCGCGATACATGCAGAGCAAAGCCGCAGGATTCACGCACACGAAGCTCGGACTGTAGTTTCTTCACAACCGCTTCACTGCGGTCGCCCGCAATGCGACGAATTAGCAGTTCGGCCGCTTCAATCCCCAGCTGATGCTTGGGCAATTCCACGGTTGTCAAACGCGGCCTGAAGACTCCCAGCCAGGGATAATCGTCGAAACTCACCAATCCGAAATCGTCGGGGCAGCGCAAACCCATTTCTGCTGCCGCCTGCAGCAATCCCACCGTCATCAGATGGTTCGCCACATAAACCCCATCCGGCCGGTGCGAAAGCAATGCATGTCCAGCGCGTAATCCGGATTCGATCCGGTAATCTCCCTCGATCACGAGTTCGGCTTGAAATCGCAGCCCTTCCGCCTTCAGCGCATCACGGAAACCCTCCCAGCGCGCCACCGCGTTGCTTACCTTCCGCGGGCCGCTAATCAGACCGATGCGCCGCCTTCCGGAACGCGCGAGGTGGCACACCGCATCGTAGGCGCCCTGGTAATCGTCGGTAATCACCGCATCTTTGGTCAACTTCGGATACGTGCGCATCACCAGCACAAACGGAATGTTAACTTCTTTGATCATTTGCCTCAGCGATGGCCGAAAGTCCTGGGCGGCTTTCGTTAGCAAGATTCCATCTACGCGTTTGGAAAGCAGCAACTCCACAGCAGCTTCTTCCTTGTCGAGATTGTCATCACTGTTGCACAGCAGCAAGTTGTACCCGTGACGCTGCGCGGCATCCTCCGCGCCGCGCACAACCATCGGGAAAAATGGGTTGGCGATATCCGGCACGATCATTCCGATGGTGTGTGTCCGCTGATTCGCCAGGCTCCGCGCAATCAGGTTCGGTCGGTAATTCAGCTTGCGGATCGCAGCTTCCACACGCTTGCGCAGTTTTTCCCCAACATGGTTCTTGTGATTGATCACCGCAGAGACGGTGAAGACGGATACGTCTGATTCGTGAGCGACGTCATAGATGCTCGCGGTTTTGTTAGGCTTGTTGCGTTTCATTTTTTCCAAGGAGGCCATAGGCTACCAGCCTTGTCCGGGGGAAAGACCGTCAATTCTGGAATTCCTCCGAGTCAGCTCCATGAAGTGCGTAGATGTTCATGGCGCGAGGCACGTGACCGCCGCTTTTTCGCTCCCGTGGTAGCCGAGTCAATCGCGCGCCTGTCCTCAAGACGTGGACTCTGTCTGTTTTCCGCGACGTGTGGGGTCTGGGTCGCAGACGCTCACTCCTCCAGTGCTACGGAAAACTCATCGGTCGCTTGGAACCGTCGAGCGGGCCATTGTTCCTCGCGCAAGAGCGGGCTTCCGCCCCTGAAGCTGCGGGTCCGCCGCTTGAGCGCTTAGCGTGCTCCACGCGACGCGACCGAGACAAGGGATACGGCTCGCGATCTTTGCCCAGCCCGTCAACCTTGTCGTCCGCCATGTGGCGCACCTAGACCGTCCTAGAACGCGAGTTTGAGGCCAAATTGAATAATCCGGGGAGGAGCTGTCGCTTGTGCGAAGCCGAAGTTCGATGCGTTGATGTTCCCTTGCACATCTTCAAATTGGACGTGATTGAAGATGTTAAAAAATTCCGCGCGGAACTCCAGATTGAATCTTTCGGTCAGAGTGGTGTCCTTCACCAAGGCCATGTCCCAGTTATTGATTCCGGGGCCGTTGAAGAAACGACGCTTGGAATCGCCCAACTGTCCCAGAGTCTCCAAACTGAACAAAGAGGTGTTGAAATACGGAAGTCCCGAACGTGGGTTCGTGATGTGCAAAGGTCCGGGAGTGTAATTCGGCGTGTCGACATCGTTGACGATCGGACCGGTGAACGCGGTGCCAAGCAAAGAGCGATCATCGGTCTCGTAAATGATTACGGGGACGCCAGTCGCAAACCGCGTAATGCCGCTAATTTGCCATCCATTGGTCAGACGCTTGGGGCCGTCCAGCAGGTCAATGGGCAAATTATAGTTGTAACTGCCAACGAAGTTATGGGTTTCGTTGAACGCCGAGAGTGCTCGACTCGCCGCATGGTTCAAGGGGTTGATCTGTTCGCCGTAGCCGGAAGCATCATCGAGCGACTTGCTGTAGGTGTAACCTACCAATGTCTGCAGGCGCTTGGTGGTATGGCGAAAATTGATTTGAAGCGAGTTGTAACCGGAATTGCCGATCGTGGTGAAGTAACCGTTACTCTGGAAATTGTCGGAGTTGGGTGAGTTAAATCCGTCGAGCACGCGAGTCGTGGCAAATGAGGTCACTCCGGGAAATCCAGGAGCAGTCACGCCCGGCGCCAGAGTAATTGGGTTGCCTACGCCCGGATCCTCGCCGCCGGGCCCGCAACTTGAGCTGCCGGGAGCCAGGTTCGGGTTGACCTTTCCAGGCAATAACGCGGGATTCAGTAAGAAAAGACATAGCGACTGGCTTCCGATATTGGACTCGAGCGTAGAGAGAAGCCGATGTCCCTGCGTCCCGACGTAGCTGACAGTTAGCAGCGTTCCCTTGGAAAACTCTCGCTCGATCGACAGCTCATAATCCTCCGCGTACGGCAGTCGGTTATGAATGTCAATGGCGGGCGAGCTGACGATAGGGAGCAGCACCGACCAGTTGAGGGAGTTGTCCGGATTGCTGGGGCTGGCGTTCAGCGGAGGGAAGTCTACCGGGAATCGCTGCAGCTGACTCACACCGTTCTGGCGATCAACAAAAGGAGTTGTGAACGATGGAGTGTTCCCGACGTAGAAAAACCCGAACGGCGCGGCGCCGATCTGATTGAAACTGGTGGCTCCCTCGAACGAGTTGTAGAACATCCCGTACCCTGCACGAACACTGAATTGGCCGGGGCCGCCCGTCAATTTGGAAAGAAATCCGTCGCTGGCGCTTGGCGAGTATGCAATGCCAATGCGTGGCGCAAAATTGTCGTAACGCACAGGAGCTAAAGTGCGCGGAATTCCCGGGTCTCCAGCGAACACCCAGCCTGTAGGTGAGCCCGGAAATGTTGCGGATTGCTCGCCGGGAACAAGAGTCTCAATTTGGTTGTGTTGTTCCGACCAAGGGGTACTGACGTCCCACCGCAACCCATAGTTCAGCGTCAGATTGGAGCGGACGCGCCAACTGTCCTGTCCATAGAGGCCTGCGTAATGGCTGCGCCCGTTAAAGGGAAGCGCGGCACCCTGCACAAACTGCGCCGGCGCACCAATCAGAAAATCGGCAAAATCTATGCCGGTCTCGCTGGCGGTGGTATACACAAAATTGCCGTTAGCTACGTTGGACAGCTCTTGAGTCAGCTGGTTGTAGTGGTACGCTCCGCCAAATCGCAGAGTATGCGTCCCCACCACCTTGCTGTAGTTGTCCAGCCATTGGAAAGTGTTCTCGACGTAACGATTCGGCCGGCTGGGGACGCCGACTGTGAAGGACTGGAAGTCCAACTCTGGCACGCCCTGGATGGCGGGATTTTGCACGTCGATACCGAGTGTGTTTGAACCGGTGGTGAATCCAAGCGAATCCAAGGTCACCGCACCACCGTTTGCGGGCGAGTTCACCAGGATGTTATTGCGCACGAACTCGAAGCGCGCCTCATTGACGGAGGAATTCCCCAGAGTCTTGGTGGCGCCTAGATTGACAACCTGGGTACGCCCGGTGCCGCTGGCAGCAAAGCCCGGGACGTTAGCCGTTGGATAGGGATTCAGCAGGCTGTAGTTGTCGAAGAAATAGTAGGCGGAAAGCAGACCAAACCGCGTGTTCGCATCCATCCTTCCGCTGGTCTTTGAGTCATTGATAGTGAGAGCTTCGGCGGTAGTCTGGAAAGCCGTGCCATTATTAGGGGTAGGGATAAACGGCAGGATATTCTTTGCCGGTGTCGAGAATGCGGTCATCGGAATTTGCGCGTTCGGGAAGACACATACAGCCGAACTGGTGCATCCAGGAGTGTAATAATTCTCGCCGGCAGAGACGGGGTAGCCCAGCTCCCCTTGAAGCGTTTGCGCCCACGCCGCACCGCCTACGGTGCCGGTCAACAGGCTCGCGCGATCCGAGAAATCGCCCTTGTGTTCAGCTTCGGATGGCACAGCAACTGCGCCGGTATTCACCCCCTGAACCACGCGGTTACCCTGATAATCTGCAAAGAAAAATATCTTGTCGTGTTTTACCGGTCCCCCCAGCGTGCCACCGTACTGATTCTGGTGATAGACGCCGCGTGATGCCGGACCGTTGAAGACATAGTTGGCCGCATCAAGATCAGTATTGCGCAGGAATTCGAACATATTCCCGTGGAATGCATTGGTTCCCGACTTCGTGATCACATTAATCTGACCGCCGCTGTAATTGCCATATTCCGCGTCGAAGTTGTTGGTCAGAATCCGGAACTCCGCGATGGAATCCAGGTCGGGGATTACCGCGGTTCCGCCGAACCCCGGCTCCTGCACCGTAGCTCCATTCAGCAGGAATCCGTTATTTGCTTCACGCATGCCATTGACGGAGAGTCCTCCGGCATTGAGGTCGCCCGATACGAGCGGCATAACAACACCGGTCGAATTGAAGGGACCTGCAAGAGCGCCGGAGAGCCCGGACGATGTGGAAACGACGCCGGGCTGAAGGGCCATCAGGTCAGTGTAGCTGCGCGTGACGAGCGGGACGCTGGTCATTTCTTCGCCGGTAATCACTTCACCCATCTGCGTATTCTCAGTGTCCACGTGCAACGTCGAACTGGAAACCTCAACCTTCTCCGACGTCGCCCCGACTTGCAGCGTCACGTCAACAACCAAGGCCGAATTCACGTCGAGCACAAGGTCCGTCTGGCGATAGGCCTTAAATCCGGTTTGCGTCACGTCAATCACATATTTTCCCAAAGATAATTCTTGGAACGAGTAAAAACCCTGCGAGTTGGTGGTCTGCGTCGTGGCCACACCGGTATCTACGTTGGTAGCGGTAACGGCGGCACCAGAGACAATTGCGCCGCTCTGGTCCTTGACCGTTCCGGAGATGCTCGCTGTCACGCCTGCGAACGCGCCCGCGCTGAACACCAGGACGATCGCGACAAGGAGCACCGCGCCCGTCGCCTGCCCTTTGCGAGAGTGCGCGCAGGGTCGCATCTCCCGCAGCGCTCGGTTCTGCCGGACGCCCGCGGCCACGTTCCGGCGACGCAAGAATCGAAAGAGAACAATCAAAGATTGCAAACACCTGACTGCCTGTGAGCTCTTGGTCATGTCCGCTTCTCCCTTTCCGGTTTTTCGACGAGCATCACTGCCGCGTTCGTGCGTCGTCCACTGAATGCATGGGCTACGGAGAAGAGCGTCCCCAGCCGCAACAACGCGGGCGACGCCCAAGACGACAAGAACATCCGCGACTCTCCGACTGTTTTTTGGATAGTTGCTAAGCGCTTATAGAGTGAACTGTTGTTATGTGTCAAGCGTTTTTCCTAATTAATTTAGATATTTTTGTGAAGCAGCCATTCCAGCGTGCTCGCATTCGTAAAAGGGGTTAGCGTAAATGGCCGCGCTGTAAGCACACCCGAGCCAGCAATACTTCGCGAATCGCCGGGCGTCCCTAAATGGGCGAGTTGCAACAAAACACGCCCAAGCCGCGCTCGCGAAGTTTCAAGCACGGATTCGACGGATCATCTCAGATTGTCTGGCGGCGCATTCGAACTCGTGTCGACCACTAACACGTTGCTCGCTGCCGCCGCCTGCGCAGTCCACTTAAGACCGAGACCCGCGTCCTAGTCGAGCACCTCCTGCGTCTGCCGTTTTTTTCGGTCGGCCCCAGAAATACCAGCAGGCGCCCACTCCCATGGCAGCAGCGCTGGCGATCGAATTCACCCAAGCCGAGCGCGGAAGGCTAATCACCGCGAGAAGGAAAAAAATCCAAAGCAGCGCTGCGAAGCAGAGAGGCCGTGAGACCTGCAGTGTGCCCGGGCCGGCAGACGGCCCGGATTCAGGCGCAAGGTGTTCCGCTCGCTGCGGGTGGTCTTCTGTTTTGGATTTTCTGCTTGCTGCCCAGAGCGCGGCGGCCACCACAATTCCGTAAACGATGTACATCGTTAGAGTGCAGATTCCGGTGATCACTACCTCAACCTTGGCCCAACTCGTGAAAGCTGCGGCAATCAGCGCCACGGTCCAAATAGCGTTGGCAGGGACCTTGTGGACGCTGATACGAGCCAGCCACGAGGAAGCAGGAAGCTGCCCGTCTCGCGCCATGGCCCAAACCATGCGCGTCAGAGTGGTGACGTTTGCCAGGGCACAGGCAAAAATAGAAATAAAGACCAGCAACATTGCCGCGTCTGTGACGTACGGCGGGAAATAGTGTTCCATGATGTAAAGCAGCGGTGTGGAATGCGTGCTGGCAATGGCCAAGGAAGGAATCGCGAGCGTAAACCCGATAAGCACGGGAAACCCCAGAAACACTGAGGCAAGCTCGGATAGAATGATCGCCATGGGCACTCTCTGCTGCGGCATGTGAGTTTCCTCCGCAACATTCGCAGCGGCCTCAAAGCCCCCGATCGTCCACGCGCTCATCAGCGCGGAGGAGGCAAACGCAGGCAAGTAGGCGAGCCCAGATGGCTGAGCAGGATGACTGAACAAGAAACTTACAGGATGAGTTTTGCGAATCAGAGCGACGGCGAGCAGGAGCAAGCCAATCGAAACCGTGCCAAGGATTTCCGCCACTACGGAGAAATCATTGACCAGGCTTGCGAGTCGAATGCCGAAGTGATTGATCAAAGAAATAGTGAACAGGATTGCGACGGTGGTCAACACCACGTTCCGATTTGTTTCGGCAAGGCCCAGATAAGGGACGAGATAATTTGCCATGGCATAGCAAACGCCGGACATGCCGGCAATGAATTGCACAATCATGATCCAGCCCGCCCACCAAGCCAACCGCTCTCCCGCGAGCTGCCGCGTCCATTGATAGGCATAGCCCGAGAGCGGGATTTGCCGCGCGAGTTGCGCAAAAACCAGCGCGACCAGGAACTGTCCCGCGCCAACGATGAGCCAAGTCCAGATAAATGCGGGACCGCCGATTTGTAATCCCGAGCCGTAGTTTGCGAACAGGCCCGTGGTAACTGAAATCACCGAAAAGCTGAGCGCGAACGCTGAGAAGTACCCCAGGGACCGTTTAAGCTCCTGACGATATCCGAAGCGCTCAAGCACCTGCTCGTCGCTACCAGGCGTTGTCGTTTTGACTTCGCCGGATCCTGCTGCCATAGCACCTCACCTAGGCTCGACGAGTTGCGCGCTGAGCTGGCGCTCTTTCTTGAAGAGCCTGAAGCGTGTTGCGGTTTTCGACGGTCGACAAATATGTTCAGTTGTGGCCCAATCAAAGCGCTTAGTTCACGTCAAACAGCTTCAGCACATTTGTCGATCTCCTCGACGCAATCAGAATCGTTCTCTAATGTGGATCGAACTGCGAAGCGCCTTGCTCAAACTGCACCAATCGTCTGATTCCGCCTCTAGCCGTTATGTGCAGCACCGTGAAATCTGTCACAAACCTTTCCAACTCACGCGCTGAAAAGCCTAATCATCTTTTCCCGAGAGTCATCGATGTGCACTTGCATTGCCTGGCGGGCCTCGGCTGGTTGATGTGACTCGATGGCTCGAAGGATGTCTGTATGGCCGATCCATCCCGGTACGGTCTGGGTGCAGAGCGTATCGAGGCGAGCTACGTAGTCGAGCATCAGGGATAGCTGGCTGCTCACTCGCTGGTTGCCGGCGATTTCGGACAGCCGGCGATGAAACGCAACATTGGCCAGCAGTATGTCCGCCAAGCTAACCGTAGCGCCAGATTCGAGGGAGCCGACGGCGTGCAGTTCCTGGATCTGTTCTGCCGTGGCTATTCGCGCGACCTTTTCCGCGGAAAAGCACTCGAGCAGTTTGCGATATTCGTACATGTCCACAATGTCGCGCACCGAAATGGGAGTTACCATGAAACCCTTGCGGGGAATGCGCGATAACCATTTGTCCTGCAACAGGCGTGTGCAAGCTTCGCGCACGGGAGTCCGGCTCGTTCCGCAACGCTCCGCCAGGTCCAGTTCTGAAAGGAACTCCCCCGGAGACAGCTTGGCCGTCTTCAGCCATTCGTGCAGAATGCGGTAAACGCGCTCGACTTCGCCCAATTTGTTCGTCTTACTTCGAGTTGCGATCTTCAATCGAACACCACCGTTTTGTTTCCGTAAAAGAGAATGCGATGGCTCAGGTGCCATCGAACCGCTCGCGCCAGAACCATGCGCTCCAGGTCGCGGCCCTTCTGCACGAGATCTGCTACTTGGTCCCGATGAGAAACGCGGGTCACGTCCTGGTCAATGATCGGTCCCTCGTCGAGTTCCTCGGTCACGTAGTGGCTGGTGGCACCGATCAGTTTCACGCCGCGCTGAAAAGCGGCGTGATAGGGTTTCGCACCGGTAAACGCGGGCAGGAAGGAATGATGGACGTTGATGATCCGTCGCGGGTACTGCTCCACAAATGAGGGTGACAAAATCTGCATGTAGCGGGCGAGCACCACCAAATCAATATGGTTCCGTTTCAGCGAATCGATTTGGCGCTCCTCGATCTCCGCCCGGTTCTCGGCCGTTGCGGCAAAGTGCTGGAATGGAATTCTGTAGAAGGCCGCTAGTCCCTCGGCGTCCGGATGATTGCTGACGATCATTGCAACCTCGCCAGCCAACTCACCCAGCTGGTAGCGATGCAACAGGTCGAGCAAACAGTGCTGATAGCGGGAAACAAAGATCGCCATCCGCAGCCGTTGTGACGACCAAGCCAGCCGCCAGCTCATCTCGAACTCGAGCGCAATTGCGCCAAATTGCTCACGGAATTCTTCCTCGCTCAGATCGAATCCGTCGAGCGACCACTCCACTCGCATGAAGAACATGCCCGCGAAATTATCCTGGTGTTGATCTGCGTGCAGAATATTCGCGCCGTGACCATGGAGAAGCTGCGCGACACTGGAGACAATTCCGCGGCGGTCAGGGCAATCGATCAAAAGTATGCCAGAACTCAAGAAAAGCTTGCCCCCCGTCCGTAATACTTGTAGTATACCACAAGAATTACGAAAATATTATGTGCGGAATTGTTGGTTTCTTTTGTAAGTCTGGCGCTGCCCCCCAGCCGCTCGGCGAAGTCCTGCTGGCGATGCTGCAGTCGCTCGCCTGCCGCGGCCCAGACTCGGCCGGCGTCGCGCTTTACGGGGTCCCGCGGCCCAATCGGCTCGTGGCCCAAGTGAAGCTAGGTGACAACGGCGATAACCTTAAACGCTCCAAGGATATAGAGACGGTCGCGCTGCAATTCGGCGCGCAGGATCTGGCTCAAACGGGTGCCTATCTGCGCTTCACATTCAGGGAAAACGGCGATCTCCGACCGTTCATCTCCGCGATCGAGTCCGTCTCCGGGAACGTCGAAGTGGTCAGCGTGGGCCGTCGTCTGGAGATTCTCAAACAGGTGGGTTCTCCGTCTCGTCTCGAGCAAAGCTTCGGCATATCGCGATTCCACGGCGAGCATGGAATCGGTCACACTCGTCTTTCCACCGAATCAGCGGTGGATCTCAGCCATTCGCAACCTTTTTGGGGGCACGGCTATCCGGACCTCGCAATCGCTCACAACGGCCACATCACGAATTACCATCAACTCCGGCGGCGTTACCAGGAACACGGCGTGCGCTTTTACACCGAAAATGACTCCGAAGTTGTGGCGATTTTTCTGGCGGAGAAATTGACCCAGGGCCTTACTCTGCGCGCGGCGCTGGAATCCATGGTCAATGAACTGGATGGGTCTTTCAGCTGTTTGGTAGCGACCGAAACTGCCCTGGGCTTTGTAAAGGACGCGTTCTCGTTCAAACCGCTGCTCTACACCGAGACGGCCAGCTTCGTTGCTGTGGCCACGGAAGAAATCGCCATTCGCGATGCCTTTCCGGGAGACTACGTCGTTCGCGAAGCACAGGCCAAAGAGGTGCAAGTATGGCAGAGGTAGACGCAGCCGGGCGCAGCGCTCGCGAAGTCAACGCTGCGATCCGTGAGCTAATCGCGGAATCCAGCACCGATATCACGGTGCTAAACCCCGGGGCGCTGCACAATTTGGCGGTCGCCATTCTGAGCGGAGTTCACATACGCATCGCCGGCAGTGCGGGCTACTACTGTGGCGGATTGGGCGATGGCGCTTCGATAGAAATCGAGGGCAGCGCCGGATGGGGTCTTGCCGAATCCATGCTAAGCGGAACAATACGTGTTCATGGCAACGCGGGCAGCGGCGCGGCCGCGGCGCTTCGCAGCGGAACGGTCGTGGTGCACGGCGATGCCGCCGCGCGGCTGGGCGTGTCAATGAAAGGCGGCGAAGTGATTGTTGCCGGGAATTGCGGATATATGGCTGGCTTCATGGCGCAGAAGGGCACGCTCATCGTTTGCGGTGACGCCGGAGAGGCGTTTGCGGACTCGATGTACGCCACAGTTTGCTACGTTGGCGGAAAGATCGCCAGCCTGGGAACGGACGCCGTGTTGACTGCGCCAGACACGGCGGAAATCGAATGGCTGGAAGCCACGTTGAAAGCTCAGCTTCCCTCAGAAGTGCGCCGCAGCAAGCCCGCAGCAGCCGATTTCAAAAAGGTCATCGCCGGTAGAAAGCTTTGGAATTTCGACAAGCGCGAGTGGCGCACCTGGCAGGAGGCTCTCTAGCGTGGCAGAACTGCAGACCAGCGGAATTTTTGCGCCAGGCGTGATCGAGGACATTCAGGCCAAGGCGGAGTCAGGACTCTATTCCATTCGCGGATTCGGCACTCTGCGCGAGCGCCGCTGGGCAACATTCGACGATCTTACTTTTCTTCCCTGTTCTCTCACACGTATTCCTCTGGAGGGCTATCGCGAAAAATGTTCCACCAAGACCGTGCTGGGAACTCGCTTCGCAAAGAAACCCATTGAGCTTGATATTCCAATCATGATCACCGGAATGAGTTGGGGAGCGCTCTCCTTCAATGCCAAGGTTGCGCTGGCCAAAGGCGCAGCGTCGGCTGGTTCGTCCAATACCACGGGCGACGGCGGGATGCTCAGAGCAGAACGCGACAATAGCCGGACGCTGATCTACGAAGTGCTGCCCTCTCGCTACGGAATCAATATTCACCACATGCGCGAAGCGGATGCCATTGAACTGACGATCGGACAAGGCGCCAAGCCCGGAACAGGCGGTCTGCTGCTAGGATCCAAAGTCTCCGACCGCATCGCCGAACAGCGCGATTTGCCCACCGGGGTTGACCAGCGCAGTCCAGCCCGCCACCCAGATTTCCTGGGGCCAGACGACATGATCATTAAGGTCGAGGAATTGCGCGAGGCCACGGACTGGCAGGTGCCTATCTTTATTAAGATGGGCGCCAGTCGCGTTTATGACGACGTCAAATTGGCCGCCAAGGCGGGAGCTGACGTGATAGTTGTGGACGGTATGGAAGGCGGCACCGGAGCGTCGCCTGCAATTTTCCAGGAGCATACCGGGATTCCCACGCTCGCTGCGGTTTGCGAGGCGCGTCTTGCGCTGGAGGATATCGGTCTCTACGGCGAAGTTCAGTTAATCATCGCCGGCGGGATTCGCGACGGCGTAGACGCAGCCAAAGCTATGGCGCTCGGTGCCGACGCTTGCTACATCGGCACGGCATCCTTGATCGCGCTCAATTGTAATAAGCCCATCTACGAAGACGACTACCGGGCGATCGGCGCGGCTCCGCACGCATGCCATCACTGCCACACGGGACGATGCCCGGTTGGTATTACGACGCAAGATCCGGAGCTGATGAAACGGCTGGATATTGACCAGGGCGCAGAGCGGGTTCGCAATTTGTTGCGCGCGATGACTCTGGAAATTCAGATGCTGGCGCGCTCTTGCGGAAAATCGAACGTTCACCATCTCGAACCGGAAGATTTGGCCGCACTCACGCTGGAAGCTTCGGCAGTCTGCGGCATCCCACTGGCTGGTACCAGAAAGGTGTTCGGCAAGTAATGTCCTTCTTAATTCCGTGTCCGAATTGCGGCAAGCGTTCGGTGTACGAATTCCGCTTCGGCGGAGAAGCACAACCGCCGCCACATCCTGATGCGCCGGCGGGGGACTGGCAAAAGCATCGGTTCAATCGCGTAAACGCCGCGGGCGTGCAAATCGAATGGTGGTTTCATCGTTCCGGTTGCCGCCAGTGGATGCAAGCAGTTCGAAATACAGTCTCTAACGATGTGTTGGAATCATTTTTACCGGGAGGCAAACAAGAGTGAAATTCCGGTTTCACGACAAGACGATCGAGGCGCAGCCAGGAGATACCGTCGCGGCGGCACTCTATCGCAGCGGGCAGCGCATCTTCAGCCGAAGTTTCAAATACCATCGGCCCCGTGGCTTGCTGTGTGTCTCCGGAAAATGTCCCAACTGTCTGATGAATGTGGATGGTATCCCGAACGTGCGCACTTGCATCACCCCTGTCCAGGAAGGGCTGAAGGTCAAGGCGCAAAACGCCTATCCCTCATTAGAGACCGACTTCCTCTCTGTTAGCCAGCGCTTCGACTGGCTGATGCCTGTGGGCTGGTATTACAAGACTTTCACGCGTCCGGCCACCTGGCATGCCGTCGAACCGGCGATTCGCAAAGTCGCCGGCTTGGGCGAAATTTTTCCCAGTGGCCCCAGGGAATACGAGCACGCATGGACGCACGCGGATACGGTCGTGATTGGCGGCGGCTGGGCGGGAATGCAGGCCGCTCTCGCAGCGGCCGAACGCGGTGAACAGGTGGTCTTGATTGATGACCAAGTGGCGCTCGGTGGGCAGCTCTGTTATCGCAAGCGGATGGGCCCGAGACCGGATGACGCCATCGTCCGCATTCGCGCCGCAGCGAACATCCGCCTGCTTCAGAACAGCTCTTGCTTTGGTCTTTACGAAAGTAACCTCCTCGGAGTACTGCAACGCGCTCCGCATCCGGGTGTTTCCGAACGCCTCATTCACTTACGGGCTCAACACACGGTAGTGGCGACCGGAGCGTATGAGACTCCGATTGTCTTTCCCAACAATGATCTCGTTGGCGTGATGCTCTCCACGGGGGTGCTCCGTTTGCTTCATTTGCACCGCGTGCAGGCGGGCAAGCGCGCCGTTGTTGTGGGCAAGTCGCTGCAGGCCGGCGAAGTTGCCGAAGAGCTGCGTAACGGCGGCATCGAGATTGTGGCGATCGTCGATCCCGACACCATACTAAAAGCAACTGGCTCCAGCACGGTGAATGGAATTCAAACCCGCACCAGACACTTCGCGTGCGATCTGATCGTGATTTGCGGACCGCGGGTCCCTGACAACGGATTCGTCGCTCAGGCTGGCGGAAAGATCGAGTGGAGCGAAGCGCAGGGAGCATTTGTGCTCACGCTCCCGCCGTCGCATGTCTCCGCGGTCGGCGATGTTGCCGGCGAAACCGTCGCCAACGCCATTGCACCGCTGCCAACAAGCAAGCGCGCATTCATCTGCTTGTGTTCGGACGTAACCAGCGCGGATCTTTGCGACGCCATCGCCGAGGGTTTCGATCAAATTGAGACGCTAAAACGCTACACGACCGCGACGATGGGTCCGTGCCAAGGACGCATGTGCCAATTGTCTGCGATCGGAGTTTGTGCTCGCCAGACGGGCCGCTCGATCGGCGAGACGGGGATGACCACTTCTCGTCCACCGAATCCGGGAGTGAGCCTCGGCGCGCTGGCCGGACCCAAGCACCATCCACTGCGACGCACGCCCATGCATTACGCGCACCAGGATCTGGGCGTCGTGTGGCTGGACATGGGCGACTGGCAGCGGCCGCGCTACTACACCGACCACTCGGTTGGGAGCGAGGAAGAACGGGTCTTGCTTGAATACCGCGCCGTCCGCGAAGCGGCCGGGCTGATTGATGTGAGTACGCTGGGCAAGCTCGACGTTCGCGGAGCCGATAGCGGGAAGCTGCTCGATAAAGTGTATACGCACCGCTTTTCCGATCTGCCGCAGGGACGCGTGCGTTACGCCCTGATGTGTGATGAGGGTGGCATCATTCTGGACGACGGCACTGTTTCTCGAATCGGTGAAGACCGCTACTTCGTCACTACCACCAGCGGGAATCTCGATTTCGTGCAGCAGTGGCTCGAATGGCAAATCTGTGGCACCAACTGGGACGTTCATATCATCAATGTGACAGCGGGTTACGGAGCGATGAATCTTGCCGGCCCCAAGAGCCGCGATATTCTGCGCAAGTTGACCGAATGCGATTTGAGCTCCGCTAGTTTTCCATACATGGCTTGTCGGGAAGCGAAGGTCAAAGGGATTCCCGCCATCCTGTTGCGTATTGGATTTGTCGGTGAAACCGGTTGGGAAATACACTGCCCTGCCGAGTCGGCGGAAGAGTTGTGGCGAGCGATTCTCGGCGCGGGCCACGAATTCGGAGTTCGACCGTTTGGCGTGGCCACGCAGCGTTTACTGCGCTTGGAAAAACGCCACGTCATCGTCGGCGTAGATACCGACGCTTTGACAAATCCATACGAAGCGGATATGGCCTGGGCCGTCAAGCTCGATAAGAACGAATTCATAGGCAAGACACTTCTTGCGCACGCGGCCAAGGATCGCTCGAGAGAGCGCCTGGTTGGTTTCGTGTTGCAATCTCCTGGGGTGCCCGAGGATGGCGCCGCCGTGGTCGTAGATGGGAAGCCCGCCGGCCGGGTCACCAGCTCCCGTTACTCTCCTGCGCAACTGGCGGCGGTCGGCCTCGCGTGGGTGAAGACATCGCAGACGCAAGAAGGAATGTCTATCGACGTCCGAGTTAACGGTCAGTTGGTGAAGGCCAAAGTTACGATGAAACCATTCTACGATCCGGAGGGCGTGCGCCTCCGCCAATAATTATGAAGCGCTCCGCACTGTTTCACTTGCATCAGCTGGAAGGCGCGAAGTTCGTCGAGCGCCACGGGTGGGAAATGCCATTGAGTTTCGCTTCCCCGGAATCGGAGCGATCCCGGGTGCGCGAGCAAGTCGGCCTCGCGGACATGAGTTATCGCGCCAAGTTCGACAGCAAGACCGCGCCGTCGCGGCCGTTCTGGCTCCTCGGCAGGAATCACTTTTTGATCGTGGGCGAGCCGCCCCTTTCGCCACCCGCCGCGGCAACCGACGTCACCAGCGTCTACGCAGAATTGCTTCTCGCAGGACCTTGGAGCAAGGCCGTGTTGAGCAAGCTTACCTCGCTGAATCTTTCCGACGCCGCGGTTCCGAATCTGTCTTGCGCTCAGGCTAGTCTCGCCCATGCGCACACCATATTTCTGCGCGAAGACATCGGAGCTATCCCAGGATTCCATCTGCTAGTCAGCAGGGAATATGCGGAGTCAGCATGGGAGGCCCTCGTCCATGCCGGAGGCGAATTTCATTTGCAGCCTTTCGGTTTGGGGGCGTTCGAACTGCTGCGGAACTGAGCCATGCAACTGTTCAGCAAAAATCGGATGTGGCGACAGCACGAACTGCGCTCCAGCTACGATGTGGTGATCGTTGGCGCCGGCGTGCATGGGCTGGCCGCCGCATACTATCTCGGCAAGGAACACGGCGTACGAAAGGTCGCTCTGCTCGACAAGAGTTACTTGGGCGCGGGCGCCAGCGGCCGTAACACGGCGATCTTGCGCTCGAACTATCGCACGCCAGAGGGCATTCCTTTTTACGATGCTTCGTTGAAGCTGTATGAGGGACTGTCGCGGGAGCTTCATTGGAACCTGCTCTTTAGCCAATGCGGACATTTAACCCTCGCTCACAGCGACTCCTCCGTGACCGGCCTGCGTGTGCGTGCCGAGAACAACCAACTGCTGGGCGTAAACAGCCGGATCATCGGTAGGCTAGAAATCGGCAAGCTTGTCCCTTCGCTAAATCTGAGCGAATCGACGCGCTATCCGATTCTGGCGGCTCTTTACCATCCGCCGGGCGGAATAATCCGACACGACGCGGTCGTGTGGGGATTGGCGCGGGCTTGCGATCGGATGGGCATCGAAATCCATCCCTTTACGGAAGTCACAAGCATCATCGTTGAGAATCAGCGCGCTGTTCAGGTGATCACAAATCGTGGCCCGGTTGCGGCCGGGGCGGTTCTCAACGCGACGGCAGGCTGGGCAACTACCATTTCGCGAATGGCCGGTGTTCCATTGCCTATCGTCACTCATCCGCTGCAGGCCTGCGTCACCGAGCCGCTGAAGCCATTCCTCGACACCGTCATCGTGTCGGCTACGCTTCATGTTTATCTCAGTCAGACGGATAAAGGGGAGTTGGTTATCGGCGCAGAAATTGATCCGTATCAGTCTTACAGCATGAAGAGCACGCTTCCTACACTGGAGCAGATGGCGACTTACACGCTGGAATTATTCCCACAGCTGCACGGCGTGCGCATCCTGCGGCAGTGGGCGGGAATATGCGATATGACTCCGGACTTTGCTCCTATCATCGGCGCTTCCCAGGAAGTCGGCAATTTTTATATGGACGTCGGCTGGGGGACCTATGGCTTCAAAGCCGCTCCCATCTCCGGAAAATGCATTGCGGAGCTGATTGCCACGGGCAAGCCGCCCGGTTTGATCCAGCCGTTTTCTCCGGCGCGGTTCGAGACGGGCAATCTCGTAGGCGAAAAGGCGGCAGCCGCCGTGTCGCACTGAAATCGGAGGCAGAAGATGACTGATGCCCTGAGGTCGCAACTGACGGAAAAAGGCGTGGAGTATGTGTTCTGTTCGTTCGTGGAGTTGTCGGGTGCGCCGAAAGCCAAGCTGGTTCCGGTTTCACACATTGAGGAATTCGCGCGCGATGGCGCGGGCTTTGCCGGATTCGCTTGCGGTGACGTCGGCCAGGGACCGCACGATCCAGATATCTGCAGCGTCCCCGATTTTCGCTCGCTAACCATTCTTCCCTGGCGGCCTAACACGGCCTGGGTGCCCGGAAACTTGCACGTGGGCGGCAAGCCCTGGCCGCTTTGTCCGCGCACGGCGCTCATCCGTCAGGTAGAGCTGTCGCGCAAGCAGGGCTATGTCGTCAACGTCGGAATCGAACCGGAATTCATGCTGCTAAAGAAAAATTCTGCGGGGGAGTATGCTCCGTGGGACGCATTCGACACTCTCGCCAAACCCTGTTACGACCTGCGCGCTCTTTACCGCAATCTCGATTTGATGACGACTTTGCTCGGGTTCATGCAGGGGCTTGGCTGGTCTCCTTATGCCGGCGATCACGAAGATGCAAATTGCCAGTTCGAGATTAATTGGACCTATGCCGACGCGTTAACCACCGCCGACCGGCACACTTTTTTCAAATGGATGGTTCGCACGATTGCGGAGCAGCATGACCTGCTGGCCACATTCATGCCGAAGCCTTTTGGAAATCTCACCGGCAACGGCGCGCACGTGCATATAAGCCTGGCCGACGCCGCGACAGGTAAGAACTTGTTCCTTGAGCCGTCTGCGGATCTTGGGCTTTCGCAGCTCGGGCGATGGTTCATGGGCGGCGTACTAAATCACGCTCGCGCTCTTTCCGCTCTGGTGGCCCCGCTTGTGAACAGCTATAAGCGTTTGGTTCGCGGTGCTCCGCGCTCCGGAGCAACCTGGGCTCCGGTCTATATCACTCATGGGGCATCCAATCGCACGCAGATGATTCGCGTTCCAGATTCGGGCCGTTTCGAAATCCGTGTGGTGGATGGAGCTGCCAATCCCTATCTTGCATTTGCCGGCATCATCGCTGCAGGCCTTCACGGGATCGTGGAGAAAACCGATCCCGGGCCGATGAACCACGATAACCTTTATGAAGTGTCCGAGGAGGGCCTGCGGGCCCGTCACATTGAGGTCCTGCCGGGCACGCTCGCCGAAGCGCTGGATGCTCTGGCTAAGGACGCGGTCGTGCGAGGCGCGCTCGGAACCAGCTATGCGGACGAATATTTGAGGGTCAAACGTGATGAGTGGTTGTTGCATAGCCGCAGCGTTTCCGCGTGGGAGCGCGATTACTATCTCGCGACTTACTGAAGGAAGGTGCCACTGGCGCCGAAGCACCGTCCTTTGAAGTGCCTCCAGGGGTTTTCTGCCCCGGAATCTCAGCCGCAGCTCTTTCGCTCTCCGCTACAGACGCGTTCCTGGTTATTCTCGATGCTACTCATCCCCCGCCCCGCTCTGGAAATCGATCTGGTCTAACACGGCCAATCCGAGACTTGACGACCAGACCGATGATGAGTGTGGGGATGAAAGCTGCGGCGAACGCTATCTCAGCCGCTTTGACTTCGGTGTGGATTATGACCGCAATCACCAATCCAGCAAGACTCAGGATCGACGCACCACCGAGGCTCTGTACCCAACCGTTGGACGTCGTGGGAAGGGCGTAATTTGTAGAAGATGGCGATAGTGCCTTTCTTCACTACTCGCGGGAATCTCTCAATGGAGATGGATACGCAAGCGCGTCAGCGGCGGCGCGTTTAGACAAAGTTGGCTGCTTTCCTATTGAGACATGAACGACTGTTGACACTGGAGAGTTGTCTGACATTGTCTCCTACAGACTCGTGCCCTCGCGCCACATGCAAATCGCAGCGCGACCAGCTCTTAGCCGGCAACGACGAGAGGAAGCCGAGACACGAAAAGTCAAGGTTTGCTGAAAGCGATTGTAATGGGATCGCGCTTCGCAAAAGGACGAAAGCCGCGGCCTTGCCCACTATGAGCAACTTGCGTCAAAACCTGCCAGCCGCGACTCAACATTTTCCCAACGTGAGTGTCCATCTTTTCCAAGCTGAAGAACTGCTGCCGATGGTAGATTCCGTACCAACTTCGTTCGTAGGTGAATGACTTGACCTGCATTTGAATCCGGGCCCGAGTGCCTGCCTCGAAACCTGACCTCCCGCTCAGTCTACGCAACAACCTCGTCGGTTGTACCACGTGCTCGGCCGATTTTCGATGATTGGCCGTTCGAGAAATCGAGGCCTAGCTCACTTAGTGGCCACTCCTTCCGACCCTTCCCCCCCAAGAGATGGCTATATTCCGCGGGATGCCAGGAAAGCCGCCGGCCTAGGGAGGCGTAATGCCAGAAAGGATGTCGGTGCTCACCTGCTGGATATGCTGAAGCGACTGAGCGGGCGTGTCCCTGTCGCCGTTGTACAACTTCACGTAATCGCAAGACGCAGATTTGGTTTCGAGACCGATGGCCTCGCCGACCACAAACGCAACGGCTTCAGCCTCCGTCTCTCGGATGCACTTGGTCGTCTCGGCTCGACGTGCGGAGAAGTGCAGCCGCTCATGCGCCAGCTCATGCGTGAGCACGCGGATCTCCCTCGGTGTCGGCAACATCGAAGACCACGGCCGCGCGATAGCCAACGAGGCTTTCCCGCTCGCTCTCAATCCCACATTCATTCGCATCCACGGACCTGCACACGAGCGGCGGAAAATCACGATGCCCTTCGTCCCTCGCGTGACCTGGCGGTGAAGTTTTCGCCAGGTCTGGTAGCCCGCGACGTGCGTTGCATCGGGACGCTTGGTCATGATGAGCAGAATGTTGCTCGCGCTATAGCGATGAAACTTGCCCATCGCCGCGAGATAGTTCCGCAGCGCTTCGCTTTCACCTTGCGCAAGACTGTCCGATAGGCTCTGAAGAGCCTTGCTTGCAACTTCCCTGGCTTGCTCGATGTTCATTTTCGTTCTCCTGTTTCGGGGACTTCCTGCCCCCTTCACAGCGAGCGGAGGGGGCAAGGACCCGAAACAGAAAACGAGAAAGCAAAGGCGGAACCGGGCCGGCCGGAGCGGGCCGCACGCGCGAGTGCCACGGCCCGTCGGTGGTGCGAGGCGTGCTAGCGCAGACCGAAGAATTCAGACCGGGAAGACGTGCGTCGCTACTTGGCTTCTGGTCCTATCGGCCTCAGCAGTTTTCTCGGTCGGAAGGACATCTCCTGTCCTGGTGTGTGGCAAGCTATAGCTTGTCGTGTAATAAAAAGACGTCAATTTATAGCTTGTCATAAAGATAACTACGATCAACCTATAAGTTGACTTTTCTCCATTTTCCTCTCAAGTTATAGCTTGACAGGGAGCCATCATGAAACGTGAATTCCGACAGTTACGACTCTCGCAACTAGACCGAAACCTTGAGCTTGGGCGCAGCCTGCCACCTCGTCCTTCGGGCGGTTGGATCGCCTCAGTGCGCGAGGCGCTCGGCTTTAGCCAGCGCGAAGTCGGTGAGAAAATGCGGGCATCGGGACAGGCCATCCAACAGTTTGAACGGGCCGAAGCCGAAGACCGCATCACGCTCCGCGCCCTTCGGCGAGTTGCCGGAACCCTGGGGTGTGAGCTGGTTTACGTACTCGTACCGAGGTCGGGCTCGTTCGCGGAACTCGCCGAAGAACCCACTCGCAAGCGAGTCGCTCGTGATGTCAAAAGCGTCGTGCATACGATGGCGCTCGAAGACCAGAAGCCTGGGAACACCACCCAAATGACCGAGGATGAGGCGCAGCGCCGCTTGAACCGGCGCAAGACCCGATGAACTCCATCCTCGGTCACAAGTTCGCGGACGGGAATACTCCGATTCGGCCGGAAGAGGCCGAGGGATTAATTCCCCGCATCAGCACCATCGGCGAGCTCAATGAATATGAAGCGCTCAACATATTGTCGGCCCGCGACTGGGCGTTTGATGGTCGGACGATGACATCCCGTGACCCTTTGGATGAACTGTATGTCCGAGACCTGCATCACCGGATGTTCGACAACGTCTGGAAGTGGGCTGGCACGTATCGTCAAACGGAGCGAAACATTGGATGCGATCCGCGAGAGATCGTCCAGCGAATTCCCCAGCTCCTTGCCAACACGCGATACTGGCTGGAAAACAAAACGTTCCCTTTTGACGAAGCTCTGCTTCGTTTTCATCACCAGCTGACGAGAATTCATCCCTTTGCGAATGGAAACGGCCGCCACGCGCGAATGATCGCCGACGTCGTCGCCGTAAAGTACGGCCACGCCGAATTCACCTGGGGCGCAGGTAAAGACCTGGTCGCGGAAGGTGATGCGCGCAGCAGGTATCTAGGGGCGCTTTGCGCGCTCGACGAAAACGAAAACGATGTAAATCCGCTTCTCACCTTTGCCCGCTCCTAACGACGGTCGCTTTGCCCATCGATGGAAGCCGTGGCGTTAATCAGGCGCTGGTCGCTCAAGGTCATGAGGAGAGGCGACGATAGAAATCATAGAGAGCCAGCAACAGCAAAAAAGCTGCGACGCAGATTAGCATCGGCGTCATGATCCAAAAGTAAATGGGATGCTCTCGCCGTGTAAGTTGTCCCATGGGCCGCGTGGAAACTCTACCCGTCACAGCATCGAAGACAATCGCGCCAGCGAAGAAGAGGAAGACAATGTCCTTGAACATTGAGGCCGATGATACCTCCTTCGGTTGGTACTTGTAATTGGCTCATAGCTCCGGGCGGAGCAAGTACGGGAACCCACTTCTCCTGTAAATGCTGCCGGAGAACTGAACTAACGCTTCAAATGCCAGGTAACGGGACTCACCCTTCGCGCGGCGGGTGCGCGAAGCGCCGCATCGGCATGAATCACTACGGTCGATTAGGGTAAATGTCGTTGCCCTCCGCGTCACGTATTACGTATTCTCCTGGCCAGTCGGTATTGAATGCTTGCTTGAGTTGCAAGGCATCTTCGATTTCTTCGCGGGATGCTACGAGTAGGAACTCGTCTTTTTCGAGCTGTCGGAACATCGTGAACACGGCTGGCCCCACACCTGTCAAGAGAAGTGCCAGGCGGTGGGCGTCGTTAGGAGATAATGGTTTCCATGCGTATCGGAGTCTTCACACCTTTGCTCTCTCAGTTTTCACTCGCTGACGTTCTAAAGCGACTCGCTGCGGTGCGCATAAATACAATCGAAGTTGGGACAGGGAATTATCCGGGTGATGCGCACTGTAAGCTGGCGATGCTTGACGATAGCCGCGCCCTTGCGGCGTTTCAGAAGGTGCTGGCCGACCATGGAGCGCAGATTAGCGCTCTGAGCTCTCACGGCAATCCCTTGCATCCCGATAAGGCGCGCGCAGAGCAAGACCGGGCGGTGAGTCGCAAGACGATCCTGCTCGCGGAAAAACTCGGGATACCGGTGGTCATCGATTTTTCGGGATGTCCCGGCGATTCGCCGCGCGCTACCGCGCCCAACTGGGTGACCTGTCCGTGGCCTCCGGAATATCTGAAGGTGCTTGACTGGCAGTGGAACGAAGTGGTCGCTCCCTATTGGATTGAGCACGCAAAATTCGCCCAGGATCACGGTGTGAAGCTCGCCGTCGAAATGCACCCTGGATTTGTGGTTTACAGTCCGGAGACGATGCTAAAGCTGCGCGCGATCGCCGGGCCGATTGTGGGTTGCAATTTCGATCCAAGCCACTTGTTCTGGCAGGGCATCGATCCCATAGCGGCCGTGCGCGTGTTGGAAGGGGCGATCTTCCACGTCCACGCTAAAGATACGCAACTGTACCCAAGCAATCTGCAACGCGCCGGGGTGCTGGACACCAAGCCCTATAGCGACGAGCGCGCGCGCAGTTGGATTTTTCGCACTTGCGGCTACGGTCACGGCGCGGAATGGTGGGGCGAATTCATTTCCACGCTGCGAATGTTCGGCTACGATTATGTGCTTTCCATCGAACACGAAGATACCCTGCTCTCCGCGGAAGAGGGGCTTACCAAGGCTGCGCACTTCCTCAATGAGCTCGTGATCCGCGAGCACCCGTCAGCGGCATGGTGGCTGTAGCGCGCTGCGCCAAGGCAGCGCTATGCTCGGATGGAAAATGACTCCCGCAGCCCTTGCGCATTAAACCTTCAATGCTTTCATGTAGTCTGCGTCAATCTTCAGCGCTTCCATCGGCGGCATGTCGTACTGTTCCTGCTCGATGAAGACATGTTTGATGCTGGCCTTCTTTGCCGCCGCGAAAATTGGACGGTAGTCAATGCTTCCGCGGCCCAATTCGGCGGACGGCGGCGGATTCGTATCGGAACCCGGCGCGGCGCTCAAGTTGAAGTCCTTCACATGCAGCAAGGAAATACGTGTAGGGTAGCGGCGCAGATACTCCACGGGATTTTTTCCGCCAACGATCACCCACCCGCAGTCCATTTCCATTGTTACCTTTGCGGGATCTGTCAGACGTAGCAGCTCGTCGTAAATTACCACGCCGTTCACCGCGCGAAACTCCGCCGTATGGTTGTGGTATCCAAATCTGATTCCGGACGCATTCACGCGCGCTCCCAGCCGATTGAATTGCTCCGCGTTCCAACGCCAGTCCTCGAGCGTCATAGCTTCTCTGGCGGCCTTCGCATCCGCCGGTTTCGCGGGCGTTCCATGAGGAAATCCAGGGGACGAACAGATGATGTACTCAAGTCCGAGCGTTTTTCCGAATTGGATGACCTCGTCCAGACGCGGCGCCACGTCCGCATACGAATAATGGGCGCTCACGCAATGCAGGCCCGTTTGCTGCATAGCCTGCTTCACCTCGCTCGCGCTGCGTCCAAAAAATCCCGCAGCCTCGACCTCACGGTAACCCATCGCACTCAGCTCACAAAGCGTCTCTTCATAGCCCTTCGGCAACAAATCCCTCACGGAATAGAGCTGCAATCCGAGAGGCAAGCCGAGCGGATTCGCCACGAGCCAGGGTGCCTCAGCGCCAGCGACGGCCAGCGCAACTGACGCCGCTGCACTGTTTAGGAAATTCCTTCTGGAGATTCCTCGCATGGTCACCGCCCCTCTTCCGTAGTAATGATCATCTCCACATTCGCCGAACCGCGCTCACCCGCGAATCGCCTTCGCCTTCCCATCCCAGGTTGCAATCGTTTTATGGAAGTACGCGTAGTTTGCCAGATGACAGCCAATCGCGGTGTGATTGCCAAACACTTCATTCTCGACGGGAGCTTTGCGCGTCCGGACCGAATTGAAAAAATTCGCCTGGTGCGCCGAAACGTCGCTGTATCCGGTCGGCGCCGTAAAGATCTCGGACTGCACCGTCGTCTGGTATTCGAGGGGCGCGGGCTGGGGATTTTCCGTTGTCCACTTCGCGAGATATGCATTACGAAGCCGCGCGGGCCAACCCTTGGTCGAATATGTTTCGGGCTTGGGAGTAATATCTTGCGGCGTGAACGTCAGCGTTTGATTCAGAATCTCCATCGTTCCCTTCGTCCCTTGGAATTTGATCGGTTCGCCGCCTTGATTACTGTTGTTCAGATTGCAGTACAGTGACACGCGGAAGTTCGGATAATCGTAAACCGTCTCGATCACGTCGGGGAAGTCGCGCCCGTCCTTCCAACGAAATAATCCGCCGGTTGATTGCGCGCGTTGCGGAACTTCATCGATTCCCGCGATAAAGTGGATCCCCGACAGCAGATGCACGAATAGATCTCCCGCCAAGCCCTCGCCGTAATCGGCGAAACAGCGCCAACGGAAGAAGCGTGCCGCGTCAAACGGGCGCTGTGGCGCTCCCACCAGGAAAGCATTCCAATCAATAGTCTGCTCGCTCGCATCCGGCGGGATCGGATACACCCAAGCGCCGCTCGGCGAATTTCGGTTTGACGACCCCTCGATCAGGAAAACCTCTCCGAGCGCCCCCGACGAGTAGAGCTGGCGCGCCTTTTCATACACGATGGAGCTGACACGCTGACTGCCGACTTGCATGATGCGATTTCCCTTTTGCACAGCATCCACCATCGCGAAGCCATCCTCTACGCTGTGCGACATCGGCTTTTCGCAGTAGACGTCTTTCCCCGCCGCGCAAGCGTCCATCACCACTCGGCGATGCTGATGGTCGGGCACCGCGACGATCACCGCATCCACATCCTTGCGGTCGAGGATCTGTTTGTAATCACGTGTTGCCTGCACTTGCTTCCGCACGGCTTCTTGCGCCGCTTCGTGCCGGCTGTCGTAAAGATCAGACACCGCAACGCATTCCACGCCGGGCACCGCGAGCGACGCATCGAGAAGCTCGCAGCCGCGCGTGCCCGTGCCGATGGAGGCGAAGCGGACGCGATCGCTCGGCGCGACCACGCGTCCAGCGCCCCAGAGCGTTGCCGGCTCCAGCAGGTTGACCTTTGAACTCGCTCCGGCCGCCACGGATCCCGCGCTGATCCGCATGAAAGTCCTGCGTGTTAGAGCGTTCATTCGTTGTCCTCTCTTACACCCGTGTTTCCTGCTCAGCCGACTGCATTGTCGGCCGCGGTAAACGCGATGTCGAGATTTTTCTCTAGGGATGCTGTCCGGCGATTCAGCACCCGCTAGATCAGGCGATGCGAGGACAAGCGGATATTCAGGAATCCGGAGGAGTACGAGAATCGGACTAATAGTTATCCTTCCGAGGCCGCTCAGTCAATTCGTAGCTCACAAACGCGAGTCGTTTGCTATCCGGCGACCATGACGGCACGTTAATCGTGCCCTGGCCGCCGAACAATTTCGCC
This sequence comes from Candidatus Acidiferrales bacterium, assembly GCA_050012455.1. Lineage (GTDB taxonomy): Bacteria > Acidobacteriota > Terriglobia > Acidiferrales > UBA7541 > Palsa-295. Next base: position 1,128 of record JBEKHD010000011.1, on the reverse strand, counting down.
AGAACGCTAATTTTCCCGTCTTCGCGGGACATCAGCCGCAGCGCAACGTCCTTATTGGGCGGATGACCCGTTACGCTTTTATCGTAGGAGAGAATAACCATCCATTTCCCGTCCGGAGAGAGGTGCGGGAACCAATCGTTGAAATCATCGTGCGTGATCTGCACTTGCTCGCTTCCATCGGGGCGCATGCGCCAAATCTGCATGATGCCGGTGCGCACAGAATTGAAGTAAATATACTTTCCGTCGGGCGAATATTCGGGCCCGTCATCCAGTCCTTCGGCCGTGGTTAGCCGCGTTTCCTCGCCGCCCGCAACTGGAATTGAATAAATATCGAAGTCCCCGTTTCGTTCGCCAACAAATGCCAGCGTACTTCCGTCCGGCGACCACCCGTGCCAGTAGGAAGGGGAGTTTTGCGTGATCCGGTGGGGCGCTCCGCCGCCAAAAGGAACCGTGTAGACGATCGAATTATGATCACCCTGCGATTGATCGCTGATCGCGATGAACTTTGAGTCGGGCGAAATTCCGTGATCGTTGTTGCAGCGGATAGCGAAACCCGTGTCAATCACCGCCGGCTTCCCGCCGGTAACAGGCAGGCGGTACAGCCGGCCGTCCTGGTTAAACAGGAAAAATGCCCCATCGCGCGTCCAATTCGGCGCCTCGAAATGCTCCGGAGCAACGTAAACGACCGTTCGGGCCTTGGATTGTATGTCGACCGTTTCTAGTCTACTGAGCACAGTCGTCGTTGAAAGTGATGATCGACCCCACCAGAAACACAACATTACCAGGACGCAAAGCATCGCCACTGCCGAGATGCGGTTGTTGTCCATAAGCCTCTCCATCGTTCTGATGCGTACCCCGAGTCCCGTCGCCCGCGACGTGCGCTCCGGAAAAGGGCAGAATTTCCCATAACTGAGCGCATTCTAGCATGGTGGAATTTCAATGACGGAAGGTCGCCAGTTCTAACTCGTGCGCGAGACGATGGACTGCAATCTGATAGAACATCTTCTCGCGGTAATCCAAAGCCATCACAGTTGCTTGGAATCAGTTCTTTGTGAGGCAGGCTCCGGCGCACTCTTGGGTAAGGGAATTCTGAACCACTCCGACAGCCCGCGGGGATGGGGATTTTGG
>JBEKHD010000010.1:0-120895 GCA_050012455.1 Candidatus Acidiferrales bacterium | reverse complement strand
GTCGCATCAACAAAGGCTGGGTTCTGGCCCCCGAGTTCGAGAAGAACCGGAGTCAGATTTTTTGCGGCCGCTTCCATGACGATCTTGCCAACCTTGACGCTGCCGGTGAAGAAAATGAAGTCAAAGGGCAGCTTGAGCAGCTCCGTCACCTCGTCCTTACTTCCCGTGACGGCAGTAACGGCACGAGGATCGAAGTATTTCGGAATGAGATCTAGTAAGACCTTGCTGGTGGCGGGCAAACCCTCGGAGAGTTTGAGAATGCACGGATTGCCCGCCGCAAGAACTTGGCACGCCGGGTCGAAAAGCAGGGTCAATGGCCCATTGAATGGACCAATCACCAAAGTGACGCCGTACGGTTCTCGATAGACCTTGGCGCTATGCCCGCTCTCCCGAAGGGCTTTCGGCACGACGACATCTACAGGCTTCATCCACTCTTTCAGCTCTTGCTTCGCGAAAGCCGCGGTTCCAACCGGCGCCATAATCTCGAAGACTTTTTCCTGGCTAGCGGTCTTGAAGTCGCTGCTCATCGCAGCCTCAAGAGCCTCGGCGTTCTCATTGCACAAGTTCTCAAGGCGTGTCAGCTGATCGATGCGCCACTCGTACGATTTCGTCGCGTCCGAATCGAAGTATGCCTTCTGTTTGTTAAAGATTTCCTGGAACGGATTCAATCAGAGCCTCCCTCTGGCGCAGTGGGTTTGTGACCCGTTTTGAAGCAATCTTTAAACTTGTTTAGGTCATGGTGAGCACAACTCGGAAGCGTGCCTTGCCATCCATCATTCGTTTGTATGCTTCCTCGGCTTTTGCAAGCGGAAGTGTTTCGATCATTGGACGGACATCAGCGAGTACGCTGAAATCAAGCGTGTCTTGAGTTTCGATCGCTCTTCCGGTGAGACTGCCGACAACTGACCGCCCGCCGAAAATGAGCGGTACGCCGTTGACTGGGATGGCATCACCTGAGACCCCGACAACCACAAGTTTGCCCCGAACTTTAAGGCCGGGAAGCAAGCTACCGATTGCGGCCCCGCTTGGCGCGGTCGCAAGGATGACGTCGGCGCCTCCGAGCTTTTGCAGAGCTGCGGCCGCGTCTTCTGCCTTGGCATCGATGTAGATGTGCGCTCCTAATTTCTGCGCCAGGTGCTCTTTGTCGGGGCCCCCACCAATCGCTACGGTACGCAGGCCCATCTTTCGCGCAAACTGCACGCCGAGGTGGCCAAGTCCACCGACTCCCTGAATGGCAACGGTGTCGCCGGCACGCGCAGCGTTACGAAGCGCGTTGAAGGTCGTTATGCCAGCACAGACCAGGGGGGCCGCATCTTCTGACTTGAGTGCATCCGGTATCAGGGCAAGCGCGCGTGCCTCCGCAATCATCGTTTCCGCGTAGCCACCGTCCGTTGTGATGCCGGTCATAATTGCATTTTGGCAATAGGCGGTTTCACCACGGCGGCAGGCCTCGCAGGTTCCGTCTTCACCCCCGAAAAACCCAACTCCGACGCGCTGGCCGACCTTCCACGCTGTCACGCCAGTACCCACTTCCTCTATTCGTCCGATAACCTCGTGGCCAGGCACGCGCGGATAAGAAAGGTTGGGGAATTGTGCTTCCACAGTTGCCGCATCCGAATGGCATACACCGCAAGCCTCCACGCGGATACGCACCTGTCCGGCGCCGGGGAAGGCAATCTTTCTTTCGACCAAAGAGAAAACGCCCGGTGAAGAAATTTCAACGGCTCTGTATGTGCTCGCCATCCTTATCCTCCAACTCGACATTCCGCCCTACGCAACATGCGCCAGCGCCAGAGCGCGGTTCTACACCGCCCCTTGAATCTGCGTGTCGCATTATTTCGGAAGACTAGAGTTCCGTCTTGATTGGAACTGCCGCGATTTGGACTTTCCGTCCGGTTCGACTGGCAGGTCTACCAGCAGAGAGTCTCTCTTCAGGAAGTGCTTGTGATGTTTGGGAAAGTCTCGAGTTGTCTTATGGCAGGCGGTTTTGACGCTTACTGCTCGTCACGCAGTTTGAATGCCTTTGGCATCGGCGCATTTGTTCTTCGCCACTGCCCCGGGGAGGTTCCGACAATCTCACGGAAGCGTCGATTGAAGGCCGGTTGATCTGAGAACCCCACTTCTAATGCAACCGTAAGCAATGATTTATCGGAGTGCGACAACATCGATTTCGCGGCCTGAATTCGTTTCTGAAGCAAGTAGCGGTGTACTGGAACACCGAATGACTTCTTGAATGCGCGCATAAAACGACCCGGCGATAAACCGCATTCTCTTGCTAAATCGGGAAGTGCAAGATCACCATCCAAGTGCTCGTGCAGTAGTTCGATTGCTCGATCTTGCTGCCAGACAGCTAGTCCTCCGGTGACAACTTCCGGGAACTGAACCGAATCCTGATAGGTCCTGGTCAGATGAGCGCATAGCAATGTAATCATTTCATCGAGGACCAAGCGCGGGAGATGCATCGTACGATCAAAATAGGGCATGATCATCCGTGCCCAATGGAGAATCACGTGATCCTTGGTTCCCGGAGTGCACTGCAAGTTGCGAACCCGCTTCTGCTCGTACTCGTCGCTAAATCGATTGATAACTGACCGGGGTATATAGACGTGAACCGAGTCGAAACCTGAAGTTCGAAGGGCGACCGGCTCCGACTCCATATCGAATATCTGAATCCCGCCGGCATCCCATTCGGTGACCCGATGAAAGCGTCCGTCGAGCCAAGTTCCCCAGCCCTTAACGCTGTCGGGACGGCGCAGGTGCACGGATATCGAAAAGGCCTTTTCTGGCGGAATGTGTGGCGTGGGTCCAGGAAAGCCGTTCGGCATTCGCATGCGTGTCAACGCAACCTGAGAATTTCCTCTGGGACCAAGGATGAGTGAGGAAGATTCCCGCAGAGAGAAATGCTCCGCCAATCTTTGCCCAAACATGCCGTCAAGCATACATTCTGCCTCGTACCGAACTAGAACTTACCGTTGCTATTTTTCCATTGATCGCGAGGTGGAATCGCTTCGAGCGTATCCCAGTGCTCGGCGATCCTACCCTGTTCAATGCGGAACAGATCATAAATGCCGGTGGGTACGCCGCCAAACGTAGCCTCGGCGACGACGAGGACGAAGTTACCCTCGCCAAGTATCTTGTGCACGCTCTTGTATACGACCGCCTGACCTTTGGCGGCAAGAGCCTGCAAACCCGCAATCAGCCCGGGGATTGTATCGGCGACCCAAGGGTTGTGCTGGATGTATTGGGTTCCGTTGAAGTAGCTCGGGAAGGTCTCCCGACGCCCTGCGAGAAGGTCCTCCATGTAGCGCCGCATAAGCGCCTTATTAACCTCCGTCTTGTCCAGATCGGAGGCGATTGTGGGACCGTCGATCATGGTGTGTCCGCTCGGGCTGGGTTCGGTCGCGGTCTCCTGCAAATTATCCCAATGCTCGTCGATCAGGCCATCTTCGAACCGGAAGATGTCGAATCCGATGCGTGGTCCGAAGAAGTTGTACTCCGTGTGAGCGAAGACATAATCGCCATCTTCGAAGACGCGGATCGTATTGACGGACGCATCGGGCGGCATGTTCTTGATGAGGGCGGCGACGCCTGCCGGGCCAGGCCCGACCTGCAGGTTGTGTTGGATGTATTTATTCGGATTGACATACGCGAACGGAACCGGATCTCTGGTCTCAAGCGACTTCAGGAGATCGATGACCTGTTGTTTGCGGCTGGGCGGCATGGCACCTCCAGGACAAGCTCTCATTGCAATAATGGACCATTTGGTCCGTTATTTGCAAGCCTCCGCGGTGAATTGAGCGATAATGTTGCAATGGGACGACGAAAACTGTTCACCAGAGAAGATGTCCTCGACAAAACGATCCCCGTCTTTTGGAAGCACGGCCTTGCCGAGACGAGTGTTCAGGACCTTGAGCTGGCCACGGGAGTGCGCAAATCCGGCTTGTATGCAGAGTTCAAGGACAAAGAGGACCTGTTTGTCGCAAGCATGCGCCAATATTTTGACGTGCTGCGGGCACGCGGAGCACTGACGAAGCAGCCTTTGGGTTGGGACAACGTCGAGGGCTTTCTCAAGGTCTGTTACGGGAGTTGGGGGCGGAAGGGGTGCTTTTCCGTGAACTCCATGCGCGAGTTTGCGGATCTTCCCCCCAAAGCCCGCCAGATCATGATTGCGAATATGACGAAGGCTCACCAGCTCCTGATCGACAATCTAACCGCTGCACGTGGAGAGGCCGGCGACAATGAATCCCTGGCTGACCTCATCATCACGTTCTTTTGCGGAATATGTTTGGAGCAAAATCTTAGCCCCGATCGGGCACGGGTTACGAAACGGATTGAGCATTTCATGAAGTTGATTCGTGGAATGTGATCATCAAGCCTGAAGACAGGCCTCCGATCTGCTGACGCAGATAAGCAGTGTCGAGCGATGATCTCTCGACCACGCCAGCAAGGAGATAGGAGTATTAAAATGCTAGAGCTATTCTTATATCCTGAGGAACCGATTGCGAATAATAGGAGGATGAATGGCGCAAGTTTGGTTAGTGACGGGCAGTTCTCGCGGTCTGGGTCGCGCGATTGTAGAAGCGGGTCTTGCGGCGGGTAATAAAGTGTTGGCGACAGCCAGGGACATCGGGTCTCTATATGACCTATCGGAGCGCCACGGTGACCAGATCAAGCTCTTCGCGCTGGACGTGACTGACGAGTCTGCTTCAGCGAGCGCGGTGAAGGCGGCGATCGGTGCCTTTGGCTCGCTGGAGGTTGTTATTAACAACGCAGGATACGGCAATCTCTCGTCCGTCGAAGACACGCCGATGTCGGATTTTCGCGCACAAATCGAAACGAATCTCTTCGGGACGATCATCGTGACGAAGGCCGCTCTTCCGTACTTTCGCCAAAGGAGAGCCGGTCATTTTGTTCAGTTTTCGTCGATGGGCGGCAGGATCGGGCCTCCAGGGCGTGGGCCCTATTCGGCTGCGAAATGGGGTGTCGAAGGTTTCTCAGAAGTGTTGTCGCGCGAAGTGGCGCCGCTGGGCATCAAGGTCACCATCGTTGAGCCGGGTGGCTTCCGCACGGACTTCGCCGGCAGTTCCACCAAGCTGAGCGAAGGAAATCCCGACTACGACTCGACTGTTGGAGCAACCGCCAGGTTTCAACGCGACTACAACGGTAAGCAGCCCGGTGATCCGAAAAAGGCGGCTCAAGCGATCGTGCGACTGACGCAGGAACAGAAACCTCCATTGCGACTGTTGCTCGGCAGCGATGCGTACAACGGGGCGGAGAAAAACGACCTGGCACGATTAGAAGAAGCGAGAATGTGGAAAGAACTCAGCCTGTCCACTGATTTCGAGTCGAAATCCCCACACCCGGAGGGCCAGTGAAACTACGTGGAGAGTTCTCGAAACGCCCACAAGAATGCAGGAGCATAAAATGTCTGAACACATCAGGCGCGGCACGCGTATGGACTTACAGTCTGACAGTCTCGCAGGAACTCTAGGACGATCTTTACTGTCACCACTGTTACCATTTCTTGCTTTACGTACCCCAACTCGGATGGTCTATACTCACCTCCGCTTAACAGTCGGAAAGTTGGGAAGTGGCTGAAAACACTAGAAAAGGGTCGTTTTTCAAAGGCTTTTGAAAACGGCGAGAATCTCTCCCCCCCTCTCCGCCACTTAGCGAATCACAGAGCCCACAACCATCAAGATTCATCCCTCAAAATTTCAACTTCCCAAACTTTGCACCGCGCCTCCGCATCATAAATGTCAAAATGGAATCCGTGAGTGCCCAGGCCCCTCCCACCAATCCTCCGCCGCGCAAATTCGCCGGCATCTCCCACGCCTGGCGCGCCCTCCGCCACAGAAATTTCCGCCTCTACTTCGGCGGCCAAAGCATTTCCCTGATGGGCACCTGGATGACGCGCCTAGCCACCAGCTGGCTCGTCTATCGCCTCACCGGCTCCGCGTTCCTGCTCGGCGTCGTCGGCTTCGCTGGACAAATCCCCACCTTCCTTTTCGCCCCCTTCGCGGGAGTCTGGGTCGACCGCCTCAATCGCCGCCAGGTTCTGCTCGTCACGCAAGCCCTGGCCATGCTGCAATCCTTTGCGCTCGCCGCACTCGCTCTCAGCCACCACATCAACATCCACGAAATCATCTGGCTCAGCGCGTTTCAAGGCACGATTAACGCCTTCGACATGCCCGGCCGCCAAGCCTTCCTCGTCGAAATGGTCGAAGACAAACAAGACCTCGGCAACGCCATCGCGCTGAATTCCTCCATGGTCAATATGGCGCGCCTCGTGGGCCCGTCGCTCGCCGGAGTGGTCATCGCAATCTCCAGCGAAGGCTACTGCTTCCTGGTCGACGGCATCAGCTACCTAGCCGTCATCGCCTCTCTCTACGCCATGCGCCTCCACTCCGCCGCAATAAAACGCACCACCGACTCCGTACTCATGCAATTGAAAGAAGGCTGGACGTACGTTGCCGGCTTCGCGCCCATCCGCACCATCCTGCTGCTCTTCGCCACGGTGAGTTTGCTCGGCTGGCCCTTCACCGTGCTCATGCCGGTATTCGCCGGAACGATCTTGCACGGCGGTGCGCACACACTTGGTTTTCTGATGGCCTCGGTAGGCGTCGGGGCTTTAGTCTCCGCGGTTTCTCTCGCAGTACGAAAAACAGTCCTCGGCCTGGGCAAAATGATTCCGCTATCCACCGCGGCCTTTGGCGCCGGCCTGATTTTTTTCGGGATGTCACGCACCTTGTGGATTTCGCTGCTCCTGATGCTCGTCTGCGGCTTCGGGCTGATGCAACAAATGGCAGCTTCCAACACGATCATCCAAACCATCGTCGAAGAGAGTAAGCGCGGCCGCGTGATGAGCTTTTACACAGTCGCCTTCGTCGGCATGGCGCCCTTCGGCAGCTTGCTGGCCGGCACGCTCGCCCACGCCATCGGCGCCCCCCGCACCGTAATGCTCAGCGGAGCCTGCTGCATCATCGGCGCCGCCTGGTTCGCCAGCCGCCTCCCCGCCATCCGCAAACTAATCCGCCCCATCTACCGCAACCTGGGCATCCTCCCCCCGGTAAACGCTGTAATCCAAGACAGCCTCGGCCGCTGAAAATGCCCTGTATCCAATCAACCCCCAAGTCCATCTAATTTGCCGTGTCCCGTGCAAATCTTCTATAATCCTTGGGTTAACGCACCAAGCAGAGTGGGATCGAGCCCGCTAAATCGAACCCCTCCAGGCGCCCTGAAAAATGGTCGATCTAGCCGAAAAAATTAAGAAAAAGCTTACCGACGAGATCAAACTGCTCGAACATGAGCTGCACACTGATCTCCCCAAGGAAATCAGCGTAGCCCGCGCACACGGCGACCTGAAAGAAAATGCCGAGTACAAATACGCCAAAGAGCGCCAGTCCTACGTTTCCGCGCGTCTTGGCCAGCTGCACCAGCGCATGGCCGACCTCTCCATGCTCAATCTCAGCAATCTTCCGAAAGACCGCGCTGCTTACGGCTCACGTATCACGGTATTGGACGTTGCGAAGCGCTCTAAAATCGAGTACAAACTGGTGACTGTCGAAGAGGCCGACGCCGCCAAAGGCCTGATCTCGACCAGCTCGCCAATTGGCCGCGCCCTGCTCGGAAAAAAAGTCGGTGACGAAGTGCAAGTCACCACTCCGGCCGGCCTGAAAGATTACGAGGTCGTGGAACTTCTCACCATCTACGACGAGGAATAGCAGGTGAAACTGATTTCATGCTGAAGCGCACCATCGGCCGGCTCCTGGTCTGGCCCATCGAACGTCTTGCAGCCTTGGTTGCAGCTACCGGTATCCCTCCCAACGTAATCACCTGGTCGGCGCTGATTCTGAATCTCTGGGCCGGGATTCTTTTCGCCGCCGGGCGTTTCGCCGCAGCCGGCGGCATGATGATTCTTGCCGGACTCTGCGACTTGCTCGATGGACCAGTTGCGCGCCGCCAAGGCCGCGTCTCGATGTTCGGCGGATTCCTCGATTCGATTTTTGACCGCTACGCCGATCTGATTCTCTTCCTTGGCCTGCTCGTGTATTACTCCCACGTGAACCGCTTCGGTTATGCCATGCTCGCTGGCGCCGCGATGGCCGGCTCCGTGATGGTCAGCTACGCCAAAGCTCGCGCCGAATCGCTAGTGCCCTCCGCCGAAGTCGGATTTTGGGAACGGCCGGAGCGCCTGACGCTTATGATTCTGGGCGCGCTCGTGAATCGCATGGACGTGGCCCTGTGGATTCTCGCGATCGGCCCGAACATCACCGTAATTCATCGCATCGTGCGCACCTGGCAACAGACAAAAGTGGAAAGCCACGCGCCAGTCTCCCTGCAACGCACGCCGGCACGGCCCGGATCGCAGCCATCCGGTTTGCCGGCCGGCTCGTCCGCTTCGCTGCAAGCCAATATTCCCAGCGAAGTCCGCGACTCATCGCCGCTGCTCACCCGCACAGCCCGCCGCGGGAGTTAGTCGCTCCCAATGTTCTCGTGCGTCATCCTGCCTGCCCTGAGTGAGTTTGCGAAGGGAGGCCGGCGCCTTTGCCTCACACCGACCGAAGGATCTCTCCTGCTTTTCTCTCGGCCTCTCTCGCTCCGGGCTCTGCGTCCACTGCGTTGGGTCCGCTGCCTCCTTGCACGAAGCCGGCGCCGCCGACCCCCTAACTCGTTTTCCACCACCACGCCAGTCCAGATCTTTTAACCTGCCATTCACATTTCTGAGATATGGTCCACCGCGACTTGTGGCCCCACGCCGCGTTCGTGATATAAGTGGCGATCAGAAGCAACGAAACTCCTGCACCACGCACCAACTCGAATTTCGCTCACGACCGTCACGCCCGCGCTCAGGGCGAGGAGAAAAAATGCCCACACCGCCGAGCCCGGAATCTAGTCTCCCTCCTTCAAACGCTTCCATCTGGAACCGTGTCGCGCAAACCGACGACTTCAAGAAACTTCTCGCCGCAAAAAAGGCCTTCGTCCTTCCCGCCACAATTTTCTTCATCCTCTATTACTTCGCGCTCCCGATTTCCGTCGGCTATTTCCCCGCGTTCGTGCAGCGCAAAGTTTGGGGCCCGGTAAATATCGCCTACCTCTTCGCGCTTTCGCAGTTCATCGTCGCCTGGGTCATCGCCTACCTGTATGTGCGCGCCGCGCGCGAATTCGATTCTCGAGCCGCCGCGGTCATCAAAGATCTTGGCGACCTCCAAGCGAAGGGAAACTAGCCGATGAACACAACGCTCATTCTCTTTCTCGCGTTCATCGCCGTCACTTTGGGAATCACTGCCTGGGCTTCGCGACTATCTGGCTCCTCCGCTTCCTATTTCGCGGCTAACCGCCGCGTCAGCGCCTGGCAAAATGGCGTCGCCGTCGCGGGAGATTACATGTCCGCCGCATCTTTCCTCGGCATCGCGGGTCTCATCGCTTTCTTCGGCTACGACGGTTTCATGTACTCCGTCGGCTTTCTCGTCGCGTACCTCACCGTCTTGCTCGTCGTCGCCGAGCCGCTGCGCAACACCGGCAAGTACACCATGGCGGACGTTCTCGCCTATCGCCTGCATCCGCGCCCGGTCCGCGCCATGGCCTCGCTCAGCACCATCACCGTCAGCACCTTCTACATGATCGCGCAGATGGTCGGCGCCGGAGCGCTGGTCGCCCTGCTCCTGAAAGGTTCGGGCATCAGTTTTCGCGTCGCGGTCACGGGCGTCGGAATCCTGATGATTGTTTACGTCGTCTTCGGCGGCATGATCGCCACCACTTGGGTGCAGATCATCAAAGCCATTCTGCTGATCTCCGGCACGATTCTTCTCAGCTTCATGGTCCTCGCGCACTTTGGTTTCAGCCTCGGCGCTTTTTTCACCGCTGTCAGCCAGGTTCATTACCACCTGCCAGACGGCACCGAAGTCGTGAAAGATTTCCTCACGCCCGGTCTACGCTATAAACCACCCTACGGCGCGCTCGATCTACTTTCGCTCGGCATCGCCTTGATTTTCGGCACTGCCGGTTTGCCGCACATCCTCGTCCGTTTTTACACAGTGCCCGACGCAAAAACCGCTCGCTTCTCCGTGGTCTGGGCCATGTGGCTGATCGGCATCTTCTACATTCTCACCACTTTTCTCGGCTGGGGCGCCGCCACGATCGTTGGCCGCGACTTCATCACTAAAAATGGCGGCAACAATATGAGTGCGCCGCTGCTCGCGAACGCTCTTGGGGGCCCCATTTTCTTCGCATTCATTTCCGCGATCGCCTTCGCCACCATTCTCGCGGTCGTCGCCGGTCTCACCATCAGTGCCTCCACATCGTTCGCGCACGACGTCTGGACCAACATCATCCGCCACGGCCAGGAACACAATCCCGGAGAAGAGCGCCGCGTCGCGCGCATCGCCGCATTCGTGGTCGGCGCGATTTCCATCGCCATCGCGATCGTCCTCGGCCCCACCGCGAACGTGGCGTTCCTCGTCGCGCTAGCTTTCGCCGTCGCGGCTTCCGCGAATCTTCCCGTGATCCTGTTTTCGATTTTCTGGAAGCGCTTCAACACCACCGGCGCCGTCGCAGGCCTCGCCACCGGTCTGCTCGCCTCGATCGTCCTGATTTTCCTCGGCCCCAGCATCATGACCGTTGACGCGCCGACCGTCGCACCGGCTGCCCGTCACATAATCCAACACGCCCCGATCTTCCCCCTGGAAAATCCCGGCATTTTGAGCATCCCGCTGGGATTCATCGGCGCATTTCTCGGCACCGTGCTCAGTAAGCGCGACCCGGCCGGCGAAGAAAAATTCGCCGAGCTCCAAGTCCGCGCCAACACCGGCCTAGGCGCCGAAAAAGCCGTCGCCCACTAGTTTTCGTGGCACCGCCACCCTTGGCTGTGCTCCGTAGGGGCGGTTCGCTAACCGCACCCGCCCATTGATAATCCGCACACGCACCCCGCCTTCCTCGTCATCCGCGCGCCTCCCTGCGCTATCATTAATCCGCGAACAATTTCGCGGACCCTTGAAGCCTTCTCTGATCATCCACGGCGGCGCCTGGAGCATCCCCGACGAATCCGTCGAAGGCTGCCGCGCTGGCATCCAGCGCGCACTCGAAGCCGGATGGAAAATTCTCTCCAGCGGCGGCGCTGCGATTGACGCCGTCACATCCGCCATCGTCATCCTGGAAGACGATCCCACCTTCGATGCCGGCTTCGGCTCGCACCTGAACACCGAAGGCCACGTGCAACTCGATGCCATAATCATGGACGGCGCGACGCTCAAAGCCGGAGCGGTCGCCGCCGTCGAACGCATCCGCAATCCCATCCTCCTCGCGCGCACAGTTCTCGAACACAGCGATCACATGATGCTGGTCGCAGCCGGCGCCGAGAAATTCGCCGAAGAACATGGCATCGCGCTCTGCCCACCCGAGGATCTGATCCACGAACGCGAGCGCATCGCCTGGCGCCGCTGCCTCAGCGATTCGCACGCCGCCGAACATCATCTCGGCCACGAGTCCGGCACCGTCGGCGCGGTCGCTCTCGACGAGCACGGTCTCCTCTTCGCCGGAACTTCCACCGGCGGCACCTGCTGCAAACTTCCCGGCCGCGTAGGCGATTCCCCGCTGATCGGTTGCGGCTGCTATGCCGACGCGGAAGCCGGCGGAGTTTCCTGCACCGGCCACGGCGAAGGCATCATGAAAATTGTAATGGCCAAAATGGCCACCGATCTCTTGCTCGACCAGCGCGTCCTGCTCTCGCATCGCAAGAAAGCCGGCCCGCTGTCGCTCGCGCAAGCCGTCGCCGACGCCTGCGTGCGCAAACTCGCGCATCGCGTGCACACCACCGGCGGCCTGATCCTCCTCGACCGCCAAGGCCGCCCCGCCGCCGCGTTCAACACTCCTCGCATGGCTTACGGCTATGTAGAAGAGACCGGCAAATTCCGCATCGCTCCGTAGCGAGGCACAGCCGCTCTCGGCTGGGCGAGTGCCCCCGCGTAAGCTCGTCATCCTGAGCGCAGCGAAGGATCTCGCCTGCATTTCCCCTCGCCTCACATGCTCACGCCTTCTTAGCCATCCAATCCCCGTTGGGGTAAAATGCGGCGAACTGAATCGGATCCAAGGAGAAAACCATGGCCATACGCGATGCACTGCTTGCCGAATTCGACCACGAAATGATCAGCACTCGCCAAACTCTGGAACGCGTTCCCGAAGGCAAACCCGACTGGGCCCCGCATGAGAAATCCATGAAGATGGGACGCCTCGCCGGGCACCTCGCGGAACTTTCCGGCTGGGGCGCCACCATCATTAATCAAGATGAATTGGATTTTCGTCCGGTAGGCGCGCCGCCAATGCAGCCGCTGGTAATGACTTCCCGCAAACAGCTACTGGACACATTCGACAAAAAAGTCGCCGAAGCGCGCACCGCGCTCAGCGGAGCCAGCGACGAACATCTGCTGATGCCCTGGAAGCTACTGGGCGGCGGCCAAACCATCATGGTCATGCCGCGCATCGCATTTTTGCGCGGCTTCGTGATGAACCACATAATCCATCACCGCGCTCAACTCGGCGTCTATCTCCGCATGAATAATGTCCCGGTGCCCAGCGTCTACGGGCCCTCCGCCGACGAAGGTAAAATGTAGCGCCGTTTTTGATCAGGCATTTGTAGTGGCCGCTTCGTCTCGGACCCTTCGGGGCGAAGCGGCCACGCTTTTCAACCGCCCGGCTCTCTGCTTCGTGCTTTTTTGCTTCCCTACCCCGCCGCCTCCAACGCCTCCGCCATCTCCAGCAATTTCCGCACGGTATTCCAATTTCTGCCGGTGAACGAAATCTTCAGCGTCCGCTCCACCGTCGTCAGCGGCAATGTCGGCCGAGCCATGCCATCCGGATAATAAATAAAAAGCTCCCGTCCGCTCACGCGCAATTCCTCCGGCTCGCACTTCATCTTCAGCACCTTATCAAGCGCGTCCGCCGCAGGGCTGCTCGCGAGAAACGCCACCAGCAATCGGCTGCCGTCAATGCCCGACCGCTTCGCGAACGGATTGCGCACAATCACCTCGCGCAATTCCGGCGCGGTGCGCACGATCACGCTGGGACGAAATCCGAAACTCCGCTCGATTCCCTTCTCGATCCGCGCGCAGGCCGTCGCAGGGTCGCGCTTGTCCGCGCGGCACACCACGTTGCCGCTCTGTATGTACGTCTGCGCGTCACGGAATCCCAGAGACTGATACACCGCGCGCAGCTCGTCCATCTTGATCTTATTGTGGCCGCCTACGTTCACGCCGCGCAGCATGGAGATAATCACGCTCATAGTGCCGCGCAGTATAACGCAACTTTTATCGTGCGGTTCTGGCGCCGCGCCTTCGCCGCAATCGTGTCCCTTAGCGCGGGAAATCCGGAGGGAGTTGCGGTTCGCTGAAAGCATTCCACTGTGAGTAATTGCTAACGCCTTCCTCGCTGGCTCCCGGCATCGTGCGGCGCGTCTCGCGCGGCAGGTGGTCCTGTTCATTCATGCACATGGAAAATCGAAATTCCTTTTCCGATGGATCGTGCGGAGTCGCAAGCGCAATTTCATAATCGCGGCAAGGCTCGCCTGCGACGCTCCGCATCCCGCCGCGCCGCACCGCACCATCGCTAACGATAGCCACGTAAGGCAACGAGTTATCGTCTGACCCCAAAGATCCCGTATCGCATTCGAATATGGGGAGGGAGCCTTGCCCGTTGCCCGGGCTCAAAACCCACTGGCCGCCCACGCGGCCGTACGCTCGTCCAAAGTAAATGATCGAGTCCAAGACCCTAGGGCTGCCGTCCTGATTCGTGGCTCCGCGAATCGTGTGTTGAAACACCGGGCAAAACGTATCGATATCAAATGTTTCCGGAGGCGAAGCAGGAAAGTGGTGCAAGCTGTGATAATGCCAGCTCTTCGCGCTCGCAGCGGCTTTTTGTGAGCGCTCCATCTCTCGCATGGGAGAGTTCCGCCAATTCCACCAGCCGAACCCTGCTACGAGCACGATGACCACGACTGCCACTGCAATCCACTTCTCCATTAGGGACCTCCCTGTCCTTGGCCGCTAGCCGCGTTGCGGCGACGACCCGCGAACTCGCCGCCCATCACGGTGCCGGCTCATCAATTTCCGTTTCGCCGGAACCACAATACACGCGCACGTGGCGTGCATGCGGCACAACTTTCCGTCAGGTTGTCGGAGAATCTTGTGGCAAGCTGGAGCAGTCCAATTCTTTTGCGGGCTTTCGCTCGGCTGGCTGCTCACCTGGGAGGATTTACTATGCTGTTCGATTTCGCCACGATTCCTGCGCGAGAGCGCTACAAACTGATGGTGTCCACGATTGTGCCGCGTCCGATTGCCTGGATTGTGACGCAGGATCTGCGCGGTCAGCTAAACGCAGCGCCATTTTCTTTCTTTAACGCGCTTGCGGGCGATCCGCCCGTGGTGGGTATTGGCATCGGCAGTCACGAACCAGGGCGGCCCAAGGACACTCGGCGGAATATCCACGACACGGGACAGTTCGTCGTGAACCTGGTCTCGGAAGGGCTTAGGGAACAGATGAACATCACGGCGATCGAGTTCGAGCGCGGCGTGAGCGAACCTCATGAGGCTGGACTCACCACCGTTCCGAGCGTCCACGTGAAGCCCCCGCGCATCGCCGAAAGCCCCGTTTCGATGGAATGCGAGCTGATGCAAATCATCGAGTTCGGAACGGAGAGCGCGCTGGTTCTGGGGCGCATCCTGGCAATGCACGTCCGTGATGAGGCGGTGCTCGATCCAGTCAAACACCACATAGACACGCCGCAACTCAAGCTGATCGGCCGCATGCACGGCGCCGGCTGGTACGCGCGAACATCGGACCTAATCCACATGGACCGAATCCCGCGCGACGCCTGGAAGCTGCGCGACACGAAATTAGAGAGCAAATAGCGCGCAAGTATCGGCAAAAACGCAGGGGCGGGTTCTGGTGACGCCAGAAGCTTGGTGACGCGGGCGATCGCAAATCAGTTGGGGCGGCGGATGGAGTGGCCGTTGGTGCCGGAGGCGGCTTCATATTTGAAGTGGCCGACGAGTTCCCTGAGTTCGGAGGACATTTTTTCGAGGTCGTCGGTGGCGCGACGGAGGTCGCTGGCGCCCGACGAGGTGTTGCCGGCGGATAGCGCGACGGCGGAAATATTCTTGGCGATTTCCGAGGAACCGCGCGCGCTTTCGGAAATGGTGCGGGCCATGACGCTGGTGGTGGTGTTCTGCTCTTCCACGGCGGCGGAGATGATTCCCGTGATGCTGCTGATCTGATTGATAACCGTGCCAATGGTGGCGATGGCGTCCACCGAACCTTTGGTGTCCGATTGAATCATTTCGATTTTCGTGCGGATGTCCTCTGTGGCTTTTGCAGTTTGCTTGGCCAGCTCTTTTACTTCGTTCGCGACCACCGCGAATCCTTTACCGGCCTCTCCTGCGCGCGCCGCCTCAATGGTAGCATTGAGGGCCAGCAGGTTGGTTTGCTGGGCGATGGACGTAATGACTTTGATGACCTGGCCGATCTCCGCGCTGGATTCTCCGAGCTTGGTAATCCGCATGTTGGTGGTTTGGGCTACTTCCACGGCATCGCGTGCGACGACGGAAGCTTCATTCACGTTCTTGGCAATTTCGCGGATGCTAGCAGACATCTGCTCGGTGCCACTCGCAACAGTCTGCAGATTGCGGCTCACCTCGTCGGTGGTGGTGGCGGCGACGCCGGCTTGAGTGGTGGTGTCCTGCGAATTCGTGCTCATCGCTTGGCCTACGGTACCGAGCTCCACCGTCGCCGTGGTAACGTTTCCGGCGCTAGATGCAACTTTGGAGATCGTTTCGCGCAATTTGGAGAGTGAATCGTTGAACCAGCGGGCTATTTCGCCGAGTTCGTCGCGACGTGAGTCCTGCACGTGCAAAGTCAGGTCGCCTGAGGCCATTTGTTTCAGGCCTTCGATGATGGTGCTCAAGCGGTTGATGATATCGCGCGCAGTGCGGGAAGCAATTACCAGGAGAATCAGGGAGGAGGCGATGCATATTGCGACGATCGTCATCTTGGAGCGCTTCACTACTTTTTCGGAAGCTTGCTCGGTGAGTTTCGATTCGGCTTGCAAAGCGTCGTTGTTGCCGTCCATGGCATTGCGCAAGTCCGAGTAACCTTGGAGAAAGTCGCCCAGGATTTTGCCCACCTCCGCGGGATTCTTGCGGGCGGCGGCAATCTGTGAGAGCGCGGCGATATAGGTGTCCACATCGGCGCTTTCTTTCTGCAGCGCAGCGCTGGCGGTGCTGCCACGGGCGAAAGCAAGAGTGGCGGCAAGGCGGTCGCGCAGAAGTTTTTGGTGGTCGGCGAGTTCCGCCGCCGCCGTATCTTGCGCGTCGTCGGTGGCCGTCATCATTTTGGAAACGTCGGCGCGGGTGAGGTCCAGAAACATGCTGGCTTCCAGATGACTGCGGATGGCTGAACTGATAGCGCTGACGGATTGAATCTGCTCGGCGACGCGCGAGATTCCGTAAAAGCCTGTAGCGCCGACGGCGACGGCGATGGCCAGACCCAGCAAGCCCAGGCCGTATAGTTTGTGGCGAATGGTCAGATTCATCGTATGTCCTATTGTGCGCCGCCGCTGCGATTACGGGAACTTCAAGACGACTTTCACGCTGTCATCCACGTCTGATTTCTTCAGGTAGCCAATCGCGCCGGGATTCGCAGCTACCAGTTGTTTCATCTGCGCGGCGCTGCCTACGTCCTTAGGCGGAGCCGTGACGCGCCCGCTGAAAGCAGCTTGCAGGAAGTATTTGCCGTAGTCGGATTCGCTCATCTTATATATTTCTTTCAGGATCACCGCGCGCTCGGGCTGGCCGGGCGCGAGCATCAGGATGGTGACTCGCTTCCCGCTACCCCACACGCTTTTATCCCCCATGAAGATTTTCTTGGCGTCGGCAAGGGCAAGGTCCCCTGTGTCGTTCGCTTTGTTCACGATCACATCCACTTCATCGCCCGCGGTCACGCGCGCTTGCCAAGGCCAGGCAGCGGCAGTCGCGGCAAGCAACGTGAAGATCAGCGCCCATCGGAGGTTCGTTTTCATGGTTGTTGTCCCGTCCTCAGTATGCAAACGAAAATTCCGCTACGATGCCGTTGCTGGTCTGCACCGCGTAAGGGTTGCCTGTTTCCAGGCCGCGAAAATCGAAATGGTCGTATTGGAATTTGACGGCGGCGTGATCGTTGAAATCGAAGCGCAGGCCCAGTGACGGACCGTTGCGCCGGCCCAGCGAAAGTCCCAAAGCGGGATTACCGTAGATCGGGTCAGTCGCGCCGGCATTGAAGTACTGATAGCGGAAATAGGGCCGGTACTTTCCGAAGCCCCTCGAGAACTGCGTGTAGAAGGCCGGGGTGTTGAATGTGCCGGGGCCTCCGTCGATGGTGCCGACGTGGCGGGTGACTTCTCCTTCGTTCAGAATCTCGTATTTCGAATTCGTGTACACCACGTAGACGGTGGAAATCAGTTCGCTGTGATTGGGAAGGAGTCCGGCGAACGTGAGGTAATCGTGATATACCGAGAATCCGACGTCGAGTCCGGGAAATCTGCTGGGATGGGCCGATAGGCCGAGGTTGAAAGACTTTCCGTTGTTGGTGTCGTGATCGTTCTGCGCGATTTCAGCGCCAAGGAAATGGTTGGCGCCGTTGCCGACCTCGGCGATATATTCCAGACCTAGTCTTCCGGATGGCAGTTGCCCGCTTAGCTGGGCTCCAACCTCTTGCAGCGGGAAAGCTCCACCCTCGTCGTCGAATGCGTACATGAAAGGCGGGCCGATCGCGGTCTGGAACCATTCTCCGCGGTGGAAGGTGGGATCGTAGTAGCCGATCGAAGTGTGGTACCGGCCGATGCTGGCCTTGAGGTGATCGTTTTGGCGGTAGGTGAGCAGGAGGCGCTCGACGTCCGGAGAAATGCTGTTATCGACCGAACTAGTCGTAAACAAAACTTCGCCCAGCGCCGACACGCGGTCGGTTAATTGGCCGGTCATGAACATGTCGAGCGAGCCGACGTAGAAACTGTCTGTGGTGCCTTTCAAGGTGGAGTCGTCGAAACCAACATCTCCGAAGAGCCGCAACTTGATTCCCAGAGGCGGAGTGTAGGTCTCCTGGATCGGTTCCGCCACAGGCGCAGGCGCGGCTGCAGGCGGCACCACGGGTGGGGGAGCAGCCGCGACTGCATTCGACTGTTGCGCTTGGAGCGCTTTCATCTGGGCTTGGAGCTGTTGCACTTGCTGCATCAATTGCTGAATCTTCTGGTCGTTGGTCGTTTGCGAGGCATCTTGACCATACGCCGATTGCGAAAACAGGAGCGCCAGCAGAGCGAGAATGGCTAGCAGGACCGATGTGGAAATTTTGTTGCGCCCGGTGGTCGGGCGCATCGAAAGAAGACCTTCGCACTTCCGCATGGTTGTGTCTCCCTCTGTCACTATGGATCTAGACGCAAACAGCGCTGGGCCGCCAATTGGAGCGCGGAATAACGGCGCATCCGCACCAGATCTTGGCGACGTGGCGACTGCATCACGAATGGCTGCTGAAACTGTGCGTGGAGGCGAAGGCAACGTCAGATCAGCACGCTAATTTCCGCGAGCGCTCGCTGTACAAATTGAGGTCGCGCTAAGCAATCTATCGGCCTTTCCCGCACGGGGCTTTAGCGAAAAGGTGGCGAAGTTGCGCGGGGGCGAGCGGGCGTGCGCTTGCCCAGTGTGATGCGGAGGTGATTGCGGTGCCGGGCGTTGAATAGGCGCCGGTGGCTGTGCTAGCATCCGAGATTCCGCAGGGTCATGCGCGCAACCGCCGGGGGGCGGCGCCGTGATGATGTACGCCTCGCCTTACATGTCGGAATGGACGTCCGTTTTATCTCCTTGCGAAATGCCTATTCGCAGTGGTGTGTGCGCCAAGTTGCGCGCGGTCCGCGCATTTCCCTTTTCCAATTTCGCTTTTGTGATTTCTGCTTTCAATTCCACCGAGGTGAAAAATGAAAAACTACAACACTGAATGGATCCGCAACGTAGGCATTGTCGGCCACGGCGACACGGGGAAAACCCAGCTGGTGTCGTCGTTACTGCACACGGCGGGGATGACGCCGCGGCTGGGGAAAGTCAGCGAAGGCTCGACCACCACCGATTGGGACGAAGAAGAGATGGCGCGGAAAATATCGATCAACACCGGCGTCGCGTATGCAGAATGGCAGGCCCCGGCGCAGCCTGAAAAGACCAAGATCAATCTGCTGGATACTCCGGGTTATTCAACCTTCATCAACGAAACAAAATCCTCGCTGATTGCGGCGGACGCCGCGCTGATTGTGGTGGACGCGGCCGCCGGAGTGCAGGTGGTCACCGAAAAAGTGTGGGATTACGCCACCGAGTACGATTTGCCGCGCGCGTTTCTGCTGAATTGGATGGACCGCGAGCTCGCGAGCTTCGAGCGCGCGCTAGATTCCGTGCAGCAGGTGTTCGGACGCGGCGTGGTGCCGATTCAATTGCCGATCGGCTGGGAAAAGGGTTTTCGCGGCGTGGTGGACTTGATCACCATGAAGGCGCTGATCTACACGCCGGATGGAAACGGCATTGCGAAGATCGAGGAAATTCCGCAAGCGCTCGCGGACGAAGCGAAGCTGGGCCACGAGACGCTCGTCGAGATGGTAGCCGAGGGCAACGACGCGTTGATGCAGGAATTTTTCGATCAGGGCACGCTACCGGTGCACGACCTGGTGATGGGTTTACGCGAAGCCGTGCTGGCCAAGCGGCTGTTCCCGGTGATGCTCAGTTCGGCGCTGCACAATATCGGCAGCGACGCGGTGCTGAACCTGATGGTCGCGATATTTCCATCGCCCGCGGCGCGCGGGAAGATCGTGTGCCACAAGACTGCGGATCACAAGGGCGAAACGGTCGAACGCGCCATCAGCGATTCGGGGCCGCTTTCGGTTTTTGTGTTTAAGACACTGGCGGATCCTTTCGCGGGGCGGATTACATATTTCAAGGTGATGTCGGGCGTGCTGAAGAATGATGCGACGCTGACCAATTTCAATCGCTGCTCGCAGGAAAGATTCCAGCACATCCAGGTGATGCAGGGAAAAACGGGGACGGAGGTGAGCGAACTGCATGCGGGAGATATCGGATCGATCGCGAAACTGAAAGAGACGACGACCGGAGAAACTTTGGGCGACAAGAACGCGCAGATATTTTGCGCGCCGGCACGGATTCCGGAGCCTTCGATCACGTTCGCGGTGGAACCGAAGACGCGCGCGGATGAGGATCGCATTGGCGTCGCGATTCACAAGATCCTGGAGGAGGATTTGGCGCTGCGCTTTGGGCGCGATCCCCAGACGAAGGAGTTTCTGCTGAGCGGCGCGGGGCAGCAGCACATCGAGGTAGTGGTGGCGAAACTGCGCAAGCGCTATCACGTGGAATTGATGATTCATCCGCCCAAGGTTCCCTATCGCGAAACCATTCGCGCGAAGGCTGACGCGGAAGGCAAACACAAGAAGCAAACGGGCGGGCATGGGCAGTTCGGGTTATGCCGCATCAAACTGGAACCGCTACCGCGCGGCAAGGGGATTGAATTTGTGGATGATGTGTTCGGCGGAGCGATTCCCAAGAACTGGATTCCGTCGGTGGAAAAGGGAGTGCGGGATTCAGCCGAGCGCGGATACCTGGCGGGATTTCCGGTGGTGGATTTCCGCGTGAGTTTGTACGACGGGAAATATCACGACGTGGATTCCAGCGACATGGCTTTCAAGATTGCGGGCTCGCTCGCGTTCAAGGAAGCGATGAAGCAGGCGCGTCCGGCGTTGCTCGAACCGATCATGCAAGTGGAGGTGTACGCGCCCGATCAATATTCGGGCGACCTGATGGGGCACCTGAGCGGGCGGCGCGGGAAAATCAGTGGCAGCGAAGCGCGCGCGGGGAACGTGGTAATCAAGGCGCTGGTGCCGTTTTCAGAAATGCTGAGCTACGCGAATGAATTGATTTCGCTGACGCAGGGGCGCGGAAGTTATTCGATGGAATTTTCGCACTATGACTACGTGCCGAATGAGATCGCAGACAAAGTGATCGCGGCGCATAAGCCTCATCATGCGGGCGATGAGAGTGGCGAAGAGAACGGAAAGTCCGCGTCGGCTTAGCTGGCGGCACCGGATTTCGCGCTGGAGTTGTGGTGCGGGATTAGGCGCGCGAAAAATTCGCCGATGGCGTGCAGCGGCGAGGATTTCGTTTTGGCTTCAGCTTCGGGTGCAGCTGCCGATTGCGCGGTTGCAGCTTGCGCGCGCGCAGGCGGCGCTGACTGCGCACTCGGTGCTTGCGCGTCAGCAACTGGCCTAGGAGTGGATGCAGAAGCAGTTTCCTGCGACGCGGACGCGGCTTGCGTCGGCTGCGCCGTTGTTGCTTGCGTGTCGGCGGCTTGCGTCGAAGTGGCCTGCCCGTTCGCGCCCGCAGTTGCTAAAGCCGGCGCCTCAGCAGGCGGCGTCGATGAAGATGCAGAAGCGGTCTCTACGGGGGCAGATGATGTTTGCGCCGCTACAGATGGCGTCGCGGACGATTCGACTGCTGTGGCCTGGGTAGATGCGGCGGATGCAGTCTGTGCTGGCGCATCGGCCGGAACGTTTTTCGGTTGCGCCGCGGCGGCTGGCGCGGCCGCGGTCCGGGATGGTGCCGGCGCGACTTGCACTGGAGCGGATGCGTTCTGCGCTTTAGGGCCTTCGCCTTGTTTGTACTGGCCGTTGCGGCCGGGGGCGCCGGCTGGGCAGCCTACGCCATAGCAAGGTCCCGTCGCCCGGAACAGGTCGCAACCCGCCAGGGAGATGGTTAATATGCACAGAACCAGCACAGCGCTGAGCTTGTTGCTCATCGTTCCCCTCTCACGAAGTCTGATAGTGCGCGACGACAAGGCCGGAGCTATAGCTTGATGATGGCACGGAAGGCCCGCCGCCAAGAGAATTCCAGCGAAGCTGTAGGCGAAAATAGCAGCAAATAGAAGGCGAAACCCGCCGCGCGAACCGTGAAAAATCGCGTTTCCTCAGGAAAAACGGGGTAGAAAGAACCCCGTGTGGCGGCGGTGTTCTTCGAAGGCTGGCCCGAATTCGGCTGCCAGGAATGATTCTTCCTTGCGGGCTTTGCGGGTGAATCCGACGAGGAACATTAGGACAGCGACGAGGCCACGATATTCACCGATGAGCAGCGCGGTGCCAAGCGTCGCGAGCAAGAGGCCGGTGTAAATCGGGTGACGAATGTGAGCGTAGGGGCCGGAACGGATTAGTTCGTGGCCTTCTTTGATTTGGACTTCGGCGCTCCAGTCTTTGCCGATGGTGCGGCGGGCCCAAATGGCGAAAAGGACTCCCGCGGCGCAGAGGGCCGCGCCGAGCCAGGCGATCCACGATTGGTCCGGGACAAAACGGCGATTCAGGGGACCCCAGTTGGGATTTTCCTGGTAGAGCAGGAAGAAACCGGCTGCCATGAAGACGATGTAGAGCATGCGCTCGGCCGGATCTTGGCGTTTCGCAGTTCTCTTGACACCGAAAGCGGCGATGAGCCAGTAGAGCGCGAAGAGTAGCCAGGAACCGTAGACTACTTGTGAGGGCGTTACGTGCATTAATGCCGGCTCCGGGCAGCGTGAATCCGCGCGAGCGGACCGTGCGTGCGCGAGACATTGTTACTTAAGTCGGTGCGGCTTGCCAACTGAGTCGCTCCGCGCAAGGGGCGGCGTGCCGGGCTCGCCAATTTGGAGCTTGTGGTTCGGTTGGAGGGTGCGCCAAGCTGACTCACCATGAAAAAAACTGCGAAGGGCCGCCGTTTGGCGGACGCGACGATTGCTATTCACGCCGGTGAGGATAAATTTCAGCGGAGCGCGACCGTGGGGACTTCGATCGCGCGGACGGCAAATTTTACTTTTGCAAACACGGAAGAAATGCGGTTGTGGGCCGAGGGGAAACGGCCGGCGTACATCTATACGCGTTATGGGAACCCGACGCTGACGGTGGCGGAGGAGAAAATCGCCGCGCTGGAAGGGGCGGAGGCGGCGATCGTGACGGCTTCGGGGATGGCCGCAATTTCCAGCGCACTGCTTTCGGTGTTGAAGGCGGGCGATGAGGTGATTGCCACGCGGGCGCTCTATGGTGGGACATACCGGCTGATGCGCGATGTGTTTCCGCGGATGGGGATTGTAGTGCGTCATGTGGAGACGGATTTGGCGGGGATCGAGCGGTTGGTGAACCCGCGCACGCGGCTGCTGTACATCGAGACGCCGACAAATCCTACTTTGCGATTGGTCGATTTGCACAAAACGATCGCTTTCGCGAAAGAATGGGATTTGATTTCGCTGATTGATAACACTTTTGCGAGCCCCGTGCTGCAGAAGCCTCTGGCGCTGGGATTTGACCTGGTGCTGCACAGCGCGACCAAATACTTGGCGGGACATTCGGACGTGATTGCGGGCGCGGCAGCGGGGAGCCACGCGTTGATTGAGAAGATTCGCGACATGATTATTTATTTGGGCGGGTCAATGGATCCGGAGGCGGCGTTTTTGCTGATTCGTGGGCTGAAGACTCTGGAGCTGCGGATGCGTCGGCAGTGCGAAACGGCTTTGACCGTGGCGCGGTTTTTGGAGAAGAATCCGAAGGTGGCCCATGTGCATTATCCGGGACTCGGTTCGCATCCGGATCACGCGCTGGCGAAGCGGCAGATGAAGGGATTCGGAGCGATGATGGCGTTCGATTTAAAGGGCGGGTTGGCCGCGGCTCGACGTTTTTGCGATCGCACCAGAGTATTTTTGCTGGCGGTGAGTTTGGGCGGCGCCGAATCGCTGGTGGTGCTCCCGATGTATTCATCGCACTACCGTATGTCAGTAGCGGAGTTGCGCGCGGCGGGCGTGGAGCCGGGCACGGTGCGCGTTTCGATTGGCCTTGAGGATCCAGCGGATTTGATCGGGGATTTGCGCCAGGCGCTGGCGTGATCAGATTGGGATCGGTCACAGAAACGCAAACGTTTTACCGCAGAGACGCAGCGGACGCAGAGAAAAAAATGGCGCGGTGGTCTCGCGTTGCGGTACCGCCGCGCCAACGGTCTGATTTCAGTTGCGACCGGCCAAATCAGAAATTGAATTTCGCGCCGATCTGGACTTGGCGCGCGCCGGTAGTGCCATCGTTTTGGCCGACTTGCGATGTGGAGTATCCGAAGAGCACGTCGCCAATGTTGGCATCCGGCTTGGCAAATTGCACACGGTTGAAGAGGTTGTAGAACTCGAAACGAAGCTGGAAGTCCACCTTCTCCTTAATTTTTGTGTCCTTCGCCAGGCTCACGTTCCAGTTGTTGATGCCGGGACCGTAAAATTGATTGCGCAGCACGTTCGAGGGAATCCCCCACGGGATGGGCAAGGCGTTGCCGGTTTCATCGTTGAACGCGGCAAGATTGTAGCCCGTAAATACGCCGCCACTATCCGGCAGAACTTTTCCGGCGGATGGAATTGTTTTCAGGGCCGACGGATTTACGACCGTGGCGCGATCGGCAAGTCCGGTGTGCAGAGTGTCCAGGTAGCCGAGGATGTCGTAGGGCAAACCCGATTGCCAGGCGACAATGCCGGTAAGCTCCCAGCCTTCGAAAGCCCGGCCGAGGTAACCATCCGCAAGATGTTGGCGACCGCGGCCGATGTTTGGGTGGTAGACAAAGTTGATGACGGCGCGATTGCGAGTATCGAAGCCGGAGTTGCCTTTTTCGCGGCGCAGGTTGTAGGAGTCGATCGGATAGTTTCCGTTGTTGAGCGTCGTGTTGAGGGGATCGGAAGAATCATCCAGAGCGTGCGCCCAAGTGTAGGCGCCTTGAATTTGCAAGCCGTGAAAGTCGCGCTCGGTGACTTGAAGTTGGAGGCCGTCGTACCAGGAATGGCCGCTGGTTTGGTCTAAAAAAGTGTGGAAGAACGCAGTGTTGTTTACGGCGTCAAACGGAAGGAAGGGCACTCCGGTCGCGGGATTGTTGATGTCTGCGCCGTACCAAAGGTTATTGAACTGCAGCGTGGACTGAGAGCAGCCTACAGTATTGGCGGGGTTGGTCGGAACACAGTAGGCTTCCAGGGCTGACACCAAATTGGGTTGCGGCGCGGCTCCATCCACGACGCGCAGAATGCGCGTGGCGTGATTACCCACGTAGTTGATGTCCACGGTTAAATCATGAACGATTTCACGTTGGACTCCGACGTTCCAGGTGACCACCAGCGGCGGCTTGATATTCGGCGCGAAAACGTCCGGGAAGATCAATGCGAACGGCCCGACGAGGGGAGATGGCGACTGTTCGATCGGGGCCGTCTGATTTTGCAGTTGGGCTCCGGCGACCGGACCCGCATCTGATGCCGGAAATCCGAAGAAGCTAGGCTGGAATGGCGGGTTGCCGCGGGCATCCTCGATGAGGTTGCCGTAAACACGGTCGCTGAATACTCCCACGCCACCGCGCACTGAGGTCTTGCCGGTTTTGAAGGGATCCCAAGCGAAACCGAAACGCGGCTCAAAATTCTTGAAATAATCGCTGTAGAGTTGGCGGCCGGTGCCAGGGCCGACGGTCTGGAAAGTGAAATTTTCGCCCGGATCAGGCGGTGCACCACTGGAATTCTCAAATAGATTGGAAAGGTTGTTATGGGTCTCATAAGGCACCCCGTACCATTCCCAGCGCAGCCCGTAGGTGATGGTGAGGTTTGATTTCAGTTTCCAGGAGTCCTGGAAAAAGGTTCCTACCTCGTGCTGGCGGAAGTTCAGCTCGTCATTGAAAAGGCGGTTGCCAGCGGCAGTGAAGAATTGCGTTTGGCTCTGTTGCGCCACCAAGCCCAACAGGGAGCTGACTTCGTCTTGAAAGAATTGGAAGGTGGGGTCGTTCGCGACGGCAGCTGGCACACCCGTGACGGTTGGTATGTTATCGGCGGTGAAAATGTTGAAGGTAAAGGCTGCACGGGAAGAGAAACTGGTGTACCCATTGGAGGCAACGTCACGAATCTCGGCGCCCCACTTGAAGCTGTGCCCGCCGACGATTTTGGTCATGCCGTCGTACCACTGGAGGGTACCTGCCTTGGTGCTCTGGCCATTGGAATCTCCGAGCGATTGGCAACCGAAACCGCTGAAGACGGGCAGACTGTAGTCCGCGCCGCGGCCGACGCCATCAATGAATTGGGGAGAGATTCCGTCAAAGGTGCTGACGCCGTCGCAGAAGAAGCCCTCGTTGATGCGGTTCGCGCCGAAGCGGAACTCATTGATGAAGGTGGGGCCGAATGTGGAAGTGAGACCTACGGCGAGCCCGTTAACTTTATTGTAGGCGCTGACCGCTCCCAAATCGCCGGGAAGAAAATCATCGTGGCCGGAATTTGGATCGTGATACCAGTTGTAGCTGTAGCGGACGTAGAGGCTGTTGTCCTTGTTAATCTTGTGGTCGATCTTGAGGACGGCATCTTCATCTTTTTCCCGAGACTCGCTGGGGAAGAACAAAAGACCGGTGACTCCGTCGGGATTGTTGACGCTGGGCGCGGGATAGAGGGAGAAAATCTTCTGCATGATGGGATCGAGTCCCACGCCGGTGGCGTTTTGGTTTGCGCCGGGCACGGTCACGTTGATGGGCGCGGAACCGCCGGGATTGGTATAGGTGAAAATGCCGGTCTTGAAGGCGGTCGTTGGAACGGTCGAGGTGTTGGTCAGATTGGTGATGAAACGATCGCCCTGGTAGTTCAGGAAGAAGAAAGTCTTGTCTTTCCTGATCGGACCACCGATGGAACCACCATAAAGGTTGCGGACATAGGGGTTCTTAGGTTCGACCAATCCAGTATTGGGGTCAATTTGGTGATTGAAGTAATCGCGTGCTCCAAGCGCGTCCCAGCGGCCGAAGTAAAAAAGGTTGCCGTGGAAATCGTTGGTTCCGCTCCGAGTGATGACGTCAATGATGGCGCCGTTGTTGCGGCCATATTCGGGAGCGAAGTTATTAGTGAGCACACGGAATTCCTCGGTCGAATCAGGATTTTGCGATGTAAGACCGCCCAAGGAACCGGGGACATCGGCGTCGTTGTTGTCCGCGCCATCCAGCAGGAAGTTGTTGTTGCGTTCGCGACCACCGTTTATGGAGACTCCGCCGAGGCCGCTATCGGACTGGGTGACGCCCGGACCCAACAGGACCAACTGATACGGGTCGCGGAGGATCAACGGAAGCTCAGTCATCTGAGTATGCTCGACCACGTTACTGAGCGTCGCGTTGTCGGTGTCAATGGCGGCGACTGCACTTGCCGCTACCTCGACCGTAGCGGAAGCGCTGCCGATTTCAAACTTGGCGTCCAGCGTCAGCGCCTGGTCGACAGTCAATGTGATGCTCTCGAATTTCAGGACCTTAAAGCCGGGCTTGGTGAAGGTAAAGGTATAAACAGCCGGCGGAAGGCTGGAAAGGCTGTACGCGCCTGTCTCGTTCGTCGAAGTGACGCGATCGATGGCCGTAGAGAGGTTGGTGGCGGTGACAGTTGCGCCGACTACGGCGGCGCCCGAGGGGTCTAGCGTAGTTCCTCTAACAGTCGCAGTTTGCGCGCGCAGACTGGACGACGCAGCAAGAATTCCCAAAGTGATGAATAGAGTGCTGATGCCCCCGTACACACCACGCCGAAATCGCATGCAGTCCCCCTCGTTTTGTCAGGATATGTTCCCAAAAAAGGATAATCACCCCGAAATCCGAATGTGGTCCTGTTTGCAGATGAAAGGCCAGAGTTCGTCGAGAGGCTGGGCGTGATCTAACTATTTTATTTCACGAAACATAGCAGATATCGGGCGCACGTGGAGGCTAGCTGAATACCATTTTTGGAATAATTGGTCTACGGAAATATGAATTTTGAAAACCGTGAAGCATTGATTCGATTACGTTTTACCTCGAGAAAACCCTCCGCTGCCGTACGCGGAGCACCGAACGAAGCTGTGCCGAATTTTGGCGTACTGGCGCAGCGTGCGCCAAGCAAGGCCAAGCGTGGAAAATGAGATCAGGCCGAGCCGGCGCGCGCCCCGAGATTCGGTGCTGCCGAATCTCGGGGGGAATCCCACGTTCGCGGGATTCAGAAGTTGAATTTCGCACCGATTTGCACTTGGCGCGCGCCGGTGGTGCCATCGTTCTGGCCGACCTGGGCGGTGGAATAGCCGAAGTTGGGATCGCCGATGATGTTGTCGGGCTTATTGAATTGAGTTCGATTGAACATGTTGTAGAACTCAAAGCGCAATTGGAAATTCAGCCGCTCGGTGATGGCAGTGGTTTTCGCGAGGTTGAAATTCCAGTTGTTGATGCCCGGGCCGTACCAGTGATTGCGTCCGACATTGGAAGGGACGTCGAACGGAATCGGCATGATGGCGGCGTTATCGGGGTTGAAGGCCAGGGCATTTTCCCCGGTGAAAACGGCGCTGCTAGGGACGAACGCGCCCATGGACGGAACCGTTTTCAGGACGGAGGCGTTCACGACCGTGGCGCGGTCGGCGAGATTGGTGTGCAGAGTGTCGGCGGTGCCGAGGATATCGTACGGCAAGCCAGTCTGAAATGCGGCGATACCGCTGAGTTCCCAACCTGCCAGAGCGCGACCGACAAAACCCTCGTTGAAGCGGGCCTTGCCGCGGCCGATGTTGGGCTGATAAACGAAATTTATGACGCCGCGCTGACGGGTGTCGAAACCGGAGTTGCCTTTCTCGCGGCGCAGATCGAAGGAATTGATCGGGAAATTGCCGTTGCCGATGGTATCGACGAGCGGATCGGAGGAATCGTCCAGAGCGTGCGCCCAAGTGTATGAACCCTGGATTTGCAAGCCATGGAAGTTGCGCTCGGTAACTTGGATTTGCAGGCCATCGTACCAGGAGTGCCCGCTGCTTTCGTCGAAGAAAGCGTCCTCGAAAGCGTTGTTGTTAACGGCATCGCGGGGCAAGACACCGTTTTCCTGGCCGAAGAAAAGATTGCCAAACTGCAAAGTTGATTCATCGCATTGACCACTCGGTGTCATGAACCCCGTATTCGCTGGATTGCCGGGAACGCAGAAGGCCTCCAGCGAGGAGACCAGGGCCGGCTGGGGGGGTGCCGCATCCACGACGCGAAGTATCCGCGTGCCGTGATTTCCCACGTAATTGGCTTCGACGGTGAGATTCGTCGCGATTTCGCGCTGAATTCCCAGGTTCCAGGTGGTGATGAGCGGCGGCCTAATCGGCGAGCAGGTCTGACCCGTCCCACAATTCTGCCCGGTGGAGAAAACGTCGGGAAAGCTGCCAGCTCCTTGCTGTACGACGGCGGTAGGCGTCTGGGCTGGAGGCGCGGTCTGATTCTGGAGTTGTGAACCGGCATCCAAACCAGTCGAGAACAGAGGGAAATTGACGTAGCTCGGCTGGAATGGTGGGTTGCCGCGCGCATCGCTAAAGAGGTTGCCGAAAACGCGGTCGCTGAATAGACCGAAGCCGCCGCGCACGGAGGTCTTGCCGGTCTTGAAAGGATCCCACGCGAAGCCGAGACGCGGTTCGAAGTCTTTGCCGTAGCCCGGGTAGAGCTGGTGGCCTGTGCCGGGTCCGACAGGAGTGAAGGTAAACGGAGCGACTCCGCTGGGGTCCTCAAACAGGTTTGAGAGATTACCGTTCCTTTCGTAGGGCACACCATACCAATCCCAGCGCAGACCGTAGGTGATCGAGAGGTTCGGCTTTATTTTCCAGACGTCTTGCACGAACAAGCCGGCTTCGTGCTGGGCGAAATTGAGTTCATCGAACTTGTGACGGTCTCCTGCAAGGTCGAAAAACTGAGTTTGGTTGGCGACCGAGACCAAACCGAGCAGGCCGGAAACTTCATTTTCCAAAGTGACATTGTCCACGCCGGGGTTGAGGCCCTGGAGAACGGCGGCGCCGAAATCGGTGGCGGTGTTGAATTGAAACTGCTGGCGCGAGCTGAAATTAGTATTGTTATTGGAATAGACGTCACGGAATTCGCCGCCGAACTTGAGGGTGTGCGAACCGAGGACTTTAGTGACGTTGTCCAGAGTCTGATAGGTTCCGGCATGACTTCCCTGGAAGTTGGTATCACCCAGGGAAACACAACCGAAGTCCGCAGTGTTTGGAACGCTGAACCCGGGGAGGCTGAAGTCCGCGCCGCGGCCGAAAGTATCGAGGTAGTTTCCACCCGCGCCAGTGATGGTATCGGCCAGAGCGCTGTTGCAAGAGAAGGGATTGGTATTGCGATTGGCGCCAAAGCGAACTTCGTTCGAGAGCGTGGAGCCAAAGGTGGACGTCAAGCCGATGGACCAGGATTGTGTTTTGGCGGATTCGGCGATGGCGCCGATGCCGCCGGGCAAGGAATCGGAATGGAACGGATCGGGGTCGCGGAACCAGTTGAAAACATAGCGAACGTAGAGATCGTTGTTCTTGCCGATCTTTTGATCAACTTTGGCGGTGGCGTCTTCGTCTCTTTCGCGGGATTGCGTGGGAAAGAAGAGCAGGCCCGTGATGCCGTCGGAATTGTTAATGTTGGGCAAAGGATAGTGCGAGAGGATTTGCTGGACCGTGTGGTCGAGGCCCACGCCCGTGGCGTTGTTGAGCGCGCCGGGTACGGTGACGTTGATGCCGTTTTGGGTGACGCCGTTGCTGGGATTGGTGTAGTTGAAAATTCCCGAGTCGAACGCGGCTGTGGGCACCGTCGCGGTGTTGGTTAGCGAGGTGACGAAGCGATCGCCTTGATAGTTGATGAAGAAGAAAGTCTTGTCCTTGCGAATGGGGCCGCCCAGAGAACCACCGTAGAGATTGCGGACGTAGGGATTCTTGGCTGCGACGTCCCCCGTGGTGGGGTCTATCTGGTGATTGAAGTAGTCGCGCGCGCCGAGAGCGTCCCAGCGGCCGAAATAAAACAGATTGCCGTGGTAACTGTTGGTGCCGCTGCGAGTGATTACGTCAATGATGGCGCCATTGTTGCGGCCATATTCGGGCGCGAAATTATTTGTGAGCACGCGGAATTCCTGGGTGGAATCCGGGTTCTGCGCAGTGAGGCCGCCGAGAACGCCTGGAACGTCGGCATCGTTGTTGTCGGTTCCGTCGAGCAGGAAGTTGTTGTTGCGCTCGCGGCCGCCGTTGACGGAGATGCCGCCCAGACCGCTATCGGATTGAGTGACGCCGGGGCCGAGCAGCACGAGTTGATAAGGATCGCGCAGGATCAGAGGCAGTTCGACCATCTGGGTGTGCTCGACGACGTTGCTGAGCGTGGGCGTCTCGGTGTCCACGTTCGCCACGGTATCGGAATTCACTTCCACGGTTGCCGACAAAGCGCCCACTTCAAATTTGCAATCCAAAGTGAGCGTCTGGTCCACGGTCAGCGTGATGGCTGGAAATTTCGCGGTCTTGAAGCCGTCCTTCGTGAAGGTAATGGTGTAAACGGCTGGAGGCAGGTTGGGAATGGTGTAGGCACCGGCGGCGCTGGTCGTGGTGGTGCGATTCACACCGGTGGCAGCATTGACCGCGCTGACGGTGGCATCGGCGACGGCGGCGTTGGATGAATCAAGAGCTGTGCCAGTGACGGTGGCGGTCTGTGCGCGCAGTATAGATGGCGCAGCGAGTATTCCTAGAGCGATGACGAAAGCGCCGACACCCCCGAAAAGACGACTCCGAAAATTCATGCCGATCCCCCTGTTGGGACACATCCCCTAGAAGCACGCTCATTCCGGCGTGCGTTTAATGAACTGGCAATTGCATCTGGGTAGCCAGAGTTTTTCGCCAGGCTCTCACGACCTATCAACCTGATTTCAAAAGGCATAGCTGGAGAGCGTAGTGCGCTGCGGAGGTGCTGCGTACGAACGCTGGAATACAGCGTTCGCAGGCATCCGAGTTTTCGGACTCGTGAGGGAAAAGTTGCGGGGCGCAATTCTCTGCCTGGCAGCCGAGGATTTCACAATGGCGCCGCGGGCGATGAGGGTGTATAAGGCGGCATTCAGAATGGCCGATATACAAATCGGGAATAGAGAAGGGTTGAAGGTGATGTCCTGATTGTGACAATGGCTGGTACGGCAAGGCCATTGACCGAGGCGTAGGTAGTTCGTAAGATTCCCGTTACCCCTGAACGGGGGTGAACGACGCGGCGCCGCGTTGGATGAAGCCTGCTACGGACCCGAAGTTGCTTCGTAGAATCCTGCGGAGAGGTATCGCGCGTCGCAAGGACGGACGAAGACCATGAAGCTGAGGGTCGCGGGCCTGAGTGGCCATGTAAGCTGGCTGGGCTGGGCAGGAATCGCTGCGGTGGCGACGTTGTCGCTCGCCGCTTGCAACGATACCGTTTCCAGCAAGCAGGTGAAGGCGCGACCGCCGGCTGCGACACCTGCCCCGGTTCCTGCGTTTGTTCACGAGCCGCTGCCATTTCCCGAGCACTACGTTTCTTTGGCTTCCTTGTATGACACCCGCCCTGCGATTGACGTCCTTATTGACAAAGTCCAAGTGATCTTCAACACCGCGCAGAAAGAATACAAGTCCGGCGATTTCGACAAGGCGCATGCGGATTACGACCGCGCTGTGGAGCTGATGCTCGCGAGCGGATTCCAGGTGGATTCCGATCCGCGGCTTTCCGATCTTTTTGATCAGATTGGCGAGACGCTGCATTCCTACGAGCGCAGCGCGCAGCAGGATGCCGATGAAGAGGAAGAGGGCACCGGCACTCCCGCGCCGATTGACGCGCTGGCGGACATGACCTTGCCGCCAGGCGATCCGCGGCTGGCGGGGCAGGCGGAAAAAGAATTGATGCGCGTGCCGCACGATCTGCCGCTGACGGTAAATGATTCGGTGCTGCAATATTTGAGCTTCTTTTCGACGCCGCGGGGACGCGCAACGGTGGAACATGGCCTCGATCGTTCCGGGCGTTACAACGACATGATCCGGCGCGTGCTGAAAGAAGAAGGCGTGCCGCAGGATTTGATGTATCTGGCACAGGCGGAATCGGCGTTTCAGCCGACCGCGGTATCGCGCGCAGGGGCGCGCGGATTGTGGCAGTTCATGCCCTTCCGCGGCGAGGAATACGATCTGGACCGCACTTATTATGTCGACGAGCGCAGCGATCCGGAGAAGGCCACGCGGGCGGCGGCGCGGCACATGCGCGATTTGTACGATATGTTCGGCGACTGGTACCTGGTGATGGCCGCTTACAACTCGGGGCCGATGAATGTGGTGAAGGCTGTCGAGCGCACCGGTTACGCGGATTTCTGGGAATTGCAGAAGCGCCATGCGTTGCCGAAGCAGACGCAGAATTATGTGCCCATTATTATTGCGCTGGCCTTGGTGGCGAAAGACCCTTCGTTGTATGGCGTGCAAGTGGCGCCCGAGAAGCCGGCGCCGGTGGACGTGATACACCCGGCGCATGCCATTGACCTGCGTTTGGTGGCGGACGCTACCGGTGCGGACCTGGACGATCTGCGCGAGTTGAATCCGGAGATGTTGCGCAGCGTGACGCCCAACGATCCGAATTTCGAACTGAAGCTGCCGGCAGGATACGGCGAGAAACTGTTGAACGTGATTAACCAGGTGCCCGAGGACAAATGGACCACCTGGCGCTTACATACCGTCGAGCAGGGCGAAACGATGTCGGACATTGCGCGGCACTATCACGTGACGGTCGCCGCGATCGAAGCCGCGAACCACTTGGAAGCGCATGCGGTGGTGCCGGCGGGATTCATGCTGAACGTGCCGGCTGCACCGCCGGCGGTACGGCTGGTCCATTACCGCGTGGTGCGCGGCGACACGCTGGAAGGAATTGCGGAGCGCTTCGATGTAAGCGTCGCGCAATTGAAGCGTTGGAACAATATTCGCGGGGCCAGCGTGCCGCGCGGTTCGCGACTGAAAATTTATGCCGGCGGTGCGCCGGATGATTCCGCGCGTTCGCATGCCGGAGCAAAATCCGCGTCGCAGCCTGCGGCGAGTGCAGATGCCGCGGTGACGGTGCGCAAGGTTTCAGCAACGGCGACGGGCGCTGGCGAGAAGCCTGCGAGCGTGGAGCATCATGTGAAGCAGGGCGAGACGCTCTATTCGATCGCGCATTCCTACAAGACCAGCGTCGAGAGTATCCGGCAGGCGAACTCGTTTCTGGACGAGCGGCCCTTGAAAGCCGGTGATGTGTTGACCATTCAGCGCTGAGTTTAACTGCATTCTGACATTCCCATAAACTACTGATTCTAGAATGCTTCCTCATTTGTGTAACTTTTCGTTACCGTCCCCTTTTGGCGTTTTTCTCAAATATTCTTGGCCGCAGCGGGTTTTTGCGGCCTTGCATCTTGACAAACTTCCGGCACTCCGTTTATAAGCGCGCAGGGCCTAATACGTTCATTCGCAAGCCCGAAACCAGGGAGGGATCAATGTTTCACGCCAAGCAGCATGATGAAGAGGATGACGAGCTACCCCGTTACGAAGAAGAAGAGGGGGAAGAAGGCGCGGAACTCCCTCATGGAGACATTGTAGAGGAAGTGGAGGAGATCATCGTCGAGGAAGAGCCGGACGGGGACGAAGCGCCGGCGGCTGCCCCCAAGGCGAAGGCGCCGAAGAAGGCGGCGAAGAAAGCCGCGCCCAAAAAGAAGGCCGCGAAGAAAAAAGCCAAGCCCGCGAAAAAAGCTGCGAAGAAGAAGGGGAAGGCCAAGAAGGCGGGCAAGCGCAAGAAGCGCTGAGGTTTTTTCGGCGAAGGATCGGGAGGCGGGACCGCGCACGCTCCAGGAGGTGTTGCGGTCCCGCTTTTTTTGCGGTGCGGAATTTTCTTGTGCTGAGAGGCTGGTAAACTCTAGTTCCCTGCCTGGTTGTTTTTCCGCGCGGCAGCTTTGCTGCTCACTTCCCTGTTTCTGTGCCGCGCAGCTTCGATTTTTTCCTGTTCGAATACAACTGCGGACCTGGGCTGAATCGAAACACCCCGCACGGCGCGAAGCGCCAGTGCACCTTTGCGGTACGTTCCCATTTTGAAAATAATTCGCTTGCCGGTTGGGTTCGTTGGCCGCTAGGATGGGCGCGCGATGGCGCTGGCTGTCGAGCAAGTGCGTAGGATGCGTGGCGGGGCGCAATCGCATTTGATGCGCTGTTCGAATCAGGCATATTATGTGGTGAAATTCCAGAACAATCCGCAGGGGCTGCGGATCCTGGCGAACGAATTGCTTGGTACAAGATTGGCGGCGCGGCTGGGGTTGTCGGTGGCGGAGCCGGAAGTGGTGGAGGTGCGGGCGGAGCTGATCGCCGGCACCGAGGACCTGGTGTTTCAGCTGGGGCGCGGGCGCGCGCCCTGCAAAGCGGGAAAGCAGTTTGGTTCGCGTTACCCCGGCAATCTGGCCGATGTGGCAGTGTACGATTTCCTTCCCGATGAACAGCTGCGCGAAGTGAGCAATATCGCGGAATTCTGCGGCATGCTGGTGTTTGACAAATGGACCTGCAACACCAACGGGCGGCAGGCGATTTTTTTTCGCGAGCCGGAAGCTGCCGGAAGTGGCACCAGCGCGCCGGCGCGTTACTGCGCGCGGATGATTGATAATGGATTCTGTTTTAACGCCGCGGAGTGGAATTTTCCGGATGCGCCGCTGCGCGGTTGGTACGCGCGGCACCGCGTGTATGAAGCGGTGCGGGGAATCGCCTCATTCGAAACCTGGATTGCACGCGTGGAGAGAATTGAAGAGTCGGCCCTGGAGGAAATTTACGGGCAGATTCCGCCCGAGTGGTACGACTTTGACGCCGATGCTCTGGAGAAAATGTTGGAGCAGCTCTTGCGCCGGAGGAAGCTGGTGAGGGAGCTGATTGTGTCGGCCTGGAAATCTTCAGCGCAGCCGTTTCCGAACTGGAAGTAGGGCGCGCGGGGATCAGGCGAGGGAAGCGGTGCATTGCGGGTGGTGCCTGCCCATTGTTGCGCTGCCGGGCGCGGATTTTTTGGCTCGGTGGTTTTTGTCGACAGAAATCGGGGTTCGCGGGCTGCTGAGAACGGGAAGCTGCACGTGGGATGCAAGAACTACCGCGAAACGTTCTGCAGCCGGGAGGAAAAACGTGTCACCAGGACCGACGGTCGAAGAACCGACGAGTGTTTTCCAGTATCGCATCCTGCGTTATGTGCCCAACCAGATGCGCGACGAGTGGGTGAACATCGGCGTCCTGCTCGAGGAAATGACAGGGTCGCACCGAGCCGTCCGCCTGATCGAAGAACCTGCGGAGTTCGCACGCGTGCGACGCCTGCATCCGGACGCCGACGAAGATCTGCTGCGCGGGCTCGCGCCGGAGTTCGACGCGCGGCTACGCGGGTCGGCGCTGGAAGTAACGGCTTACCTGCGGGAGCTGGAGCAAAATCTTTCCAACGTGCTGCAACTGAGCCCGCAGAAAGCGCTGCTGGCGGACAATTTCGATATGGAGTTGGACCGCCTGTACCGCGAGCAGGTCACGCCTCCGGCGCGGCGCGCGGGCGGGCTCCTGCAGAATACGCGGGACTGGATGCGCAGCAAGCTGAACGACGTGTTCCGGCGCCACCGCATTCTGGGCAAACTCGAGCACCGCGTGCGCGTCGAGGGCTTTACCCAGCCGGGCGATCCCATGCGCCTGGACTATGGCTACCAGAACGGCGTGCGCGGATTCATCCAGTCGGTTTCCTTGCGGCGCGACTTGCCGCAGGCGAAGGCCCTCGCTTACACCGCCGGATGCATTCACGCGCGCGACAGACTTGCGGAAATCACGGCCGTCACCGATACGTCGCCGGATGCCGAAAATCCGCGGCATGTCTTCGTGGAAAAGCTCTTCGCCGGCGAAGGCATACGCATCGTGGCCATGAGCCAGGTGGAGGGATTCGCCGAGGAGCTGCGCCAGCGGTTTCAGTAAGGTGACTGGCGGATTCAGTGAGGTGGCTTCCGGGAAGTCTTGCCCGGGATGTTTGCCTGCCGATCGATTGGAAAATCTGCCCGCTATCGGAACGAGCACCGTGCGCTAAGTCGCTTGATCTCTTACTATCTTCCAAGTGCTGTCTCTCCAGTGATTCCTAAGAACGAGGCGCTGGCTTGTCCCCTTCCGCCGCTGATGTGATCGAGATCGCTTTTCGCCATACCAAGGGACAACTGCTGCGCCCGTTTCGCTTTGCGCAATGGATGCGCCTGGCGTTCGTCGGCGTTTTGGCGGGCGAGATGAGTTCGTTTAGCGGCTGCAACTTCAATGTTCCCTCGAATTATCATCCCCGCGGGACGCAGCACTTCTTGGCCGCACCTTGGCTTGATTTCTCGAACGCACACCCAGCGCTAATTGCCGGGCTGGTGGCAGCTTTCTTGGTAGCGTGGCTCGGGTTCGTGGTGCTCTTCACTTACGTTGCGAGCGTGATGCGATTCATTCTATTCGACAGCGTGGTCGCAAGAGAATGTCACATCCGGCGGGGCTGGTCGCGGCGGCGGCACGCGGGCGTTCGTTTGTTTTGCTGGCAGCTTGTATTGATGCTGGTGATGATTGCGACGCTGCTGATCGTCATCGGAATTCCGGTGGCGGGCGCTGCGATGCTGGGCTGGTTCAGCGATGCTCGCGAGCACGTGCTGGGGCTGGTCCTGGGAGGCGTTACGCTCTTCCTGGCCTTGCTGCTGCTGGCTGTGCTGCTGGGCGTAATCCATGTGATGACCAAGGATTTTGTGGTGCCGCAAATGGCCTTGGAGGATATTAGCGCGCTGGAAGGCTGGCGGCGGCTGTGGCCGCGCCTGGCGGCGGAAAAAGCCGGGTACGCCGGATATATTGGAATGAAAATCGTGCTGGCCATCGGCGCGGCGATTCTATTCGGGATCCTCTCTATCATGGCGTTCCTGGTGCTGCTGATCCCGATTGGCGGAGCGGCACTTGTGGCAGTGCTGGGCGGAAAGGCGGCGGTATGGGATTGGAACGTGTATACCATCACACTTGCGGTCGTATTCGGGTGCGCGGGGCTCGCGATTCTGATCTTCGCGACTGCCTTGATTTCCGTGCCGGTGGTGGTGTTCTTTCCCGCTTACGCGATTTATTTTTTCGCGCCGCGCTATCCGCCGCTCGCCGCACTGCTGTGGCCGCCATCTACACTGCCCGACGGACCGGCGTTGGCGCCGGAAGCGCCCGCTTAGCCGCCGCGGGACGCATCCTTTTCGAGCAGCGGAAAATCCAGTTTCACTACTTGGCAGTTCCCGTCGCGTCGTGGCTGATGCTGTACACGTAGGCTGCGACCGCTGACAACTGAGATGGGGTCAGCTGCGCGCCGCCCATCGCCGGCATGGGGCTGCGATAATTCTTGGGCTGCGGCACGCCTTCGGTGATTGTTTTCTTGATGCCCGCGTAGCTGCCGTCGCTCCACGACCACTTGTTCGCGGTGAGATCCGGGCCCAGCGGCGAGCCCTTTCCGCTTCCGCCGTGGCAGCCCGTGCAGGCCGCACCACCCACCTCGCCGCGGTAGACGCGCGCACCGAGCGCCACCATCTGCGGCGTCACTCCTTTCGGAAGCGCGCCGGTGGAACTGGTCGCCGCGCCAGCATCCGGATGTGTGCCCTCCGGCGGCTGCGCGCCGGCTTGGGCGATTGCTCCGGCCGGAGCTGTCGCGCTGGGGCAGGGAGTGATGCCGGAGTCGCCTGCGGCCCCGCCGCGGTAAACGATGCGGTAAATTCGCCCGCGCACATCGTCGGAAACGTAGAGTGAGCCGTCCGGTCCCACGGCCACGCCGCTAGGGCGATGGTCGGCTTTGTCCGGCGACTTCACGGCGCCGGCAAAACCAACGGCAAATATTTCGCAGGAGCCGGCGGCGCGCGCGCCATCGAGCGGCTGGTAGACCACGTTGTACCCGCCCTGCGGATACGGCGCGCGATTCCACGATCCATGAAAGGCAATGAAGACGCCGCCCTGATAGCGCTCCGGGAATTGCGTCTTGTCGTAATACGCCATGCCATTCGGCGCCCAATGCGCGGGAAAGGCCGCGACCGGAGCGCGCTTCTCCGCGCAGATGCCGATCTTCTTGCCGCCGTCGCCGCCGTATTCCGGCGCGAGAACCAGCTTTTGCCGGATTCCGTCGTAGTAGCACTCGGGCCAGCCGTAGTCGCCGCTCTGCTGCAGGAGCAGCAGCTCTTCGGCCGGCAGGGTCGCCTCCTGCTCAGGTTGGTAGAGGTCCGGCCAATTAGAGCGCAGCTGGTCGCGGCCGTGCTGCGTCACGAACATGCGGCCCCCGCGGTCCATCGCGAACCCTTCGCCGTTGCGGATTCCGGTGGCGTAGCGCTCGGCGCTGGAAAAATGCTGATCGGATTGGTTCGCGTCGTAGCGCCAGATGCCGCCGCGCGTCTGCAATTCCGTGCAGGGGTCCTCACCGGGCGATTTCAGCGTGCGATTTTTCACCTGGCAGGAATTGGTGGCGCTCGCGACATCCACGTACAAAGAGCCTTGGGCGTCGATAATGAACGGATGCATGGGATGATCGCCGTTGAGCGGCAAGCCGGAGAGAATGGTGACTGCTGCGCCCTGCGGCACGATCGAGCCATCCGCCAGCGCATAGCGCACGATGCGATCGTTTATCTCCGCATAAAGCGATCCTTTGTAAATGCCGATCCCGGTGCCGCCCCGGCCACCGCTCTCTACCGTGTCACCGAAGCGTTCCTGCACGTCGGCTTTGCCCGTACCCGCTGTGTCCTGCAGCGCGACCAAAAATCCGCCCGCGTGCGGCGTGTCGTTGCCATAGTATTGACCCGACCAGGTGTTGACGTACAACACTCCGCCGGGCGCAGCCGCCATGTGCCGCGCGTGACCGATGCCGTCCGCGAAGATCGTCGCGCAAAAACCCGCCGGTAGTTTCAGCCCGCTATCAGCGCCGGGGCATGCCGCGCTCGCGGCTGCCGCCAGGACCGCCGAGCGATTTCGAGTTGAGAGCAAGGAACCGGCGGCGCACAACGTGACGAGCGCAGCGACTGTGAGCGGTGGAACTTTGCGCGAGCGGAAGAATTGCACGAGAGCCTCCTGGCAAGAGACGGCGAAATATTACGACGAGTCAAACGGATAAAATATACCACGGCTGTTGGCACGGTCACGGCGGAACGCTCCCTGCCTCCGCAAAACCTTTGCAGGTTGCATCGCCGGACTCTGCGGCATTGAGCTGCCCGCCATCCGTTCGATGATTGGGGCGGTAAATCGGTGACATTCTGGGGAGCAGTTCTTGACGTTGCCCCGGGAAACTAGCGAGCTGGTTTCAGCGTTCGCACGATGCGGCTTGGTTGCGGGGCCGGAACGTGCTGGGACGTCTGAGCGAGGGAAGGATGTTTTACTTTCGACGGCCTCCCTTCTTCGGCCATGTGCCGCTGCGCCTCCGGCCAGAGCGGGATTTCTGCGGAGTCCTGCATCCAATGCACTACCGCGGCCTCATCGCACCAGTCGAGCAGCTTGGGCATCGTTCTGCGATGCGCGCCGCCAGTGCGAAAGGCGTTCATCGCGGAATCGTTCTGCCAGGCAGTCATGGTCCAAAAAACTAGTCCGGAATTAACTAAAAGCCGGCCGCCGAGAAAACCGGAGCTGCGTTCGGCCTGGCGCACGGACTGGAACGTGTCCCATAAGAATTCCGGGAGGTAGCGGAAGGAGCGGACTCGCAAACGCGTTACGGAGATGAATGCCATCTTTTCCTCTGCGGGCCTCGGCGCGTGAGCTTGGCGGCTGTTTCACGGCGGCAGTCGTTCGAGGGATTTATCTTACCGCAATCGCTGCGACCTACTTGTCGAGCGCACTCCATTTTGGCAGCTCGCGGCGGCCGAGGAGGACTTCGGCGGCCCAGGTTCCCAGATACGAGGACAGTGCAACGCCGTGGCCGGCGTAGGCCCCTAGGACTACGGCGTTGCGGGGCACGTCGCCATTTGAGCTGCCGCCCTTCCGCGCGGCTGCGCTCGCGACGCTCTGCCGGTGCCAGTCGAAGACCGGCTTCCAGGAATTGCGGAAGAGGATGGGGCCACCCCAGCGGCGCGTGAATTTTATTTTCGCGAGCGCGGGATGCAGATGCAGGACGCGCTGTTCCAGGCCATCGAAGGCGGCGGCTGATTCTTCCGCGGCGATGTCTACCTTTTCGAGTTCGTCGGCGTCCGGGGATTGCACCAGGCCCGCGCCCCACACGATGGAGCGGTCTTTGCGCACGCGGCCCCAGAGATAGGGAAAATCCACGGTGTAGAACGGCTTTCTTGGCGCGAGGCCGATCGCGGCGAGAGTTTTTTCGCTGATCGGGCTGGTGAGGACGGCGAGCGTAAGGCGCGGATGCATTCCGGCCAGGCCCGACTGCGCGAGCGACAGGGCGTTCGCGGCAAAGAGAATTTTCGTCGCGGTGATTTTTCTTTTATCGCCGCGCCTGGTGGCGAGATGCAATTCCGGCGCGGCGCTCCAGTGCACATTTTGCAGCCAATGATTCTCGTAGATCTGCGCGCCGCGGCGCTGGGCGGCGCGGGCTAGGCCGCTAACCAGTTTGCCGGGATCCAGTGTGCCGCCGGGGACTTCGTTCACTACTTTTAGGTTGCCGGAATCATTCCATTCGATTGGTGATGGTTTGTGATTTGCTTTTCCGGATTGGGCGTGCCGCGCGATTTCCCATGCGCCGGTGAGTTCGAGGTCGCAGCGCACTTTTAGTTTTTCCAGGATCGCGCGGAAACCGGCGAGGACGTCGCCGAGGCCGGGTTGATTGCCGGCGGCGGTTTCAGCAAGGACCATGCCGCCGGTGCGGCCGCTGGCGCCGGCGCCGATCCGCGCGGCTTCGAATACGGCTACGGATTTATCGGGCGCGAGCGCGCGGAGCCAAGCGGCGGCTGCCAGGCCGGTGAATCCGCCGCCGATTATGGCGAAGTCGACGTGGGCCGCCAGTTTGTGCCGTTGCGGCGTGAAGGAGATTTTCCAGGGAGAGCGGCCCCAAGGGTCAGGTTTCGCGGAGGGAGACATGGCTTTACAGTAGGACGTCCGGAATTGAGAATTGACAGCCAGAAGTTGAAAGCAAAAGGAACTACCGTCTACGCTAACGCGCTTAACTCTTAACCTTCAACTTTCAACTGTTGACTGTTGACTGTTGACTTTCGACTCTTCAGCACAGCCTCGGCTTACAGGATGCTTTCCGTCCAATTTTCCAGCGTGTGCTTCAGCTTGGCCATAAATTGATGGGCTACGGCGCCGTCTACTACGCGGTGATCGTAGGAGAGGGTAAGGTAGACCATGCTGCGAATGGCGATCGCCTCGTCGATTACC
This sequence comes from Candidatus Acidiferrales bacterium, assembly GCA_050012455.1. Lineage (GTDB taxonomy): Bacteria > Acidobacteriota > Terriglobia > Acidiferrales > UBA7541 > Palsa-295. The sequence continues at coordinate 78,723 of JBEKHD010000010.1, read as the reverse complement.
ACCGGGCGCTTTTCGATTGTGCCGAGGCCCAGGATGGCGACGTTCGGTTGATTGATCACCGGCAGGCCGAACAGGCCGCCGAAGACGCCGGGGTTGGTGATGGCGAAGGTGCCTTCGGCGACTTCGTCGGGCTTGAGTTTCTTGGCGCGCGCGCGTTCGGCGAGGTCGTTCATGGTGCGCGCGATGCCCAGGAAATTTTTCTCCTCGGCGTTCTTGATCACGGGGACGATCAGGCCCCAGTCCAAGGCGACGGCGATACCGATGTTGCATTCCTTGTGCAGGATAATGTTCGTGCCATCCACCGACGCGTTCACCGTGGGAAAGGCGCGCAGGGCTTCGACGGCGGCGCGCACAAAGAAAGGCATGAAGGTGAGCTTGGTGCCGCTGGTTTCTTCGAACTTATTTTTCATCTTGGCGCGCAGGGTGGCGATCGCGGTCATATCCGCTTCGTCCACGGAGTAAACGTGCGGGGAGACGTGCTTCGAGAGCACCATGTGCTCGGCGATGCGCTGTCGCATGACGGACATGGGTTGGACTTCGTAATGGCCGAAGTACATTTTTTCGCGCGGCACGGCATTTTCGAGGACCGCGGAAGCGCTCGCGCCACCTGTGGCTGGCGGAACTCCCGCGGGACGGGCCGGCGGCGGTGCCGAAGCCGGAGCTGCGCTGGAAGAAGCCGCCGCAGCGGGCGCGCCGCCGCCTTGCACGGCACTGAGAATGTCGCTCTTGCTGACGCGTCCACCCGCGCCGGTGCCGGGAACCTGGGAGACGTCAATATTATTCTCGCGCGCGATTTTGCGGACTAACGGAGAGCTGCGAACTTTTTCGCCGCTGGAGGCGGCTTGCGGCGTGGCCTGTGCAGGCGCAGAAGGAGCAGGCGCTGCGGATTTCGCAGCGGGAGCCGCTGCGGCGGGCTTGGCGGCTTCGGGTTTCGCGGGCGCGGCTGCGGGTGCGGAACTCGAGGCGCCGTCGTTGGCTTCGATTGTGGCGACCACCGTCTGAATCGGCACGGTCTGGCCTTCACCGACTTTGATTTCTTTCAGGACTCCGGCCGAGGGCGAGGGAATTTCCGCGTCCACTTTGTCGGTAGAAATCTCAAACAGCGGTTCATCGCGCTCGATTTTGTCTCCCGCTTTCTTCAACCATTTGGTAATGGTGCCTTCAAAAATACTTTCGCCCATTTGGGGCATGATGACGTCAACAGCCATGGTCTTCTCCTGTAGGTACGAACGCGCGCCGCAACACTAATGGCAACGAGGCAGAGCTAGGCGGCGCTGAGACATTCCTCGTGCCACACGCCCGGAATGCCCTGCAGCGTGTAAATCTCGTCGCCGCCGGTGAAGAAATCGACGGCCTTCACTTTGGCGATCTTGCCTGCGTAGGCGAGCTGCTCCGGTTCGAGCTCGTTGTGATACTGGCCGGCCTCGAGAAAAGCCTCCAGGAATGCGCGGTCGGCGATCTTCACTTCGCTGCCTACTTCAAATTCGGCGTTGTTGATGCCCTTGGTCTTTCCCATCGTGTCGGTCCTGCCTTTGTCCGCTTAGTATTTTGCCAGTTCGCGCGCGGCCGCGACTACTTTTTCGGTGTTGGGTAAAAAGCGTTCCTCGAGGGGCGGCGAGTACGGCACCGGCGTATCCAAAGCGGTGACGCGGGCGACCGGACCGTCGAGATCCTCGAAAGCGCCTTCAAAGACGAGAGCGGCAATTTCGCCGGCAATGCCGCCGGTGCGCGTGTCTTCGTGCACCACCAGCAGCTTGTTGGTCTTTTTTACGGACGCGAGAATTGTTTCCTTATCGAGCGGAAGCAGGGTGCGGAGGTCAATCACCTCCGCTTCGATGCCTTCTTTCGCGAGTTCGACGGCCGCTTCCATGGCCGTATGCGCCATCGCCGCGTAGCTGACGATGGTCATGTCGCGTCCCGGGCGCCGCACGATGGCTTTGCCGATGGGCACGGTGTAATCGCCGGGCGGCATTTCTTCTTTTAGCCGGCGGTACAGATATTTGTGCTCGAAGAAGAGCACGGGATTGTTGTCGCGTATCGCGGACTTGAGCAGACCCTTGGCATCCGACGGCGTGGAAGGATAAATCACTTTCAGGCCGGGCGTATGCACGAAATACATTTCGGGGTTGGCGGAATGAAATGGGCCGCCGTGCACGCCGCCGCCGGATGGGCCACGAATGACCATGGGCACGGGCGCGCCCCAGAGGTAATGAGATTTGGCGACGAAGTTGGTGACCTGGTTGAAGCAGCAGGCGATGAAATCAATGAACTGCATTTCGGCTACGGGGCGCAGGCCGAGGAAGCTCATGCCGCAGGCCGCGCCGATGATGGCGGTTTCGGCGATGGGGGTTTCGATAACGCGTTCGCGGCCGAATTTCGCGAGCAGGCCGTCGGTGACTTTGAACGCGCCGCCATAGACGCCGATATCTTCGCCGATTGCGACTACGGCAGGGTCGCGTTCCATTTCTTCGAACATCGCCTGGCGGATGGCGTCCACCATGGTGATCGGGCCGGAAGTAGGAACGGCTTTCGAAGACAGGTTCGGAGCGGTGTGGGACATCGTCAGCGCCTCCCCTGTTTATCCTGCGGATTTTTTGTGAACGGCTTGCCCTGAGCATTCTTGCCGAAGGGCTTGTTGCGCGGGCCTTTGCTGAAAGATTTCTGCTGCGAGTTCTGCGCGAAGGATTTTTCTTTGGGCGCGCGGGAGTAGGCGGGTTTGTTTTGCGGGTTCTCGGGACTCTGGCGGAAGGCTTTGTCTTTGGGGCCACGGCCGAAAGGGACGCGGGGTACGGCGGGATCCTCGGCGGCAACGCCTGCGGCCAAATGCTCCGGCTGGAGTTCGGCGCGTTCGGGCGCGGGTGCCGGGGCGGATTTTTGTATCGCGGGGCTGGTGGCTGGAGTGGGAGCGGCTACCGGCGCGGGCGCTGCCGTCTGCGCCGGATTTTTCGCTCCGTTGCCGCCGGCTATCGCGGCTTGAGTGTAGGCGGGTAAATCCTTCAGGCGCCAGGTCGGGTCAATGCTGGATTTCGGCGGCATTACTTCCGCTTTCGCGCGTTTCCAATCGGCTTCGATTTTGTGACAGCCGTCGCAGTAGACGCCTTCTTCGGCAAGTTCAGGCGGCGGGAGCGGCGAATCTTCGGCGAATTTCTGCTCGACGTCGAGTTCGCGTTCGATGCGGGCGTCAATTTCGGATTTGGTGGCGGCGTCCCAGATTTTATTTTCGGTGAGATATTTTTCGTAGAGCGTGATGGGATCGCGGGCCTTCCAGTAGTCGAACATTTCCTTGGGAACGTATTCGGCGGGATCGTGCTGGGCGTGGCCGCGCATGCGCATGGTTTTCACTTCGATGATCTGCGGGCCGCGGCCGGCGCGACATTCGTTGACGGCTTCTTTCGTGGCTTCGTAGACGGCGACGACGTCGTTGCCGTCTACGATGGTGCTGGTGATTCCGTAGGCCGCGCCGCGATCGGCGAGATTCTGCACGGGCACCTGGCGCGAAACGGGAGTGGAATACGCCCATTGATTATTTTCGATGATCAGAACGAAGGGCGCGCGCTGCGAGGCCGCCAGGCCCAGGCCTTCGTGAAATGCGCCGGTGGAGCTGCCGCCGTCGCCAATCCATGTGAGCGCGACGATATTTTGTCCGAGATAGCGGCCGGCCATGGCGACTCCGGTCATTACCGGGATCAAGTCGCCGAGCATGGAAATTGGGGAGACGATGTGGCGGACTTTGAGGTCGCCGAAATGGCTGGTGCCGTCTTTTCCTTGCGTTGGCGAAGTGAATTTCGCCATGTGCTGGGTGAAGATGTCGCGCGGCGGGACGCCTTTAACGAGCAGCGCGCCGATATTGCGGATCATGGGCGCGATCCAGTCGCGTTTTTCCAGGGCGTAACAGGTGCCGACGGAAACGGCTTCCTGGCCGAGGCTGGAATAAAGGCCGCCGACAATTTTATTCTGGCGGAACAGGCGGACCATGCGCTCTTCCAGCTGGCGATTGAGCTGCATGTAGTAGTAGAGATCGAGGTGATGCGCGCGGGTGAGCGGTGAGGCCTCGGGTTGCGCCGTTGATTTAGGCGGGGATTGAGTCGGGAATTGTGTCATGCCATGCTCCCTTTCAGCTCTAAAACCTCGCTGGGGCGTGGCGCGAGCGCGTGTTGGACTTGGTGTTGCAAATTTTCCTCGAGTTCGGCGCGCGAGATGTTGACCATTTTGCGGTCGAACAGCTCGCCGAAATGCGCGGCCAGTTTGGGCCGGACTTCTTCCGCGCTCACGGCGCGATCCAGGATGCGTTCGAGCGATGTGGCTCGTTTATCGGCAATGCCGCATGGAACGATTAGATCAAAGTATCGCAGATCGGTTGCAACATTGTACGCGAAGCCGTGGGAAGTGACCCATCGGCTTAGGTGGACGCCGAGGGCGGCGAGCTTCTCTTCTTCGCCTGAGGGCTGGCGCACCCAGATGCCGTGGCGGCCTTCGACTTTTTCCGCTGTGACATCAAAATCGGCTGTGGCGCGGATCATGGTTTCTTCGAGTTGCTGGACGTACCAACGGACGTCGCGACGGTGTTCGGTGAGATCGAGGATGGGGTAGCCCACGATTTGGCCGGGGCCGTGATAGGTGATGTCGCCGCCGCGATCGGTTTCGTGGAAGGTGACATTCATTTGCGTTAGGAGACGGTCGTTCGCGCGGAGATTTTCTTTCTTTCCATTGCGGCCCAAGGTGATTACGTGGGCGTGCTCGCAGAAGAGCAGGAGGTCTGGGATCGCGCCGGCTTTGCGGGCTTCGACGAGTTCTTGCTGGAGTGCGCAGGCCTGGGCGTAGGACAGTAGGCCCGCGTTTACTTGCCAGCAGATTTTTTCTGGGTGGTTCACGAAACCGTAGCCGTTTCCGGCGGCTTGCCGCCGATCAGTACTGCCCTAACAGCACAGGCAAGATTGCCTATGCTACCAAAACCGCCGCCATAAGCTTTTTGCATCGCGCGCTAGTAGTTGATGCTCAAGCCGCGGACGGAATTGAATGCGTCACCCATTGCTTCCCAGACCGTGGGGTGGGCGTGGATAGTGGCGGCCATGTCGTCGAGCGTGGCTTCCAGGCCGAGGGCCGCTACCGGCTCGGCGATGATTTCCGTTGCCAGCGGGCCGATGGCGTGCACGCCGAGAATTTCGCCATACTTTTCTTCGGCTACCACTTTGATGAAGCCCTCGTGCTGACCAAGAATCGTCGCTTTACTATTGCCGAGGAACGGAAATTTTCCGGTCTTTACCTGGAAGCCGGCGTCGCGGGCTTGCTTTTCGGTGAGGCCAATGGAACCGATCTGCGGCTCGCAGTAAGTGCAGTTGGGGCAACGCTTGCGGTCGAAAGGCTGGACCTCTTTTCCGGCCATGCGCCCTACGGCGATGATCCCTTCCATGGATGCGGCGTGCGCGAGTTGTGGGAGGCCGGCAACGATGTCGCCGATGGCGTAGAGGTGCGGCTCGTCGGTTTCGAGGAACGCGTTGGTGTGAATGAAGCCGCGTTCGAGTTTGGCTTTGGTTTTCTCGAGGCCGATATTTTCGGTGAGAGGGCGGCGGCCGACGGCGATTAAGACTTTTTCGGCGCTGATGGTCACGGATTGGCCGGCCTTGTTCTTGTAAGTGACGGTGGCGCCGTTTGCGTCTTTCTTTACCGACTCGACTTTTGCTTCGAGTTCGATTTTCATGCCTTTTTTTACGAGGGCTTTGTGAAGTTCGGCGGAAATTTCCTCGTCTTCCAGAGGGACGACGCGGGTGAGGGCTTCGAGGAGCGTGACGTCCGAGCCGAAGGTGCGGAAAATGGAGGCGAATTCAACACCGACCGCGCCGCAGCCGACTACGATCATGGATTTCGGAATTTGTTGCAGGCCGAGAATTTCGCGATTGGTCAGCACCGTGGTGCCGTCAATTTCTACGCCGGGCAGCGAGCGAGCGGCGGAGCCTGTAGCGACGAGGATGTTTGCGGTTTCGAGTTCGGTGATCTTGCCGTCTTTTTCCACAGAGACGCGGCCTGGGCCGACGATTTTTCCCCAGCCGATGATGGATTCAACTTTATTTTTCTTGAAGAGCGCGTTGATGCCGCCGGCGTGTTTTTTTACGATTTTGTCTTTGCGCGCGAGAATGGCGGGCCAATTGATTTTTAGGTCGCTCACTTCGAACCCGAATTCTTCGGCGCGTTTAAAATGGTCGTAAATGTCGGCGTGGTGCAGGAAAACTTTGGTGGGGATGCAGCCCACGTGCAGGCAGGTGCCGCCGAGGAACGGATCTTTTTCAACGACGGCAACTTTCAGGCCCCACTGCGCGGCGCGAATGCCGGCGACGTATCCGCCGGGTCCGCTGCCGATTATCACGACATCGTATTTAGCCAAACCAGTCCTCCCCCAGAAGCTATGCGCCGCGCGAAATGGTTTCGATCATGGAAGGATGTCCAGGATAGCGGATAAGGATTGCGGCTCTTCCAGGCTCGCAAACGTAAGATTTTAACAGCCGCGTGGGTTGGCCGCAACCCTGAGGATGCACGCGGCCCGGGACGCGTCGCAGCGGCTAGAGTCCAGCGCGAGAGATCCAAGATCTCGCATCGTTTGCGCTTCGATGGAAAGGGGAGGCCTTCGCTAATCAGTGATACGATTTCTGCTCAATCGGATAGCAACTCCAACTAGAGACTGTGAAAATGATTTTTAAGAGACACGCCGAACCGCTATCCGAGGTGGAAATTGAAGAAGTGCAGCGGCACGCAAGGGACTATCAACGATCCTGGGCGAAACGCTTCGCCTATTCCGTTGCATTGCTGCTCATTAGCTGTGCTGCGGTCTTACCTTTTTCAGCAGGCCACTCACTCCATGCTCACGCGGAACCGTTCGGTAGGTTGCTGGTGTGGTTGTCCGTAGGTCTGCTGCTGCTCTGCACGTACTGTGCGGTAATGACGGTAATGAGTTGGGTGGCACTGCGCGAGGTGCTGCAGGAGGACGCGCGCGACCGAAGCTCGCAAGGTAACACATCGCGGCGGGTGCGCGTTGCGGGGCTTCCGCGCAGACTGTATAATCCTTGCTGGACGCTTGGGAAATCGTTGGGATTCGTAAATCGTAGGGCCGTCCGAGGGAGTGCTGGATGTCGTTTTCTGGTTTGTATTTGACGCGTGTGTGGCTGGGCAGCAATTTTTCGCAGAAGTTTTTGCCGTCGAAGGTCCGGCCGCTGGCGGCGCACGTGAAACTGACGGAAAATTGCCAGGCCAAGTGTATCAGCTGCGATTACTGGAAGACGCGCTGGCACGACGGGATCAAAGCCGATCGCGCGGTGGAGCTGCTGAACGAAATCGGGGCGGCGGGAATTCGTTCGCTGCGCTTTACCGGAGGCGAACCGCTGCTGCGCACCGACCTGTTTGAGATCATGAGGCGCGCGGAGATGCGCGCCTTCAGCGAAGTCATCCTGCAGACCAACGGGCTGCTGATCAAGAAGATGCACAAAGAGATTAACGCTTCGGCGATTACGAAGGTTTGCATATCGATTGACGGCCTGGAAGAGACCAACGATTTGATCCGCGGGATTGACGGGTATTTTGATCTGGCGATGCAGGGAATCAAACTGCTGCGCGGGAAAAAAGTTTCGATCGCGGTGACGCTGAACCGGATCTCCGCGAAGGAATTGGGGAAATTGGCGGAAGTGGCGCACGGAGTCGGAGCGGAGGTGCAGTATAACGTCCTGAGCCAGAGCATTTATTTTATCAAGGACGCGGATATGGAATCGATGTGGCCGGAAGGCGGCGATGTGAAGGAGATCGCGAAGTTCCTGCGCCAGGACCTGAAGCGGCCGGAATATGAAGTGGAGTATGTGACCAAATATTTCAAGCGGCAGCTGGTGTCGGAGCCGCCCTGCATTCTGGGTTATTTGCAGATGTTCGTGCTGTCGAATGGCGACGTGATGACGGGATGTTACCCGCTGAAGCCGGTGGGAAATATTCTGAAGGACAAGCTGGCGACGATTCTGGCGTCTGAGGCTTACGTGCAGCAGTGCGAAGCCATGGTGCGCCGGGAATGCCCTGGGTGCACTTGCGGCGTGGAAAGTTCTCTGGCGATGCAGAATGCGGCTTCGAGCGCGTTTTATGAGTTGGGAAGGCTGACGCATCCGCAGATGCCGGTCAATATGGGAATGCCGGCGGAAGTGGCGTCGGCGGAAAACGCGTAGCTGACAGGACGCGTGGTTGCGCGGGCGTTTCGTGAACCGGCCCTACAAGAACACCGGCGCTGCGAGCGCTGTGTCGTTGCGCCGCTTGCCAAGAGACATAGTTCCCTCCTAGACTCCTTCGGTGAATGACCGATCGGAAACTCCAGATTGGACCGCTTTGATTGCCTCTGACGCCTGCTTCTTTGTGTGCGCGTGCGTTCGCTTGCGAGACTGCGCTTTGCGGAGCGTTTCCGGATGACAATCTTCGTTTACGTGCTCTTCCTAGTCACTGCGGGAATCACTCTGCGCGCTGACTTGCTGCGCAGGAGACTCTCGCTGAGCAGAGCTGCCGGTTGGCGGTGGCTTACGGCGCTGGATGTGGCTTGCGTGGCGGCGACGGCGGGAGCTGCGTTTGGATTGATTCCTCTGGCGGTTGTTAATGGCAGCGTGCCGCTCTATGCGCCGGCGACTTGGGGAATCACAGCGGCAGGTTTGCTTGCGGGCTTCCTCTGGAGTGAAGGCCGGAAGCAACTGCAATTTCAGCGGCCGGCGGGGATTGTGTTTGGCGAGTGGCTGATTCTGGGGGGCGCGTACCGACTGCTGGAATCCGGGGTGTTCGGCGAGCGGCCGGGCGTGCCGCACGGTGCGGCGGCATTTACGGTTTGCGGCGCCGCGATTTTGGCGGGCGGAGCCGTTATTGCAGCGATCGTTCCGCGGTTTGTGAAGCGTTACGAGGGGCACCACATTCTGGATCGCGTGAGCGAGCAGGAGGATTTTGTTCAGCCGGAGTACGTGGGCGCGACGCCGGAGTGCCCGCATCCGGAATGGTGGCAGATGGTGGATTCGCAGAGCTCAGAGCTGGAGGTGCTGGACTTCCTGAAATCCATCGTGACCACAACGAAGCCGCGATTGATTGTGGAGACTGGGACGTTCATCGGATACAGCGCGATCAAAATGGCGGAGGGACTGAAGGCCAACGGATTCGGTAAGCTGATTACCATCGAATTCGATCCGGCCATTTTCGCGAAGGCCAAGGAACGCATTGACGCATCTGGGCTCGGGGATTGGATTGAGTATCGCAACGCCTCGAGCCTGGAGACGCCGATTGACGGGACCATCGATCTTCTGTTCAGCGACAGCCATCTGACGATTCGCGAGCAGGAGATACGGCGGTTTCTGCCGCAGATTGACGCGCGGGGCCTGATATTGGTTCATGACGCGAGCTCGCACTTCAAGGTGGTGCGCGAAGCGGCGCTGCGTTTGGAGCAGGAAGGGTTGATTTCGGTCGTACTGCTTTCGACGCCGCGCGGTTTGGTGATCGCGCAGAAGCGGGCGGGGCGGAAGTAGCGCGGCGAGCAAGCAACGATTTCCGAAACGCGCGCGATGCTTGTGTGCTGGATGGGACAGCTTTGCGTTTGGGCGCGTGGCATCATCCCAGCATGTCGAGCAATAAAACCCCAAAGCAATCCTCGAAGCCAGTACTCGCCGGCGTGAGAGAAAGAATCTCGGATTCTCACGCCGTCGAGCCCACCCCCATCGCGACCCAGGCACTGCCGACAGCAACGGCAAACGAGGCTGCCACCAAATGGCGCTGATCTTTGTTCTGACGATTGTGCTGATCGTGGCGCTGGTGGGGAGCCTGCCGACCTGGCCGCACAGCAAGAACTGGGGCTATTATCCGCTGGGCGGCGTGAGCGTGGTGATACTGATTATTCTGATCGCGCTGCTTTCCGGCCGGATACACGTACACTGAGCTGCGCGGTTCCCCGGTTTTCTCGAGATCGCTTCCCTCGCGGCAACAATTCGTGTGGGTGTGAAGTTTTGCGCCGCAGTGTGCGGATTGCAGGCATGTCTCATTAAGTGTGCGAAATGGAACTGTGTGGATACCGGTTCGATGCCAATATGGGTTTATGCGTCATAAGAAAATCAGGAAAGAATCGGGCAATGCTACCCGCGCCAGCGTCACGATAGAAATGGCGAAGCCGCGCGTCACCAAGTCCGCTAGAAGAATGGAGCGGATCTTGGACAGCGCACGAATTCTGGAACACCCCAGCACCTCCATGCCTGGAACTGTGGACAAGGCGCTCGCATCGCAACGCCGGAACGGACCGGGAAGGCACAGATTACCGTGAAGCGCACCGACCCCCGGTATCGCAAGCTGCGCGTTGCAAATTCGTTGATGGATGCAGATGGCGACGAAGCAAAGCTGAAGAAGGGCGCTAACGTGGAGGTTACGGTCACCGCCGAAGCGAAAGGCGCAATCTAGAACTCGATTTCCTCAAATCCGTAGCTCAACTCCACAGTCCCGTTCCGAAATTTCCTGCTGCAAACAACGCGCGACACCGGGAAGTCTAAAGCTGCGTCTGAGCAAGGTTCGACCAACTGGACGAAATTGAAACTATTTCGGTGGGTGTGCCGTATAGTAGGCAGGCATTGGGAGGGCACGATGACGAGCAACGGCGAAACGGACCGTTTCCCTGCACCAGTAGGCGAGTTTCATCCCGCGAGGGCGCAGCGCTCGGGGATTGAGAATATTTTCAGGGGACCGCACGGAATTCGCGCGGGGTGGCGGCTGCTGATCTTTATTTTTCTGTGGCTCGCCTGCATTAAAGCAGAGGGATTCACGCTGAAGCACATTCCGGGCGTGGAAGCGTGGTTCAAGGCGCAGGACCCGAACGTGTTTACTCCGCCGGTGGCGATTTTTAGCGAAGGCATCATGCTGTTTGCCTTGGTGGTGGCAACGGCTTTGATGACGGTGATCGAGAAACGCACGTATGCGGATTATTATTTGCCGCTGAACCAGTTCTTGGCCAAGCGGTTTTGGCAGGGCGTCCCGTATGGGTTCGCGATGCTGTCGTTGCTGCTGGTGCTGATCGCGGCGTTTCATGGATTTTCCTTAGGCAATCTGGCGCTTTCAGGTGCCGATGCATTGAAATTTGGCGGGCTGTACGGGATTGCGTTCCTGATGGTCGGACTGTTTGAGGAGTTTTCCTTCCGCGGGTACATGCAAGCGACGCTGGGGCCGGGGATCGGGTTTTGGCCGGCGGCGATTGTGCTTTCGATTTTGTTTGGCGCGATCCATCTGAGCAATGGCGGCGAAGCGTGGTTCGGCGCAGCCATGGCTGGGTCGTTTGGACTGCTGGCGGCATTCGCTTTGCAGCGGACCGGGAATATATGGTTCCCGATTGGAATGCACGCGGCTTGGGATTGGTCCGAGACGTATTTTTATGGAGTACCGGATAGTGGATTTCTCGCGCAGGGACATTTTTTCAATTCCAGTTTTCATGGGCCTACCTGGCTTACCGGTGGGACGGTGGGGCCGGAAGGCAGCGTGTTCGCGTTTTTGGTGTTGATTGTCGGCGGCATCGGGATTCATTTTATATTTCCGAAGAAGGTGATTGCGGCGTCGTAGTGCCTGGTGGCGTCGTAAGGCAAGAGATTTGACACTTCGTGAAGTCTTGAAATCGGGATGCCCGCTACATAACCCCTGTTGATCTGCAGATCGTCGCTGCTGCGGTAGCGTACCGGAATCCTTTTCAGCCGATACAGCATCTATCACAAGCCGACCGGAGACATTCTTCCTGACGGAACGTCAAAGTTAGCGGCGATTCTTGGATTCTCGCGCGGCGGATGACTGCCGGCGGTTACCTTTTGTCGCCAGCGGTTGCGCGCTCATTTGACATGGGAAGTATGTGCCGTTAAACTGGGCGGCTTCGAGCGAGCTATTGGGCCTCGCATAGGGACTGACCGATGGACAAGAAACGACTGGAGTACTACAAGAAGAAACTGGCCACACGCCGCGAAGAATTGGTGCGCGGCATCGCGCGCACCGAGCAGGAAGGGCGCGAAGCGGACGAGGATCCGACGGTGGATCTGGGCGACAAGGCCGCGAATTCCTACACCAAGGAATTCCTGTTTGGCCAGACACACAACGACCGCTCGCTGCTTGCGCTGGTAGACAACGCGCTGGCGCGGATTAAGGACGGCACGTACGGCGAGTGCAATTCGTGCCACGAAGAGCTGCAGCAGAAACGGTTGGAAGCTGTGCCGTGGACGCGATATTGCATTACCTGCCAGGAAAAGACGGAGCAGGGGCAGCTGTAAGAGTACTCGGCTGTCGGATTTTGTGGCGGCGGTCCCGATTCGTGGGACCGCCGTCTTTTTTTTGCGCTGGGCCGGCGGGAATTCATACCAACGGCAACGGCTGCCTGGTTCGAGGAACCCGAATCGGCCGCTACAGATTCAACGCCATGCCTCCTTGCATTCTGCTAGGGGCTTCGCGCTGTGCGTAGAAGTACGGTCTATCCTTTCCTCCTCTGCTGGCGTAGCGTTCGTCGTACCCCCTCTCGCTTGCCGACTACTTTGTGATATTGCGGACTGCCCTTGACGCGCTCGCCGCGGTGTTGTTCCCTGCGCCTTGCCGCATTTGCGGAACTACGCTGTTGAATGCTCGCCGCATTCCGATTTTGCGAGTCATGCCTTGCATCGTTCCAGCCGATAGAGCAACCGATGTGCGAGTGTTGCGGGTGGCCGTTTCCCGCAGGCGTGGCAGTTGCTGCCGTAGCAGGTGTGGCCGCGGCTGGCGCGACCGCAAGCGCGGATACTGCGCGGCCTTTGTGTCGGTTATGCTGCGACGGCTACTACGCTTTCGACCGGGCGCGCAGCTATGGGCTGTACATCGACGCATTGCATCACGCGATCTTGCTGCTGAAATATGAGGAAGTGACTCGGTTGGGCGATCGGTTCGCGGCGCGCTTGGCGGAGCTTGTGGCGCGTGAAGGCGAGACGCTCCGGGCGGCCGTAGTGGTGCCGGTGCCGCTGCATCCTGATCGGCAACGCGAGCGCGGTTACAACCAGGCTGAGCTGATCGCGCGGCCTCTGGCGCGGCGGCTGCACCTGAAGCAAGGCGCTTGTTTGCTGGTGCGGACGAAGCCGCGTCCGGCGCGACGGGTGCTCACGCGCAAGAAGCACTGGGATTCGGTACGTGGCGCGTACGCGACTCGCAAGGGGCTGCGGGTTGACAAGTTGCGAGTTCTGCTGCTAGATGATGTATTGACGACTGGCGCGACCCTGGATTCATGTGCGCGAGCCCTGAAGCGGGCGGGCGCGGCAATTATGGGGTTGACGGTGGCGCGAGTCGTGCCAGGCTGGTCCCCCACGGGTCCCCAGCATCCGACGCAGCAAGAAACAGAAGCAGGCAGGAGAAACCAACAGGGTGCGACGAGCATCCTTAGAGGCTAAGGAAACTCGTCGAGCGACGCAAAGGCGGCGCAAATGGAAATGCGGCTCAAGCATGGCTTACGGCCCCGGCCCGCAATCGGGCTGGGCGGAGTCGCGTCGGAGACCGTTGCCCCGGTAAAACCTGCTGCGAGTCGTCCTTCGGTGATGCAGGCCCCCGTGCTGGTTCTGAACGCTACCTTCGAACCTATCAATGTGACGGCAGTGCGGCGCGCGCTGGTGCTGATGCTGAAGGGCGTCGCGCAGGCCGAAGAAACCAATCACACCGAAGTGCATTCCACGCAGAAAGCGATTCAGGTGCCTTCGGTAATTCGCCTGCTGAGCTACCGGCACATTCCGCAGCAGAGCCGTGCGCTTTCGCGGAAAAATATTTTGCTGCGCGACCGGAATACTTGCCAGTTTTGCGCGCGGGCGTTCCCTGCTTCGGAGTTGACGCTGGATCACGTGATGCCGCGTTCGCGCGGCGGGCGTTCGACGTGGGAAAATCTGGTGGCTTGCTGCTACACGTGCAACAACCGCAAGGGCGATCGCACGCCGGAAGAAGCCGGAATCAAATTGCAGCGTCGGCCGCGGCCTTTCACGCTGCACACTTCGCGGCAGTTGATGCGATTGATCGGGCATCGTGATGAGAAGTGGCGCAAGTACCTGTTTTATTGAGCTTTGTGAATTGTTTCTGTGACTGCATTTCAGTGCAACCTTTTCCAGCCGCAGGCGTCTAACCATTTAATCGCTTCTAGGACACACCCCGGGAAGTGGTTCTGGCTCAACCCAGGCCGCTTCCCCTCCTTTTTTCCCACGAGGTAAATTTCGAGAGTAGTGAATCGCTTACTGGCGGAAAATAATCTTCAGGCCGCGGCGCCAGTTTTCGGCGAGACCGATTCTGGTGACGTGAATTTCCGGCACGAGATATTTTTGCAGCGTGTCCGTGGCGGAACGGAAACGCAGGCCGGGCGAGACGAGCCAGACCAGCGGCGGCTGCGGATCAATCGCGCGACACCCGCGAAATATCCGTTGCGCTGAAAATCTCCTTCGCGCTGGTGGTGGCGGAGGCGCAGCCAGTAATCCACTGCTTGCACCGGCAATCGCAGATCTTCCGAAGCCTTTAGTTCGATCACGACCAAGCGGCCCTGGCGCGTGATTCCTAGTGGGTCGAGCACACCTCTATCACCGGCTGCCAGCGCGGGAACTTGCGAATCAAAATGGCGAGTGTCGAGCAGCGCGTCGAATTTCGCGGGATCGTCGAGCACGGTGGATTCAAGCCATCTTTCCGGGGCGCCGCGATACAGAGCGTGATTGGTGTCGGTGGCCAGCGGGTTGCGATGCAGATCGAGTTGATGCAGCAAGCGCTCAAGGGCTCGCGCATTCGCGGTGCTGAGCTCTTGCGTGGAATTTCCCACGCCGAAAAATGTGCCTTGCCTCGTCCAGCGCGCGAACTACATGCCGTGAAATACCAGCGCGACTTCGTTTGCGGCGGAGGGCACGCGGCATTGAATCGCGCCCGCGCTTGCGGGAAGCTTCGCGCGGATGCGCGTGATTGTTTTGCTTGCGGCGCGCAATGCGGATTGGAGCTGATCGCGCGGCACCAGCCAACTTTCCCGATTCCCGGCATCAGCGGCATCAATCTTTTGCATGGCCGCGTCCGGCTCGCGCATTTCGTAAATCTCGGCACGCACGGATGCAGCAAGCGCGAGCAGGCGTTCGCGCAAGCGCTGGCTGCTTCCCTGCGGCACGAAAAAACGCAGGCCCTCGATGGTGCGGCGCTGGGCGCGGCGGCGAGCAGCGCCCAGGCGTGCGAACCTTCGTGCATGATGCCGCGGACGTGGGAGCCGGAGAACGAATTCTCCAGGTCGGGCGCGGCGGTGAGTGAATCGACCATCGCATCCGGAACTTTTCCGCGAGGATACGCGCGAAGCGGGCGCGAAATTGCTCGCGCGTGACGCGGCCGGCGGGCCGGGGCGAATCGGTGCGTAGAAATTCCAGGCGGCCGGGCTTGGCGCGGCCGAAGCGCTGGACTTCGAGGACGATGCGGTGGTCGGCGTTTTCTTTTACGCGCAGAACGCGGCGGGTGAGATTGCGTTCGTCGGAGCAGAGAGATGCACCAGGGGATTTTTACGTTCGACGCGGAGCTCGAAATGCAGGATAGCTAGTTCGGCCAGCCATTCGCCGTCTTCGCGCACTTCCACGCTGCCAGACGCCGCAAGGTCGCTAAGCGCGCGATCCAGCGCCGCCCAATCGTTCACAGGCGAATTCAACTGCACACCGCCATAGGATTTCGTTGCCGCTTCGAAAAGCGTGAGGCGGCTATTGTAAAAGCAGGCCAGTGACTCGTATGGACGGATACTCTTGATTCCACTCGGCGGGAACATGTTCGAGCGTGACTTGGAATTCGCGGCTGAGGCCGGCGTTGAGTGGCGGGTCGCCGTGCGGGGCGATCACGAATTGGGAATCGCGCAGGATTACTTGATTGAGACCGTTGCGAAATTCCACGGTGACTTCCATGGCGGCGATCGCTTGCACGCCGTCGTTGGACATGATCCCGGTTACGTAGGTGAATTCCTGCTTGATCATGTTGGTGGAGCGCGACATGTGCAGCTCGTTGAAATGGATTCGCTCGGCGTAGGCCTGCTCGGCGGCGCCGAAGGGAAGTTTTACGGCTGTCGCGGAGTCGTGCGAGGCGAGGATGCGCGTCAGCAGATAGAATCCGCCGAACAATAGCGCCATGACTATTGCGCCGGCCAGGAATGCTACCGGGAAGCGGCGGCGTTCTGCGCTGTAGGAACTTTCGCCCGGTTCCATGGATTCGATCCCTCGCGCGCCTTAGCGGCCGAACGCCAAGCGCTGAATCAGCGGCTCGGGCAAGCCGCCTGCGCCCATGCGTTTCTGTACGGCTTCGATGTCGTAAGGCACGCGCCAGAATTGCACGGACTTATTGGCGAGGTCGGCGATCACGAACGCGGCGCGCGTGTCTCCATCGCGCGGTTGTCCAATGGAGCCGGGATTGAGCAGGTAAGTGGTGCCGTCCTCGACGGTGAGCGTGGAGAAATGCTGTCCGGCCGCGGGTTTGAAATGCAGCACGGCGACTTGATCGTCGTGAAGAGTGAAACCGCCTTGCAGATGCGTGTGGCCGAAGAAAGTAATTTGCGCGGGGGCGTCGAGCAGGCTGTCGAGGGCCTGGGCGGGCGCGAACACGTACTCGTCTTCATCGCGGAAAGCGCCGTGAACCATCACGAAACCATTTTCGTTAAGCGGGCCTGTGGGAAGTTGCTCGAGCCATTCGCGATTTTCGGGGCGGAGCTGGTCGCGAGTCCACAGCGCTACGGCGCGCGCGACGGGATTGAAATCGTCCGCATTGGCGAGGCCGGAGCCGGCTTTATCGTGATTGCCGCGAATGGTGACGGCGCCGATTTCGCGTACGCGATCGACGACTTCATTGGGGTCGGGACCGTAGCCGACCACGTCGCCGAGACAAATTACTTTGTCCCAGTGGCCCTTCGCGGCGGCTAGAGCGGCATCTAGCGCGGTTAGATTGGCATGGATGTCGCTGAGAATCAGGTAGCGCATGAATCTGCCCCCGGGGGGCAGGATGCGAATTATAGACGAAGAGTGGGCGGGTTGCACGAAAACGCGTGGGGTGATGTTTGGCAGCTGGCGGCCGGGGAGCGCGGCCGTCGTTTAGCGGATCAGCATGCAATCGCCGTAGCTGTAGAAGCGGTATTCGGCTGCTACTGCGTGGCGATAGGCGCGGAGGATGTTTTCTTTTCCGGCGAGCGTGGCGACCAGGGCGAGGAGGCTGGATTGCGGGAGGTGGAAATTCGTTAGGAGCTGATTTACTAAGCGTAGGGGCTTGCCGGGGTAGAGGAAAATCGCGGCTTCGGATTTTCCGGGAGTTAGGACGCTGCTGCCGTTGCGCTGCGCGGATTTTTCCGCAACGTCTTCTAAGGCGCGAACTACCGTGGTGCCGACGGCGAGGATTGGTCGTTTTTCCTCTCGCGCCTGTGCGATTGCTTGCGCGGTGGCTTCCGGGATTTCGTAGGACTCGACGTGAATTTTGTGGTCTTCGAGGCGCTCGGTGCGGACTGGCTCGAATGTGCCCAGGCCGACGTCGAGAGTCATTTCGGCAATTTCGATATTGCGAGCGCGAATGCGTTTGAGAATTTCGGGCGTGAAGTGCAGGCCCGCGGTGGGCGCGGCTACGGCGCTTCCTTGCCGGGCGTAGATGGTTTGATAGCGCTCGCGATCGGCGGGCTCGTCCGCGCGTTTGATGTAGGGCGGCAGAGGGATGTGCCCCAGGCGGCTGAGCGCTTCGTGGAAACCGCTCTTCGAAGTGAAGCGCATCGTGCGCTGGCCGTATTCGCCGCGGCTTTCGGCCACGGCTTCTAGTTCACCTTCGCCGTCGTGTCTGCCTTCGCCGAAAATGATTTTTTCGCCTACGGAGATTTTTCTGCCGGGACGCACGAGAGTTTCCCAGGTGTCTGGCGAGAGCTGGCGCACGAGCAGGACTTCGATTGCAGACTGCAGATGTTCGTGACGTGCCGGGTTGCGGATGCCGGGAGGCTCGGCGTGGATTCCTACGCGGCGGCCGAATAGGCGTGCGGGCAGGACGCGCGCATTGTTGAGGATGATGAGTTCGTCGCCGCGCAGCAGGTCGGGAAATTCGCGAAACTGGCGGTCTTCCCAGGCGCCGGTGATTTTGTCGAGGAGCAGCATGCGGGAAGCATCGCGCGTGGCGAGTGGGTGCTGCGCGATGCGCTCCGGCGGCAGGTCGAAATTTAATTCGTCGAGGTTCATACTAGCTCGTGGCGGAATCATTGTAGCGAATCGGTGGTCGAATCCTCGAACGTCTGGTGGAAAACATGGCGGAAGGGTCGGTCGTGATCAGCACGCGCGGTGTGGAGCGGCTGCGCTCGGGGCATCCGTGGGTGTATCGCAGCGATGTGCGCTCGGCGCAGGCCGACGCTGGCGCGATCGTGCGCGTTACGGACGAACGCGGCCGGTTTCACGGGCGCGCATTTTACAGCGACAAATCGCAGATCGCGGTGCGGTGGTTGACGCGTGAAAACGTGCCGGTGGACCGGGCGTTTTTCGCGGAGCGATTGCAGCGGGCTGCGGCTTATCGCGAGACGGTGGTGGAAAACACGGATGCTTACCGGCTGGTGCATGGCGAAGCGGACCTGCTGCCTGCTATCGTGATTGATCGCTATAGCGATTACCTGGTGGTGCAGACGTTGAGCCAGGCCTCAGAGAAGCAGAAGAGTCTGATTGTGGATATTCTGCTGGAGCAATTTTCACCGAAGGGCATTTTGGAGCGCAACGATCCGAAGGTGCGTCTGCTCGAAGGCTTGCCGCAGAGCGTCAGCGTGCTGCACGGAGAAGTACCGGCCGAGATCCTGGCGAAAGAAAACGGGATCACTTTCGTGTACGACCTGGCGAAGGGGCAGAAGACCGGGTCTTTCCTGGACCAGCGCGAAAATCATTGGGCGGCGCGGCGGTACGCTTCAGGCGAAGTGCTGGATTGCTTCAGCTACCAGGGTGGGTTCGCGCTGACGGTTGCGGCGGAATGTGAGCATGTGGAAGGGATCGATATGGGCGCGGCGGCGGTACAAGCCGCGAGGCGGAATCAGGAATTGAACTCGATCGCGAACGTGACATTCCGCGAGGGGAACGCTTTCGATTTGCTGAAGGAGTATGACGAAGTGGGTCGGCGGTTCCAGATGGTCATTCTGGACCCTCCGGCGTTTGCGAAGAACCGCGACAGCTTGGAGGCGGCCACGCGAGGGTACAAGGAGATCAATCTGCGGGCGCTGAAGATTCTGGCGCCCGGAGGGTACTTGGTCACGTGTTCGTGCTCCTACCATTTGAGCGAGGCGCTGTTCCTGCAACTGATCGCGGAAGCGGCGAACGACGCGAAGAAAGCAGTGGTGGTAGTGGAACGCAGGACACAGGCGGAGGATCATCCGATCCTGCTGACAATGCCGGAGACGCATTACCTTAAGGCGCTTATTCTAAAGGTGTTAGAATAAATATGGCCCAAGACTGGGCCACGATGTTGAGGGCGTGAAAATACTTGACAATAGCAGACGCAGGTTTTATTATCTACATGCGCTAAGAAAGCGCGACACTTCTATAGGAGATCACGATCATGAAGTCAATCACACGCTTTGACCGCTTCCGCGGTTTGGATTCACTGCAAGACCAGCTCAACCGCCTTTTCAATTCGAACGTAGCCACGCATGGCGAGAACTCGTCGATGGCAGCGTGGGCTCCGGCCGTAGACATCTACGAGACCGAAAACGAGGTCGTTTTGAAGGCCGATCTACCGGACATCAATGAAAAGGACCTGGATGTCCGCGTCGAGAACAACATGCTAACCATCACCGGCGAACGCAAGTTCGAGGAGAAGGTGAAAGAGGAAGATTACCTGCGGATCGAGCGTACCTATGGCTCGTTCAGCCGCAGCTTCGGACTGCCCAATACGGTGAACACCGAAGCGATCAAGGCCGAATACAAGAACGGCGTGCTGAAGGTGGAATTGCCGAAGCGCGCCGAATCGAAACCGAAGCAAGTAAAGATCAACGTCACGAACAACAACTAAGGTGGCGCTGCAGCATCGAATTGAGGATGAACGGGGGCTTGGTGGGAGGATCCGCCGGCCCCCTTCGTCCATTAGAAGAAAAGTGAGAAAATAACATCATGCTGAATTTTGACAAATTGACCGTAAAGGCCCAGCAGGCGCTGCAAGCGGCGCAGGAAATGGGCGGGCGCGAGGGACAACAGCAAATCGAGCCGTTGCATTTGCTTTGGGCGCTGGTGGCGCAGGGCGACGGCGTGGTGCCGCCGCTGCTGGAAAAGCTAGGAGTGTCGCCGACAACGCTGGCAAGCGAGGTGGAAAGGCAGATCGCGCGGCTGCCGAAAGTTTCCGGCGTGTCGCAGCAGTATCTGGCTCCCGCGACCAACAAGATTCTGGAGAGTGCGTTCGACGAAGCGCAGCGATTGAAGGATGAGTACGTTTCGACCGAGCATATTCTGCTCGCGATTTCCGCGGCGGAGAAGGATCCCGCCGGGCAGGCGCTGATTCGCGCGGGCGCGAACCACGACGCGATTCTGCAAGCGATGGCCACGATTCGCGGCAGTCATCGCGTAACTTCGCAAAATCCGGAATCCACTTATCGCGCGCTGGAGCAGTACGGGCGCGACCTGACGGACCTGGCGCGGCGCGGCAAACTGGACCCGGTGATCGGGCGCGATGAAGAAATCCGGCGCGTAATGCAGATTCTGGCGCGGCGCACGAAAAATAACCCGGTGCTGATTGGCGAGCCGGGCGTGGGCAAGACCGCGATTGTGGAGGGACTGGCGAGTCGCATCGTTGCGGGCGACGTCCCTGAGGTGTTGAAGCCGAAGCGGATTGTTTCGCTGGATTTGTCGGCGCTGGTGGCCGGCGCGAAATATCGTGGCGAGTTCGAAGACCGGCTGAAAGCGGTGCTGAAGGAAGTCACCGAGTCCGACGGGCAGATCATTCTGTTCATCGACGAGCTGCATACGCTGGTAGGCGCGGGCGCGGCGGAAGGTTCGATGGACGCGTCGAACATGCTAAAGCCCGCACTGGCGCGCGGCGAATTGCGGGCCATTGGCGCGACCACGCTGAACGAATTCCGCAAGTACATCGAAAAAGATCCGGCGCTCGAGCGGCGCTTCCAGCCTGTGTATGTGGGCGAGCCGTCGGTGGAAGATACCATCGCGATTCTGCGCGGCCTGAAGGAACGTTACGAGGTGCATCACGGAGTGCGCATCAAGGATGCGGCGATCGTCGCAGCCGCGATGCTTTCGCAGCGCTATATCACGGACCGTTTTCTGCCTGACAAGGCCATTGACCTGGTGGACGAGGCCGCGGCGGGACTGCGCATGGAGATTGATTCCCTGCCCCAGGAAATTGATGTGATCGAGCGGCGCATCATGCAGCTGGAAATCGAGCGGCAGGCGCTACGCAAGGAAACGGACGCGCATTCGCGCGAACGCGTGAAGCAGGTGGAAAAAGAACTGAGCACGCTGCGCGAGCAGTCCAACGCGCTGAAAGGCCGCTGGCAGACCGAGAAGGACGCGATTGGGCGCATCCGTAAGCAAAAGGAAGAAATCGACCGGCTGAAAACGGAAGAGCAGCGCTTCGAGCGTGCAGGCGATCTTTCGAAGGTCGCGGAAATTCGTTATGGCAAGCTCGCCGCGGCGGAAAAAGAATTGCAAGCCGCGCAGAACAAGCTCGGCGAGTTGCAAAAAGATCACCCGATGCTGAAGGAAGAAGTCGGCGAAGAGGAAATCGCGAAAATTGTGGCCAAGTGGACGGGAATTCCCGCTGGCCGGCTGCTGGAAGGTGAAGTCCAGAAGCTGGTACACATGGAAGAGCGGCTGCGCGAGCGCGTGGTGGGCCAGGAAGTGGCGCTCGAGAGCGTGGCGAATGCGATTCGGCGCAGCCGGTCGGGACTGAGCGATCCGAACCGGCCGATCGGGTCGTTCCTATTTCTGGGACCGACCGGCGTCGGAAAGACGGAACTGGCGCGAGCGGTGGCGGAATTTCTGTTTGATGACGAACGCGCGATCGTGCGGCTGGATATGTCTGAGTACATGGAGAAACATTCCGTGTCGCGGATGATCGGCGCGCCTCCGGGATACGTGGGCTACGACGAGGGCGGGCAATTGACCGAGCAGGTGCGGCGGCGCCCGTATTCCGTGGTGCTGCTGGATGAGATCGAGAAGGCGCACCCGGACGTTTTCAATGTGCTGCTGCAAATACTGGATGATGGCCGGCTGACGGACGGCCAAGGCCGCACCGTGGATTTTCGCAACACGGTGATCATCATGACTTCGAACGTAGGCTCGACCGCGATTTTCGATTTGATCGAAAACGAGCCTAAAAAGGCGCGCGAGCAGGCGATGGCAGCGCTGCGCGAGATTTTCCGTCCGGAATTCTTGAACCGCATCGATGACATCGTGCTGTTCCGTCCGCTGGGCAAGGATCAGATCGAGCACATCATCGACCTGCAGATGCAGCACCTGGTGAAGCGGTTGGGCGAGCGTCAAATCAAGCTGCACCTGACGGCGGCGGCGAAGACTCTGTTGTTTGCCGAGGGATACGATCCGGCTTATGGCGCGCGGCCGATGAAGCGAGCGATCCAGCGGCTGATACAAGATCCGTTGGCGATGAAGATTCTCGATGGCGAAGTGCATCCGGGCGATGATGTGAACGTGGATGTGGATGCGAAGTCGGGCGAGATGAAATTTTCGCGGAAGGCCGCGAAGGTGGGCGCCGCCTGATTCATTTTTTCCGGCGGCAAGGCTGAATACCAATGAAGACTCTGAAGACTGCATTTCTGCTGACAGCATTGACGCTGTTGTTGCTATTTATTGGCGAGGCGATTGGCGGATCGAATGGCATGACGATCGCGCTGGTGCTTGCGGTGCTGATGAACGGCGGCGCGTATTTTTTCTCGGACAAGATCGCGCTGAAATCCAGCGGGGCTGTGCCGATCAGCCGCGAGGAATCGCCGCGATTGTATGCAGTGATGGAGCGCCTCGCGGCCAAGGCGAATTTGCCGATGCCCAAGCTTTATATGATCCCGCAGGCGGCGCCGAACGCGTTTGCCACAGGGCGCAATCCGAGCCACGCGTCGGTGGCAGTCACGCAAGGGCTGATGGAAATCATGAATGATGACGAGCTGGAAGGCGTGATCGCGCACGAGCTATCGCATGGGCGGAATTACGACATACTGACTTCGTCGATTGCGGCGACGTTGGCCGGCGCGATTACATTCATCGGGCACGTGGGGCGCTGGGGACTGATGTTCGGCGGTTATGGCGGCGGAGGGCGGAATCGCAGCGGCGGAATTGGCGTGCTGCTAATGGCGATTCTCGCGCCGTTTGCGGCTTTGTTGCTGCAGCTGGGGATTTCGCGGCAGCGCGAGTATCAGGCGGACGCTTCGGGCGTGCAGATGATCGGTCATGCGAATGGATTGATCAGCGCGCTGGAAAAATTGGGCGCTTACAACAAGAAGATTCCCATGGATATTCCGCAGTCCACTTCGGCGTTGTGCATCGTGCAGCCGTTGTCGGCCGGGACATTGTTTTCGGGGTTGTTCAGCACGCATCCGCCGCTTTCGGATCGGATTGCGGAATTGCGGAATATGACGATTACGCGCTACTAGCAGCGAATTGAAAGGCAACGCTACCGCAGCTGCGCAGAGGACGCAGAGAGAGAATCTGAGACGAGGACTGCCCGGTACTGTTTTGCGGGACCCGGCGCGACATGTTTAACAACAAAGTGAAAAGCTCCCAGCTAAAGCTGGCCGCTACAAGTTCAAGGTCAAAGACGCCCGCCTGAACGGCAGGCGGCCGCTACAAATCCGACGGCAAAATCCGATCCTCCGTCCTGGCGCTAGTACTTCCGCGACACCTTCCCACTTCGTAGTGCCTGTTTTCCTCCACCACGCAGAAATGTTACTGGGACGTAAAATTTGCCGGGGCGAAAGCTTGCGAAGCGCCGCTCGCGTGCGCTACGCGATACAATAACTCTCTTAGTTTCATTGACTTATGGACGGCTGGCGTGGTGTCCCACTTTGGTTCTTGGCTTGCACTTCCCTAGCCCGCAAGGGATTTCCGGAGGAGCGAAAAACATGAGTGAAGAACGACAGGACGTAGTGATCGCAGACGAAGCCACCGCGCCGCGCTGGGTGGGAATCGTTGTGGTTGCTCTCGCGGTAGTCTCACTGGTAGCGCTCGGTGCAGGCTGGACCGCATCCACGCGCTCGAAAGAGCTCGAGCAGTCTTTGGCGTCACAGACGCAACAGTTCAAGCAGAACGACGACGTGATCAGCCAGCGCCTGGCGAAGGCGGAAGACACCAACGCGCAGCTCCAGGGCGAATTGAGCGTGGTGACCGACAAGATGAAGCTGACCGAAGGTGAGCTTTCCAAGGCGCGCTCTCAGGCCAAGAAGATCAAGGAAGACGACGCTAAGGAATTGGCGGAGATGCAGAACCAGACGAATGCGCAACTCGCGACGAAGGCGAGCGTTGATGACGTCAACAAGATCGGAACGGACGTCAACGGCGTGAAGACCGACCTCGATGCCACGAAGAACAACTTGCAGATGGCCCGGGGCGAATTCGGCACGTTGATCGCGCGCAACCACGACGAAGTGGAAGAACTTCGTCGGCTCGGCGAGCGCGATTACTACGAGTTCACGATCGACAAGAAGAACTCGCGCGAGAAAGTCGGCAACCTGATGGTGGAACTGCACGCTACGAACCTGAAGAAGAGCCAGTACGGCGTCACGATCTTTGTTGACGACCAGCGCCATGACAAGAAGAACCTGACGGCCAATGAGCCGCTTTACTTCTTCGAATCGGGCGCACGCGCTCCACTGGAGTTCGTGGTGAACCAGGTAGGCAAGGACAAGATCACCGGATACTTGAGCGTGCCGAAGGCGAATTCAACGCACGCGCAGGCTGCTACTTCCGGCGGCAACTAACGCATTACGATGAAACGAGCCACGCCTTGGCGGGTCTGACTCGCATCACCGCAGCAAAAAGAGGGGCGCTCCCACGGGCGCCCCTCTTTTTTTGTTTATTCGGCTTTTTTCAGAGCGCGATTTTTGCGGCTCAGGAACTTCTTGGCCAGTGCGGGGAGCTTGTCGTGCGGCAGTTTGCCTTGCTCGTACAGCTTCACCTTCGCCTTCGCGGTCTTGCGGCGGCGGCGCTGGCGTTTCTGTGCTACGTACCTCTTGTCGTAAGACATCCAATTCCTCCCAATAAGTTGCGCCCCATGATTGTATCGGACTAGGAAAAGGATGCAAGGCTGGGCGCTGATTTTCGAGCTCACTTCAAGTAGCATGGACGGGCTATGACGGCTATCGCAATCTACGCAGGGCGCATCCTGACGCCGCAAGAAGAGCTCCTGGACAATGTGATCGTAGTCGAAGGCGGACGCATTACCGCCATCGGTAATCGCGACGAAGTGCATATTCCGCCTGGCGCGCAGGATTATGTGGCGGCGGGAATGACGGTGGTTCCCGGGTTTGTGGATGTGCATATTCACGGCGCGGGCGGGCACGATGTGATGGAGGCCACTCCTGAGGCGCTGGATGCGGTCACGTCGACCGTGGCGCGCTTTGGAACAACGTCCATCGTTGCGACCACAGTGACCGCGCCGGTCGATGAGACTTGTCACAGTTTGGAAGGGATCGCGCAGTACGTGCGCAGCCATGAGAAGGCGGAAGACAATACGCGGGCTGCGGCCGAGATCGTGGGGATTCATCTGGAGGGGCCGTTCATCAATAAGGCGCGGCGCGGAGTGCATCCGCCAGAATCCATTGCGCTGCCTTCGATTGATGTGCTGGAGAAATTTCGCGCTGCCGCGGATGGTTTGGTGAAGATCGTCACGGTGGCGCCGGAAATCCCTGGCGCTTTGCAATTGATTGCGCGGGCGGTGGCCGACGGGCTGGTCGTTGCCGTGGGACACACGGATGCGGATTACGATCAGGCGCGCGCGGCGTTTAAAGCGGGAGCGCGGCACGCGGTGCATGTCTTCAATGCGATGCGCCCGTTCACGCATCGCGATCCGGGCGTGATCAGCGCGATCATGACGGACACGGACATAACCGCGGAAATCATCGCGGATGGTGTCCACGTGGCGGGGCCGGCGATTCAGGTGCTGGTGGGGACGAAAGGATTCGACACCATATTGCTGGTAAGCGACGGGACGTCCGCGACAGGAATGCGCGACGGAAATTACCGGCTGGGAAATTTTGAGGTCACGGTGAAGGGCGGCGTGGTCCGGAATTCCGAAGGCAATTTGGCTGGCAGCACGCTGACGCTGGACCGCGCGCTGCGGTTTATGGTCGAGGTGGGCGTGCCGTTTCCGGATGCGCTGCGCATGGCGACGATTTTGCCGGCGCGGCGGCTAGGTTTAGCAGGGAAAAAAGGAATTTTGGCGATTGGCGGCGATGCGGATTTGGTGGTGCTTACGCCGGACCTGCATGTGGCCGGAGTGATGACGCGCGGCGTGGGATTGACGTAGCTCAGCAACCCTTCTTTACTCGAAGGGAGATTTTTCAGGTGAACTCGACCGCCCCCAACTTCATGTAGTACGGTTTCCCTTACCCAAACAATTTGATTCAAGCTTTCATCGGCGGTTCTCAGCTGCACGGAGCAAAGATTGACGGAACCGACGATACCGATTGGTACGGGGTGTTCATCGAGCCGCCAGAAAAGATGATTGGCCTGGATCGCGATGAACACTTTGTCTTTACGACCGGAGGCAAGGAAGGCGGCAACGGTCCACAGGACGTAGACGTGTGTCTCTATTCGCTGCGGAAGTGGGCGGGCGTGGCGGCTAAGGGGAATCCTTCAGCGCTGCACTTTGTGTTTGTAGCAGAACAGTTTTCCACGAAGTGGTGGCAAACGATTCGCGAGAATAGCAATGGATTCGCATCCAGGCAGCACCTGACTCCGTTCATAAAATTCGCCGACGATCAAATGGATCGATTGCTCGGTCGGAAGGGACAGAAGAATATTCATCGCGCGGCGCTAGAGGAAGCGCACGGATACGACACGAAGTACGCGATGCATGTGATTCGACTCTACCTCGAAGCAAAGGAATATATGGAGGACGGAAAGATCACGCTGCCGAATCCCCGAGTGGAATTACTCGTCGCCATCCGGAACGGGAAGTACAAGCTCAGCGAAATCGAAGCAACGGGAAAGGAACTGCAGGCCGAGACGTACGCCGCGCAGCAGAAATCACCGCTGCCGAATGCCGCAATTCACGAAGCGGTGACGCAGTTGATTACGGGCGTCTATCTCGATTTTTGGAATTCACAGAAGTCGTGAGTGCAGGTTACTTGTTCAGCGGGATTTTCAGTTCTTCGGCGAATTTGTAGGGATCGAAAGGGCTCAGGGAGAAGTAGCGGCCTTCGATGCCGATCATGGGGACTTTGCGCTTGCCGTTGTTGACCTGCAGCACAATGGCTTCGGCGGCGGAGTCGTCGTCAATATTGACTTCGCGGTAAGGAATGCCGCGTTCGCGCAGAAAACATTTGGCCCGGCGGCAATCGCAGCACCAGGAAGTTGAATACACAACAATGTCTGACATACGCCCCTTCTACTACATTTGTACCATAGCTATAAGATGCGCTCGTCAAGCCCGGGGATGCGGGGATATCCAAAAGTAAACAAGGCACATAGGAGCTAGGCGGCCGCGTGCTGCATGGCTCTACTGGCGGCGCCCGCTCCGCCAGAACCTGAACCCGCCTTTGTAGCCGCCTGCAAGCGCGCGTTGGCGCGTTCGATCGCAGCGTTTGCGACATCCCAATCGGCTTCGGTCGAACCAGCCTTCGGCGTGTCGGCTTTGGCGCGCTCCAGCGCGGCGGTGGCGCGGGCGACGTCAATTTCTTCGGCGCGCTCGGAGACTTCCGCCAGGACGATCACGCGATCCGGCAGCACTTCGGCGAAACCGTACATCACCGTGAGGTAACGCGTTTGGCCGCCCTTGTGGTACGTGAGGACTCCGACGCCTAGCTCGGTGATCAGCGGCGCGTGGCCGGGGAGAATGCCGAGGTAGCCGTCTTTGCCGGGCATTTCGAGCGAGTCAACGTCTTCGCTGAGAATGTGGCGCTCGGGCGTCACCACTTGCAGCTCGATTTTTTCTGGTAGCGTTGCCATTTACGTCGCTTCGCTTGGGTCGTTGCGCTTGCGCGCGTCGACTATGCCGCCGCTCCTGCTGCCATCTTTTCCGCTTTTTCGCGGACTTCCTCGACGGTGCCGACCATGTAGAAAGCCTGTTCGGGCAAATCGTCGTGCTTGCCTTCAACGATTTCCTTGAAGCCGCGCACGGTGTCTTCGATCTTCACGTACTTCCCTGCCAAGCCGGTGAATTGTTCGGCGACGAACATCGGTTGCGACAGGAATTTTTCGATTTTGCGCGCGCGGGTGACGGTTTGCTTGTCGTCGTCGGAAAGTTCTTCGATGCCCAGAATCGCGATGATGTCCTGCAGTTCCTTGTAGCGTTGCAGAACCGCTTTCACGGAGCGGGCGACGTTGTAATGTTCCTGCCCGACGATACGCGGATCCAAAATGCGCGAAAAGCTCGCGAGTGGATCGACGGCGGGATAAATTCCGCGTTCGACGATCTGGCGGCTCAGGTTGGTGGTGGCGTCCAGGTGCGCGAAAGTGGCCGCGGGGGCCGGATCGGTGTAATCGTCCGCCGGAACGTAAATGGCTTGCACGGAGGTGATCGAGCCATTTTTCGTGGAGGTGATGCGCTCCTGGAGTTCGCCGATTTCGGTGTTGAGGTTCGGCTGATAGCCGACGGCGGAGGGCATGCGTCCGAGCAGCGCGGAAACTTCCGAGCCGGCTTGCACGAAGCGGAAAATATTATCGATGAAGAGCAGCACGTCCAGCTTTTCTTCGTCGCGGAAATATTCCGCTACGGTCAGCCCGGTCAAGCCGACGCGCAGGCGGGCGCCGGGTGGTTCGGTCATTTGCCCGTAGATCAGGGCGCAGCGCGATTTTTCGGAATTGCCCGGGACGATTACGCCGGATTCCTGCATTTCCAGCCAGAGGTCGTTGCCTTCGCGGGTGCGTTCGCCGACGCCAGAGAATACGGAAACGCCGCCGTGCTTCATCGCGACGTTGTGGATCAGCTCCTGAATCAGCACGGTCTTGCCTACGCCCGCACCGCCGAACAGGCCGATCTTTCCGCCCTTCAGGTATGGCTCGGTGAGGTCCACAACCTTGATGCCGGTCTCGAACATTTCGAGCGTGGTGGACTGATCTTCGAGCAGTGGCGCCGGGCGGTGAATCGGATAACGCTTTTCGTATTTCACGGGGCCGAGATTATCTACCGGGTCGCCGAGAACATTGAGCACGCGGCCGAGCACGCCGCGGCCTACTGGAACGGAAATAGGCTCGCCGAGATCAAGCGCTTTCATGCCGCGCACCAGACCTTCGGTAGGCTTCATCGCGACGCAGCGGACGCGCCCTTCGCCAAGGTGCTGGGCTACTTCGGCGACGATATCCAGCGGCTCAGGATTGTTAAAACCTTCGCTGGTGATCCGCACGGCGTTGTTAATGAAAGGAAGATGGCCCTCTTCAAACTGGACATCGACGACGGGCCCGATCACTTCTACTATGTGTCCAGTTTTTTGTTCGTTCGTTGCCATGTTGATCGTTCTCCCTCTGAGAGCGTGAGTAATGACGAGCCTTTCGCGATTCGCGCGCCGACGCCGGTCACGACGTTGCCGACGCTGCTCCGCTTACGATTTCGATAATTTCCTTGGTGATCGCTGCCTGACGAATGTTGTTCATGCGCAGCGTTAGCTTTTCGATCAGCTCGGAGGCGTTTCTTGTTGCTGCATCCATCGCCGTCATACGCGCCGCGTGTTCGGCGGCGGCGGATTCCAGCAGGATGCGGAAAATTTCGCCTTCGAGGTAGCGCGGGACCAGACCCGCGAAAATTTGCTCGACTGGTTGTTCGTAAATGTAATCCACCAGGCGGCCGTGGCCCCCGGGCGCAGGCTCGGTGGGCAGCAAGCCGCCGGGGGCGGCGTGATGGGCGATGAGTTCTTCGCCTTCCGGCGATTTCCGGACGACTTCAGGATCTACGGGCAGCAGTTTTTCGGCGCGCAGATTCTGCACCATCACGTTTTTGAACTCATTGTAGATGGCGTAAACCGCATCCACTTCGCCGCTGGTGTAAAGCTCGGCGACTCGGGCCGCGATTTCCTTGGCTTTGGAAAACTCGACTTTCGCGGAGACGTCCAGATATTCCGCGACGAAGGAAAAGCCGCGCTTGCGCAGCGTGTCGCGGCCTTTCTTGCCGACAACGATCAACTCCAGCTTCTGCGCGTGATGCTCGCGTATGAATTCCGTGGCATGGCGCAGGACGTTGGAGTTGAATGCTCCGGCGAGGGCGCGATCGCCGGTGAGAACCATTACCAGAATTTTCTCCTCTGGGCGCCGCTGCAGCAGAGCATGCGCCGGATATTCCATGCGTGCGGCCGCGGAACGCAGCACGCGAAGAATTTCCTTGGCATAGGGACGCGCCGCAAACACGCCTTCCTGCGCGCGGCGTAATTTCGCAGCGGCGACGAACTTCATCGCGCGCGTGATCTGCTGCGTGCTCTTCACGGAGCGAATGCGGCGGCGATAATCGAGAAGTGTGGGCATGGAACGGGACTACTTCGCCTGCGCCGCAACCGCAGGAGCGGCCTTGAGGGTGGTCTTGAAGCGCTCTTTGAAAGCGTCCAGCGCCTTTTTCGCTTCGGCCCTGTTGGTGTCGTCGAACGCTTTCTTTTCGCGCAGCGATTTCAGCAGGCCGCTGTAGTTCGTTTCGATGAAGGGATACAGCTCAGCTTCGAAACGGCGACACTCGGAAACCGGCAGATCGTCGAGATATTTGTTGGAAGCGGCGAAAATAATCAGCACCTGATTTTCGACGGAGACTGGCTGATACTGATCCTGTTTCAAAATTTCCATCAAGCGCTGGCCGCGGGCGAGTTGCGCCTGGGTAGCTTTGTCGAGCTGCTCGGTGCCGAACTGCGCGAAGGCGGCGAGGTCGCGATATTGCGCGAGGTCCAGGCGCAGGGTGCCTGCTACCTGGCGCATGGCTTTGATTTGCGCATTACCGCCGACGCGACTGACGGAAATGCCCGCGTTCACGGCGGGGCGGATGCCGCTGTTGAAGAGGTCGGCTTCCAGGAAAATCTGGCCGTCAGTAATGGAAATCACGTTCGTCGGAATGTAGGCGGAAATATCGCCGGCCTGCGTTTCAATCACTGGCAGCGCGGTGAGCGAGCCCGCACCGAGCGTGTCGTTCAATTTCGCGGCGCGTTCCAGCAGGCGCGAATGCAGGAAGAAAACGTCTCCCGGGAAAGCTTCGCGGCCGGGCGGGCGGCGCAGCAGCAGCGAAATTTCGCGATAGGACTGCGCGTGTTTGGAAAGATCGTCGTAGAAGCAGATGGCGTGGCGTTTGGTGTCGCGGAAATATTCGCCGATCGCGCAGGCGGCAAATGGCGCGATGTATTGCATGGACGCGGATTCCGAAGCGGTGGCGGCGACCACAATGCTGTGCTCCATCGCGCCGTAATCGGTGAGCGTCTTGATCACTTGCGCGACCGTGGAGCGTTTCTGACCGATGGCGCAGTAGATGCAAATCATGTCGCCGCCGCGCTGGTTCAGAATCGTATCGATGATGATGGCGGTTTTTCCGATCTGGCGGTCGCCGATGATTAGCTCGCGCTGGCCGCGGCCGATGGGGATCATCGCGTCGATGGACTTGATGCCGGTCTGAATGGGCTCGCGCACGGGCTGGCGGTCCACGACGCCCGGCGCCAGACGTTCGAGCGGATTGCGTTGCGTGGATTGGATCGGCCCCTTGTCGTCAATCGGATTACCCAGCGCGTCCACGACGCGGCCGATCATGCCATCGCCCACCGGCACGGACATGATTTTGCCGGTGCGCTTGACGGTGTCGCCTTCTCTGATTTCGGTGTAATCGCCGAGGAGCACGGCGCCGACCTGATCTTCCTCGAGGTTCAGCGCGATTCCGAAAACATCGTGCGGGAACTCGATCATTTCGCCGGCCATGCACTTGTCGAGGCCGTGGATGCGCGCGATGCCGTCGCCGACCGAGATCACGGTGCCGACTTCTTCGACGGCGAGGGTCTGCTGATAGTTTTCGATCTGCTCGCGCAGGATCTTGGTTATTTCATCCGCTTTGATGTTGGCCATCCTGACTCCTGTGTTCTAGTGACCGTGTGACGCCAGCGCATTCGCGCGCTTTGCGGCGTCCTGCTGCCTTTGTTATTCCGCTTCCAATTGTTCGCGCAAGCGATTCAATTGCTCGCGCACCGAGCCGTCGTAAACGGTGGAGCCGACGCGCACCACGGCGCCGCCCAGCAGGTTTGCGTCTTCGGCAAAGCGCGCTTCGATCTTTTTTCCGGTGCGGCGTTGCAGTACGGAGAGCAATTCCTTTTTCTCCGCGTCGCTGAGCACGTGCGCCGTAGTGACTTCGGCTTCCGCGATTCCCAGCCGTTTGTTGAGCTCCGTGCCGAAGACCTGCAAAATCTCGTGAAACAGATGCGTGCGGCGATGATCCACGATCAGGCACACGAAATTGCGGACCGCATCGTTCAGGCCCATCTTGGCGCCAATCGCGGTGATGACTTTGTTCTTCACCGCGCCGTCCACCGCAGGGCTTTCGAGCGCGTTGCGCAGATCGGCCGAAGCAAGAAAAGTTTCGACGAACGCGGCTAGGTCCTTGCGCACAGCTTCGCCGCTCTTGCGTTCCAGCGCCACATCGGCCAGCGCCGCAGCGTAGCGTTCGGCAACGGCGCTCAACTGACGCTCCTCTCAAGCTCGGCGATGAAAGTGCGCAGCAGCGCGGCTTCGGATTTGGGCGCCAGTTCCTGCTTGAGCAATACTTCCGCGCGTTCCACCGCGAGGCGAGCGCCCAGCGCTTTCAGTTCCATGCGGCCGGCGCGGCCCGCTGCGTCAATTTCGGCGCGCGCGGCTTGTTCGATTTTTTCCGCTTCGGCGCGGCCCAAGTCGCGCAGGCGCTGGGCTTCTGCCTCCGCGTCGCGCTTGGCATCCACGCGCAATTGCTCAATGTCGCGCTCGAGACCTTCGAGCTTGGTCTTGATTTCGCGGCGCTGGCGCTCGGCTGCTTCACGGGCGCGCGCGCCCTCCGCGATTTTCCGGGAGATTTCTTCGGCTTGCGAGCGAAAGGCCGGCGCGGCATACTTCACGATGCAATAGGCGATCGCTCCAAAGACCAGCGCGAAGTTCAGCCAGCGAAAAACCCAGCCGGTGGTGGAATCCGCGGGCGAAGCTTCGCCGTCCTGCGCAAATGCCGACGCGGCGGCGAGTGCCAGAAAAACAACCAGGAAGCAGAGCGCGCGGGCGGCGGACTTTATAACGCGCATGGCTTGCGAACTCATCGGCTCGCCCCGCCGCCTGGAGAATTGCTGCCTTCCAGGATCCCGCGCGCGATTGCGCCGGCCAGCTCCGGGGTCTGGCGCTCGACTTCTTTGCGGGCATCAGTGAGCTCGAGTTCGATACGCTTCTTGGCCTCGTCAACTTCCTTGCGCGCCAGCGAGCGCTGCGCTTTCAGATTCTTGGCGCGCTCGTCCAGCACGGCCTGACGAGCTTCTTCCTGCTCGACGTAAATCTCCCCCTGCGCTTTGCGCAGAGCTGCGTTGTAATTTTCCAGATCCTGCCTCGCGGCGGCTTCCACGGCCGCGGCTTCAGCGCGCGCGCCTTCGATTTTCGCGCTGCGCTCCGCCATGGCTTTTTGAATGGGCGTGAAAAAAGCCCAGCGCATGAAGAGATAAAAAAGGAAAACGATGATGACCGTAGGCACAGCTTGAAGAAATAGGTCACCGAGCTGGCGCAGGATTTCCATCGTTAGGAAAGCTTACGAATACGTTTGCCCCGTTTGTATCGTGTGTGTTGCTTGTGTCGTTTGTCGCACTGTTGCCCGGGATTGCGGCGAGCCGCTCCGGGACACACTTCTAGGCTCAAGCAAAGGCCGCGATTATCGCATCGAGTCCCGCTTCCGTCAACGCTTTACGGCCTATTTGCATCGCGGAAAGAGAAACACGATTCGCTCCATTCTACGTCGAACGCGTGGGGTTATGCCAGCCGCGCGCATCGAGTTCCAGGACGCTTAGCGCGAGGCGAGCGAGCTGTGCGGACCTTCAAACGCCTGCCGCCGGGTGACTACAAACCACAACTGAATGACGATTGCCGGGAGCGAGAACACGAGGGTGAACCAGATGGGAACCTGGAACTGGCTTGGCGGCAGCCCCATGGAGCTTTGCATCGCAGCTGTGGCTTCTTGATAACGCGCTTGCGCGCCGGGAAGGATTACGGAAATGATCGAATTGAAGATTGCGAAATTGAAATAGTAAATGGCCAGGCTGCGGCCCCACTTTTCCAGCTTCAGCAGGCCGTAGCCCATTAGAAACTGGGCGGACATGTAGCCGATTACGATCAACGAGGCTTGAGCGCCAGTAAAATAGAATCCCAGGAAGTTGACAGGCATGTTGAACACACGCAGGAACGGAACCATGCAAGCTCCAAGCAGCGCGAGGTAAGCGATGAGGGTGATGCTTAACGGCCTTTTTGGCGAGCCGGGCAGTGCCGTGGGCGCGAGCGCGTCGGACGCCCAAGTGGATGCCGCCGTTCCTGCGCCGCGAAATTGTTCTCTGATGGGCCGCGAATTGAAGAAATACAGCCACCAGCCGCCTAACAGCGCCAGCAGCGCGTAGAACACCGCCATGACGACGCGCACCGCAGTCATCAAATGCTCCAGCGGGGGAATCGGTTCGCCGTTTGGCACCGCAGGCACCGGCGGAGTTGGCAACGGCATCACCAGCATCATGAGCAGGCCTGGCATAGCCATCACCAGAAGCAGGCCGCTGAAAACAATCATGGAAATTCTGGCCCATTCGCGCACGTGCAGCAGATTGATGCCGGTGGCAATGCCCCACGCCGCGAACCCCAGCATAAACAGAGACATGACCAGCCCGGCGTCGCGCGTGAACGCGGGCATGTTGTCTGCGGGCGTCACCGCGAAGCCGAGGAGCATCAAGGCGGCTGCAAGCAGCGTCAGGCCACAGCCGACGAAGACCACCACTGCCGATACCGTGACACCCGCCGGGCGCTTCATCGCGCACCTCCCTGCCGCGTGCTGCTACTTTTCGCGCGAGTATACACTAGGGCTCGAGATGCCTGGCGGATGTCTGACTCTGTGTGACGGATCAATACGCGTAAGACTGCAGCAGCGCGAAAACCACCACGCCGGTGACCGAGACGTATAGCCAGATCGGGAACGTGTAGCGCGCGATGCGTTTGTGCTGCGGGAAGCGGCCGCTGAGTGAAAAGAAGAAGGTGATGAGCACCAGAGGCAGCGCCACGATCGAAAGCGTAATGTGACTGGCGAGAATCACGAGGTAAATCGCGCGAATCGTGGCGTGGCCTGCCGGGAAACGCGTATCTCCGTGCAGCGCGTGATTGACGATATAGCTGACCAGGAAGAGCGATGAGAAACCGAAGGCGAGCAGCATGCTGGCGCGATGGGCTTTGCGGTCGCGTTTTTTTATGAAGTAGAGGCCGGTGCACAAGGCGATGGCGCTCAACCCATTCAGAACCGCATTCAGCGCCGGCAAAAAGACAAACCTGCCCGCGAACTGCGTGGGCGCCCGATGCAAATAGAGCAGCCACAGCAGAAAAGATACCGCCGCGGCACTGACAATGACGATCGAGCCGAGCGCCGCGCGTTGGCTGGTCTGCGTCTGGTCCATGGACTTCGTAACATACTACAATTTTCCAGGCGGGGCACTGCCACAAATTCAAACCCTCGAAGCAAAAAAGCCCCGCCCTCAGATAATGGAAAGGTCGGGCACTCTCTCACGGTGATTCGACTCTGCGATGATTCGTCGGCCAACCTATGCGAGGGTCACATGTTTTTTTTGAACAGAAGGAGAAGTTTCATGCAGCGATTCGGATCCTGTGAGAATTCAGCGCCAATGAGCGGAGTATTCATGAAACCGGAGTAGCCAGGCATGTTCGCAGCATCCTGGTTCGCCAGGTCACGGAATCCCATGGACCAGTCTGGAAAGTCGCGCTGCTCCGAGGTGCGGCGCAGCAGGACGAGAACTCCTTTGTGTCTGGGATCAAGTTCGATGGTTTTGACGAGCTCGGTTACGACCTGCTGCTCGCCTTCGAGAGTCTGCAGGAAATTGCCATCCTTGTAGAGCAGCATTCCTGTCACGCCGAGTTTGGTATTTTTTTGGCGCGCTTTCTGCAAAAGGTCCAGAAGCTCGCGCTCGGTGAACGGCTGCAAAGCGGAACTGGCATAGACGAGTTGAAACATCGCTCGCACCTCTAATAGGAAACTGCGTTGGGGCGCGGACGGTCACGAAGGAAAGCACGGCCGGCCAAACGGGAAGGGTGTCTTCGTTTTTAACACAGTGTGCCGCCAGCTTGCGTTCGGACGACGAAGCAGATGGCTAAACGACAACACGAAGCCGTGGCTAGCGATGAGATCGCTGACGCGCACAAGCTACGGCAATTTTGCGGTTGCTTCGGGAGGAGTGGGTGGGACGTATTCCGCGGATAAGTGGGAGCGTTGCAGGCGATAGCCGTCGCGCGTGCGTATGTGGTAGTGCTTATGCTGGTCGTTCGCGAGTCTTACGGAGATGGTCCGCCAGCCGCGGTTTGGATTCGGCTTGGGGTAGTAACTCAGCGAATAAAGATGGGCCAGATCGTCGCGGATGGAGGCGAAGGCATTCTGCTCGTCCTTCCAGTTTCTCGCGAAATAGACTTTGCCCCCCGTTGCAGCGGTCATGCGTTGAAATACGGCGTTCGAAATCGGCTCCAGGTGGGCTTCCTGCGTGCTCACCATATAGATCGTCGTTCCGGTGGATTGCGCCAGCTCGGCCACGTCCTCGGGCGGGACCATGCTGTAGTTGTCGGGGCCGTTCGAGAAGACCACGATCACTTTTCGCCCGGTAAAGTGGGCGGCGTCCTGCACGGTGAGCAGCAAGCAGTTATAAAGCGCCGCATCGTCGCCGGCTACGGTGGTGCGTGCGGCACGCAGAACCTGCGCGCGATCGGCGGTGAGCAGCGAGGCGCGGGAAAGGTCGCGGCTGTAGGAATAAAAGGCCACCTTGTCCGCTCCTTCGAGCGAGCGCACGAAATCGGCGATCGCATCCTGCGCGAATACGAAGCCGCGATACATGTAGTTGCTGGTGTCGAAAAGCACGAAAACGTTGGCGCCTGATACTAGCGAAGTGAGCTCGCTACCGGACACGCTCGCGCCGGAATCCTTTTGCTGCTCGGAGGGAGCGTCAGGCGACTTTGCCCCGGACGACGCGCTGGTCAGCAACGAGCGCGCGGATTCGTTGCCTTCTCCGTAGGTCGCGATGTCTTCGGGGATGCCATCCTCGGCGACGATGAAGTCCTGCGGGTGCAGGCCGGTGACGTATTTCCCCTTATTGTCCGTCACCGCGACGTTCAGCTGCACCAAATCCACGGTGACATTGATGCGCGGCGGCCCGCTTTCCTGCGCGACGGGAGCGGGACCAACAAAAACGGAGAGAGCTGCGAAGAGAACCAGTGCTACAGTGAGTCTTTTGAGCATGACGGGCCTCGATGTTGTTTCTTACCAAAATTCCACAGGGCGAGCCGGGCGAACCCTGAATGGCCGCGGCGGCGCCGCAAAGTTTCTAGGGCTGAGGATTGCCAAAGCTCGCGGGCAGCGAACTAATCTTGCCCTGGCGAAATTCTTCGCCCGTTTCACGCATGGCGCGCAGAATCGCGGGCCAATCGTTCAAGTCCGTGGCGAAAATTTTCGCGACCATGCGGCCGGTTAGTTCGGGCGCCAGGCGATTCAGAGTGACAGGCGCGTAACCCATTTCATCGGCCAGGCGCGCCCAATACAGATTCGTCGAGTCCCACGTCTCGGCCAGCAAGCGGCTGGAATAGCCCTGGAACATGGGAAACGGCCTGACGTTCAGCAATTCAGACGCGTAAGAGCGCGCGAGCACCGGATGCGGCACGCCGAAATCCTGCGACAAGCGCGTCCAGGTCAGCTCCGCCGGATGCTGCTGCGATAATTCCTGCAGTTCACGTCCCGCCATTCCCCAGTCGCGGGTATCGTCCGGAAATCTGTGGCGAAATTCCGCGGTCAAATAAAACGTATCGGCCGGCGTGACGTGCGCTGAAACTTCCGGCAAGTGCCCAGCGCGCAGAGCACCGTCCAACTCGGCCGCTCGCTGCGGAATCATGCGGTCGGATAGAATGCTGATCGCTTTCGCGCGCAGGTCATCATTTTGCACGGACGCTGCGAGGATTTCTTCTCCCGCGCGCTGATAGAGCGCGACGGCGTGAAGTTCGTTCCGGCTGACGTTCCACCAGCGCGGCAAAACGGCGTTGGTCAAAACGGAGGGCACCAGGTCCGTCCAGATCAGCGCCTGAACGTTTTCGGGGGCAATAAAGTCCTCTTCCATTTGCGCTAGCACATAGGGCAAGTCGGCGAGCGATCCCACCAGATGGGCGCCGCCGCCGGCGGGAGAGCCCGCGCCAAACAAGCGCGGAGTTTGCCAGAGCGATTCTTCTGTGCCCATCACCGTCTCGCCCGAGAAATCGTGCGAACGGATGAGCAGCGGGTTGTTGTGCAGAGCTTGCGCGCCGGGCGGCTCGTAATAGGCGTAGCTGAAACCGACGAGCGTATCGCGAAAGAATGGAACCAGTTGCCCCTTCGCTTGTTCCAATTCCACTCCCGAGGCCTTGGACTTCAGAACTTTGGCGATATCCGTGCGCATTTCCAAATCGGTATGACGATTGTTGTAGGAGCCTGCGGTGAATGTGGTCCGCTCACTATTGGTAAAGATCGGCCGCGGCATCTGGAATTCCCCGAGTTGCTCGGCGAGCGGTAGAAGCGTATCGCCCGCGGGGGTTCCCTGCGGCGTCGGCGTCAGGCCATCGCCCAGCGCCAGCAGCGTATCGAGCGAAACCAGGCGCTGATCATCCAGCACCGCGCGAATCCGTTCCGCCACTTCGCGGTGAATTCGCTGGCCTTCGGAATTTGTCTGGCGAGGGCCGGCAATCAGATTGACGATCTCCTCCTGCGAGCCCTTGGGATCGCCGGTGGCCGCCCGAAGTAGATGCGATAGCGAGCTGCGTCCTGCATCGAAGAGCTGCGCCGACGAGGAAAAATGCGAGAACGGCTTGATCATCGCCTGCCAGGACTCATCGCGGGAGCTCATGGGAATTTCGCCCTGACGAGCCATGATCTGCCAGAGCATGACGTTTGCTTCAAAAATGCCCATGGCGTTCCCGCGCAACGTGTGATCGGGAACTTTATTGAGGGCTTCCGCCGTGTTCAAAAATACGGCGATGGAAGCATCGCTCAACTCCGGAAACTCGGAAAACATCGAATACTGATTGCGGAATTGCGCGAACTTGGTGGCCATCAGCTCCACGGTCGGAGCGCTCAAGCGATGCCCTGCCGGACGCCGGGCGTCAATCTCACTCAGTACCAGATAGGCTTCCGCCGGCGTGCCTTCCATGCCCACGCGGGAAAGGGCGAACATTGTTTCCAGCAGGCCGTCCGGATTGTTCATGCCTCGGGTTTCCACGTTCCACGCGCGTGCAAGCTCGGTATTAGTCTTCTGCCGGAGAATGGCCTTCCACGCTTGGAGGTTTCCCGGCACGTGCGGGTCGCCGTTGGGCTCCCACTGCATTCGTGTGGTCAAAAGCAATAAGGTTGGGTCCGGCCGAAACACCGAAGACATGGCGCTGGGGGAGAGCGTCTTGCCGCGCAGCGCTTCGTAGCAATGACGCATGCGCACAGGCTCGACGAAGTGCGCTTGCTGCTCCGCCGGGATGCGGGAAAGCGAATCGAAGTAGGCCGCGAGCCAGCCGTTGTCTTTCGAGAGCAGCCGCGGGACAAATTCGCCGACGGAGCCGGGGCTGGCGCCCACCAAATCCTTCCACTGCGGTTCGGCGCTCGCGCCACCGGGCACGACCACGCGTCCGGATTCAACGCGAATGTAGCTTCCGTAAAAATCCAGCGGAGCGGCGAGTGAGACCAATTTTTTCAGTCCCGGTGAATGCAACAGCGCGGTCTGCGTTTCTGGATCCACGTGAACCCACGCATAGTAAAGGCGAGCCAGGGAAGGATCGTGCAGCAACGCGTCAATTATTGGCCGATCTCTTTCATGGCCGCCCTCGCTGCTTACTTCCACCCATTGTCGTTCGGTTAGAGCGATGGGCACTTGAGAATTGGCATAGGTGTAAGCGAACGGTTTGCCGCCCTGCAGCGTGGCCTCGAGTTCGGGCAGAGGAAAGCCGGAGTCAATCGTGAGAAACGCACGGCGCGGATCGGCGGTCGCGACGTAGGCACTGCTTTTTCCGCAGTCCGTAGTGACACGGTAGCCGAGGATGTCCAGCAACGGTTTAGAGTCGGCGCAGCCGCTGACGCGAATCACGCCGTCCTTCCCCGCCAAATCGGAGAGTTCCCTGGCCTGCTGCACGTAGCGCCGCAACAGAATTAGAAATTCGGTGGCGCGGCTGCCGAGGCCGGTGCCCTGATAGCCGATCAGAAATACGTTCCGGGCTAGCAGGGGCATAACCTCTTCGGGAGCGGCCTTCTGGCTGATTCCCGCGATGCGCAAGAAGGAACGGAGAGGACCTGGAATTGTAGCCGTGGCTGGTTCGGATGTAGCGATGCGCTCTTGAGTAACGGGCGTACGGGGAGGAACAGCGCTGCGAACTCCAGGGGCAAGACCGGAACAAACAAACGCTACAAGGACCAACAGGGCCGAAAGACGCAGGGGACGTATCATCGCTGGCACCCACCCCAACCACTTTCGAGACGTTCTACCGCTGATTTAATTGACCGGAGCGGATTGCGAGGCGCGCTGCGTTCCGGCAGAAGACTGACATCCAAATCAAGATCGAAGCTGGGCTGGGGCTTCGACCGTTAGTTGGTGCATCCTACGCTTCTGCGACGCCGGACGCAACGAATTTGGAAGTGTTGGTGGAAAGATGACGAGCGGCGAGCGGGGCGAAAATTTGGAGAACCACATGCAGCGCCGGCACATCTTCCGTCGGAACAACTGTTTGCCAGTATTTACGGGAGAAGCGGATCGGCTTCCGATAGATGCACTAACGAAGCACTCCCGAATTGGGAATTAGTTCCTGTCGCCGAAAACTCGGCAGATCGCTTAAATTCGCACTAAGGTGCAATGTTGCATTCCCCACACATAATAAGCCAGTTAGCTCGCACCCGATCCAATTTCGCCTACAATCAATGATACCGAAGCATCGATGACGCACTTTGACGCAACTGAATTTCTCATCCTGGGCTCAGTAGCAGCCTTCGCTACGTGGGTGTGGAGGTTTTCGTCAATTCTGCGTAAGACTCCGAGAGACATGCGTGCCGCCGCATTGAGAGGAGCGGCGAAGGCGATGGGCAGCGAATTTTGGGGGCAGGGGAATCCCTTTCAGAACGAACTCGCGGGCGAATTAATTATCGATCCCAATTCAATCGTTCACACCTTGCAGTGGCCGAATACGCACGTCCAGATTTTTTCGTTTCAGGAAGTTCGTCACCTCTCTAAAGGCCGAACCAGTTACCTCTACTGGGTGGGCTATCGGTTCAGCGACCGTTCGTTTCCCAAATTCGATTTGAAACCGACTCGCACGGTGTCATTCCTGCGTCGTGGATGGTGGAGGAAAGTCTCTCTGCCCGGACAGATCGAGTTTGAAAGCCGCTATACATTGACGGGAGAGGATACCGCCCTGATCGAACAATTCTTTACGCCTCGCCGTTGCGCAACAATCTTGTCACGGGAGTGGCCTCGCGGGATCAGCTTGAAAGCCGGTGGCCATTGGGTGCTGGCGCATCGCGAGACCTTCTTCCACGCCACGAGCGAGTCCGATTCCGAAGAAAGCGTAGCGAAAGAAATACAAGAAGTGTCGTCGCTTGTGACGGGAACGCTGCCGCTCGCCGAAGCGCTCACTGATTTGCAACTGGTTGGGCAATCGCAACGATATGTCGGGGTTTCTCCGACGATCTGGAATAAAGAACGACCGTGGTGGGACCGATTGGCGATTCTGCTGCTGGGTGTTGCCATCGCGCTCACTATTCTATTGTTGGTCGCCCTTCTCGGGCCTTTGTGGGAACGGCTGAATAGCACGATTCTGGGAACAGAAGCGAGGCGATACCTATTCGCCATTCTGTTCATTTCTTTGTTATTCGCGATTGGTGAATGGTTGGTTCGATCTTACCGGAGAGCGAAACAGCGAGCAGCCGAGCGGTTACAGGCCCAATACTCCGCCATTCTGACCTGACCATAAATCAGAACCGTTCTTCGCGATTGAGTCATTCATCTCCGCCAATCCCCGACCTCTGGATAATCGCGTCGTCGGAACCTAACCGGCTGCGCTGGCTGGCACTGACTGGCGCGGGGTGGCGCGAATTCGATACAATCGCGGTTTGGACTGCGCTGTAAATTGCGACCTGCCGATAGGCGCAGCCTCTTTTCAAGGAGACATTCCATGCCATCATTTCCCGGGGTTGATTACCTCGACTTCGACTCCCTGCTGAGCGACGAAGAGAAGCTGGCGCGCAATACCGCGCGGCAGTTTGTCGATGCGGAAATCATGCCGATCATCGAGGAATACAACCGCGACGGAAAATTTCCTGTGCAACTGGTGCCGCAGATGGCCGAGCTTGGTCTTTTTGGCGCGAGCCTGAAGGGTTATGGCTGCGCCGGCATGTCCAACGTGGAATACGGCCTGGTGACGCAGGAGCTGGAGCGCGGCGATTCCGGGCTGCGCAGTTTTGTTTCGGTGCAATCGGCGCTAGTGATGTATCCGATCCACGCCTTCGGTTCGGATGCGCAGAAAGACAAGTGGCTTCCTTTGCTGCAACAGGGCAAAGCAATCGGGTGCTTCGGCCTTACCGAGCCGCAATTCGGATCGAACCCCGGGGGGATGCTGACGCGCGCGGTTAAAAAGGGCGGCGACTACGTCTTGAACGGCGAAAAAATGTGGATCACCAGCGGCTCGATCGCGGATGTGGCCGTGATTTGGGCCAAGTGCGAGGACGAAGTGATCCGCGGATTCCTGGTGGAAAAAGGCACACCCGGGTACAAGGCCTGGGACGTGCACGGAAAATATTCTTTGCGGGCCTCGGTGACTTCGGGTCTCGCGATGACGGACTGTAAAATTCCGGCGTCAAACTTGCTGCCGGGTGTCGAAGGGCTGAAGGGTCCGCTCTCCTGCCTGAATCAGGCGCGCTACGGCATCGGCTGGGGCGGCATCGGCGCGGCGATGGCGTGTTACGACACGGCGCTGAGTTACGCCAAGCAGCGCAAACAATTCGACAACAAGCCGATTGCTTCGCACCAACTGGTACAGGAAAAATTGGTGTGGATGATTACCGAAATCACCAAGGCGCAATTCCTGGCGCTGCAGGTGGGCAAGCTGAAGGATGCGGGACGCGTGCATCCTTCCCACATTTCGATGTTGAAGATGAACAACGTGTGGATGGCGCGCGAGACAGCCCGCATGGCCCGGGAAATTCTGGGCGCGAATGGAATCGTGGACGATTACTGCGTGATGCGGCACATGAACAACCTGGAATCGGTCTTCACGTACGAAGGTACGCACGACATCCATAAATTGATCATCGGTGAGCGCATCACCGGAATCGCGGCGTTCTCGTGAGCGGGGCGCGCCAGATAGCCAGTGCATGGGGCATCGTAATCTGCCTGCTCGCCGCGATTTTTACCGCGGCGGTTCCCACACGCGCGACGGATTCAACTTCGAAACCAAAAGTACGCGCGATCACGGCGTTTGTCCGCCTGGATTGCGCGCATTACCAGGAGCAAATTCAAGAAGCTCTGAAGTTTTTGCGCCAGGCCAAGACTGCGTTCGAAAAATCCGGCTACGAAGTGATGACGATCCGCATCACCACGCAACCATTTCCAGAATACACCCGCGGTATGACGGACGAGCAGGTGCTGGCTTTCTTCCGCGATTACGACGCCCTGGCCGTGAAAGAGGGATTCGACGCCTCCATCGGCCCAGCCATGATGAGCGACGCGGATGATCCGCACCAAGCGCAGCTTCTGGCAAGAGTTATCGCAAATTCAAAAACGCTGGAAGGCTCGGTGTTCATCGCGGGAGATGACGGAATTCACTGGAAGTCCATTCACGCCGCCGCGGGCGTCATTAAATATCTGGAAGCAAACACGCTGCACGGCCAGGGAAATTTCAGTTTTACAGCCGCGTCGCTGGTTCCCTCCGGCACGCCTTTTTATCCGGCGTCCTATTACACCGGCGAAGGAAAACAGTTCGCCGTCGGGCTGCAATCCGCAAACGTGGTAAGCGAAGTTTTCGCTTCGACGAAATCCCCGAATGAAGCCGAAGAGCGCCTGAAAAATACTCTGGGCATTTACGCTGCCCAGATCGCAAGGACCGCGACCGAAATCAGCAACGCCAGCGGATGGAAATACGGCGGCTTGGACCTTTCACCGGCACCACTGATGGACGTTTCCATCGGCGGTGCGATTGAAAATTTCCTCGGGGCGCCGCTGGGTTCCAGCGGAACGCTCACCGCGGCGGCAATCATCACGCGCGCACTGAAAGCAATTCCGGTGAAAC
This sequence comes from Candidatus Acidiferrales bacterium, assembly GCA_050012455.1. Lineage (GTDB taxonomy): Bacteria > Acidobacteriota > Terriglobia > Acidiferrales > UBA7541 > Palsa-295. The sequence goes on along the minus strand of JBEKHD010000010.1, from coordinate 34,090 downwards.
AGGCCGGCTATTCGGGATTGATGCTGCCAATACTAGAAGATAAGGTGCTCGCGCAGCGCTGGAGCGAAGGCCGGCTCTCAATGGATGCCCTGCTTTCGTATTCGGCGGTGTGCGGCACCGGCCTGGACACGATTCCGCTGCCGGGCGACGTGACGCCGGAACAACTGGAACGCATCCTGGGCGACGTCGCCAGCCTTTCGGTAAAATGGCACAAGCCGCTCTCCGCGCGTTTGCAGCCGGTCGCTGGAAAGAAACCGGGCGACATCACCGAGTTCGACGATCCCTTCCTGGTGAACGCGAAAATTCTGCCGCTTCCCTGACGCTCCGCGATTCCAGTGATTGAAACATGCCAAATTGGACTATCATAGTGCGCCCGAAAAGGCGGGCTCGGCCGCTTGAAATGAGAGTATCGAAAATGTTCAGCCATGCACTGAATTCGAAGTTCCGCTGGTTTGGCCGCCCTCGCGCGCGACAGTTCCCTTCTGCAATAGTCCCGGCGGTGCTCGGTGCCGTGCTGCTCGCGGCGAGCGTCGCCGCGGCGTTCAGTTCCCTTCCTTTGCGCGACACACAGCAAACTGGTTCCGCCACGGGGCCCGTGGTGGTGCAGCCGGGTGCACCGGGCAAGCCGACCAAGACGCTGCCGCCATCCACGAAGGGCACGCTGCCGGCGCGTTCGCCCGCAGATGTGGAATTCATGCAGGGCATGATCATGCATCATCAGCAGGCGGTGGAGATGACGGCGCTGATCGCTTCGCACACTGAGAATAAGGATCTGCGGATGCTCGGCGCGAAGATCAGCAGCTCGCAATCCGACGAGATCAGGTTTATGCAGCGCTGGCTGGCGGCACGCGGAGAGCCGAATTCGATGACGATGGCGGGAATGTCCGACATGGATGCGTCCGGCAAGCCGATGGCTCTGATGCCGGGGATGCTGACGCCGGCGCAGATGGAAGCGTTGCGCAGCGCGAAGGGCGCCGAGTTCGACCATTTATTCTTGACCGGCATGATTCAGCACCACAACGGCGCGTTGATCATGGTCAAGGATCTGTTCAATACGGCGGGTGCGGGGCAAGAAGCCGACATCTTCAACTTCGCGACCGATGCGGACAACACGCAGCGCGCCGAGATCAAAATTATGCAGTCGATGTTGGAGAAGGAAACGTCAAAGGAGAAATGATGAACCGGATGCCCAGCTTTGCGTCGCGTGCGGCGGTGGCCGCGATGATTTTATTTGCCGGTGCCGGCCAGATGGCGGCGCAGGCGCCTGGCCGGATTCCCGGTCAGGCTGCCCCACCTGCCGCAGCTGCGCAGGAGGCGCCAGCGAAAGCGCCGGACGCCGACTCGAATCCCTTTGCGGCGCAGCCTGCTCCGCCGCTGCCGCCAGGAATGACCGGATCGGACATAAACGATCCGCGCTACAAGCTGACGCCGGGGCTTTATGACGCGGGCGAAACCTCGCTGGGCTTGAAGCACCTGCAGCTGGTGAAAAAGCCCGACGCGTTTCAGCTCGGTACCACGGACGCCAACGATCCCAAAGTGCAAAAACTGATCGGCCAGCTCGGCATCGGCGGCGGCGCGATGAAGATTCCGAAAGACCTGCAGTTGGTGATCGCGGAACTTGCTTTCTCGAATTCGGATTTGGCGTTCCAGGGCAACCACCTGTTCCAGGGAAACTTCTACGGCATGAATATCTTCGACATCTCAAATCCCGCGCAGACCACGCTGGTCACTTCGATGGTGTGCCCGGGCGGCCAAGGCGACGTCTCGGTGTACAAGAACCTGATGTTCATGTCGGTGGAAATGCCGAACGGACGCCTCGATTGCGGCACGCAAGGATTTCCGCCCGAGCCTCCACCGGCCGCAGGACATGAAAAAGAACGCCGCAAGCCGGCCGCGCAAGCGGACCGTTTCCGCGGCGTGCGCATCTTCGACATCTCGGACATCAGGAACCCCAAGCAAATGGCTGCGGTGCAGACCTGCCGCGGATCGCACACGCACACGCTGGTGGTGGATCCGAACGATAAGGACAACGTTTATATCTACGTCTCGGGAACATCGTTTGTGCGCCAGCCCGAAGAATTGGCCGGGTGCTCGGGCGAAGCGCCGGACAAGGATCCGAATACAGCGCTATTTCGCATCGACGTGATCAAGGTCCCGGTGGCGGCGCCGCAGGACGCCAAAGTCGTCGCCAGCCCGAGGGTATTCATCGATCCACGCACCGGCGCGCTGAACGGCCTGAACAACGGCGGCAGCCACGGCAAGAATGATGAGGAGACAAAGCCTGCGGATACCAACCAGTGCCACGACATTACCGTGTATTCGGCGATTGGTTTGGCGGCTGGTGCTTGCTCCGGCAATGGAATTTTGCTGGACATCAAGGACCCTGTGCATCCCAAGCGTTTGGATGCGGTGAACGATCCGAACTATTCCTACTGGCACTCGGCTTCGTTTTCGAACGATGGGACGAAGGTGGTGTTTACGGATGAGTGGGGCGGCGGCTTGGGCGCACGCTGCCGTCCGAACGATCCGAATAAGTGGGGCGCGGATGCGATCTTCCATCTACATGACGACAAATTGACCTTCGCTAGCTACTACAAGCTGCCTGCAGCGCAGGGCGACACGGAAAATTGTGTCGCGCACAACGGTTCGCTGATCCCGGTTCCGGGGCGCGATATCGAGGTGCAGGCTTGGTACCAGGGCGGCGTCTCGGTGATGGATTTCACCGACGCGGCGCACCCCAGGGAGATTGCTTACTTCGACCGCGGCGCCATCGATTCGAAGATGCTGGTGCTGGGCGGCGAGTGGTCAGCGTATTGGTACAACGGCAACATCTACGGTTCGGAAATCGCGCGCGGGTTGGATGTTTTTGAATTGACGCCGACGCAATTTCTGACGCAGAACGAAATTGATGCGGCGAAGACGGTCCGCGTGGACACGCTGAATGTGCAGAACCAGCAGAAGCTAGAATGGCCTGCGCAGTTGGTGGTGGCGAAGGCTTACGTGGACCAACTGGAAAGGTCACAAGCATTGCCGGCGGAGCGCATCACGGCGCTGCGCACCGCGATTCAAAACGCGGAAAGCTCGCACATGAACAAGGGCAAAGTAGCGAAGTTAAGCGGCATGGCGCCGTCGCTGGAGCAGGGTGCCAGCGCGGCGGCTGATCCTGCTGACGCGAAGCGGTTGCGTGCGTTGGCGGAAATCCTGAAGCATCCGTCGGCGTAAACGCGCGGAGGAATTCAAACGAAAAACCCGCTCGAAAGTATTCGGGCGGGCTTTTTCGTTTGTGGCGAGAGACGGAGGCTGCGCGGCCGAGCTGAATTGCGCAAATGAAAAACCCCACGCTTCGAAAACGAAGGGTGGGGTTTTTACGCGCGGTGATTAGTCGGCACGATCGTTCCTTCCGTGCCGACTTCTTCCGCCTAGTACGGCGTGGGTTGAGGTTGCAATGTGGCGCGCAGCGGCTTTGTGGCTGTGAGTTTCTTAGGCTTTTTCAGGCTCTTTGTCTTCTTCTTGGTGGGCACGGCGTCCTCGCTTTTGTCTGAAATTCAGCTTCACGTCAAGCCGTGACGCTTGTTTATGAGCCCTGCTGCGTGTACTTAACCTGGATCCCGCCGTACGGCAGGCTAACGGATTCGGCGGGTGCGGTGAACTTGGTGAGGGCCTTTTGCTCTTCCAGCTTTCGGGCCTTGCGGAGGTGCTTTGCGCTCTTCTTCGCTTTCTTTGCAGTGGCCATGTTTTCCTCCCGTTAATTTACCTGCCAGCCTGCTAAATGCAAGATTGATACCAACGTCCCGCTTCGCTTGCGGGACCGAAACGATTGCAGTTAGGGGAACTGCACCATCAGGACGGCGTTGAAATTTTAACCGTGCGGTGGAATTTTCAACTTTCTGAGTGGGACGGTACCATGCTGGACGTTCGCCACCCAACGTCGTGCGCAACAGACGGGGACTCCGCCGCTAATCCTGCTCACCGATCGTCTGCGCATAGGTCTTGCCATAGGGATAGAAGAGCTCCTTGCGCCCTTGTTGCCACGCTGCTTTTAGATCGGGCTTGGTGATGTCCCAATCGGGCCGGCATTTCTTGGTTACTGCGCGCAAATCCTGGCGGAGTTCTTCCAGAGTGGGCCGACCCAGGAACCAGTAGCCGTTGTAGATTTTGTAGATGACCAAGCCGGGCTCGAGCACGATTACGTGCGGGATCATGGGGTTGTGCGCGGCATCGGTGTATTCGGCGATGTCCAGATCTTTCTGCACGACGCGCCCGGCGTCGGAGAGAAACGGCCAGTGGGCGCCGATGCCGGTGCGATATTCGTTCGTCTCGGTGATGTTATCGGTGCTGATGGTAACGAGCCGGCAATAGGAAACTTCCAGCTCGCGATGCAGTTGCACCAGACCCTCTGCCTGTCGGCGGTCCTTGGGACAGAAACCGCCGCGGCTGAGGACTAGAACCATGGGATGCGGTCCCTGCAAATCGGAGAGCTTGCGATGTTTCGCGGTGTGGTCGGAAAGTTCGAAGTCGGGGAAGATGGCCCCTGGAACAATGTCAGATCGCATGTGAACTCCTCCCGATATGGATGCGGCGCACCCGTTTACGCTGCAAATTCAATAGCAGATGTTCTCAAATCGGCCGGAGCCAGTGTGCCGCGTTGGTTCATGGCCCCGCGCTACTTCATGAACTCCCGGACGTACTGCGCGATCGGATCGGCTGCGGTATCGAGCGCGAAATGCCCGCCGTCAACAATGTGCACTTCGGCCTTCGGCACATCGCGGCGATAGGATTCCGGTTCAGACGGATCGAATGAGCTTTCGTACTTGCCCCAGATTACCAGGAGGCGCGGCTGCTTTTCGCGCATCCAGGCTTGCCACTTCGGGTAGCTTTCCACATTGGTGCGGTAATCGTAGAAGAGGTCGCTTTGAATGTCCGCCTGTCCCGGCTGATTGAGAAAATAATATTCATCGGTCCACAGATCCGGATCGTGGCGTTCTACATCGGGATCCTCGCCCACGTGGCGGGAGCGCGTGGTCGCGAGCGAGAGAAGGTTCGTGCGCAGTGCGCTTTCGTAGGTGGCGCGATCGGCCCAAAACGCGCGCCGCGTCTTCCAGTTCGCTCCCAGACCTTCGTTGTGCGCCACCGCGTCCTGCACGATCAGCGCCTCGACGCGCTCCGGATGCGCCAGGATCATGCGAAATCCCACGGGCCCGCCGTAATCCTGCATGTACAGCGTGTAGCGCGTAAGGCCGAGCGCATCGACGAAGTGATTCATGACTTCAGCGATGTGCTCGAACGTGTAGGCGAATTTCTTGGGGTCGGGCCAGTCGCTGTGCCCGAAGCCAGGGTAATCGGGCGCGACCATGTGATAGCGATCGGCAAGGCGGACGAAGAGCGGGTCGAACATGCGCGACGAAGATGGCAGGCCGTGCAGCAACAGTAGAGTCGGCGCGTCTTTCGGACCAGCCTCGCGGTAAAAGATGGAGAGGCCGTCAATCTGTATCGTGCGATAAGAGGTCAAATGTTCCACGGGACGTTGCCTTCCTTGGTTTTGGCTCCAAGCTTGGGCTGGGAGTCGAACCGATGCAAGCAGCACAGCAGCTGCTACGAGCAGTATCTTCCCGAGCGTGTTCGCCGCCATATTTCCTCCTTCCGGGAAATGGCGCGAGGTCTGCGCGAAAGGGCAACGCGGTCCATCTGCGGCGCCTCCGCGGTCAACTAACTCGCATTCCTCTGAGAAACGACGTTGTGTGTGATGTTTGCTACAGTGGATCGGATGCAGTGAAAGCGATGACCTCCGGGGAATAGCTGACGTTCACGGTCAGCTCCACGGCCGGGCAAGCGATTCTTGGCGCAAGTTATATTGGCAGTCAACGGAATTTAAACGGTCGAAATTGCGGTGACGACCCCTCTATTCCTGGTGTCGCGCCTCAGCCCGCCGCCGCATCGCCACCCAATGCAGCGTGATTGCGCCAAGAACAGCGACGGCCATGCACCAAACCGCGGGCCAGACCAGCATATTCAGCCCGAACCCTCCATTCATCCAGGCGAGGCTGTCCCAGAACGGCAGCAGATCACGCGCAAGCTGTTCTCCGCTCTCGAACTGACTCACATGGCGCATGAAGGGGTAGTAGGCGCTATAAAACCAAAGCCCTGCGAGAAGCAGCGCCGGTGGAGCAAGGCGGGCCACGGACGCGAACCAGTTGAGCAGGCTGCTGGCATTCTCTTTCCACCGCAGCACGACGACCACTGCCAGCCAGCCGAGGGCGGCCAATCCGAGCGCCACCACCAGCACACCAGATAAAAACACCAGCGAAGCGGCTCGTCCCGCGGCAATCTCTCCCCAGCTACGTTGCGCCGCCTCAGCTGCGAATGCATCGTGTATGTCAGTCAGGCTTGTATCTAGAAGCGCAGCTTCCTCCGCGTGCCCCGCTTGGCGTAGCAGCGGCACGAGGTGTTCGTAGGCGTGTTGGCGAATTGTCATGCCAATTAGGCGCTCAATCAGGGAAGTTCCTTGCTGCATGCGCGCGCCAAACTGGGCGGCGGTCTGGTATTGCGCGAATGCTTCCTCCTTGCGGCCGGCCTTCCCGGCGCTTTCTCCCAAGTCCATGACCAGGTATTCCGCATAGCTTCTGGCCGCGTTTAAGTTGGGAATGGGCTGCGACTCGACGCTGAGCATCAACAGATCCGGACGATCCCAGCCTTGCTGCTGCAGAACGGCGCGGTCGAGTTCGAAGCGCTGTGCACCATAGGTGTCGTACCGCGGCGCGGCGAAAGCTTTCTCCATGGGCAGACGAAAGTCAGATTCAAACGCGATCGCGCGGGGCGGCGCCAATCTAGCACCGCGGCGTTCCCATGCGCCTCCGAAGGACCGAGGGTTGAAAGCCTGGTCCGCTTGCAGCAGATAAGGAAACGCGTTGTCGGGGTCCCACGTTTTGAGTCGTGCGATCCAGGAAGCGGGATCGAATTCAGGCGGATGCGCCTGCGCGAAACGCGCGGAAATCCAGGTAAGGCGCGGATCGAGCGCGATCGCTTTTTCCGCGGCACCGGCCGCTTCGTTGATGTCTGGATGGTGCAGCGCGACAAACGCCAGCGCGCGGGAATCGCCTTGGGCTAGAGCTTGTCGCTCGATCTTGCTGAGCGAACTCGAGGACAATAATCGATCTGCCCACGGATTTTTGCCGAACGGAACCGACAGCGTGCCGAGCGCCTGCCGGAACCCAAACAGCCCCAAGAGAGCGCATGAAAGAGTCAGCGCGATCCAAACCACGGGGCGCCGCGGAGAAAGAATCCCGTTTTGCTCCCAGACCGGAAGCTCCTCGGCTTTCACCGCGCGGAAGACGCCTCTTCGCAAATCTTCCCAATCTTTGAACTGCGCGAGGCTGCGGTGAAGCGCCTCGGAGTCGCTCGCGCCGCCGGCCACAGCTTCGTTGTAGGCTCCTTCGAGTTGTTGCGCCAGCTCCTCGATGATTTCTTCCCGCCGCGTAGCTTCCAGGGGCAGTGGCATAAGCCTGACGCGGACCAATTCTTTCCAGTTATGCATAGCGCACCTCCACGATGCGATTAACCGCGCGGGAAAATGAGCGCCAGCGGACGCGTTGATCGGCGAGCGTTTTGCGGCCGCTTGCCGTCAGCCGGTAGAAACGGCGGCGGCGCCCTCCGGCGGTCTCCCATTCGCCTCGCACCCAGCCGCGTCGTTCCAGGCGGTACAGCAGCGGATAGAGCGAGGCGACGTGGAAACGGACCACGCCTTCGGAACGCTCAGCGATCAGCTTGCCAATTTCATAACCGTGGCGGGCCTGGTGTTCCAGCAGCGCCAGAATCATTAATTCCGCATTGCCCTTCTTGAGTTCTCGATCCGATGTTGCTGCCATATATGGCTATAATACATATCATCGAAAAATAGTCAAGAATGCAGCCGCGCTTGTTGCTTCGGCGCAAAGGCACGCCTTGAGTTGCTTCGCGAGCGCCACCTCTGCCTGCAAATAACGCCTTGATTGAAATTCGGCCATTTGGATTATGATAGGCCGCCCGGAAGGACCGTCCCAGCCGCCGGAAGCAAATCACAATTCAGGAGCCGCCATGGAGAAAGAACTCAGCCTCGAATTCCTGCGCACAGTTGAAAATGCGGCCATCGCTTCGGCCCGCACGATGGGCCAGGGCGACCGCGAGGGCTCGGACCAGGCCGCCGTCGAAGCGATGCGCAAGGAAATGGATCGCGTGGGCATGGACGGCACGATCGTCATCGGCGAAGGCGAGCGCGACGAAGCGCCGATGCTTTTCATTGGCGAAAAGGTGGGCGCGGCCGTGCGCGACAAAAGCCGCGAATACCCCAAGGTGGACATCGCCGTGGACCCGCTGGAAGGCACCAACCTCTGCGCGACGGGCGAACCTGGCGCGATCGTGGTGCTGGCGGCGAGCGAGCATGGCGGCTTGTTGCACGCGCCGGATCTCTACATGGAAAAAATTATCGTGGGGCCGCCCGCCAAAGGCGCGATTGATCTTGACGCACCAGTGAAAGACAACTTGCGCGCCATCGCGCGGCGCTACGACCGCGACGTAGAGGATCTGGTGATCGTGGTGCTGGACCGCCCCCGTCACGAAAAGCTGATCGCGGATATACGCAAGGCTGGCGCGCGCATACGACTGATCTCCGACGGCGATCTTTCCGCGGGAATTTCCGCTGCCGTGCGCGGCACCTCTGTGCACGCAGTGATGGGCACCGGCGGCGCGCCTGAAGGCGTGCTCACGGCGGCTGCCTTGCGCTGCCTGAACGGCCAAATCCTGGCGCGATTGGTGGTGGCGAAGCCAGAGCACCTGGAACGGACCGCCGCGATGGGCATCAGGGATCCCAAGCGCATTTACGAGACAGTGGATCTGGCTCCGGGAAAGAGAATTATTTTCGCGTGCACGGGCGTTACAGGCGGCGGGTTGCTGCACGGGGTGAATTTCTTCCGCGACGGAACGCGCACACACTCTTTGATCATGACGCTGGAGGAAGCGGAGGTGCGCTTCATTGATTCCGTGCACCTCGACCGGCATCCCGGCGTGGAAGTGCGATTCAACTAGGGCGATCGCACCGGCATACCGGAAACATTTTCAGGCCCTATTGCGTATATCCAAGCGTCCAACATGCAAGGGGTGAATTATGTCTAGCGCGTCCGCACGGCCACCAGCTGCGATTCCACCGCAACGCCGCAGCAACAACGCGGTGTGGTGGATTCTGGGGATTGTCGCGGGCGGCATCGTCGTGATGGTGCTGTTCGGCCTCGCGCTGGCCGGCTTGTTCATCCGCAATTTGCGCGTGCACAATCAAGGCAACAACGTTGAGATTCAGACTCCGGTCGGCGCGATCAAAGTGAATAAAGATGTGCCGCGCGCCACCGGCCTGCCGGTCTATCCCGGCGCGACGTCCAGCGGAAATGACAAAAACGCGAAAGTGGAGCTTTCGGCAGGAGACGGAGGAGTAGGAATTGCCGTCGAACACTTTAGTACAATCGACAATTTGGACCAGGTGGACAAGTGGTACTTACACCGGCTTGGTCCCAGCTTCCGGCGCGAGCAAGACCTCTCTCGTCATCCCATTCATGGCGTAACGGTTGATTCGGACACCGACATCGCATTCGTGGACGACCACGGCGACGGCGCGCGCGTGGTGGCACTGACTAAAAAAGGCGAGGGAGTGGATATCGTGCTGTTTCGTGCCGGCAAGAAAGAAGCGCAGTAATGCCCGCGAAGGCTGCCCCGAAGAACGTTGCTCTGAACGCGGCAACCGCCCGGCAGAAAGCAAGCTCGAAGCGGCGACACGCAATCGTGCCTCTGCATTCCGCGCTGTGAAGCTCGCAGCCCGCCGCTCGAATCAGTCAAGACAGTTTTTGTGGACTGGAGTAAGCGTAAGAATACGCCGAGCGTAATGGCTCGGTGGGATTGGCGCGTGACGAAGTTCAGGCTGTTTGGGAGCGAGCTTGGCACCCTGCCTAAGCAGGCGTGCCAAGCCCTACCCAGAATCCGGCCTGTCCATCAGGCGTTTCGCGCCTTCCCAACCCGTGACGACTAGCGGTGCAGCGCCGTCGCGGTGTGGGGCATCTGCTGTTGCCGGCGGGGCATATGGTGAGGCATCCGCTCGGCAGCTTGCGGCGGCATCGGACGCACGTGGTTGGTGCTCACGTGCTCGCTGATCGCCTGCAGACGCTTCAGGATACCCTGCCACTGCGTCCAATCGAGCTGCCGCAGGTACGGGCGAAGACCCTGAATGAACGGATCTTCCAACACCGTCTCGCCATTCGTCTCCGGCACGAAGAAGCGATTCAGTCCAACACCCAATGCTTCGGCAATCTTTTCCAGCGTGCCGAGGCTAGGCGTCATCTGACCGCTCTCGATCCGGGACAAATAGGAGCGAGATACGCGCGAACGAGCCTGTAGCTGGCTCTGCGTCATGCCTCGCGACTCGCGCAATTGCCTGATGCGTTGGCCGATGTTCTCCACAGTTTCGCGGTTCGGCCAGCTCTCAAACAGTTGGCGGTCGTCCCCCGGCAAATCTTGAGGCGACGGCGTCGGAATGACGAACGTCACCTTCGGGGGCAGCATACGCAGACAACGACGGCAGTTGTCCGTGCGTGTCCGGTATTGCACTAAACCGCATACCTGACATCGAAGTACTTCTCGATCCAATTCCATGCTCGCTTCTATGGCTTCTTTTTCCGCCACCGGTTCTCCTCACAGACTATTCCGGCGATGCGAAGGGGAGGAACGTCACAACAGGGGAAGGCAGAAACAGGCGCGGGAGCGATTCTCCACACGGTGCCATTTCTTGTCAAGCCCTTTTTCGTCCTCTAGCCGGAATCAGTCTAACTCCCTCGCAGCGGAGACCACAATCAGAGGCCGTTACGCTTCCCCTGCGGCCCTAAAAGTGGTGCGATTTTTCTTCGCCCTCGCCGATTCACGTCCGCTAACGAGATGGACACAATGCCATTCAGCGTCATCCGCTGACGAATTGTGCTTGCAATTTAGGTGCCCACACTTCGCAAGAGATTTTCGGCTTCGTTTGCGTGTTTTGCTGCTCGTTGCTCGGGAAATCCCGACCGCAAAGCGTTTGTGTTCAATGAATGAAGAGAACAAACACCGAATCGCTTTGCGGCGAGTGCGTATGCGCCGATGAAACTGTCTCAAAACTATACGTCTCATTCCGCGGACGACGGTCCGATTGAGACAGCTCTGCCGTAAGTCCTATGGCTGAGGCTCAGGGGTTGCGACCGGCAACGACCGGGCCTCGAGCCTCCGTCGGCGCTGGCCAACTGCGAACGAATCGGAGCTCTTGCCCGGACTTTTCTTGGATTCTTATCCGGCGGTGGCACGAATACTCCCCAGATCTCAGTTTCTGACGTGCCTTTATGCTTCGTTCGGACCATCGGAAGGCGCTGGCGGCCCTGTTCTGGTATGCGGTAGACTCCAAACCGGGCCAAAATGCCGAATCGGGAAGAGTCTTGGGCTTTGCTGTGCCAGTACACGCAAGGCGAAAGCCTGCGTAAACACGCGCTCGCGGTAGAGGCTTGTGTCCGAGCCTACGCCCACAAATTGGGCGCGGACGAAGAGCTCTGGGGCACGACCGCCTTGCTCCACGATTTCGACTACGAGCGCTGGCCCAATGCGGCTCATCACCCCACTGAGGAGCATCCCTATGAAGGATCGAAGATTCTGCGCGAGCGCGGCTACCCCGAAGAAATGATCCACGCCATCCTGGGCCACGCCGATTATTGCAACGTCGCGCGCACCACGCCGCTGGACAGGACTCTATTCGCCTGTGACGAACTGGCCGGCTTCCTCACCGCCTGCGCCCTGATCAAGCCGAGCAAGAGCATTCACGAAGTCGAAGCGGCGTCAGTGAAGAAAAAACTGAAAGACAAGGCGTTCGCACGTGGGGTGAATCGCGACGACGTTTACAAAGGCGCTGAAGAACTAGGCGTGCCTCTGGACGAACACATCGCGTTCTGCATCGCGGCCTTGCGCAGCGTCGCACCGGAGCTGGGTCTCAACGGTGTGGGCACGGTCGCCGCGCCGTAAGCGCTTGTGATAGAAGGTCGTTGTAGGGACGGGTCTAAGACCCGCCCTCCGCTACCCATCGCGTACCACCGAAACTCCCATTTCGCATCCCTTGAAACCACGTTTACATCCGACAGAGACGACCGCACCGAGTGGCCGCTAACCACCGTTGCCGCACGAGCCGCCGAGGCGGTAAGTATCGAGCATCATTCGCAGGCCCTGGGCGCGATCCACGGGCTGATGTTTGATCGCCCCGTTCATGCGACCGCTAAAATCGGCCTCAATTCGCGCCAGCTCTTGCACCTCTGGCGTCGCTTTCAATTCCGGCCGGAGATCGCTGAGCGGCCTCATGTTGTTGGCGCTGCATAGATTTCTTTCCAGCTCGACTCCCCGATCAATCATTCGCTCATAGTCCGGATCCATTTCGACACTGAACATGGCGCACTCGCGCTCTACTTCGTCCTTGCTGGGGGGAAAGACCGACATACCCTGGAATTCAGGGTGCATGTATTTCGAAATTTCGCCGTTGCGGCATTCGGCTTTCAGCTGTTCGGTGGATTCATACATCCGCCAGATCGCGCGATCTTCGCCGGGACTGGGCGGCAACGCGGCTAGCGCGGAAGCCGTCACCGTGCTCGAACTTGCATTTGTGTGCGTGGCTTCCGGCGAAGATGCCGCGCCGGGCTGCGGCCCGGGAGTTCCCTTCACGATATCCTTCACCGAGGATTTGTTGATGCGATAAATTCCCTCGCCGATCGTGTACTCAATTTTGTCGCCGTCTTCGCGGCTGCTGTCGGCGTGAATCGTTCGGCCGTTCTGCAGATGGATGAGCACGGCTGAGGGCGGCACCATGCTGAGCGGTGGTGCCGCGGCGTCGGTCTGTGCGTCGCTGAGCGAAAATACGATGGTGATCGTGGTGTCCACACCCACAGCTTGGCCGTCAGTTACCATGGGCTCGTATTGCCATTGCATTGCGGCTTCTAACGCGGCCCTGACCAGCAGCGGGTGTCCGGAAATTGTCTGCAGCCCGATAACTTTACCCTGCGAGTCAATGTTCGCATTCATCACCACGCTGCCCTGAATGTGGTTCGCGCGCGCCAGATCGCTATAGACCGGCGCGACAAAGTGCGTCCGTCGCGCGGCCATGGTGTTTTCATCAATCGGCGTTCCCAGCTTCACGATGGGCCCGTAGGTCTGTGCCCATGTTGGCATTTGCGCAGTGAAAATAGTCGCGGCCAGGCAGAGCGCGACGCGAATGAGCCTGCTCATGTGCCCATCATAAGCAATGCCATGGCGGCCGAAGCCATGTCGAGCCTGGGTTGTGCCCGACTCAATACGTTCACTCGGCATTGGGAGTTGGCGATGGGGAGTCCCTACTGTCGCGACAGGCGATCTGCGCGTTCGATGCGAAATGTGTAGCAACCCGCGGTAGTACTGCGCACGTGGATGTAGTCCACATCTTCGCGGGCGAAGAGTTTTTCAATCCCAGCTTCCACGGTGCCGTTCTCGACATATTCCGTCGCCACCAGTCGCCGACCGCGCGCGTAAGCGTTCAAGGTTCGCGGGCTGTTGCGCAGCACCGCAGGAAAGCCACCATTTTCCGGATAGCGTTCGCACGCTTCGGCGTGAATGTAAACCGGCCCGGGCAGCGGCAACGATTCGAGCCTCTCAAACGCGTCATAGGTGAACAGTGTGGCCTTTTCGGCACCGGCCGCGATAAGTTGCAGGCAGTGGCGGCAGGGCGCGCCCGCGCCGCCAGTTTCCGTATGTGCGGGATGGCCGTAGTGCGGGTCTTTGTGCGTGCGGCGAACGGCCTCGGCAATGTCCGTGGGTATTGCGATTACGCGGATCGGAATCATTTCATTCTCCTGGTGCGCGCTGTGCGCGCTGCTTCATCGTTTCCACGCACACTGTGCGCCGATTCAGCCTTCGCAACTATCCGCTTCTCGCGCGCAAATTTTCTGCGAATATTTCTCCCGCAATTTGTGTGCTAGAATCCCGCTTCCATGGAACGCGCGGGAAATTTTCTTGGTGGGATGTTGCGCCAGTTGAAGCGTCCGGAAGCGGCGGTCGCATGGCTCTCCGGGGTGTGGCCCAGCGTCGTGGGAAAGACTCTCGCGCGGCATACGCGTCCGGTGCGCTGCCACAAGGGATGCCTGGAAGTAGCTGCGGATGGCAAGGCCTGGCGCAAACAACTGGAAGAAATGAAAAGTGAGTTCTGCGCGCAGGTGAACAAAGCCTGGGGCAGTACGCTGGTCCGCGAAGTAAAATTCGTCGCAGCGAAACCTGGGCCGCGTCACATCTCCCGTGAGCTGGACAACGAACACACCCCGTTCATCCGCCGCCGCAAAGCCTGACGATTTTCATCGCAATCTTCCAGCCCGCCAGCCGGCCCTTGCGCGGAACCCCTTCTGTACTAAGATGGATACCATGAAATTCCAACCGCTCACAATTGATCGCGGCGGCAAACTGCGCCCTTCGCGGAGTCACCATGAAAATTAGCCGCGAAGACGTACTGCGCGTCGCCCAACTGGCGCACCTGGACCTCGCGCCCGAGGAAGTTGAGACCTACCGCGGCCAGCTGGATGAAATCCTCGCCTACGTTGGCAAGCTGCAGGAGATCGACGTATCGAACGTGGAGCCGATGACGCAGATGCAACCGCGTAGCGCCGACGGTGCCGCCACCGCGGACGCCAAGGCCGAACCCGAGCTGCGCGACGACGTTGTGGTCCCCTGTAATGTCGCCGATGCTGTGCTGGCTGAGGCGCCTGACGCCGCCAAACCTTTCTTCCGCGTGCCGAAGGTTATCGAACGATGAGCGCCGCTCCCACGTGGACCATTGCGAGCGTTCGCGACGCGCTTGCCTCCAAGAAAACCTCGGCGCGCGAGCTGACCAAGGACTTCTACGCCCAAATCGAACGGCGCAACCCGGAGTTGAACGCCTTCCTCGCACTCTGCCCGGAGCGTGCATACGCCCAGGCTGACCGTGTGGACGCCGCCCTCGGCAAGGGCCATCCCCTGCCGCCCCTAGCCGGCGTTCCCGTCGCTATCAAGGACGTGATCAGCACCCAAGGCGTGCGCACCACATGCGGGTCAAAGATCCTGGAAACCTATACGCCGCCGTATGACGCCACCGCAATCGAGCGGCTGGAAAAAACCGGCGCGGTAATCCTTGGCAAGACCAACTGCGACGAATTTGCCATGGGTAGCTCCAACGAGAACTCAGCATACGGTCCAGTACGGAACCCGGCAGCTCTGGATCGAGTTCCAGGCGGCTCAAGCGGCGGAGCAGCAGCAGTCGTGGCGGCTGGCTTGGCGGTCGTTTCGCTCGGTACGGACACTGGAGGCTCGATTAGACAGCCAGGCGCGTACTGCGGCGTTCCAGCAATGATGCCAACATACGGACGCGTATCGAGGTACGGGCTGATCGCCTTCGCCTCCTCGCTTGACCGTATCGGCCCGTTCGCCACGAATATCGCCGACACGGCGACCGTACTCTCGATTATCGCCGGGCGCGACCCAAACGACTCGACTTCAGCCGCCGTCGCGGTGCCCGATTACCTCGGGGAAATCGAAAAGCCCATCGCCGGGCTGCGAATCGGCGTTCCAGAGGACTATTTCGGCGCGGGACTCGATCCGGAAGTGAAGGCCAAGGTTCTGGCCGGGATCGCTCTGCTGGAAAAGCTCGGCTGCAAGCGCGTGCCATTGAAGATGCCGCATACAGACTATGCCATCGCCACCTATTATATTGTCGCCACGGCGGAGGCCAGCTCGAACCTGGCCCGTTATGATGGCGTGCGCTACGGCGTGCGTGTCCCAGGCAGCACGCTGATGGACATGTACCGCAAGACGCGGGAACGGGGCTTCGGCCCAGAGGTGAAACGGCGCATCATGCTCGGCACGTACGCGCTTTCGTCCGGCTACTATGACGCCTACTATCTGCGCGCGCAGAAGGTTCGCTCGCTGATCGCGCGCGATTTTGCGGACGCCTTCGAGAAAGTGGACGCGATCCTCACGCCCACGGCGCCCACTCCAGCTTTCAAGTTGGGCGAAAAGACAGCCGACCCGCTGGCTATGTATCTTGCTGACATATATACGGTTACTGGCTCGCTCGCGGGCGTCCCGGGGATCTCCGTGCCCTGCGGAAAGACGGCGGCGGGCCTGCCCATCGGCATGCAGATCTTCGCCAGCCACTTCGCCGAGGGCCGCATCCTCCAACTGGCGCGCGCGTTTGAAAAGGCCGGTGGCTTCTCGATTTGAGGAGATGCGCTTCTGCAAGACCTGTCCGCCATCGTGCAGCATCTGCAATTCTCGCGCGCGAAACTGCTGTCCGTCGCTGAGGAAGTCAGCGATCTGCGCTGGCGCGAATCGCCTGCGCCGGAGCGTTGGTCGGCAGCTGAAGTGATGGCGCACGTGGCCATGGTCGAAGAACGCACAATTTTCGGGATGAAAAGGCTGCGGCAATCCGCGCCCAAGCCCGTTCCGCTGCGCAAGCGTCTCCATTTGCCGCTGGCGATAGCCACTTGGCGTGGGCGCAAAGTGCGTACGCCGATTCCGCTGGATGCGAAGCGCGTTTGCGATAAGCAGGAGTCTTTTGCAAGTTTGACCGCCACGCGCGAAGCGACATTGGCCTTCATCGAATCGACGCGCGGCACCGATGTAAGTCGCTATCATTTTGAGCATCCCTTCCTCGGCAACCTCGACATGTACGATTGGTTTCGCACGATCGGTTACCACGAATTGCGCCACGCGAAACAAATCCGTGAACTTGTAGAAACATTCCACCGGTAGACTTTCCTTTCCTGTTTGAGGCAAGAATGTGCAGTCGAGGGCTTCGGAGCGAATTCGCCTGTTGCGCTGTCAAACCATAGAGAAAACGAGGGTTTGCCCGATACAGGTTACGAAGGGTTCTAGGCGCCTAGAACGGAAGGACTATTGCATGGAGCTGTTGCAGCATTTAATTTGGATTCAGCATCAAAGCAAGCAGGAGGGCGGGCGATGGTGAGAATCAAAGTGAGCCAGAAAATCTTCACCGAAGACGAAGTCGTCTCCCTCACGGGCATCTGCACCGACCATCTGCGCAAGCTGGCGCAGAATAAGCACCTCGGCACGATCGCGCGCGCCGCGGAAGCGGCCGGCGCCGAAGCCGAAAAATGGCTTTTTTCGCATTCCGATCTGATGATCCTCACGGTGCTGCAGCCGCGCTGCGACCACTAGCTCGCTGCCGCTGAATTCGGCGCTCGAAAGCATTTCTTTCAGGCCTTCCAGCACGCTGGAAGGCCCTTTTTTTGCACGCCGCGCCGATGTTGTGCCCTGCGCCTGCTCAGGCTATCCTTACCTCGCTCAACCCCGCGTCTGGAATATGCATCCTAGGTTTGCATGGGGGTACCGCGCCAGTGCATGTCTCGGTAAATCGCTCGAGCCTGACCCGCTGATGGCCGCAAAACCAAGACTCGACCGGCTCACGCACGGACTCCTCGCCGCGCTCGCTCTTTTGGCTTCCGCTCAGCTGTTGCTATGCCCCGCGCTTTGCGCGCAAACTGCGGCGAATCCGTCGGGTGCCGCTACCAGCGCTCCGGCAACTTCTCCGCAGCCAAAAGACACCTGGGAACCGGGCCTCCCCACCGGCAAGAAGCTGATGCTCAAGGACGGCAGCTTTCAACTGGTGCGCGAGTACGAAGTGGACGGCGATCGCGTGCGTTATTTCAGCATTGACCAGCGGGACTGGGAAGAGATCCCGGCTTCGCTGGTGGACTGGGAGGCCACCAAGAAAATCGCGGGTGACGAAGCGGCACGCAAGGCCGCACTGATCGCCAAAGTACATGCGGCGGAAGTGGCCCGGCGCGCGGACGCCATGGACGTGGACGCCAGCATCGAAATCGCGCCGAAAGTATTTCTGCCGCCCGGCGACGGCCTTTTCGAATTCGACGGCAAAGCCGTCTATCCGCTGTCGCAGGCCGAAGCGGACATGAAATTCAGCAAGACGCAAATGCTGAAACAAGTACTCATCCCTGTGCCCATCGTTCCCACGCGCCACACGATTTCGCTGCGGGGTACGCGCGCGAAATTCCGGCTGAAAAGCACGCAGACGGAGTTCTACATGCGCACGGCCGATGGCCGCGAGCCGCAACTGGACCTGATCCGCGCCAAAGTGAAAGGCGATAAACGCGACCTGGAAAATCTGGATGAACTTTTTAAAGAACAGGCGGCCACCGGAAAAATTTCGATCCCCATCCAGCGCTGGGAAATCGCGCATGGCGTGTACCGCTTCACGCTGGGCGCGAGCCTGGAACCCGGTGAATACGCGATGGCGGAAGTGGTGCAGGGCGGAGCGACCAGCCTGTATTTCTGGGATTTTGGCGTCGACGGAAATGCCGCCACGCCGCCCGCGGGCAACAAGGCAAAGTAGCAGGGACAGTACAAAAGCACGCCGGCCCAGCTGCTATTTGACTCCGGCGGGTTGCGGCTGCAACAGTTCGGTGAGCAGAGTGGCCAGCGCCGCGATGTGGAACGGCTTTTGCAGCACCGACGCGCCCTTCTCCGTGAAATGAGCCATGGTTGCGGAATCCAACAGCGCGCCGCTCATGAAAACGAATTTGGGCGCGGGCGCGCCCGCTTGCGGCTGAACCCGCTGGAAGAACTCTTCGCCATTCAATCCCGGAAGATTGAAATCGCAAATTACAAAATCGTAGCTGTGCGCGGCGAGATGCGGCAGCGCCTCCTCCGAGCTGGAAGCGCCCTCCACGGTCATGCCACGCGCCGAAAGTCCTTCTTGCACGATTTCGCGGATGCTTTCTTCGTCATCCACCACATACACCGAATGCCCGCGCAGAGCTCCCGAACCGGCCGGAGCGGCGACCGCCGGCCGCACCGCGAGCGCGGGTGCCGGCGCGCTGATTTCTTCCACGAACTCCGGCAGCCAGACGCGAAATTCCGAGCCTTTCCCCGGCGTCGACTGCACTTCGATAGTTCCACCGTGCTCTTTCACAATGGCCGTGCAAATCGCCAGGCCCAGGCCGGTGCCGCCGCCGGGACGCTTGGTGGTGAAAAAGGGGTCGAATATTTTCCCGATGTTTTCCGGAGAGATGCCGGGGCCATCGTCCGCGAATACGAATGCGATCCTGCCGTCGGCGTGTTCGATGGAAATTCGCAGCGTGCCGTGTTCGCCGTGGCTGGTAATGGCCTGCTCCGCGTTGACGATCAGATTCACGAAAACTTGATTCAAGAGCTTGGGATCAGCTTCGAGCGCCAGCCCCGCCGGAGGCGGCGCAAGCTCGATCGAAATGTTTTTCTGCGAGAGCGAAGCGCGCTGCTGATCGATCGCCGCTTGCAGCGCTTCCCCCGGCCGCATTTTCTTGCGCGCCAGCGCCGAGGGCCGCGCGTACGCCAGCAGATTCTGCACGATCACGGCGGCGCGCCGCGCCTGTTTCAATATGATTTCCGTCTGGCGGCGCGTGGCGTCGTCCGGCGCGCGTTCGCGCAATAAATCGCTGACGCCCAGAATCGCGGTGAGCGGGTTATTCAGCTCGTGCGCCACCCCGGACATCATTTCGCCCATGGCGGCGAGTTTCTCTTTCTGCAGATTCTGCTTTTCCGCAACCTTGGCGTCGGTGACGTCGCGCGCCGAGGCCACCACGCCATTGATTTTGCCCGTGGCGTCGTAGAGCGGGCTGGCACTGGCGCGCATGGAGCGCCAGGTTCCGTCGGCATGCCTGGTGCGGTATTCAAACTGCGCGTTGGCGACGCGCCCGCTGGTGAGCTTTTCAAAGACCTCGCGCACTTGCGGCACTTCGCTACGGTGCATTTGTTCGCTAAGCAGCTTGCCCACCAGCTCCTGCGCCGGATGCCCCAGAATATCCTCCACGCGCGGGCTGACGAAGGTAAAGCGGCCCTCGAAATCCATCACCGCGATCATGTCCGGAAAGCTGGCTACCAGGCGGCGCACGAACTCCTGTTCCTGATGCAGGCGCGCTTCGATTTCGATGCGCTCGGTGACGTCCACCAGCGTGCCCTGCATGCGGATGGTGCGACCAAAAGTGTCGCGAATAGCGAATCCGGATGCCAGACAGTGAATCTGGCTTCCGTCTTTGCGGCGGAAGATCGCGTCCACATCCTGCACCGCGCCTTGATAGATCACCTGGTGTACCAGTGCGTCGCGTTGCGCGGGGTCGGCGTAAATGTCGCGGAAATTGACTTTCTTCAGTTCTTCTTTGTTCTCATATCCCAACATGCGCAACAGCGCGGGATTCGCATCGAGCAGGGTGCCTTCAGGAGTGGTGAAGAAAATTCCCTCGCGCAACGATTCGAACAGTTCCGTAAATCGAAGTTCGGATTCGTGCTGCGAAGTAACGTCGCGGACCCAGCCGCATACCGACGTCACCTGTGCGACGTCCGTCAGCGCCTGCAGCCAGCAATCGTAGAAGCGGCGGCGCGGATCGCTTTTTAATTGGATCGAGATGCGGCCGGCCCAGTGCCCCTTTAGCAGAAAGGCGTCGCGGCTGCGCGTGGCCTCCGCCATGGTGGGCATCGCCACAAATTCATCGAGGCGGTGACCTATCAGATCTTGAAATGAAGCGCCGAGAATCTCCACGAAGCGGCGGTTGGCTACGCGGATTTCGCCCTCGAGCGAAATCGTAAAGACGGCATGGTCCAGGCTGTCAATCAGCTCACGGTAATTCAGCTGCGATCGCGAAATCACCTCGACGAGCTTCTGGAACTGCGCCTCGGTCGAGGCCGACACGGCGCCCTGTACCGGCGCCACTTCCGGCGCCGGCCGTGGCGCGCCTGTTGACGCCCGTGGTCGCGGTTGGGCTGGGATTCGTTTGGACATGCGGATACGTGAGCGCCTTCTCCGCAGAGAAGGCCATAACATCTCGTTCGTCACCTCAATTTTACTGAGTACACGCGCCACAGAGGAAAAGAAAGCGGCGGCGTATGCCAAGTTGCATAACAGGCCCAAAGGACAGGGTGACCGGATGAAATCCTCGCACTAAGCAAAAAAAAGAGGCGCTGCGAAAAATCGCAGCGCCTCTTTGCTTCCCTCGGTCCGGAAAGCCCGCAAACCGCAGGCAGGCTCTCAGGGTTGAATTGTAAATTGCCTCTAGCTTTCGGCTACAGCGTCGGTATCCTTGCGCAGGAAATCCAGCGCCGCCGCTTCTTCGGGAGTAAGCTCCGGCTCCATGGACTCTGGCTCTTCCTTCGGGATTTCGGTAAGGAGCTGAATGTTGCGGTAGCGCTCCAAACCGGTTCCCGCGGGAATCAACCGGCCCATGATCACGTTTTCCTTCAAGCCGCGCAGGTAATCCACCTTCCCGGAAATCGCCGCTTCGGTAAGAACGCGGGTGGTCTCCTGGAAGCTGGCCGCGGAGATGAACGAATCCGTGGACAGCGACGCCTTGGTGATGCCGAGGAGCAAAGGACGCCCGGTAGCCGGCCGCCCGCCATCGCGGATCACACGATCGTTCTCTTCGCGGAAGCGGAACTTGTCCACCTGCTCCTCGAGAAGGAACGTCGTATCGCCCACGTCCTCGACCTTCACCCAGCGCATCATCTGCCGCACGATGCACTCAATGTGCTTGTCGTTGATGTTCACGCCCTGCAACCGGTAAACCTCTTGAATCGAATTAACCAGGTATGCCTGCGTGTACTTTTCACCGAGGACGGCGAGAATGTCGTGCGGGTTCAGCGGACCGTCAATCAACGGTTCGCCGGCCGCAACGTGTTCGCCTTCCTGCACGTTGATGTGCACGCCGCGCGAGATCGAATATTCCTTAATGGTCTGCGCGACGCCCTTGCCGTCTTCGCTTTCGACGTAAATCTTCCGCTGGCCCTTGACGATTTCGCCGTACTTCACCACGCCGTCGATTTCGCTGATGACCGCGGGGTCCTTCGGCTTGCGCGTTTCGAACAGTTCCACGACGCGCGGCAAACCGCCGGTGATGTCCTTGGTCTTGGTCGTCTCGCGCGGGATCTTCGCGAGAACGTCTCCGGGCTGCACCTCGTCGCCATCCACGACCATCAAGTGAGCGCGTGAAGGCATCAGGTACTTCTTGGTGCGGCCCTGCGCTCCGCGGATCAAGATCGTCGGCTGGTGTTTTTCATCACCCGGCGGCAGCGTTACGACCAGCTGCGACAACCCGGTGACTTCGTCCACCTGCTCTTCGATCGTGATGCCCGCTTGCAAGTCCTTGAACTGCACCGAGCCCGCGGTTTCCGTGAGGATCGAGAACGTGTAGGGATCCCACTCGACCATCGTCTGGCCCAGCGTGACCGGCTGCCCGTCTTCAACCTTCAAGCGCGCGCCATAGACCACATGGTGACGCTCTTTCTCACGGCCCTTTTCGTCAACGACGGCGATCAAGCCGGACCGATTCATGGAAACGATCTGCTTGCCGCGGCCTTCGACCACCTTCAGGTCAATGAACTTCACGAAGCCGTTGTTGCGCGCTTCCACCTTGGACTGTTCGGTGACGCGTGTAGCCGTGCCGCCGATGTGGAACGTGCGCATGGTCAACTGCGTGCCCGGCTCGCCGATGGACTGAGCCGCGATCACACCGATGGCCTCGCCCATTTCCACGAAGCGTCCGGTAGCCAGGTTGCGGCCGTAGCAACGTCCGCAAACTCCGCGCCGTGATTCGCAGGTCAACACCGAGCGAATCTTCACGCGCTCGATGCCGGCTGCTTGAATCGAGTTCGCCAGTTCTTCGGTGATTTCCTGGTTGATCTCGACGATCACGTTGCCTTCGTAGTCCTTGATCTTCTCGAGTGATACGCGGCCCACCACGCGGTCGCGCAACGGCTCGACTTCGACGCCCGCTTCCAAAATCGGCTCCACGTAAATGCCGTCCGCCGTGCCGCAGTCGAACTCATTGATGATCACGTCTTGCGCCACGTCCACCAGCCGCCGCGTCAGGTAGCCCGAATCGGCCGTCTTCAGCGCCGTATCGGCCAGACCCTTACGCGCGCCGTGCGTTGAAATGAAGTACTGCAGCACGGTCAACCCTTCGCGGAAGTTGGAAGTGATCGGCGTCTCGATGACTTCGCCCGAGGGCTTGGCCATCAATCCGCGCATGCCGGAAAGCTGGCGGATCTGCTGTTTCGATCCGCGCGCTCCGGAGTCAGCCATCACGTACACCGGGTTGATCACGCCCTGCTTGTCTTGCTCTTCCAGGGCCTTGAACATTTCGTCCGCCACTTTTTCCGTGACGTCCGACCAGATGGCGATCACCTTGTTGTAGCGTTCGCCGTTGGTGATGGCGCCGTCCAGATATTGCTGCTGGACTTTCACCACCTCATGCTCGGCTGTATCCACCAGCTTGAATTTCACGCTGGGGATGACCATGTCGCTGATGCCGATGGAAACGCCGGACTTCGTCGCGTACAAGAAGCCGAGCTCCTTCAGCTTGTCGAGCGCCAGCACGGTCTTTTCCAAGCCGAAGCGCAGGTAGCAATATTGCACCAGCGCCTGCACGCCCTTCTTCTTGAGCAAGCCGTTGATGAAGGGCATGTCCGTTGGCAGGTGATCGTTGAAGATCACGCGGCCGACGGTGGTGTGCAGGAACTGCTTCGTCAGGTTGATCGGCTCGGTGTGCGAGACGTCCTGATCGTCATACGCATTCGTCAGGTCGATCAATTCACCGGTGTAACGCATGCGAATCGGCGTCAGCAATTCCACTTCGTTCGCTTCCAGCGCCATCACGACTTCTTCCGGCGAGCCGAACGCGCGCCCTTCGCCCTTGGCCTGCGGCTTGGACTTGGTCATGTAATAGATGCCCAGGACCATGTCCTGCGTGGGCACTGCCAGCGGATAGCCGTTGGCCGGCGAAAGAATGTTGTGCGAGCTGAGCATCAACACCGACGCCTCCACCTGCGCTTCCGGCGACAGCGGAATATGCACCGCCATCTGGTCGCCGTCGAAGTCCGCGTTGAACGCGGTGCAAACCAGCGGGTGAATGCGGATGGCCTTGCCTTCCACCAACACTGGCTCGAACGCCTGAATGCCCAGGCGGTGCAGCGTAGGAGCGCGGTTCAGCAGTACGGGATGTTCGCGAATCACATCTTCCAGAATGTCCCACACCACCGGTTCCTGCGCTTCCACCAATTCCTTGGCCTGCTTGATGGTGGTGCAGTGTCCCGCGGCTTCCAGCTTGTGATAGATGAACGGCTTGAAAAGTTCCAGCGCCATCTTCTTCGGCAGACCGCACTGGTGCAGCTTCAGTTCGGGGCCGACGACGATGACCGAACGTCCCGAGTAGTCCACGCGCTTGCCGAGCAAGTTCTGGCGGAAACGCCCTTGCTTGCCCTTCAGCGTGTCAGAAAGCGACTTCAGCGGGCGATTGTTCGTGCCGCGCAGCACACGTCCGCGGCGGCCGTTGTCAAACAGCGCATCCACCGCTTCCTGCAGCATGCGCTTTTCGTTGCGCACGATCACGTCCGGCGCGTGCAATTCCATCAGCTTCTTCAACCGGTTGTTGCGGTTGATCACGCGGCGATACAGATCGTTCAGGTCGGAAGTCGCGAAACGTCCGCCATCCAGAGGCACCAGCGGACGCAGCTCGGGCGGCAGAACCGGAATCACATCCAGAATCATCCATTCCGGCTTGTTGCCGCTCTTGCGGAACGCTTCCAGCACCTTCAGCCGCTTGGCGAACTTGATCCGCTTCTGCAGGCTGGGGTCAATCTTCATCTTTTCGCGCAATTCTTCCGACAGCTTGTCCACTTCCACGCGGCGCAGCAATTCCTTGATGGCTTCGGCGCCCATCCCGTAGGTGAACTTTCCGGGATATTCCTTCTGCAACTCGCGCAGCTTGTCTTCGGGAATGATGTCCTTCTGCTTCAGTCCCAGCACTTCGCCCGGATCGATGCAGACGAACGTCTCGAAGTACAGAATGTGCTCCAGGTCGCGCATGGTGATGTCCAGCAGGTAGCCGATGCGGCTGGGCAGACCCTTGAAGAACCACACGTGCGAGCAAGGCGAAGCCAGTTCGATGTGGCCCAGGCGCTCGCGGCGCACTTTGCTGAGCGTGACTTCCACGCCGCACTTGTCGCAGATCACTCCGCGATGCTTCATGCGCTTGTACTTGCCGCACAAGCATTCCCAGTCCGTGACGGGGCCGAAAATCTTGGCGCAGAACAATCCGTCGCGTTCGGGTTTGAAAGTGCGGTAATTGATGGTTTCCGGCTTGGTCACTTCACCGTGCGACCAGGAACGGATTTTTTCAGGACTCGCCAGGCTGATGCGAATGGAATCAAAATCCGCTATCTGGCTGGCGCGATCATACGGGCTCGATCGATACAAGGGCGATCCTCCTGTCCCGCAGAGCGGGACCCCAATTCAGTAAAACAAAGACAGTTGCCAAGAATCTTGCGTTCCGCGGAAATTCTCCGCGGAACGATTGCCTGCAGTTAGTCCGCCGCTTCCGCTTTTTCCAGCTGCGGTTTTTGCCGCTTCATCAATTCGATGTCCAGGCACAGGGACTGCAACTCGCGCACCAAGACGTTGAAGGATTCCGGCACGCCAGGCTCGATGCCCGGCTCGCCCTTCACAATGGCCTCGTAAATTTTCGCGCGGCCATATACGTCGTCGGACTTCGCGGTGAGCAGTTCCTGGAGAATGTGCGCGGCGCCGTACGCTTCTAGCGCCCACACTTCCATTTCTCCGAAACGCTGTCCGCCGAATTGCGCCTTGCCGCCCAGCGGCTGCTGCGTGATGAGTGAATACGGCCCGATGGAGCGAGCGTGAATCTTGTCGTCCACCAAGTGCGAGAGCTTGAGCATGTAGATGTAGCCCACGGTCACTTGCTGCGCGAACAGGTCGCCGGTCATGCCGTCGTAGAGCGAAATCTTTCCGCTTTCCGGCAGCTCGGTGAATTGCAGCAAGTGGCGGATGTCGCCTTCGCGCGCGCCGTCGAAAACTGGCGTTGCGAACGGCACACCGTCGCGGAAGCTATGCGCCAGGTCCAGGATCTCGTCGTCGTCCAGTCCGGTGATGGTCTTCCACACCGCCGTGGGACCAAACGCATCCTTGAACCATTTGCGCACGCCCTCCGCGCGCGTTTCCTTGTCGAGCAGCTTCCCGATTTTCTCGCCCAGCTCTTTCGAAGCCCAGCCCAGATGCGTTTCGAGAATCTGTCCGACGTTCATACGTGAAGGAACGCCCAGCGGGTTCAGCACGATTTCCACCGGCGTGCCATCCGGCATGTAGGGCATGTCTTCCTTCGGAACGATGCGCGCGATCACGCCTTTGTTACCGTGGCGTCCGGCCATCTTGTCTCCGACGGAGAGCTTGCGCTTCATGGCGATGTAGCACTTCACCAGCTTGATCACGCCCGGAGGCAGCTCGTCGCCCTTCTTCAGCTTGCCGATGCGCTCGTCGGTGATTTTGCGCAGCACATCGATTTGCCGCGAGGTCATTTCCTCGACCTCGTCGATCTTCTCGATGAGCAGCGGGTCCTTGTCGTTCAGCCGCAGGCGCTTCAAGTTGCGCGTGGAAATCTTTTCCAGAATGTCACGCGTCAACTCGCTGCCCTTGGTCAGCAAACGCTTATTGGTGCGCTCGTCGTGCAGATCGGCGGTCAAAGTCTGTCCGCCCAGCAAGTCGTTCAAGCGCTTCAAGCGTTCGTCGGTGAGAATGCGGATTTCATCGGCCAGGTTCTTTTCGAGCTTCGCTACCTGCGCAGCTTCGATGGCCTTGTGGCGTTCGTCCTTCTCCGCGCCCTTGCGGCAGAAGATCTTCACGTCCACGATGGTGCCTTCGATGCCCGGCGGGCAATAAAGTGAAGCGTCGCGCACGTCCCCGGCTTTTTCACCGAAAATCGCGCGCAGCAGCTTTTCTTCCGGCGTCAGCGTGGTTTCGCCCTTCGGCGTTACTTTGCCTACCAGAATGTCGCCCGGCTTCACTGTCGCGCCGATGCGGATTACGCCGCTCTCGTCCAGATTGCGCAGGAAGCTCTCGTTGATGTTGGGAATGTCGCGAGTAATTTCCTCGGGACCCAGCTTCGTATCGCGCGCCTCGATTTCATACTCTTCGATGTGAATCGAAGTGTAGTAATCCTCCTCGACCAGCTTTTCGCTGACGAGAATCGCGTCCTCGAAGTTGTACCCGCGCCAGGGCACGAAGGCCACCAGCACGTTGCGGCCGAGCGCGAGCTCGCCGCGATCCGTGCAAGGACCGTCTGCCAGCACTTGACCTTGCTTCACGCGGTCGCCCGCGCGAACAAGAGGCTTCTGGCTGATGCAGGTGTTCTGGTTCGAGCGCTTAAACTTCGTGAGCAGGTAAATGTCCGACCCGACTTCGCGGCTCAGTACGCCGGACTGATCGGATTCCACGCGCACGATCACGCGTTCGGAGTCCACCTGGTCCACGATGCCATCGCGTTTGCACACGATGACGGCGCCAGAATCGCGAGCCGTGACGCGTTCCATACCCGTGCCCACCAGCGGAGCGTCGCCACGAATCAGCGGCACTGCCTGGCGCTGCATGTTCGAGCCCATCAACGCGCGGTTCGCGTCGTCGTTCTCGAGGAACGGAATCAAGCTGGCTGCGACCGATACCAGCTGCTTCGGCGAGACGTCGATGTAATCAACTTCCTCGCGGCTCTTCAGCACGAAGTTGCCGGCCTGGCGGCAGTTCACCAGTTCCGTGGTGATGCGCTCTTTTTCATCGAGCGAGGCGTTGGCCTGCGCTACAACGTAGCGGTCCTCTTCCCAGGCCGAAAGATAGAAGCAATGCGCCGCCCAAACCACGCGCCGCCGCTTCAACTCTTCGTTGGCATCCTCGACTTTTTCCTTCTCGACGATTTCCCCGGCTTTGAATTCGCTGTCGCCGGAATTCACGATCTGCACGAAGTCAATCACGCGCCCATTCTTCACCTTGCGATACGGCGATTCGATGAAGCCGAACTCGTTGATCCGCGCATAAGACGAAAGCGAACTGATCAAGCCGATGTTCGGGCCTTCCGGAGTTTCAATCGGGCAGATGCGGCCGTAGTGCGTCGGGTGCACGTCACGGACTTCGAATCCCGCGCGTTCACGCGACAAACCACCTGGTCCCAAAGCCGAAAGACGCCGCTTGTGCGTGATTTCGCTCAAGGGGTTGGTCTGGTCCATGAACTGCGAAAGCTGCGAACTGCCGAAGAATTCGCGAATCGCGGCCATAACTGGCTTGGCGTTCACCAAATCGTGCGGCATCGCGGTCGACATTTCCTGGTACACGGACATCTTTTCCTTGATCGCGCGCTCCATGCGGACCAGGCCAATGCGGAACTGGTTTTCCAGGAGTTCGCCCACCGCGCGGACGCGGCGATTGCCCAAGTGGTCGATGTCGTCCACCGAGCCGACGTTCTTGCGCAGCTTCAGCAAATACTTGATCGCCGCAACGAAGTCCGAAGGATCGAGGGTGCGCTTTTCCAGCGGAGTTTCCAGGCCCAGCTTGATGTTGAACTTCAGCCGGCCCACTTTGCTGAAATCGTACTTGCGTGCGTCGAAAAACATTCCGTTGAAGAGCGCCGTCGCGGTTTCCAGCGTCGGAGGATCGCCCGGGCGCAGCTTGCGGTAAATTTCGATCAGCGCTTCCTTCGGCGAACGGATGGAGTCCTTTTCCAGCGTGCGCGTGACGATGATGCCGGTATCGTCGCGGTCCGGGAAGCACACGTCCACTTCGGTGATTCCAGCTTCGGCGATGGAAGCCCACATTTCCGCGGTCAGCGGCTTGTTGGCCTCGAGCAGCACTTCGCCAGTCTGGCGGTTCACCAGTTCGCTTACGGTGACGGCGGTTTCCAGGTCAGCCACGCCGATTTCGGCCTGCGTGACGCGCGCCTTCACCAGTTCCTTGTACAGAGGCTCGGTGATGCGCTTGTGCGCGCCCACCAGAGTCTCGCCGGACTTCGGGTGCTTGATTTCCTTCGTCAGCTTGCGGTCGATCAAGCCTTCCGAAGCGTTCCAGTACAGCTCGCCGTCGCGCAGCGAAATCCGCTCCACTTGGTAGAACGTGCGCAGGATGTCTTCGTTCGACTTCAATCCCAGCGCTCGCAGGAAAATCGAGCCGAGGAATTTGCGCTTGCGGTCAATGCGCACGTACAGGATGTTCTTGGTGTCGTACTCAAACTCCACCCACGATCCGCGGTAAGGAATAATCTTGCCGAGGAAGTAGCTGCGATTGTTTGAGGTCTCAAAGAACACGCCCGGCGAACGGTGCAACTGGCTGACGATGACGCGCTCCGTTCCGTTGATGATGAAGGTACCGTTCTCGGTCATCAGCGGAATATCGCCAAAGAAGACTTCCTGCTCCTTAATATCGCGAATGGACTTCGCGCCTGTGTCCGGATCCTTGTCGTAAATCGTCAGGCGGATCGTCACCTTCAGCGGCGCGGAGTACGTCATGCCCCGTTCCTGGCACTCGTTCACGTCGTACTTCAGCTGCAGAGTGACGGGATCGCCGCACTTGTTGCAGAAAGTCGGCGTGTTCTTGTTGAACGTGCCGCACTTCGCGCAGAGCACGTCGCCGGTCTTGTAAGGATTCGTTACGACCGAAGCTCCGCAATTGCGGCAGGTGGCGCGCAAGTGGTGCAGGCCGCGCAGATGGCCGCACTTGCACTCCCAGTTTCCGATCGCGTAGTCCACGAAATCCAGCTGCGAGAGGCCGCGAAAATCCTGAATCGGAAACACCGAGGCGAAGACCGACTGCAGGCCGGAATCTTCGCGCTCGCTCGGCAGCAAATCCATCTGCAAAAACCGTTGATAGGACTTCTTCTGCACGTCAATCAGGTTCGGAATCTGCACCGTGGTCTTGATTTTTGCGAAGTCCAGGCGTGCTCGTTCCCGATTGGCGCGATTACCGTTGCGATTGCTCATGGACCATCCTTAAATATGAATTCATGCCGGAAATGACGATGCGGATAGACACCCGCCCCGTCAGTCCGGGAAGGACGTATTGTGAAGTGCCAGGATCCTCAGGAGTGCGCGCGTACGCGAATTCCTTCGCGGCCCGTCCGCAATGGTTTCGCGGGCCGCACTGCCAGGCGTTACTTGACTTCGACTTTCGCGCCGGCGTCTTCGAATTTCTTCTTGATGGTGGCCGCTTCTTCTTTGTTGACGCCCTCTTTCACCGTCTTGGGAGCGCCATCCACCAGGTCCTTGGCTTCTTTCAAGCCCAGGCTGGTGACTTCGCGGACCGCCTTAATCACGTTGATCTTGTTGGCGCCCACTTCGGTGAGAACGACGGCAAATTCCGTCTTCTCTTCCGCCGCTGGCGCGCCTGCGCCACCGCCGCCGGCTACCATTACGGGCGCTGCCGCTGCCGCCGATACTCCGAAGGCTTCTTCCATCTTCTTTACCAGGTCAGAAGCTTCGAGCAGCGTGAGACCCTTGATTTCTTCCAGAATTGTTTCCACTTTGCTGGCCATTGCTGTTTCCTATCCTCCTCCGAATTGAAAAACCGTTGCTAGAATTACGGTGCTGCTGAATTGCCCAGAAAACTTTACGACTGAACCGCTTCGGGCGCCGCTGCTGGCGCACTGCCGCCGCCCGCAAACTTGTTGGCCTTCACTGCTTCGCTCGTCACCACCGCCAGATTCCGCGGCAGCGCTGCCAGCGCCGTGGCTAGGCGTTGCGCCGGAGCATTCAGCAGGAACATCACCTTGCTGATGAGTTCTTCCTTGCTCGGCAGGTCCGCAAGCTGCTTGATTTCCTGAATGGAGATGACGCGCCCTTCCACCCAGCCGGCGCGGAACTGAAATGCCGGAACATCTTTCGCCACCTTCGTGAGAATCTTCGCCAGCGCCACCGGATCCGTCTTGGTGTAGGCGATCGAATTCGTGCCCTTCAGGTTCTTCAGCAAACCTTCGGGAGGCGTGCCTTCTCCAGCACGTTCTGCAACCGTGTTCTTCACCACTTGGTATTTTCCACCGGCGGCTTCCACGCTGCGGCGCAGCTGCGTATCCTGCTCCACCGTAATTCCCTGGAACGTCGAGAGAATCACCGTCGAGACGGTCGCCAGCTGCTTCTTCAGGTCTTCCGCCTGCGTGACTTTTTCGGACTTCTTCTTCATGCCCAAATCTCCCTGTCGCTCGTTCTGCTTACGCTGCTGCCGCTACCGCCGTGTCCGCTTCCGCTTCCTCAATCAGAATTCCCGGGCCCATCGTCGAGGTGAGCGTGATTTTCTTGATGAACTTGCCCTTGGCCGCCGCGGGCTTGGCCTTGATGATCGCCGCCAGCAGCGCATGCGCGTTGTCCGCCAAATTCTTCGCGGTAAAGCTGATCTTGCCCACCGGGGAGTGAATCAGCCCGGTTTTATCGAGGCGAAATTCCACTTTACCGGCCTTGATTTCCTTGATCGCCTTCGCCACATCGGTAGTAACCGTGCCGGTCTTCGGATTTGGCATCAAGCCGCGCGGCCCCAGCACTTTTCCCAGCTTGCCGGCGGAACGCATCATGTCCGGAGTAGCGATCACCGCTTCGTAATCCGTCCAGCCGCCTTGAATCTTTTCCACCATGTCTTCGCCGCCGACAAAATCCGCGCCCGCTTCTTCCGCCTCGCGAACTTTATCGCCGCCGGCGATCACCACCACGCGCTTGGATTTTCCCAGGCCGTGCGGCAGCACCACGGTGCCGCGCACCATCTGGTCGGACTGCTTGGAGTCCACGCCCAGGTTCAAGACCAGCTCGACCGTTTCATCGAACTTCACGTAGTGAACTTTGCGCAGCAGCTCAGCCGCTTCTTCCAGCTTGTATGGACGCGCCTCGACCTGTTTGCGCGCCCGATCGATATTTTTCCCGCCGACTTTTGCCGAACGACCCATCGTTTTTCTCTCCTGCGCAGTTAGGAATTACTTGCGTCCGTTCTCTATTCGGACTCCTGCGCGTGCTGCAAAACTAATCGCTGACTTCCACGCCCATGTTGCGCGCCGTTCCCCGAATCGACTTCACGGCGGACGCAAGGCTCATGGTGTTCAGGTCCGGCAGCTTCAGCTTGGCGATATCTTCCACCTGCTTCGCCGTCAGCTTACCCACCTTGTTGCGGTTTGGCTCGGGCGAGCCTTTCACGATTCCCGCCGCGCGCTTGATCAGCTCGGAGGCCGGCGGCGTCTTCATGATAAACGTGAACGTGCGGTCGCTGTAGATCGTCACCAGCACCGGAATGATCATGCCATCCGGCTCTTTGGCCGTCTTGGCGTTGAACTGCTTGCAGAAATCCATGATGTTCACGCCGTGCGGACCCAGCGCGGTGCCCACGGGCGGCGCCGGTGTGGCCTTCATGGCGGGCAATTGCAGTTTTACGGTAGCCTGTACTTTCTTTGCCATTTGTTCCCCGTTTTAGTTCAGTGCGCGGCGCGCTCGATGGCGCGGCCCACGCTTTGCCGCTTTACGCTACTTTTTCCACCTGCGCGAAATCCAGTTCCACCGGCGTCGAGCGCCCGAAAATCGTCACCGAAACCTTCAGCGTCGACCGATCCGAATTCACTTCTTCCACCACGCCCGTAAAATTCGCGAACGGCCCTTCGCCGATGCGCACCTTCTCGCCGCGATCGAACGACAATTTCGGCTTGGGCTTCTCCGCCGTAGTCGTCGCCCGGTTCAAAATGTTCTGTACTTCTTCTTCGGTCAGCGGCGAGGGCGTCTGCCCCGACCCAACGAACCCTGTGACGCGCGGCGTCGAGCGCACCACGTGCCAGGTGTAATCGTCCATATCCATTTCCACCAGCACGTAGCCCGGATAGCACATCCGCGGTGAAATCACTTTCTTCCCGCCGCGTACTTCCACCACCGATTCCGTCGGGATAATGATCTGCCCGATTTTGTCGGTCAGCCCGAATGCCGCCACGCGGCCTTCCAGGCTTTCCTTCACTTTCTTCTCGAAGCCCGAGTAGGTGTGGACGATGTACCACTGCTTCGTCGAGGGGATCGCCCCCGCGGCGGCGGCTTCGTCGTGTCCTTCCGGCATTTCCGGTGCTGCGTTCAGTTCGCTCACTTCGTTGCCTTCGTTGCTCGCGTTCGGTTCTTCAGAATTTCTTGGCATATGCCATCAACCAGCCGATGATTTTCGTGAATATCGAATCCGTGAAAAAGAAATACACGCCGAAAAACGCCACCGTCACAGTCACCACGATCGTCGTGGAAATCACGTCCGCGCGCGACGGCCAGTTCACTTGCCGCATTTCCACGCGCACATCATGCAGAAACGAGCGGAAACGCTTCGGATAGCCGCCCAGCTTCTGCACCGGCTCCAAAAGCGCAAACCCGCTTACGCGATGGGATTCTTCGTCTCGATTGGTGCGTATCGCGTCGGCCATTTCACTCCGTATCTGCGTCCGTTAACTCTGCAACCGTGCAACTCTGCTGCATTCCCTGCCCGCTTCATCTCCAACAAACTGGCAGGGGAGGAGGGATTCGAACCCCCACTCTCGGTTTTGGAGACCGATGGTCTACCGTTAAACCTACTCCCCTTTACCCTGAGAACCCGCCAGTGGCGGGTTCGAAGGGTTTACCCTATCCGCCGTAGGCTGTTTCTCGTTTACCAACCGCAACTTCTTAGCGCGGCTCCAACCCTTAATCTCTTTCTCCCGACAAGGCGCCACTTCCGACGATCCGCAGCGCTGGAACCAAACTAATTCGACCGGTCGACGCTGAGCCGTAAACCTCGGTCCAACGCTTCAATTGTGCCGCTGCACTCGTTCTTCCACGTCAGTTGCGATTCCAACCTAGAACGACCAATCCGCGCATCGCACCATGTAAGAAAACCAATTCCCGGCAATCTCTTCGGCCACAAAAACCTCGCCGAATCCGGAGGACTATTTTACTTCCTTATGCCCCGTATGCTTTCTGCACGTATTGCAGAATTTAGACGTTTCCAAGCGTTCCGTATGCTTGCGGCGGTTCTTAGTCGTCGTGTAGTTCCGGTTTTTACAATCGTTGCACTGCAGTGTAATGATTTCTCTCATAGTCGTTTACTCGATGATCTCGGCAACCGCTCCGGCGCCCACGGTGTGCCCGCCTTCGCGAATCGCGAAGCGCAAGCCCTTCTCCAAGGCTACCGGTGTTATCAAAGTGATCTCGCAGGAAATGTTGT
>JBEKHD010000009.1:0-127689 GCA_050012455.1 Candidatus Acidiferrales bacterium | reverse complement strand
CGATTTAGTCCGACGACCAGCATGCACACGGCACGAATCGGGCGAACCGCAGTTCTTCTGAAAGATGGACGCGTGCTGCTTACTGGAGGCGGGAACGGACGCGCGGCGGAAGTCTATGATTTCCAGGCGGCGACGTGGAGCGTGGTCGGCGATATGACCACGGTGCGCGAGAAGTTTGCCGCCACGATTCTGCCGGACGGCAGGGTGCTAATCACCGGCGGCGCGCCAGACAGCCACTGGCATCCGATGCGGTCCGCCGAAGTCTTCGATCCGCGCACCAACAAGTTCACCGCGATCGCCGATATGGAATCTGCGCGATTCAAATTGCCAGCGGCCGCGGTGGATCTTGCGGACGGAGACGTGCTCGTCGCAGGCGGCGCGTCGGAGGCGGAAGTGTACGAGGGCACGACAGCTCGATTCGTGCGCGCCCAAGGCGACTTGGCGGAAGCGCATTTTTTCGCTGCGGCCACGCGGCTTAAAGACGGGCGAGTCTTGATCACAGGCGGATACGGTTATCCGAACGGCAGACCAAACGGTCCTATTTCGACCGAACAGGCTTGGATCTATCAACCGTAAGAAACACGCTGCTAAGAGTTAGCCGCCGACTTCAACGCGTTTCATCGCTGCTAGAGCCTGATTAACGCGCTTACCGTACAAGTGAAATCGGCTCGATCCTCAATGTCCGGTAACGTGACTAATCAGGACTTACGCCCGAATTGGAACACGAACAAAGTGCCTGTACATTCCGCTAGTGCCTGAGCGCCGATCGGCAATTGCGGAGATCGGTTAGGCCGAAACCTCCGGGTGGAGGAAGCCCCTTCCGGATCTGCTCTAGCGTAAACATTCGCCGGGGAAGCAGGTCCGCAGCAACAACATTTCCAAAAGGCGCTACGTCGACAACACCTTCCGCCAAGATTTTTACCTGCGCCTTTGCAACTAGAGGGACTTTCATGGCGAACTCGAAAATGGGAGCCAGCAAGTAGTGAAGCCAGACTGGCGCGGGAACAATCAGGGGCCTTTTGCCGATTGCGACGCCCACTCGCCCCACAGCCTCGCTGAGGCGAAGCTCTTCTGGGCCAACCAGCATCACGGTTTCTCGTGACTCTCGCAGCTCTACCAAGGCGGCATGGAGGACCAGAAGAAGGTCCTCGATGGCTAATGGACGGATAGGTTGCTCGCTGAATCCCACGGTAGCGAAGCAACGCAGCGTGTAGAGGGAATGGCTGAGGTGGTCGAGCATGCTGTCGCCTTGCCCATAGATCATGCCGGCTTTGATGACCGTGTAATCGAGCCCGCATGCGCGAACGACTTCCTCAGCGGTCCATTTCGATTCGTGGTAGGCGGACCCGCAATTTGGGCGCGCGCGAAGAAAACTCAGAAGGACGATTTTTCTCACACCCGCTCGGCGTGCCGCTTCCACGAGGTGTTGCGTACCCTCCACATGGACTTTTTGATAGGTTTGCTCCCCTATTTCACGGTTGATACCAGCGCAATGCGCAACGGAGTCGCAACCGGATATGGCTTCAGCCAGTTGACGTGGGTCCGATAGGTCGCTCTGGAAAAAAACGACGTTTGGTATCTTTCGGATCGAAAGATCCCGTTTGTCCGCCCCGCGAGCGATGAGAACAACCTCGTGTCCTTCAGACGTCAACAAGCGGGCCAGATGGCGGCCAACAAATCCCGTACCACCGGTGATGGCGATCCTCATGGTGTTTTCCTTTTCTGCTTGCGCCGCAAAACGATCTGCGTGGGACAAACCACACTCAGGAAATCTCCGACGACGTTGGCAATCGTTTCGGGCTGGAGGCTATAGAGTATTCGGTTGCCTTCGCGTCGCTCCGACACCAAGTCCGCCCCCTTGAGGATCGACAGGTGCCTCGAAACGGAAGGGAACGAGATCGTGAAATGAGCGGCAATCTCACCGGCAGAGAGCTCCTGGCCTCGCAATTCCTGGAGTATTTGTCTCCGGGTGGGGTCGGCCAAGGCCCTGAAGGTTTGCGACGCAACGCTCATGATTAGATATTTAGCATATTAGCTAAATAGGAGTCAAGCTTGGGGGATCCAACTCCTGATTAACGCCCTTACCGGACATGTGGATTTGGCGATTAGTGTGGACGCGGACGCGGGAACGCATTCTTTACAGCGATCCTAAATTCTGCAACGCAAAAATCAAAAAATATTGAATTTGGCGCGCAAACTAGAAGTGAGATTTGATAGTTCCACTTGTCACTGCAACACCCTGCAAACACAAGAGATAGAAATATAATATTGAGCGCGAAGTAATATCCGACCCCAAAAACCGCAAGTGCTGTGAAATCGCGTGAAATCTCGCGGCCGTCCACGAAATATCGAGTCAGAGATTTAATGCGCGTTAAATTTCCCCCACTAACACCGCTGAAAAGCGCCGCCGCAAACGGGAGTGAAAATGTTTTTATTACTTTGATAATTATCGCAATATTACGAGCAATCGTTACCGGCACGGGCAAAAGCGGCAGTTTCGCCCTCTCCTATCCCCTATCCCGTCAACGAAGTACACGGGGTGTTCGTGAGGTCGGTTACCGATGCGGTTGGCTCCCAGCGCCTGCGTTATTCAAACAATTTGGACGAAATGTAGCGTTCACCTGTATCGGCGAGCAGGACGACGATCGTCTTAGCGGAGGATCCGGCGCACGAAGCGACGGCGATTGCGGCGTGCAATGCGGCACCGGACGAGATACCGGCTACGATCCCTTCGTTGCGCGCCAGCCCGCGCGCGCAATCGAATGCTTCCTCGTCGGTCACGGCGATGACTTCATCAATGATTTCGCGGTTCAGGACTTTCGGGATGAAGCCAACACCGATGCCGGGCATCCGATGTTTTCCAGCGACTCCACCGGAGAGCAAGGCCGCGCCGGCCGGCTCTACGGCCACGACGCGCGCGTGGGGTTTTCGTTGCTTCAGCACTTCGCCTACGCCAGTAATCGTTCCACCGGTGCCGACTGCGGCGACGAAAAAGTCGACATTGCCCTTTGTGTCGTTCCAGATCTCGACAGCCGTGGTTCGCCGGTGCAGGGCTGGGTTGGCTGGGTTGGTAAACTGGTCGAGCATCAATGAGTTGTGCGTCTCCGCGACAATTTCTCGCGCTTTCGCTACCGCGTCGGTCATGAGAATGCCGGGCGTGAGGACGACTTCGGCGCCGAGGTGGTGGAGCAGCGCGACACGCTCGTTTGACATGGATTCGGGCATGGTCAAGATCAAGCGGTAACCCTTGATCGCCGCCACGTGCGCCAGGCCGATTCCAGTGTTACCGCCGGTTGGCTCGACGATCGTCATCGGGGGCGTCATTCCCGGCCGCAGCACGCCGCGCTGCTCGGCATCTTCGATGAGCGCCGCGCCCAGACGATCCTTCACGCTGCCGCAAGGATTGCGCATTTCAAGTTTCGCGACGATTCTGCCCGGAAGATTTTTGGCGAGGCGGCCGAGCTCGACGAGCGGAGTGTTGCCGATTGTTGCCGCAGCATCGTGAAATATCATTCCAGAGACTCCTCAGCCCAGCTAGCAGCGCCGAATCCTTGGCCAAGCCGGCCAACATTCCCTGCGTCTTGATTTTGCAACAGGCGTTCCTTTTTCGGGTGAATGCCCGTTCATCCCGGCAGAAACCAAAATGGTCTGGCACGCGTCGAGTTATGCGGTTATTTAGGTTGGCGCTGTATCGCGGACGTTCGCTACAGAGCACGTCCGCATGCGTTGACAAGCGGTGGCAAATTATCTTCGGAGGTGCTCATGAGGCACTTTGCAGGATTACTCGCAGTATTGTTGCTGTGCAGTGTTCCGATTTTTGCGCAAGCTCATCCTGGCGGTCGTGAGGGCGTTCCCGCGCGCCCGCCGGCTCACGGGCCGGCTGCGGTGAAGGGCGCCGGACATCCCGTCGAAGAAAATCATTCCTTCGCCGACAAAGAGGGGCATCCGAACGCTCCCCACGTCCACGCGGACGGCAAATGGATTGGGCACGATACGGGGAAGAACGATCCGCACTATCACCTCGACCACCCGTGGGAACACGGGCACTTCACGGGCGGTTTCGGACGAGGGCACGTGTGGCACTTGGCGGGCGGAGGCCCTTCGCGTTTCTGGTTCGGCGGATTTTACTTCAGTGTGGCGCCGTTCGATCTGGGTTATTGCAGCGACTGGCTCTGGGATTCCGACCAGATCGTGATCTATGAAGATCCCGATCACATTGGCTGGTACCTGGCGTACAACGTGAGGCTGGGAACGTACTGCCACGTGATGTATCTCGGGACAAGCTAGCCGAATCTCTGGGACCGACCGGAATCAGCAGCAGCGGGAAACAGTGGAATAGCGTCGTCGGAGCGCGTGGAGATAAAACTCTTCGCGCGAGAGCACTTGAGCGGAGGTGGCATGCGTCGAACAGCCTGCATGCGATGTGCAGGCACCGGCGCGTGCCACGTCTGCTGCGCGCCGCGTGGAGCGCAGATAATTTTCGTAGGCCGCATCGCCGGTGACCTGGCGGATCCAGGACCAAATATTTCGCGGGATGCGGATTGCGAGAGCTCGGGCGGAAGTCATTGTTGGGTTGCGCCTCCAGCGGCTGATGCCGGGGCGTGGCGCGTGCCGATGCCAATTTGCATGGCGGTATTTTTCGGGAAGACTACTTCGCGGCCGCGCGCAATGAAATGGACGTAAACGGATCTGCCCGCGCCGAGCGCTCCCATAGCCAGGCCAAATGGCTGTGAATGTATGCCGGCACCGAGCGCGATTCCAATCAACTTAAAGCCTCCCGCACCGCCTGCGGCGCGTTCGGTGGTATCGCCCAAGGTGTCGCCACCGACTCCGGCGGAAACAGCCGCAAGACCAATTGAGATTGTCGTCAGCAGGTACCTGGATTTCGGCGAGCCAGCTTGGGCGCCGCCTTCGGCGTCCAGAGCGACGTTGTCTGCCGCGGCGGCTTGCACACCTTCCAGGTTCGCTTCCACTTTTTGCGCGACGATCTGTCCGCCAGCTCCCTGCGGCGGAAGCAACTCGTGGAAAACCATGCGCAGCTGGCCGTTGCGGCTCATATAGCGCGCGGGCTGGACCTGAACTACTGAACCTCGCAAGCGACAGCCCTGCGGAAGAATCAGGCGCGTGCCGTCAAAAAGCGGCTGCGACAGTATCGCCTCCACCGGCGCGCCTTTCGCAGTGCTGG
The DNA here is from genome assembly GCA_050012455.1 of Candidatus Acidiferrales bacterium. Classification (GTDB taxonomy): domain Bacteria; phylum Acidobacteriota; class Terriglobia; order Acidiferrales; family UBA7541; genus Palsa-295. Next base: position 122,504 of record JBEKHD010000009.1, on the reverse strand, counting down.
CGGAATTGAGCGGTGTCGCGAGCAGCGTGCGCACGTAGCTGCCGGGGGGAGGAGCTGCGCCCAACGATGCGGCCATTTCGGGCGTTAGCGGCTCGGTTCCGAAATCGAGCGGTTCCTGCAATTCCGCGAAATAAACTGTGCCGGCATCAATGTAGTGCGGATGAATGGGAAGCTCGGCAATAACGTAGCGTTCGGCTTTGTGAAATTTGCCCGGCTGCTTCACTTGCTGCATCGCGGCATCCCATTCGCGCTTGGCTTCTTCCTTGGCCTCTTTGGCTTTCTGAGCCGCCGCATCCTTTACACCTTTGGCTTCCTTTTCGTTGGCTGCGCTGAGGAATTGAATCACCTGGCCTGAGCCGGGAGTGACGACCGTGTAAATCGGAATGCGCTTGCCACTGGCGAGAATCAGCTCCGTGAATGTGACATCAATTGCGTGCGACGGAGTGAAATCGGCGTCCAGCGCCGCCAGCGTGCGTTTCCCATTCGAGACTGGTTCGATGCGCGTGATTTCGCCTGTGACTGCGGTGCCCACGGGAATCACCAGCTGGTCGAACGCATAAATTGGCTCTACCGTGTGCGCCGTGAGAGGCTGGCCAACTTTCCGGATGCGAACCTCTTCGTCGAGCGCCAGTTGTATTGGCGTGCCTACCGGCACGGACAAGGGAATCGTTGCGGGTTCCGCCGTATCGGTTGGTTGCACCGAAGCGGGACGGCGAGAGAGAGTGGGATCGGACTCCTGCGCCTGGAGGAAACCTGCACAAGCCCAGGATAGAAAAAGCGCGCCCGCCATGCGTCGGCTTATCATAATCGTTCTCGCTGCTGCGGTGTCCGCAAGTTCGACCGCGCGAGATGCATTTCGCGATGCGAGCTCTTCGCGCCCGAGGTTTTCCCGAGAACGCCGCGAAAACCTGGCGCTTAAACAGGGATGCGGCGCGTGATGGTTCTGTTGCGTCGCTGCCCGTGCGCGTCGTGCGGTGTTCATTTTAGTCCCCTTCCACCCAGCGCGTCGTGACGTATGGCGATTCGTGCAGCACCGCGGCCTTCCTTCCGCTGAGAATTGCGATCCATTCGCCGACGGCTTCGATGAGAAGCACCAGAATCATCACGGCTAGAACCGCGGTGACGGCGGCATCCAGGCGATTATTGAAAATCAGCCGCTGAGTGACTGCGATTTTTTCAGCGGGCATCGTGCTGGAGGCTATCTGCGCGGCCAAAACGTTGGCTTGCGAGAGAAAACCGATGCGCGGATTTGCCGAGAAGATTTTTTGATAGCTGGCGGTCATGGTGATGGAGACTAGCCAGACCATCGGCGCGAGCGTGACCCAAATCCAGCGCGCGCGGCCCATTTTCAGCAGGATCGTCGTGGCCACCACGAGGGCGACGCATGCGAGCAATTGGTTCGCGATGCCGAAGAGCGGCCAGAGCGAATTAATTCCGCCGAGGGGATCCTGCACGCCTTGCCACAAAAAATAACCCCAGGCGCCGACCATCAGCGCGCTGGTGGCGAGAATTCCGCCGGTCGAGCCCGATTTGCCCAGTGGTTTCCAGACGTGCCCGCCGAGTTCCTGCACCATGAAGCGGCCGACGCGCGTGCCGGCATCGAGCACGGTGAGAATGAAAAGCGCTTCGAACATGATGGCGAAGTGGTACCAGATGCTGAGCAGACGCTCGCCGCCGATGGTGCCGCTGAAAATTTGCGCCATGCCTACGGCGAGCGAAGGCGCGCCGCCGGTGCGGTCGAGCAGGGTGTGTTCGCCGACGCGTTGCGCAAGCGCGGACATGGTTTGCGGGTCGAGCGCGTAACCCCAGCTGCGGATGGTGGCGGCCGCGGCGTCGGCCGTCTTGCCAACAATTCCCGCGGGGCTGTTGATCGCAAAATATACGCCGGGCTGCAGCGCGCAGGCTGCGATCATGGCCATCACGCCGACGAAGGATTCCATTAACATCGCGCCGTAGCCGATCATGCGCGCATGGCTTTCGCGCAGGATCATTTTCGGCGTGGTGCCGGAGGAAATCAGCGCGTGGAAGCCGCTGATGGCGCCGCAGGCGATGGTGATGAAGCAGAAAGGGAAGATTTTCCCGGCGAAGACGGGGCCGTTGCCGTCCACGAAGCGAGTGAGCGCGGGCATTTCGAGTGTGGGACGCACGAAGATCACGCCGATGGCCAGCGCGGCGATCGCGCCGACTTTTATGAAGGCGCTGAGGTAGTCGCGGGGCGCGAGCAGCAGCCAGACCGGCAGCGCGGAGGCGGCGTAGCCGTAGGCGATGATCGCAAGCGCCAGCGCGGGGCCGGAAAACGTGAAGGCGCTGGACCAGGCGGGCGATGCGTTCACCCACTGGCCGGAGACTACCGCCAGCATCACCAGCGCGACGCCGCCGAGCGAAGCTTCCAGCACGCGGCCGGGACGCACATAGCGCAGATAGATACCCATCAGCAGCGCGATGGGGATGGTCATCGCAAGAGTGAAAGTGCCCCAGGGCGATTCTTTCAGCGCTTTGACGATCACCAGAGCGACGACCGCGAGCAGAATAATCATGATGGCGAGGACAGCGAGCAGCGCGATCATTCCGCCGCGCTTGGAAACTTCCTCGCGCGCCATCTGGCCCAGCGATTTTCCGTCGCGGCGAATCGAGCAGAAAAGAATGATGAAGTCCTGCACGCAGCCGCCGAGCGCGGCGCCGACAATCAGCCACAGAGTTCCCGGCAGGTAGCCGAATTGCGCGGCCAGCGTGGGTCCGACGAGCGGGCCAGGGCCAGCAATCGCGGCAAAATGGTGGCCGATGAGAACCCATTTGCTGGTGGGGACGAAATCGTGGCCGTCTTCCAGACGCTCGGCGGGAGTGGCGCGCGTGTCGTCGAGCGCCAAAACTTTCGCGGCGATGAATTTTGAGTAGAAGCGATACGCGACGAGATAAGTGCAGACCGCCGCCACGACGAACCAGACGGCGTTGAGCGGCTCGCGGCGTTCGCAGGCGATGGCGGCGAGCGCCCCGGCGCCGGCGAGCGCGATCACGGCCCACAGAATTATTTTCAAGAGCGATTTCATATTTCGGCGCGCGCTCCCGGAGGTCGCCTCCGCAGCATCCGGCGCATCGTACGCAAGCGCGGAGAAGCCGTCAATCGAGAGTTGGGCGGGGCGTGGCTGAACGCTGAGCAGGAGTTAGGCGCACGACAGAGGAAAATCTAAGCGTAAGCGGCGCGACAGGTCTCGTGTTCGCGGCACGACGGCGGGCAATTCGTCTTATCAATGAGAATGTAATTGTGGCACGTGGAGCAGACGATGCCGTAAATCGTTTCGCTGAATTGATCGTGTGTCGTGCTAGCGGTGTGTTCCGTACGCGCTTGTTCGCGGCCGATCGCCATGGTGTTGACTCCGATGTGCTGCCGAAAACATTCTAGCTGAATTCGCGCGGCCAGACGAACGATCTGGCACTTCGGTCCGTATTGCCTTTTACAGTAGGGCGGGCAGGATTAGTTTCCTGAATCGGCTGCTGCGATCATCTTAAGCTGCACGGATTTCTGCTCGTTACCGGCTATGTCGAAGGATTCCGCCATGCTTTCGAAAGGCCGCAGAAAATCGGGATCACCATAAGAATCTTCGCCCGCTTTTTCCCAGGCGAAAGCCTTGTAGTGTCCCGGCGGCACGCCGCGAATCTCGAAGCGTCCGTATTGATCGGTCGTCGAGGTCTTGTATCGTTCAGGTTTTTGATGGGCGCTCGAGTCCGGGACCAAAACCACCAGAGCGCCCGGAGCAGGCAGATCGTCTTTATTCGTGACTGCGCCGGTCAGCGTGCCAGAATTACTGCTGTACACGAGAGCGATTGGAGAAGGCGCTTCGCCCGAAGAAATCTGCACACCGCGCTCCAGCAGGTCAACGCCATTGGCGCTGGCGGACTTCAGATAGCACTCCTGGCATTTTGAATAAACGTCGAGCACATAGGCCCCGTCGCCGACTTCTTTCAGAACGAATGAACCATCAGGTCTTGCGGAGGCTCGCCGCATTTCGGCGAAACCCTCACTCTCATCGTCCGCCAAAGGATTGAGAGCAACGGTGACATCCGCAGAGGCGGCGCCCTTTCCCTCCAAAGCAACTCGGACGGGGATATCGATCCCTCGAGTGAGCACTAATGAAAGGCCATCAACATCGTTGCCGACTACATCTACGATCTGCTTCGCTATGCGCCGTTCGGCACTACCGAACGAGACCGCAATCGCGACATAGTCACCCGGAACAACATCTTTGATCTCGAAAACTCCCGTCTTTCTGTCAGCAGCGGCCTCCTGTCGATTTGAAGTAGATCCCACATCTCGATTCCCGCGAGGCGAAAGCAGCACAAGGACCTGCGTGTCTAAATCTTCCGTGGCGGAATTCACGACGCGGCCGCGAATTTTGTAGGTACGAGTGGGAAGCTTGGGCGCAAGGAAGAAATCGATGCCTGTAATCTCATCGCCGGATTTCACCTCGATCGTGGAGGCCCGAGTGCCCTCCGTCGTGCCGGGAAAGTACGTCGGGAGATACGCAGTTTGTTCATCAGACACGCGCCACGGGGATACTCTGGGAGGACTCGCCAGTACGAGATAGCGGCCGGGCGCAAGATCGTAAATTCGATACTCACCAAGATCGTTCGTCACCTCGCTCGCACTGGATTCTAACTTCACCTTTCCCCGAACCAGGGTATGAGCCACCGCGCTCACAAAAGCGCCGCGAACCGGGTCGCCATCTTCGTCCAGAATACGCCCCGTAATGATCGCCGTTCGATGCAAGCGGAAAAGCAGGTCCGTGATTTTCTGGCCCGGCGCAAGGCTCAGGATCGCTCCGGGCTTGTCAGGCTGATCTTGGCCGTATTGCACGTTCAAGTAATTCGCATGCTCAATCGCAAGCTCGTATTTGTCTGCTGGAATCTTCTCAATGGAGAAGTGGCCGGTTGCGTCGCTAGTCGCGGTCAACGGGTGCTCATTCGAATCGTCTCGCCGACGATACAGAAACACGTGTGCTTTCTTCAGCGGCTCACCCGTGTTCGCGCTCAGTACCGTCCCGGCGATAGTGCACAGCTGGTCGCTCTCATTGCCGGTGCTGGGTGACGCAACGGATTGCTGCGCCAGGCAGGTTACCGGGGAAACGAAAGTACACAGTGCGAGCAAAGCAATGAGGGTCACACTCGTGCGCATGTCGCCACCGGATTAAAAGACACGCAATACTACCGCAAGAATAAGTTTGCGTACCAGTAATGATAAGCCGCCCAGCCGTGTCAGCTAAGTCCCGACTGCAACGCTGCTACCCGCGTGCTGCGAGTCTGTGATAGCTTCTCGGCTGCCTGATTCAGACAGCCACTCGTCCCGATGGAATTTGAGGAACGCATGAAAAAGATTGCTGCTCGTTGCTGGAAAGCGCCTGCCCTTCTTGCGGGAATGCTGCTACTCCTCGCGCCTGCGGCACTCGCGCAGACTGCATCGGACGGAGCCACGGGCGCGGCTAAGCCCGACACCGCGAAGAAGAATCGCTGGACTGCGGAGGATGTGGTCTTTCAGGAGGACGCGGGGCAGTTCTGCATTTCGCCGGATGGGCGATTTGCGTTGTGGATTAAAGGGGCGGCGGATAAAGAGAAGGATCTGCGCGTCAGCAATTTGTATCTTTCGAATTTGAACGATGGCAAGGAAGTGCAGCTCACGCGCGGGACGGACGAGGTTTCACATCCGCGCTGGTCGCCTTCGGGGGAGACGATTGCTTACCTGAGCACTCACGCGCTGCCCAAGCCGAAGCCGGACCTTGCTCCGACGCAATTGTGGCTGCTGAATGCCGCGGGCGGCGAGCCGTGGGCGGTGACGGAATTTGAACGCGGCATCCAGCAATTTGAATGGCTGGACAACGACACGATTATTTTCAGCGCGGAAGAGGATCCGACGCTTTACGAGCGGCAGACAAAAGAGCGCAAGGACGATTCGAACGTGGTGGACGATTCCGCGCACACCGCGCCGGTGCGACTATACAAATTGTCGGTGAAAGACAAGAAAGTCACGCGCCTGACGGACAACGACGATTGGATCCTGAGCTTTGAAGTTTCCCACGACAAGAAAAGGGCCGTTGCCGTGGCGCGCCGGGAATTAAGTTTTGCGTGGGACCAGAAGATACCGCCCGCGACCTACGTCATAGACCTCGCGACCGGCGCGCGCATGGAGGTCTTTGCGAACGAGCGCATCCAGCCGAATGAGCTCATCTGGGCGCGCGATAATTCCGGATTTTACGTAGTGGCGCCCTATTCGGACGACCCACGGTTTCTGGTGGCGGTCGTCGAGCGAGTTTATTTTTACGATCTGGGCGCCGGAAAATCCAGCGAAGTGAATCTTGATTGGGATCGCGGTTTCGCGCGCTCTCTGGAAGCGACGAATGACGGTTTTATCGCGTTGCTGGCCGATGGCGTGTACACCAAACCGGTGCGATTCACGCGGCACGGCGGCACATGGTCGCGGAAATCCATCACCAGCGAGGATGAAAAACATTATTTCAGTTTCGTGCTGGGCGAGGACGGCAAGACGCTGATTTACGAGCATTCTGCGGCCAGCGTGCCGACGCAATTTTTCCGCGCGAAGCTGGATGGCACGAAAATCAGTTCCGCGCTGCAGATCACCGATTTGAATCCGGGCTTCAAGAACAAAACCGTCGCGAAAACGGAAGTGTTGCAGTGGAAGGGCGCGAACGACGACGCTGTGGAAGGCATCCTCTACTACCCCAACGATTATAAAGCGGGCAACACTTACCCGCTGATTGTGGCGACGCACGGCGGGCCCGCCGCGGCGGATCACGATCAATGGGCCGAACGCTGGGCGTACGCGCCGAATTTGATGACGCAGAAGGGCGCGTTCGTGCTGAAGACGAATTATCACGGCAGCACGGGCTACGGGCTGAAATTCGTGGAAGCCATCTGCTGTGGAAAATATTACGAGCTGGAAATTCCGGATATCGAACGCGGCGTGGACAATTTGATCAGCAAGGGCCTGGTAGATCCGGAGCAGATTGGCGCAGCGGGCTGGTCGAACGGCTCGATTCTTTCGATTCAGCTGACCATCACCAATCCCGACCGTTACAAGGCGGCCGTGGTGGGCGCAGGTGACGTGGAATGGCTGAGCGATTGGGCCAATGTGGATTTCGGCGAATCGTTTGATCACTATTATTTTGGGAAAACGCCGCTCGAAGATCCGCAGCTGTATATGGATAAATCGCCGTTGTTCAAAATGGACAAGGTGAAGACGCCCACGCTGATTTTTTTTGGAACGATTGACCGCCAGGTTCCCACCGAAGAAGGCTGGACGCACTACCGCGCGCTGTACACCATCGGCAAGGCGCCGGTGAAATTTATTTTGTTTCCCGGCGAAGCGCACGGGCCGCGGAAATTGACGCACCAGTTGCGGAAGATGAACGAGGAAGAAGCCTGGTTCGATACGTATTTGTTCAAGACCAAGCAGCCGGAGAACGAAGCGCTGAAGAAGGGATCGCCACTGGACGTCGCGTTGAAGCGCGCGACGGTGCAGAAGTCTGGAGCTTCCTACGGCGTGGCGTTCCATCCGCCTGCGACGGCGGATAATCCGGGGCCTGATGTGCTGATTCCCGAAACCGTGAAACGCGGGGCGATCGAGATCGGGCGGTTTGAGATTACGCGGGCGCAGTTCGCGGCTTTCGATAAGGATTATAAGTACGATGCGGGCACGGAGAATTATCCGGCGAATGGCATCACGCTGGAGCAGGCGCGGGCATATTGCAAATGGTTGAGCGATTTGACTGGTGAGACCTACCGGCTTCCGAGCGAAAGCGAGTCCGCTGATTTCTACAAGTCACGTAGCGGCGAGAACACACTGGATTACTGGGCCGGCTACGCGCTGAACCCCGAGGATGCGCAAAAGTTGGAAGCGAAGATCAAGGAATTGCCCGGTGACGCGCCGCTGTTGCGGGAAGTGGGAAGTTTTGCGGCGGAGGGCGATGAAGGCGAAGAACTGGTGTTCGACCTGGGCGGAAATGTGGCGGAGTGGGTGATCGCTGGGGATGGCTCGGGCAAAACGCTCGGCGGGAGCGCAGATCGTCCCGCGGACGGCAAGGCGCAATATCGTGCCGCGGATCCGGCCTACACTGGATTTCGCTTGGTGCATATCGCTCCGCCGCCAAAGCCTGCGGCGACCGCTGAACCGGCGCGACAATAATTGGAGTGCGCGATCGGTGGTGCGCCACCGACCGATGGCAGTCTGAAGACCGCCGCTACGGAACCTCTTCGCGGAGCCAACGCGCTCGCGCATCGCCGCCATCCAGATTGGCACTTGCGGCTGGCGGCGTGGCGATTTACGCTCGATGCATGAGCCAGCCATTCAGCCCCACAGCACGCACCAAAGTGCAGCGCCTGCCCGACCGCGGCAGATACGATCGCGAAACCGTGTACCGGATTCTCGACGAAGGATTCGTTTGCCACGTTGGGTTCGTGGTGGACGGCCAGCCGTTCGTGATTCCCACGAATTACGCGCGTGTGGACGACACGTTGTACGTGCACGGATCCTCGGCCAGTCGCATGTTGCGAACGCTCGCGGGCGGGGTGCAAGTGTGCGTAACGGTGACCCTGGTGGATGGATTGGTGCTGGCGCGTTCGGCGTTCCACCATTCGGCGAATTACCGGTCGGTGGTGATGCTGGGCCGCGCGATGCCGGTCGAAGATAGCGGCGAAAAGAATCGCGTGCTGGAAGCGTTTACGAATCATATTGTGCGCGGGCGTTGGAATGATGTCCGCCCGCCGACGGAGATGGAATTGAAAGCGACTTCTGTGCTGGCGCTGCCGCTGGAGGAAGTGTCGGCGAAGGTGCGCACCGGGCCGCCGAAAGATGACGAAGAAGATTACGCGCTGCCGATCTGGGCGGGCGTGCTGCCCTTGCCCGTGGTCCCGGGCGCGCCGATTCCAGACCCTAAGTTGAACGCGGGTCTCGAGCCTCCACAGAACGTCTTGAAGTACTCGCGGTAGCCCGATGCAGACATCGCAGTCGAAGCGCTGCGGATATTTCATACTGCTATTTTTTTCCTTCTGCTTGTGTGCGCCAGCACAAACAAATGATCAGGGGTCCTCGCTGGATGCGACGCCCACAAGCGCTGGTGCCGTCAAAGGTTTCATCCCGGGTTCCTACCGCAGCCCCAGCGGCGAAGCTATGGTGTACCGTCTGTTTGTGCCGCCGAATTACGACGCCGCGAAAAAATATCCCATTGTGTTGTGGCTGCACGGCGCCGCGGGGCGCGGTTCGGATAATTTTTCGCAGCTCTCGGGCGGGAATGCTCCGGGCTCGCACTTCTGGACCTCGCCGGAAAACCAGGCAAAGTATCACGCGTTCGTGCTCGCGCCGCAGGTGGATGCCGCCAAAGGATGGGCGCGCCCGCATACCAACACGCCCCCGGTGGCGATCCGACTGGCGCTTGAGATTTTGGATGCGATTGACAAGCAATACAGCGTTGATCGTGCTCGCGAGTACGTTGTTGGCCAATCCATGGGCGGCGAAGGCCTGTGGGCGGCGCTGTCAGTCGCGCCCGAACGATTTGCCGCAGCGATTGCGCTCTGCGGATACGGTGATGCCTACATGATTCCGCGCGTCGCAAACGCTCCAGTCTGGATATTTCAAGGCGAGGAAGATCCGCTGGTGCCGGTCAAACGCGCGCGGGAGTGGGTGGCGGAATTGCGCAAGGCCGGCGGCGCGCCGAAGTACACGGAATATCCCAGCATTGGTCACAACGTGTGGGACGTGGCGTTCCGCGAGCCGGGGCTGGCGGAGTGGTTGTTCTCACATCAATCGCGCGTGGTCGATTCGCTGCAAAAACCCTAGTGGCAGCCGCAGCCACCGCCTCCGCAACAGCCGCCACCGCCGCCGAAGGACGAGGAAGGTCCGGCCGCAGATTTCCCGTTCGATGGCGAAGCAAAGACGGATAGCTGGACGGTGTGCTTCGCGCTCGAACACTTCGGGCACGTGATCGCCTGCGATTGGCTCAGCACGATGCGCTCGTAGCGCTCATTACAATCGTCGCAAACATATTCGTAAATCGGCATTTCACCCTCTCCTCGAGACGTAAATTATAGCAGAGGTCGGAGGGAGCTTTGGCCTGCATGGTCCCAGTAGGTGTCTGAAGCTCGAAACTATTCCATCGAAACAACGATGAACCACCTGACCCGTGTCGCAATAGATCCGGCGACGATTGGAGGCCGAGCGCGCGTCTTACCCAGACACGACAGGGCGATCGCAATTGCTGTCGCCGCGAGAACGGTGCGAGCCCAAAATCGGAATGGAGCGAAGTTTGACGGATACGGGTAACGGGTGTTGATCAGCAGCGGCACGACGAAGCTTGCTACAACCTCGCCTGTGAATACCCACACGCTACTTAAACCAAGGATCGCCCGCCATTGCGCGGTCTGAGTAACAGTACGGTCTTGCGACGTTTTCATCCAGGCCCACACGAGACATAAGGGAGGAGAAACCAGACACGCGAGCGCAGTCAGTTCCAATAAAAATGGCGCATGGTTTGGCACCAAACGATCATTTGGCCACTTCGGGTAAAAAAGCAACAGCCCCGGTTTGAGCCGGGGCTGTTGGTCGTGCTTACCCTGCGGAGATGGTTGAGTTTGCCGGTTGAGTTAGTCGCCGGCTACCGCGGCTTCGGCTTCGGGCTTTTCGATTTTGGCTGTGCCGTTGCCGTTCGAGTGGCCATTTCCATTCGAGTGGCCGTTGCCGTTCGCCGGGGCGATCTGGACTGGCTTCACCGTGACGCCTGGAACCGCGCTGAGGATCTGCTGCATCGAGCCGATCTGCACCACCGGCTCTGTGGACTTCTTCAGCACCAGCTCTTCGTAAATGCGGCGGACTTTGGCAGCCTCTTCGAACGCTTTCTTGCGGCGAATACGGTCTTCTTCGGCCGCGGTCACCGGGATGTCGTGTTCCAGGTGGCGAACGCGCGCGGCGTCTTCGGAGTCAATGCGGAGGGAGTGCTCGTAGCTTTGCAGATTGACATTCTTACCTTTGGCGAAGACGTCGTGCTTGCCGTGTTCCTTGTACCACTGGGCGACGGTGGCATTCTTGTGCATGTTCTCGATGATTTTGCGCCAGCCCACGCCGGTGTTGTAAGCGCAGAAGGAAATTTCACCCTGCTGCGTGGCGTAGGGAATGATGCACATTTCGGTGCGGCGGAAATCGTAATTGAAAAGATCCTGGAACCACATGCCGGCGATAAACAGGAAGTTCCAAGGATCTTCCTTGCGGCGCTTCATGGCGTCTTCAAAGGTGCGGTCACCAGAAACCTTGCCGTATTTCTTGTCCGCGTTCCCGGAAAGCGCGTATGTCTTATCGAATTTCTTCCACAGATCCTTCAGCCGCAAACTGGGCGGCCCCTGGAAGGGGCTGTAATTTTTCAGGACGGCCATGGCCATCATGAAGTTGGAGAATTTCTTGCCGCGGGCCGCATCGGTAATCGCCGCGACGTCCTTGGTCAGCTGTTGCGCGTTCAAGAAGCGCGGAACCGGCGCCCACTCCTTGGTTTCTTTGTTGATCATCAATGCGGTGCCGACGCCGCAGTTGGGGTGGCAGCCGCAGGAGAGCGAGCCCCACTTCTCATCGGGTCCGTGTACCAGGTCCGAAAAGCCCGCGAACGTGCTGATGAAGGAAATCGGGAACCAGTCGCGCGTGGGTTCGACTTTGCCCACTTGCGAGCTGACATCCTTTGCCAAGTGCGAAAGCGTGTAGCGCTGGCGGATGCGGCGTTCCGGAGTGATTTCCTCGTCGCGCCCGGTGAAGGAAACGGGCTGGAAGGACACGAAGGAAATTTTCTTCGGGTTTTCCATCGCGAACTTCACGATCGGGCCTACCTGATCGTTGTTCACGTTGTTGACGATGGTGGTGACCAGCACGATTTCGATGCCGGCTTCGTGCATGTTCTCGATGGCGCGCAGCTTCACGTCAAACAGGTTGCCCACCTGACGGTGGCTGTTGGCGTCGTTGCCGATGCCGTCGAATTGCAGGTACGCGTAACGCATGCCTGCTTCGAAGGCTGCCTTGCAGAATTCCTTGCTCTTCGCGAACTCGATGCCGTTGGTTGCGGCCTGCACGCTGTTGTAGCCGACTTTGCGAGCGTAGCGCACCGCGTCAATAAATCGCGGGTGCATGGTAGGTTCGCCGCCGGAGAACTGCACGGACATCTGACGGCGAGGCTTGATCTTGGTGGCGTTCTCCAGAATTTCCTGAATTTCGTCCCAGCTCAGTTCGTGGACGTAGCCAACCTGGTTCGCGTCCATGAAGCAGGGATCGCACATCATGTTGCAGCGGTTGGTGAGGTCCACTGTGAGAACGGAACCGCGGCCATGGCGAACCGTGCTGGAACCGTGGCGATGCAGGCCTTCGTCGTTGTGCGCCGGAATATCGCGTCCGGGGAAATTCTTTTCAATCCATTCCAGGAACTTGGAATCCACAGCCATCAAATCTTCAAACTTGCCGTGAATGGCGCATTCTTTCACCATCCAGACCTGGCCATCGCGCTCAATGATCTGCGCTTTGATTTCGCCGACCTTCTCGTGGACTAAATCGGTCCAGTCTTTCTTCCCGTTGATGATCAGGTCGCGCGCTTCGCGCACGCAATCGGGACACAGCGAATCCGTGGTGCGGGGCCAGCCGAGAGTCGGCTTGGATTTCTCCCATGATTTCAGCAACGGCTTATCGGACCACTTCGGCGTGAAAGAAGGATTAGGGTTAAATTTGTTGAAGTACTGAATGGTGTTGAAAGTGATGCCGGCCGTCTTGCACAGCGCCCAATCAAACGATTTCCAAAGTTTTGTGGCTACCGCATTCGCCATAATTCCACCTTTCCCTTTCGAACGAGCTGCCAAAAATATCGCTTGAATCCCCCGAGGCCCGACCCCTACGGATGAGGCTCATCCGTAACCAGTTACGGTACCAAAGTTTGCCTGGTTTCAAAGTGGGCGTCTAGAAAGGTGCGTCTAAAGGTGCAATTCGGGGGCTGAATGGCGCCCAGGCGCAGCCAATGGAGAGGCCGAAGTACCAGCAGGACTATTATTTAGCCCGGTATTCGGTGCAGAAGTCAGTCCAGATTGAGGGGTGTGCGCAGTACTCCGATCGCGAAATGCGCCAGATGCGGGGCATCGTCGTCAAGCTGTATCCAGCGGACCACGCAGTGGTCCTTCAGATATTGCGAAACTTTCGCTTCGCCTATGCCCAAATGCTCGGCGAGTTTCGTTTTCAGGCCGCTGTCAAAGGACGGGCGCCCACCGCGAACCGGTTTGGTGGTGCTGCGTCCGCTGCCGCGCGCGAGATTTCCCAGGCCGACGCGCAGCGTCTGGCAGGCCTCGATGTAGTACGAAGTAATCTGGTCGGAATCCGAGAGCAGGAAGACGCCGGGACCAGCCGGAGCCGAATCCGATTCGTCCAGGCGATGCAGCGGGCTGGAAACCAGGCGGCGCAGCATGGATTCGAGTTTAGACATGCGCGAAGCCAAGGCCGGATCGCCGGCGCGGCCGTGCGCGGTTCGCTCGGACGGAAGCATGGGAGCGGATTGCTCGGTGTGCGGTGCGTACTCCGGATCATGCGGCGCAACAACTGCGGCAGCGGGAACGCGTTCGAAGGTTTCCGTGTGCGGGGCAGGCCGCGACGGCTGAAATCGGGGCGTAGGTGCTGGCGCTCGCGTATGCGGCGCCGCCGACGATGGCAGCAGAGCGGCGCTGGACTCTGCGTATGCTTGCGAAGGCAACCCGGCTGCGGTAGGAGTGCCTTTGCGACGGCGGCCTCGGCCACCGCGGCGTCCGCGGCGGCGCTTTTTCTTGCCGCTGGCGTCGGTATCGGCTACCCCGGCGCCGGTTGGGGGCGTGGCGTCGGAAAGATGCACGGTCTCCACTTCGATCGCGTCTGCGGCATAGTCCGCCGAGTCTTCCGGAATCTCGCCCAGTGCCAAGCCCGGTTGGGTGCCTTCCGAATCGCTCGGTCCGCTGTATTCGTGATTCGGCTCAACTTCGGCGCTGCTCGCTGCTGCAAACACAGGCTCGGGACTGGGCTTAGCTCCCGCCACAGGAATCGGCGCGCCCAATCGCGCCAGAGCTTCCTCGGCCTTTTTCTTCCAATCCGCGCGGCGGAATCGTTCCGCTGCAATTGTGTACCACTTCACGGCGTCCTCGTTTCGTTCGGCCTTTTCTGCGACGGCTCCCAGCTCCCATGCCACCATTGCATCGTGTGTGCGCTGGTACAGTTCGGAAAGTTTTGCCGGTGCGTCGGCGCTGTTCTTCGCCTTGCGAATACGCGCCTGAATTTGCCGCCAATCAGCCATGGCGGCATTGTAGCAGCCGATTCGGGGATAGGCTAATGAAAGCGGTGCCCGAGCGTGGGGCACCGGGCGGTTGCGGCGTCAATCACGCGATGAAGCTTCAGCTGGTTGGAGATTCTAATTCATGACCATTTTCCGGCCGCCTATGCGCCTCAATTGGGCCAGGCAGTACGTGGCAGGTGATACCGAGCGAAATATCTCCTTCCCAGTCAATATGTAGTATAAGAATCTGATAACCTAATTTCATGAGGACCGAATGCCCAGGCTCGGAACTCTGAGCGCAGACGCGCGGATGATCTCCAAGGTTGGATTTCTCGGAATGATTCTCGCGGCAGCTCTTTGCCACCTATTACCACTCAAGTTTTCTGTTTCCGCTACCACAAATACGCCGCAACCGGTTTGGGAAATCGATTTAACAAAATATGGTTATCAGGGTAGGCCGCCTGTTCATCTGGGAAACGAGAACACTGCTTCCATGTCCTGGACATACAAGCAGGGAGTCTTTTTCACGGAACCAAATGTGCTCGTTGCATTTTTTGTCGTGCATGATGAACCATCTAACACCGCACCCGAACAGCACAAAGCTTCGCCATCCGATTCTTTTCGATTGGAGGTAGTTTCTCTTAATTCCGATAAGGGAGAATTATTCAAAAAACTCGACCTACCTTTGCCCAGCATTACGCAACCTTTTCTCGTCTTTCCTGCCACAAACGGACGATTCATTGTCGGGATCGGAAATGCGCTGACACTTTACTCGCCTGATTTCAAGATCATCGCTCAACACACCGTGCCTGGAGTTATCGCAGGGATCGCAAGTCCATCTGGCGAAACAGTGTTGCTGGAGGACACACAAAAGGTGGGAAGCGAGTGGATTGAGCAATGCGAACTTCTCGAAACCGGGGGACTGACCGTTCTCAAATCCTGGAAATCTGCTCCGCAAATGAACCAAATTCTTTGGGGTGATGAAATCGGTTCTATGAGATATGGGTCGATTTCTATAAGGACAGCGGACACCGTAGCGAAGCCTTTGGTTTCAGCCGACGAATTTCTTTGCGATTACTGGAGCTTCATCAACAAAGATACCATTGCGATGTGTCAGCAAGGGCCTAAGCCAAAACTCTCCGTGGTTTCGACAGATGGAAAGATTCTGCACCAATTCGATCTCGGGTTAGAACAGATGGATGGCCCGACCGTTGCGTCGCGAAATGGCAAGAGGTTTGCAGTGCCCACCATGCATTGGGGCTGGGGCGGGAATAAAGATCCCGAGAAACTAATCGCTCGTGTGTTTGGCTTGGATGCTGACAAACCAATCCTGACGCTCCACGTTACGCCGCACTACAGTTCTAGCCCAAACTTCCAAACGCCGGAAGGTGACACGCGTTTTGGTTGGGGAGGGCTGGCGCTCTCGCCGGAGGGTGAACTGTTGGCGATTAAGTCCGGCCCCATTGTCCAGTTATATCAGCTGCCAGAAATCGGTAGTTCGACAAAGTGCATCGGAGATTGCTCCAGCGTCGATGACTCTGCGCGTTCACGACCTGCTTTAGCTCACCGACATTCCGACTTGCCGAAAAAACTGGCGGCGCCCTCGCAACTTGTGCAGCAGGCGCTATCCTGGCTTCCCGCTGACACGGAGACAGCGACGGCAGCGAATGGTCCGTTTTCTCTGCCCGATTTGACACAGGAAGAACGCAACCCGGGCGTCCATGGAGATGCTGACGAGGCCCAGGAAATATTTAGAAGGATTCCTGTCGGACTTTTCGGCTTCAAAAAGGGACTCATGGGCAGCTACTTTAAGAACGACAAGGTGCTCTTAGCTCTTGAGGGCTCGCGAAATTTCCGCTCTCCGGCCGGACTCGGCGAAGGCCCGTACCAAGGGTGTGATATCGCTGTATTCGCATCAGATATCGCGCTGGGCGTGGATGCGTTCCTGAAGCATTCCTCAGACGCCGTCCTGAGGACGGAACGAATTGAGGGGCAACAAGTATCCTTGTTCCAGGAAAAGTTGGAAGAAGATACTTGGACAACATTCGTGGCATTTCCCAAGCCGAACATAGCTGTGGCAGCGACGAATGAAGAATATCTTCGCGAAGTTCTGGCGAGAATAAATGGCAAACGCGGCGAAAGAGCTTTGCCAGACAGTTTGCCGGAATGGAAATATGTAGACACTTACGCCCAATTTTGGGCATTGCGGCACTACGACAAGAAAGGTGCGTCAACAGATCCGACCTCGCCTTTGGCAGGCCAAAACTCTTCGGTCATAGCTGACGATAACGCAATCGGCCTGACGTTTTATTTTGATCCCCACAAATCGAAGACAGCGACAATCGTATATCTCTCGGGCGATGAGAAGAGCCTCCAGAATGTTCAGAAACATCTATTCCCTATCGAGTCCGAACCGGGCGCAAGGGAGATGCACGTTCGATATCGTGAAATAGCGCGGGGAGTCGTGGAGGGATCTTACGACCTTGAACACGTGGAATCCGCCGAGATTTTTACTTTCGTCTTGGCTGCACTCCTCGGTCATGTAGTTGCCCTTTAGCCAACGCCTGCCGGTGGCGCGCCGATGATGGCATGATAGCGCCATGGATTTGGTCGCGAGGACGCGCTGGATTTGCGAGCAGGCACGCGGAGTCGGGTTTGACTTGTGCGGCGTGGCTCCGGCGGAGGCTTTCCCGGAACTGGCGCAGGTCCCTATGTGGCTTGAGCGTGGACATGCGGGCGAGATGAATTACCTGCGCGATGAGCGGCGCGTGGATCCGCGGCTCGCGCTTGATGGCGCGCGCAGTGTGATCGTGGTGGCGTTGAATTACTTTGCGCCGCAGCCGTATTCCACCGAGCAGGCCGCATTGCAAGACGACAGTTCCCCGCGCGGATGGATTTCGCGTTACGCCTGGGGCGAGGACTACCACGAAGTCCTGCGCGAGAAGCTGAATGCGCTCGTCGCGCGGATGCATGCCCAGTGGCCCGAACCTTTCGAGGCGCGCGCTTACGTGGATACGGGGCCGGTCGTCGAGCGCGTGGCCGCAAAATATGCGGGGCTTGGCTGGCTCGCGAAAAATACCTGCCTGATCAACGAGCAGCTGGGTTCGTGGTTGTTTCTGGGCGTCATTCTTACGACGCTCGAGCTCGAAGCGTCGCTTCGCACCGGCGAGCCGCCCGCCGCCGACCTGTGCGGGAATTGCACGCTGTGCCTGGATGCCTGCCCCACGCAAGCGTTTGTCGCGCCCTACGTGCTGGATGCGCGGCGCTGCATTTCTTACCTGACGATCGAGTTGCGCGGCGCGATTCCAGAAGAGCTGCGTCCGGCGATGGGGAACGCCGTCATCGGCTGCGACATTTGCCAGGACGTCTGTCCGTGGAACCGTAAGTCGCCGGTGACGGAACTGGCGGCATTTCAGCCGCGGCGGATTAAGCCGCAAAGCGAAGATGGAAAAGAGAAAATGGAAAATGGCGCCACGTTGTTTGCGCCGGAGCTGGAATGGCTGGCGTCGCTAACCCAGGAAGAATTCAGCCGGATTTTTCGCGGCAGCGCGGTGAAACGCGCGAAGTGGCGCGGTTTGGTGCGCAACGCGTGCGTCGCGCTCGGTAATTCGCGGCTAGCGCGCAGCTCGGACGCCCACTCGCGCATCGTGGCGCTGCTCGAACGCCTCGCCGCATCCAACGATTTGCTGATCAAGGAACACGCTCGGTGGGCAATGGAACGGCTCGGCGCGCCGCAGGTTACGCCGCGCGGCTCTGATTGACTTGCTGGCGCGCATTCCGCTAGCGTAGCGGCGCACGCCGCAGCGCGCCGGCGAAGGTTGCGCGGGAGGCCGTCGCATGAATTTTTCCCACTTGGCACTTTTCATTCACGCACTCGGTCCGCAATTCAATTTTCCGCAAGGTTCCGCCGTCGAACTGATCATGCTGCGTTGGCTGCATTTCATCTTCGGGATTATCTGGATCGGCCTACTGTATTTTTTCAACCTGGTTGGTTTCTCCACCTTAAAGCAACTGGACGCGCCGGTGCGCGGCAAAGTTTTTCCGGCGTTGATGTCGCGCGCGATGGGCTGGTTTCGCTGGTCGGCGCTGATCACCGTGCTGGTGGGGCTGCGCTACTACTTCACGCTTCTTTCCGCGGACGCGCAAAATTCCGGCAATACCGGGCTAACGTTGCGCTGGTTCGGATGGTGGATGCTGGTGTGGCTGGTGGCGTATGCGCTGATTTATCCGTTTCAATTGCCGAGCAAAGGGCTGCTGGATAATCCCGCGGTGCGCGCGATTGCGATTGCCGCGATCGTGATTGCAGCTTCGTGGCTCATTCTGGATCTGAATAGCGGGCCGGAGGTTTCGAACGCGCACCTGTGCATCAGCGTCGGCGGGGGTCTTGGATTGCTGATGCTGCTGAATACTTGGGGCGTGGTGTGGCGCGTGCAGAAAAAGCTGATTGCCTGGACGCGCGCGAGCGCCGAGCAAGGCACGCCGATGCCTGAGCAGGCCGCGCGCCTGGCGCGCTGGGGATTCATCGCCTCGCGCGTTGGTTTCTGGCTGTCGTTCCCCATGCTTTTCTTCATGGGCGCGGCGGAACACTACCCGTTCCTGAGCAGCATCTGGAAATAGGCAAGCTTGTACCCTTCGGTTACTTAGGCGCGTCCTAACTGACAGCACTGGAGACCGCCATGAAGCCAGCCGCTCGCTCCGGTTTTGCTGTTCTTCTCGGCCCATTCGCCCTTGTCTTGCTGATCGCGCTTCCCGCTCTCGCGCTTCAGTATCCGCTTTCGTCTTCCGACATTCGCAATGCGTATCTGCTCGGCTACGCGAAGGACCTCAATACCACCAATTTCTTCGCCCCGTACATGCACGAGTTTCCGGTGCCCGAAACCGGGCCGCACATCGCGAAGATCACGATTAAGACGCCCTATGGCCAGTTGGTCGAACTGGGCCAATCCGTCTTCAATGCCGACGTGCAGGGAGCCGAGGAAGAATACGCGACGAGGAAATTGCCTTTTCTTGTGCAAGTGGGCGTTGATCTGACGCCTACGTATCCTGACCCGGATACCTGGAATCCCACGGCGCCGGGCTTTCCTGTGCCAGATTTTCAACGGGATTTCCCCGTGCAGCTCGTGCAAGGCGACAAGACGATTGGCGAGCAATCGACCCAGGTTTATCTGCTTTATTCTGAAGGAGCCTACAACGCCTCCGTTGTTTCCGGCGCAATCATCGAGTACAGATATGACCCGGGAAAAATTGATCCGGACGATGAAGTAACCATCGAAGTGCAAACACCGG
Source organism: Candidatus Acidiferrales bacterium (assembly GCA_050012455.1). Lineage (GTDB taxonomy): Bacteria > Acidobacteriota > Terriglobia > Acidiferrales > UBA7541 > Palsa-295. The sequence goes on along the minus strand of JBEKHD010000009.1, from coordinate 102,909 downwards.
ACGATCAGGAGATCGAAACAACTTTCGATCTAGGCCATCTTCGATAGGCCCACAGCCGCAGCCACGCTTTTTACCCTGGTCCGCGATTTTCTTTTGAGAACGGAGGAGTTTACGACCGCCAGCGCAGGGTGACGGGGCCGTTCATCGGATGACGCAGCGGCGCGCCGGTGCGTTGGGATTCCTGATACGCGGCTTTCAGCTCGAAATACCAACGCGCCTGGCGATCGGCGTCGTCAATCAGCATCATGCGGTCTTCGTACTGCAATCCCATCGCCTGCTTTTTGATCACTTCGGTGTCCTGGCGGATGAAGCGCGGGCCGAAGACATTAATGATGAACGAGACGATCGGAAACCACGGCAGAATATTCCATGCGGCGCAGAAATCCAGGCGGCAGAAATCGCGGCGGATGGGCGTCACCGTGGTGCGGCTGGAAAGCCAGTAACGGCCGGCGCGAATTTGTTCGAAGCGCTGATTGGGAAGGACGAAATCAATCATGGTAGTGGCCGGCTCGCCGGTGAGCAGCTTCAAAATTTTGTAGGGAGCGCTGTTCGCTGAAGGAGCGTGCGGGCTCATGCGGAAGCCGTCGGGGATGGGCTCGAAATTTTTCGCTTTGTCGCGAATGCTGTGGCGGGTGCGCCACCACCAAGCCTGATGCACAAATGGACCGTGGGCTGGGTCCATCAGGCCGATGATGGCCTGGTCCACGCCGCACGGCAGGTCGGCGTAAAGGTGCGCGATTTTGTAGCCGGAGCTGAAGACCGGCAATTCGGGCGGCGCGGGCCGCTGCTCGCTGATTGCGCGGCCTTCGGGGTTGGTCATCAACGCCCAGACGTAGCCGTCGCGCTCTTCGCACGGAAAACTGCCTGCGTAAATTCGCTCGCACTTCAATTTCGAATCGTCGGTGAGCGAAGGGATGGTGCGGCACTGGCCGGTGTGCGCGTCGAACTGCCAGCCGTGGTAGGCGCACTCGACGGTCTTGCCGTCGAACAGCCCGAATGAAAGCGGAAATGCGCGGTGCGGGCACACGTCGCGCAGCGCGAACGGTTTTCCGGCGGCGTCGCGGCCCAGCACCAGCGGCACGTCCAGCAGCATCGCGCGCACCAGCTTGTGCCGCCGCACTTGCTCGCTGCGCAGCGCGGGATACCAGAAGCCCCAGAGCATATCGCCCGAGCGCGCGCCCGGGTGGCAAACATTTGATTCGGTCACGTCGCGATTCATGGCGGTCATCGTATTACAGGCAAGAGGTCACATCAAACGCGTACGAGAAAGCTTTCAGCCGCGGAGAATCACGCGAGATTTGTTGCGTCGATCAAACCTTGGGTGGTGCGGCCGAACTCGCGCCAAACATCTGAATGACCGAAGGTTTCCCGAGGACCATAAAGGTAAAAACACCAAGAGTCGTTCCATACGGGAACTCCAGACAGCTCAGCGCCGCCACCACTAGGCAAAAGGTGCGCGAGGTTCGGCGCTTCAAGCAGACCGCGGTCCAAAACCTCAACGCCGCGAATGTGGCTGCCGCCAGAAATATCCCAAGACCAATGCCGACAAAGATCCAAGGCAAAAAAGCCGGAGGCGGCTGATTGGGCGGTACGGACGTGGCTGGAATCTTCGCGAATGAAGCCGCAACCACGGCACCCATGAAGACGTAAAACAATCCAAAGAGCGAGAAGAACGCCGCCATCCCACCCGCGACCCAGTAACCGATCGCGAGTAGCCTCAAATGTTCCTCATTAACGATGGCCTGACGATAATCTTGTTCGGACATAACCGCACCTTTGGATGACGCTGTCCTCTTTGCGTTCGGCGTAACCTATCACGGAAGCGCGAACTGTCAGTATGTGGTTTTTCGCGGGAGCGCGAAGCAATGTCATCGGGCGCCACGAATCCAAGGCACGCATCGAGATAGCGTGTTTGACTAGCTACTGTTTTGCCGCTATTCTTGTCTCAGCGATGACTGCAATGTTCGCCGCGTTTTATTAGCGATACCTCTCGACCCCGCCCGGGGCCGCGCTTTCCGGTCACTCTGTGCATTTTCCGATTTCCCTTTTCGATTTTCTGCATCTTTGAGGTATCGCCATGGCGAATTTGACGCTGTTCCAAAAACTCGAAAACATCGAGTCGAGGTATGAAGAATTGACGCAGCAGCTTTCCTCACCCGAAGTGCACAACGATTCGGCGCGTTTCCAGAAGCTCGCCAAGACGCACGCGGACATGGCTGAAATGGTCGCGAAATACCGCGAGTGGAAAGAAATTGAAAAGGGCCTGCTGGGCACGAAGCAAATGCTGGTCGAGGCCGAAGACGCCGAATTGAAGCAGATGGCGCACGACGAAGAGCATGAGCTGACGGCGCGCCGCGAAATCGTCGAGCGCGAGCTGAAATTCCTGATGCTTCCCAAAGATCCCAACGACGACAAGAACGTGATCCTGGAAATCCGCGCCGGCACTGGCGGCGACGAGGCTTCCCTTTTCGCCGGCGAACTTTTCCGCATGTATTCGCGCTACGCGGAAACGCAAGGCTGGAAATTGGAAGTTCTGGAGAGTTCCCCGTCTTCGATCGGCGGCATGAAGGACGTGGTCGCCGCGATCCAGGGCAACAAAGTGTATTCGAAACTGAAATATGAAAGCGGTGTGCATCGCGTGCAGCGCGTGCCGGCCACCGAACAGCAGGGACGCATCCACACTTCGGCCGCCACCGTGGCGGTACTGCCCGAAGCCGATGAAATTGACATCAAGATCGAAGCCAAGGATTTGCGCATTGATACGTTCTGCTCGTCCGGACCCGGCGGCCAATCGGTGAACACCACTTATTCCGCCGTGCGTATCACGCACATTCCCAGCGGCCTGGTGGTTTCGCAGCAGGATGAAAAATCGCAAATCAAAAACCGCGCCAAGGCGATGCGCGTGCTGCGCGCGCGCCTCTATGAAATGGAGCAGAACAAGCAGCACGAAGCCATCGCAGCCGAACGGCGCGACCAGATCAAGACCGGCGACCGCTCGGAAAAAATCCGCACCTACAATTTCCCGCAGAACCGCGTGTCGGACCATCGCATCGGCCTGACGCTGCACCAGCTCGATCAAGTGATGGAAGGCAAGCTGGGGCCGATCGTGGACGCGCTCTCGACCCATTACGAATCCGAGCGCCTGAAGCAGGAACTCGTCGAAGCGTAGTCCTGTCAGGCAACCACTCGATGAACATCCCTGCGAACAGTTGGTGCCTGGGGTTGCCTGGCCAAGAAGTGTGTGATTCACCGCGATCATGGAACATCCAGATTGGACAGATCATCGAAACATCTCATCTCGAATTTCATCCCTCAGAGCTTCAGTTGAATCTCGCGAAACAAAAGTCGGCGGTTTCAGCAGGCCACAACGATTTCTACGAGGTGAACGCCGAAATTGTATTTCTGTCCACGGAGGTTTGCGTTGTGGATTTCGGTCTTCAGGCCGTCTGCAAAGCCGATAGTGAGCTTCCTGCCGATGCTCGCGTCGGTGATTACATAGCAGGGGAGATCTACTTGAGCATGGCTCCTTCAACCGTCGCGCCTGCCGAGCTCAAGGATTCACTTCGCAACCGATGGAAGGTAAATAGGATTCGCGCCGACCATACGCCTCCGAGCGAAGCGGTGGCGGAGTCGGGACCCTATTCTTGGTACGACCATACGAACCCCAAGTATTGGGAAGTAACTCAGGTCGTGCCCGCAATTGGAGCTGGAGTTATCGGTTATCTGCTGGACTGCACGCTGATCGAATCGAACAAGCGATGATCACTAGAAACCAGAACGCGCGAACGACGGGTCGCGACTCCCAGAAGTTGACAATTCGCGCCGCGCTGAAAGAAGGAATGGCGCAACTGCGCGCCGCGCAGATTCCTTCGCACACCCTTGCCACCGAGCTGTTGCTGATGCACGCGCTGGGCCGGGATCGCGCGTGGATTTACAGTCATCCCGAGGAATCACTCGATCCCGCTAGCGCACAGAAGTTCTTAGCGCTGATTGCGCGCCGCGTAGCAGGCGAACCGGTGCAATATCTCACCGGCAAACAAGAATTCTGGGGCCTCGAATTTGAAGTCACGCCCGCCGTGCTGATTCCCCGGCCTGAAACCGAGCACGTCATGGAAGTCGCACTGGCACGCCTCGGCGAGCGCGGACTAAAAATTCACATGGACACTGGCGCGCCACGCGAAAAATTGCGTGTGGCGGACGTCGGTACCGGCTCTGGCTGCCTGGCCGTAGCGCTGGCGTGGGAAATGCCCCACGCGGAAGTTTTCGCCACGGATATTTCCGCGGCGGCGCTCGAAATTGCGCGCCGCAACGCCACGCGCCATGGCGTCGCCGACCGCATTCATTTCCTGGAATGCGATTTGCTCAACAGTCTTGAGGACACCGATCCCAGCAGCGTAGGGGCACGGCATGCCGTGCCCGCGTCAGCACATCGCGACTCGCAATTCGATCTAATCGCAAGCAACCCGCCGTACATCGCTCGGAATGACACCGCTCAACTGCAGCGCGAAGTGCGCGACCATGAACCGCACGTTGCACTGTTCGGTGGACCAACGGGCATTGAAATGTATCAACGCCTGATTGATCAGGCGCGCGACCTGTTGCGCGACCGCGGCATACTGGTCTTGGAGCTCGGCCACGATTCCGCGGAGTACGTGCGCGGAATTTTCGACGCGCAGGCAGAGTGGACCAAAGTTGCGATCACCATGGACTTGGCGGGCATCCCGCGCGTCTTCGCCGCCGAACGCGTCCGCTAGCTTCCGCGAAACATAGTTGCCCACCGCAGCCGCGCAGTGATTTAAGCTGGCGGTGGCGTCATGCCCAAGCTGGCCCAATACCGCGCGAAGCACGATGCGCCGCTGGCGCTCGTCTCGGACGCCTGCGCCTCCATTTTGCACGTCGATATGGATGCGTTTTTCGTTTCGGTGGAGCTGCTGGCGCGTCCGGAGCTGCGCGGCAAGGCGGTAATCGTCGGAGGGCAGCGCGATCAACGCGGCGTCGTCACTTCCGCGAGCTACGAGGCGCGAAAATTCGGCGTGCATTCCGCGATGGCGCTGCGTACTGCCGCGCAACTGTGCCCGCACGCAGTTTTCCTCGATCGCCATCACGAACTTTACGGCCAATGGAGCAATCGCGTGGCCGCGATCCTGGGAAAATTTTCGCCGATCGTGGAAATGGCTTCGATTGACGAAGCGTACCTGGATCTCGCCGGAACGGAGCGCTTGCACGGCCCGCCACTTGCCGCAGCGCACAAGCTTCTGCGGCAAATCACCGCGACGACCGGCTTGCCATGCTCGGGCGGACTGGGCGCGACGCGCCTGGTGGCAAAAATCGCGAGCGAACAGGCCAAACCGCGCGGGCTGGTCTGGGTTCCGCCGGGGAGTGAAGCTGCATTTCTTGCGCCGCTCGCGGTGCGGCGCATCCCCGGCATCGGCAAAGTCACGGACGAAGCGTTGCGCGGCCTGGGCGTCGAAACCATCGCGCAGCTGCAGAATGTTCCGCTCGAACGGCTGGAAAATACGTTTGGGCAATGGGGCACGGCGCTATTTCGCAAAGCGCGCGGCATCGATTCCTACGAATTTTTCATCGATGCCGAGCCGAAATCGCTTTCGCACAATCAGACATTCGGTGAAGACACCCGCGACCGCGAGTTGCTGGAATCCACGCTCAGTTATCTGTGCCAGAAAGCAGCGAAACGTCTGCGCGACGCCGCGTTGCATGCGCGAACCGTCACTCTCACCGTGCGTTTCGCTGATTTCACGACGATTACGCGCAGCCACACGCTGGCCGAGCCTTCGGACCTCGATACCGTATTTCTGAAGGCGGTGCGCGAACTTTTTCAGCATGCTTGGAACGGCAAGGCCTTGCTGCGGCTAGTCGGAGTCGCGCTGACGTCATTTTCGGCTGGCTCCGCTCAATTCGATCTGCTCGATCCGGAACGCCGTGAAAAACTCGAGCGCCTGGCGCGCGCTACCGACAAGTTGCGCGACCGTTTCGGATTTTCCAAAGTTCAGTTCGGCGGTTCGCTGCCAATTCGCGATAATTCCGAATAAGCATCAGCGGGAGCTCGTTCAGCCGAACTCGCGCCTTTGCAAACGACGCGCATCGCTCCATCGCATTCGGCTTCTTGCCTTATAATCGCAGCTCGCATGTCCTCTAATCTGCCGCATGCACAAGATGTAAAGCCCAGCCTCCTACAACGCTTGCGCGCCTTCTGGGCGCGGCTCACCGAAGGCTTCCAGCTCGAGCAGCTCTGGGGACAATTCAAGTCGGAAGCGCAGGCCGGCTACGTCCTGTATTCGAAGGATGTGGACTGGGAAGCCATCGGGCGTGAAAAATCAAAGTTCAAGCGGATCCTGTTGTCCGGCTGGGCGCTCTTTCAAGCCATCCTGATGAAGCTTTCGCCCGCACGGCGGGTCTTATTGGTATTCGCACTACTGCTGCTGGTTTTTCATCCCGACGTCCGTTGGGGAAACAACGAGGTCAATCTTGATTTCGTCGGGCTCGCCGCGCTGATTCTTTTCATGCTGCTGGCGCTGGAACTTGCGGATCGCGTCACCATGAAGCGCGATCTGGAAATCGCCCGCGAAATTCAGCAATGGCTGGTGCCGAGCGAGCCGCCACAGATCCCCGGCATGGATATTGCGTTCGCCACGCGCCCGCAGAACACGGTGGCGGGTGATTACTACGACGCGTTTCTGCGGCCCATGCCGCAGGCGGGCGCGACGACGCCGTCTCTCTTGGTCGTTGTGGCCGATGTCGCCGGGAAAAGCGTGCCGGCGGCGCTGCTGATGGCGACATTTCAGTCCGGCCTGCGCGCGCTTTCCGCAACCCCTGCGACTCTGGATGAGATCGTCGTAGGCTTGGAGCGATATGCTCGCGCGCACAGCCTGGAAGGCCGCCGCTTCACTACCGCGTTTCTGGCGGAAATCGATCCGCAAACGCGCGCGATGCGCTACATCAATGCGGGGCACAACTATCCGATTCTCCGGCGCGCATCAGGGGGCATCGAGAGGCTGGAAATTGGAGGCCCACCGTTTGGTGTGCCACTCTTCACTGATGACGAGATCCCGTATGGCGTGGGCCGCATTCAGCTGGAGCCCGGCGACCTGCTTTTCATTTTCACGGACGGCGTCGCCGAGGCGGTGAACGAAGGGGGCGAGGAGTTCGGTGAGGCACGGATTGTGCCCGCGATTCTTTCCGTGGCCTCCGGGACTGCCACAGCGGTACTGAATCGCGTGATGAGTGACGTAAACACGTTCGTCGGCTACGCGCGGCAGCATGACGACATTACCGCGCTGGTGCTGCGGATTGTGCCGTAAGCCATTTCAGGATTCGCTCGACGATTCCAGCGCGCCAACGCGCTAACAACAATCTCAAAACTTCCAACCCAGCCTCGATTCCCTCATAATCGCGGCATGAACGCCTGCGCATTCGCGGAACACATCTGCCGGACGCTGCGCTTGGCAGGTCACCAGGCCTATTTCGTCGGCGGGTGTGTGCGCGACATTCTGCTTCATCGCGAACCCGCCGATTACGATGTTGCCACCGATGCGACGCCCGAACGAGTGGAGCGCATATTTCCGAATAGCTTGACGGTAGGTGCGAAGTTCGGTGTCGTCGTGGTGGTGCAGGAACCGGACCTAAGCTACGACGCGAAAGCCCCGTCCACGATGGTGGAAGTGGCCACTTTTCGTTCGGATGTCGGCTACAGCGATGGACGCCACCCCGATCAAGTGGTGTATGCGTCGACGCCGCAGGAAGATGTGCAGCGCCGCGACTTCACCATCAACGGTCTGTTGCTCGATCCGCAGACGAACGAAATTCTCGACTTCGTCGGCGGGCGGGACGATCTGCGCGCGGGAATTATTCGCGCCATCGGCCGGCCCGAGGAGCGTTTCCGCGAAGACAAGCTGCGGATGCTCCGTGCCATCCGTTTCGCCGCGCGATTTGGGTATGCGATCGAGCCGGAAACCATGCGCGCGATTCAGCTGCTCGCTCCGGAAATCCAGCAGGTATCGGCGGAGCGGCTGCGTGATGAACTGACCAAACTGCTCACGGAAGGCGCCGCGCGCCGCGGCTTTGAATTGCTGGCTGAGACGCGCCTATTGCCGGAGTTGCTGCCCGAGATTTCGCGAATGAAAGGCGTCGAGCAGCCGCCGCAATTTCACCCCGAGGGTGATGTATGGATACACACGCTGCTGATGCTGGAAGGCCTGCCGCCGGGAAGTTCGCCGACCCTGGCGTGGGGAGTTTTGCTGCACGACGTGGGCAAGCCTGCGACCTTTTCGCCGCCCTCTGGACCGAACGGCCGTATCCGGTTCGATCGTCATGTCGAGGTGGGCACGCGCATGGCCGAGGAAATCTGTTCGCGCCTGCGTTTTTCGAATGACGACACGGCGCAAATAGCTTCGCTGGTGGCCAATCACCTGCGGTTCAAGGACGCGCCGCAGATGAAGCGCGCGACCCTGAAGCGATTCGTGCGCCTCGACCGTTTTGAGGAGCATATGGAGCTGCACCTGCTCGACTGTTCCTCGAGCCACCGCAATCTGGACAACTATGAATTCATGCGGCGGTTCCTGGCAGAGACTCCCCCGGAAGATGTCCGCCCCACGCGGCTTCTGACCGGGGACGACCTGATCGGCTTAGGGTTCCGGCCGGGGCCAGAGTTCCGGGAGATTCTGGATGCTGCCGAGGATGCCCAGCTCGAGGGAAGCATCAGGAGTCGCGACGACGCGTTCGCATGGGTCAGGAAGCATTATCAGACTCCGTAAATCTAGGGTAAGGCATTTATTATCAATGGTATGTATGGATGGGATCGGGCAAAGAAAGCGGTTGCTACGAAAGCTTAGTGTGGTATTATAAGGTTGTTTGCTAAGCCATAACGAAAGTTATGGAAATCTTTTTCCGCACTCTTGCATCTAACCTTCATGGCAGCCGATGAGCTGCCTGATGGGTCGCACTTGCTTTGGGCCCAGGGAGACAATGGTGATCAAATCTACGAGGGTGATACCGCAAGAACTTCCGATTCTTCCGGTCCGCGACACGGTTCTGTTTCCGGGGGCGGTGCTGCCGCTGCCGGTAGGCCGCGAAAGTTCGCTGGCCTTGCTGAACTCGCTGGAAGGGACCGAGAAGATTCTAGGTGTGGTGGCGCAACTGGATCCTCGCGTGGAGGCGCCCACAGGGACCGACTTGCACAGCGTCGGCACTCTGGCAAAGGTTCACAAAATGGTGCGCATGCCCAACGGAAACGTGGTCGCGTTTCTGGAGGGGATTGAAAGAATCCGCGTGATGGAAGTGCTGGGTTTCACGCCCTTCATCAAGGCGCGCGTGGAATCGCAGCCGGACCTGGAAGATCAGCGCGACTCCGAATTGACTGCGCTCGAACGCAACGTACAGGAATTGTTCCGCGAGGTCGTGGCGCGTTCGCCGCAGCTTTCCGACGATCTGCAAACCGAAGTAATGGGTATCGATTCGCCGGGTCGTCTGGCGGACTTCGTTACCTCCACGCTTCCTTCGCTCAGCACCATGATCCGCCAGGAATTGCTGGAAACTTTCAGCGTGCGCAAGCGCCTGGAAGCGCTGATCAGCGAGCTGACCAAGGAACGCGAAGTGCTGGATCTGCGCAACAAGATTCACGATCAGGTGCAGGAACAGGTGAACCAGAGCCAGCGTGAATTCCTGCTGCGCGAACAGATGAAAGCAATTCAGAAGGAACTCGGCGAGTCCGACGACGGGCAAGCCGAGATCGATGAATTGCGCAAGAAGGTCGAAGAATCCGGCATGTCCGCGGAAGCCAAGAAGGAGTGCGATCGCGAGCTGAAGCGGCTGGCGAAGATGACTCCGGCGTCCGCGGAATACATGGTGGCGCGTACGTACTTGGAATGGATGACTTCGCTGCCCTGGAACAAAACTTCCGGGACCGAAGACATCAACATTCCCAATGCGCAGGCCATTCTGGACGAAGATCACTACGATCTGGTGAAGATCAAGGAACGCATTCTCGATTATCTGGCCGTGAAAAAATTGCAGCCAGGTATGAAAGGGCCGATCCTGTGCTTCATCGGGCCTCCGGGCGTCGGCAAGACGTCGCTCGGCAAATCCATCGCTCGCGCGCTCGGCCGCAAATTCGTACGCATTTCGCTGGGCGGAATGCACGACGAAGCGGAAATTCGCGGGCACCGCAGAACCTACATCGGCGCTTTGCCAGGACAGATCATTCAAGGCATTCGCCGCGCCGAAACGATGGACCCCGTCCTGATGCTGGACGAGGTGGACAAGCTTGGCCGCGATTTCCGTGGCGATCCTTCGGCGGCGTTGATGGAAGTGCTCGACCCGGAACAGAACGCTACGTTCCGCGATCACTACCTGGACGTGCCGTTTGACCTTTCGAAGGTGCTCTTCATCGCGACGGCGAACTGGCTCGATCCGATTCCCGAGCCATTGCGCGACCGCATGGAGATCATCGAACTCTCCGGATACACGGAAGAGGAGAAGGTCCACATCGCGAAGATGTTTCTGATCGCCCGCCAGGCCAAGGAGAACGGTCTGGCGCTGGGCGAGCAGATTGAATTCACCGATGAGGCTTTGCACGAACTCATCCGCCACTACACGCGCGAAGCCGGCGTGCGCAACCTGGAACGAGAAATCGGCACGCTGGTTCGCAAGCAAGCGCGGCGTTTGGCGGAGGGCAAGACGGACAAACTGCTCGTCACGCCCGAGGTGATTCGCGAAGTGCTGGGCATTCCCAAGGTGCATCTGGAAAAAGAAGTGGAAGAGCGGGTACAGAAACCGGGAGTCTCGGTCGGCTTGGTCTGGACTCCGGTGGGCGGCGATATCGTCTTCATCGAAGCGAGCAAGATGCGCGGCGGCAAGACGTTTACGATGACCGGCCACTTGGGCGACGTGATGCAGGAATCCATGCGGGCGGCGCTCACATGGGTTCGCGCCAATACCGAGCGGTACGGAATTGACCCGGACTTTTTCCGCAAGCAAGACATCCACATCCATGTGCCGTCGGGCGCGGTTCCGAAAGATGGGCCGTCCGCGGGCGTGGCGATGGTGACGGCGCTGGTCAGCTTGCTGACCGGCAGACCCGTTCGTCCGCGAGTGGCGATGACGGGAGAAATTTCACTCTCCGGAATCGTGCTGCCCGTGGGCGGGATCAAGGAAAAAGTGCTGGGAGCGAAGCGCGCCGGAATTCGGGAAGTCATTCTGCCGTCGGAGAACGAGCCGAACGTGCTGGAAGATTTGCCGGAGGAAATGCTGGACGGGATGAAGGTGCACTTCGTGCGCACGGCGGAACAAGCTCTCGAAATTGCGCTGGGCAAATTCGAGAAGAAGGTGCGGCCTGTAACTGGTGGCCCGGTCGGCGAAGACCGGCCGCCGCTTGCCGGACCAATCCACTAACTCCCAGAAAACGATAAGAGACAGCCAACGAAAGGCCCGGGGAACATTTTCTCCCGGGCCTTTTCTTTTTCGCGCATAAAAAGTGATTCCTCTTGCGGCGCGCGGCGCAATCGCGTACAGCTTGAAAGTTTCCAATGCCCTATCGCCCAAGAGAACTCGTGGTGCGTGCGCGCGAAGCCGCGGCGCGATTGCTGGCGACGCTCGACCACAACGAGATGGTCCCGCGCTTCCTGGATATGTACGCTGCGGAAAATCGCCGTCCGGGGCGCGCCGATCAGCCTGCCCATTACCGCGAACAACTCGAAACCATCCGCCGCGAAGCTCTGCTGGCTATGGTTCTGCGCGCCGAAGCGGCATTGCCCACGCGTTTGAAAGTGCGTGTGACGGTGCGCGAGACGAAGCGGCGGCTGAAACCGAAGAAGGGTAAGAAATCCGCGAAGGCCAAACGTTCCACAAAGAAAAGCGCGCGAAAACCAGGAATGGACTTGGCGATTCCGCTGCTCGACCTCTTCCGCGAAGAATTTTTTGTGGCGCTAGGTCAGGCGCTGCGTTGGACGGACGAAGACGCGCAAGCCTTCTGGCACGACTTGGAATTGTACGAAAGCCTGACGGCAAAAGAGCCCCGCCACCCCGCAAGACGAGCCATTGCTTCTGGCCCTTTTGTGGATCGGACGGCCCTGCTGCTGGATCCCTCGCTCATGGAACAAGCTCGCCGCGCCGCCGGGAAATTCCAATTGGAACTGAATGCTGCCGCCGATCGCGTGCTCCGCGGCGTCTTCTCACGCCGTCGCGCAAACTGATCTCCCCGACCGATCACCTCCGCTAGAGCGGCCAACAGATCAGTACAACGCGCCCGATTTTACGGCCGAGCTTCGAGCACGATGTTGAACGGCGTTTCCGTCGCGCGCCGCACTCGTGTGAATCCCGCCGCGTGCAGCACTTTCGTCAGGCGCTTCTCGCCCGCCTGCGCTCCCAAACCCAGCCCAACCTCCTGCGAAAGCGAAGCGGGAGTGCACAGCATCGTGGAAGCGGAATAAAACACGCGCCCGATGGGATTCAGATTGTCTTCAAGCTTGTCGTTCGCGAACGGCTCGACAATCATCCACGTTCCATTCGGATCGAGCGTCTCCAGTACATGACGCGCGGCGCCTTCGGGATCACCCATGTCGTGCAGGCAATCAAAGAACGCCACAAAGTCATAGCCCTTGCCCGGAAACTGCTTCGCCGATGCCACTTCGAATTTCACGCGATCGGAAACGCCCGCCTTGGCCGCAGCTTCTCGCGCCAGTTCGATCGAGCCTGCGTGATAGTCGAATCCAGCGAACGTGGATTTCGGATAGGCCTGCGCCATCAGTATCGTGGACGTTCCCAATCCGCAGCCTACATCGGCAACGCGTGCTCCCGCTTTCAGTCTTGGTAGGGTATCGGACAGAGCCGGGATCCATTCGTTAATCAGATGGCCGCGGTAATTCGGCCGGAAGAAGCGCTCGGTCCCGACGAAGAGGCAGGCGTCGTGTTCATGCCAGCCAACTCCTTTGCCGGACTGGAATGCGGATGTGATTTTCGGGATGCCCTTGATCGTCGCTTCCACCGCTTGAAAAAATCCGGGCAGGAACACCGGACTGCTTTCATCGGCCAATGCCAGCGCCTGCTCGGGAGGTAAAGTGAAGCGAGCGGTGGCGGCGTCGTAGGTGATGAAACCGCCGGCGGCCTGCGCAGAAAGCCATTCGCGCACATAGCGCTCGGTAGTGTTGGTTTTGGTGGCAAGTTCAGCCGACGTGATCGGTCCGGCGCCGGCCATGGCTTTGTAGAGGCCCAGTTTATCGCCGATCACGATGAGCGCGGTATTGATGGCAGCGCCCATTTCGCCGACGGCTTTCATCATGAATTCGTGCAGCTTTGCTTCGTTTACGGCTTGTGGTGCGGTAGCGGACATGAACGTACCTCCTGCGTGAGCGTCGACTGGGGAACGACTCCGGAATTGCGCCGAGTCTATCGTTGCGTGTAGGGCAAGTCAATTGCGGAAGGTTATGCCACTCGCGCGGCGATTTTGCTATCCTCGCGCCCGTGCAGATACTTTTTTACATTTTGGTCGTCGCGCAGATTGCCGTAGGACTCTATTCACTCTGGGACGGATTCGCATGGTTTCAGATGGTGCGCCGGCGATTGGCGTCGCATGCCGGCTTCTACACGCCGGCGACGGCCCTGATCTGTCCTTGTAAGGGGAACGAGCGCGGGCTCGAAGAAAATCTGCTGGCACTGACGCGCTTCGATTATCCCAACTACGAAATTTATTTCACGCTGGCAACCAGCCTGGATCCGGCGCTGAAAGTCATTGAGCGCGTGAAGGCCGCGAGCCAGCGCACCGTTCATATCGTGATCGCTGGACCGCCGACCGACTGCGGAGAAAAGGTTTACAACTTGCAACGCGCCGTCGAGGCGTTGCCGCCTGACAAATTCGAAATGCTCGCATTTACGGATTCCGACGTGCGCCTGCCGCGCACCTGGCTGACCAAGCTGATCGCGCCGCTCAATGATGGGCGCATCGGAGCCACTACCGCTTATCGTTGGATCATACCCAGCGGGTCGGGGATGGAAGCGCTGGCGAGCTGCTTTGCGTCCGCCTGGAATGGCGCGATTGCGACCATGCTGGGCAAACCCAACGGGAATTTTTGTTGGGGAGGCGGCACGGCCATTCGTCGCAAGACGTTTGATGACGTAAACGTGCTCGAAGCGTGGAAAGGAGCTGTCAGCGATGATTTCGCGATGACCTACGCGCTCGAACAGGCCGGAAAGCCGATCATTTTTTGCCCGGAGTGTCTTGCCGCGACGCTGCACCCATGGACCGGGGCAGAGCTGTTGGAGTTCACCAATCGCCAGATTCTGATCACGCGCATCTATTCGCCGAAAAGGTGGCAATTTGGAGCCGCCGCGCACTTGAGTTATTCGTTGACGCTGCTCTATGCGGTGTACGTAATCCTTTACAGCATGGTGGACGTCGACCCCTGGGGTCAGCTCCTGCTGCTCACTCTTGCGATTCCGTTGCTGGCGGCAATGAAGGGCGCGATGCGCACAATCGCTGTGAGCGAAGCAATGCCGGAATCAAAAGCGAAGCTGCAGGAGTGGAGCTGGGTGTCCCCTGTGCTCGCGCCGTTGGTGCCATTTTTATTTTCGTGGAATTTTATTATGTCGCTTTTGACCAAAAGCATCCGCTGGCGCGGTATTCGCTACGAGTTGGTGACGCCCAACATGACGCGCATTCTCAAACGCTAGGGCTTGGCGCCGTTTCGGCCAGAGGCGCGAACGCCCGTTGAATGCGGCCCAGATAGTATCCCGTCGCGGCTCCTGCCGGAATCGTCAGCCACCATCCCGCACGCAAAACGTTTTCCGCGCCGACCAGCGGAAACAATACCGCCGTGTAATCGGGCGGCAGCAAATGCGCCGCGCGCCGGCTGCCAATTCCCAGCGCGACCACCAGCAGCGGCGCAAGAATCGCGCCCGCGACTGCCCAGTGCAAGGGAGTCTTACATTTCAATGCCAGCATGACCCGGCGCAGCAGCAGACCGAACAGCAAGGCAGTTGGTGCGCCGAACAGATATCCATAAACAATCAATGTCAGAAAGTCCTCAGTCGCCTGTCGCACCAAGTCCTTGGATGGGAACAGAATCAGGTTCTCGCACCACACCGCCAGCACCATAAAAAAACAGCCCAGCGCCCATGCCGCCAGGTAATAAATCAGGCTTCCGCTGCGGGTCATATTCGCCGCTGAATATTCGGGAAGTCGAGCCAGACTTTCACGCCGCAGAAATGCGAGCCTTCCGTGCAGATGGGCGTGGAAATTCCGGCGCGAAGATGGCAGGGAGGCCCGATGTATCGCGCCAGCTCGGGAAATATCGCGCGCACTTGTTCCACTTCTTCGATCGAGGATTGATAGATCTCTTCTTGCGCGTTGAAACACGTGCGCATTGTCCATTTGTGCAGCAGGTGCAGCAACGATCCGGATTCCACCAGGCGAATCGCCTTGGCGTTCGGCAGCAGGTATAGCGCAAATTCCGGTGCCACGCCGCGGTCGAGCAAATCGTTTTTCGCAACCCATGCCTCTGCCATCGCCGCCTGATAAATTTCCAGCGCCCGGGGATTGTCGCGGATCAGCATGGGTGTGATGTAGTCGGGCGAACGCGTATCCGCGAGCGTCAGCAACGGCCGCGAGCCGGGCACCATGCGATGGCGCTGGTCCTGACTATCGGCGGTATGGCTGATCTTTTTTGCGAAAGTGAAGTTCGCATGTTGCAGCGGGCGCATCAGCGGCGCATGCACGCCGATGTTCAGGGTTTCGCGGCGATAAGGATTGCGCGCCGGATTTAACATGCGGTCCAGTGCTTCCGCATCTGGACATTCCGCAGCCGTCAGGCCGACGACGGCTCGATACGCGTCCGCCATCACGGCCAGCGCGCCCGCCGAATAATCCACGAGTTTGGATGTAAGCCCTGAAAGCTTCGCATCAAATTCGCGCGCGAAGGCCTCGCCGTTTCGTGCGGGTTCGTGCCATTCCGGCGGCGCATCCATTGGCTCGTTGTCAAAGCGATCGAAGAATTGCGGATCCACCTCGCGGACGCGCGCGACCATTTCGCCGACCACATGGCGCGCTTCGTTGGGCGTATCGCTGGCTGCTTGCATGCGATAGAGGCGGTGCAGCACGATGCCCGAAATCGTGTGCACCATGGTGGTGAACGCCGCGACGGGCAGAACATAGCGCGCCACTTCGATCGCGCGCTTTTCAGATTGCCTCTCGACTTTCTGCAGGCGCTTCGGGTGAGACATCGAACTGATGTGCCAGATGTCCGCGAGTATTTCGTGAGCCGTCGGCTCCAGCACGCGCGTCAGCTCGCGATAGTGTTCCCAGGCGCGCGCCACTGCTCGTTCGTAAATCGCGCGCTCGGCCGCGCCAAATGTGCGGCCGTCACCCGGAACGTAAGCCTGCGCGCGATCCAGGCGGACGTAGCGTTGGCTCTGTTGCTCTGAATTGTAGAAAGGATGCGCGTGCAGGAAGGACCAGACAAACTGGCGGCTAATATTTTCTAAACCAAATTCGAAATGCGCGTGCTGGTAAACGGTGTGATGCCCGCCAAAATAGGTTGCGGACCCGATCATCACCCGCTGCTTATCGGTGACTTCTTCCGGCCCGATCAGCCGCGGCGAATAGCAGGTGCGTGCCGCCGCAATTGCCGAATCGAACCCGTGCGCGAAATAATTGCGGAGAGTGACGCGAGGCGCCGCCGTTTCCACCGGTGAGCCGAGCGGAGCATCGGATGAATGGGACAAATGCGTGGCCATTTCTAGGCGGCATTGTACACCGCGCGCGCTCGTTTCACTGTAACGAACAGCACGGCGCAAAAAAAAGCCCCGAGTCGAAAAACCCGGGGCCTGTTAAATTTGTATTTTGCAGCCGGCTCGTTACTTCTTCATCGCGGCAGCTTTGTCGGCGTACTTCTTCGTGAAGCGTTCCACGCGGCCCGCGGTATCCACCAACTTCTGCTTGCCGGTGAAAAACGGATGGCAGTTCGAGCAAATTTCCACGCGGATCATTTGACCCTTGAACGTGGAACGCGTGTCAAACTGGTTGCCGCAGGCGCAGTGCACCTTCACGGCGTGATAATCGGGATGGATTCCTTCTTTCATGGTGCTCCTATCGGCCAGCCGGTCTGCGCGACTTCTCGAAACCAGGTTGCACAGTCGCGTCGCTAGGCTAGCGGGAAACTCCAATTATACGGCAGGCGGTGCGATTTGCCAAATGCGCGACGTAAACTCCGGTTGCCCCAGATCGAATCGCGCGGTTACGAGACGAACGAGCAACCCACTCGCGCTCGGCCGCCCTCGAGGCGTTGGGTATTGGTCTTGCGCAGCACCACGCGGACGGGTGGCAGGATCGGCACATGCAAGACCGCGTGGAATTGGTTGGGGACCTCGTCGGGGCTCTCCAGGAGCAGCGCGACTCCGCCGTAGCTAAGATCCAAAACCGCAGCCGTCTTCTGATTTACGTCCGTCAGTATCGCGTAGGCCTTGGTACCGGCCAGGGAGACGCGCTCCCACTTGCGAGCCTCCGCGTACGGGGGTGTGGCGCGTTGAGTTTCCGCCGGAGGCTGCAATGGAGTTTGCGGCGTGGCCTCGGTTTTCAGCGGCGGCGTTATGATCGGGGGACTAACCACCGGAGAAGCCGCGGGAGCCTCGCGCTGCGTCGGCGCAACGGTGGGAACTTCGCGCGGCGCTTGCGGCTCCAGCGGGATCACCCGTGCTCCGGGGCGTCCAGAGTTCTTCAGTTGATAGAGCCGCTGGTCCGCAAGATTCATCAGCGCGCTCTTGGTTTCGCCATCGTGTGGCTGCACCGCGACGCCAAAATCCAGCGTCACACCAATGTCCATTTTCAGGGGTCGAATATCGGTTTCGTATTGCGTGCGGATGCGCCGGCAGAGCGTGATGGCCTGCTCGGGATCGGTCTGCGGCAGAAGCAGCGCGAACTCATCTCCGCCAATGCGAAACGCGAAATCCGACGCGCGCATCGTCTTGCGCAGGGTAGTCGCGGCCAGTTGCAAGACCTGGTCGCCCTGCAAGTGTCCGTGGCGATCGTTCACTTCTTTGAGCTTGTGCAGGTCCAGGATCACAATCGCCAATTGCTGACCGTAGCGTTTCGCGCGATTTAATTCCTTGTCGCAATATTCGTCGAAGAGGCGGCGGTTGTAGAGACCGGTGAGCGCATCGGTGGCCGCATTGATTTGCAGCTTCTTGAATTCGTCGTACTCCATCAGGATGGGAACGCGCAGAAAATTCGTTGAGGCCAGGACATCGACGAGCGCCGTCTTCAGCGAGACGCGCTTGCCGAGGTTTTCGGCGAGTTCGCGCCGGCGCAGCAGGATGCGCTCCCAATAGTCATTGCTCTGCGCATCGGTGAAATCAATCTGCGCGATGGTGCGAAAGAATTGTCGTAAAAATTGACCGCGAACCGATTCGTCGAGCCCGTCCAGAGTCTCCACCAGGAGATCCAGGAACGAGTCTTCGGCCGAAGGCTGCGGCTGAGAAGCGTCGCCGGTCTGAGACATCAATGGGTTCCGCAATAGTTTTATTGTTCCCTGTGAACAGGGACACTGCGGGGGCAGAAAAGTACTAGCACGAGGAAGTCCAATCCACGAGGGGACCTAGAGCCGAAGGCTGGCCCGGAACTCCTTAGAAAAAAGTGAGTTACGGTCCTAGAAAGCATCGATTTGGGAGAAGTTGCGCCGAAGCCAAAGCGAGATGGCAAAACGATTCCACTTTCCGCCGGTCGCGCACCCGTTCATCCGGTTCGACCGAGGGTCCGGACTCAGCCGATCGGCTTCAGGAATTCCACTCCGACCAGATGGACGTCTCCGGCCTCTTGTTGGCGCTTTACCCTAGCTTGGATGGGAGGCATTCCTGCGGGCACTAAGGCCGAAGAGGTGATGGAAGGGGCGGGGATGGTCAGAGTTACCACGTCATTCACGACGAGCGGCCGAGGACAGGTAATAAACGCACCTAGCGCGCTGATATCAAGGGTCTTAGCGAGTTCCAAGAACTGCTCGCCATGAGCATCCTTGCCGCGCACGAACAAGGGCACCTGCAGATTAATACGTTGAAATCTCCGATGTTCGTCATAGAGCGGCGACAGTCCCGCACGGTGTTGGATTATGCCTTCTCGGATGCCCATTGGTACCCCAGTTTTAGTACTGGCTCTTTGAATCGCAATTTGAATGCAAGTACGTGAGCGAACTGCATTTTGTATAACCCGTTTTATAGCAATGCACTACAGGGTGTTTGAATTGACACGCCAGCATGACCGTTAGTCGTATGTGTTAATTAACTCCCTAACATTTCCAACATTGTGCAAAGTAGGACGCATTTACCATTGACACAATTTGGAGCCTTTGCGAGCATAAACATCCACAACCTCGTCCCTGGTAATGCCGACTGGTGCGTCACGGTGGTGTGTTTGCACCTATTTCGGACCAGTCCTAGGGGAGCAATTTGTCGAAAAGCGCCACAGCCGATCAGCAAGCAAATAATCAGCAGGTGCTGCAGCTGGTCTCCAGCCTGTTAGATGCTTTTGACCGTCCCTTGGTCGTCAGCGACCGCTCGGGAAAAATACTGTTCACCAACTTCCACGCGCAGGAGCACCTGAATTCGAAGGGACTGAGCGCCAAGCCGGATTTAAATCTGTTCGGGGACATTCTGCATACGGATCGTCAGGAAATTCTCAGGCAGCTCGAAGCTGGCGAACAAGAACTCAACATGCCGATTGATTTCGCGAACGAGACCCAGCGCGCGCGAGTCCGTTGGCTCCCGGAACCTGACTGGCTGGTCACTTACCTGGAACCGGCTCCGGCGGAAGCTCCGGCGGACGAAGCCGAGATGCGCCAGACCGTTCAGGAACTGATGCAGGAACGGGAGATTACCTACCGAAACCTGTTGGCCGCCTATCTCCGATTGCAGGAAGTCAACCGCCAGAAGACGGTGTTCCTGGCATCGGCCGCACATGAACTGAAGACGCCGCTGGCCGTCATGAAGGGCTATTACGATCTGCTGTTGACCGGGTCGCTGGGAAAACTCGATGACCGCCAGAAGGATATCCTGCTGGAATCGAAAGAGAGCTGCGATCGCCTGATCCGGCTGGTTTCGATGTTCCTGAATTACTCGGCGCTGGAAAGTGGCAAATTGATTCTGCAGCTCAGAGAAAATGATCTGCGCGATTGCGTGAAGGATCTTACCTGCCGCTGGCAGGATGCCTTTCAACGCGCCAAGGTCCGCCTGGATATCCAGATTCATCCGGAGCTGGGACCGTTCAAGTTCGATTACCAGAAAGTGCAGCAGTGTGTGGCGAATTTCCTGGATAACGCTCTGAAGCACACTCCCGCGCATGGCTGTGTGACCTTGATCGCGGAACCGCACTTCTGGGAACGACGCATTTCGGAAGCGGCGCCTTCATCGGATCGGCGTCGCGGCCGTCGCAACCGCCCCAACAGCGTGTTGGTTTCCGTTTCGGACACGGGCAGCGGAATCGCCGCAGAGTTTCACCAGGAGATCTTTGAAGAGTTTGTTCGCGTTGATCCGTCGTCTTCGGGCATGGGCTTAGGGCTGGCTATCACCAAGCGCTTGATCCAGGCGCATCGCGGCAAGGTTTGGGTGGATAGCGTGGTTGGACACGGAAGCTCTTTCTCATTTCTGCTTCCAACAAACGCAGAATAAGATAGTAAATGAAATGGAACCGCAATATTCGGCTCCTTAGGAAAAATGATGGCTGATAAAGAAAACATTCTCGTCGTAGACGACGAACCCAGTATTCGAAAGTATCTGCAGACGCTTCTGGAAGTAGATGGATTCGGCGTTGAGGCGGTCGCCAGCGGCAAAGAGGCGCTGGAGCGCATCGGGACGGGCGAGCGTCCTGACTACATTGTTCTGGACGTGCTCATGCCGGAGATGGACGGTCTGGAGACGCTGCGTCAATTGATGCAGATCGACCGCACCCTTAACGTGATCATGCTCTCCTGCTCGAACGAAGTCACCACCGTGGTCGAAGCCATTCGCATCGGCGCGCTCGATTATCTGACCAAGCCGTTTGAAAAGCCGGAACTGGATGCCGCGTTCCTGAAGTGCCGCCAGAAGAAGGAACTGCGCTCGGAGAACAAATCGCTCCGCGAATACTGCGAAGCGCTCACCGAAGACCTTTCGTTCCTCGCTGCCAGCCCGCAGATGCTGAAGATTCGCCAGCAAGTTCTGCAGATCGCCCCCGTGGACGTGCCCGTTTTCATCAGCGGCGAAAGCGGAGTCGGCAAGGAAGTCATCGCGCGCATGATTCATCTTCGTTCGACGCGCCGCGTGCAGCCCTTCGTCAAAGTGAACTGCGCCGCTCTGCCAGGCGAGTTGCTGGAATCCGAACTATTTGGCTACGAGCAAGGTGCTTTTACCGGAGCAGTTCGCGCCAAGCCCGGCAAATTCGAACTGGCGAACAAGGGCACGATTTTCCTCGATGAAATCGCGGAAATGAGCCCGCACCTGCAGGCGAAACTTCTTCACGTCCTGCAAGACGGACAATTCTCGCGCCTCGGAGCTCGCGCCGTGGTGAATGTGGACGTGCGCGTTCTTGCGGCCACGAACGTGGACGTGAAAGACGCTATGCGTTCCGGACGGTTTCGCGAAGACCTTTACTACCGGTTGAATGTGCTTTCCATCCACATTCCACCGCTGCGCGAACGCACCACTGAAATTCCGTTGCTCTTCCGTCATTTTCTGGCGAAGTACAGCGAGAAGTACGCGAAGCCGGCGCCCGATCCTTCCAAGCATTTGCTCGAAGCCGCGTTGCGCTACCCGTGGCCCGGCAATTTGCGTGAACTTGAGAACTTCGTGAAGCGCTACGTGATTTTGGAAGATGACGAAGGCAGCTTCCGCGAACTTCTGGAAATGACGGGCCAGCAACACCGCACCGCTCCGCGCGAAGAAGCTCCTCCGCAGAAGGAACAAGGGCTGAAGGCGCTGGTCCGCGGATTGAAAGACGAAGCGGAGATGGAAGCGATCGCCGACGCACTCGAGAAAACGAATTGGTGCCGCAAAGACGCGGCGCGCATGCTGGGCATCAGCTACAAGGCCCTGCTGTACAAGATGCGCCAATTCAATCTCGATTCCGGCCGTGGCGCGCGTTCGGCGGCAGCGAAAGCGGCGCGCGAAGCAGCCGCGAAGGATGCTACAGCAAAAGAATTGGAAGCAAAAGATCCTGCGCTGAAAGAATCCGCTCCAGCCATTCGCGGTTCGTAATTCTACGCATTGACATTGATGCAGTGAAGTTACGGCACGCGGTGGTGCATCAAAAATTGGCGAGCTGCGGCAGTTGTTTTTTTTTGCGCGCTGATTCTCAAAATACGACACGTGGTACTCAAACGTACTAGTCCTACTACTGTTGCAAAGAGTTGCATATCTAGAGCACATTCAGCGAAATAGCACTACCCATCTAGCCTCAGCATGGTCTAGTATTCGCTCCGAAATGGGGCATAGGCGACGCCCCTCATGGGAGGGGCGGCTTTGGACCTCCCGGTCTGAATTTCACAGCAACGCTTGTCGCTGTTTTCAAAGGGTTTGCTAACTGTCTTCGGGCTTTGCTGTAGCTAGGAGCGCAAGAAGTGGCTTGGTCGGGCACTTGCGGCAGCCTTTTGAAGTGTACGTTGCCTTTGGAAGAGCGATTGCTGCTTCAAGTTGCGGGGAAGTGTTGCACTTCAATCTTGGCATGGAGGATCAGTGGGGATGACGGAGCGTCGCATGGCACGCCGGTATGATTTATCCTTGCCGGTAAACGTTCGCCTGCCGATCAATCGAGAGCCGGGTACGCACAACGGTCAGACACGAGATATCTCGACGCGCGGCGTTTACTTTATGATGCAGAAAGATCTCGCACCCGGCACCGAAGTTGATTTCACGCTCACTTTGCCGGCGGAAATTACACGTGGCACCGAGGTTTTCGTTCGCGCGCACGGGCGTGTTGTTCGTGTGGACAAACAGGAAGACGACGCGCGTGAATCAATTGGAGTGGCGGCGGTGATCGAGCGCTACGACATTATTCGCGGCGAGGCGTCGCCCATCTAGGAACTTTTTTCGCATTAAAAGAAATGCCGTCTGTTCGCGTTTATTCTTGGTGCTTTTCGTATCACGCGCAAAATAGCAATCCCGGGTGCTCGCCGCTTCGTCGCGCACCCGGCTTCTTTTTCCTCAAGCGGCCCAATTCTCCGAATTTCGGTTGCATTCTTTGCTGCTATCGCCCTACCATCCAGTCCAGCCCAGCCGCCAGGAGGGGTTCATGAAAGTTGCAGACCTGATCGCTTCCCGCCGCGATGTCTATTTCATCCATGAAGACACCACCGTGCACGACGCGGCTCGCTACCTGCGCGACAAAGAAGTGCGCGCCGTCGGCGTCTGCGACGAGCACGGAGTGCTCCTGGGAGTCGTGTCGCAAAGCGACGTGTCTGACAAAGTCGCTGCGGAAAACAAGTGTCCCGCCTGGATGCGGGTGTCGGAAATCATGACGCGGCAGTTGGTGAGCACTACACCGGATACTTCGCTCGAAGATTGCTTGCGGTTAATGGAACAGCACGGCATTTATCATTTGGTGGTTCTGGACCACGCGAAGGGTTTTCGCGGCATGATCTCCGTCACGGACCTGTTGAGACTGTTTGCCTCCGACCAAAAAGCCCGCGCGGACATGCTTGAGGCCTTAATCTTCCCGCAACGTTGAGGTCTGAGGGCTCCGATTCAAGGACGCAGCTGGTGCGGGGCACATTCCCGTCGTGCTCCTGCCTCGGACCATTCTGGGAATCCAGCCAGGCTGGCGGTCGGGCCACCAGGGAAGACCAGTTCCCGAAAGTGCCTAGCATTTTCTGACGATCGTACTGGTTTTGACCCCTACTCCGCCCTTTAGTACTAGCGCACGTAAAGGCACGAATCAAGCTATCTGCCTAAGAAACAGTCAATTACAAGAATTCTCGTGTTCCCGTCCGTTGACTTTTCGTACCACGGCTTTTCACACGTTTGGCGGTCCGTGTGCAATATTCTGGTCGGGGGCGCGGCAAAAGCCCTACTTAAGCTCACTGGACATCGATGGCATCCGCCGCTGAAGCAAAGCTCGTACCGCTTACCCAAAACGTCGAACTGCCCCCTGCACATATCTATTTTGGCCCTTCGGAGGCCATGCAAGCCGTGCGGCAACGCGTCGAACGCGCCGCCGGGCTGAACGTGCCCATCCTCGTTCTGGGGGAAAGCGGCACCGGTAAAGAAGTTCTGGCGCGCTTTATCCACGAACGCTCTCCCTGGAACCAGGGTCCCTTCGTAAAGGTGAATTGTCCGGCGATTCCAGCGACGCTAATCGAAAGCGAGCTTTTCGGATTTCAGAAGGGTGCGTTCACCGGCGCGCACGCCGCGAAGCCGGGCCGCATGGAACTGGCTCTGGGCGGGACGCTCTTCCTCGACGAAATCGCCGAGATTGATTCGAGCCTGCAGGCGAAGTTGCTGCACGTCCTTCAAGATGGCCATTTCACGCGGATCGGCGACCACGAGGAACGGCGCATGGACGCCCGCGTCATCTGCGCCACCAATCGCTTGTTGCATCAGGAAATCGCCCGCGGAGGCTTTCGCGCGGATCTTTTCTACCGCATCAACGTGATCACCATTACGCTGCCGTCGCTGCGCAACCGGCGCGACGACATTCCATATCTCGTTGATTATCTCCGGCAGCTCTTCAACCGGCGTTTCCAGCGCGACGCCGCGCCGGTCTCCCGCGAAGCATTGCAATTGCTCCAGCAGCGCGAATGGCCGGGGAATATCCGCGAACTCGAAAACTGCATGGCGCGCTACGTGATTCTCGGCTCGGAAGAAGCCTTCCATAGCGACCGCGACCCGTCCGCAGAGAAGAAGCCGCTGCATATTTCTTACGAGATGAACGAAGAAGGGAACATTCCGCTCAAGCACATTGCGCAGCAGGTCACGCGCCGCATGGAACATGACGTCATCCTGAAAGTCCTCCAGGCCAACCATTGGAACCGCCGCAGAACCGCCGAAGTACTGAAAATCAGTTACCGCGCGCTTCTCTACAAAGTCCGCCAGGCAGGCCTTCCGGCGAAGCGGCCGGCGCGCAGGATGGATCCTTCCGGTGGCGAAATCTCGGAACCGTCATAAAGCCTCAAGCCGCGGAACCTGCCTGCTAAATCCAGAACTCTAAACGGGTTCGTTGCGGTTTGCTTACCGGATTTGCAGCGCGCTTGCGGCCAACCTCCACTGGAAACGCCTCGAAATGCAAGCCACATGCACCCGTGTCTGGTATGAAATCAGCTTCTCCATCTTTCTTGCCCCTGCGACCCAATTCCGCTAGCCTAAGCTACGATGGTTAAGGCGACCGCAAACTCCAAATTACTAAAGGTCTGTATTCTTTCTCCGCATCCGATGGTGCTGGAGGAATTTCGCCGTTTACTCGAGGAATCCAGTTTTCAGTTGGTAATCCGGCAGCTCGACTCCATGCTCGCGCCCGACCTGCGCAACCTGGAAGTCCCTCGTGCTTCGGTCTACGTGATTGACGCGCACGCGGCGCGGCAAGCAACCGGCGCTTTGCTAGGCAATATCCTGGACCATAATGCGGCCGCTCGACTGCTCGTCGTGGGCGACAATCTAAAGGAATCCGACAGCTATACGCTGCTTCGCCAGGGCGTAAAGGGCATTCTGAATTACAAAGAAGCGCGTGAACAGCTTCCGCGAGCGCTTCCGCTGGTCGCCTCAGGGGGTTTCTGGGTGCCTCGCGAAGTCCTTTCGCGCTTCGTGGACTCGATTTTAAGTACCACTCAAGGCCGCCGACTGCGCGGCGATTCCCCGGCCGAACTGAGCCGCCGCGAACAGGAAGTTCTCGCTGGCCTGCTGGAAAATTTGGCCAATAAAGAGGTCGCAGACCGCCTGCATATCTCCGAGCGGACCGTAAAGTTCCACGTTTCCAATCTGCTGGCTAAATTCGGTGTTCGCCGTCGCGCAGACTTGATCCTGCTCTGCTATCAGCGCCGCGGCGCCGGCGTATAGCTCCGCGGATCTTTGCGCCGTCTTCACTTTAGCCGCTGTGACTCCTGCCTGATTACGCTGCTATAATCTTTTTCCTGCATCCTCCCTGTGTGGAGTCTGCGCGTAATTCATGGCTACCTTCTCGCTTGAAAATTTTGGATGTCGCGCCACCGAAGCGGACGCTGCGGCGATGCGCCGCGCCTTGCGCGCAGCCGGGTGGACCATTCTCGATCGGCACGAATCCGCCGACGTGGTGGTGCTCAATACCTGCACCGTAACCTCCGCCGCTGATTCGCAGGCGCGCGATGCGGTGCGCAAAATCCATCGCGCGAATCCCGCTGCGCGCATCCTGGTCACCGGTTGTTATGCGCAGCGCGCTCCGGAAGATCTCGCGCAACTTCCAGGTGTTTTCTGGGTCGTGGGGAATTCCCATCAGACCGAAATTCCGCGCTTGCTTCGAGAATCGTTTGCCCCAGAGGCGTCCGGCACCGCAGGCTCTGCTGCGACTCTTCTCTGCGAGTCGCCTGCTGGTGCGGGCGCGCGAGATTTCGTCCCGCTCGCGACACTCGGCTCCGAAGCGATGTCACTCGCGCGCGGCCCCGCCAAAATTCTTACCGGAGACATCTTCGCGCAGACCGTGATGCAAGTCAGTCCGCTCGAGGGCATCCCAGCCGATCGCACCCGGCCCATCCTGAAAATTCAGGATGGATGCAATAATCGCTGCTCCTACTGCATCATCCCGTTCGTTCGCGGACGCAGCCGCAGCCTGCCGCCAGACGGAGTGGTGGAGGAAACGCGCAAACTCGTTGCGGCCGGCGCGAAGGAAATCGTGCTCAGCGGGATTAATCTCGGTTCCTACGGGCGCGACCTGGTTCCGCGTGTGGAATTGGCCGGGCTGGTGCGGCGCATTCTGAATGAAACGACGCTGGAACAAGTGCGCTTCAGTTCCATCGAGCCGCAGGACGTCACCGAAGATTTCGTCGCGCTGGTTGCGACATCGCCGCGCATCGCTCCACATTTTCACGTTCCGCTGCAGTCCGGATCAGACCGCATACTCCACGCCATGCATCGCTGGTACCGCGCGGCGCACTATGCGGAGCGAATCCAGCTGATTCGCAGCGCGCTACCGGACGCGGCCATCGGAGCAGACGTCATCGCCGGCTTTCCCGGCGAAACAGACGAAGATTTCGCCGCCACCTTCGATTTCATCGCGCGCCTGCCATTCACCTACTTGCACGTGTTCTCTTTTTCGGCGCGGCCCGGAACGAAAGCGGCGGATCTCGGCGCGCCCGTGTCGCTTGCTGTGACTCGCGACCGTGCTCGCGCGTTGCGTGCTCTCGGTCAGCAGAAGGCCGCGGCTTTTCGCGAGCTTCACTCAGGACGTAGTGTGCGCGCGCTCACGCTGGCCCGAGGCGGCGACACGTGGACGGAAGCTTTGACTGGCAATTATTTGAAAGTGAGAGTGGAAGGCCGCGGGCCCGCGAATCAATGGTGCGAAGCCCGCGTGGAAACCGCGAAGGAAAACACAGAAAGCAGCGAGCTGCTCAGTTCTCGAAGATAACTTCGGCTAGCGCAAGATTTCCGCTGTGCGTGATCGTCAGCGAAATGTTTTTCACTCCCAGCCGGTCGGCGAATTCGCGCGCTACGCCGTGCAACCGCAGCGAAGGTTTGCCCGTTGCTTCGCGCACCACCTCGATATCGCGCCAGCGCACGCCGTGCCGCCATCCCGTTCCCAGCGCTTTCATCGCCGCCTCTTTCGCGGCAAATCGCCCCGCGAATCGCTCGAATTTTCCGCGGAAACTTTCACAGTATGCGACCTCTGCGGGTGTATACAGCCGCTCCAGAATCGGCGCGCCGTGGCGCCTGAGCGCCGCTTCGATCCGGTCAATCTCCGCGATGTCCAGTCCCAAACCCACGATCACATGCGCCTCGCTTCTGAATCGTGCGGAAGAATGCAAATTCCGCGCCGCGGTGCGATTATACCTAGATTGAATGCGCGCCGCGATTTGGCGTTAAGCTCGAACACTCAAATATGCCCACTCGTCTTGCAAAGAAAAAAGCGCCGCTAAGAAAAGCCGCGGCGAAGATTCCGGATCGCGCAAGGCCATGGAAGCTGCGCCGGAGCGGCGGCGTACTGATCCTCGAAGCGCCGGCGCTCGCCCGCCTCGCTTGGCTAGTTCATGGTTTCAGCACTCGACCGGGCGGAGCAAGCGAATTCGCTCCGAATCGCAACGCCTCAGGCGCAAAGAAGCAAAGCGCGGCGGAAAAAGTCCTGAACCTCGGATTCACCGATTGGGATTCGCGCGACCGTGTGCAGCAAAATCGCGGAAAATTCTTCGCCGCTTTAGGGGCAAGCAAAATGCGCGTAGTTGCGTTGCGCCAGATTCACTCCGACATCATTCACATGGTTGGTGCTGCGGACCTGCCGCAAGGTGAACAAGCGCTGCAAGGTGACGCCTTGATCACCCGGGAGGCTGGCGTCCTGCTAACGATCCAGACCGCGGATTGCATTCCCATCTTGCTGGCCGATACGAAGCGACGCGCTGTGGTCGTGATTCATTCGGGCTGGCGCGGCACGGTGCAGCGCATCGCCGAAAAAGCGCTCGGCCGCATGCGAATGGAATTTGGCACGCGCCCGGAGGACGTGATCGCTGCGCTGGGTCCAGGAATCGGCGGATGCTGTTACGAAGTCGGCCACGAAGTGGTAAAGGAATTCACCGCAAAGTTCGCGAGCGCCCGGGAATGGTTCACCGGTCCGGTGGATGCGCTGGAGAATGGCGACAACGATCCCAACTGGCTGCCTTGGCTCACCATGCGCCCGCCGGGACATGCACCGCCCGCTCCGCGCGCCCATCTGGATTTGATTGCCGCAAATCGCGCGATTCTGGCCGGTGCGGGTGTAGCACCCAAGAATATTTTCTCGTCCGGTTTCTGCACCGCGTGCCGCGGCGATCTTTTTTTCAGCTATCGGCGCGAACACACCACCGGCCGGATGATGGCCGCTATCGGAATTCGTCCGTGATTTGCATTCAATTCGAGTATCCGAAGGATTATCGCGCGGGAGAAATCTGCTCGAAAGGCGATGCGGCAGCGGGTGGCGCCGCCGATTCCAGCAGCGCGAGCTGTCCGCAAGCTGCCATCACATCCTGTCCACGCGAGTAGCGCACCAACGCCCGCACTCCCTTCTCTTCGAGAATGCCGCGAAATGCTTCAAGGCGCGCTTCATCAGGTTTCTTGTACGGCAGCTCCCCTGGATTCCACGGTATTAAATTCACTTTGGCGCGCAGATTTCCCAGCAATTTCGCCACGCGTCGCGCGTCTTCCGGCGCATCGTTGAATCCGCCCAGCAACACATACTCAAACGTCAAATGTTCCCAAGGCCGCAGCGGATATCGCGCGCACGCCGCCAGCAAATCCTCAATCGGATACTTGCGATTGATCGGCATGATCTTGTCGCGCTGTTCGTTCGACGAAGCATTCAGCGAAATCGCGAGCTTCGGCCGTACTTTTTCGCCGCCCAGCCGCTCGATGCCCGGAATAATTCCGCTGGTGGAAAGCGTGGTGTGCTTCGGCGTGATCGCCATGCCGTTCGGGTCGAGCAGGATGCGCAACGCCGCCATCACCGGCTCGTAGTTCAGCAGCGGTTCACCCTGCCCCATCAGCACCACATTGGTCTGCGGCTTCAGGTTCGCGTGATTTTCTTCCAGCGCAATCAGCACTTGCCCGACAATCTCTCCCGCGGACAAGTTGCGGATCAGCCCCAGCGTCGCCGTCAGGCAAAAATGGCAATCCACGGCGCATCCGGCTTGCGTCGAAATACAAATCGTCTGCCGATGTTCTTCCGGCATGAACACTGCCTCGACCGTCGCGGGCTTCGTGGCCTTTCCCTCGCCGCCCCCTTCCGCAGCCGGCAGCGCCAGCACATAACGCACCGTGCCGTCGCTCGACCGGTAACGCCGCACGATCTGCGGCAGCGCAATCACACTGTCGCGCGCCAAACGCTTGCGCAGCGCCAGTGGCAGATTGCTCATGTTCGCAACGTCAAACCGCCGCTCGGCATATAGCGCGCGGTAAATCTGCGTGCCGCGATAAGCGGGTTCGCCAAGAGATTGCATCAGCGCGCGCAGCTCTTCCGCCGATTGGCCCAGCAGATTCTTCGGAAGGTGGGAGTTGTTCGCAGCCATCTTACGAACATGATAACACGCGGCCACGCGCTGATTTTCTCCGCCAGGCTAGCCGCGCGGCGATATAATAGAGCGTTTGGGTTTCGCATCTACACCAAGCAGGAGGCGCGCCAATGAGCACGCTAACGCCAGCGGAAACTAAAAAGCCGATGGAACTGGTCACCATTGATGAATGGGTGAAGCAGCTCGGCGCCATACCCGAGAAGGAATTCACCATCCCCCGCGTGCTTGAATTCACCCAGCACAAGGGCATCCAGCCCGAGACCCTGGCTCCCTACATTTTTTACGCCAATAGCCATTACACGCGGAATCTGATTTACAAATGCAAGCTCTTCGAAATCCTCGCGATCTGCTGGAATATCGGCCAGGTTAGCCGCATCCACAACCATCGTGATCAGAATTGCTGGATGGTGACGCCCATCGGCCGCCTGCGCGTGCAGAATTTTCGCGTTGAAAATCGAGACGCTGCGCACGGCAGCTGCAAGCTGGTCCCCTCCGATTCTTACATCATGGACGCGGCCCATCCCGCCGTGGTGCGCCCCGAAGAGCCCGTGCACCAGGTACAGAACTTGCGCGAATTCAATCAGCCCTCCACCAGCGTGCACATCTATTCTTACCCTTACGATTCGTGCGAAGTTTATTCCATCGATAAAGGGGCGTATGCCGATGTCCCGCTGCACTATTCCAGCGAGTACGGCAAGCTTTCACCTGACGAAAAACTGACCTAGGTCTGCTGCCCGCCCGGCGGTCCCCACAACACCCGGCACACGCCCGAGAGATATGCGCACCATTGCGAGGTTCACAATGCGCAATAAAACAATCGTCGTATTCATGACATTTACAGGTCCACCGTGCCACAATGGAATCAGACAACAACATGCCCGACACAAATCATAAGGTCCATACGGAGACCCTTCCGAACGGGCTCGTCGTTATCACCGAGCCGATGGAGCACGTGCACTCCGTTTCCGTGGGCATCTGGCTGCGCACCGGCTCGCGCTGCGAACCCTCCGGCCTGAACGGCATTTCGCATTTCATCGAGCACATGGTTTTCAAAGGCACCTCGCGGCGCAGCGCCGAAGATATCGCGCGCGAAGTGGACAGCGTCGGCGGAATGCTCGATGCCTTCACCTCCAAGGAAATGGTTTGCTTCAATACGCGCGTCCTGGATGAACATCTGCCGAAAGCCTTCGACGTCCTCGCAGACATGGTTCTGGATCCGAAATTTGCCGAAGACGAAATCGATCGCGAAAAGTCTGTCATCCTGGAAGAAATTCGCATGACCCAGGACAATCCCGAAGACCTGGTCCACGAACTCTTCACGCAGAACTTCTGGTCGCCGCACGCGCTAGGTAAACCAATTCTGGGAACCCCGGAAACCGTCTCCGAGTTCACGCGCGACACACTGCGCACCTGGTTCAAGCAAAGATACGCGCCGAACAATATGGTCATCACCGCCGCCGGCCATCTGACGCACACGCAGCTGGTGGACCTGGTTGCAGAACGCTTCGCGAAAGGCACCTCAGCCGGTGAAGACGCCGCGGAAGCCACACCGCTACCCGCGCCCCACGTCACTCTGCGCACCAAGCACGAGCTCGAGCAAGTTCACATCTGCATGGGCGTTCCTGCGCTGCCCATGACCGATCGCCGCCGCTTTGGCGTTGCGGTGCTCAACAACGTTCTTGGCGGTGGCATGTCTTCACGCCTCTTCCAGAATATTCGCGAGCGCCAGGGCCTGGCCTACGCGATTTTCAGCGAGCTCAATTCCTATCGCGATGCTGGCGCGCTCTCTGTATACGCCGGCACCTCGCTGGACACTGCTTCGCAGCTGGTGCGCTCGGTGCTCGATGAATTCCGCCGCCTGCGCGATGAACCGCTCAGCACCGAGGAATTGCGCCGCGCGAAGGACCACTTGAAGGGCGCCACTTTGCTTGCGCTCGAAGGCAGCGGCCAGCGCATGAACAGCCTCGCGCGCTATCACATGTACTTCAAACGCCACTTCACCGCGCAGGATCTGATCGCGCTCCTTGAAAGCGTCACCGTGGAAGACGTCCAGCAACTCGCCCGCGAATTCTTCCAGCCCGGCCGCATGGCAGCCTCCGTCGTCGGCAACCTCAACGGCTTCGAACTCACCCAAGAGCAGCTCGCCATCTAATTCTCGCTGGCTCTCGATACGCCTCTGTTCTAGATTGCTCTTCTAAAGTATTGCTGCATCGATTCTCATCGCGCCGGTGTTCATGGATATTAAGGGGAGGAGCTTATGAAAAAGATTTCGCTTGCGGCGCTAGCCATCGTGGCGATTGGATCTTTTTTCAACGCCTCTGCGCAGAACGTCCAGGTCAGTCCCACCAATCGAACCATCGCCGTCACGGCGTGCGAAACCCTTCGCGTCGATCCGGATCTGGCCATCGCGCACGTCGGCTCTCACAATTACGGTGCAACGAAGGAAGCGGCGTATGCAGAGAACGTCCGAGCGGCAGAAAAGATAACGAAAGCCTTGTTTGCTGCCGGAGCACCCAAGGAAGCGCTCGCGACCGAGATGCTGCAGCTTTCCTTGGTGGATTGCCGCAACTGTGATTTGTCCGCCGATAAGAAGAAGAACCAAAAATTTGAGGCGCAACAGACATGGGAGATCTGCTTGGCAGTGCGCGCTGCGCAAAAAATTATCGATGTAGCGGTGGCTGCCGGTGCTACGGACGTGAACCCAGTGCAAGGGGGGATGGCCGACGTCCATGCGCTCGAAGCAAAAGCCTCGTCATCTGCTCTTGCCCAGGCACGTCGAGCCGCCGAGCAGATCGCAAACCAGATGGGAGTCAAACTTGGCGCGCTCTTGTAGGTAACCAACGGCCAGCCGCAGGATATGCAATTCATGGACCGCAACCGTTGCCTATAAACGGTGGAGGTCACGGGAGAAGCGCAACCGTCACTAATCTTGTTTCCGCAAAAGGTGGAGAAAACCGGTGCCGTCTCTGCCGTCTTCGCCATCGAATGATCGCGCGCAGCAGTTCGACTCTCGCGACTTCGTATTGACGCCAGCGCGGCACTTTGCCATCATCCCATTGCGGTGTCGCGCGCAACCGTTTGCGGTTGTTGACGCGATTCGCGGGGGAAGCGTATCTCGTTTCGCGTATCCATTCTGGCGTCGGGCAGCACCGGCAACTCCACGTTGCTCGAATCAGGGTGCACGACCCTTCTGATTGACGCTGGGCTCGGAAAAAAAGAAATGCTGCGGCGCTTTGAAACGCTCGGCCGCGCGCGCCCCGAAAAAGTTGACGGCATTCTCGTCACCCACGAGCACAGCGATCACTCGGGCGGCCTCGCGCAAATGTCCCGCGAGTGGAAATGTCCCGCCTACCTCACCGCGCCGACGCATCGTGAAATCCAAAAAATGTACGGCGACGGACCGAAAACCAAAATCGAGCGCATCGAATACATCCGCCCCGGAATTAAATTCATAATCGGCGACATCGAAATCACCGCTTTCACCATTCCGCACGATGCCGCCGACCCCGTCGGCTACGCCTTCTGCGCCAACGGCAAAAAAGTCGCGATCGTCACGGACCTTGGCTACATGCCCGAACTGGTAAAGCATCATCTGCGCGAAGCCGACTTCCTGATCCTTGAATCCAATCACGATCTGGAAATGCTGAAGGTCGGCCCTTACCCTTGGTACATCAAGCAGCGCGTGATGAGCCGCACCGGCCATCTTTCCAATTCTATCGTTAGCGAATTCCTGGCGGATTCCGAAGTTTTCGATGGACGCGCGCGCCACCTCGTCCTCGCGCACGTTTCCGAGCAGAACAACACTCCCGATCTGGCTCGCATCTGCGCCGAAGAAGCCCTCGCCCGCCGTCCCGGCGAATTCGCCTTTCGCGGCACGCTGCATGTGGCCTCGCAACGCATTCCCCTTGGCCCCTTCGAACTATAGTCTTTGGGGCTTCGTCGCCTAGCGCGATTCTTCCCGCTGCGCCAAGCTGCTGTAGAACAAATCGTGCACCACGCGCGTTCGTCCTGTCTCCAAGTCCGCGTCGCGCACGATCTCCAGACGCGCGTCGAATAAATTTTCCGCGTTCATCGCAACTCCCGGCGCGACTTCGATCTGCACCAGGTCCGCGCCACGATGGCCTTCGCCGGCGATTTGCTGCAAGGCGCTGCACTGATAACACACGCCCGATTTATTGATCAGCGCGCAGAGCCCGTTGTAATCCTCGATCATCTTCGCGCGCCCCGCCGAAAGCCGGTGACGGAACACAGGCTCGGAAACGCCCAGAATTCCCGCTGCTTCCTGCGCGGTGAATCCCAAAACTTCCTTCAGCATCAAGGCAGCTTGCTCTTCCGGCGGCAACGTGCGCGCAATACAGGAAAAACAAAACGCGATGTGCTCGCGAATTTCGAAACTGAATCCCGGCTGCTGCATCAGGGCCGTGATGTGGTCGATTCGCTGCGGATCAGCCGTGGCTTCCTTCTCGCCGATCGATTGCGCCTCCACGCGCCAGCGCTTCTTCGCGCGCAAATGGTCCAGGCACACGTGCGTCGCGATTCCGAAAAGCCAGCTTTTGAAGCGCGCTTCACCGCGATAGGTTCGTATCCCTTCCAGCACGCGCACCAGCACGTCCTGCAACAAGTCTTCAGCATCCTGCCGCAGCATCACCATGCGGTAGATGTAACCGAAAAGCGGCTTGCGCCACGGTTCTACCAGCGACCCGAACGCAAGGCGGTCTCCCTGCTGCGCTTTTTCCACCAGCTGCGTTTCTTCCTGCAGCGCGATTTCCGGCAACGGATGCACGGCCATTTTTTCTCCTCGTAATAAATGATCGAGCCGCGCCAGTTTACAACGAGACCGGAAACTGGCGCGGCTCCCTGCCTTTCCGCTACGAACTACGACTGCATCAGCGGTTGTGCTAGCTGCAGCCGGTTGCCTGAAGGATCGCGGAATGTCACCAGCCTCACGATGCCGGGAATTTCCTCGATCTTGCCTTCGAATTTCACCCCAGCCGTTTCCAGCCGCTTGTGCTCGCGCTCGATGTCCTCGACTCGCAGCACAATCGTCGCTCCCGGCTCCTTTCCTGCCTTCGGATTCACGGCGACGCCGATCGTCTCTTCGCCTTCCGCGCCGGCAAATTCTGCCCACTGCTGCGCTTCAAACGTTTTCTTCAGCCCGAGCACGTTGCCGTAAAACTTCTTTGCGCCTTCAAAATCGTTTACGCTGAACCAGGAGACCATCACTTTCATTGTTTTGCTCCTCCGATTGAATTTGTCCTGCTATTTATTAAGTCGTTCCGCGCGCGAATTTCCGCCAAACTCATGAAACGAAGTCATTTGCGTGCGGCGAGAGCGACTCGCCCTCACGCTTCGCGCGCTTCGCCAAATTCGGGTATGATGAAACAGGGAATTTCCCCCCGCCGTTTGTTGGATTTCATGTGGCTGCTTGCTCGCTGGTGATTTTTGCGAGCGGGCAAATGCCTTAGGAGCCAGTTTTGATTGCACGTTACACCCGCCCGGAAATGGGCCGGGTCTGGAGCGACGGAAATCGCTTTCAGAAATGGCTGGAAGTCGAGCTAGCCGCCACTGAAACTCTAGCTGATGCCGGCATGGTCCCTCGCGAGGCTGCCGCCACGTTGCGCCAGCGCGCGCGTGTGGATGTCGCGCGCATCAATGAAATCGAAGCAAAGGTTCGCCACGACGTAATCGCCTTCACCATTGCCGTGCAGGAATCGGTCGCCGATCCCGAAGCCGCGCGCTGGCTGCATTACGGCCTCACTTCGAATGACGTGGTGGACACCGCGCAAGCGCTTCTCATCCGCGAGGCGTCGCATCTCATCGAGAAAGAAATCGAAGCGCTTGGCGAAGTGCTCGAGCGGCGCGCCTGGGAATTTAAAGACACGCCGGAAATCGGCCGCACGCACGGAATTCACGCCGAGCCGATTACTTTCGGCCTGAAGATTGCCAATTGGTACGCCGAAAATCGCCGCGATCTCGCCCGCTTTCAGGTTGCCGCGCAACAAATCGCCGTCGGGAAGGTTTCTGGCGCAGTCGGCACCTGCACGCATCTGGGTCCGGAAATCGAACAGAAAATCTGCCATCGCCTGGGACTGGCCACTGCGCCCATCACTTCACAGGTGATTGAACGCGACCGCCACGCGCAATATTTGACGACGCTGGCCGTTGTGGCTGCGTCACTTGAGCGAATCGCGCAGGAAATTCGCCATCTGCAGCGCACCGAAGTGCGCGAAGTCGAGGAACCGTTCGGTGGCGAGCAGCGCGGCAGCTCCGCCATGCCGCACAAACGCAATCCCGTCTCCAGCGAACAAATCTGCGGTCTAGCCCGCGTGGTGCGCGCGAATTCCCTGGCCGCTCTTGAAAATGTGGCGCTCTGGCACGAGCGCGATATTTCGCACAGCTCCGTCGAGCGAGTCATTCTTCCCGATTCCACAATTCTGCTGGACTACATGCTCCATCGCACCACCGAAATCGTCGCCAATATGAAAGTGTTTCCGGAACGCATGCTGCGGAACCTCAACTCTACGCATGGTCTGGTTTTCTCCGGCCAGCTTCTTCAGGATTTGGTCGAACACGGCGCCCCGCGCGAAGACGCGTACAAGTGGGTCCAGGCGCACGCCATGGCCGCGTGGGAATCCGAAACCAGCTTTCAAGATCGCGTCGCTGCCGATGCCAATATCCGCAAATTCCTCGATCAACAGGCGCTCGCGCACACCTTCAACCTGCATCGCCAGCTGCGCGCCGTGGACGCCATCTTCCTGCGCGTCTTCGGCTCCAAATCCGCCGTCGCCGTTTGATTCTTTTCGGTAATCTTCAACGTCCAAAAATTGACATCATCTGCGCGCCAGCATAGAGTTTCGTGGCTTTGGCGTTCGCGTCGCAACATGGCGCGCGCGTTTTGCGCTTTTTCTCAGGACAACCAGTGATGAAATGGACCCGCAAGTTCCAACAACAATCGTTGTTCGTTTTTTTTCTGACGATCTTACTTTCCTGCGCTGCTTTTTCCGACGAATGGAAGGCGCGCCACGGGCTAGTGTTGCCTCCCGGCGCGCCGGATTTGGGCGTTCCCGCTGCGCCGGACGCCGTGTTTCTTCCAGGCCCGCAAAGCGCCGAGCAAGCTGAAAAATGGCGCGCTGGCATCAAGCAGTGGCGGAAAGATCGCCTGGCTGAATATCATTACAGCGGTTCGCTCTACGATCGCCCCGAACTCGCCTGGATCCAGCACGTCTTTTCCCAGTGCCAGCTGCTCGTCTGGGATCGCTCATTCTACGACCCCGAAAAACGCGAATACACCGTG
Source organism: Candidatus Acidiferrales bacterium (assembly GCA_050012455.1). Lineage (GTDB taxonomy): Bacteria > Acidobacteriota > Terriglobia > Acidiferrales > UBA7541 > Palsa-295. The sequence continues at coordinate 65,439 of JBEKHD010000009.1, read as the reverse complement.
GACACTTTTCTTGCCGATCTCGAACGCCGCATCGGCCCGATTGATGCCGTGCTGATCTGGCCGGTGTATCCGAACCTGGGCGTGGACGATCGCAATCAATTCGATCTGCTGCGTGATCTGCCCGGCGGCATTTTCGGGTTGCGTCAGGTTGTCGAGCAGTTTCACCAGCACGGCGTGCGCGTGATGTTCCCGATTCTGGCTTGGGATACCGGCACGCGTGATGAAGGCGCCCCGCCATCCACCGTCTTCCCGCAGCTGCTGGAAGAAATCGGCGCCGATGGAATCAATTTCGACACGCTGGAAAGCGCGCCCAAGGATTTCCGCACCTCCTCGGACGCGATCGGCCATCCCCTCGCGCTCGAGCCGCAATTCGCCATCCACGACGATTCATTCGCATGGAGCAATATCAGCTGGAACGATTGGGTTACCTGGGAAGACGTGGCCTATCCCTTCGTCCCCATGGTCAGCAAAGTGAAATGGCTCGAGCCGCGGCATGCGGTCAACGTCACCGACCGTTTTACGCGCGACAAGACCGACAGCCTGCAGCATGCGTTCTTCAACGGCGAAGGCTACGCCACGCTCGAAAATTTGTGGGGTTTCTGGTACGGCATGACGCCGCGCGATGCCGAAACTGTGTTGCGCATCACGAAAATCGAGCGGGCGTTTCCGCAGAATCTTTCCAGCGTGGAATGGGAACCGCATGTGCCAACGCTGCAAGCAGGCGTCTTCGCCAGCACTTTTCCCGCGGCGAATTCCACGCTCTGGACGATCGTGAATCGCAATGAGTATGACGTCGCCGGCGAAGAGCTGCGCGTGCCGGTTCAAGCCGGCACTCATTACTTCGATTTGTGGCACGGAGTCGAATTAATTCCGCGCGCAAACGCCACCGGCACCCAAGCCACGCTCGCATTTACGATTGCTGCGCTCGGCTTTGGCGCTGTCTTCGCCACCGCGGAAAAGTCCGCTCCCAGCGCCGACTTGCAGGAGCTTCTAAAGTACATGGCCGCGCGTTCGGCTCAACCGCTCCGCGCGTATTCACGCGAGTGGAAATTCGTGGCGCAGACCATGGTTCGGTCGGCTGCAACGAAGGTGCCAACGACGCCTCCTCCCGGCATGTTGCGCATACCCGAAGCCGACTACGATTTCGCGGTGCAAGGAATTGAAATCGAAGGCGGCAACGATCCCGGAGTGGACGTGCAGTATCCCTGGGAAGATGCGCCGCGGCGTTTTCACCGTAAACGCATACACATCTCCAGCTTTTATATTGACCGCACTCCCGTCACCAATCAGCGGTTCAAGGAATTTCTGAACGCGACGAAATACCGTCCGGCGGATGACCATAATTTTCTGCGCGATTGGAAAAACGGAATGTACCCGGACGGCTGGAGCAGGAAACCGGTAACGTGGGTCTCGATCGAAGACGCGCGCGCCTACGCCGCATGGGCCGGCAAGCGCTTGCCGCACGATTGGGAATGGCAATACGCAGCGCAATCCACGGACGGCCGGATATACCCCTGGGGCAACGACTGGAATGCGGAAGAAGTTCCGCCTGCCGATCACGGTCGCGTGATGCGCGCGCCGGCAGATGTGGACGCACACGCGAAAGGCGCGAGCGCGTTCGGCGTGCTCGACCTCGAAGGCAACATCTCACAATGGACCGATGAATTTCGCGACAAGCACACTCGCGCAGCCATCATCCGCGGCGCCGCTTCCTATCAACCGCGCGGCTCCGTCTGGTATTTCCCGCAAACCTACCGCCTCGACCAGCACCAAAAATACCTATTGATGTCTCCCAGCCGCGACCGCTCCGGCACAATCGGCTTCCGCTGCGTCATGGACGCGCAGTAGCGCGCAATCCGCCGCAGGCCGCACATAGGATTGGTTCTGTCTGCAGCAAAAGGGGAAGCGGAGATCACGACGGCGTCGTGTTTTCGGCGGGATTTTGTTGCGGCCGCTCCGTCCCGTGCTTTCCGGGACGGAGCGGGCATCTTCCTTTGTACTGACTACTGCACTCTCTGAATGTACCGCGCCTCGGAAGTATCCACCTTGATCTTGTCGCCATTACCCACAAACGGCGGAACGTTCACGATCAGTCCAGTCTCGAGCTTTGCCGGCTTCATCACCGCGCTAGCTGTAGCTTTCTGGATGCTCTGCTCGGTCTCCACCACGGTGAGATCCACCGTGTCCGGCAACAACACGCCAATAGGCTTGTCGTCGTAATATTCGATTTTTACCGGCAGATTCGGAATCAAATAGTCGCGCGTATCGCCCACGATATCGTTCTGCAGCGCGAGCTGCTCGTAATTCTCGGTATTCATGAAGTGGTGCGTGTCCCCGTCGCTGTAGAGATACTCAAACTGGATTTCGTCCACCACCACTTTTTCCAGCGTTTCTTCCGCGCGGAACCGGAAATCCATCATGTTTCCGTTGCGCAAATTACGCATTTTGGTCTGCATCGAACCGCGCTTATTCCCCGGCGTGCGGTGATCCACGCTATACACGACGCACAGGTCGCCCTCGTGCTTGATGATCATTCCCGGGCGTAGTTGGGTTGCCTTAATCATTTCCTGCTCCTGAATTCTGGTCTGGAATTCCCCGCCCTTGTCTCGCTTGGTGTCAGCTTGCCTCGCGCAGGGCTAGTGTAGGGGTGCAGCTCGCCCGCCGCACATTGGCTCGGGCGTCTCGAACATGCCCAGCATCCAAGCCGAGCACTCCTTCGGCGCGTATTTTGCTCCCCGCCGAAACGATTATTATAGCGGCCTGCGCTGCACACGGTCAAACCGTCTCCGGTGACCGCGACCCGTTCCGCCGCGAATCTACACCGAAGCGATCAACCCAGGACAGATTTGGCGTGAAACTCCACGACGACCCGCTTCCGCAGTCAGTCTTTTTTCGCAGCTTCGGGCGTGCCAACGTACACCAGGGCATGATCAAGGGGAGAAGAAAGCACTCGCTCGATGGCCGCGAAGAGGTCCTTCACCTGGATGGGTTTGGAGACGTAATCATCCATCCCGGAGTCCAGGCAGCGTTCGCGGTCGCCCATCATGGCGTTGGCAGTCAGCGCAATGATTGGAATATGCTCACCGCTGGATTTCTCGCGCTCACGAATCAGTATCGCCGCCTCCACGCCATCCAGTTCGGGCATCTGCATGTCCATCAGGATCAAGTCGAATGGCTGTTTGCCCAGAGCCTCGATGGCCTGCCGTCCATCCTCCGCGATGACCACGGTGTGGCCGCGTTTTTGCAATAGGCGCATGGCCAGCGTTTGGTTCACTCGATTGTCTTCCGCCAGAAGAATACGCAGCCGCGAACGGTATTCGCGCAATGCATGTGTGGTTAGCAGTGGCAAATCGTCGCTGGCGGCCGTTTGCGCGCCGAACAACATTTTTACAGCCTGAAGAAGATCCGCACGTCGCACCGGTTTGGGGAGATACGCTTGGATGCCCAGCTCGCGGCAGCGCGCCGCGTCTCCCCGCAAGCCCGCCGAAGTAAGCATGATGATGATCGTGCCCGTCAGCTGTGGATGCTTCTTGATTGCTTCGGCAACGGAAAATCCATCCATTTCCGGCATTTGCGCATCCAGCAGCACCAGCCGGAATGGCTTTCCCTCCGCTTGAGCTTGTTCCAGGCAGCGCAGCGCCGTGGCGCCGTCTTCGCGCGACGTGGGCTTCAGGTTCCAACTGAGCAGGACGTCTTGGAGAATTCTCCGGTTGGTGGAATTGTCGTCGACAATCAATGCGGCAACGTCGCGAATCGCTGCCAGCTCGATGGATTCGGCCGAATTTGGCTGCCGCTTTCGCAGCGCGAACGGCAAGCGGAAATGGAACGTGCTCCCCTGGCCGAGAACACTTTCCACCCAAATGCTACCGCTCATCAGCTCCACAAGATTTTTGCAGATTGCCAAGCCCAGTCCGTTGCCGCCATATTTGCGCGTCATGGAAGCATCCGCCTGCGTGAAGGATTCAAAGATCTGATCCTGTGCCGCCGGGGAAATGCCGATACCCGTGTCATGAACCGTCAATTCCAGGATTGCGCTGTCATCCGTTTCTTCTTCGCACTGCACCCGGACCACCACCTCGCCTTGCGAAGTGAACTTGATCGCATTGCCGATCAGATTTACCAATATTTGGCGCAGACGGCTGGGATCCCCCCGCAGGTTGTCCGGTACTTCGGGCGGGATATCGCACAACAATTCCAGCCCCCGCCTGCGCGCCTGCAAACCGAGCCCCTTCACGGAACTTTCCAGGTTGTCGCGTAAACTGAAGTCGAAGATTTCCAAATCGAGTTTTCCCGCTTCGATTTTGGAGAAATCAAGAATGTCATTGAGCAAAGCAAGTAAGGATTCTGCCGAGGATTTGGCCGTGCTGATGAGCTCGCGCTGCTCGCTGGTGAGTTCGGTGTCCTGGGCGAGTTCGATCAAGCCGATTACTCCGTTCATCGGCGTGCGGATTTCGTGGCTCATATTGGCCAGAAATTGACTTTTTGCCTGGCTGCCCGCTTCGGCGGCCTCCTTGGCCTTCTTCAACTCGGCGCTATGCTCCTCGTCGGCCTTGTGCCTGCGCTCCTGCGAGAGCTGGAGCGATTCGAGCATGCGATTTATTCCGTCCGCCAGGGTGGTGATTTCATCGTGGCCGCTCGAAGAGACTCGTGCCGCGAGATCGCTGGTTGCGCCGATTCCCGCCACGCTGGAATCTAGTTCTTCCAGGCGGGTCAGCACCGATTTTTCCAAAAGCCACAAAATTAGCAGCGCACCGGCAACTACGATACACAGCGTAGCCCCGCCTACGTATACCTGGCTGACCCGTCCTTGGCGGTAGATTGCGCGTGGCATTTCGATGCGCAGTATGAGCGCCGGCTGTCCGTAAATGTCGCTCAGGGAAACGTAACTCACGATCGTTTTTTCATCGAGCGGCAGGACATACGCCGGCGCTGGCGCCAGCATTGGCGCCGAGGTCGGCAGGTTCGCACGCGCCTTGGCCACGTCATCGGGATATTGCTGATCCATACGAAACGCGGCGACTGCACCCACACCGTGTCGCTGCACCAGTCCTTGCAATGCGCGCGAGTCCAAATATCGTGCGGTTACCAGCGTTCCCCGCGCTGGGCCAGCGTAGTTGGTGTGCACGATCGGGCGGGACACAACGAGCAACGGGCCGCTGGCAAGAAGAATCAGGCCGACAACCCTGTCTCGTGGACCGTTGAATTGCAGGAGGCGATCCGTAGACGAAATGTGGGCGCTCAGATCGTCCGGCAACTCCAGCGCGCTTTGTGTAGCCTTAACAAATCCATTCGCGGAGACCGTGTTTCCTGCGCGGTCAGCGAATATCAGGTAGTTGACTCCTTTTTGCTCCAGCCATCCGTTTGGGCCATCGCCCAGTATTGAATAAAGATATTTTGCCGTGGGTCGCGGCATGCTGTCATAAGTGTCGTCATAGACGGAGATATCCTCGTTGGCCTGGTCGAGTTTTTCGAACTCCTCCCGTAGTTCCGCCTGTACGTCCAACGTGGTTTCCCGGGCTTGCAGATTTTCTAAGACCAGGAAACGACCCAGCGTGAAATATTGCGACGCGGTGTACAGCGTGCAGATCACCGCGATGGCGCTGATGCCGAGGATGAGCAGGACTCGGAGGCGGAGTTTCATGCCGTTGACTCTAGAACTCGTCGCGTTGTCAGCCTCAGATACATGGCGTAATTCTTCTCAGGAAGCATGACCGTGCCCCAGCCGTCGCACCTCCGGCATTCGAGCGCAGTGATCCAGCACGTGTTCCGACGACGGTTGGGCGCAACTCTATTGCGAGCAATTGAACGCCCCAAAGGTGAATCGGCGGTTTCACTAAGTTCATGAATCTCAATTGGTTTGAGCGGAGTCTGCAACTGGCCCGGGGAATCCGGCGCAGAACCGAGTTCCAAGTCGGCACTCCTATGTGCCGATGGAACAGAATTCGGTGCGTCGGCTTGCGCCTCGCCTTTCGGGAACTTTTCCTTGACCTACGAGGAACTCTGGATGGCAACTGCACAACACACATTAGGGAGAATGGATCATGGCACTTTATTCAAAGGCTTCTTTCGCGGCGCTGGCACTGGGGATGGCGCTGAGTTGCTCTCCGCTTCTGGCGCAAGATGGTTCGCCGGATTCACCCGCCCAGCATCAAGGAGTGCGGGATGGGTTCGGCGCGCGCCGTGGATCGATGGCCTCGGGTGAGAACCAAGGCCGATGGAGCCATCGGCACGGCGGTTTCGGCCGCAACGGCCGCAGAGGACGGCGGCGTTCCGGTTTCGCACGCCTTCTGAACGACGCTTCCATCCGTCAGCAAGTCGGCATCACGGACGAACAGGCCGCCACGATTCGTAAGCAGGAACTCGACTTCCGCAAGACCGAGATCCGCGGCCGCGCCGATCTCGAGGTGAAGCGTCTTGACTTGAAGGCTCTGCTCGCCGCCGACAAGCCGGACCGTGTCGCGATCGACGCGAAGCTGCAGGAAATCAGCGCCGCGCAATTATCGCTGCAGAAATCATCGATTGATTATCGCTTGAGCATGCGCGACGCAATCACTCCAGCGCAACGAGAAAAGCTGAGGCGCCTGATGCGTGACCGCTGGCAGCGCGCTCGTGGTTCTGATCGCGCGGGCCGGCAAGGCGGAGGGCGCAGTGGCACACGAGGTCCGGCTGCGACGCCTGACTCGCAAGGCAAGCCGCAATCGAACGACTAGGGGAACCAAAGCGGACGCCGGGCACGTACACCCTGAAACGCCGACGGCGCTACGCCGGAGGTACGCAGCGCCGTCACGCGCGAGGACTTATTTCCCGGTGTAGACCACTCGCCAGATGCTGTTCGACCCGTCGTCAGTGACCAGCAACGATCCATCCGGCGCTACGGTAATCCCCACAGGTCGGCCCCAGACGTTTCCTGTGGGTAGCACGAACCCGGTGAGGAAGTCCTCGTAGTCTCCGCTGGCGTGGCCGGTCTGGTGCAACGGCACGCGAATCACTTCGTAGCCGGCGCGCAACGATTTGTTCCACGAGCCGTGCTCCGAAGCAAAAATATCGCCCTTATATTCCGCCGGGAATTGCTTGCCTTCATAGAATGCGATTTCCAGCGAAGCATTGTGCGGTTGCAACAGCACATCTGGCGTAATTACTTTATCTTTCAGCTCCGGATGTTTTCCCTGGTGCCGCGGATCTTGATTGCCGCCCATGTACCACCAGGGCCAGCCGTAAAAGCCGCCTTTCTGCACGTGCGTGATGTAGTCCGGCACTAGATTGTCGCCCAGCCCGTCGCGCTCGTTCACGGAGCACCACAGTTCGCCAGTATCGGGACTGAACGCGATGCCTCCGCCAGCATTGCGTATGCCATATGCGTAGACGGTCAAATCGCTGCCGTCTGGATTGAATTCCAAAATGTCGGCGCGATTTTTTTCCTCTGGCGTTGTGTCCGGATCGTCCACGTTTGAGCCCGATCCCACGGCGACCAGCATTTTCTTTCCGTCTGCGGTGAATTGCACCGAGCGCGTCCAATGTCCTCCGCCACCCGGCACGTCCACAATGTGCTGTTGCGGACCGCGTGCTTTTAGATCGCCATTCTGATACGGAAAGCGCACGACCGCGCCGATCGTGCCGATGTAAACCCACTGCGGATCGGGGCCCGGCGGATAAAACGCAATTCCGTACGGTTGCTTCAGGCCCGTCGCGAACGATTCCACCTGTTGCGGCTTGCCATCGGTGGTGATGCCGCGAAAAACCTTCACGTCACCTGGTTCGCTTTCAGCGACGAAAAAATCACCGTTCGGCGCGGTCACGATCAGCCGCGGATTATTCAGCCCGCTTGCATATTGCTGAACGCTGAAGCCCGGAAGAGTTTTCGGCCATGCATCGCTTGGGCGTGCTACCACCCTCGGGCCGTTGTTGGCCGACTTCGTCGCAAAGGGTTGCGGCAAATCCTGCACCGTGATTTTGCGAACGGTGCCGGGTTTTTCGAAACGATAATCCGTAAATGGAGCATTGGGAGGCGTTCCGGTAGTCTCGGCGTTGCTTGTGGCAGGCGCAGCTCCGACTTTCGCTGTCGCCAACGGTGGATTCGCACCGCCTAGCGCTTTCAGATAGGTAACGAGCTGCCAGCGCTGCTGCTCGCTCAAACTCGACCATGACGGCATTCCGTCGTTTGGATCGCCCTGAGTAATGAACCAGAAAATTGCGCCGTCCGGTGCGCTCTGCGTTGGCCCTTTGGCCAATGCGGGGATGTTGCCGGTGCCCCCTCCTGTCGGTCCGTGGCACGAAGCGCAATGTCGTGCGAACAAATTTGCTCCAGCCTGCGCCGCCGCGCGCTTTCCGGCATAAGGGTTCTTGGTTTGTTCAGCCGTTGCGGGCGCATCGTGGAAAGTAGCAGTCTGAGCTTCGACTGGTAAACACGCGCCGATTGCGGCGAATACAATTGCGAATAGGAATACGAAGCATGCGGATTTGCAGCTCTCCCAGCTTGCGTTACTTGCAGCGCCCAAGGTGCCCTCCCGAGCATTAATAGAGTCAATTTCCGAGGTCTAGCTCTTCGTACCGTCGTTCCGACGCGCATCATTTTACCTCTTCGATTAGAGAGATCAAAAAATGCCAAGGTTCGTGAGGCTCGATCGAGGTGGCAGCGGTGCGCGGATCGCGGCGTATCGTCAGGTCGCTCGCAGAGTTCTGATTGACTCGCAGCGACAAATCTCACGTGAAAACGGGCATTCTGAGCGTGATTTCGCCCCGCGCTATGCTGTTGACTAACTAGATGCTTAGCCTGCGAAACATACGAATTGTCGCTTTTCCCGTGCACTTTCGCGGCAACTGTGTTATTGTTGTTTTGCGCTTAATACCTCGGTTGTGTTGTGCGGCCTCTGGTGAGCAGTTGATCTGAGATTACCCGCCCTTCAGTTCTCTCCGTAAGTCTTCAGCGTAATTTAAAACAAAGACTGGCAAGACCAGTTTGCAGTGCCCGCACCCGATGTGTGCAATACGTGTGTGCGCGCCGCGACGGCTTCCGCCAGATAGAAGGCAACTCCAAGATGGATAGTATTACCGAAACATTTTCACAAATGGCGATCTCCGCTTATACCAAAGAGCGGCTGGCATTCGCCAAATTCTCGATTCCCACGCCCGTGCAGACTGCGGCAATTCCGCAAGCATTGGCCGGGAAAGATGTGCTGGCAACCGCGCAGACCGGCACTGGCAAGACGCTTGCGTTCTTGATTCCAGTGATGGAGCGCATGCTGCAGGAAAAGACGCCGGGAATCGCGGCGCTCGCGCTCGTTCCTACGCGCGAACTTGCGATGCAGGTCGTCGAGCAGTACAACGCGTTGCGCGGCAAGCTGCTCGGTCCCGCGGCGCTGGTCGTCGGTGGATTGTCCGAAGGGCAGCAACTTACCAACTTGCGCAAAGGCGCGCGGCTGGTGGTTGCGACTCCCGGGCGATTGGAGGATTTCCTCTCGCGCAAGCTCGTGCATTTCCGCGATCTGCGCGTGCTGATTCTCGATGAAGCCGATCGCATGCTGGACATGGGATTTCTTCCCGCAATCCGCAGAATCGCTTCAGTGCTGCCGAAAGAACGGCAGACACTGTGCTTTTCCGCGACGCTGGAAGCTTCCGTCGTACATCTCGTGAAGGATTACATGCGGAACCCGGTGCGACTGGCATTCGGATCCGTCCTGAAGCCATCTGAGAATGTCCGCGTGCAGGCTTTCGAAGTTGCGACCGATCGCAAACTGCCGTTGTTGCATCGTTTGCTCGCCAAGGAAACCGGCCGTTGCCTCATCTTCACGCGCACCAAGCGTGGAGCGGAGCGGCTTTCCATTACGCTGAGCCGCGATGGATTCGCTGCATCCACGATTCACGGTGGACGCACACAGTCGCAACGCACCGCGGCCTTGACGGGATTCCAGCAGGGACGCATACGCGTCCTGGTGGCGACCGACCTGGCATCGCGCGGGATTCACGTGCAGGACATCGCGCACGTGATTAACTACGACTTGCCGGACATCGCCGAGAACTTCATCCACCGCGTCGGACGCACGGGACGCGCGGGCGGGCACGGCGTAGCGTCCACGCTTTTTGGCAGAGAGCAGCGCTCCGAGCTGATGGCTCTGGAACGCACTCTGGGCATCAAGATGGAGCGCATGCGCGCGGAAGGCGACCCGGGAGAGAAGCAACCACCCGCGGTGAAGAGCGCGCTGGAACGTTTTCAGTCCAACACCAAATCACGCATCGGCCAGCTTCCAGGAGAAATCCTGCAAGCGCAGGTGTAATACCGGCCCCAAATCGGTGAGCAGCGCGGCGTTGCAAAACGCGGCTGCGTCCGGAGACAAAGCAAGGTTTTGATTTAGAAAGTTGCAGACAGAAAGCAGAAAGAAACGGCGGTCCCGCCAAAACGGGCCCGCCGTTTTTATTTTTACGGCATCACAAAGCTAGATTATTTTGTCGTGCTTTTGCAGATTGTGTCTCGCGCACAGAAGTTGAATGTTCTTTGCGAGCAGAGATGAGCCACCGCGAGAGTAAGGAACGTCGTGGTCGAAGTGAAGATTATCCTTACTCCCACACATCACGCACTTGCCCTTGTCCCTCTTCCACACTTCTACTTTCACAGCCGTCGGAATCAGTCGATTATGGGGCAGCTCTTGAGCCCGACCAAGTTCCGCGCTGACCGCATTGGCGCTCGGGACAAGCTTGAATTTGAAAACCTTCCGGCGAGCAGTTTTTTCTTCCCACGCATCGAGAAGATCAAAGAGTCCAGCGTAAGCCCAGACTCCGTCGCGAATCTTTTCATACACCTTGACCAATTCCGGAGAAGATTCTCCTTGTTTCGTCCGCCTTGCGGCTTCGAAAAAGAGGCCGTTTTGAGTTAGCTTGCCGGACGGCAAAGTTCGTGGTTGATTGACTGTTTTGGGGTTCGGACCACCGGTTTTTCGCGCGACGTCGTGTCCTTCATAGAGCAGAGTCTTGCCATCATCTTCAATTCTATCGGCATACGGCGCACCGCGCCGCAGGCTCACTGGAATGACGCTGGTGCTTGCCCTCAAACGGAAATTCATTCCGCGCTGAAGGCTCGCAGATTCTTCCTGACACATTTCGAGGTAAGAAATAACGTCGCCTGGAGCAATCACGATCGTTCTTCTAGAAGCCGGGTGCGCCGGTGGAGGCGGGGCGGACTTCGCCGGATTCTACGCCGAAGCGGAGGCGTTCGAAGTAGGTTTGCGCAAGCGACATGAGGCCGGTGTAGAGGTAGCCCCAGACGAAAAGCAGCAGGAAGGGGACGGTGGCGTAGTTTTCATTTTGCAGCGCGTAGACTACCCCTGCTGCGAAATACAATCCCAGCAGGACTTCGGCGAAGGGCATCCACCCGGCGCTCTTGTGATATTTCTTTTTGGCCCAGACGCCATCGCCCTGCGCGCCTGCTTCCACGCGATATTTCGGAGTGCGCACGAATTCAGATTTTACGCCGACGATCGCTTCGATCACCGCTAGCGCGTTGCGCACGGAAAGGCCGATGCCCACCGCCATCACGAACGGCAAATACAGGAATGTGCGCTTCCAGGTCTTCGGGTACAACGCGCGCTCGGCGGCTAGATAAAACGACGAGATCGAGCAGGTGGACGCGAGGAACAGAGGCAGGTCGATCACCAGCACCTGAAACCAGCCTTGGTAGAAGCGCACGATCATCGCCGGCAGCAAAATCATGGACATGAAAACCATCAGCGGATAGCTGATGTTGGCGGTGAGGTGGAAGAATGCTTCGGCCTTGACGCTACCCGGAACATTCGAGCGCATTACGCGCGGCAGAATTTTCCTGGCCGTCTGCATCAGGCCCTTGGCCCAACGGGCTTGCTGCGATTTGAAAGCGTTCATTTCCACGGGCAGCTCAGAAGGGCATTCGATTTCCGGCAGATAAACGAAATGCCAGCCGCGCAACTGCGCGCGATAGGAAAGATCGGTGTCTTCAGTGAGCGTGTCGTGCTGCCAGCCGCCGGCGTCTTCAATTGCGGCGCGGCGCCAAATTCCGGCAGTACCGTTGAAATTGAAAAACAGGCCGGTGCGAAAGCGCGAGGAATGTTCGATGACGAAATGCCCGTCGAGCAGGATGGCTTCGACTTCGGTGAGCGCCGAATAGTTGCGGTTGATGTAGCTCCAGCGCGTCTGCGCCATGGCCAGCTTCGGATCGGCGAAATACGGCACGGTGCGCCGCAGAAAATCCGCCGGCGGGATAAAATCCGCGTCGAAAACAGCGACAAATTCTCCGAGCGCGGTGGTTAAACCTTCCTGCAGAGCGCCGGCCTTAAATCCCTCGCGATTGTCGCGATGAATGTAGCTGATGGGCAAGCCCAGGCCCTGGTAGCGTTCGACGCAATTGCGCGCGACTTCCTGCGTTTCGTCGGTGGAATCATCGAGCACCTGAATATCGAGCAACTCGTGCGGATAATCGAACGCAGCGATCGCTTCCACCAGCCGCTCGATGACGTAGCGTTCGTTGTAAATCGGAAGCTGCACGGTGACACGAGGCCATTCGGTGATTTCGGGAGGCGGACCAGCGACGCGTTTGCGATTTTTGTAATAGTTGTAAACCAGCGCGTAGCGGTGAATGCCGTACATCGCGAGGATCGTCATCACGAAGAAGTACGGCAGCATAATTGCGAAGTCGAAGGTATTCAGCTGGTAGAGGCCGCGAAACGGATTTAGTTGCGCGTCGGTATTGCGGCGCCAATAGTCGGAAACAGGGTTTCCAGGGGCCGAGGTCCAGCTGAGCGCGGAGCACACCGCCTGCGACGCTGCGTTGTGAAGCCAGATCACTGCCTACATTCCTCCGGGGCTAACCAGGATGCAACAAAGCAAAACGCGATAACGGTGGAACGGCCTGGGATCGCTGGGGTGTCGCCAAGCTAAGCACATGATTATACGGTGGTAAGGCGCGGTGTCAACGAGGTTAATGTGCGGGGAGATCCGTGCCGAAGTGAATCGTGATTGGTAAGTAGTGATTAGCGATCTGCACTTCGCCATCTGCGGCGGGTCAGCCGCGTGAACCGCCGCCCCTCGCCTAGAGCTTTTGGTCCCGGTGAATTTTGCGACATAGGTGATTTTGTTGCGGTTAGAAAATCGTTTCTCGTTTATTTCCATGGGATTGCGGAATTTCTGAATCCGGGTCTGTCGCGATTAGAAATGGAGCGATGGGTATTGCGCGGCTGGCGGTGGGTTGTCCAGTGGCGCGCCGATGCCGGCCGCGTAGCGAAAAGTGGTCCAAAACTAGCGATTGATTTTTGGAGCTGTGGTTTGTTCTCAATCAGTTGCATCGGTTTTCGATTATGTTTCGCTTGCGATTGAATCGGGTGGTGACGAGTGGCTAGCGCTGAGTGAAGAGAGAAAGGCCGGGCGTGATTGGCGGTCTGGGACCGGTGAAGGGCGCGGAGGACGATGCGGATTCGCGGCGGCCGCGCCGGGTGGCAGAGGGAGTTGCGCGATTGTGATAGCGATTTCATTTTTTGGTTTCGGTTTGAAGCTAGCACGATGAAAAGGCGAAAACAGCTGGGCGTTGGGACAGCCGCGGATCAGAAATGGTACAGAACTAGTACTTACTGTACGAAAATGAGGTGCCACCTGTACTTTTTGCCGTGAGTGCGGAGTGGCTATCCGTTGTGACAGGTCGCGATCGGCCGAGACGGTGGTGCTTGTGTGCTTGACGTTGCAGAGCAAAGATCCGAAAGTGAAGACATGCCGAAGAAAAAAATGACGAAGGAACGAGCCGCCGAATTGCTTACCGATCTCGCGCCGGAACACCTTGCCGGCTATCCTCCAGCGAAGCGCGATGCCAAAATTCGGGCCTTCCAAGAAAAAGCCGCCGCCCTTGAGAAATATCGCGGCATTGGCAATCCGGGGATTCCGTCCGGCCGTAAGGCGATCGTTCGAATCATCCGCCAGCTTCGCGGCCGATGACCACCGCAACTAGCTGAGACATTTTCGTTGCGCGTTGACAGGTGCGGGCGCGGCTCTTACCATGGCTGCGTTTGCGCTGCGTCGAGGTTTGGCTTGGCCGAGGAGAAACGCTCCGATGAATGTATCTAGGAACCGTTTGCCATTTGTTTTGCTCGTGGTGGTGATGATCGGAGCGGGATTCGCGTTGCTAGCTGCGCAATTCATGGCGCTCAGCGAGGTTCATGCGGCGCGTGTGGCGCACGCTGCGGGCTTGGCGTCGGCTGCGACTTCTACGTTCACCGCGACTACGGCGCAGCGTGGTTCGGATAATCCGGTCCTGGCTAAGGCTTACCGGTTTGAGCGTGGGGGATGGATTTACGTGCATCTGGAGGGGGCGCCGCACGATATCGGGTATCAGCATGGATTTTTGCTGGCTTCGGAGATTTCCGATGGGTTTGCGGCGGCAAGTCTGGAGATGACGCACAGCAGCAATCGCGACTGGGAATTTTTCCGGCGGGCGGCGCGCGAGATGCTTTGGCCGAAGATCGATCCGGAATATCAGGCGGAGCTGCAGGGGATTGTGGAAGGACTGCGGGCGCGGCGCGTCAATCTGGACCTTTACGACATCGTGGCGCTGAATGCGTTTATGGAGCTGCCTGATTACTACGTCCCATGGCTTGACAAGCAAACCAGCGGGCAAACGCGCGGGCAGAGCAGTGGAGAGACCGAAGGCGGGCAGAAGGGCGGAGCGAAGAAGGAATCCAGTGCAGCGGCAACCTACGAAGGGCACTGCAGTGCGTTCGTGGCGACGGGAAGTTACACGAAGGATCACCAAATCGTGATGGCGCACAACAACTGGACCAGCTACCTCGAGGGCGCGCGCTGGAAAATCATTTTCGATATCGTGCCGCAGACTGGTTACGCGATGTTGATGGACGGTTACCCTGGAGTGATCGTAAGCGACGACGATTTCGGCGTCAATTCGGATGGATTGATGGTGACCGAGACTACCATCACGGATTTCCACGGCTGGGATCCGAACGGCAAGCCGGAATTCGTGCGCGCGCGCAAGGCGATGCAGTACGCTGGCTCGATTGATGAATACGTGAAAATCATGCTGGATGGAAACAACGGCGGGTACGCGAATGACTGGCTGCTGGCGGACCGAAAGACAAACGAGATCGCGCGGTTCGAATTGGGATTGAAACATTCGAAAGTGTGGCGCACCAGGGATGGGTATTTTGTGGGGTCGAATTTTGCGAGCGATCCGGATGTGTTGAAGGATGAGACCACTTTTGATGTGACGAATCTGGCGGCTTCGGCGAACGCGCGGCACGTGCGCTGGGACGAATTAATGGCGGCGAACATGGGGAAGATTGATACCACCCTAGCCGAAGGATTTCTGGCGGACCATTACGACAGCTACACGAAGCAGACGGGCGCGAACCGGCGCACGCTTTGCGGGCACGGCGATGCGGCGACGCCGGGCGATCCGAGTTTCGCGATGAAACCCTACAATCCGTTTGGCGCGGTCGAGGGCAAGGTGATGGACACGCACCTGGCGGAGACAATGAGCTTCGTTGCGCGCATCGGGCATCCCTGCGGCACTGATTTCAAATCGCAGCCGTTTCTTGATCAACATCCGGATTATAGGTGGCAAGCTGCGGTGCTGACGGATATGAACGCGGGGCCGTGGACCGCGTATCACGCGGGGGAACACGCACCGAATCCATGAGGTTGGAATTTGTTGCGGTACTCGCGAGAAGCCGCGTCATAAATGTCGGCAGAGCGATGGAGGAGCGAGGCCTCAGCGGCTAAGGTCGCTGAGATCTTGCGGCGGTTGCGGCACGGCTGAAGCCGTGCCCTGACGAAAATCAGCCGCATCCACACACTCTTGAGCTGCGCGGGAAAATTGGCGGCGCGCGGGACCGCCGGTTGGGACACGGTTGCCGACGGCCCGAGCGATGCCAGTATGTAAATGAACTGCTGCTGACGAGTTACGCTAGCTTCCTCGCTGAACTCGCAGGTTGTTGGTTACCGAGAATACGTTCGGGACGCTATTGGCGCGAAGACCGGCCACATCCTTATCCGCTTGGTTGTCCACCGCGCCTTCCAGGGTCACGTGGCCGTTGTTCACGATGATGTGAATTCCAGGAATCGTGCCCCAGGCGTAGCGCTGTAGCGACGGAAAAGAATAGATCTCGCGCAATTCGGCGCGGCGGATTTGGTCGTCGAAGTTTGAAACAGGAAGTACCTGAATCTGGTTGTCCACTTCCTGCACGCCCTCGATGTGTTTTACGACCGACGCTGCGTCATCCTTCAGTACGGGGCGAACCACCTGGCCCGAAAGGATGACTTTGTTTCCCTGTACGGAGTATTCGAGATTGTCGAACACCGAATACCACGGGAGCATCACGAGCTGGTGGCGCACTTGATTGGCGAGCCACGCTTCGGAATTTGGGTTCCCGTTCGGCGACGGATTGCGGTTTGAAGCCGGCGCGGCCGCGAAACTGCTCGTAGCCGACAGGGTCAAACTCATCGCCAAAATCAACGTCCACAGCAACGACGCTGTGAAACTTCTGCCTGCGAACTTCTTCATGACCTTTCCTCTCTTTGGCCCCCACATTTCGATTAGATGCGAATTGTCGGCGGAAGGATTGCGGACGGACCTGGCGTAAATAGCGGCAACGCAGGGGGGATCGAGCTGCAGGCCGGCGACTCAGTCAATGAACTGGTGCGTTGAGGGCGGCCACCAATTCAACGAAAGTTTCGGCGTGCAGGGCTTGGTCGATCGCTTCTTTGCGGCTGAAGAGTTCGCCGGCATCGAGCAGGAGATCGTGCTGGGATTGGTTGTCGCCGGTAAGAATTAGAATGATGAGCCTCGCTGGTTTTCCGTCGCGCCCGTCGAAGTCGATTCCTTGGGCGACCCTGCCTACTACTACCAAAGGCTCGAGCAAGCCGTTGACGCGCGCGTGCGGAACGGCCAGGCCGTTTTCCCAACCGCTGGTGGTGACTCGCTCGCGTTCCTGAACCAGGCGTAGGAATCTTTCCGGAGAGTTGCTGGCGGCTTCGGCTGCGGCGATGCACATCTCCTGCAGGACTTGCTGCTTGGATTGCGATTTCAGCTCGGGGAAAAAAAGTTTGGCGTTGACGGTGTCTTTTAACGTGATGGTGCGGCGACGGCGAATCAGAAATTTGATGGCGGGCGCGGAAACGAGCGACGTAAAAAGCGCCATGATCACCAGAGCCACGAACATGGTTTCGCGAATCAGGCCGAGCTGCAGGGCCAGAAGGCCGAGAATCATTTCCATGGCGCCGCGCGCGTTCATGGCCAAGCCGACGCCCCAGGAAGTGCGGCGATCCATGCCGCCGAGGCGCGCGCCCATTCCGGCGCCGAGCAGCTTGCCGACGCAGGCCACGCCGATGACAGTGGCGGTGATGGGGAGATTGAAATTTGCGACGAAATTGGTGCGCAGGCCGATGCTGGCAAAAAAGAAGGGGGCGAAGACGTTGGTGACGATGCCGTGGATCAGCTCGGAGGTACGTTTACGCAGGTGGGTGGATTCACCGACCGCGATGCCGATGATGAACGCGCCGAAGACAGCGTGAATGCCGGCATATTCGGCGAACGCGGCTGCGCCCAGCGTGAGGGTGAAGATGAAGCCGAGGACTCCGCCGGGCCAACTGGTGTGAGCTTGGATATGAGGCAAGAGCTTATCAATCAGCCAGCGGACGACCGTTAGCGCGATGACTACGAAAGCGAGCACCAGGAGGATGGTGCGTTTCACTCCTGCCATGGAGGTGCCGCCGCCGGTCATCATGCCGAGGATCATGGAGAAGAGAATCCAGCCGACGAGGTCGTCGAACATAGCGGAGGACATGACGACCGTGCCCATTTCGCTGCGCAGGAGGTTGAGGTCCATGAGGATTTTGGCGATGACGGGCAGCGCGGAGATGGAAAGCGCAGTGCCGACGAAGAGCGCGAAAATCAGACGGTCGGCGCCGGGGGCTGCGCCGAGAAAGCGCGGAAATAATCCGGCGGCGCCGAAGCCGAACGCGAAGGGAATGATTACGCCGAAGAAGCTGACGAGGAGCGCGCTTTTGCCTTGGCGGAAGATGCTGCGCAGGTCAATTTCCAGGCCGGCGATGAGCAGGAAGAATACGACGCCCAGGGTGGTAACGGTTTCCAGCGCGATGGGAAGGTTGCCGGTGGCTGGAAAAATAAATGCGTACAATTCGGGTTTGAAATGGCCCAGGAGAGTGGGACCGAGCAGAATTCCGGCGAAAATTTCGCCGAGCACCGAGGGCTGATCGAGCTTTTGCATGATCTCGCCGGCGAGCTTGGCGGCGCCGAGCAGCACCGCCAAAGCGATGAACAGATGCATTATGTCGTGTGGAGCGAGATGCGGCATTCGCTGGGGCCTCTGGCGTGCAGAGAGAGAGTAGGTCGAGTTCGTGTTTAACACGGGCAGGGGGGTATCGCAACAGAATGCGGCAGCCGATAAGGAAGTTATTGAGACGAGCAGCGACCCATTATGGGACTTCGATTTGCGGCTTGATGGATTCCGGTTTTGCTAGTTGCATTATGGTAATTGGTGCTCAAGCGCCTGCTATCTAATTGAGCGCACCATGCTTAGCGGCGCTGGAAATCACTGTGCCGAGATGCTACAAAGCAATGAGCTTGTGAGCAGGTGTGTCCGTGGCCGAAAATTGCAGTGCTAAAGGCTGTAAGATCAACGTCCCCGCGGGGTTAGCGGCGGAGCATCTGTGCGTCATGCACTTCACTTTATTTATTGAAAATGAGTGCGCGGAGATGCGGCGGGAGACGGCGCTCGGTAATACCAACCACGAACGCCAGATGGAATTCATCACGAAGATTTCAGGGCGGGGTGAAGCACTGGTGCACGTCGCAACCAGCGGATTTCCGATGTCCGATGAATTGAAGGCGCGGGTGCTGAGCACTTTACTCACTTTGATGAATACACGCGAGAATATGGATCGCGCGGCGATGCGGCAGTCCGCGCTGCGGCGATTTGTAGGGTGATTGACTTACGGTAGAAATGCCCGGTCCGGCTGCGCCAGACCGGCCGCTACATAATTCAAAACCAGCGACAATCTAGACATGATCTAGGCACCGACGTAGCGGGCGTAGAGTGAGCGCGCGATGGCGGGATCTTTTGTGCCTTTGATGATGGCGCGGCCGTCGGCAAAGACGGTCATTTCGTAGGTCGAAATGCGGAAACGCAGCAGGAATTCATTGTGATGCACGCCGTCGGCTGAGGCTTTGAGGATGCGGCGGCCCAGCTCGTCGAGGTCGAGGCTGCGTCCACGTTCGTGGATTTGCACGGAATCGCGACCGCACATGGTGATGTGCGGCTGAGCTTCGCCCTCGAGATAGGTGAATTCGCGGCGCACGCAAGCGCGGCAATTTGTTTGGCGGGCGACGCGGATGGATTGGAAGCGTCCGGTCCAGACGTCGGTTGAGACCAAGCGTCCGTGCAGAGCTTCCGGTTTGCCGGCCAGAATTTTTGTGGCTTCGGCGGCTTCGACCGAGGCGATCACGCCGACTGCGGCGTTGAGCACACCTGCAGTGTCGCATGTGGCTTCGGCGCCGATCGCCGCGGATTTTTCATCGCCTTCCAGAAGACAAGCAAGACAGGCGGTTTCGCCGGGAAGAATCGTCATGGTGAGGCCGTAACTTCCGACTGCGGCGGCGTAAATCCAGGGGACATGCAGCGAGATTGCGGCGTCGTTCAGCAGCAAACGCGTCTGGAAATTGTCCGTGCCGTCTAGAATTAGCTGAAATCCACCGAGAAGTTCCGCGCAGTTCGCCGGGGTAAGGTCCGCGACGATACCTTCGACGCGCGCATCGGAATTGATGGCGCGCAGACGGCGTTCGGCGGCGACTGCCTTCGGCAATGCTTCGCGCGCGTCTGCTTCTTCAAAAAGCGTCTGGCGCTGGAGATTGGAAGGCTCGACAAAATCGCGGTCAATGATGCGCAACCGTCCTACACCGGCACGCACCAGCAGATTGGCGACGACGGTGCCTAGCGCACCGCAGCCTGCCAGGACCGCGCTCGCACCCAGGAGCTTTCGCTGGCCGTCCTCACCGATTCCGCCGAAGAGAATCTGACGGGAGTATTTTTCGCGCTGTTCGCTGTTCATTCTTGTAGTCTATTAGAGGCGGAGGAACTGTTCTCAATTCAATATCATAGCGCCTTTTCGCATCCGGCAGGCAACGCGGCTGTGCTAACCTTTCCTCTTACCTCCAAGGCGAATGAGAATCCCGTGGAATCGGCGATGCCCGCAAGCCTGTGCTTTTCAACAGACCGGGACTTGGGGAACCATTTTAATTTTCGGCGCGCTGCTGTGCAGCGTCCTTGCGGGGGTATCGGTATGCGCGCAAGAAAGCGAGGTCGAAGGCCAGACCGTCGCTGAAATCCGCATCGTAGACGACACTGGCAATACGCTGCCGGGCCCCTCCCCAGCTCTCCCGTTGGAAATCGGCAAGCCTTTTGATTTTGGCGCGGAACGCGAAAGTCTACGCGTGCTATATCGCACTGGCGATTTCGCGGACATACGAGTGACGGCCACTCCCGTGGCGCAGGGAGTGCACGTGGAATTCATCGTAGAGCGGAATTTTTACAACAACGTGGTGCGTGTGGAAGGCCTAAAAGAGCCGCCGACGGAAGCCGCTGCGCTGGCTTCCATGCGGCTGGCGCTGGGCGAGCCTTTTCGCGAAAGTTCGTTGCGCGAGGCCGTCGAACGGCTGAAGGATACGCTGAGCAGCGAAGGCCTTTATGAAGCCGACGTGAAGTGGACTCTCACGCCGCACCCCGCGACGCGGCAAATGGACATCCTGATAACCGTGGAGCCGGGGCCGCGCGCGGTGGTGGGTAGCTTCATCTTCAAAAATCAGACGCCTTACCCTGATGCGGAACTGGTCAGGCGGTCAAGAATGAAACTGAACCAGCCATTTACTTCGGCGCGGGTCACGCGCGCCTCGCAGCGTCTGAAAAAGTACCTCGTTGCTCAAGGGTACCTGGGCGCCGGCATTTTGATCACCGCGGGAAGCTATGATGCGAAATCCAACTTCCTCGCGTTGAACTACGATGTGACGGCCGGGCCGCGCGTGAGCGTGGCGGTGGGTGGTGCGCACATCCGTCAGGGCAAACTGCAGCAATTGCTGCCAATCTATGCCGAAGGCGCGGTGGACGAGGACTTGCTGCAGGAAGGTCGCCGCAATATTCGCGACTATTTTCAGCGGCAGGGATATTTCGACGCCGAGGTGGAGGTGAGTTCTCGCGACGACCCCAAGGCGGGCGTACGTCTGATCAGTTACGAGGTTACGCGCGGTGACCGTTCGCGGCTGGCCGGCGTTTCTTTCCGCGGAAACAAATATTTCAGCAAGGAACTGCTGGACGGCCGGCTGGCGCTGCAGCCGGCGTCGTTCGCCTCCAGCGGACGGTTCAGCCAGACGCTGGTACGCGACGATGGCGATTCCATTCGCGGGCTGTATCTTTCCAACGGTTTTCTAGATGTAAAAGTCACCTCCAGCGTCGACACCAACTATCAGGGCAAGAAGCAGAACCTTTTCGTTACGTTTCAGATCGTGGAAGGACCGCAGACGCTGGTGGAGGACTTGCAGATTGATGGCGATCACGCCATGAGCAAGGATGCTGTGCTCAATGTGGTGGGATCTTCTCCGGGGCAGCCTTATTCCGCGGCGGCGGTGGCAAGCGACCGCAACAATATTCTGGCGATGTACTACAACGATGGATTTCCCGAGGCGCGTTTTGACGACACGGCCACGCCGGGGAGCGCGCCGAACCGGATGAAGCTTGCTTATAAAATCACCGAGGGCCCACGCATCAGCGTGGCCAAGGTGCTGCTGACCGGCTATCAATTCACGCGGCCGGGAATTATCGCGCGGCAAGTGGTGATTCAGGCGAACGGTCCGTTGCGCGAGGGCGACGTAGTGGAGTCGCAGCGGCAACTTTACAATCTGGGAGTTTTCACGCGGGTGCAGATCGCTCCGCAAAATCCCACCGGGACGGATCCACAAAAAGTGATGGTGGTGGACGTACGGGAAGGCGGGCGGTACACGATCGGCTACGGGTTCGGTTTCGAAGTTCTGAAAATCGGGAACCCGTGCCCCAGCGTGCCGCCACCCAATGCGCCGCCCTGCAATCCGAACGGCACGCAGATCGCAGCAAGCCCGCGCGGCATTTTCGAAGTTTCGCGCGCGAATATGTTCGGGCGCGCGCAGACGTTGACCTTTAAAGTGCGAGCCAGCACGCTGCAGTACCGGGCGCTCGCGTCCTACACGGCCGACAACTTTCTCAACCACAAGTCGCTTAGCGCGGCCTTGACGGTGTTTGCGGATAAGACACTGGATGTGGCGACTTTCACGTCCGTCCGCTACGAAGCCCAGTTTCAAATCTCCGAGAAGCTTTCGCCATCGAGCTCGCTGCTGTACCGTTATTTTTTCCGCCGCGTGGTCGCGACCAACCTGAACGGCACAATTTCCGAAGACCAGATTCCTCTCTACAGCCAGCCCACGCTTGTGTCCGGTATCGGCATCACGTATGCGCGCGACCGAAGGGATAATCCCGCCGACCCAAAATCCGGAAACTTCAACACGGCGGACTTCAGCTATGCGGCAACGACGCTTGGATCGAGCGCGAGCTTTTTCCGTCTCTTCGTGCAGAATTCTTCCTACCATCCTTTTGGACGCGCCTTTGTGTTCGCGCGTTCGACGCGTTTCGGCGTGGAGTTACCCACGGGCACAACCACCGGGAATGCCCCCACAAACTGCGCCGACGTTACGACCACGGGACAGATCATTCCATTGCCCGAGCGTTTCTTCGCGGGCGGCGCCCAGTCGCTGCGCGGCTTCAGCCTGAACGAAGCCGGACCTCGCGATCCGTGCACGGGCTTCCCCATCGGCGGCCTGGCGTTACTGATCTTCAACCAGGAATTGCGTTTTCCGATGAGGTTGCCATGGATCGGCAACCGACTGGGTGGGACGGTGTTCTACGATGGCGGCAATGTGTACAGCGACGTGGATCACATCAGCCTTTCGTGGAAGTCCGCTTCACCCACGGAATTGAACTACTTTTCGCACACGGTGGGATTTGGCGTGCGCTATGCGACTCCGATCGGCCCGGTGCGCGTGGATTTCGGGTATCTGTTGAATCCGGCGGAGTATTCGGTGACGCCGACGCCGGCGACAGTGCCGCCGACGACGAACTATCGCGTCTCTCATTTCGGATTTTCTTTCAACATCGGGCCGGTGTTCTGATGCGACGCGCGCTGCTTATTTTCGGATTGCTGGCGTGGGGCGTGGGATCCGCAGCGAACTGCGCCAGCGCGCAGACGGACAGCCATTCGGAATTGCCGCCGGCTGCGGGCGCTGCAGGCTCGCCAGGTTCCTCGGGTTCTTCGGGTGCGCAGCAGGTGGATGGTGTGGCGGTGCGCATCGAAGACGACATCATCACCGAAAGCGAAGTGCGCGAGCTCGCCGCGTTTCAGATGCTGGTGGATGGAAAAACAAAACCGCGCGCGGAGTTGATCCGCGAACTGAGCGACCAATGGCTGATCCGTTCGGAGGCCAGCGCGACGAAGTACCCGCAAGTTCCGGCCGCAGACGTGGATCGCGCCTATGCGGAGTTCGTGAAGCAGTTTGGATCGGCGGAAGATTTTCAAAAGCGCCGCGCCGAGGCGGGATTGACGGAAGCCGCCGTGCGGCGCATGGTCGCCCAGCAGTTGTATCTTTCGCGCTTCATCGATTACCGGTTCCGGCCGGAAGCGCAGGTGAGCGATGAGCAGGTGGAGACGTATTACCGCGATGAATTCTCTCCGCAGTTGAAAGCGCGGAACGAGGCGGCGCCGCCGCTGGACGACGTAGAGGATACCATTCGGGAAGTGCTGATCCAGCGAGCCATCAGCGATCGCGCCGCGAAATGGCTGAGCGATTCGCGCGACCGGCTGAAGATTGACATTGTGGCTCCAGGAAGCGGCTCATGAAGATTCGCTGGCCACATGGGCTGGCCGCCGTGGTGCTGGGGATCTGTGTCGCTGCTGCGGTGGTGTTTTGCATTTTCGAATTTGGAATCGCGCAGCGCTGGGTACGTAATTCGTTGGTGCATCAACTGGAAGCGCGGACCGGCGCGCGCGTGGAACTGGGCGGTTTTCATTTGCATGCGCTGCGTTTGCGCGCGGAGCTCGATAACCTGACGCTGCATGGCTTAGAAACTTCCGCCGAGCCGCCGCTATTCCACGCAGACCGCGTGCAGGTGGGCATCACTGTGCTTTCGTTTCTGCACCGACAGTTCAAGATAGACGAGCTTCTGGTGGATCGTCCACAGCTGACAGTGCGCTTCGAAAAAAACGGTTCCAGTAATCTGCCCAAGCCGAAGACTCCGGCGAATGCCGGCCCCTGGCAGGAAACGCTATTCAATGTGCGTATTGAGCGGGTGGAGCTGCGCAATGGCAGCGCCAGCATCAACGACCGGCGCGTTCCGCTCGAGCTGAAGGGACAGAATCTGGCGTTTCTATTGCAGTACGTGCTGCCGGCAGAGGGCGGCGCGGCTTACGTGGGGAATCTTGGTTGGAACCAGGTGGAATTGGATTTGCAGCGAGACGTGCCCTTGCGTTTCGATCTTTCCGCGAAGTTCGTGTTGCACCACGACTCGTTTGAGCTGGACGAACTGGTTTGGAAGTCTCTGCAATCCGAACTGAATTTGCGCGCCGAGCTGCCGAGCTTCGCGCGCGCCGAATGGAATATGCATTATCGGGGGCGCCTGTCTCTGGAAGACGTGAGAAAAATATTTCGCGAGCCGCTTACGCCGGACTTGCTCGCGGATTTTTCCGGCGACGCGCAGTACAGGTCGGGTGATTGGACCGGCAGCGGGCACTTCGATGGCCATGACGTGAAGATGCCCTACCCGTGGTACCACGCCACCAACATGGAGGCCACCGGGAATTACACGATCGCGAAAAAAAAGCTGGTGGTGGAAAATCTGGGGATTCGCGCGCTGGAAGGTTCTCTGGACGGCCACTTGGAAATGGATTTGCCGACGCTGGCCTTCCGCACGCAGACGCATTTTCACCACGCCAGCCTGGCCGAGGCCATTCATGCTGTGAATAACATTGATTTCCCCATTGATACGCTGCACTGGGACGCTGGCATTGACGTGGATTCGTACAATACCTGGACGGCAAATTTCAAACATTTCACTACCAAGGGTATCTCGCGCTGGACGCCGCCGGCGGTGCTGAGTCCGGGAATGATTCCGGTGACGGCGCGGATTCTGTTCAACTACACGGAAGACACCGAGACTTGCGCGCTGGATCACAGCGAAATCACCACGCCGAATTCGCAGATTGAATTTGATGGGGCGCTGAGAGGCCTGGACACCACTTTGGAATTGGACTTGAAGGCGCAGAACCTGGTGGAGTGGGATGATTTGATCAATCGCATCCGAGGCGTGGATGTGGCTCCCACACGCGTCGCGGGCAGCATCACGTTTCGCGGACGCATTCTCGGCCCTATCTCGGGGCCTACATTCTCGGGACACATTCGCGCGACCGACGCTCGTTACGATACCTACCAATGGGACGAGATTTACGGCGACTTGGATTACTCGCTGGACGAATTCAAATTTAGCAAGGCAGTGGTGAGGCGAGGGCAGGCTTCGCTCAGCATGGATCTTGCCATGCAGCTCGATGGCGACTGGAGTTTTGTTCCGGCGAATGTGTGGTCGCTGACGGCGCAGACGACGCACGCGCCCAGCAAAGACGTGCAAGAGATGTTCGGCACATCGTATCCCGCGACGGCTACGATTTCCGGGACATTGAATGGCGGCGGCACCAGCGGCGAGCCGGTGCTGGATGCCAATTTTATTCTGGACGACATTCAAACCAAGGGACTGCACTTCGACCGGTTGAGCGGCAATTTGCATTTGGCGCGCGATGAGGTCCGGCTGTCGCACGCGGAATTGGGGCGCGACTCCGGGCGGGTTTTGGGGGATCTGCTTTATCGTCCAAAGGAAGGAACGACCGAATTCAACCTGACGGGCAACGGCATACAGCTCGACAAGATTCAAGCGTTGCAAAATCCCTCGCTGCCACTCGCGGGAAAACTTGATTTTGCGGTGCGTGGCAGCGGGCCGCTGCGCGCGCCGGCGGGGCAGGGCGATTTTCATGTGCTGGGATTGAAAATTGGCACGGATGAGGAAGGAGATTTCCACGGGCGGATCGATTCGGACGGGCAAGCTGTTCGCGTAGCGCTGAACTCGGAAGGGACGCATGGGCAATTGCAGGGGCAGCTCAGCATCGGATTGTCGGGCGACGAGGAAATTTCCGGGCGGCTTTCGGCGGTGCAGTTCGATCTGGATCCGCTGTTTTCGGCGGGGTTGCATTTGAAGAACCTGACGGGGCATAGCGTGGTGGACGGGAATTTCACTTTGGCCGGCGCGCTACGCAAGCCCGATTCGATAGAGGTGAATGCGGATATTTCGCGCATTTCGCTCGATTATTTGTTTGTTTCGTTGCAGAACGATGGGCCGGTGCAATTCATTTATCACCGCAACGAAATTCGGATCGCGCAGGCGCATCTGCATGGACCCGATTCGGATTTTCAGATCAGCGGCTCGGCGCGATTTGACCGCGATCGTCCCGTGCATGTGACCGTAACGGGCGCGGTGAACCTGGGTTTGCTGAAAGGAATGATGCCGGACATGCGTGCGCAAGGGGAGGCGAACGTGAATGTGGCGATCGAGGGCACGATGTCCAAGCCGCGCATCACGGGCCGAGCAAGCGTGCGCGATGCTTCGGCGAACTATTCCGATTTTCCGGTGGGGCTGAGTCACTTGAACGGCGATTTGGTTTTCGACCGCAGCCGATTGCTTTTTGAGAATGTCACCGCGGATTCGGGCGGGGGGCAGCTGACTTTGAACGGCAGCGTCACGTATGGAGAAGA
The DNA here is from genome assembly GCA_050012455.1 of Candidatus Acidiferrales bacterium. Classification (GTDB taxonomy): domain Bacteria; phylum Acidobacteriota; class Terriglobia; order Acidiferrales; family UBA7541; genus Palsa-295. The sequence goes on along the minus strand of JBEKHD010000009.1, from coordinate 38,531 downwards.
AGGACCGATTCGCTACGAGATTTACGCCAGGACGCCGCAGGTGCGCATTCGTTATCCGGCGGGGATGAGTTGGCTGACGGGCGGCACTTTGCAACTTGTGGGGACGACCGAGCGCGCTGTGCTCAGCGGGAACGTGGAGCTGAAGCGCTTGTTATTTGCGCCGGGCGCGGATATCACTTCGTTTTTTGGCGCTTCGCCGGATACTTCCGCAGCGGCTGCGTCGTCGTCTTCGTTTATGCGAAATCTCACGTTTGATGTGGCTGCGCACACCAGTCCGGGAGCGCGCATCGAATGGACCGGGGCGCAGGTGGAAATTGACAGCGATTTGCATTTGCGGGGGACCTGGGAGCGTCCGATTTTGCTGGGGCACATTCATTTGCTGGGCGGGGAAATGTCGTTTCGCGGAAATACTTTCACTTTGACGCGCGGGGACATCAATTTTGCGAACCCTTTTCAGCTGGATCCGGAGCTGAACATTGAAGCGACTTCGACGATCAGCCAGTACGTGGTGACCATCAATTTCTCGGGGCGCGCGAGCAAGCTTTCTTTGAGTTACCGATCGGATCCGCCTTTGCCGGATACGGATATTATTGCTTTGCTGGCGCTGGGGAGCACGGGGCAGGAGAGCGCGTTGCGTTCGACGGCCGCAGGGTCGAACTATGGGGCGACAGCCCTGCTTTCTGAAGCTGTTTCTAGCGGAGTGGGTGGGCGCATCGAACATCTTTTCGGAATCAGCCATTTCAGGATTGATCCGTTTCTGGCGGGGACGGCTACGGAATCGAACGCTTCGGCGCGGGTGACAATTGAGCAGCAGATCACGCGGGATCTTACCGTGACTTATTCTTCGAATGCGGCTTCTGATCAGGAACAGCTGATTCAGGTGGAATACCACGTGAGGCGCGATCTTTCGGTGGTGTTCTTGCGCGACATCAACGGTACTTACGGCCTGGACATCAAGTTCGTGAAGCACTTCCACTGATCGTTTATTTTATTCCGGCATAGCGAATAGCGATTCGGGCGCTAGACGCACGCGCCAGGGTTGCGGCCGTCCACGGAAGCGTTCCCATTTTTCCTTGAACACTTCGGCTTGCAGGTGGGCTTCGCCGGCTTCGGCGCGCTGAGGATCGAGGCTTAGGAAAAGCGTGATGCGGAAAGGCGTTTCGGACGTGCGCGCGATCCAGCAGGGAATGACATTTGGTTCTGCTGCGGCTTCGGCTGCAGTTTCTGGGAAATCAATGTGGTGCGCGCGAATGCCGATGAACTTCGGTGGTGCGGGCGGCGTTTGGGCGAGGCGCAGGCGGCAGGCCCAGTCGAGCGCTTCGACGGTGCCGTCTGGATTCGCCCGTGCGCCCGAAATATTCTTGCAACCTGTGAGGCGCGCGACTTCGGAAGTTGGCGGGTGGCGGAATATTTCTTGTTTTGCGCCGAGCGCCGCGACCCGACCGCGCGCCAGGACGAGCAGTTGTTCGCCGAGGCGGTAGGCTTCTTCCATGTTGTGCGTGACCAACAACGCGGGCCGGCGATAACTTGCGAATGTTTCCTGCAGCTGCGCTTCCACTTGGCCGCGCAAGTGCGTATCGAGGGCCGAAAGCGGCTCATCGAGCAGCAGGGCTTCCGGTTGAATCGCGAGGGCGCGGGCTAGAGCGGCGCGCTGCTGTTCACCGCCGGATAATTCACGGGGGTACCGCTGTTCAAGTCCCGCAAGGTGCGTGCGGGCCACTAGCGAAGCGGTGCGCGCGATCTGTTCCTCGCGCGGCAGATTGTGCAAGCCGAATGCAATGTTCTGCGCTACGGTGCGATGCGGGAACAGCGCGTAGTGCTGGAAGAGCATGCCGATGCGGCGTTCGCGGGCGGGGATTCCTACCTGACGCTCCGAATCGAAAAGTACGCGATCGTTTAGTGCGATGCGCCCGCGGCCGGGCTTTTCCAGGCCAGCGACGCAGCGCAGGAGCATGGATTTGCCGGCGCCGGAAGCGCCCAGAATGCTCAGCGGCATTTCCGTGGCGCGGAACGAAACGTCCAGCGTGAAATCCGCGAGTTTTTTTTCGATTTGGACATCCAGAGTCATGTCAGTGCTGTCCCCAGCGCGCGCGGCGCAAGCGTTGCGCGTGCGTCCAGTAGTAAAGGCCGCCCAGCAGCACGATGGAGATGCCCACGTCCACGGCGCACCAGGCCATGGCGCGCTGGATTTCGTTTGCTTCGACGGCGAAATAAATCGCGATGGGAATCGTTTCGGTTTTTCCCGGGATATTTCCGGCGAGCATCAAGGTTGCGCCAAATTCGCCGAGCGCGCGCGCGAAGGAAAGAATGGTGCCCGCGAGCACTCCAGGCCAGGCGAGAGGCAGCGCCACTTCGCGGAAAATGCGCGCTTCGGATGCGCCGAGGGTGCGGGCTGCTTGTAGCAGATGCGGGTCCACCTGTTCCAGTGCGGCGCGCGCGGTGATATACATCAGCGGAAAAGCTACGACCGTTGCGGCGATTACCGTGGCCGGCCAGGAAAACACCACGGTCGTGCCGAATGGAAGGAGGAATTTGCCGATAGGGCCGTTACGACCGAAGAAGAGCAGAAGAAGAAAGCCCACAACCGTGGGAGGCAGGACTAGCGGGAGAATAAAAATTCCGTCAATTAGCGCGGCGCCGCCGCCGGCACGATTCTGGCGCCACGCAGCGGCGGCGAGGCCTGCGACCAGCGTTACGGCTGTCGCCGTCAGGCTGGTGGCCAGCGATATCAGCAGAGGAGACCAATCCATCGCGAGAGGATTGTAGCTGGATCAGTTCTTTGCGGCTGATTTTTCGGCAGAGGTGAAGCCGTACTTCTGGAAGACTGCGCGCGCGTCGGAACCTTGCAGAAATTCCACGAAGGCGCGCGCCGCGGCCTTGTTTTTTGAGTCGCGCAACACCGCGACGGGATAGAGGATCGGATCGTGCGAATCCGCGGGCGCAATCGCGACTACGCGGGCTTTCTTGGACGTATTCGCGTCGGTTTGATATACCAACCCCGCGTCTGCGTTTCCGGTTTCGACATAGGTGAGCACGGCGCGAACATCCTTTGCGTAAACCACTTTCTTCTGCACCGCGGCGAACAGGCCCAGATGTTCCAAGGTCTGCTGCGCGTACATTCCCGCCGGCACGGAGCTGATTTCGCCCAGCGCGATCGTCTTCACTGCGGCTCCGGTGAGCTCCTGGAAACTGCGGAGCGCCGTCGCCTGCGCCGGGGCAATCAACACGAGCGAGTTGCCGACCAGGTCACGGCGTGTATCCGCCTCGATCAAGCCCTTGGCCGCAAGTTCGTCCATTTGCTTTTCAGCCGCCGAAAAAAAGACGTCCACCGGAGCGCCCTGTTCGATCTGGCGCGCGAGAGTTCCCGAGCCGCCGTAGTTGTAGGTGACGGCCGTGCCGTTGCCGCCGTTCTTGCGATGTTGCTGCACCTGGAAAATCGGGCCGAGTTCGTCCAGCGCATCCTTCAGGCTGATCGCGGCGGAAACCGTGATGGAGGCGGATTGCTGCGCTGCCCCTTGCAGCGCGAAATTTCCCGCCGCGCCTACTACAAATAGAAAGAGGAGGCTCGCTACGATGAGCTTTCTCCGGGTAAATCCTGTTTTGTTTCGCGGCATGATCGTGACTCCTTCGTGTTCGGTTGCGATTCCAAGTGCCGGCAGCAAAGCTGTGTCGCGCCTCCCGTTCGACCCTGCCGCAAACAGGGTCTCAGGGTGAGACGGCGCTCGGGAATTCTTTCGTGTTGCTTCCCAGGGCTTTCGGCCTGGGCTAAATTATGCCGCGCCTATGGCGCTGGTGCGGCGGCCTTGATCACGAAAACAGCCGGCGAGACGCCGCCGCTACTAAAGACCGAGCGGTTGCGGATGACATCAACAGAGTCAGAAAGCTGCTACGTACTCTAGTTCCCAGGGCCGGCCGGTTTTAGCGTGGAAGGTGGCGGCGACGATGGAGCTTTTGTCGCGGGAGCCGGCGTTCCTGGCGTGGCGGGAGCCGGCGCACTGGACGGCGTTGGGGCCGAACTGTCCGCGGGCAGGATCTGCTTCAGTTGCGGATACTCGTCGGACATGCTGCGCAGTACGGAAATCGCCACGGCGGTTTCAATCTGCTGGCCGGTGGCTCCCATCTGCTGATTCACCTCCGGCATTTCCTTGACGACGCGTTGGCCGGTGGGCGATTCGTAGAATTTCGTCAATGCCTGAATATCTTCCATCGAAAAGTGCTTGGCGTAGATGGCAACAATCGCGTCGTTAACAGCAGTGGGCGGAAGACCAGCGGTGAATTTTTGCGAGAATGTGTCCATGAATTTCGGCAATTGATCCGCGGGAATCGCGCGGCCCACGCCGTCGTGCACTTTACCGGTTATAAAATTCGCGATGTTTTCGCCCATCTTCGAACTTTCCGTAATGTCCATCAAGTGGCGAATGGCCGCGTCCTTGGCGGGATCTATTTTTTCCGCTGGCGCAGGGGTTTGCGCGGCCGGTTTTGCCGGAGCCGCTTGTCCTGGATTGGCATGCGGCGCCAGCGTTGGTGTGGTGCTGGGCGCGGGAGCTTGCGCCAGCGCCGGTCCCGCCGCGGCTAGCAGTGCGGCGAGCACGGCTGTTGGTAGCTTCATGGAAATCTCCTGTTCTTCGCTGCAGGCCTTAGATCACTCCTGCCATGTAATGCGAATTTAGGAATCGTATCGAACGTGAGCGGGTTATGCAATTCGGGGGCGCGAGCCGCTGCTGCGCGTGACGGGCGGTGGCAGCATTGCAGCTGGCTGTGATAACTTTTGAAAGGGGAGCATTCTCGCTTGCACAACTTTTTCAGGATTGAGGTCACCAGACGTATCACCGGAGGTGTCATTCGAGATTGCGGATGTGGCACCCCGCTTGGCGACTGCGCGAGGATTTTGCGCTGATGATCTTCGGCGGCGGCTCTTCCTCTGGCACGATTCTGGATTTCACTGCGGCGCGCGGTGAAATGGTGGCGCGGCAAATTCGCGCTCGCGGCATCACCTCGCCGCGCGTGTTGGACGCAATGGCTTCCGTGCCGCGCCACGACTTCGTTTCTGTGGCAGCGCAGGCTTCCGCTTATTCCGACGAACCGTTGCCTATCGGTCAGGGGCAAACGATTTCGCAGCCTTTCATGGTTGCGTTGATGACGAACGCTCTGCTGCTTAGCGGCACGGAGCGCGTGCTGGAAATTGGAGGCGGTTGCGGGTATCAAGCAGCGGTGCTGTCGTTGCTGGCGCGAGAGGTGACGATTGTTGAATTGCAGCCGAAGCTGGCCAGCGCGTCTCGCGAGCGTCTGGCGCGGCTTGGTTACGCGAACGTGCGCGTTGAACAAGGCGATGGTTCCCTTGGTTGGCCTGCGGGCGCGCCCTACGACGCGATTGTAGTCTCCGCGGCCGCTCCGGCGATTCCTCCACCGCTGATCGAACAGCTTGCTGAAGATGGCCGCCTGGTAATTCCCGTCGGCGGTTCCGAGCGGCAAGATTTGGTGCGAATCGTAAAGCGTTCGGGTGGGCTGGCGCAGGAAACGCTGTGCGCCTGCCGCTTCGTCCCGCTGCTCGGCCGCTATGGATGGCCTAGCAGTGTTCCGGATGAAGTCCAGGGATCTCCGGTGTGATGCGCGTCCCGACTTCTGTTTCCGTGCCTGAACTTTCCATTATTATTCCCGCCTACAACGAAGAGGGCCGGCTCGCGCGCACTCTTACGCGCATTCGCGAGTATTTTGCCGGGCGCCGCGTGCCGCCGGGCGTAGCGCCCAGCATTTCGTTGGACCAGCTTGAAATTCTGATTGTGGATGACGGATCGAAGGACGGCACGGCGCGAATTGCGGAGGACTGGGCGCGGGAGATGCCAGCTGTGCGGCTGGTTTCGAATGGAGAAAATCGCGGGAAGGGCTACAGCGTGCGGCACGGGATGCTGGAAGCGCGCGGGCGTATCGCGTTGTTTACCGATGCAGACCTATCGTCGCCGATCGAGGAGATCGAGAAGTTGCTGGCCGCGCTGGCGGCCGGGAATGATATTGCGATCGGCTCGCGCGCCCTGGACCGGTCGCTGATATCGGTTCACCAGTCGCGCCATCGTGAGTTGGCTGGAATGGTGTTTAACGGATTCGTGCGCGTTATTACGGGATTGCCGTTTTCCGATACGCAGTGCGGGTTTAAGATCTTTCGGCGGGAACCGACGCGGATTATTTTTGAGCAGCAGCGGATCGAGCGTTTCGGGTTCGATCCGGAAATTTTGTTTCTGGCGAAGCGCCATGGTTTGCGCACTGCGGAAGTGCCGGTGCGTTGGGCGCACGACCCGGCCACCAAGGTGCAAGTGCTGCGCGACAGCGTGATGATGTTTGGCGATCTTCTGTTTGTCCGCTGGAACTGGCTGCTTGGGCGCTACCCAAAGAAAAACGGCGCGCGTTAGGAATGTTGATTTTGCAGATTGCGGAAAAGCTCGAAATGACTGCTGTTTCCGACGGCGTGTCACTGGCGAAAGCAGGCTTTTCAGCACAGGCAAGATTGCCCGTGCCACCAAAACCGGGCCGCCGCCTACTTTTTCCGCAGACTGTTTACGCGTCGCTGAACAATTGGCCGCGCGGCTGGTCTTTTGCCAGCGGCGGCGGAGCGGTCGGTTCGCTGAAATCCTTGGTCCAATGCCAATTGCGAATTTCCGGGAGGTCCTGGAAGTGTTCGCGGATGTACGCGTGGTGCTCATAGAGTTTGCGGTTAAACATATCAATCGCGTCGGATGCTTGCGATCTTAGGCGCGGGACATGCTTCAGTGCATCAATCGCCAGGTGGAAGCGGCTCATTTTGTTCAGGACCACCATATCGAAGGGAGTGGTGGTGGTGCCCCAGTCGTTAAAGCCGCGCACGTGGAAACGGCCTTCGTTGGCGCGGCCGTGCACCATGCTGTGAATTAGCCAGCGGTAGCCGTGGAAGGCGAAAACGACATCCACATCACGGGTGAAGAGCGCTTCGAAGGAAATATTGTCCATGCCGTGCGGATGATCGTCGGGACTCATCAGCGAATTGAGATCCACGACGTTCACTACGCGGACTTTGATGCCGGGGACGTGTTTTTGCAGCAGCCAGGAAGTTGCGCAGGCTTCGATGGTGGGCACATCGCCGGCGCAAGCGAGGACGATGTCCGGCTGCGTGCCGCCGTCGTTGGTTGCGAAATTCCAGATGGAGGCGCCTTGCGAGCAGTGGGCCAAGGCTTCGTCGAAGGTGAGCCATTGCAGTTCGGGCTGCTTTCCGCAGGTGACGACGTTTACGTAATTCCGGCTGCGCAGGCAGTGATCGACAACGTTGAGCAGGCAATTGGCGTCGGGCGGATAATAAACGCGGGCGACTTCGCTGCGGCGTTGCAGGGCGTTATCCACGAAGCCGGGGGCCTGGTGGCTGAAACCGTTGTGATCGTTGCGCCAGCAATGGCCGGTGATAAAAACATTTAGAGATGCGAGCGGGCGGCGCCAGGGGAAATCGATGCATTGCTCGAGCCATTTGGCGTGCTGCGTGACCATGGAGTCGACTACTTGGGCGAAGGCTTCGTAGGAAGACCAGATGCCGTGGCGGCCGGTAAGCAGATAGCCTTCAAGCCAGCCTTCGCAGAGATGCTCGCTGAGGACTTCCATGACGCGGCCGTCGGGAGCTAGGTGGTCGTCGATCGAGACTGTTTGTTCCATGGTGCAGCGATCGGTGGCGTCGAAGACGGAGTTCAGGCGGTTGGAGTTGGTTTCGTCGGGGCAGAAGAGGCGGAAATTTGAGGGATTTTGTTTGATGACGTCGCGTAGATATTCGCCGAGTTTGCGCGGGGCTTCGGCGACTACTTCGCCGGGGCCGGGGACTTCGAGGGCATAGCGCGCGAAATCGGGGAGATCGAGAGCTTTCAGAACGCGGCCGCCGTTGACATGGGGGCTGGCGCCCATGCGTTTGTTTCCATCGGGCGCGAGTGCAGCTAGTTCAGCGATCAGGCTGCCATTTTGATCGAATAATTTATCGGGTTGATATTTTCGCATCCATTGTTCCAGGAGCTTCAGGTGCGCGGGATCTTCGCAGACGTTGGAGAGCGGGACCTGGTGCGCGCGGAAGGTGCCTTCGACGGGGGTGCCGTCAACTTCTTTGGGGCAGGTCCAGCCTTTCGGGGTGCGCAGGATGATCATTGGCCAGGGGCGCAGGATCGCTTTACCTTTTGCGCCGGCGGAGCGCGCTTGCTGCTGAATCACACGAATTTCCGCGTAACAGCGATCCAGTGCGGCGGCTAGCTGTTGATGGACGATCGGGGGATCATCACCTTCGACGAAGTAGGGGGTGTAGCCGTATCCGCGAAAGAAGGCCGAAAGTTCGTCATCGCTCCAGCGCGCAGTGACCGTGGGTCCGGAAATTTTGTAGCCGTTCAGGTGGAGGATCGGGAGGACCGCGCCGTCGCGGGCGGGATTCAGAAATTTAACCCCTTTCCAACTGCCTTCGAGCGGGCAGGTTTCCGCTTCGCCATCGCCGACGACGCACGCGACGATCAAATCCGGATTATCGAATGCAGCGCCGAACGCGTGCACCAGCGAATAGCCGAGCTCGCCGCCTTCGTGCATCGAATTGGGCGTGTGGGGGCCGCAGTGACTGGGAATTCCTCCGGGAGTGGAGAAGGAACGGAAGAGCAGACGCATGCCGGCGGCGTCCTGCGTGATTTCCGGATGGACGTCAGTGTAGGTGCCTTCGAGATACGCGCAGGCGTTCAGGGTGGGGCCGCCGTGGCCGGGGCCGGAGATATAAATGATGTCAGCTTGCGTCTCGCGGATCAGGCGATTCAGGTGGACGTAGATGAAATTTTGGCCGGCGGAAGTGCCCCAATGGCCGAGCAGGCGCGGCTTGATGTGGGCTTTCAAGAGCGGCTCGCGCAGCAGCGGATTATCGAGGAGATAGATTTGGCCGACGCAGAGATAATTAGCGGCGTACCAGTAGCGCTGCATTTTGTCGAGCAGATCGGGGGAAAGTGGACCTGTTGGGAGCGGCGCCGATTCTTTCGCGGGCTGCTGTGGTGGGGCTTCTATTGCGGTGGAAAGCTTTGCATCAAACGTAAACATAAGGACCTCACTCCGTCTTGAGTGCTCTTTGGCCGAGAACGGCTACCACGTGTTGCACGATCATTTCATCTTCGTTGGTCTGTATGACACGCAGGTTAACGCGGCTGTCGTTCGTAGATATGACTGGCGCGTTTGCTTCATTTTGTGTGCCGTCCAGGTGAATCCCTAGAAAATCCATGCCGTCGCAGATGCGTGCGCGAATCGCCGGCGCTCGTTCGCCGATTCCTCCGGTGAACACCAGCGCATCCAGTCCGCCGAGCGCGGCGGCGTAGGCGCCGACGTATTTTTTTGCGCGATAACAGAATAGATCAATCGCTTCGGCTGCGTGCGGGTCGTGTTTCGCCTTCTCCAGCAGCGTCCGCATGTCTCCCGTGATTCCGGAAACGCCCAGCAGGCCCGATTGCTTGTTCAGCAGCACGCCGCCTTGTTTGGCGGACATCTTCTTTTCAGCGAGCAGGTACAGCAGCAGGCCGGGATCGATGTCGCCTGAGCGCGCGCTCATTACGAGGCCTTCCAGCGGGGTGAAGCCCATGGAGGTGTCCATGCTTTTTCCATTTTGCAGCGCCACGATGCTGGCGCCACTGCCTAGATGCGCGATGATCACGCGGCCAGCGGCGAGCTTCGAGTCGAGCTTGCGGAGTTCGCCGACGATGTACTCGAAGGAAAGGCCGTGGAAGCCGTAGCGGCGGATGCCTTGGTCGTAGAATCGCCGCGGCAGGGCGTACATTTTCGCGACCGTGGGCAGGGAGCTGTGAAACGCGGTATCGAAGCATGCCACCTGCGGAAGCTTTGGAAATTTCTTTGCTACGAAGCGAATTCCCCGGATCGCCGCCGGCAGATGATCCGGATCGAGCGGAATGAGTTTTTCGAGAGCGGAGAGAAATTTTGGCGTGATGCGCTGCGGTTCGTGATAACGAGAGCCGCCATGCACTAAGCGGTGGCCTGCAGCGGCTAGACCGAAAAGGTATTCGTGCTGATCCAGCCACGCGAAAATCGCTTCCAGCGCGGCGTTTGAGTCGCTGCCTTTTACCGAGGTATCCAGCAGTGACGTGCCTTTCGCATCGGCGATCTTCAAATGGGCGCTTGCCGCGGCGGTATAGGTTACCGATATCGCGAGCAAAGCTTCGTCGCGCGCGCCGACTTCGTAGAGGGTGGACTTCAGAGTCGCCGACCCTCGGTTCATCGTCAAAATTCGCTGGCGGTGAGAAGGCATGTCCCGAGAGCCTCATTTGGCGCGGGCGTCTTTCAGGGTGCGCGTGCGCCGTTTTATTTTACCGCTGCTGGCGCCTGTTGTAATTCGTCGAGGAGTTCTTTCAGGTATTGCTGCCAGAGGGCAGCCCAGGTGTGGGTGCCGTGGCCGTGAGTTTGCTCGGAAGCAGGGATCAGCACGAATTTACCGTTTTTCACTTTCTGGATTTCGCGTTCGGCGATGCCCAGGTCGGGCGGGTTGATGAAATCGTCGGCGGAATTCACGAACATTACCGGCACGGTGATTTTTCCGAGGTCCACGGAGGGATCGTAATTCCTGGAAGAATTCACGGCATAGAGCAAATCGTTCGCGTCGAGGGTATCCGTTTCGCGTCTCATGACGTCCTGCAGCCAACGGTCGGCGGCGTCGCGCGTGGGCAGACTTAGCTGCATGGGGAGGGGAGCGCTGCCGGCGATGAGCAGCATGTCCGCGGCGATTTCCAGGCCGGCGCGGGGTTCGGTAGTGTAGTCGCCATTCTGCCAATCGGGATCCTGGCGAATTCCCGACATCAGCATTTTGCGCCAAAGGCGATTGCGGCCCGCGATTTGTACGGGCAGGCAGGCGAGGGGCATGAGTGCGTCCATGAAATCGGGATAAGTTTCACCCCAGATCCAGGAGTGCATGCAGCCCATAGAGGTGCCGATGATCAGGCGGAGATGATTGACGTTGAGCCCTTTTTCCACAAGCTCGTGCTGCGCGGCGACCATATCGTCGTATTCGTACTGGGGGAAATGAGCGTGCATGCCGTCGCTGGGCTTGCTGGATTTTCCGTGGCCGATGTTGTCGGGGAGGATGATGTAGTAGCGAGTGATGTCGAGGAGTTGACCGGGGCCATAGAGGACGCCGGCAAATTGCGGTACGAGAAAATTCCCGCCCCAGCCGCCGGTGCCGTGGAGGATCAGGACGGCGTTGGTGACGCGGCCGTTGGCATCGCGCCTCGGAGTGCCGAGGGTGCGGTAGTGCAGGCGCAATTCGGGGAGAGTTTCACCGGATTTGAAGTGGAAGTCGTGTGCGATGTAGTCGCCTTCGAGGGGCTTGTAGGCTTGCGTGGGAGTGGGTGGAGGCGTGGATTGAGTGGCTGGTTGCGCGCGCGCTGCTGGCGCAAGCAGCGTAGCCAGCGTTAAACAGATTATGGCGAATCCGCGCGTCGATGCCTTGCGGTCAGAAATTCCTGATATTGCAAATCGCATGGTTGCGGTCACGGCCGTTTTCTCCTCGCGCGACACTTTAGCATGATCGTGGGCAGGCGGTGTCGGTGTGGCGCATTGTCCAGGCGCGGGCGTATTGGCGGAAAGCAGGCGAGGCCAGCCTCGCCCAGCTCGACCGCGCCGAATCTTCGGCTGTTGCGAATGCGGCGGCAAGCCGCGGCACTCCAAAATGGTTTGCGCCATACTGCGACCGCGCGCGCATACGAAGCACGGACGGTCGAGTGGCGATGAACTAGACCTTAACGGCGGCGCGGATTCTGGGCCAGCCGGTTACGGAGGCTTTTAGTTTTGGATCTGTTTCGATGGCGGCGAGGACGGCTTTTATGATTTGTTCGTCGGTATCGGGGGCGGTGCGGAGTTCCGTGGGGTAGCGGACCAGAAATTCGAGGCCGGTATCGGTGTAATGTAGTTTGGCCTGAGGCTCCGGTGGTTTCATCTGGACTTCGATGCGGCGCTCGAGGTCGTTGTGTTGTTGCTCGATGTCTTTTTTGTATTTGTCGTAAACCAAATTGACGGCGGCAAGGAGTTTTTCTTCGGCGAGCTGGAAATCGGCGCCGGCTACGAATTGCAGTACGACTTCGTGCCAGGTGTACTCGGTGCCGGGGATTTGTTTGTACAGGGGCGTGGTGGCTTGGAAGAGGACGGCGTTGGAGAAGACCACGATGCGTCCGGTAGGAAAGAGATTTACATCGCTACCGGCGAGTTCCATCAGGTAGAAACGCACCGGTGAGACATCGATTACGTCGCCGGTGACTCCCGCGATGCTGACGCGATCTCCGATGCGGATCCCGTAACGGCCAATCACGAAAAAGTACGCAGCGACGGAGAGAAGGACTGCTTGCAAGCCTACCGCGATGCCGGCTGTGGCGAAGCCCGCGAAGGTGGCGAGCGAACTGAAGTCACTGACGATGCCGAGGGTGAGAACCGTGAGGATCAAGAAACCCATGACGAAGCGGCGCAGAAGCATAAACTGGCGGCGCCGGCGTAAGTCCTGAATATAGCGGAACGTCCATCTGCGCCACACTTCGGAAAGAATCCAGATGATTCCCAGGGCGAGGAGAATCGCGACGGCGCTGGAGACGACAGAGCGCAGCGCGTCTTTCGATTCGCGGGCGATGGAATTGCGCCAGTTCAGGAAATTGGAGCGGCTTTGATCGAGGACCATCATTTCCTGGCTGAGTGGAATCACTACGTTCGCGAGCTGCTTGAATTGGTCGGTGAGCGAGCGCAATTCTTGCGGTGCGGCTTTGGCTTGCCTGGGATCGGACGGCGGGGGCTGGCCGGTGAGATCGCGGCCGCGTTGAATGGTGGCAGCCAGCGTGTCGCGCATGGGTTTGCGAAGAGCGGCGGCATTGTCGCGGACGCGTGCGGTTTGGTTCGCGAGCTGATCAATATTGTGGATGGTACGCAGTTCTGCATATAGGGTGACGCAGTGGCCGATCAGTCCGGAGGATTTGGAAATCGTGGGCTGGGTGGCGGCGGGTTTGGCGGCCGCTTTCTGGGCGTTCGTGTCGCCGAGGATCTCTGGTACGGTGCGCGCGAGGTCGTTGATGCTGCCCGCGAATCCTCCGACGCCGGATTCTTCGCTGCTCTCGACGAAGGTGGCCAGTTTCTGAACGGCATCTTGCGTGGCCTGGTCGAGCGAGATTTCAGCCTGTAGCGAGTCTCTTTGCGTGGTGAGGTTTTGGCGCTGGCTGCGCGGGGCGGTTTCGATTTGTTTATCCAAGGCGTCCAGTTTGGATTGGTCCTGGTCGATGCGAGCTTTCAGGGTGGCGAGCGTTTGCGCGAGATTCTGCTGCTGAGTGGAGGTTCCCGAAGCATCCGGCGCAGCGGGTGCGGCGGGCTGGTCCGACGCGTTCACTAAAACAGCGGCTGCCTTCGCAGATTGAAATGCGAGGCGGACTGCTTCTTGCGCGAGATTTTGCGAAGTGTCCTGATAGATCGCGTCGCTAGGAAGGCCGACGGACTGAACTTTGGAGCTGGAATCGCGGTACCAGCTGATGATGGCGTTCAAATGACTGAGGATCGCGTCGCGATCAACCGTGGGCGCGGCGCTGCCGGCCGAGATGGCCAAGCACGCGGTGAGGCAGAGCAGAGCCGCGGCGATAAACTGGCGGCGGCGTGATGGAAGTGGAGTGATGATTCGCATGATCGAGTTTTCTCTCATAGGAGTTCGGGCACGAGCGGGCCGGCCGCGATGGACGCGACGTCTGTGCGCGAATCCGAGTGAGGAATACGGTCTCCTGAGCTTGATGGAATTGTGCCCTGGCTATCAGCCGGGGGTTTTCCAGCTGCGGTAATCCTGGAGAAGTGATCTGGCTGGGCGAGACTACTTCCGTGGAACTGGGCTGGCTTCCACGAAACTATTATACAAGGAATGCAGCCGAGCGTTAATTGGCGAGCGACGGTGCGGTTACCGGATGCTGGCTGCTTGCGGCGGATGGCGGTGGTCGACGGCGCTGCGGTAGGAATCGATTTGATTTTTGACGATGTCCAGGTCTTTTGCGCCCCACTGATTGGCCGGTTCGATGTCATCGTTGGTGTTGGCGTCCCAGCCCTCGTCGGAGGAATCGAATTCGTTGAATTGGTGCAGGATTAAGAAGATGGGTTGGAGCTCGCGGGCATAATCCATGAAGGAAGCGAATGTGACATAAGAATCGTTTTTGCCGTAGCGCAGCGCGTCGTCAGAACAGTAGGGTAGTTCTTCGGGATTCGGGCAGCCCCATCCGTTCTGGCCGGCGGTGGCGATGGAGGCGGTGAAGTTTTCGACACGCGAGCCGGCTTTGTTGTAGGACGGATAATAGGGACAAAGCGCCAGAGTGCACGAGGTGTTGAGCCGGTCCACCCAGCTCCAGAATCCATATTCCGGATTGATTTCCACTGGCCCAGTGGGAGGATTTTGGCTCGCCCACAGATACGGCTGGCTATCGAGATATCCCGCCATCATGCGGAAAGTGTATTGGCGCGTGAGATCCGGACGGCTCTTCAGGAACTGGCCGATTTGGAACCAGAGAGGGTTATCGGAAGCTGTGGGGTCTTGCGCCGCGCCGAGGTAAATCAAGATCAGGGGCTTGCCGTCGTAAATGACGTTGCGCTCGGGGTGGTCTTTCATTCGCTCGGAAAAATAATCCAGCTCTTTCTCAAATGCGGTCTTGCCGTCGGTATCTTTATATAGGACGTCCTGGTCAATGCCGCCGAGGAGAGGAATGAGTTTGAGGCGAGTTTCGAGCTTGGACCAGGCGGGATAGAGGTTCCCGGTGTTGTCGCGAATGGTTTGATTTTGCAGGTGGAAGGCGGGGGAACAGTTTGGGAGGTATTTCTGGGCGAAGGCCTCGCTGTTGAAGATGCAGCTTACGTTGTTGGTGACTTCGATCAGGGCCGCGTCCATGCCGAGCGATTCCATCCAGGCGACGTGATGCTTGATGATGGCGGGGTCCGCGCTGTCGTAACCGCCGCCGATGGATTGCATATCTGGGGACTGCAAAAGAGGGATGGCAGCGCTGGTTTGAAAGGTGACGGCGTTCGGGCCGAACCAAGCTTCGTACTGCATGACCACTACGTGGCTTTCGTGGGTTACGACCAGCGGGCCTTGGGACTCGCCTGACTGGCGGTCCGACGACTGGGCAGTCAGCGGGCGAGGTTGCGCGAGCGAAATTAGAACGAGGCTGATGGCGGCGAGCGCTGAACGGAGGCCGAGGATCCGCTCGCGGCTGGATTGGGTTACTTGCGGGCGCGGGAGTTTCCAGGCATTCATGCTGTCCTCGTCTGCTGCAGGGGTCGCAAACGCCGCCGGGTTCTGAAAGCATAACCCAGTTTCTGGAGAACAGTTGCGAGCGGGGCCATCGTTTGCTGGCGGCCGGGGGGCTTGCTTTCGCGCAGTGCCGAATTCGGCGGCTTCCGGCAGGTGCGACGCGATGCTATAGTTTCAGTTGTGAGAGCGCGGTACGCAATGCGGGCGCGATTTGCGGCGGTGATTTTGTCGCTGGCGTTGGTGTATGCGACGACGTGTTCGGCTACTTGTGCGATTTGCTTGGGCTCGAGCGCCGCTACTGCCGCCGCGGGGCAGAACCATGCGTGCGAGCATGCGGCGCCTGATGCGGGTGGAGCAGCGCAGAAGCAGTGCCCCGTGAAACCTGATTGTTTTGCGCATCACCATTCGGGATTTGAGTTTGTGCAGAGCGACGCGGTGATGCAAATTCGGTTGAGTACGACGGGGCACGTGAGCCCGTTGGTTGGCGGCGCGGTCCGCACAGAGGACGCCATCCAGGTTGCGTTGTTTCGATCGGATTTAGCCCCGCCGCGGGACGCAGCGATATCTCCGCCGCAGAACACGTCTATTCTTCGTATCTGATTTCTTCGTTTCTCGCCCTTACTGTTTATCCTTCCTTGGTAACGCACTGCGTTGGCTCGTTCAGGTGACGGCATGGGTCAACGTCAAGCAAATTCAACTACGCCCGCCTAAAAAAGCAGGCGGCCGCTACAGATGCAGCGGCTCAGGCTTGGAGGAGATATGAAGCGGACGCGACGGGATTTTTTGCAGGGGGCGGCGGTGATCGGGGCTGGGGCGTTGGCTCCGGGGGCGATGGCGGCCGGAGGGCTGCCGGGGTATGAGCGCGTGCACGGGATTGGGGATGAGCATCGTGCGCGGCCAGCGGATGGCGGAGGGATTCGCGCGGTGGTGACGCCTGACGTGCCGGATTTGGCGTTTGCGATGGATAGTGGGGTGAAGGTGTTTCATCTGGTGGCGGAGCCGGTGAGGCAGGAAATTTTTCCGGGGAAAATTTTGAATTTGTGGGGATACAACGGCAGCGCGCCGGGGCCGACGATTCAGGCGCGTCAGGGCGAGCGCGTGCGGATCATTGTGGATAACCATTTGCCGGAGCCGACTTCGATGCACTGGCATGGGTTCGACATTCCGTTCGGGATGGACGGCGGGCCGGGGCTTTCGCAGGATGCGATTTCGCCGGGTGGGCGGTACGTTTACGAATTCACGCTGCAGCAGGAAGGGACGTTGTTTTATCACTCGCACATGGCGATGCAGGAAATGATGGGGATGATTGGGGCGTTCATCATGCACCCGGCGGAGGCTTACGATCCACCGGCGGACAAGGATTTCGCGATTATTTTGCAGGAGTACGCGGTGCTGCCGAACAATCCGACGCCGAATTCGATGAGCATGGAATACAACTGGCTGACGTTGAATGGAAAATCGGGGCCGGCGAATACACCGTTGATTGTGCGGTTAGGCGATCGCGTGCGATTGCGATTCATTAATTTGGGGATGGACCATCATCCGATTCATATGCACGGGCACCAGTTTGTGATCACCGGGACCGAGGGCGGGCGGCAGCCGCGCGCGACTTGGGGGCCGAACAATACGCTGCTGGTGGGCGTGGCGCAGTCGCGCAATGTGGAGTTTGTGGCGACGAATCCTGGAGATTGGATGATTCATTGCCACATGCCACATCACATGATGAACCAGATGTCGTCGATGGCGGGGCCGATGACGCGGCGCGCGGGAATGCCGGCGGGCGCGGGGATGGAGGAAGGGATGGGCATCATGCGCGGGGGCAGCGCGATGGCGGAGGAAAATGGGCCGAGTATGGGGCGCGGGATGGGAGCGGGGTCGGCTTTGGAGCAGCCGACTCCGAACGGAGCATTGTCACCGCAGTCCTCAAGGCAAGCGTCATCGCAGTCGTCGGCTTCGCAGCAGCCCGCGATGCCAGGAATGCCGGGAATGCAGATGGGACAGGCGGACGTTAGTAAGGATGCGAATTCGGTGCCGGGATTTCCGCAGGATGCGTTCATGGAAAGTCCGGCGATGGCGATGGACGCGATGGTGGAGAAGCCGGAGACGCACGGGCTGCGTCCGGGATGGAGCGGGTACATGCAGGGGATGATGACTTTGATTCGCGTGTTGCCGCCGGTGCGTTATGACGAGATTGAGCAATTGCGCGAGAAGCGGCGGAAGAATGGCGGAGCGGCGATGCCGGGGATGAGCGAGTCGCCTTAGCGATTGTTTCGAGAATACATCGCCACGAGCAGAACACGCGGCTTCAGGGGCTAGAGCCCCTTGCTTTTGCGGGTTTGAGGGCGGAGCGGAAGCTTCGCCCTTCCGAGTCCAAGAATTATCAGGCGCCTTGTGGGAGAGGATTTCGATGAACACGACACATGAGAGATTTGTGATGAGAAGCCTTGCCGGGTGGAAATTCATCCTGGCGATTATTTTTATGAGCGCGGCGTGGCCGGCGATGGTGACGGCACAGTCTGGTGCTGCCGCGGTACCGGGGCTAGAGGCGCGTTCGCAAGAGGCCGGGCTGACGTTGGAACAGCTGCAGGAGATGGCGCTCGGGAATAATCCGACGCTGGCGCAGGCGAAGGCCGGAGTGCGAGCTGCGGCCGGGCGTTCGCGGCAGGCGGGACTGTGGCCGAACCCGACGATCGGCTATAGCGGCGACGAGATTCGTGGAGGCTCGTATGGCGGAGGCGAGCAGGGCGTGTTTGTGCAGCAGAACGTGATTTTGGGCGGGAAGTTGGGCCTCGACCGGAAAATTTTTGATGCGGAAGGAAAACAGGCGGCGGCGGAAGCGGATGAACAGCGTTTGCGCGTGGAAAACGGAGTGCGGATTGCGTTTTATCAATCGCTGGCGATGCAGGCGATGGTGGAGACGCGCGCGAGGCTGCGGGATATCGCGAAGGACGCGGCGGAAACCACGCGGCAGCTTTTCAATGTGGGCCAGGCGGATCAACCCGACGTGTTGGAAGCAGATGTGGAAGCGGACCAGGACGACCTGGCGGTGATTACCGAGGAGCAAGAGCAACGGCGGGCTTGGAGCGTGCTGGCTGCGGTGGTGGGAAAACCAGATTTGCCGCTGGCGCATCTGCAGGGGGACCTGGAAAATTTGCCGCAGGTGGACGCGGAGCAAATATTGCAGACGATTTTGCGGGATAGTCCGGCGGTGAAGATCGCGCAACTGGGAGTGGCGCGGGCGGACGCGGAAATAGAGCGCGCGCAGCACGAGACAATTCCTGATTTGTTCTTGCGGGCGGGATATTCTTATAGTTTCGAGCAGTTGGGGACTGTGCCGCAGCGAGCGGCGGGCTCGGAAGCGTTTGCAGAGGTGGGTGTGAACCTGCCGATCTTCAATCGCAACCAGGGAAACATTGTGGCCGCGGATGCGGATCGCGAGCGCGCGAAGCTGGAGTTGCAGCGCGTGGGGCTGGTCCTGCGGCAGATGGCCGCGCCCATCGTGCAGAATTACGCGAGCTCGCGGGCGATTGCGGAACGTTACAGGAGCCGGACGCTGCCGAACGCGCGGCAGGCTTACGAGCTTTATCTGCGGAAATATCACGAGGGGGCCGCAGCGTATCCGCAGGTATTGATCGCGCAGAGAACGCTGGTGCAACTCGAGACGAGCTACATCAACACGTTGGAAAATGTGTGGATCAATGCGGCCGCGCTGCAGGGTTTGCTGCTGACAGATGGATTGGATCTGCCCGCAGCGCCCAATGAGATGGACCGGCCGGTGCGGGAAATCAATTTGCCGATTACCGAGAATCCGGGAATGCGGCCGTGACTGGCACCTGGCTGCACGACGCAGTGCTTCTGGCATCCGATGGTGAGGGAGATACGTATACCTCTTCTTACTGGCGGGTAGCATATTTGTGCTATGCTGCGCGGCCTGGCTGGAATTCACTCAGGACGTTGATGTGAACTAAGCGGCCATTGGGAGCAACATACCTGTGCCGACTCGCAAAGCCGCGCTGTTCGTCCTTCCCGCACTGCTGCTCTGTACGTTATTAGCGGATTGCGGCGGCTCCAGCGGTACCCCGACAGTCACAGCCATTGCGATTACGTCTGCTCAATCGTCGATCGCGGTAAGCGGGACTGAATCGTTCAGCGCAACGGCGAAGGATCAGAACGGAAACGTCATGAGCGGCGTCACGTTCGCGTGGGCGAGCAGCGCGTCGAATGTTGCGACGATTGGCGCCAGCAGCGGCGTTGCCATGGGTTTATTGCCGGGCACGGCGCAGATCACTGCGGCGGCGAGTGGAGTCACCAGCAACCCGGCGACGTTGACAGTGACTCCCGGATTTTTGGTTACCGGGAGTATGAACCAGGCGCGCTTCGACGCCACTGCGACGCTGCTTAACAATGGGATGGTGCTGATCGCAGGAGGGTTGGTGTCAGGGACTTATTTGTCGGAAGCCGAGCTGTATAACCCGACGACCGGAACTTTCACAGTAACGGGCAGCTTAAACACCGCGCGTGAGCTGCATTCCGCAACGCTGCTCAATAATGGGATGGTGCTAATTGCGGGAGGCTACAATTCGAGCGGCTTTTTGAGCAGTGCGGAACTTTATAATCCGGCGTCCGGCACGTTCACCTTGACCGGCAGCTTGAACACGCCGCGCCGCTTAGCTCCAACGATTCTGCTGCAGAATGGGACAGTCTTGATTGCGGGAGGCGCGGGCGCGACGGATCCACTGGTGGCACTGGCCAGCGCGGAGATCTACGACCCAGTGGCCGGGACGTTCACGCCGACTGGAAGCATGAACGTCGCGCGCCGCCTGACTACTGGGACGCTGCTGAATAACGGGATGGTGCTGTTCGTGGGTGGCACCAACACTGACGTGGTGCTCGGCAGCGCAGAGCTCTATAACCCCGCTACCGGGACATTCACCCTCACTG
Source organism: Candidatus Acidiferrales bacterium (assembly GCA_050012455.1). Lineage (GTDB taxonomy): Bacteria > Acidobacteriota > Terriglobia > Acidiferrales > UBA7541 > Palsa-295. The sequence goes on along the minus strand of JBEKHD010000009.1, from coordinate 18,319 downwards.
GCAACCTGAACTCCGAGCGTGCTTATCACTCGGCGACGCTGCTGAACAACGGGATGGTGCTCATCGCGGGTGGGGAGTCGCTCAGCGGTTCCAGCCCTGTGGCACTAGCCAGCGCTGAAATGTACAACCCTGCGAACGGAACATTCACTGCAGCAGGCAATTTGAATAACGCGTGTGTTGATCCCAGCGCAACGCTTCTAAACAACGGAACCGTGCTGCTTGCGGGTGGCTACACATTCAGCGGCACGACCGACGTTCCGCTATCCAGCGCGGAAGTGTACGATCCCGTCGCGGGAACTTTTGCGGCGACCGGCAGCTTGAACAGCGCGCGCGCAATACAAACCGCGACGCTGCTGCCTAAGGGGACGGTTCTGATTGCGGGCGGATTCGATGCTAACGGCTCGCTCGCGAGCGCGGAATTCTACGAACCCGGAACGCTGACGCCAGTGGGGCTCACTTCCATCACGGTTTCTCCCGCCCCTCCGACGACTCCGGCGACACCAACAATTTCTCCGGGAACGTACCAGCGATTCATTGCGACCGGAGCGTTTCCAGGGGGGAACCAACAGCTCCAGGCAGTCACGTGGAGTTCCTCTGATTCCGGGACGCTGCAGATCAGCAACGACGCGACGAATCCGGGTGCGGCTGTGGCGGTTGGATCGCCGACAACAGTGGAAGCGATCACGGTGACCGCTTCGGCCGGGACCGTAAGTGGAACAGCCATGCTGAACGTGCGGCCGACGGGCTTTGTAGCAACCGGGAGCATGAATGTGGCACGAGAAGATTTTACAGCGACTGTTTTAGACAATGGTTTGGTGTTGGTTGCCGACGGAGATGGATCACCAGGAGTTCCAGCGCCTGCTGAGTTGTACAATCAGGCCACCGGGACATTCAGCGTAACGGGCACGCCGGTCTATCGACGGTTCTTCGGGACCGCGACGCTCCTGGAGAATGGAATGGTGCTGATCGCGGGCGGTTCTTTCACGGGGCCTGGTGGCCTGTCCAGCGCCGAGTTGTACAACCCAGCTACCGGAACCTTTAGCGCGACCGGTAACCTGAACAATGCGCGCTACGACCATACAGCGACGCTGCTTAACGATGGAATGGTTCTGATCGCGGGAGGTTACTCTTCCTCGAGCGTCTATGTGGGAACTGCGGAGCTGTTCAATCCTGCAACCGGACAATTCACCGTGACGGGGAGCTTGAACATGGCGCGCGGACAGCATACTGCGACGCGGCTTGATGACGGAACGGTTCTGATCACGGGCGGTCAGGGGACCGGCGGACTTTTCGTAGCCAGCGCTGAGATTTATAACCCTGAAAGCGGATTGTTCACGGTAACCGGCAATTTGAATACTTCGCGTGTGGCCCACACAGCGACGTTGCTGCCGAACGGGAGCGTTCTGATCGCGGGAGGCGCTGTGAATTCCAGCTTCGCTTCGGCCAGCGCCGAACTGTACAACCCTGCGAATGGAACATTCACGACGACCGGAAACTTGACCACGGGACGCTCGCAGCACACTGCGACTCTCCTCGGCAGCGGATTGGTGCTGGTAGCCGGTGGCCTGGTACTCTCGCCCGCAGGTGTGACGGCGAGTGCGGAATTGTACAATCCCGCGAGCGGAACTTTTACCGCGACTGGATCGCTCACGGTGGCGCGGTCCGTACCCATCGCGGCGCTGATGAACAATGGGACCGTCCTGATCGCCGGCGGGGCCGGCAACACGCTCTTATCCAGCGCGGAGCTGTACTAGGTCCGATCGCGGGCGAAATCCAAGGCAAGATCTCACGGCTGTCCGCCGACCTGGCCGGTGACGAGACTTCAAGATCCAAAAAGGAGATGACGCGTGGAGACATTTTTTCTGCTGGTTTTTGCGGTGATTGCGTTTTTTGTGCTGAGCGTTTTTCTGGGATCGTTTTTCACCGTGCAGACGGCGCAAGTGGCTATCGTGCAGAGGCTGGGGAAGTTTGCGCGGGTGGCGGGGCCGGGGTTGAACTGGAAGACTCCGTATCTGGAGACGGTGGTGCAGCGGATGAGTATGAAGGTGCAGCAGTTTGACGTGCAGGTGGAGACGAAGACGCAGGACAACGTGTTCGTACAGATTCCGGTTTCGATTCAGTACAAGGTGATTCCGGAGGGGGTGGAATCAGCGTTTTACAAATTGTCGGATCCGGTGAAGCAAATTGAGTCGATGGTTTACAACGTGGTGCTGGGGCATGTGCCGAAGATGAAATTGGACGATACATTTTTGAATCAGGCGGACATTGCGGGGGATTTGCGCGACAACCTGGACGCTTCGATGAAGGAGTACGGGTATTCGATCGTGAAGGTTTTGATTTCGGACATCGTGCCGGACCAAAAGGTGAAGGCGGCGATGAACGATATCAATGCGGCGCAGCGGGAGCGCGAGGCGACCGTTTCGCGCGCGGAGACCAATAAATTATTGCTGGTGAAGCAGGCCGAGGCGGAGGCGGAATCGAAGCGGCTGCAGGGTGAGGGGATTGCGAATCAGCGGAAGGCGATTATTGCGGGGTTGAAGGATTCGGTGGAGGATTTCGCGAAGACGGTGCCGGGGTCTACGCCGCAGGATGTGATGCAGCTGGTTTTGATGACGCAGTATTTCGATACATTGAAGGAAGTGGCGGCTAACGATCATACCAACACGATTTTGATTCCGCATACGCCGAATACTTTGACGGATATTTTTTCGCAGATACGGAATGCGATTATTGTGGGGAATGAATTAGGGCATCATCCGGCGGGTGCGCCGGGGGCGCCGGTGGATGCGCAGAAGTGAGTGGGCGGACGGCGGGTGGTTGTGCGGACGAAGTGCGGGCGAGATTCTTCGCCCGCTGGCGCGGGCTCAGAATGAAGGCTTAAAGGCGAACCAAGGCAAAGGCTGCCTGGTCCGATGAAGCTGGACCGGCCGCTAGAAGTGCGACGGCAAGTGCAGGGGAGTTGCGGGACGCCGGCGCTACGAACGGCCGTCGCGGCGACTTGCGATTTGCCAGCGATCTTTACAGCGACAACGATGGCGCACTGCAGTGCGCCGCTACAAAATCAGATCAACGGATCTCGATTAATACGAGGGCATCGGGCGCGAGTTGCAGCGCGATTTTGCCGTTGTGAATGGAAATGTTTTCGGGTGCGGGCAATTGGGCGGCTTGGCGTAGCGTGAGAATTTGCGCTTGCGTGGGATATGCAGGACTGTTCATAGCGGCGTAGGCTTTGAGCAGGGAGCCGTGGTCGGCGTCCACGCGATAGATTGTGGCTTTCTTGCGGCCTGTGGGCGAATTCAGTTGCAGCACTACTTCTTTTCGTTCACCTCCAGCTCCGACTACTGGGGTATTCCATAGCGCGATCACAACGGTGCCGTCGGCGCGGCGGGTGGCGAGAATGTCATCGCTGGTGACTGGGATTCTTGTGTCGCCGAGGCGGTGGAGGAGCTTGAAAGCGTTGAATGCGGGCTTGGGCAGGCCGTCTTCGGCAATCAGGCCGTAGCCACCGTAGAAGGGGCGCTTAACGACACCTTGTTCTTCGAAGACGTCCGAGAAAGTCCAATAACTCATCATGTCCACCAGGCCGTCGCACTGGCGAATAGTGTCTGCCATCCAGGGGCCCATATAAGTGGAGTCGGTGACGTCCGGTTCGTTCATGTAACTGGCGTTGAATTCGCTCCAGATCAGCGGAAGATTAGGGCGAGCGGAGGCGGCGATCTGGTCGTGAACTTTGCGCACAGCGCGGCAGACCATTTGGGTGCGCGGGATTTGCTCGCGGCTGCCGAAAACGTCGGTTGCGGAATCATTGCCGTAGACGTGCGTGGAGACGAAGTCAACCGGGACGTTTTCTTTTACGGTGTGCTGAATGAAACGATCGGCCCAGGCGGCTTGGGCTGTGGCGGGGCCGCCGACGCGCAGGCGGGGGCTGACTTCCTTTAAAGCGCGCGCGGCGGAATCGTAGAGTTGGAAGTAGGTTTGTTCTTTGGGAGCGCCGGCCCAAAAATCCAGGTTTGGCTCGTTCCAGACTTCGAAATACCATTGCGAGACTTCGTCGAGGCCGTAGCGGTCCACGAGATGCTGGGCGAACCGGTGGATGAGTTCGGCCCACTTTTCGTAACTCTTGGGCGGTGCGACGTTGGGCTTGTACCAGAAATCCTGATACTTCGGTTCGGCGGCTAGCTTTTTGGGCATGAAGCTCAGCTCGACGAAGGGGCGTACGCCGGATTGCAGCAGGCCGTCGTAAATCTGGTCCACGTAGGAGAAATCGTAGATTGGTTTTCCGGCGGCGTCTTCGTCGTACACGCCGACTTCATCGTGGAAGATTGCGTGGAAGCGAATGTATTTGAAATCGGTCGCGGCTTTCACTTCGCGTAAATCGTCACGATAACTTTGGCGGAGGGAGAGGATGGCGCGGCCGGAGCCGAACATTTGTTCCCAGAAATGCGGGAAGGGCTGGCTTGGAGCGCGAACGTCTACTTGGATTGTTTCTGCTGTGGGCTGAGAATTTTGTGGTGCGGCTTTTTGCGCGGATGCGGTTAGCGCGCACCACGCGAGCAGAGACAGTGCGAGAAACGTCTGCTTCATACGTTGCAACCTCACGGAAAAAAACCGACCGCCACAAAGGAACGATCAGGATGGCACAAGTTCTGGCGTCACCCCAGTATTTTCTCGTTCAGGGGGGTGCGGGCCCGATCGCGGCGGGGCGAGAGCCGGAGAGGGCGAGGCAAGCCTCGCCTAGATCGTTTTGTTGGCGAGCTTTAAGTTTCGGCGAAAGCGGCGGCAAGCCGCCGCACTCCAAAGGGGCTCGGCGTTGATTCATCGTGTGGTGTTCGCGAAGTCAGAGTGGCGGGGACGCTATTCGGTTTCTTGCATGGATTTGAAGTCGGCTTCGAGGGCGGCGCAGTATTGTTTTTGGGCTTCCAGCTCGGCTTGGAGTTTTTTTACCAGGAGCTCGAGGCGGCGGATTTCGTGGCGCAGCTTTTGAGCGTCGGCGGATGGCGGCGGTGCGGTTGCTACGGCGCGTTGCGGAGGCGCGGCGGCGTGGGGAGCGGGGCGCGTAGCTGCAGGCGCGGTGCGTTGCGGCGCGAACGTTTCGGCGGGTGCGGCGGGGCGGGGCGCGAATGTTTGCGCGGGTTCCGCGGGCCACGCGGATGTTGCGGGAGCGGCGGGCGCGAAATTTGGCGGCGCGGCATTTTGTTGGGCTGAGGGCGGCGAGAAGAGGCCGCTGAGAACTCGGCTTGCGGCTTGCGATGCGTTTGCTTCTTCTTCGCGCAGTGAGCCGCGTGCCGCCGCAGCGCCCGGATGCAGAAGGCTTTTCACGCGGGCGATCAAATCCTGGGGCTGGAATGGCTTGCGCACGAGTTCATCGGCCTTCACTTGCATGGCTTTTTCCGCGACGGTGCGATTCACTACGCCGGACATGAGGATCACCGGAGTTTTTCCGAAGCGTTCGTGTTCTTTTATGAATTGGCAGACTTCGTAGCCGTCTTTATCGGGCATGATCACGTCGGTGATCACGGCGTCGGGAGCGGAAGCGTCGAATTGCGCGAGGGCTGCGGCGGCGTCGGCACAGGTGATAACGTTGATATTTTCCTTGCGGAAGGCGATCTTGATGACTTCGCGCATGGTGGCGCTGTCGTCAATGAAATAGACCGTCGGAGTGCGGGCGGCGGTGAGAATTTGCGTTTCGCTCATTGCGATTCCTTTTCGACTTTATCTTGTTCAGCGATTTGCGGGCCTTGCTCGGAGTCTCTTTGGGATTCGTCGAATTCGCGCATGGCATCGAGGAGCAGATCGGTGGCGGAGCGTAGGACGGTGCGCTGCGTGGCAGTGGCGCCGTAGACGAATTTGTATACGCCTTCATTCGCGCTCTGGCAGGTGGCGACGATTTGGGTGACGGCTTCATCGCCGAAGAGCATGCCGCATTCCGCGTGGCTGATTTCGCCGCCCTCGAAGAAAATAATTCCGTCGGCGTCTAGCGCGTTGATGTGCAGCGCGCCGGTCTGGCGAGCCTGCCCGAGCATTTGTATTACGCCGGGCAGATCGAGATGCTGGAGATTGCCGCTCAGATCGGTTTCGGCGCTGGTGAGCATCTGCGTGGGCTGAAAACCGTCCTGACGGCTGACCAGGAAACTGCGGACGTGCGCGGCGATGTCTGACGGCGAGCGGCGGCGATCGACGAAATCGTCGCAGCCGGCGCGATAGGCTTCGAGAAGAGCTTGTTCGCCGGCACCGGCGCCGTTTCCGCCGATCGCGATGAGGGGAATGTGCGCGGTGTTGGGATCGGCGCGGAGGATCGGGGCCATTTCGAGCGCGCCCATTTCGCGCAGATTGGTGGCGCATAGTATCGCAGCGGGCGCGTTCCATTCGAGCATGGTTAGAGCGTAGGCGGCTTGAGTGCAGGGGACGACTTCGAAGCCGACCTGCTGGAGAGCTTCGCCAACACGTTTCGCGAAATAGACGTTGCTATCTATCAGGAGAATGCGCGGGAGATTGGCGAGGGCGTTCACGGGCGCGCCTCTGCTTGAATTGCTGGGTTGGGAATATTGCTGGCGGCGCTGACCAGTCTTTGCAGATCCAGGACATCTATATTTTCGTTTTCGATGGTTAAGCTGCCTGCGAAATAGGGCGGAGCGTTTTCGTCGCGCGGCTGCATTTCGCCCGTGGCCAGCTCGCATTCGCCGTTTACAGGGATGGCGCTGGGCTCGTTGGCTTCGCTGCCGGGGCCGAAGGCGCGTTCGGCGATTAGATAAAAACGATGCACGGAGGATTCGCGGCCACAGAGAACGGGGGCGACGTCGTATACCGGAACGATGCGGCCGCGGCGGACGATCACACCAGCGATTAGCTTTGAAGTGTGCGGGAAATTATGCAGGCGCACGGGAGGCGCGAGTTCCATGACGGACTCTGCGGGCAGCGCGAAACGGCGGTTGCCGACGTGCAGGAGCACCCAGGATTTGCGCGTGTGATTTTCTGTGGCGCTCATGAAGGCACGGCTCCTTCCATTTCGTGGCGCGCTTCGATTGCCTTTGAGGCGTGATCGAGGCGCGCGAATTCCTGGGGGGTAAGGAATCCTTCCGGACGGATCACCGGGAGCACTCGATCTTCGAGATAGATGAGGCCGCGATACCACTCGCGCTCTTCGCCTTGGAAGGCTTGCGGCAGCGCGTGAACCTGGGCTATGTCCGCCATTCTTTCGATGGAGTCTACGAGAACGGCGGTGCGAATTTGGCGCAGGATCAGGACGAGAGTGGGACGGGTGACGCGCAGGCCGAAATGGGCGCAGCCGCTGACGACGTAGTAGGTGCGATGGCTGCGTTCGACCAGGTGGCGGACTTTGGGAACTTCGGCAAGTTCCATTTCGATTGCGGCTGTGGCCAGGCTGTCCGTGCTGCGAATTTCCTGCACGGCGTCCGCTGCGATGGCGAAGGTTTGCGTGCCAATGCAAAAAAGAATTACGGCTTCGGTGGAGCGCGAGCGGCGCGATTTTGTGGCGTCTTGAGCGGCGATTTTCATCGCGCACCTATGGGAGCGAGGCGGGTGATTTTGGCGACGCGCTTTTCGATTGCGGCGCTGATCTGATCGAGCGGGAGAATTTCGTCCACGGAGCCGGTCTTTATGGCTTCGGCAGGCATGCCGAAGATTACGGAGGTGGCTTCGTCCTGGACGATTACGTGGCCGCCGGCGGCTTTCACGGCTTGCACGCCTTTGGAAGCGTCGTTGCCCATGCCGGTCAGAACTACGGCGACGGTGAGCGGGCGCGCGAAGGCTGCGGCCGATTCGAGGGCGACGTCTGCGCAGGGGCGATAGCCTTCGATGCGCGGGCCGCCATCGAGCGCGATTTTTCCGGTGGAGGAAATCCGCAGGTGATTGGCGCCGGGGCAGAGGTAGATTACGCCTGGCTGCGGAGCTTCGTGCGATTCGGCTTCTTTCACGGGCAAGCGAGAGACTTCCGCGAGCTGAATGGTGAATTGACTGGTGAAGGCGGCGGGCATGTGGAGCACGAGCAGGACCGCGGCCTGGAGATCTTTGGGCAAGCCTGCAACCACGCGCATCACTGCAGCGGGACCACCCGTCGACGCCGCGATTACGACGATCGGGAATTTTGTGCCGTTGACGGCATTGTGTTGTGCGCTGCGGTCGCCGTGGCTGGTCGGGGCTGAAGGGAGCGGCGGGTGCGAAGCTGCGAGCTTGGAGGTGGTGGCGGTGCGCACGACGCGGACTTTTGCGGCCATTTTTAATTTGCGCGTCAGTTCTTCGCGGATGTTGCGCATGTCGAGGTCGATGCCGTTGGTGGGCTTGGGCACGAAGTCAATAGCGCCGAGCTCGAGCGCTTTCAGGGTGCTGGCCGCGCCTTCGCGGGATTCGGAGCTGACGATCACGACCGGGCGCGGATGCTGCGACATGATCAGCTCGGTGGCTTGCAGGCCATCGAGATGGGGCATGTTGATGTCCATGGTGATCACATCGGGGCGGAGGGATTCGGCCAGGGCCACGGCTTCGCGGCCGTCGCGGGCGGTGCCGGCGACTTCCAGTTGCGCGTCGGAATTGATGATTTCCTTCAGCACCTTGCACATGAAGGCGGAATCATCAGCTACGAGTACGCGAATTTTCTTTTCGGGGACCTTGTTCATTTCAATCCTGCCGCACCGGCACGGTTAACTTGCGGCGTGTGTCGGGTTTTTCCGCGCCTATCAATTCATCTACCGTTGCGACCAGTTGATCTTCCTGCACGGGCTTGGTCAGGAATGCGGCGGCGCCTTCTTTCATGGCGCGGTCGCGATGTTTTGCGCCAGCGCGGGAAGTGACGACCAGCACGGGAATTTTTCGAGTGACGGGATTCTGGCGCAGATGGGCCATCAGCTCGTAGCCGTTCATGCGCGGCATTTCGAGATCGGTGATGACCAGGTGGCAGCCGATTTGCGCGACGAGCTCGGAGGCTTCGAGACCGTCGGAGGCGAGCTTCACGCGATAGCCGGCTTTTTCGAGCATGCGTCCGACGAATTTGCGCACGCTGATGGAATCGTCGGCGACGACTACGACGCGATCGTTTTCGATGGAGTCCACAGCTCCGGCTGGGATGCTTCCCGCGGCGACTGCTTCTGCTCCCGGCGCGAAAACGCGGGCGGCGGGCGAAGAGGTGGGGAGCACGTTGCGTTCGGCGGTATCCGCGGATGCGAGACGATTCAAATCGATGAGCAGGATTAGGCTGCCATCGGGCGCGATAGTGGTGCCGGGGAAAAGTTTCACGCTGCGGAGATAATCGCCGAGGTTCTTGATGACGATTTCGTCTTTGCCCAGGACTTCTTCGACGACTACGCCCACTTGTTTGCCGGCGACTTTGACGATGACCATGTGGAAATAGCCGTTGAGCGGCTCGAGCGGAGGCAGAGCCAGCTGGACGTCGAGGCGGACGACTTCGGTGACTACGTCGCGCACGCGGGTGAGAAGTTTTCCGCCCACATCTTCGATTTCGTCGGGCTTGAGGCGGCGAATTTCTTCGACGACTGCGAGAGGCAGAGCGAAGACGGATGTGCCGCAGCGCACGAAGAGCGCTTGCGAGATGATCAGCGTGAGCGGAACTTTTACGGTGAAGGTGGCGCCGTGGCCGGGCTCGGAGCGGACTTCGATTTCACCGTTCAGAGCGTGCACGTTGGCGCGGACGACGTCGAGGCCGACGCCGCGGCCGGCAAGCTCCGTCATGGAAGCGGCGGTGGTGAAGCCGGGACGGAAAAGGAATTCGCGCAGCTCGCGGTCGGTGAGCTCGGCGGCGGCGACGGAAGACATGGCCCCCATTTCGACGACGCGGCGGCGAGCGCCATCGTAATCAATGCCGCGGCCGTCGTCTTCGACTTCGATGAAGATATGATTGCCGCGATGATAGGCGCGGACGCTGACCAGGCCCTTTTCGGCTTTGCCGTTGCGCTGGCGGGTGCGGCGGTCTTCGACGCCGTGGGCGACGGCGTTGCGCACGAGGTGAATGAGAGGATCGGAAACGTGTTGAATAATATTGTTGTCGAGTTCGGTATCCGCGCCTTCGAGGGAAAGCTCGACGAGTTTGCCGGTGGCGTTGGCGGCATCGCGCACGGTGCGAGACAGGCGCGTGTAGAGATTGCCGATAGGGACCATGCGCGCAGCGGTGATTTCGTCCTGGAGGTGGTGCGCGAGCTTGGTGAATTCGTCGATGTCGGAGTCCACGCGGCCCATGAAACCCTCGAGCTGAGTGAGGACGACGTTGACGTCCGCGGAAATTTCCGTGAGCGAGCGGGAAAGGATGTTGACGTCGTCGTAGCGATCCATTTCCAGCTCGCTGAATTCGAGCAGATCGTTGGTCGTGACCGAAGGCATGCCCGGGAAATTGGGGCGGAAGGTGTCCATTTGCGGGGCGTGACTTCCGGGAACTAGCGACGGCTGAATTTTGCTGAACTCGTGCTTTTCCTGGAACTCGGAAACTTTTCCGGAGAGGCGGCTCTTCGAGAAATTAAGGACTTCGACTAATTTGGCTAGTTCGGCCAGGCGGCCGACCATTCGCGTGCGGTTGATCACGAGTTCGCCGACGGCGTTCATCATGCGGTCGAGGCGCTCGAGGGAGATGCGCACGGATTTAGCTTGCGGCAGAGCTTCGGGAGCGGCGCGGCGTCTTTCAGGCGCAGCGATTCCGGTTTCTGTGGTTGCTGCGTCGGGGCTGCTCGCGGGCGCGGATTGGCCTGATGCCGCATCTTCGGTTTCTTCGGGCGCAAGTTCAGCGATCTGAGCGAGCAGCGGATCTACGGCGGCGCGCATTTCGTCGTCGCTGGTCCATTGGCGGTGCAGGAATTTCTTCAGGACGTCCACAGATTCCAGGCAGATATCCACGATATTGGCGCTGGGTTTCAGTTCGCCATCGCGCAGGCGGCCGATGAGATCTTCGACGCGATGGGCGACGGCGGAGAGGCGATGCAATCCTACCTGCGCGGCGGAGCCTTTTACCGTGTGCATGGAGCGGAAGAGGCGGTTGATATCTTCCGCGTTGGGATTGGCTTCGAGCGCTAGCAGGCATTCGGTGACGGCTTGCAGGTGCTCTTCGGCTTCGGGAACGAAAAATTCCAGGACTTCGGCCGGGACGTCGCTATCCTGCGGCAGATGGTCAACATAGGAGTACGCGGGCGGCGCATCGGCTTCAGCGACAGCTTCTTCGGCTGCGACTTGGGCGGCTGCGGCTTCGCGCGCGGCGCGCGAGGCAGGCGGAGCGGGAAAGGCGAATGAATAGCGCTGTTTGAAGGCCAGGATGTCTTCTTCGGTTTCGGTGCCGCCGGAACTGATTTGAAGCAAGTCGAATTCGAGAACGGAGATTGCGTCGGAAATAAATTCGGTGAGCGGGCCATGCATGTCCGCGGTGAGCGTGGCGTTCATGGCGTAGTGAAAAATGTGCGCCATTTTCGCGGCCACTTCGGAAAATTGCGGGAAGCCGTAGCTGGCGGACGTTCCGGCGAGAGTGTGCGCGGCGATATAAAGTTTTTCCAGATCTTCGGGCCTAGTCTGTGGTTCCTGCAACATGCCGGAATATTCCCGCAGATACTGGAGGTTTTCGGAAGCCTCCTGGAGGAAGAGCTCGACGGATTCCTGATTGGGCCCGTTCACAGGCTTTCCTCCACCAGCACAGATGCGGCGCGCGATTCAGCGGTGACCGGCTTGCGATAGATGCGGCAATCGCCGATCACCAGAGATTCAAATTTCATGGGCACGTTGGAAAGCGTCTCCGAGTGACCCAAAAGAAAATATCCGCCCGGTTCGAGGGCGTCGTAAAAGCGCCGCAGAATCGCAAGGCGGCGTTCTTCCGAGAAATACATGAGCACGTTCATGCAGAAGATGCAGTCCATCTTGCCCAGGTACACCGGCTCAACCAGATTCATTTGCGCGAACGAAATCATTTTTCTGATGCGCGGCCTAACCTGAAAGCCGTGCTTGGTGTTCGTAAAATGGGCATCCACCTGGCCCAGCGAGACGTCTTGCAGGCTGCGCTTGCTGTACAGGCCGCGTTCGGCATGGCGCAGCGCGCGGCGGCTGATGTCCGTCGCAAGAATTTCGATTTCCCAGGCTTCGACAAACTTCAGCGCGTCACACAGGGTGATGGCGATGGAGTAGGCCTCTTCCCCCGTAGAACAGCCTGCGCTCCAGATGCGCAGGGCGCGCGGATTCTGCCAGAATTTGCGTTCCTGCACTTCCGGCAAAATGCGTTTTTCCAGCGCGTCGTAGATCGCCGGGTATCGAAAGAACGACGTTTCCTGCGTCAGCAACCGTTCGAGCAGGGCTTCGTATTCCGTGCTGGAACTTCTTATCAGCTCGAACAGTGCGGCGCCCCCGGCCAATTCTTTTTCCTCGATGTATTCGCGGATGCGGGTGGAGAAAAACCGCTCGCGCGACGCATCGAAAAGAATGGCCGAGCGCTGCTCGATCAGCGTGCGGATATCATCGAGTTCAAACTCGCTGAGCTTCGTCGTCGTTGCTGGATGTGATTTCATGTTCGGCGCACGTTCGGGGCCGGCAGGCTGCACCGGCTCCAGGAATCACTGCGGCCTAACGATGCGCACCCACGGGCGCGGCCGGACGCGGTTCTTCGGCCGCTTCACCCGCGCGACCGGAACGAAATTGCGCGAGGGCTTCATTTAATTGTTCTGAGAGCTTGACCATGTTGCCGACCGTCGAAGCGGTTTGGCGCGCGCCCTGGGTGGTCTGGCGCGTGATGCCGGAAATGATTTGCATCGCATTGGCCACACCTTCCGTGCCGCGCACCTGCTGCTTCGAGGCCAGGGAAATTTCCTGGACGAGTTCGGCAGACTGGCGCACGACGCTCGAAATTGCTTCGAGCGCTTTACCGGCTTGATCGGCAAGGCCGGCGCCGACTTCCACTTCGCGCGTGCCGTCTTCCATGACGACCACCGCTTCGTTTGTTTCGGCCTGAATCGCTTTGATGAGCGCGGCGATGTCTTTGGTGGCGCTGCGGGAGTGCTCGGCCAGTTTGCGGACTTCGTCGGCGACGACGGCGAAACCGCGGCCGGCATCTCCAGCGCGGGCTGCTTCAATCGCCGCGTTCAGAGCGAGCAGGTTGGTTTGCTCGGTGATGTCGTTAATCACGTTGATGATTTCGGAAATTTCGAGTGAACGATCGCCGAGAGATTTAATTTTCTTGGCGGTGGCTTGCACGGATGCGCGAATGCGCTGCATGCCTTCGAGCGTATCGCGCACGGCGCGGTTGCCTTGTTCTGCGGCATCGAGCGCGCGACGTGCGGCTTCGGCGCTAGCTTCCGCGTTGTTGGATACTTGTTTCATGGAGACAGTAAGCTCTTCGACGGCAGAGGAGGTGTTGGTGATTTCCTGGTCTTGCTGGGTGGCGCCGGCGGTCATGTCGTCCGCGGCGTCGAGAATTTGATTGGCGCTGCCGCTTACGTCCACGGCGGCTTTGCGGACGCGCTCGAGAACTTTGGTGAAGTTGTCGAGCATGAAGTTCACGGAGTCGACCACGTTGCCGAGGGCATCGTTGGTGACTTTGCCGCGGATGGTCAAGTCGCCACGGGCGACCTGGTTGATCGTGTTCAGGAGGTCGGTGATGCTTCGTTGCAGCGAATCCTGTGCCTCTTTGTTGGTGACGGCGTGGGCGACTTTGGCGGCGCTGCGATTGAAATTCTCGGCGATGAAGCCGAACTCGTCGCTGGAATTGATTTCTACGCGAGCGCGGACGTCGCCTGAGACCACGCGTTCGGAGAATTTCGCGAGTTCGTCCACGGGAGTGAGCACGCGCTTGCTGAGCACGTAAACGATGGAGATCACCGCGACGAGGCCCAGCACCGCTGCGGCGAGCAGCCCGCCATTGGCCCCGCCGGGAACGGCGCCAGCGTCCTGACCGGCGGAGTGGACTCCAGCGTAGTAGGAAAAGCCGACGGCGGCCGATAGCAACAGTGTGACCCAGAATACCAGCAGCCAGACTGTGGAACTCAAACGAGCTTTCATGACTTCCTCCCAAGAACTTGTGCGCCCATTTACCTGTACCCCGCCGGTCCGTGGTGCGGAACGGAAAGTGCGCGCGGCCTAAAACTTTGTGACCCCAGAACCCACGCCTAATCCAATTTCGATCGCCCAATTCGAAAAAGGCAAAGTCAAAGACGCCCGCCTAAAAAGCAAAAGCAGGCGGCCGCGACCCTTCGATCCCGCACCGCGGGATCTCAGGATGAACCTCCCTGTAGGGCGATTCACAGAATCAAAACCGACGGCAACGGCTGCCCGGTTCGATGAACCTGAACCGGCCGCTACAAATTCAAAAACAAAGTCAAAGGCGACGACAACGTCAAGAGACCCGGCGAGACGCCTGCCTACCGGCAGGCCGGCCGTCGCTACCAAAGTCAAGGGCAACGGCAAAGGCTCAAATCACCGGCACCGGAAAAACGTCCACCAGGCGGCGCAGGTCGACTACCAGCGCGAGTCGATCGTCGTGGCGCAGCATGCCGCGGCAGTGCGGGACGTCGGCGGGCGCTTGATCGAGCAGCGCCTCTTCGGTGGCTGAAAATGTGCCGATGACTTCGTCGGCGGCAATTCCCAGCCGCATGTCTTCGCGGTGCGCGTCGCCTTTCAGGAGCGCAACGACTACATGTTTCGGCAGAAGGCCGGGACGGCGGCCTTCGGTGAATGCGATATCAATCAGTGGGACGATGGTGCCGCGCAGATTGAACACTCCCATCAGGAAGGCGGGAGTGAGCGGAATGCGCGTGACGATAGGCCAGTCCACCACCTCTTCCACTTCAAGCACTGAAAAGCAAAATCGCTCGCGGCCAGCGCGGAAGACGCAGTACTGGCGCTCGGGCAGGCGCTCCTCGGAAAAGACTTCGCTTTCAAGGAATGCGCCGCCATCGAGTTCGGCGGAAAGCGCCGTGTTTTCACGTTCAAGGGACATCAGGCAAACCTTTTCACCGCGTTGAGCAGTTCATCCGGCGTGAAGGGCTTGGAGACGTACCCGTTTGCACCTTGCTGCTCGCCCCAGTAGCGGTCGCTGGGAGCGGATTTTGAGGTGACCAAGATCACTGGGATATTTGAGTACGTCTGCTGACTCTTCAGATCGCGGCAGGCCTGGAAACCGTTGCGGCGCGGCATGACCACGTCGAGCAGGATGACGCTGGGGCGCTCTTCTTCGATGGCTTCTTCGATTCTGGTGGGATCGGAAATGCCCACGGAATGAAAACCGCCCTGCTGCAGCATGGACTGCATGAGGTGGAGTTCGGCCTGGGAATCATCCACGATCAGAACTTTCTTCGACATCGACGAACCTCCACAGAAATACCCGCAGAGAGAAATGCAACTCCGGGACCATGTGCGGAGCGGATTTCGCGTTCTGCGACTGGATTGCAACAGCGTTGTTTTTCAGCTGGTTGCGGGGGGTGGAGCTACCGCGCGAGGCCAGCCGTGGAAATTTGCGATGCGCTCGATGTCTCAGCTTGAGATTCTTTCTCACCGGCGCGCATTTCGGCGGCGACTGATGAGAAACGCTGCATGATTTCGTTCAGACGCAGGGCCATGGTGTGAATCGTGCGGATTTGCTCGCGCGCGTCAGGGTGCAGGGGCCCGGCGTCCAAGAGCAGAAGGTCGGCATTGCCCAGAACGGAGGTGAGGGCGTTGTTCACGCTGGGGCGCATGTCGAGCATGTAGCGGCCCAGGGTCGCGTGGCGTTGTTGTTCGACGGCAATGCGTTCGGCGCGCTGGGCGCGGGCGGTGGCGGCGGCGCGGCGCAGGGCTTCTCCGGCGACGAGGATTAGCGTGCCGATCCAGCCGTCTTCGCGCGGGATGGTCAATACGTGCGAGTGTTCGGCGGCCAGGTGCGAGACGTCTTTTGTTTCGGCGGAGACGTAGATGGTTGCGGCAATTGGAATTGCGTTTAGCGCGCTGAGGATCGCACTGATTCTGTTGTCGCGAACCGGGCCGACGATCACCAGGTTGTAGCCTGCGGCGGCGGAGGATTGCCAGACGTCACTAGTGGTGAGGGTAATCTCCGGGACGCGGCGTTCGGCCTGCCAGCGAGCGGCTACCGTGCGCGCGAATTCAGTGTCGTCCGAGACGATCAGGACGCTGGAGTGAGTCAAGACCTTTCCCCCAAGCAAAGGCAAAGTCGAAAGCAAAAGAGCCGGCGAGACGCCTGCCTAAAGGCAGGCAGGCCGGCGCTACGAACCGCGACGCCAAAGTCAAAGACGCAAGCCCAAAAAACGAAAGCAGGCGGCCGCTACAAAGTCAAAACCAACGGCTGCCCGGTTCGGTGAATCTGAACCGGCCGCTACAGCGGCTACGGCGAAAGTGAATCAGGGTTGCAGCTTTTCGGCTTCCTCTATGAAGGAGAGGAGGCGCTTGGTGCTGATGCCGAGATTTACCGCGGCTTCGGTGTTCTTAGCGCGCTTGGCCTGTTCGACGCGGCCCTGGAAATACGAAACCTCAGCTTTGGCTAGCGTGAGTGCGGCTCCGAGCTGGCTCAGGTCGCCGGAGCGTTTGCGTTCTTCGGTGGCGACGGCTAGCAGAGCGCGGGCGACCACGGCGCGGCGAAGATCTTCGGCTTCCTGATCGCCTTCGGCGACGAACGCTGCTACCTCCCAGGACGAGAGCAGGACTTTTGTATTCTGCAAAACGATCGTGGACATGGAGCGTCCACGCGAAGGCGGCTCGGCGATGAGCTGCTCCCAGATTGATTCGAGGCACTTTTCTTTATCGAGCGCGCCGGCTGGCGGTGCCGGTGCGTCGCTGGCTGGTTTTTCCGTTTTGGCAGCTGCTGCCGAGGCATCTGCTGGTTTCGCCGGCGCGGTTTTCTCGGCTGGAGTTGCGGCGGATTGCTGCGCTGCCGGAGCTTGGGTAGCGGAAGCCTGAGGCGCCTTGGGAACTGGTATGGCAGAAACCGCAAGTTTGGACGATTGATCCACAGTCGACCGTTTGTCCGGTTGGCGCGTTTCCGGGCGTACTGCTGCTACTGGCGCGCCGGGTTGACCGTGCGCGAGGGCTTCTTCGAGGTCGGCGCGCAAGGCCAGTAGTTGTTCGAAGGCATGGGTGACAGACGTTTCGGTGTAGTCCTTATGAAAGGGCTGCTTCCAATTTTCGCAGTAGTAGCGAAGCTGCGTGGTGGTTTCGGCGGCGGAGAAACCGGCGCGGCGGCAGTCCACGGTCTTCACGCCATTGGCGTCGAGAGTTTCAGCGGCCTGGCGCACGGCGCTCAGGTCCGCGTGCAACATGCGGATGAAAGCGCGACGGAGAAGAAAATTGAAGCGGCAGAAGGCCACCAGCGCTGCGGGATCGTAGAACATGGCGCCGGCGGATTCTTTTAGCAGGCGGCCTTGTTCGAGGAGGCCGAGTTCCATCATGTCGCGCAAACTTTCGCAGTGCGAGACTTTGTCCAGGATCTGATCGAGCGGCGCGCACCAATCCAGATGCGTAGCGTCGGCCCCGGCGAGAACCGGCTGCAGAACCTCGGCGACATCTTCCAGGTGAATTTCCTTGCGATAGAGTTCTTCCGGGGCGCAGAGAGCGAAATATTGCACCAGGAGCAGATCGATTTTGTCGCGATCGGCGGTGGTTTTTTCCTGCTTGCGCAATTGGCGCTGCAGAAAAGCGCGCAGATCTTGTTCGCTGGCGTTCAGAGTCTCCGGCGGAAGCTGGCGGACTTGAAAGGCGCGGACGCGTGCGTCAATGCCATCGAGCCACTTCAAGACGGTGTCAAAAACGTCGCGCGTGGGCCGCTGTGGCGGCAGCTCGCCGGCGGGATACGGCAGCGGACCAAAATTAAATTGGGCGGCGAGAGCGGCGTACAAAGGATAAGCGTTGCGCGCTTCGGACCATTGCGCGACGAAATCCGCGGAGCCTGCTTGCGCTGCGGGCGGCTGCAAAGTCGGGACGTCTGATTTGGGGGTCATCGTTTTATGATCCAGTTGCCCACTTCTCCCACGAACCGGGCAGCGACGGCCTTTCTTCCGTCGTGATAGCGCACGGCGACGACTGTCGCGCGCGCGTCGAGCGAACCATCGGAATTTAGAACGCGCACGCCGTCTTCAAATTCCAGCGGGAGCGTGGAAGCGAACAGGACTTCCTGCGCGGTTCCGAATTCGATTACGGTTTGTTCCTGCAAGGGGCGACGCGCGGTCGCCAGCGTGACGACGCGCACGGGAATTCGCATGGGTGAGGCACTAGGGAATAATTGCGACAATTTTTCGACGCACGTTTGTGTGGCTTCGGCCGTGTCTATGGCGGCTTCGGTGATCACGGAACCCCCTGGGGCGTTGGTCAGTCTGCGAAAAAGGCGCATTAAAGTGCGCCGCTACAAATT
>JBEKHD010000008.1:0-251019 GCA_050012455.1 Candidatus Acidiferrales bacterium | reverse complement strand
TTTTGTTGTTTGGCGGCGGGGGAGGCTATTGCGGGTGTCCCCGATGGGGAACCGGTGGAGGCGTAGGGATCATCGGGACGGTCGTGCTCATCGCGGTTGCCTGGTAGTTCGTCGGCGCTTTGCGTTGACATTGTTCGGGCCAATCTGAGAGCTTCAGCGATGTGGTTGCAAGCACGCTCGACATTACAAAGGAATTGGCGTGCGCACAAAATCCAGAGGAACTAAGACTAAAGCAGTACACGCGCGCCGTCTTCGATGGGCTGTATGGACGGTGGCGGCGCTCGCGGCGATTGCGTGTATCGCGGTGATTGTCTTGGCAATCAAATCTCCGTTCACGCAGACGAAAGTGGCGCAAGGTCTGGAGAATGCCACTCGCGCGAAAGTAACGTTCGGGAAGTTCCACATGGTGTATTTCCCGCATCCCGGATGTGTGGCTGAAAACGTCACGTTCGCCGGGCCTTCGGACGCCGCAGACGCGCCACCGCTGGCGACCATTCAGAGACTAGCCATTCAAGCGCGCTATTCGGATCTGATCGCCAGGCCAGGTTACATCGCGCGAATTCTGCTGAATGGGTTGGTCGTGCAAGTGCCGGCGCGAAGCACGGGTGCCGGCGGCGCAACTTCACAACCGACTCAGACGCGCGTTGGGGAGATTGTGGCCGAAGGTGCAGTGCTGGAAGTTGCGCGCTCGGACGATAAACCGCCGCTGAAATTTGAGCTGCATTCATTGTCGGTTCAATCCTTCGGATCCAACAGTGCCTGGGCTTACCGTGTAAATATGCAAAACGCAGAACCGCCGGGAGAAATCACGTCGGACGGCCAATTTGGGCCTTTGAACCTGGATGATTTAGGCGCGACGCCCGTTTCGGGCTCATACAAATTTCAGCAAGCAAACTTGGGCGTATTCCGTGGAATTGCTGGGACGCTATCGTCGACGGGCGATTTCGCGGGGCGGCTGGGCGCAATCGGCATTCGCGGCACGATTGATATTCCGAACTTCAAGGTTGTGAGCGGCGATCACGAGGTGCATCTGACCTCGCGCTTTCGCGCAAGTGTGAACGGGACCAACGGCGATGTTTTCCTAACGCAAGTGGAAACGTCATTTTTGCAGACGTCCGTTGCGACTTCGGGCAGCATCGCGGGCAAACAAGGACAGAAGGGGAAAACGACCTCGCTGGACGTGCAGGTCGATCACGGCCGCATTCAAGATTTGTTGCTCCTGTTTGTGACGGCAAAACACGCGCCCATGAACGGTGAGGCGAACTTCAAAGCGCACATTGCAATACCACCGCAGGGACGGCCATTTCTGCGAGAGCTTACGCTTCTCGGGGACTTCGGAATCGGCGAAGGAGCGTTTACGAAACCGAGCATGCAGACGCGCGTTGATGAAATGAGCCAGAGCGCGCGCGGCGAGAAGAAAGATCCCGGCAAGAAAAAATCACAGCCAGTTGCGGATGACCCGGAAAATGTGGTGTTGAATTTGCGCGGCCACGTGGAACTGCGAGACGCAGTCGCAAAGTTTACAACGCTCACATTCAACGTGCCGGGAGCGTCGGCCCGCATGGACGGCACTTACAACCTGCTGAACCAACAAATTGATTTCCACGGAATGCTGAAGACCGACGCGGAGTTGTCGCAGGAGACCAGCGGTATCAAATCGGCGCTATTGAAACCGCTCGATCCGTTGTTCAAGCGGAAAAAGGCCGGAGCGGCGATTCCCGTGAAAATGACTGGAACGTATCGGGATCCTCAATTCGGCTTCGATGTCGTTGGTGAAGTTAAGCCCAAATAGGAACAGCACAATCTGCATATTCGCGCCTTTTCAGCGCACGTCTCACCAAGCGGAGTGAATCGAACTACTGGTGAAGCGCGGCAGCGATTCCTGCCTGCTGAACTGCAGGAGCGCTGGTCCCCACCGGATAAACCACGATCTCGATGTCTCCCCAGCCGGAGTCGGTGGTTGCACCAATCGTCTTGCCCATTCCCAGAGTCTTGAGCTGTGTATCGTCGAAACCGAAATTCCCGACGAGGTAGTCGCGGATCACCGCGGCGCGTGCCTGCGTAAGCACCAATTCTTGCTGCGCGTCTCCTGTCGTTCCCGCATGAACGACCACGACCGCAATACCGAATTCATTGCCAGCAAGAAATTTCCCCGCGTCACTCAATGAGTTCTGATTCTTCAGTTTGGCCGTGTCTATTTTGTCGAATAGATTTTTGGGCTGATAGGTGAACGTTTTCAGCGGCGTGACGTCAGGAAGGCTGGCGATCTGGTCTTTCGCCAGTTCCGCGGAATCCTCGTAGCCGCGCTTCTTGAAATAGCCGCGCAACAGGAAATTCTGTTTCAAAGCTTCCATGTTTTCCTGAAAGTCCGCAATGCCCGCCTGGGCGTGCACCGTCGCATCGCGCAGCCCCACGGTGGTCTGGCTTAGTTCGGTGTACATTTGCTTGTCGTTGATCAGCTCTCCAATCGTTCCCTGCCCGTCATCGATTTTCGCGCTGATGGACTTCAGATTAGCGGTAACCACAGTCGTGTTATCGATGGCGGCCTTGCTGCTGTCCAGAATGCCATTCGCCTTCTTGATGATGTCCGCCAGGACCAGGGGCGGCTCGCTGGCGATGGTGTCACCGTCACGCACATTCAACCCCTGCGCGGATCCGAACGAGATCGAGACATACTCATTTCCCAGCAGGCCCTCGGTTTGAATGGCGGCGACGGAATCCTGCTTGATGATGTCGTGCGTCGAGCGCTCCAAATCCATCAGTACTGTGATTTTGTCCGTGGGATTTTTCGGCAGGTCGATACGACGCACGCTTCCGCTGTGGACTCCACCGACGCGCACGTCCGCCCCCTCATCCAATCCGACCACGGTGTTGAACTGCGCCTTGAGGCGGTAAGTAGAGGTGAAAAGGTATTGCCGGTCTCCGATAATAAAGATGCCCGCCACTAGAATGGCCAGCGTCGCGATGATAAAAGCTCCCAACCTGGCTGCTCTCGACATATGCGCTCCCTAAGAATCCCGCTTGAAAAATTCGATCACAAATTCGTCGTCGCTTTTCTCCAGCTCCTCGAACGTGCCTTCCATCACGGTATTGCCTTGGTGCAGCAGGACAATGCGGTCGGCTACTAGCTTGGCGCTGTGCAGATCGTGCGTTACGACGATCGAAGCCACCTCGCGCTCTTCCTGCAGCTTCAAAATCAATTCGTCGATCTCGCCGGAGGTAATTGGGTCGAGCCCGGCGGTGGGTTCATCGAGCAACAAGATGCCCGGCTCAAGTGCCAGGGCGCGCGCCAGACCCACTCGTTTCTGCATTCCGCCGGAAATATCGCTGGGCATTTTCTTGAGGTCGGCTTCCATGCCGACGCTGGCCAGTAATTCCTTCACGCGGTCCGACCGTTGCTGTGCGGTCATTTCCGTATGACGCCGCAGAGGAAACGCAATGTTCTCCTCGACTGTCAGCGAGTCGTAGAGCGCGGCGTGCTGGAATAAGAACCCCATCTTCTTCCTGATCTCATTCATCTCTTCGAGATTAGCGTTCGTGATTTCCTGCCCGTGGATGTGAATCGATCCCGAGTCCGCCTTCTGCAAGCCGATGATCAACTTGAGCAAAACGCTCTTGCCGGTGCCACTGCGGCCCAGCACCGCCAGGGTCTGGCCGCTACCGACGGTGAGATCAATCCCATTCAAGACGTTTTGGGCGCCGAAGGATTTATGCAAGCCCTGCAGTACCATGGCGGGAGCTGTACTACTGGCCTCAGTATTCTCAACTAAGTGCTTATCGCCGTTTTGCGTCCCCGGCACGATGGTGGTTTGATCCATGTGCGTCATGGAAAGAACACCAGGATCAATTTCGTGAGAATCACATCGGCCAGCATCACGAAGAGGGACGACAAGACCACCGAGCTCGTCGCCGAACGTCCCACGCCCTCGGTGCCGCCCTGACTTCTCATTCCCTGGAAACAAGCGATCACTCCGATGATCAGCCCGAACACCGCGGTGCGGAAGGTAGGCGCCAGAAAATCGCTAAAGCTCGCCCTGGCAAATCCCGCATGCAGGAATTTGTGAAGTGAAATCGTCTCGGCCATCGTGTCCACCAGCCAACCGGTGGCGATGCCCGCAAAATCGGCGGCCAAAGTTAGCAGTGGCACCATCAGGATGCACGCCAGGATGCGCGTGAAGGCCAGCAGCTTGTAGGAATTTACGCCGGACGCCTCAATGGCATCGATCTGTTCCGTGACCTTCATCGAGCCCAATTCCGCGCCGATTCCCGCCCCTACCCGGCCACTTACCACCAGGCCGGTGACGACTGGCCCCGTCTCGTGAATGATCGAGAATACGATCGCGGCCGGAAGCATGGATTTGGCGCCAAATTTGAGCAGGCTTTGACGACTTTCCAAAGCGAGGACCGCACCGATCGCAGCGCCCGCCATCGCCACCATCGGCAGCGATTTGGAGCCTACTTCGTCAAGCTGGCGAATCAATTCTCGGAATTCAAAGGGGCGGCGTACCGTCGAACGCATCACCTGCCAGATAAAGATGCCCAGTTCGCCAAACCACTCGAGGAAGCTGTTGATCGGATTCCAGATGGAAGCGAGGGCGGACCGCACCAGCACCTCTGGTTGCGGCGTGCTTGGACTGATCCAGCGGCCCGGAATGTTTTCGCGGTAGCTCATGATGATGTCTCAGAACGGCGAGGTCGCTAGCGGGTCCGTTTGGCGCGGTTCGGTGCTCGACGCTCGGACAGTCCGGTGGTTCGGCATCATGTTCATGTCCACTTCTCCTGGCGTAGAGCGTCTATCTCGCGATTAGGGGTGGCTGCGGGATCAAGCCAGAGGGACAAAAACCGTTAGGCGCAAAAATAACAGGCGGGGACTTGATGCGTCTGTACCAAACAGAACACCATTCAGCGGGTTTTCAGGAGGGCTTCTCCAGATCGTGCGCGTGGTTCTCAACCGCCATTAATCGGCAGCGCTGGGGGCGGTTCCAGGTCCGTGGTCGGGGATGGCGTCTGGCTTTCGTTGCAACCGAAGCCGCAGGCGGTCGAACTCCAGATACACGACCGGGGTGGTGTACAGCGTGAGCATCTGACTCAAGATCAATCCTCCGACAATCGTAATGCCCAGAGGCCGGCGCAATTCG
Organism: Candidatus Acidiferrales bacterium; assembly: GCA_050012455.1. Taxonomy (GTDB): domain Bacteria; phylum Acidobacteriota; class Terriglobia; order Acidiferrales; family UBA7541; genus Palsa-295. The sequence continues at coordinate 245,881 of JBEKHD010000008.1, read as the reverse complement.
TAGCCGGTACCGGTTCCCAGGGCCAGGGGCAGCGCGCCTAGTAACGCAGCCATCGTGGTCATCAGGATCGGCCGGAAGCGCAGCATGCACGCTTCGAAAATCGCGTCGCGCGTGCCTTTCCCTTCCTCGCGCTGCGCCTGCAGCGCAAAATCAATCATCATGATGGCGTTCTTCTTGACGATTCCGATCAGCAGCACAATGCCGATGATGGAGATGATATTCAGATCCTGTTTGAAGAGTATCAATGCGAGCATCGCTCCCACGCTGGCGGACGGCAGAGTGGAAATGATCGTCAGCGGATGCACCAGGCTTTCATACAAGATGCCGAGAACGATATAGACGGCGAGCAGCGCCGTGACGATCAGCCACGGTTCTGTCCCCAGAGATTGCTGATAGGCCTCTAGGGTACCGGCATAAAAACCTTGCAGAGAGGAAGGCGCGCCGAGACGCTTTTGCATGTCGCTGATGGCCGATGTGGCATCGCTCATCGAAACGTTGGGCGCGAGGTTGAAGGATACCGTGACAGAGGGGAAGAGGCCGGTGTGGTTGATGGAGAGTGGCGTGGTGTTGGCCTGCCCCTTGGCCACTGCGAGCAACGGAATGTTGCCGCCGCTAGCGCTGTGAAGATAAATATCCTTCAGCCCTTCGGGACTTTGCCAATATTGCGGCGCGACTTCCAACACCACGTAGTACTGATTCAGCTGTGTGTAGATGATGGACACTTCGGATTGGCCAAATGCGCCGTACAGCGCGGAATCGAGCGACTGCACGGTGAGCCCAAGCTTTGCAGCGGTGATGCGATCGTAGTTCAGCAGCTCATCCAAGCCGCCATTTTGCTGGTCGGAGCTCACGTCCTGCAGCCCGGGCAGTTTCTGCATCGCGGTCAAAAGAATCGGCGCCCATTTGAACAGGTCCTGTGGGTTGTCCGATTGAATCGTGTACTGATAGAGAGCGTTGCCGCCGCGTCCGCCGATGCGCAGGTCCTGCACGGCCTGCAGGAAGGCAGAGGCAACGGGCAAAGCGTTTAATTTGGGGCGCAGGCGGTTGATGATCTCGGCGGCGCTGACTTTGCGCTCCGCCAGCGGCTTCAGCGCGACGTAGGCCGAGCCGGTATTTGTGGCGCCACCGCCGCCAGCAAATGCGATTACGTTCGCTACGGCTGGGTCATTCTTTATCACGGCGCCGATCTGCTGAATCGCAGTGTTCATCGACGGGAAGGATGCATCCTGCGGCCCGCGTACGGCACCCTGAAGCGCGCCGGTATCCTGCTGCGGGAAAAAGCCTTTCGGTATTTTGATGATGAGAACAACGTTGAGGGCGATGGTGATGAACAGCACGATCATGGTGGGGGCGGGATTGTCCAAAACCCAAGTGAGGGTGCGGCGATACAAGGAGAGCACCCAATCAAAGAACTTCTCGCTGGTGTTGTAGATGCGGCCGTGTTTCGCATGACGCTCGTCGCGCAACAGGTAGGCGCACATCATCGGAGTGGTGGTGAGCGAAATGATCATGGAAACGACGATGGCCGTCGAGAGCGTGACGGCGAACTCGCGGAACAGGCGCCCGACGATTCCGCCCATCATCAGAAGCGGAATAAAAACGGCAATCAGCGAAATGCTTATGGAGAAGACGGTGAATCCGATTTCCTCCGCGCCCTTCAGCGCAGCGGCAAATGGCGTCAGTCCGTTCTCCAGATGACGCGCGACATTTTCCATCACCACGATGGCGTCATCCACCACGAATCCCGTGGAAATGGTGAGCGCCATCAGCGAAAGATTGTCGATGCTGAATCCGAAAAGATACATCACCGCGCAAGTGCCGATCAGCGAGACGGGCACGGCCACGGCGGGAATCAGCGTGGCGCGCGCGTTCCGCAGAAACACAAAGACCACCAGGATCACCAGGACGATGGAAATCAGCAGTGTCCTTTCGACGTCGCTGACGGAGGCGCGGATGGTCGTGGTGCGGTCGAGAACCATGGTGATATCAATGCCCAGCGGAATGGACGCTTTGATAAACGGAAGCTGCGCGACGACGCGGTCCACTGTCTGGATGATGTTGGCGCCGGGCTGGCGGAAGATGATGACGGTAATTGCGCGCTTGCCGTTCAAATAGCCGGCGGCGCGTACGTTTTGCACGGAGTCAATCACCTGCGCGACATCGGAAAGGCGCACTGCCGCGCCATTTTTATAACCGACGATGAGTGGCCTGTAGTCGGCGGCCTTGGAAATCTGGTCGTTGGCAAGAATGTCTGCGGTCACTATGCCGTCGGAAATTTGCCCTTTGGCGAGATCAGAATTTTGCAGGCTCAGCACGGATTGCAAATTCGCGAGCGTCAATCCGTAACTGGCGAGCTGCGTGGGATTTGCCTCCACACGCACGGAGGGTAACGCGCCGCCTCCGACGCTGACCTGGCCAACGCCCTGTATCTGCGAAAGCTTCTGCTCAATGACGGTCGAGGCCGTGTCGTACACACTCTCAGGACCGTATTTATCCGACGTGAGGCCGAGGATCATGATCGGCGCGTCGGCGGGATTCACTTTGCGATAGGTGGGATTCGACGGCAGGTTCGCGGGCAAATAAGTTCGCGCGGCGTTGATGGCGGATTCGACGTCACGCGCCGCGCCATCAATATCGCGACTGAGATCAAACTGAATCGTGATGGAGGTGCTGCCGAGCGTGCTGGTGGAAGTCATCTCCGTCACGCCAGCAATGTGGCCGAATTGCCGCTCGAGTGGAGTGGCGACCGAAGACGCCATAATCTCGGCGCTGCCTCCTGGCAATCCTCCACTGACTGAAATAGTCGGAAAATCAACTTCAGGCAGCGGCGAAACCGGGAGCACTTCGAATGCAACCGCCCCGGCTAGAGCAATCGCCACCGTCAGCAGCGTGGTTGCCACCGGCCGGTGAATGAACGGTGCGGAAATGTTCATGCAGGGCCTGTCGCTTCCGCGCCCGGCGCGCCTGCGCCTGTGGCACGCTGCTTTTGCGATTTCGACGAGAATCGCTGCCCCAGATTGTCAAAGAAAATGTAGATGACGGGCGTGGTGTACAACGTGAGCGCTTGGCTTAGCAGCAGCCCGCCGACCATGGCTATGCCCAGCGGACGGCGCAGCTCGGAACCGAAACCGGTTCCCAGAGCCAGCGGCAGGCCTGCCAGCAAAGCGGCCATGGTGGTCATCATGATGGGACGGAAACGCAGCAAGCAGGCTTCGTAAATCGCGTCCGTTGAATTCTTTCCGCCCTTGCGCTCCGCTTCCAGCGCGAAATCCACCATCATGATGCCGTTTTTTTTCACAATGCCGATCAGCAAGACGATGCCGATGATCGCCACCACGCTCAAATCCTGGTGAAACAAAATCAACGCGAGGAAGGCCCCGACGCCGGCAGAGGGCAGTGTGGAGAGAATCGTGATCGGGTGCACGAAGCTTTCGTACAGAACGCCCAGCACGATATAAACCGTCACGAGCGCGGCGAGAATCAGCAGCGGCTCATTGGCGAGCGAATTCGTGAAGGAAGCCGCAGTGCCTTGAAAGCCGGCCTGTACGCTGGGCGGCATGTTCATTTCCTTCTGCACTTTGTTGATCGCGGTGATGGCCTCGCCGAGCGCGGCATTTGGCGCGAGATTAAAAGACGCGGTGATCGCCGGAAATTGGCCCTGGTGTGTGATCACCAACGGTTCGGTGGTGTTCTCAAAGTGCGAGAAAGCGCTCAACGGCACTGCGTTGCTCATCGCGGAGCTGGTCGCGCCAGCGGAGTTTGCTCCGCCGCTGGACGAAGAAGACGAAGTAGGAGTGAGCGCGTTCGCGGGCGGAGTCAGGGTATTCGCCGACGGAGTGTAAAGCGCCGAGCCGGTTTGCGCGTTCGAGCCTGCAGAGGACGACCCCGATGCCGCGAATGACGTAGAAGCTCCCGCACCGCTCGCGCCATTGGACGCGCTGGATTGGATATAAATATGGTTCAGCTTGTTGGGGTCCTTCTGAAATTGCGGCTGGCTTTCCAGCACCACGTGGTATTGATTCACCTGCGTGTACATCGTGCTGATTTGCCGCTGGCCGAACGCGTCATACAAAGTGTTATCAATTGTCGTAGGCGCGATGCCCAATCGCCCGGCGGTGATGCGGTCAATCACCAGTGTTACGGCGAGCCCACCCGGTTGCTGATCAGTTGCCAGGTCTTCCAGTTCCGGCAACTGTTTCAACTTGTCCATGAAGCGGTTGGTCCAGAGGGTTAGTTCGTTGGCATCGGAATCTTCCAGCGTGTACTGGTATTGAGTGCGGCTCACGCGGTCATCCACGGTAATGTTCTGCACCGGTTCCATGAACAGCTCGATTCCCTGCACTTTGTCCAAGCGCGTCTTGAGCCTGCGGATCAAGTTCGAGGCGCTGATTTTGCGCTGGTCCAGCGGTTTCAGATTGATGGACATGCGGCCGCTATTGGTGGTGACGTTGGTGCCATCCGCGCCGATGAACGACGAAATGCTCTCCACCGCCGGGTCTTCCATGACCACCTTGGCAAGCTCCTGCTGTTTTTCGGCCATGGCTTGCGAGCTGATGGAAGCCGGCGCTTGCGAGATGCCCTGGATAACGCCAGTGTCTTGCACCGGAAAGAATCCCTTGGGGATGATGATGTAAAGAAAAATCGTCAGCAGGAGCGTTCCGACCGCGACCAACAGAGTAATAGTCTGGTAGCGGAGAACAAACTTCAGAGTCCTCCCATAAAACGCGATCATGTTCTCGAAAACACGTTCGGAAGCTTTATAGAAGCGACCCTGCTGGTCTTTCGGCGTGTGCCGTAGGATTCGCGCGCTCATCATCGGCGTGAGCGTGAGGGAAACCACCGCCGAGAGCACGATGGTGACGGCTAGCGTCACCGCAAACTCGCGGAACAGCCGCCCCACAACGTCGCCCATAAACAAGAGCGGAATCAGCACGGCGATCAGCGAGACGGTCAGCGACAAAATGGTGAATCCAATTTGCTCTGCGCCCTTCAGCGCGGCTTCCATCGGAGGATCGCCCGCTTCGATGTAGCGAGAGATGTTCTCAATCATCACGATGGCATCGTCCACTACGAAACCGGTGGAGATGGTCAGCGCCATCAGCGACAAGTTATCCAGGCTGTAACCGAGCAGGTACATCACGGCTAATGTGCCGACGAGTGAAAGCGGTACAGCCACTGCCGGGATAATCGTGGCGTATAGACTGCGCAGGAAAAGAAAGATGACCAGCACGACGAGGCCGATCGTCAGGAGCAACTCAAATTCAACGTCATTGACGGACGCTTCGATCGCGGTCGTCAGATCGGTGAGCGTCGTCACTTGAATTCCCGTGGGGAGGTTGGCCTCCAGCTGCGGAATCAGCTGCTTGATGCTTTTCACGACGCTGATCGTGTTCGCGCCGGGCTGGCGTTGCACATTCAGGATCACCGCGGGAGTCTGATTCATCCACGCCGCCTGAGCGTTGTTCTCGACGCCATTCACGATGCCCGCGACGTCGGTGAGCATCACCGGCGCGCCGTTCCGATAAGCAACCACAACGTTTTTGTAATCCGTGTTGGTGACCAGCTGATCGTTGGCATCAATCTGGTAATCCTGGCTGGGGCCGTCGAAGTTTCCTTTCGCGGCGTTCACGCTGGCGGATGCCAGCGCGCTACGCAGATCTTCCAGGTTGATGCCGTAGGACGAAAGCGCCGTGGGGTTTGCTTGAATTCGGACCGCGGGTTTCTGCCCGCCGCTGATGGTGACCAGCCCTACGCCATTGAGCTGCGAAATCTTCGGCGCCAGGCGCGTATCCACCAAGTCTTCCACTTGTGGAAGCGGCATGGAGCTGGAAGTAATCGCGAGCGTCAGCACCGGTGCGTCGGCCGGATTCGTCTTACTGTAAGTAGGCGGCGCGGGCAGGATGGATGGCAGAAGGCTTTGCGACGCGTTGATCGCCGACTGCACTTCTTCTTCGGCTATATCAATACTCAATGTGAGATTAAATTGCAGCACGATCACCGAGGTGCCGCCGGAGCTGGAGGATGTCATCTGGCTCAACCCCTGCAGCTCGCCGAATTGACGCTCGAGCGGCGCGGTTACGGTTGTTGCGACCACCGTCGGGCTTGCTCCGGGATAAAACGTGAGGATCTGAATGGTGGGATAGTCAACTTCCGGCAATGCGGAGATCGGCAGCTGCGTATAGCCGACAATTCCAACCAGCAGAATTGCGGCCATCAACAACGAGGTAGCGACGGGCCGCAGGATAAACGGACGAGACGGACTCACGGAGCGCTGCTCCCGCTCGCACCATTCGTGCCGGCGCCATTCGGACCGGCGGCGGGAGGCGGGTTCGAGACCACCACCGCAATTTTGTCCTGCAACTTATCGAAGCTGCTGTTGGCGACCACATCTCCGGGGTTGATACCGTCAACCTGCGTCACTCCACCGTTGGTCACGCCCGGCTTTACGCTTGTCATGTGCGCGACATTGCTTTGGATCACGTACACGAACGACGCCTGTCCATTCTGTTGAATGGCGGACGACGGAATCAGTGTCACGCCCTGCAACGTATTCACCAGCAGCCGCGTGTTCACAAACTGGTTGGGGAAAAGCGCATCATTGGTGTTGGTGAAGACCGCGCGCCCTTTTACCGTACCGGTGGTGGTATCAATCTGATTGTCGAGCGTCAATAGCTGCCCGCTCGCAATTTTCGTTTGCGCGGTGCGATCGAAGGCGTCCACGCTCAGCTTGGCCTTCGCGCGCAGGCGAGCTTGTACCGGATCTAGGCTGTCTTCCGGTATTGTGAAAATCACCGTGATGGGTTCGATCTGCGTAATGACGACGAGCGTGGTCGTGCCAGCGGTTTGCACCACGTTGCCGGGATCCACCAGCCTCAAGCCGACGCGGCCGGCAATGGGCGCCGTGATGTGGCAGTATTCCACCTGCACCTGGTTGAACTGCACGGTTCCTTCGTCGTTCTTTACGGTACCTTCGTCCTGATGCACCAGTTTTTCCTGGTCATCCAGAATCTGCTTGGCGATGGCGTTGTGCGCCCATGCTGCCTGGTAACGCGCGAGATCCATCTGCGCTTGCGCCAGAAGATTCTGGTCGCGCTCGAGCGCGCCTTCCGCTTCCATGAGCATTGCCCGGTAGGTGCGCGAGTCAATATCAATCAGCGGGTCGCCCTTCGCGACTCGTTGGCCTTCCGTATAGTGCACGCCAATGATTATTCCAGTGACCTGGGCAGTAATCGAAGAGGTGTACACCGGAGTGACTGTGCCGATGGAGTCGAGGTAAACGCCGATATCGCCTTTTTGCGCCGTGGTGGTGGTGATGGTGATGCCGGCGGGACGAACCTTCTTGGCCGCGGCTTTTTCGGCATCTTCGTGGTGGTGATAGATCAACAGGACCACAATCAACAGCCCCAGTAGTGACAGACCCCACCAAATGAACCGCGAGCCTTTGTGCCGGGGACGTGGCGGAACAGCAGCGGCTGGAGCAGGAGGATCTTGCTGGCCTGGGATGATCGAGGACGTTTCGTTTATCTCGCCGATAAGAGTCTCCTTTTTGATTCTCGACTCTCTCGCATGGTACCGCTCGTCAGCGACTCTCCAAAGTGCAAAATCCCAAACAGCTCAATTCGGTAGCGCCACGCTTAGTCGTGCAGGACAACACTCAGGAGGGAATTGTTGATATGGATCTCGCCGTTGTATTGAATGAAGCCCAGCTTTCTGAATTTATTCATGAAGAAATTCACGCGGGAACGCGTCGTGCCAATCATATCAGCCAGCGTTTCTTGCGAAACTTTGGGAAGCACTTGTTGAGGACGGCCGGGCGCGCCATAGCGCGCGAGCAGCAGCAGAGTGCGCGCCAGCCGTTTCTCGCTGGAGTTGAAGAGCTGGTCCATTAGATCCTCTTCGACTCGAATGTTGCGAGACAGCATGTAGGCGATGAAGCGGTCGGAAAACTGGTGTTCCCCGTGCAGTAAGCGAGTCATCTCGCTTTTCTTAATGATGAGAACGGTCGTCGGAGTGATCGCAGTGGCCGTCGCAATGCAGACGGACTGACCCGCGAGGCACCCTTCCCCAAAAAAATCGCCTGGCCCGAGGATCGCCATCACCGCTTCCCGGCCGCTTTCATTCACCACCGTGAGCTTTACACCGCCGTCCTGCAGGTACATCACGTTCTTTGCCGGATCCCCCTGCGCAAAGACCGTTTCTTTTCTCACGAACTTGGCGACCTTCCGTCCCACACCGGCGGAATCGAGAAATGCGCGCACATCAAAAAGAGGAGGTCTTACATTCGCTTTTTTGGAAAGGCGAGAAGACTTGCGCGATGCGCGCGGAACTGCCGGGGGAGCCATAGCGCAGAATAGCACGGAAGCCAGTCCCGTAAACTGTGCAATATCGCACACTTCGCGCGACAAGGGCTGTAACGACAAAATACAGGCGGTTTTAGCGTCTTCGCAAAACTTGTCGCAGCGATTGGTGTATTTCCAATCCGCCGTCGTAGTCGATAAACCCCTGCCTCCTGAACCGGTTCATGAACACATTGACTCGCGAGCGGGTGGTTCCCACCATCTCCGCCAGCACGCGGTGACTGAGGACGGGAATTTCGACAGCCGCCGGGCCTTTTCTGTCCAAGTGCGCCAGACGCAGCAGCACCCGCGCGAGGCGCTGTTCCGCAGACGAAGTCAACAGATGCGCAACGTGATCTCCATAGTCCTTGACGCTGGCCAGCAGATAGCCTACCAGCGCGTTCGACAGATGATTTGTTTTGCGGAGCCTCCGCAGCATATTGCCTTTCTTGATGATGCGTATGGAGCTGCCGGTCAGCGCGACGGCCGTGGACATACGAAGCGGATAGCCCGCGAGGCAAAGTTCGCCAAAGAAATCATGCACACCCAGGATTGCGGTAACGGCGGACGGCTGGTGTTTGGTTCGAGTGGTGAGCCGCACTCCGCCTTCTTGAATGTAGAACAGCGTGTGAGCGGGCTCGCCTTGCGAGTAAATGTTCTGCTTCTCACGGTAGCGCGATACCTTGCCGCCCAGGTTAGTTCCAGAGGAGAAGCTCCCCAGGGGCGAAATGATCCGCTTCATGCGCAAAGCCTTTCACGAGAAGGCGGTGTCGCCCAGCGAGGGAAGACCCTCGTGCGCGACCAGCTTCGAATAACGATTTTGTAGTCAGTGGACATTGCGTTTGTCATCATCGTGGACTTCGCGAGGTACTTGCCGCAGTTAAGCCAGCGCCGTCATCAAAACCACGGCGCAAAACAATAAAGCTGGCCCGCGTCTCATGTCCTTTTTATTAAAGGTGAATGGATGCTGCCCGATATATGCCTAACATAAGACGCTCTGGAAGGAAGGTTCTGTTCAATTGTGGACACAACCAGAGTTTTTACATTTGCTCGCGCCTGCGTCCGACAGCCCGAAGAACAGTGGCGGGACTTCATTTTTCCGTACAGATCCCAGGGTAATAGCGCAGCGAAATAATGGCGCCTACTGTTTCCAGCCGCCGCCGAGGGCTTTGTAGAGTTGCACGAGGCTCTGATATTCGGCGCCGCGCGCCTGCGCCAACGTGATTTCCGCATCAAACAGCGAGCGTTGGCCGTCCAGCACTTCCAGATACGTGGTCGTGCCACCTCTGTAACGCATGACGGAGAGGCGAACCGACTCCGCCAAATCTGCGACGGTCTGCTCCTGGCGAACGCGGACTTCGTGGAGTTTCTGATATCCGATCAGCGCGTCGGAGACATCGCGGAAGGCAAACTGAATGGCCTGTTTGTACGCAGTCAAGGCCTGCTCATGTTGCGCTTCGGCCACATGCAAATTTCCGCGGAGTGCGCCGGCCGTGAAAATGGGCTGACTTACGGTCGCGCCGTAGGCCCAGACCGCGGACTGCGAGCTCATGATGCTGGAGAAAGCGCTGCTGCGCCCGAAGGCGCCGCCGCCCGCGCCCGTCAGCGAAATTTGCGGAAAGAACGCCGCCTTGGCCACGCCGATTTCGGCATTCTGGGCAATCAGGATTTGTTCAGCCTGGCGAATATCGGGCCGGCGCTCGAGCAATGAGGAAGGCAGGCCTGGAGGCACGCCAGGCGGTAGCGCCTGGTCGGCGAGGGCGATTCCGCGCGGGATGGCGCTGGGATAATTGCCAAGAAGAGTGCTGATGGCGTCTTCTTCCTGGCCGATCTGCCGCTCTAGATCCGGGATTTGCGCGTTGGCGGTGTCGAGCACTTGCTGGGCTTGCAGCACGTCGAGTTTGGTGGCGACGCCGTGGTCGAGGCGGAGCGAAGTTAATTTTACGGAATCCTGCTGCGTCTTAACCGTGTCGCGCGCGATTTGCAGCTGCAGGTCAAGCTGGAGCAGCGCAAAATAATCGCTGGCTACGTCGCTTACCACGGTGAGCACCACGGTTTGCCGCGCAGCCTCGGTGGCCAGCAACTGCGCTCGCGCGGCTTGCGTGGCGCGCCGCAGGCCGCCGAACAAGTCCACCTGAAAGGCGGCGTCCGCGGTGAGCAACAGAAGATTTGATTTCGCCGGGAAAAACTGTTCCTTGCCACCCGTGAAATTTCCTTCACCCTGCACCTGCGGGAAAAGACTGGAGCGCGTGACGGCAAGTTGCCCGCGAGCGGCGTTGATGCGCTCGGTGGCCGTCTGCAAATCATAATTCTGCTTCAACGCGGTGCGGATCAGGTCTTGCAGCACGGGGTCGGTAAAAACTTGCCACCAAGGCAGATCGGCGTAGGAAGCGGCCTGCGCCTCGGCTTGCGGATTTGCACTCAGATCGCGGTAGACGGCCGGAGTCTGCACGTCGGGCTTGTGGTAGTTCGGGCCTACCGCACACCCGCCGATCAGGCTCGACGTGAGGGCGACAGCAAGGAATGCCCGCAGTTCATTCATGAGTCGGTGGCCCATTTCAGTCTCCCGACGCCGGTGCGGGCATGGCCGGCGCAGCGGCTGCGGCGTCCTTTTTACCGGCGCCCGACCACTTTTCAATCAGGTAGAAAATCGCCGGAACTAGGAATATCGCGAGGAAACTTGCCGCCAGCATTCCACCGATCACGGTAGTGCCGATGATCTGGCGCGCCACGGAGCCTGCGCCCGTGGCGATCCACAAGGGCACGCTGCCCAGAATGAACGCGAATGACGTCATCAAAATGGGTCGCAATCGGATCCGCGCGCCTGCCAGCGCGGCATCTATCAGCGGTTTACCTTGTTCGTATTCGTCTTTTGCAAACTCGACGATCAAGATCGCGTTTTTGGCCGCGAGGCCAATCAACATGACCAGCCCGATCTGTGAATACACGTCGCTTTCGATTTGTACCATGTAGGGCGGATAAAACCATCCGGCCACCGTACGCCTCAACCACAGCGCGGCGAACGCACCGAATACCGCCACGGGAGTGCTGAGCAACACGCTGAATGGCAGCGACCAGCTTTCATACAGCGCCGCCAGAATCAGAAACACGAACAAAAGCGAAAATCCGAATACGGCTGTAGGAGAAACACCCTGCTGCGCCAGTTTTTCCTGAAACGACATATCCTTGTAGTCGTAGCCCATGTCTTTGGGCATCGATTGCGCGAACACTTCCTCGAGGGCTTTCATCGCCTGCGCGGAACTGTAGCCGGGAGCGGCGCTGCCGACGATCTGCGCGCTGCGATATTCATTGAAGCGCATGGTGTATTCCGGCCCGATGCGCGGTTCGAATTTCGTCAGTGCGGAAAGGGGCACATTGTCGCCCTTCGTGTTGCGCACGTAGAATTGCCCCACGTTTTCGGGGCGCGTGCGGTATTCACCTTCCGCCTCGATGTACACCTGCCATTGGCGGCCGAAACGGTTGAAATAGTTGATGAAATATCCGCCCATGAAGGATTGGATGGTTTTGTAGACGTCGGTGATGTTCACTCCCTGCTTGATCACCTTGTCGCGGTCCACGGTCACGAACTGCTGTGGCACGCTGGGCAAATAGGTGGTGGCCAGAAAGCCAATCTCGGGGCGTTTGCGGGCCGCGGCCATGAACGTGTTCAAATTCTGGGTGAGGTACTCGACGTCCTTCCCGGCGCGGTCTTCCAAAACGAAAGTGAAACCGCCGGAGGTGCCGACACCCGGAATCGCCGGAGGCGAAAAATTGAACGCGATGCCTTCGGGCATCTGGCTCAATTTCTGGTTCAGGCGCGTCTTGATTTCCTGGAACTGCTCGGCGCGGGATTTCCGCTGGTCCCAAGGGTCCAGCGTGACGAAGAAAAATGCGTTGTAACTCGTGCGCACGAAACTCAGCAGGCTGAAGCCGATCACACTGGTGGTGTATTTCACGCCAGGGGTGTCCGCCAGTATTTTTTCCACGTCGCGTGCGGCGCGATCCGTCCGTTGCAGCGAGGCTGCGTTGGGAAGTTGCAAGTTGATGAAGAGGTAGCCTTGGTCTTCATCCGGCAGGAAGCTGGAGGGGACGTGATCGGCGAAAAACGCCGCTCCCACGGCGAATGCCACTAACAATGCGATTGCGATGGCGCTCTTGCGAATCAGCGTGCCCGAAACGGACACATAGTCCTCTGTCGCCCGCTCGAATGTCCGGTTGAACCACCCGAAGAACCGTCCCATCACGCCCTTGCTCTCTTCCCGAGGGCGCAGCAAAAGAGCCGCGAGAGCCGGGCTGAGGGTGAGGGCATTAAAAGCGGAAAGAATCACGGAAATTGCGATGGTCACTGCAAATTGCTGATACAGACGCCCGGTGATTCCGGGAATAAATGCGGTAGGAACGAATACGGCGGAGAGCACCAGCGCGATCCCGACGACCGGCCCGGTCAATTCATCCATAGCCTTGAGGGCGGCCTCTTTGGGCGAAAGGCCTTCCTCAATATGCCGGCCGACGCCCTCCACGACCACGATAGCGTCGTCCACCACCAACCCGATCGCCAGCACCAGTCCTAATAATGAAAGTGTGTTGATCGAAAATCCGAAGAGCGGGAAAAAGACAAACGTACCGACCAGCGCGACCGGCACGGCCAGCATGGGAATCAGCGTCGCGCGCCAGCTTTGCAGGAAGACGTAAACCACCAGAATTACCAGCCCGATGGCGATGAGCAGCGTCTCGACGATTTCTTTGATTCCAGACGTCACCGCCTTGGTGGTATCCAGCGAAGTCACGTAATCGATGTCCTGCGGAAACGTCTGCTTCATCCCAGAGATCAATTTGTTTACGGCGGCCGCAGCGTCTACCGCGTTCGAGCCCGGCAGTTGGTAAATGGCGATGATCGCGCCCGGTTTGCCGTTCAACCGGCCCGCCGTGCTGTAATCCTGGGAGCCCAGTTCCACGCGCGCCACATCTTTCACGCGGACGACTCCGCCATCGGGTGTTTCGCGCACCACGATCTGCCCGAACTCCTCCTCTGAAATCAATCGTCCTTGCGCGCGCACAGAGTAGGTGAACTCCTGCCCGGGAGGCACCGGCTCGCCGCCCACTTGTCCGGCGGGGTTGACGGTGTTCTGCGCCTGGATCGCGTTGATGATGTCGGTAACGGTGATGCCGAGTTTGCCCAATTGATCAGGCTTCACCCACAAGCGCATCGCGTATTGACCGGCGCCGAAAATCTGCACATTGCCAATTCCGTACGAACGCGTCAGCGGATCGCGAATGTTGATGTATGCGAAATTGGAAAGGAACGCGGCATCGTAGGTGCCTTTCGGCGAATACAACGTGAGCAGCATCAACGGAGAAGTCACGGACTTCTGCACCGTTACGCCGTAGTTGTTCACGTCTGCAGGAAGCTGCGATGCCGCTTGCGTTTCGCGACTCTGCGCAAGAATTTGATCGATATTCGGGTCCGTCTTCACATCGAAGTCCACGATCATGGTTGTCTGCCCATTGGCCGTGGCGTTCAACGAGTACATGTAGTTCATATTGTCCACGCCGCTCATTTGCTGCTCGATGGGCGTGGCTACGGATTGTTCCAGGGTTTGTGCGTCCGCGCCGACGTAAGTGGCTTGGATTTGTATTTCGGGCGGGGCAATGTTCGGAAATTGCGCAACGGGCAGACTAACGATCGTAATGGTGCCGAGAATTACCATCACAATCGAAATCACAATTGCGACGATAGGACGGTTGATGAAAAATTTGGACACGGGCCTTAGTTTCCCTCCGCCGTCGCGCTCTTCGCCGCTTCGTACGGCTTCGGGTTAACCTGCGATCCGGGACGCACCTTCTGCGCTCCCTCGGCCACCACGCGCTCGCCAGCCTTCAGTCCACTGACGATGATCCAATCGCTGCCGGTGCGATCGCCGGGAGTCACGGTGCGAATGCTCACTTTATTTTCGGCATCCACCACGGCAACCTGATAGCTGCCTTGCAGCTCGGTCACCGCGCGTTGCGGTATCACGAGCGCGGCGGGCTCGATTCTCGTTGCGGCGCGAACTTTTCCGTATCCTCCCGGCCGCAGAATATTTCCGGGGTTCGGGAAGAGCCCCGCGATCAGTATGGCTCCCGTGCCTTGATTCACCGCGCGGTCCGCGAAATCTATCGTTCCTTGATGTGCGTACGTGGTTCCGTCGGCAAGCACCAGATCGAGTGGCAGGCGTTTCAGTTCCGCTTGCCTGCCGGATTCGGTAGGAAATCGCCGGTTGAAATCCAGGTATTCGCTTTCGCTTACGGTGAAATAAACCTTGATGGGGTCCACCGTGGAGACAGTGGTTACGGGAGCGCTGCTGGTATTGACCAAAGCTCCCACCTGCAACTGGGCGATGCCGGCGATGCCGCTGATGGGCGCGACCAGCCGGGTAAATCCGAGATTGAGCCGCGCGGTTTCCACGGCAGCTTGCGCGGACTGAATTTGCGCCTTGGCTGTCGCCACGGTGGCTTGCGCCGCCAGGTTGTTCTGAATGGCGTTGTCGAGATCTTGCTGACTCGCGGCCTGCTCTTTTGCGAGCGGAGTGTAACGGTCAACGTCGAGTTGATTGCGGAGTTGCACGGCTTCGGCGTTGGTGAGTTGCGCCTTCGCTTGCGCTAACAGTCCTTCAGCCTGGTCGAGTGTCGCCTGAAACGGGCGCGGATCAATCTGGAAGAGGAGCTGACCCTTCTGTACGAACGCGCCCTCCTGATAATCCTGCTCCTGTAGATAGCCCGTGACTTGCGCTTTGACGTCCGCGTTGACCAATCCGTCCAGCGTGCCAATCCATTCGCTGTACAGCGCCACATCTTTCTGCTGGACCGGCGTTACCATCACGTCCGGCGCCGGACCTGCACTGGCCGTTGGTTTCGGACGCAGCACTATCGCGATCACAGCGACCGCGATGACACCAAGGATTACGGCGATTAAGATGGTGCGTCTACCGGAACTATTCATGGGAGCTCTCTGAAAACCTATTCATCTATAAGCCATTTTTCTGGACATTTCAACCTACCGCTAGCGCGCGGAAATCAGGTTGCATCCGCTCGGAGTAACGATGTCTCGCTACGTTGTTCTATGCGGCTCGCTGACGTGCTCGGTTAGATTCGCCAGCAGGGCGTGACGATGCAGGAAATTTATTAAAGTGCGGAAGAATTGGCGCGCAAAGCGGCGGCTTCAGGTTTCAGAACGGAACGTGCCGCGTCATGGATTGCGCCGAGGACCAGCTCGGGCTGATCTTGCATGATCCAGTGGGTGCTGCGCTCCGCCAACACATAACGCCCTTGGGGCAAGCGCTGTGCAATGGCTTCGTGCTGCTCGCGTCGCTTTGCAGGTGTGGATTTCGCAGAGAGAATGACGACCGGCTGGCTGCAAAAATTGCCGAATTCGGCCACGCGCACGGCAGACGCAGGCAGATTTTCCAGCTGGCTGGCGATGGTGCGGCAGAATTTTTCCTGCACCCAGAAGACGGCTGCCATCGTTCTTTCTTCGGCGGGCAAATTCCAGAACCACGGACTGGAAACAGAGCCGGATTCCGCGGGCGCTTCGCGGCTAATCAGGCGCACCAAGCGGCCTGCGAATTTCGTTGCCCCGGAAGTGATTAGAAATGCCACGAAGCGAATCACGCCGATGCGACAGAGCAGTGCGGCGCGGCTCGATATGGTCGATCCAATCGCCGCGCGCTTGCGGTCCTGTTCGGAGGGAGGGTTCCATTCGGCCGGCACTACGGGATCCACCAGGACCACGCCCGCCGTTTCCTGCGGATAGCGCGCCGCAAACAAAGGCATCGTTAGTCCGCCGAAAGAGTGCCCGACCAAGACGTACGGCGGAGGAATCTGCGCGCGCTGAAGCAAAGTATGAAGCTCTTCGACCATGCGCTCGGCCGTTCGCGGCATCGGACCCAAATCGCTCCAGCCCAATCCGGCGCGGTCGTAGCTGACGACGCGATACGATTCTGCAAGCGCACGCTGGATTTCGCTCCAGCTGAGCATGGAGGACATCAACCCCGCTTCAAGGACGATCGTGGGGCTTCCCTGCCCTGTTTCCAGCAGATGCAAATGATGCGTTCCCAAATCAATGAGCCGGCCTGGAGGCGGGTGGTGCCTGCGGTCACTTCGCAGCCCAAGTCTCTGGTATAGCGTGCCGCCTGCGACGCCGAGTAACAGCAATCCAAAAATCCAAATGAGAATGTGGATGAACAACTTCCCTCTTCGCTGTCGATCATTTCCGCTCTGCGGAAATTGGATGCTTCAGTTGCGCCTCTTGCCACGCAATTTTTCCGCTGCCTGAAAACCAGTCTCGGCGCAATCGCCGATGGAGCGCCCCGTCAGATAATTTCCCGCGAGGCAAAGACTTGGAAATTCGTTCAGAGCTTCGCGAACTTCGTTCACTCTGCGCGCGTGGCCCACATTGTACTGCGGCAGCGCGCGCGGATATCTCCAAACAGTGCGTTCCATCGGCGCGCCGCTGATTCCCAGAATCCTGGCGTTTTCCGCCTCCACTGTTTCCGCAAATACGTCGTAGGAAGCTAGCATCAGGCCACCTCCGCCGCTGCGCACAAAGCTCGTCATCAGAACTGCCCCTTCCGGCGCGTGGCCCGGAAATAACGATGAATTCCAGAACGTACAGACCGTATGCAAACCCTCCCGACGCGGAACCATAAATCCAAAACCGTCGAGCGCGTGACGCACCTGCTTGCGGTCGTAGGCTGAGGAGACCACGCCCATGGGTGCGTATTCAATTGCCGCCAGCAGCGCACTCAGCTTCGGCGCATTTTGCTGCAGCAATGAAGCTGCCGCGTGGGCTGGGAGCGCGAGCACCACCGCCTCTGCCAGGAATTCCTCACCGCCGCTCGCACGGACTTGCCATGTTCCATCGCTTGCGGAATTTTCGGCGCGTGTCACCGTGATGGATTCCACTTGCGCGCCAAAGTGAACATCGTCTCCCATTTTTTCTGCGAGCTTCTCGGCCAGCGTCGCCATTCCTCCCCGGAACGAACCGAGCGACGGGAGTGCGTCGGTGACATACAGCCCTCCGTGCTTTGCGTTGGAATGACGCCGCGAAGGCTGGTCGCCCGATTTTCCCGCGTCGCGCTTGGCTTTGTAGGCGAGCAGTGCACCGCGGACCACGCTGCCACGGCTTCGTTCCCATTCCACCAAGTCAGGAAATGCGCTCTCCATACCCATTTTGTGCGCATCACCGAAAAAAACCGTGGAAATAAACGGGTCAGCCAGATAATCCAAAACTTCGGGGCCGAACTTTCGTTCCACGAATTGCGCGAGTGACTCTTCCTCGGCAGGCGGCTGCGAATTTCGCAGAGCTTCGCTCAGCAGCCGGTATTTCGAATGCGGCCCGACCAATTGCGTCGTGAGCAGGCCTGCGGGGGAGAACGGCGCGAGATGCAGGCGGCCATCTCTGAGAATGTAGCGCTTCGCCTTCGAATCGCCGGCCACGAATTCTTTTTCGAGGTTCAGCTCACGGACCAGGTTCCACACCGAGGCTGGAAATCGCGGACACTGCGGCCCGGCTTCGAACACAATTCCGTTTCGTCTTACTGTGAAGATCATGCCGCCGGGGCGTTCCGAACCTTCCAGTAACACCGCCTCAATTCCTAGTTGCCGCAGGCGAAATGCGCAGGCGAGCCCGCTGATGCCGCCGCCGATGACCACTGTTTTGTATATGTGCCCCACAACCTGTAAATTGTATCAAACAGAATGGAACGCGAACGCGCTGGAGGCCGCCGAAGTTCGATGCCTGAGTATCCGACGATTCCCATTCGAGAGCGAACGTGCAGGCACTCGTAGATTTCGTCTCGCAGTACGCCGCGCGCGGGAATGAAGTCGCGATACGTCACCGCCGCGGCTTTCGCATGGAAACATGGACGTACGCGCAAATTGCCGAGCAGGCGAATTGCGTGGCACGGGAGGTGGAGGCCCGGGGGATTGGCAAAGGCGACGCCGTGCTGTTGTGGGGCGAAAATTCTCCCGCATGGATCGTTGCGTTTTTCGGATGCCTGCTGCGCGGCGCCGTGTCAGTTCCGATCGACCACGGCTCCACAGCGGAATTCGCCGCGCGCATCGCTCGCGAAGTAAAAGCTAAATTGGTTTTTCGTGGCCGCGCGCTTCCGGATATTGTGCCGCCGGAAAATCAGATCGTCCTGGAATCGCTTTCTGAGGTTGTCGCGCGGCGCGATTCTTCGCCCTACGCTGCACCCGAGCTTTCGCGGAAGGACACGCTCGAGATCATTTTCACGTCTGGCACCACGGCGGAACCGCGCGGAGTGGTGATCTCGCACGGCAACGTCCTCGCCAATATCGAGCCGGTCGAGCGCGAAATCCAGAAATATCTGCGTTACGAGCGAATCTTCCATCCTCTGCGATTTCTGAACTTGCTTCCGCTTAGCCACGTTTTCGGCCAGATGCTGGGAATATTCATTCCGCCCTTCCTCGCGGGTACTGTCGTCTTTATTGATTCACTCAAGCCTTCCGACTTGATCCAACTGATTCGTGACGAGCGCATTTCCGTGCTGGTCGCAGTGCCGCGATTTATCGAATCGCTGCAGCGCGAAATTCAACGCCAAATGGAACGCGATGGTCGGCTGCAGCGATTTAATGAAGATTTTGCGCGCGCGGAAAAGGAACATTTTCTGTGGCGCTGGTGGCGCTTCCGTCGAATCCATTCCCTGCTCGGCTGGAAATTCTGGGCCTTCATCTCCGGAGGAGCTGCGCTCCCCGAGCCGGTGGAATCATTCTGGAACCGTCTGGGCTACGCCGTGATTCAGGGATACGGCATGACCGAAACCACTTCGCTGATCAGCCTGAATCATCCATTCCATCCCGCGAAAGGCTCGATTGGAAAGATCTTTCCCGGTATGGAAGTTCGCGTGGACGAGCACGGCGAAATTCTGGTGCGCGGCGAGAATGTTGCCACGGCGTATCGCCAGCATGATCAGACGCAGTCCGTTACGGAATCTGACGGATGGCTGCACACCGGGGATATGGGTGAAACCGGCGCAGATGGCCGGCTCTATTTCAAAGGCCGCAGGAAAAATGTGATCGTCACGCCGGCCGGCATGAATGTCTATCCAGAAGATTTGGAAAAAGCCGTGCGCGATCAGGCTGGCATACGCGACTGCGTCGTGATTGGAATCGAGCGCGACGGCAATGCGGAGCCGTGTGCAGTATTGCTGCTCGAGGATCCGCAGCACGCAAATCAAGCCGCGCTGATTGAAAACGCCAATCGTTCGCTGGCGGAATACCAAAAGATCCGCCGCTGGTTTCTGTGGCCTGATCCCGATTTCCCGCGCACGCCGACCCTGAAGCCCTCGCTCCCACGCATTCGCGAGTTGGTCAACGCGAAGCTCGACGCAGCGCCTGCCGCGCAGCAGGATAGCGGCGCAAGCTCATTAGCTACGCTGATCGCGCAAATCACCGGGCGCCCGGTTGCCGCCAATTCCCGCAACGCGACACTCGACGCTGACCTGCACATGACGTCACTCGATCGCGTAGAGCTAATGAGCGCGCTGGAAAGCCGGTATCAGACGGACCTCAGTGACTTTCGCTTCAGCGAAGCCTCAACCGTCGGCCAACTGGAAAAACTTCTCACAGAATCCCCGTCCGCGCCTGTCGAACATCTCTATCCGCGCTGGCCGCAAAACTGGCTTACTACGGCCGTACGTCTCGCTGTTTATTATCTGCTCGCCTGGCCTGCCACGTATATTCTTGCCGCGCCTCTGATCCGCGGCCGGGAAAATCTCCGCGGGCTGCGCGGCCCGGTGCTGGTCATCGCGAACCACGTAACCTACCTCGATATCGCCTGGATTCTCCCGGCATTGCCCGCCCATTTACGCAATCGCCTAGCCACCGCCATGCGCGCCGAACGCCTAGCCGAAATGCGGCGTCCGCCGAAGGGCATGAATCTGTTCACCCGCTTCCGCGAGCGGCTCGATTACTTTCTGGCGCTGTCGCTCTTCAACGTGTTTCCTCTGCCGCAGCGATCCGGCTTCCTGAAAAGTTTCTCTTTCGCCGGCGATTTGGCTGACCGCGGCTGGAACATTCTGGTGTTTCCGGAAGGCCATACCACCGAGGACGGACGCATCGCTCCCTTTCGCGGCGGTGTTGGTCTGCTCGCGAAACAGCTGAACATTCCGGTCGTCCCCGTACGCCTTGCTGGACTTTTTGATTTAAGGCAGGAAAATCGCATCCTCACGCGCCCAGGGCACGTGCGCGTAACGATCGGCAAGCCAGTCCGCTTTTCCGCCGATCAGAATCCGGATGAGATAACGAAAGAACTGGAACGGCGCGTGAGGGAACTCTAGTCCGTTTCCGACGTAGCGCTTCCGCGATCGAGCTGCAGCCGCCGAACCACGAGCACGACCGCGATCAGCGCCAGCAAAATTCCGAACGACACCCATTTCTGGTGCAACACAAATTCCTTGGCGGCTGCGCCGTATCGCACTGCCAGGAAACCTTCAGCAAAGAACAAAGCTCCGCGCCCCACGAGCGTACCCACCACGAACGGGACGAAAGGCACGCGGAATATACCTTGAGCGATAACGAACGGCTTGAACGGAACAGGAAAAGGGGCAACGGCAGGCAGCAGCACGGACGTAAACGGATACTGCTCGACCCACTTCCGAATCCGGCCCGGCGCGTGTCCTTCTTTCTTGCGGTAATACGCCGCTCCGGCTTTGCGCGCCACTACATAAATCCAGATGCAGCCCGCGAGCGAACCGAGCGCCGCCATCGCGGCGTAATACGGCATGCGCAACGGTTGCCGGATCGAAAGTTCCATCACGATCAGATCGGTGACCAACGGAAGTGGCACGAAGGAAGAATCCAGAAGGGCCGCCAGTAAAATTCCTATGCCACCGAATGCGGGTAAGGTCGCCTTCACCCAACCGCTGACCGCAGGCCATTTCAATGTTTGGCAACTCCGTGCATCGCTCGCGTGGGGGTAGGATCAGGGGCTACTGTTGCTTGTCTTTCTTCTTGCGAAGATCGGGCCAGAATTCCTTCACCAGATACGTCGCCACGTCCCATCCCATCTGTGTGCCCCACACGGTCGCGACGTTTCCGAAACTGCGCTCGCTCTGTGGGTGGTAGGCGTAGGTCGAGATAGCTGCGGCGCTGCTCGCTCCCAAAAGTTCAGAGTAGTTGAATTGCGTCTGGCCGGAATCGGAGCGGGTGAGCACTACACGGCTGATGGCGTGCACTGCGCGCTTGCGGAACCCGCCCTGGCCTAGTTGATAGTAACGCGGATCTTGATGGAGCACGGAAGGAAAGACGGCGTAGGCCATGAAATTCTCGATGGCATTATCTCCGTAGGCCGTGCCATAGCGCTTGGCGTAACCCTGCGCGCCCTGCCCGTATGAGGGGTCGCTGTCGCTGGCCTGCCCCAACCCAGCCACGAATCCCACCAGAACGAATTCCATTGGATCGTAGACGCCGCGCGCGACCAGTTTGAATTTTTGCCCCGGAGTGAGCGGAGGAACATTCTCGGCATTTTCAACAGTTAGGAAATTGGGCAGCGCCCAAAACAGGCGATCGTGCGAGGTGTCACTCTGCTGTGCCGGTGCTTGCTGTTGCGCTGCCGGCTGCTGCTGAGCCGTCGTCTGCGGTGAATTCGTTTTTTCCTGCGCCTCTTTTAGCTGAAACACCGGCCTGGAAGTCAACGTTACCCTCGAGGCTAGGTCCGGCTGAGCGGAAGGTAACTGCGATATTTGTTGCGCGGCGCATGGCGCTGCGAGCGGCCCTGCTGCAAGCACCCAGCAAAAAATGATTAAACATATCGGAATTCGTCTGCAAAGCACGGTCCGATTCCCTCCACCCAGGAACTACTACTCCATCCACATATAGATGCCCCTAAAGTAAGAAAAGTAGCATGCCCTGCATATCTTTATTAATTGCGTCGGCCCCGTAACTTCAATTTTTTCTTACGCAAGGTGTAACCGTTTGGCGTGTTGGTGAATCGAATGCAAAAGTTCCAAGGCCGGGGGGCCTTTGCCTAGAAGAAATGTTCGCTGGCGTACAAACTCGCGGACACCGTAAGGGGCATACTACCGGAACATTGGACAGCGAGGCTGCCGGGGGCGACAGTCACGCCAATTCTTGACGCTCTTCGAGGAGGAGAACATGTCCGATCATCATCAACCGCTTCCCACCGTTCCTTCATATCCGTTCCGACTTGATGTACCGCTGCACAAACTACTACAGGAGTCTCCTGAGAAACACCTGCCGCAATCATCTGAAGAGAAAAAGACGCTGCCCAAGCCTGTTTTCCCATCGCAACCCGAACTTTTTCACGAGTTGGACGCTGATGACGTTGCCGCGCACGATCAAGTGCTTCAGACCGGCAAGCGGCACTGGCCGGCGTCGCGTATTTTTAAGAATATGCGCGGCTGGATGCTTCCGTACTTCAAATCGCGCATCCTGCCCGGAGATTTTCAGCCAATCATTGCGTATCTTTTCACCGAGTGGAAATGCAATCTGGATTGCCACTACTGTTGGTCGTACGACAATCGCGTTAAGGGCATGACCGAGGACACCGCCCGCCGCGCGATCGACTGGCTTCACGACACGCCCTGCCGCGTGCTGGCTCCCACCGGCGGCGAGCCGCTGGTGCGCCCGGATTTTGTGCATAAGGTCGTTTATTACGCCGCGAAGAAAGATTTTTGGGTTTATCTCGCAACGAACGCGCGTTTGCTGCGTCCCGACGTCATCGACCGCCTCAGCGACGCCGGCATCGCTACCATCAATTTCGCGGTGGATACCATTAAGGAAAAGCCGGGCCTGCCGAAAGCCTTCGAGCACGTCAGTTCCTACTTCGATTACCTGGTGCGGCGCCAGTATCGCTACGGCTACACCGTCTTCTTCAATACGAATATCTGCCGCACGAATATTGAGGATGTGAAACAGCTGGTCGAGGTCGCTCACGACAACGGCATCTCGCTCACTTTTCACATCAACGAAGCGCCTATGATGGAGCAACCGCATTTCAAGCATCTCGACGCCAACGACACCTACATTCGCCCCGAAGATTTTCCTATGGTGGATGATTTGCTCGACTGGCTCATTGATAAGCAGCGCCAGGGCTACAAGATGGTGGACTCCATTACGCGCTTGCAGAATATGAAGGGCTTCATGCGGGGCGTCGGAGAACACTGGGGCTGCCGCGCCGGCCAGAACTGGCTGATCATTCGCACCGATGGCACACTCGCGCCGTGTTTTCCGATGTACAACGCGGGCTACGATTGGGGCACGGTGGAAAAGCAGAAATTCGATGTGAAGCAGCTGGGAGAGATGAAGCAGGGTTGCGAACCGCACTGCTTCTCGACGCTCGGTTACAACGTGGCTTACTGCTACGACGCGGCACGCGTCGCGAAGTGGCTGCTGAAGCAGGCCAGCCACGGGTTCCAGGGTGTGACAGGTAGCTTCGAGTAAGCGGCAGCCGAGCCGCGGCCTGTGTTTGGACGGAGAACCATCGTTCTCACGCGCGGAGGGCCGAGAATCCGCGCGTCTGCGGATTCTCATCGAGTCGTGCAGCAGCGTTAAAACGAATCCGGCGGACGGCTAGAGGTTTTTCCAGGCCACCGAGGCGGCGCCAAGCAGCGGGCATTCCTCGTTCAATACTACGTGCACGGGAATCTGCACGAGGAAAGATTCGAGTTTTTCTTTGTGCCTCACCGCAGCGACAAACTTGCCGTTTTTCAGCTTCGGCAGCACTTTCAAGGCTATGCCGCCGGCGATGTAAATACCGCCGCGCGCCATGGTGCGCAACGCCAGATTGCCCGCTTCCGAGCCGTAAATTTCTACCCACAGATCCAAGGTAGCAGCGCACACCGGACATTCGCCGCTCAGGCCGCGGCGCGTGATTTCTGGCGCGGGATCCTCGCTATCATCATCGAATCCCGGATGCCTCACGTCTGGATTCAAGAATTCGTGCACGCGCTGGAATCCGCCGCCGGATAAGATTGTTTCTACGCTCACGCATTCCTGGCGCGTGTTCAAGAACTTCCATAGGTCCGCTTGCTGCGAAGTGTTCGGAGCGAAATCCGCATGGCCTGCTTCGGTAGCCATGGGGACGTGCCGGTGGCCATCCCAGAACAAAATACCTTCGCCTAATCCCGTGCCTGCCGCGATCACGATTTGCGTGGAGCGCGGCGAAGGCACTCCGGCGTGCAGCGTTTCCAATTCGCTCGGTTCCAGCACTCCGATGCCGTAAGCCGCAGCTTCCACGTCGTTCACTAGCCGCACGTGATTCAGGTGCAGGTGCGACGCAACGCTCGCGCCGTCCACGACCCAGGGAAAATTCGTCGCCTGCACGCGATTGTTGACGACTGGGCCGGCGATTCCGAATGATGCGGCGGTGATTTTTGCTCCAGCCCCATTCAGAAAATCGCTGGTGATTTCTTCCAGTCCGGAATGTTGGTGCGTGGCATAACGCCTGTCGGCGACGCGAACCAGTTTCCCTGCCTTTATGTCGAAGAGACCAAGGTTAGCCTTGGTCCCCCCCAGGTCGCCCGCCAAAATCATCTACGCCTCCGAACTAGAAAATCGAGCGTGCAGTGCGTGTACATGAACATGCGATGTCCCTACAGCGGGCGCCAGTGACGGCCATCGATAGCCGTCAAATCTTCGACCGCCCGCGGGCCATCGCTTCCGGCCGGATAATTCGGGAAAGGCGGCGGCGAGGCATTCTTCCATGCTTCCAGGATTGGGTCCACCAATGTCCAGGCTGCCTCGACGCTGTCGGCGCGGTCAAACAACGTGGCGTCGCCCCGGATGCAATCGTTAATAAGAGTGGCGTACGCGGGGCGCGAGCCACCGCCGAACGCATCCTTGTATTTGAAATCCATGGTGACGGGCTGAATGCGCATCTGCGCGCCCGGCGATTTCGCGCCAAAGGAAAGCGAAATTCCTTCGTCGGGCTGAATATTCAGTACCAGCGAATTGGTTTCGTGGTCTTCGCCGCGAAAGACCATGTGCGGTGCACTCTTGAATTGGATCGCAACCTCCGTGAGCGGCCGCGCCAGGCGTTTGCCGGTGCGCAGATAGAAGGGCACGCCGCTCCATCGCCAGTTATCCACTTGCAACTTCAATGCCACAAATGTATCCGTTGCCGAATCCGGCTTCACTCCCGGCTCCTGCCGATATCCCGGAACCGGTTTGCCGTTCTCCTGACCAGGCCCGTACTGTCCGCGAATCACATTTTTCCAAACCGATTCCTTGCTAAACGGACGGATGGATTGCAAAACTTTAATCTTCTCGTTGCGTACCGATGTCGCATCGAAAGTCGCCGGGGCTTCCATGGCGATCAGCGAAGTGAGCTGCAGGACGTGGCTCTGGATCATATCGCGCAGCGCGCCGGCAGATTCGTAGAACGCCGCGCGGCGTTCCACGCCCAGCTGCTCGGCGGCGGTAATCTGCACGCTATCAATATAGTTGCGATTCCACAGCGGCTCGAAGATGCCGTTGCCGAAGCGGAAGACCAGCATGTTCTGCACGGTCTCTTTGCCCAGATAGTGGTCAATGCGGTAGACCTGCGATTCGTCGAACGCTTCCAGCACTCGCTTGTTCAATTCTTTTGCTGATGCCAGATCGTGTCCAAACGGTTTTTCGATGATGATGCGCGCCCAAGATTTTTCGCTCTTAGGTTTGTTGAGCCCGGCCTGCTTCAGCTGCTCGATCACGTGCAGATAAACTTCCGGTGGCGTGGCGAGATAAAAAAGCCGATTCCCACCCAGCTGCCCTTCGCTATCGAGTTCTCCCAGGCGCTGCGCCAATCGGCGAAACGTTTCGGGATCGTCGTAATTCCCCGAAAAATAGCGCAGACATTTGAGGAACTCCGCTTTCTTGCCGTCGTCGGCCCCTTCTTGATTGCCGCTGGGCAGAAATTCGCCGGCCTTCTGCACGAAATCGTTGTCGGTCATTTCCGTGCGCGCGAAACCCAACAAACGAAAACGCGGCCCTAGACAAGCATGGAACGAAAGATCGTAAAGCGCGGGCAACAATTTGCGGCGCGCCAGATCGCCCGACGCACCAAACATCACAATCGCACACGGATCGGAAGGAACTTCGCAGAAGAAGCCGCCTGCTTGGGCAGTTTCGGAAGCAACGGTTGCTTTCGTATTCATGATGACTTTCCCGGTAGCCCGGCGCTATCCGGCCGGACTCACACATGTGTTTTATTAAAACAAAGGGCCTTCCACAAGAGCCTATCATAACTCTGCGAATGCCCTGCTACAGGACATCAGCGCAGGCCCGGTGCCGCTCGTTGGCGGACCCTCAACTGGAATTTCGCCCGCCGATGCAGTATCTTGAATTGCAGCACAGTCTGCAAGGAGACGTTCATGGCCGACGAGAAGAATTCAGGAAATTCGGGCGCAGGCGCCTCGGCGCAAGCCGCGCCGCAAGCACCACACATCGTGAAGTGCGTAAAGTTCGGCCGGGAAATGCCGGGCCTCGATCGCATTCCATGGAAGGGCCCCATCGGCCAGCGGATCTACGACAATGTCTCGAAAGAAGCCTGGAAGCTGTGGGTGGAACATTCCAAGATGCTGATGAATGAGTTTCGCCTGAATCCGCTGGATCCGAAATCGCAACAGGTGATGGAAGAGCAAATGGAGACTTATTTCTTCGGCGAAGGCGCGAAACTTCCCGACAGCTACGTGCCTCCCAAACATTAGAAAAATCGAACGCAGTTCCCTTCCGAATCGCGGCTTCAGCTCATGCGCACATTTGTATAGCCTGGCGCGAAATTCGCGCCAGAACCCGAGCGGTAGTGCGCTAAAATGAATGGTTCGGCAGAGAGGAGAATTAATCCCCGCATGAGCTCCGCAAAGAAAAACTCGTTTGGCACGCGAACCGCGCTGCGCTCGGGAAATGATTCCTACGACATTTACCGCTTAAGCGTGCTGGAGCGCGCCGGAATCGGCAATATTTCGCGGCTGCCCTTTTCCCTGAAAGTCCTTTTGGAAAATCTGCTAAGGCATGAAGACGGCCAGTTCGTTTTTTCCGAAGACATCCACGCGTTGGCGGGTTGGGATCCTTCGAGTGCGGCCGGAGCGACAGAAAAAGAAATTTCCTTCATGCCTGCGCGCGTGTTGCTGCAGGATTTCACCGGCGTCCCGGCGGTCGTGGACCTTGCCGCCATGCGCGAGGCCATGCGCCGCCTCGGCGGCAATCCGAAAAAAATCAATCCGCTGCTGCCCGCCGAACTGGTGATTGACCACTCCGTGCAAGTGGATAAATTCGGTGTCGAGGGCGCATTTGCGTTCAACGCCGATCTGGAAATGCAGCGCAATATCGAGCGCTACGCGTTTCTGCGCTGGGGTCAGAAGGGATTCCAGAATTTCAGCGTCGTCCCGCCGGACACCGGCATTTGCCATCAGGTCAATCTGGAATATCTGGCGCGCGTTGTATTCAGTCAGGAACACGAAGGCAAGCGGCTGGCGTTCCCGGATTCGCTGGTCGGCACGGACTCGCACACCACGATGGTGAATG
The DNA here is from genome assembly GCA_050012455.1 of Candidatus Acidiferrales bacterium. Lineage (GTDB taxonomy): Bacteria > Acidobacteriota > Terriglobia > Acidiferrales > UBA7541 > Palsa-295. Next base: position 218,021 of record JBEKHD010000008.1, on the reverse strand, counting down.
GCCTCGGGGTCTTCGGCTGGGGCGTCGGCGGGATCGAAGCGGAAGCAGCCATGCTCGGCCAGCCGCTCTCCATGCTGATACCGGCAGTGGTCGGATTCAAATTGCATGGACGGCTGCCGGAAGGTGCGACGGCCACCGATCTGGTTCTCACCGTAACGCAGATGTTGCGTAAGAAAGGTGTCGTTGGAAAATTCGTGGAATTTTACGGCACAGGTCTTTCGAGCTTGACGCTCCCGGACCGCGCGACGATCGCCAACATGGCGCCAGAATATGGCGCGACCATGGGCTTTTTCCCGGTGGACAGCGAGACGCTCGCGTATCTGCGTTTTACCGCGCGCGATGACGAACGCGTTCGATTGGTCGAGGCCTACACGAAAGACCAAGGCCTGTTCCGCACGGATCAAACCGCGGACCCGATTTTCTCCGACCGGCTCGAACTCGATCTCGCCAGCGTCGTACCAACCATGGCCGGACCCAAGCGTCCGCAAGACAGCGTGCCGCTGACGCAAGCCAAAGCGTCGTTTGAAAAGACGCTGACCGCGCAGCCGAAACACGTCAGCGTGCAGAACAACGGCGACAAATTCGATTTGGCGGATGGTTCGGTTGTAATCGCGGCGATCACCAGCTGCACGAACACCTCGAATCCCTCGCTGATGCTGGGCGCCGGGTTGCTCGCGAAAAAAGCTGTCGAGCGCGGGCTGAAAACCAAGCCCTGGGTGAAAACCAGTTTCGCGCCGGGCTCAAAAGTGGTGACCGATTACATCGAAAAGGCTGGCCTCTGGCCGTCTCTCAACGCGCTGCGTTTCAACCTGGTCGGCTACGGCTGCACTACATGTATCGGCAACAGCGGCCCGCTGCCCGACGCCATCGGAAAAGCGATCAAGGACAATAATCTGGTCGCAGTCTCCGTTCTCAGCGGGAATCGAAATTTCGAAGGCCGCATCAATCCGCTGTGCCGCGCGAATTATCTGGCCTCGCCGCCGCTGGTGGTGGCCTATGCGCTAGCCGGGCGAATGGATTTCGATATCGTCAACGAATCGCTGGGGAACGACAAGGCGGGCAAGCCGGTTTATTTGCGCGATATCTGGCCGACGCCGGACGAAGTCGAGAAGACCATGCGCTCCTCTGTAACCAGCGAGATGTTCCGCAAAGAATATGCTGACGTCTTCACCGGCGACGAACACTGGCGCGCGCTGCCGATCCCCGAAGGCGATCTCTACGCCTGGGACGAAAAATCCACATACATCAAGCATCCGCCGTATTTTGAAAACATGCCGCTGCAGCCCGCCGCGCTGGAGGATTTGCACGGCCTGCGCGCGCTCGCCGTGCTGGGCGATAGCGTCACCACCGACCACATTTCTCCCGCCGGCTCCATCCCCGCGGATACGCCCGCCGGAAAATATCTAATCGCGCACGGAGTGCAGCCGAAGGATTTCAATTCCTACGGTGCCCGCCGCGGCAATCACGAAGTGATGATGCGCGGCACGTTTGCCAACATCCGTCTGCGCAATCTGCTGGCGCCCGGAACCGAGGGTGGGTGGACGATTCACCAGCCCGGCGCCGAGAAAATGCCAATTTACGACGCCGCCATGAAATATCGCGACGAGCATGTGCCGCTGATTATTTTTGCTGGGAAAGAATACGGCTCCGGCTCATCGCGCGACTGGGCCGCGAAGGGCACGATTCTGCTGGGTGTCCGCGCGGTGCTGGCGGAAAGTTTCGAACGCATCCATCGCAGCAACCTCGTAGGCATGGGCGTATTGCCGCTGGAATTTCTGCCGGGAGAAACCCTCGCATCATTGGGATTGACGGGGCTGGAGATATTCGCGATCGAAGGACTGGCGGGAAATTTCGAGCCGCGCAAGAAAATGAAGGTCACGGCGCACGATGCACAAGGCAAGGAAACTCGCTTTAACGCTTTGGCGCGTATAGACACGCCGTTTGAAGTTTCCTATTACCAGCACGGCGGAATTCTGCAGTACGTACTGCGCCAGATGCTATAGCGAACGTTCTAGCACGTCAGCGCGCACCGTCGCACCGGCTCACGCGCGGTGGCCGCTCAGATGCGGGTCGCCATGGTCTTTCAAGCGCAAGCGCAGAAACGCGGGCGCCGTCAGCGCGAAGACCACCGCAAACACCACGAAAAATCCCAAACAGGCCAGCCAGAATTCCGCGCCCTTGTGCCGCAGAAACATCAGCGCCAGATCCCCCAAGCCGAAAGAAACTGCGAAAATCAATATCGCCGAAATCGGCTTCGGAGACAGCGCCGCCTGACAATGCGGGCAAACCACGCCGGAAAGGCCTGCGGGAGTCCAAAGCAATTTTGTGGGGATGTGTTCGTTGCATTGCGGGCAGGTCATGGCGGAACTCCTCCCGATCCAAAAGCGGCTACGGCCAGACAGCCGCGCCGGGTTGGCGCGCTGACGGGGCTAATCTACCACGAGTTGCACCGTAGTTGAATGCTGGAAGTTTCCGCCCACGCCTTGGATGGTGATCTGGTAGGTTTGCGGGGTTGGCCCGGTTCCGCCACCTCCGCTACCACCGCAGGCCGCCATCAGCCCAAGCAGCACCATCACCGTCACACACGCAAAGACCGTCCGCGCGCGTGAGCGATCGAATTTCTTCCGCGCTTTGAACAGAACAAAAATCGCAAGCATCGCTGCCAAGGAGAACTGCAGGGACTCGATTTTCGGCCAGCGCGGGCTCGCAAGCGGTCGCACCGGCAGGCTCGCTGCTGCCGGGACGGAGACCGCTAACGCCACGGTCGTTCCCGTGGCGGAAGTCGTCGCCGGGTTCGGCGTGAAATTGCAAGTGATGCCCGCGGGCGGGCTGCTGCAGGAAAGTTGCACCACGCCGCCAGGGTTTCCCACGGCGTTGAGGTTCACCTGGTAGCTCGCCGAACCGCCGGCGGTAGTCGCATTGCTCGCCGGAACCGTTGCGCCAAACGAAAAATCGCAAGTCGTACCGACGGAACTGAAAGTCAGCGAGTTCGTCGTGCCTAGCGTGGGATCGGAAACCGTTACCGGCATTCCGCCACCGCAATTCAGCGCAGTGGCGGGCGCCGCGGCCGTCAGGCTCGTCGAATTGACGAAGGTAGTAGGCAGTGCGCTGCCACTGAAATTGATCACCGATTGCGATGTGAACCCGCTGCCTGTGGCCGCCAACTGAAACGATCCGGAACCCACGCTGGCCGCTGTGGGGCTTAGCTCCGTTAACGCGAAACTCGGAAGATTGGGCAAGAGCAAACTCCAGAGGCCGCGGCCGTGCGTCGCCGCCACTAGCGTGCGCGACGTGTTGCGCAATCTGAGCGCCAGCACTTGCGAATTCGGCAAACCGGATTGCAGCACGCTCCAAGTGGTTGCGCCTCCGGCGGTGGCGTTCGCGCTGGCGTAAACGCCGGAATCGGTAGCGATGTAAATCGTGTTGTCCGTCGCATCGGTGGGATCAATCACAATGTCGTTCACGGGCACATCGGGCAAGTCACCATCCACCTGCAGCCAAGAGGCCCCGGAATTATTCGTGAAGAATACATGGCCCAGCCCATCGCATCCATTTACTCCCGGACAAGAAAAACCGGAATAGGCTGCGAACGCCGCCTTCGGATTGGCGGAATCCGCCGCGATGGCCGTCACGCTTCGTCCCGGTTGATTGCTCTGGTTCACCATGTGAATGTCCGTCGCGCCGCTCAGTGCTTGCGCGGACTGCCAGATCCGTCCATCGGATGTCCCCGCGTAAATCGTGTTCGAATTGCTCGGCGCCACGCTAATTGTGGTGACGAAATTCTGGCTGTTGTCGCTGGTCAGATCGGAAGTGATGGCCGACCAACTCGTTCCTGCGTTGGTCGTCTGGTACAAGCGATACGTGCCGAAATATAAATTTTGACTGTTCTTGTAGTCCAGAACGAGAGGGGGGATGAAATCGGCATTGTCCGTGAAATTGATTCCGCTGCTGTCTATCGCCGGCCAATTGATTCCGTCCATGCCCGGAACGCCGTTCAGGATGTTTTTAGTCAGCGTGCCGGGGCTGCTCAGATAGCTGCAAGCCGCATAAATCGTACTGGGCGTTTGCGGGTCAATCGCGGTATAGCCGCCATCGTAAGGACAAGCCTCGGTGCCACTCGCCACCAGTGAGCCACTGAATTGCTGCACATCGTTTCCTTGCGTGCCGCCGTAGATAATCTGGTCGGTCGCAGGATGGATCGAAATCCCAGGATAAAACTGCGTCAGATTCAGCGAGGTGTTGGCAGTGCCCGTCTCGGTATTCAGGTCGGCCCAGTGCTGATTGCCGGGTGCCGTCGCGGGGTTGAACACATCTTGCGATGCCCATACGCCGCCGTCGTTGCCGGCAAACATCGCGAGCACCACGCCGCCGGAGCCCACCGCGAAATGCAGCGCGTGAATATCCACGTGGATCGAGGTCTCGTTGCCGCTGCCGTCCATGCTCATATCGCCCCAGGTATTCCCGCCATCCAGCGAGCGATACAGCGACGAATTGCCAATCTTGATTTTGCCGGCGTGCGGCTGCGCGGAACCGCCCGCAAACACCGTCTGTCCAGACGTGCCCGGGACCACGGCGAGTTTCATGTCGTAGAAACACTGCGGCGAGCAGAAATCCGGCAAATTCGAAGGGTTGGGAAAAATCGTGAGGAACGAAGGACCGCTACCATTGGGCTGAATTCCGCTGCCGGAGAGAACGCCGAGAAGATTATCTGAATTCGTGCTGGCGTCGGCGATCGCGGCGTACAGAATGGAAGTCGCAGGCGAACTGCCCGGAGCGATCGCCAGCGAAATGCTGCCATACAACGACGGCGTCGAAGCGGCGTCGAGTCCCGTCACACGATTCCAGGTCATTCCGGCATCCTGCGAGATATAGACGCCGTTGCAGGGCGCGCTCGCACAGGCGGCCTGCGGATCTGCGTCACCGTTCAGATCGCCGAGCGCCGCATAAACCGTCTGTCCTGACGAATCGCTAGGATCAAACTTCACGTCGGTCGCGGGATTGTATGGCGGGCTGCTCGCCCCGCCACCCGGCTGCACACGGCTCCATGTATTCCCACCGTCAGTAGACCGCCACAGGCCCGAAGGCAGCGCTCCGCCTGCGGAAAAATCCGTTCCCTGCACCGCCGCCAGCACCACCGGATTCGTCTCATGCGGCTGCACAGCCAGTGCCGCGATGTAAGGCCCGCTCGCGCCCGGTCCCTGCGAAGCACTGCTCGTAAACGTGGAATCCTGCGTCCACGTTTGGCCGCCGTCGGAAGAGCGCAACACACCCGCGCCGTAAAGACTATCGTGCGCGTAGTTCGATTCGCCCGTGCCTACGAGAATCAAATTGCTTTGCGCGTGGCCGTTGAACGTCTCGCATGGCCGCGGAACCAGCGCCAGCGCTCCGGTGGAAAGCGACGGCTGGTTATCCGTGAGCGGTTGCCAGGTGACTGGATTGCCGCTCAACGCGTTGAAGCTCACCCACACGCCGCCGTCCGCGCCTCCCGCGTACACGGTGTTGCCCGTTGCGTCGCAAGGATCCCCGGCGAGCGCTGTCACGCGACCGGAAACATTCCCATAGAACTCGGTGTTCGCGGTGGGTTGCGGGCCAAGCGGCGTCCAGGAATTCAGCGAAGGCGAAATGGCGGGCCGCAGCGCGGCGGCGCGCTCAACGAAAGTGCCGTTCGCGCTGACCATATTCCGGTTCCGCGCGAATGCTTGCAACAAGAGATTGTTTGGGATATGGCCGTTCGCGCTGGCGCGCTGCCGAAAAAACCACTCAGCTCGCCTGCGCACCGGCTCAACGGAACCCGCCTCGCGCGCGGCGCGCGACCTGCGCAACGATATTTGCTGGGCGAGCAGCGGCCCCAGCGCGATGCTCAGAACCACGGCGCACAGGACGCCGAGAAATCCACGCCGGCGCCAGCGGTCTGCTGCGACGATTTTTTCGACAGCTCTGCCTACCCCACCTGCCCTGCCAACCCGGTCCGACAAGAATCACCACCCCGCCGCGAGCGCTATTGTAACCAAAATTCACGGGCTCGGGGGTTGTTTACTCACTATTCAGAAAGGAAACATCGCACGAGGAACCTAGTTGCAGCCCTTCAACGTGTAAATTCGCGAAGCGATTCAGTGGCGGTGCGGCCTGCCTTTCAGCTCGATCCTAGCTCTCAACGTGCAATACACCGGCGCTGGCCTTCGCCATCTCCTGCCAGCCGGAAAACTGCTCGGTGACGCCCAGCCTCTCCAGGTACTCCGGATCAATTGCCACCTGCGCCAGGGAACCGGATGACTGCGCGGCATCCGCAGCTTGATGCGCCAAGATATTTGAGATGTACACGATGCCAACTGCATCGAGGGAATCCTGCGGCACGCGATCGGGATGATGATGATGCGCCACCGCCTCCACCACCGGCGACGGCAGGCCCCAGATCCCCAGCAAATACGCGCCCACTTCGGCATGCGAAACTCCCATCAGCTCGGTTTCCACCGCATACAAAGGGAGCCCTTCGGTCTCCGCGCCTTCTAGCGCGCGCTTGAAATGCGCCGGGGCGCGCGTCGCTAGCACTAATTTGCCCACGTCGTGCAGCATGCCGGCGACGACGGCAATCCCGCGCACGTGCGCCGACGCGGGAATCTGTCCGGCGATTTTCGCAGTGAGTTGTGAATGCGCCTGGAGCTCTTCGCAAGAAAAACCCGGAAGCTGCGCCAACTGATCGAATATGGTGAAAACTCCCGCGGAAAGCACCAGGTTCTGCAGCATCTCAATTCCCAGAAAGCCCACGGCTGTTCTTACCGAAGAGACTTCCCGGGGCAATCCAAAAAACGCCGAGTTCACCAGCTGCAGAATTTTCGCGGATATCGCCACGTCCTGCTCGACAATGTGCACCACGTCTCGGATCGATGCCTCCGGTTCGGCAAGTTTCTGCCGCAGGGCCATATAGGTGCGCGGCAGCACCGGCAAGTCCTTCACCGAACCCACCAGGTTCGCCAGCAATTTATTGCTCAGGATGTTCGAAAGGCTCGTTGCGCGCTCCACCGCCACGCGCAACATATTCGGGTCGCACGGCTTCAGCAGAAACTGGTGCGCTACCGGCACGGCGCGCAATGCTTCGCCCAATTCCTGCGGAGCAGCAAGCACAATTCGCACAATCGCCGGATAGCGCTCGCAGATCGTCTTCATTAACGCTGCGCCGTCCATTCGCGGCATCGCAATATCTGAAACCACCACGTCAAATGGGGTCGCATCCAGCAGCATCAACGCAGCTTCGCCGCCTTGAGCGAAGGCCATATCCCACTGGCCCTTTTGCGGTTCCAGGATTTGCCGCAATTGCTCGAGCACCCTCGGCTCGTCATCCACGAACAGAATGCGCTTCATTCTCCGCACCTCGCAGGAGCACGCCCGGATGCAAATCGCCCGATCAGCAGCGGCCGGTTCGGATGTGCGCGCTCTCGCACGGGCACACGGGTACCGGCGCCAGTTCGCGCTCTGTACCGAACCACGAAGGGGATGCCTCAACGCAAAGAGGGATCTACAACTGAACCTGCCGGCAAAACACGCGGATGCCTATTTCCGCTTGCGGTCTGGCCGGCTGTTGGATAACGCAGCTACTGCCTTCATTATACGGCCGGAACTGAGGCGCATCGCATGGACGCGTCGCTTGGACGTGTCGCAAGAGTTAGACGCTTGTGAGCCGTGGAATCAAAATGCCCGTCGGTGGTATTGTATGCAGCGGCAAGCGCACAGGCGTAGCGGGTCGCTGGCGCCGAGACGAGCTATTGAAATTTTCCGGTCGCGTTGCAAAAAGGAGCTTATTCATGAAGCGAAAACTGGGGCTTTCGTTTGCCGTGCTCGCGGCATCGCTGCTCTTCGTTCTTTCCGGTCCCGTTTTGCAGTACAGCCATACCGCGGCAGCGCAGGCAGCGCAATCCACGGCTGCGGCTCCCAGCAGCGCCAGCCTGGTGGATCTGAATTCGGCCACCAAAGAGCAGCTCGACGCGCTGCCAGGGATCGGCGCGGCGTATTCGCAGAAGATCATTGACAACCGCCCTTATCGCGCCAAGACCGACCTGCTGCGAAAAAAAGTCGTCCCCAAAGCCACCTACGACAAGATCAAAGATTTGGTAATCGCCAAGCACACGGCGACCAAGTAGCCGCGCGGCTTCTACTTTGAATTGGTAGCGGCGCACTTTAGTTCGCCATCGATGTTGCGTCTATCACCGATGGCGGTCCCGCATCGCCGGACCGCCGCTACAACTGCCCTGCGCGGCGTGTTCTTCCTATCCATGAGCTTGGCGCTTCTATCTCCGCTGATCCCTACCGGCACCGAGCTAACCGCGATCCTGGTGGTCGTCAGCTTTTCCGCTGGTCTAAACGTGTACGCAACCGTCGGTATGCTCGGCCTGCTCGCGCGGTTCAACGTCCTGGCGCTGCCGCCCGTGCTGCACCTGCTGCAGGATTGGAAAATTATCGCGATCTGCAGCGTGCTGTTCCTGCTCGAGTTTATCGGCGACAAGATTCCGGTGTTCGATTTGCTCTGGAATGCCGCTCACACGTTCGTGCGCGTCCCGGTAGCGGCGTTTCTCGCCTACGCCGCGACCTCGCAATTGCCTCAGTGGGAACAGATCGCGGCCACGTTCGCGGGCGGATTGATCGCTCTCGCCGCACATGGCGGAAAGACGGCGGCGCGCGCAGCCATCGTGCATTCGCCCGAACCGTTTTCGAATTTCGCGCTGAGCACTGCCGAAGATGCGCTGGTGATTTTTCTGATGTGGATCGTCACGCGGCATCCCTACATCGCATCGGTGATCGTTTTGCTCGCGCTCTGCGTGATCGCGATCCTGATTCGCTTCGTAGTGCGAGCGCTGCGCACGCTTTTTAGTGACGCTGAAGCTTCGCTGTTCTCAAGGGGTTCTGGCAATTCCCTGCACTAAACCGCGCCAGTCCTTCACCTGCGCTCGATTTGATCGTTAGCGCCGCGATCAACAAAATCTCGGGCTATTGCGGCGTCTTCTTCTTCCCGAACAAACCACCGAGGGCGCCGGCCGCCGCCCCGGTCGTGCCGCTTCCGCCGGGCACGCGATTCTTCGCGGCATTTACCGCGATTGCTTTCGCATCGGGAATCACCTGCGGATTCGACGTGGTTCCCTGCACGATAAATGGAATTCCGTTGCTCGAACCGCTGCCCCCTCGCCCACCGCCTGCGAGCGCAGTAACCATGCCGAGCTTGCCGCCACCCACTGCGCCGCCTGCACCTGCCCCGCCAACCGCGCCAGTTAGCGCTCCCGCGGCGCCCGATAGATTCGCCACCAGCTTAAAATTGAGCTGTCCCGCCGCGCTGACCGTTCCATTTCCCGTCACCGTTCCAAGCGAAGGCATTACCAGATTCAAACTATCAATCTTCGTTCCCGATGGATCGTTTCTCACGGTGGCGCTCAGCGTTTGAATATCCGTATCCGATCCACCGCCGCCGCTGCCGCCGAGTCCGGAAAACGACCCAAGCGCCCCAAGTTTCGATTTCAAGCTGAATCCCGCCAGCTTCGCATTCGAAAGATTGATCGGTCCGGAAACTACCAGCTTGTCCACAGGGCCGCTCACCGTCAGGTTCGCGGTGAGCGACCCACCCTGCAACTTTGAGCCGGGCGGCACCACGACTCCCACCGCTGGGAGAAATCCCTGCAAATCAGTCACCGGCATGGCCTGCGCGTTCAGACGCATATCGAGCTTGGCCGTCTCCGACGCAGTGTTGTAAGCACCGTTCAAACGTGCCAGCGCATTGCCGATGTGAATGTCTCCCTGGTTCAGATTTCCAGATCGGCTCTTCAGCGCGTAAGTAGTGGCGTAATCAACATTCAACGGAACAGAAGAAGGCTCGCCCGCCGCGGAAAGTTTCAGCTTCGTCGCCTTCACCGTGCCTTTGGAATTCAGCTGGCTCCCGTCGGAGCTCAGGTCGCCTTTGAAGTCCACCACCCCGCCGATTCCAGAGGAAGCATCGAGAAAGCCGGTGCTCGCCAGATCCAGGTGCTGCACTTCCAGGGTTGCGCTCAGCGGCGTCAACGACGCATCCGCCGAATTCATCGGCCCCGCTTTCCCTGCCAGTTTTAAGGCGGCGTTTCCGGGGCCCGTAGCCGTCAGCTTGAAAGGAAATTGCGAAGTGTAGGAAAGATCGGAGGCTTCCAGGTCAACGTTCTGATAGATGCTCGGCTTCGCGCTGGAACCCGCAGCGCTCACGATAATTTTCCCATTCTCGATGCTGAGTTTCCCGACGCTCAACTTTTCCGCGCTGGACGCGCCGCCCTGACCCGGCACTGGGCTCTTCGCGGCGCCAGCATTCCCGCCCAAGGTCGAATAGTTCCAGGTTCCGTTCGCAGCGTGGATGAGATTTACTTCCGGATCCTTCACGCTGAGCGAACGCACTTCCAGCTTCTTCGAAAAAATTAGCGGTAGCAGTTCAACGCCCACGCTCAGCGACTTAGTCGTCAGGAACGGCGACTTGCTGAAGGCGGGATCGTCCGCAATCGAAACATCCGAGACCGTAACTCCACCCGAAAAGATCGACAGACTGATGTCACCAATTCCAACTTGGCGGCCGAGAGCCGAGGCCAACTGTGTTTCCAGGGTTGGTTTAAACTGGTTGGCGTTAATGAACAGCGGCAGCGCCAGAACGATCAGCAACAAGACTAAGACGATGCCGCCGGCAATCATGAGGGGCTTTTTGTTCATGGCGTGCCTCCAAAAGAGCGTCCTGCAACGCACCGAGGCCGAGGGTTGGCTCACAGCCGCCCCATCGGCCGAATGGAAGGCGCTCATCATACTCCCGGGGCACGGCATCCAACAATTGCGACGGCAATCCCCCCGCGCGCCCGCAAGCGCGAGGCGCAAATTGGAAGCGCGAAGAAACCGCCGACGCTCTTCTACCGCTCGCTGCGCGACTGCCCCTACGAATTCACTAGGGTGCAGCGCGAAACCATGCTATGTTTGGGCTGCGTTTGTTGCTCTTGTAACACCTTTAGATTCGATTGAAGGGGCTGCAAGTTCACACTTGCAGCCTCTTTCGCTTTACGGCTGGAGGCGGTCGAGAAGCAAACAAATAGCTTAAAAAGAAGGAAGTAAATCAGTGAGAGAACAAGGAACAGTAAAGTGGTTCAATGCCAGCAAGGGCTTTGGGTTCATCCAGCGCCAGTCCGGCGAGGACGTTTTCGTCCACTTTTCGGCCATTCAGGCGGAAGGTTATAAGTCGCTGAACGAAGGGCAAGCGGTTGAGTTCGAAGTTACCCGTGGACCGAAGGGTCTGCAGGCAGCGAACGTCACTAGCCTCTAGTCGAAGAGGGGCGAGCCGGCTTTTGCCGGTTCGCCCTTTTTTTTCGCACGCGCAACATCGGTCTTAGGAGCCTCGTTGAAAGCACTTCCCGAAGGGCAGTACATCAAGCACTTCCAATACGGCTTGGGCGTCATCACCGAATCCGATAACGACCGCACTTCTATCGATTTCGATCTGCACGGCATGAAGAAGTTCGTTACCAGCATCATGGTCGTCGAGATCGCCGAAGGCACACCGCCGAAGCGCAAGCGCGCCAAGCGCGTGAAGAAAGTCGCGGCGCCGGTAGCCGTGGCGGCCGCTGGAAAATGAGCAACAACAACGTCATCGTGCAATTCGTCGGTTTCGAGGCCAAGCCCCAGGGCCGTGAATATACCTTCACCGTTCGCGAATCCGCGACCGAACCGCGCGAATTCACCCTGACCATTCCCAACGAAGCATTCAACACCCGCCGCGTCCGTTTTCAGGATGCGCCGGACATCTGCTCCCACCGCCTGCACTTGGAGCTCGCCGCGACGGAAAATCATCCCGTAAAGACGCATTTCAATCTGACGGACGACGAGCTCGAAGCCTATCGAACTTCCCACATGCAGAAACCGCCGAAGTACCCCTACGCACCGAAGAAAGACGATCAAGAAGCCTAGTTTTCGCGCGCATCCAGCACGAAAAATTCAAGAGTGGATTCGAGTCTTGGGTAAGGCACCTGTAGCGGCGTCCACCGCGGCGGGCGCCAGCAGTGTTGCGCCGACGATCAATTGCGGTCCCGCGGAGCGGGACCGTCGCTGCTAAGACCTCGCGCCTATGCGACCTTCGTCACCACCCGCCGCGCCGCCAGCGAAATCATCAACCGCGTCACACCGCTAAAGAAAATGCTGATTCCAACGAGCGTGCCCACCACCCATTCGGTGCTCGACGGCCAGGTCGCCCAAATCATTCCGCCGAGGATCAGCGTCACAATCCCATCCATTAGGAACCAGCCCGACCCGGCAGCCGGCCGGTGCTGAAAATACAGCACGATCTCGAACACTCCCTCGAGCAGCAAATAAAACGCCAATGCCAGGGTCAGTGTGGCCAACCCGCGCGCGGGATGATCCAGCAGGTAAATCGCCACGCACAGATACAGAATCCCTAGCAGCACCTTCAGCAACACGCTCCCGGTACGCCGCGTGAACCACGCAAAAACAAAATGAGCCACCGCCGCGAAAATCAGCATCCAGGCCACGAAAATATTTACGGCGAGGCCGGCCTCCAGAGGCATGGCAATCGCCAGGATTCCGGCCACAATCATCACCACGCTCACAAAAATGGACCAGCCCACCGCCTTTTTCGCAATATCGGAAATATTAGAATCGCTCATAATCGTCCTCCCGCACACTATCGTGCCTCGGGGCACCACCGCGAAATCGTTATATCACTACTCGCCGGGATTCGGGCACATTGCTGTCGCCGCTGCTCTTGAATTTGTAGCGGCCGCCTGCTTTTCCTTAGGCGGGCGCCGCTGACGTTGCCTTCGAATTCCTAAATCACGCCGCAGCACCATTTCTCCAGCGCTCAGCGTGTTGACCGGCCGCCGTCAACTCATCTCGTGATATGTTTGCATCAATGCAGCGCACACCTTCGCACCCGCCGAGGCGCCCTTCTTGACGCAGCACAGCCACGCAAACGCGACCAGCCCTGCTGAAAACGAAATCGTGGAAAACAATCCGCGGACGGAGCCGAACCGAACGATCCTCGCGCAATCGATCGCATTCGTGCGGCAATACGTGTTGCGACTACTGCTGATTTCCGCCGCTGTTCTCGCGCCTGTTTTCTGGCACCGCAATATCGCTGCCGGCGATTTGGGCAGCCACCTTTACAATGCGTGGCTCGCGCAACTCATCCGCAACGGCCACGCGCCCGGCCTGTGGCTCGCACCGCGCTGGAACAATGTGCTTTTCGACTATCTGCTCGTTGGGCTCGGCCGTTTTGTATCGCTGCACACCGCCGAAAAAATTTCCGTGTCGCTCGCCGTGTTGATTTTCTTTTGGGGTGCCTTCGCGTTCAGCTGCGCCGCCAGCAGGCGCGCGCCCTGGCTGCTCTGCCCCACGATCGCCATGTTCAGCTATGGCTATTCCTTCGAAATGGGCTTCCTGAATTTCTACCTCTCGCTGGGCCTGGCGTTTTTCGGGATCGCGATTTTCTGGCGTGGCCGCGGCTGGGAACGCCTGATCCCCATCGCGCTCGCGCCCCTCGCGATGCTGGCGCATCCGCTGGGCTTCGCATGGCTGGTGGCCGCGTCGGCGTACGTGGCGATCGCGGATGCGATTCCCCGGCGCTATCAGATTTTGCTTGTGGCTGCGGCGGGCGTGGTGCTGTACGCCGCGCGCTATTATTTTTGGCACCACGATATCGTGCAGGCTCGCGACGATCCTTTCTACTTTTTCAACGGCTCGGATCAATTGCTTCTATTCGGCCCACGCTACGTGATTCCGGAATTCGCGCTACTGATTTTCATTTTGTGCGCACTCGCCACAGCATTCTTCAGCCGGCCCTGGGGCAAGCTCAACTGGGGGCAGCTCGCGATTCCACTGCAGCTCTACATAATCGTCGTGCTGGCAGTAATCCTGCTGCCCGATGGCATCCGTTTCCCGCAGCAACCATCCGCGCTCGCGCTCCTCACTGAGCGCCTCACCTCGGTTTCCGCGGTATTGCTCTGCACCTTGCTCGGCGCGTTGCAGCCACGCAGGTGGCACGTGCTCGCGTGCGGCGCGATCGCCGCTATATTTTTCGCATTTTTGTATCAGGATACCGGGACCATCAATTACATGGAGGCGCAGGTCGAGCAACTCGTACGCACCGTGCCGCGCAACTCGCGCATTTTCGCCACTCTTAAACCGCCGTTCCCCGAATCGCGCATCCTGGTGCAACATATCGCCGATCGTGCCTGCATCGGCCACTGCTTTAGCTACGGCAATTACGAGCCGGCGTCAGCCCAATTCCGCGTGCGCACGACGCCGCACAACCTGTACGCGATGTTCAGCTTTGATGACGCCGTGAATATGGAGGACGGCTCCTACGAACTTCAGCCCGAGGATTTGCCGGCCTACCAGGTATATCAATGCAGCGCGGACCAAAAACAACTGTGCATCCGGCCACTCGAAGCCGGCGAAATGAACGATGACCTGGGAATTCATCCCGACGAAGAATAATTGCAAGGAGCCATCGCACAAATAGGTGACTCGAAAGCGCGCGGCTTTAGCCACTGAAGCCGCACGTTGCGATCGTTGCTTGGGGTTTTACGGGAGATCTGAAAGATGAGCACGAAGCGCGAACGCCTGTTCGCCGACGAATTGGCCTCCCAGGATTCGCACTTTGCAGCCGAAAACGGCATTGCTTGCGTCCAGAATTTTTACTCTGGTTCCACATTCGACGAGCAGCAGCTTCTCGGCAGCGACCAGAAGAGAAATCCCCAGGTCGTCCTTTGACGCTTCGCAATCGCGCAGTTCACGAAGAATCTCCTCCGTGACCGGCAGCAGCACATAATTCCGGCCGTCCTCGTCGCGGATGGTGGCGACTTGCCCGACCCATTCGGCGCGAGACTCAGCAACGGCCGGTGTCGTATCACGAACAGAAGTCGAATCCTTCGCCGCAGCGGCCACCTGAATCCTTTCCACAGCGGCGATAAAACGGTAACCGCGGCGCGGCAGCGTCTCGATATAACGCGGATTCTTGTGCGAATCGCACAGCGCCCGCCGCAGCGTCTGCACGGCGGCGTTCACGCCGTGCTCGAAATCCACGAACGTGTCTGCGGGCCAGAGCCGGCTCTGCAATTCCTTTCGCGTGAGTAATTCGCCGGGCTGTTCCAGCAGCAACGCGAGAATCTGAAAAGGCCGCCCGGCCAGCCGAATCTTCCGGCCGTGCTTGCGTAGTTCGCCGCTGCGAAGATCAACATGGTAGGCGTCGAAAGATAGCCTACCTTCGGAAGGGAGTTCGTCGCGCATCAGAGAAGCTGGGGCGACGCAGTTTACTTCGAGCGCGACGAGAACTCAAGCCAGCACGCGAGAATCCGCATAAGCACTGTATTTTCAATCCCCTATGGCTTTATCTCCCTTTTACCAACAAACGACCTCCGTTGCATTGAACGTTTTAGGGTTTCAGACGAAACTGCGCGTGCACTGAGGATCTAAATGAAAGTTTCGAACTCAAAGATCGAAAGCAAGAAGGAGATGAAAATGAAAATGACTACGGTAGTGAAGATTTCGTTGTACACAGCGGCTCTGGGATTCGCCTGCATGCTGCCGGTAACGGCGCGCGCGCAATCCGAAGTGATGCCGGACTCTTTCCCGTTCTCCGCCGATGAAGCCCACGCCGCGCGGCCCGCGCTGGTAGCGGAAATAGACGACGTCAACCAAACACAGGACAACTTTCAAGGCAAAGTCACGCTGCCTTACAACGCGAAGTGCGCCGGCAAAAATTTGAAAGCCGGCCAGTACTTGGTGTCCGTGAAGTTGCAAGGGACCAGCCATGTGCTCAGCATCCGCGGCGACGGCGCAGACCTAAACATACGCGTGCGCGAAGTGCCGACGAAGTATCGGGCCAACCAGAGCGAGTTGGTGGTGCGAAATTCGGGCCATGGCCGCACGCTGGCGGCGGTGTCGGTCGAAGGGCTCAACGCAATGTTTGACCTGGGCGCGAACGCAACCCAGGCCCTGACGGAACGGCTGCCGATTTCATAGTTTGCCCAGCCCTGGCGCCCCGTTGGCGAGCACGGCGCCGACGGGGCGTTAGTGTTTTTGGCGCGCGGTCCAAGTCCACGCCTCGCAATTTTTATCCCACCCGCAAACCCAGCAGCCCAGTGGATCCCGGCTAACGCTCGTTGCAAACGCACGTCCGTCTAAGCCTATAATGTGCGCGCAGTCGGGATCTGGGAGGTGACCTCTGGAACGACTCCTGGGTTGGGTTTGGCAAGACCTTCGCTACGCCGTCCGCAGCCTCCACAAGGACCGCCGCTTCACGCTGCTCGCCGTGCTCGCCCTCGCGCTAGGAATCGGCTCCGCTACCATCATCTTCAGCGCAATCTACGGAGTTCTGATCAACACCTTTCCGTATCAGGACGCCCACCACCTCGTCAATTTTGAGATTCACAGCCCGGCTGATTCCGGTAGCGTAGGTCGCAACGCATACACGATTGCAGAATTTCTGGACTACCGCGAACAGAATCATGTCTTCACCGACGTCAACGCCGGCTTTGGCGGGTTCGGCAACACAAAAATTCTCTACGCTACCGGAAATGGCTCTGTCGAGTTCAATGGCGGCTATCTGAGCGCGAATACGTTTGAATTTTTCGGCGTCTCTCCGCTGCTGGGCCGCCTGCCGACGCCCGAAGATACCAAACCGGGCGCCACTCCGGTTTTCACGATGAGCGAAAGGCTCTGGCGCGAGCAATTCAATCGCGATCCGAACATTCTCGGCAAAAGCTTCACACTGAATGGTGTGCCCAGAACTCTAGTCGCCGTCATGCCTCCTCGCTTCCGGCCCGGTTGGAACGAAATACTCATTCCGTTTCCCCTGGATAAAGGCCAGATCGCGAACGACCCGACTTTCGCGAAAGAATATGTGTGGCCTTTGGGGCATCTGAAGCCCGGCATCAGCATGAAGGCTGCCGCAGCCGACCTCGATGTGGTGGCGCACAACCTCGCAAAAATTTATCCGAAAGAATATCCAAAAGAATTCAGCGTCATCACCTGGACGCTCGCCGATGCAGCGTTAGGTCCCTTCCGCGAGCTGTTATACCCGTTGATCGCCGCTGTGCTGTTGCTGCTTCTCATCGCCTGCAGCAACGTCGCAAATCTTCTGCTATCGCGCGCTACGGCGCGAGACAAGGAGATCGCCATTCGCGCGTCCATCGGTGCCAGCCGCGGCCGGCTGATCCGTCAGTTCCTGGTGGAGAGCTCCGTGCTCGCCGGAACTGGCTGCGCGGCTGGATGTTTGCTGGCTTACATCGGCATCAAGTGGATGGTGCCCCTCATTCCCTACTACTATTTTCCGCAGGAGGCGGTGATCGAGCTGAACCCGACGGTGCTTCTGTTTTCGTTGGCGGTGACGGTGCTAACGACTGTCCTCTGCGGAGTCACACCTGCGATCCACGCCTTTCGCGGTGAGCTCCAATCGCGCTTGATGGGCGCCAGCAAAGGCTCGGGCGGAGGCTTTCGCCACGGCAAGCTTCGGGCTGTGCTGGTCGTCTCGGAAGTGGCACTCTCGATCGTGCTGCTCGTTGGGGCGGGGCTGATGGCGCGCACATTTTTCAAGCTGACGCACATGAATCTTGGTTTCAATCCTCAAAGACTCTTTGTCGCCCAGGTAACTCTTCCTAGAGCCCGCATCGACGCAGTGACCAAGAAAAAACTGTTTTATCAGCAATTTCTTCAGCGCGTTTCGGCGGTTCCGGGTGTCGTCGCTGTTGCGGAAACCATTTCCCGTCCTCCTTACGGCGGAGCCCCTTCGGAATTGAATGTCCTTGGGAAAACTCATTCCGAAAACTGGCAAACCCTCCTCGATGCTTGCAGCGAAGACCTTTCCCAAGTCCTCGGCTTGCGAGTGTTACGGGGCAGATTCCTATCCGATGCAGACGTCAACTCCGCGCGCCACGTCGCGGTAATCAACCTCACGCTCGCTCACAAATACTTCAGCTATGACGATGCGGTCGGACAGCAGCTCAAATTCGGGCTTCTGGATCAGCTTCCGGACGCTCCCCATGACGCATCCTTCGAAATTGTCGGTGTAGTATCGGACGTCAGCAACGACAGTTTGCAGCGGCCTCCTATGCCGCAGGCATACATCCCTTTTTCCGTCGTCGGATTTGGTGGCGGCACGATCATTGCAAGAACGGCCGTTGCTCCTGCATCCCTGGCAGCCACTATTCATCAGCAACTCTGGGCAGTTGATCCCGATGCCGTCCTGGTCGAACCAGGTTCGCTCGACGCGATTCTGAATAAAGAGGAGTATGCATCTCCACATTTTGAACTCGTCGCCCTCGGCGCATTCGCTGTGATCGGCCTTGTGCTCATTGTCATCGGAGTGTTCAGCGTGATGGCCTATTCGGTTTCGCTGCAGACGCACGAGATCGGCATTCGTATGGCGCTGGGCGCGCAGAAAGGCAACATCCTCGCGATGGTCCTGCGCAATGGACTGACTCTGATTGTGACCGGCATCATCCTGGGAGTTCTCGCCAGCCTAGGGTTGACGCGCTTTATTGCCAGCCAGCTGACGGGCATCAAGCCCACCGATGCGTGGACCTTCACCACCGTCGCGGTGATCATTCTCGCGGTCGGCTTGGCCGCCTGCTTCTTTCCAGCGCGCCGCGCCACGCAGGTGGATCCGCTCGTCGCGTTGCGTTACGAATGAAACAGCTGGAATTGCGAGCCGCGCTCTGCTGCGGTATCCTGCTACTCGCATAGCGACGCGAGAACCGAAGACCCTGAGGTGACAAGATGCGCATTTTGCGAAGTGGAATGCCCCGCGCCTACTTTATAGGATTGGTGGCCCTGCTGATGACCGCTTCCCTTTTTGCAGCTTCGAGCATCTACGAATTTACGCTGCCTTCGATTGACGGCAAGCCCCTGCCCCTCGCGAATTTCAAAGGTAAGGCGGTGCTGGTGGTGAACGTCGCCAGCCGCTGCGGCTTCACTCCGCAATACAGCGCGCTGGAATCCACTTACGAAAAGTTCAAGGACCAGGGCTTCGTGATCCTCGGCTTCCCTGCCAATAATTTCGGCAGCCAGGAACCTGGCACCAACCAGGAAATCAAAACCTTCTGCCAGACGAAGTACAGCGTCAGCTTCCCCATGTACGCCAAGGTTTCGGTGACGGGCGACGACCAGACTCCGCTCTACGCCTATTTGACCAAGCAGGCCAATCCCGCGCTCACCGGCGACATCAAATGGAATTTCACGAAGTTTCTCGTGGACCGCAACGGAAATGTCGTCAAGCGCTTCGAGCCAGACGTCACACCAGATTCACCCGAGGTGATCGCAGCAATCGAGAAGGCTTTAAAGTAGTAGAGAAGTTGATGCCCGTCCCGCGGATGCGGGACGAACTTGATGGCGCACAACGTGCGGCGTTCGTCATCCCGAGCGTAGCGAGGGATTTGCTTTTTTCTGGACGGGCCAAGTAACCGCACAGCTCCGCACGCGGCGTCAGGCCGCGTTACGGCAACAATCCAAACACAGCCACGCTATTCGGCGTGCCCACGTAAACTTTCCCATTCGCAATCATCGGAGTAATGAATTTGTTGTCCGCAAAATGATCGCGATTGTTCGCCGCCTGATTGCTGTTGTACAACTCCGTCGCGAGGTTCGTCGCGTCGTAAGCGTGCAACACGCCCCCGCCATTATTCTCCACCGCCCACACAATTCCCGCGGAGGTCCCGTTCGCCGAAATGCTCGGTGTCGTGCCCGGATATCCGAAGCTCTCCGAAGTCAAAGAACTCGCCGGCGTGCTCAGTTTCGCATTCGCGATGGAAAACGCTCTCAGGTGGTCCCCTACCGCGCCGTAGTACACCACGTTGTTGAAATAAGCCGGCATGGACCAGACTCCGCCGCCCAGCCCGTTCGAATCGATTTCCTGATAAATAGCGCTGTCGTTGTTCGTATTGAATTTGCCCATCAAATTGCGATTCGCTACGTAGATGTGGCCGTCCTTGCCCGCGCCCACCGCCAGTTGCCACGTATTGTTCTGTGTGTCTTGCAAATCGGGCAACAGCATCTCGCCGCCGGATCCCAAATCTTCATCCGAGTTCGATTCCGAGTCGGTGTTGAACATCGTGAAATAATCGGCGACGCTCAGGCTGTTTCCGGCGGTCGAAATCTTGATGAATGCATTGCCGTAGTCACCGTGCTCGGGGAATCCGCTTCCATTCAGCGTGTCGTCAAACGTTCCATTCGCATCGAGAAAATAAATGTTGCCCGAAGCATCCGCCGCGGGACCGTCGCCCGCCATCCAGATCGCGCCCTCGCTGCCATTGGGCGTCACGTTCAACACGCTCGATTGCGCGAGCGTCGTTTCGTTGTAGCCCATGATCCATCCCTGATACGGCCCATCGTCGCAATGCGAAGCCCACGTAGTGTAAATTACGCCGTTCAGCAGCAGCAACGCGGCGCGTTCCTTGTATTGCTTGGGATCGAAGGTCGTCGTGCCGCTCGTCGTGGGAGAGGTCGCCTGTACGGTAACGGGGCTTCCGCTGATTTCGCCACCAGTAGTAAGGTCCAACGCGTGCAGCCGCTGATGATAGTTCCCGTTGTTGTCGAGCGACATCCCGACCAGGAAAATCTTTCCATGCGTACCCGCGCTCAGGTCAATCACAGGCGTCGAGGTAATCCCGATAATCGGCGAGACCTGTCCGCATCCGCGGTTATCGCTCGCAGTTTCGTTCGCGCCGAGGACGGAAACGTGCCACAACTGCGCAAACGTATCCGCATCGAAGGCGTAAACGGAATCGTTCTCGGTGACCACATAAACAACGTTGTGTGTGCCACCCGCAAGCGAGAGATTCGAGACGTACAGAGGCTCCGCATCCACGCCGCCATCCACCGACAGATTCCCCACCAATCCGAAATTTGCGGATTTCACGTTCGCGGTCGTCAGCGTGCTTTCATTCAGATTCTGACCCGTCCGCGCTACGTCGTTGTGATAAGTCAGCACATTCACAGTGCTAGCTTGTACCGCATTCACGGTCAGCGTCACAGTCTGGCTGGTGGCGGTGTTAACCACATTGGTCACCGTCACATAAATTTGCGCGCCGGTTTCTGCCAGCGTGGATTGCGAGATCGTGTAGGTGTTTGAATTCGTTCCCACCGCGCTTCCGTTCGTGAACCATTGATAGGTCAGCGGTGCCGTGCCCGTTGCAGTCACAGTAAACGTCGCCGGCTGCCCAGCAGTCACAGTCGCGTTCGCCGGCTGCTGCGTGATCGCTGGAGCAACCGGCGCCGCCGGATTCACGGTCAGCGTCACGGTATTGCTCGTCGCGTTTCCCGTTGCGTTGCTCACCTTTACATAAATCTGCGCCCCACTCTGCCCGGTGGTCGTCTGTGCAATCGAAAAACTACTGGAATTTGTTCCCGCCGCCGTGCCGTTCATGAACCACTGATAAGTCAGAGGCGCAGTGCCCGTCGCAGTCACCGAAAACGTGGCAGGCTGCCCCGCGGTCACGGTGTCGTTCGTGGGCTGTTGCGTGATCGTCGGAGTACTCGCCGCTGCATTCACGGTTAACGTCACGGTGTTGCTGGTCGCGCTCCCCGTCGCGTTGCTCACCTTTACATAAACCTGCGCCCCACTCTGCCCGGTCGTCGTCTGCGCAATCGAAAACAGGTTCGAATTCGTACCAGCCGCCGTGCCGTTCATAAACCACTGATACGTCAAAGGCGCGGTACCGGTTGCCACCACTGAAAATGCCGCCGTCTGTCCCGCAGTCACAATATCGTTCGTGGGCTGCTGCGTGATCGTCGGAGCAGTAGGCGCTGCAGTTACGGTCAACGTCACGATGGCGCTCGTAGCCGACCCGTCGGTGTTCGTCACCACAACGTAAATCTGCGCGCCGGTCTGGCCTGCAGTCGTCTGCGCAATCGCAAACGTACTCGAATTTGTTCCCGCCGCGGCTCCATTCATGTACCACTGATAAGCGAGCGGCGCGCTGCCCGTCGCTATCACGGAAAAAGTCGCGGTTTGACCTGCCGTCACCGACTGGCTGGCCGGCTGCTGCGTGATCGTCGGGGCTGTGCCGCCGGGATTGGTCTTGAAACCTGGAGGAGTGCCGGCGTATCCGCAGGCGAATTGAGAAACGCACATCCCCGTCAGTAGAGCGCACAGAAGCAAATGCTTGGGATTTCTCAAGTAGCAGACCTCGCTGATTATCTGTTAATCCCGGAGACGAGAATGACTCATGGTCCGCCGCGCAAACTCAACGCGTTGTAGTCCGTCGCCCGCCCTGGGCTTCACGCGAGAAAACCGGTGGCACTAATGTTACGTACCAGATGCGTTCGAATCACCTGCCCAACAGGGCAGTTTCGGAACAGTGTCCGAAACGGACCGGCCAACCCGAATCATCCGGTCACAGCCTGCTTCGACCGGCATGACTCGACAAATCCTCTCGAAGACTCGTCGGATCCAAAAGCAACCGACCTATTTTCAGCAATTTATATGACGGAGAGTTTGCGCTCTGATGATTGCTGCGACAATCCGTAGATCGCTGTATCCGCGTCCTCTGTCTCATATTACTAGCCGAACATTGAGCCGGAAATGGACTCTGAGCAAACTCAAGTCCATCGACTCCAAAGGATTTGCGTTGGTCCCGCGAGGAGAATTACAGTCCGCTTACCGCAACGGCGCTAATTCTTGGCTACCAGTACCACAGCCAAAAGCACGGCAACATAATGGCAGATACTCCCCGCCATCACGAATACATGCCATATGGCGTGGCCATATCGCAGGCGGGGCGCAGCGAAAAATGCCACACCGATCGTGTACATCAGCCCGCCCGCAACGAGCCAGGCAATTCCCGGCGTCGAGACGTGCAGCATCAGGGGCTTCATCGCTATGATGGCCAGCCAACCCATTGCCAGGTACACCACAGTTGAAAAAATCTTGAAGTGATCGACGAACCAAAATTTCAGCAGGATGCCCGCCATCGCCAGGCCCCATATCACGCCCAGCAGCGACCATCCCCACCCGCCCCTCAAATTCACCAGCAGGAACGGCGTGTACGTTCCGGCGATCAGCAGATAGATGGCGCAATGGTCGAAAATCTTCAGCGCGCGTTTGAATCGCGGCGAGGCGATTCCGTGGTACAGCGTGGACGCCGCGTACACACAGATCAGTGTGCTGCCGTAAATCGCGCAACTCACAATGCGCAGCGCGCTGCCGTGCATTATCGCCAGCGTCAGCAACACCGCGAAACCGGCAATGCTCAGCACCAGCCCCACGCCGTGCGTGATGCTGTTGACCAGCTCTTCCGCGTCCATCCGCATTGAGTTGTCGCGAGCCATGTTCGTCCTACAGCGCTATTGTTCGCGCTCGCAACGTAATAAGCAACCGTACCTTTGGATGCATCCGATTCACGGGAGGCGCCGGAGCAGAAATGACGCGATGAAGAAGCGAGGACGATGGTGCGCATGGCGCGCAGAGAAAGCCTGCGGTTACCCCGTTTCAGCGGTAAAAGGCTCGCGCCGAACCGCGCCGCCAGCGCCAGCCCCATGCGTCCGCCCATAAATCCACGCTCCGAACCGATACGCCAGCAATATTCCCACGATCACCGCGTACTCGAGGGGTTTGCGGTGATCCGATTTCACCAACCAGTAATAATGAATCACGCCCAGAACCGCGCTCAGATAAATCGCGCGATGCAACGTCTGCCAGCGCTTCCCGCCCAGCCGCCGTATCATCCCGGCCGTCGAAGTCACCGCCAAAGGAATCATCAGTACGAACGCCGCAAATCCCACGGTGATGAACCGGCGCTTCTGCACGTCCTTCCACATTTCCGACCACGCAAAAAACTTGTCCAGGCCAATCCAAGTGCCGAAATGCAGGCAGCCATAAAAAAACGCAAAAAGCCCCAGCATTCGGCGAAAACGAATCAATTGCGGCTGCCGCAGAATTTTTCGCAGCGGCGTGATCGCCAGCGTGATGATCAGAAAACGTATCGTCCAATCCCCCGTTGCATGCGTTATGAATTCGATAGGGTTCGGCCCGAAATCCATATTGTCCGGAAATCCCGCCAGGCCATTGTGAAACGCGCGCCACAGCAATTGTCCGAAAGGGATCAGGCACGCCAGGAACACCACCACCTTGGTCCATTTGCTTGTGAGGATGGAATTCACGCGAGGTTCACGCTCAATAATACTTCTTCAGGTCCATACCGGCGTACATGCTGGCGACTTGATCGCCATAGCCATTGAACATCAACGTGGGTCTTCGCCGGAACTCGCCCAGGCGGCGTTCGGTAGCTTGCGACCAGCGCGGGTGATCCACGTTGGGATTCACGTTCGAATAAAATCCATACTCGTGCGCGTTCGAAATATTCCAGGTCGTCGGCGGCTGATCCTTCACGAAGCGTATCCGCACCAGCGATTTGATGCTCTTGAATCCGTATTTCCAGGGAATCACCAGGCGCACCGGCGCGCCGTCCTGATTCGGCAGCGTCTCGCCATACATCCCCACGGTGAGCAGCGTTAGCGGGTTCATCGCTTCGTCCAGCCGCAATCCCTCGACATACGGCAGCTCGATTCCCGCCGAGCCGCCTTCCGGCATTTGCTTCGGACTGTAGTAGCTCTCGAACGCCACAAATTTTGCCTTAGACGTCGGTTCCGCCAACTTCATGATCGTGCTGAATGAATACCCAATCCACGGCACCACGATGGACCAGCCTTCCACGCAGCGGTGCCGGTAGATCCGCTCCTCCAGCGGCGCCAGCTTCATGATTTCATCCATGGCGTATGTGCGCTTGTTCTTTACTTCGCCTTCGATGGAAACGCTCCACGGCGTGGTAACAAAATTGCCGGAGTTTGCCGCAGGATCGGTCTTGCTCGTACCGAATTCGTAAAAATTATTGTAGTGCGTCACATCTTCCAGCGGAGTTTCCTTCTCGTCCGTGCTGCCCGGCCATTTCGTCACGCCCGTCAACTTCACCGGCGTCGAACCCGTCGCCGGACCCTCCAGCAGCCGCGTCAGTTTCTTGTAGCCCACCACTGCGCCATACGCCGCAGCCAGCCCAAATAGAAAATTGCGCCGCCCCATGTACAGGCTCTTGGGCGTCACATCTTTATATGTAAGATCGGGCGCTTTCTTAACGAGCATGGTGCTCCCCGCTTTCCCCGTTCACCGTATATGTATGGTACGCGTACTGCGGGATTTCAGATGTGAGAAATAGTTGAGAGGCTACGCTGAATCGTCAGCGCTTGCTGGCGACGTGTCCGCCCTCTGTGGGGAAATGCTGTTGGCGCAGCAGCGTCACGAACGCGGCTGCAGCTCGCGGCAGAGTGCGATCGCGCCGGTAAACCAGCCCCAGCTCTCGAGTGAGCTGCACGTCTGAAATAGGAATCAGTTTCGCTTCGCCCGAACGCACTTCGTCCTTGGCAAAACTCTCGCTGATGATCGAAACTCCCAGCCCGGCGGCGACGAAACGCTTGATCATCCCCACGCTCGCGAGTTCCATGGTGATCCGCAATTTCGAGCGATAGGGCCGGAAAAGCTTGTCGAACAACTGCCGCGTGTAACCGGTCTTCGGCAGGATCTGCGGCTGCTCTGCGATTTCGCTGAGCGTGACGCCCTTGGCGCGCGATAGTGGATTGCTCGCACTCACCATCAGCATCAGCCGGTCGCGGAAAATCGAATGGATCTTCAGGCTGGGCGATTTCACCGGTAGGGTAACGATCCCCACGTCCACCGTGCCATCCTCGATTTTCTCGATCACCTTCCGACTGAAATTCCGGTAAATGCTGATTTGAACTGCGGGAAATTGACGGTGGTAGGCCGCGAACAAATCCGGCAGCACGTACAGACAAGTCGCTTCATTGGCGCCGATATTCAGCGTGCCGCGCGGCGAACTCGAAAGATCCGAAACCGCCCGCAGCGACTCTTCCTTCAAATTCAGCAGCCGGTTCGCGTAAACAATCAGCGCTTCGCCCGCTGCCGTCAATTTCACCGTCTTGCCGACGCGGTCGAACAGCTTTTGGCCGTACTCCTGCTCCAGCTGACGAATCTGCGCGCTGACCGCCGGCTGCGAACGGAACAGTTTCTGCCCCGCGCGCGAAAAGCTTCCCAGCTTCGAAATCTCCAGAAAGGTTGTCAGGTGATCGAAATCCATAATGTGAGTACCGGATTATAGCAGACGAGCCCCGCCGTTCGTATTTCAAAGGGTCAATCGGGTCTGCTAGCCGCCATAGGCGCGGCGAGCTGCGCGCGAATCGTCGTGAAATGCCGCGCCGGCGGCGCCTCGCGCCCCACCCCCACGAAAATCGGATTCGAAAGAATCCACGGCACGTCCGCACGCAATAAGGGATGAGCCGTCAGAAAAACCTCCACGCGATACACTCCTGCGCCAGCCTTCTCTAAATCCAAATGATCTCCCACGGCTTCGCTAACGACCGCGCCATCTTTCCTCAATACCACGCGCACCGCCTGCTTCGCGGCCTGCACCTTCACGTGCAAACTGGAATTCACCGGCGCGTCGCTGCCGCTAGGAAAATCCAGCAAACCCTCATGTGCCGAAAACTGAAATCGCTCCGGCTCGCCCGCCCCGCGCACGCAATTAAAGAAGTCCCCGCTGCGCACCGCCGCCTCCGGATCCGACGCATACCGCCGCGAAATCCCCATCCCCACAAACGAGAAAGTATCCGCGTAAGACGGCACTTTCAGCTCCAGCCAAGAACCCACGCGAAAGCCGCCGTGTGCATCTGAGGCCTCAAATCCCCATATCTTGCCCCGCCGCAAGAAACCATCCCAGTGCGCCAAAGAATCCACCGGCACCGCAATGCTCCGCAAAAAATAGAAGTGCGAGAAAGGATAGTACATCGCAAGCCGCAGCCGCTCCGCCCACGACGCTGCGCGCAAACAAGTAAACAGATTCAGCACTTCAATCCCGCCAGGCCGCAAATCGCTATCCCAGTAACGCCAGCCAAAGTCCGGATCATCGGGATAAGCCAACACCGGGAACGCGCCCCATCCCCGCGCGTCATCCATCGCTTCCGGCGGGAATGACGACAAACGAAACCCCGGCGCCTCCTGGGCACCGAAAAAAGTCAGGTGTCCATCCGGCAAGCTCGCTTCCGACCCGCCCACAATCGTCACTCCATCAATAATCTTGCGGAAACTGGACGACGCGACGTTCGGGGTCCCGTGATCCGTCAGCAGCACCAGGCTCACCCCACTCGCACGCGCCTGCGCCGCTATTTCTTCCGGCGACTGCAGACCGTCCGACATTGTGGAATGCACGTGATAAACGCCCCAAAGATAGGTATCCGATCGCTGCGGCTCATACGACGCATAACGGAGTCCCGTCGCGACATAAGCGATCACCGCCATAGCAGCAATGACGCTCGCCCACCATTTGATTTTTTTCATTCGCCGTTTCTCAAGACCGCTTCACCTCGCCGCACCTAGCATAACCTCCGACCGCGTTTTTCATCGCGTATTTCCGCCCCGCATTCCGAGAAAGCTCACCCGCCCCAGGCTCCCACTCCAGGGTGGTGGGCCAGTTTCCGCTGCCACGACTTATCAGGAGCTGGGAATACCCCACTCGCTTTTCACGCGATTGAGACGGCTATTGGAGCTTGGCGTATTCGGATTTGGCGGCGATGAGTATGGGGATGTCGGGGTCGGCATCTTTCCACAACGCAAGGAAATCTTTGTAGCCGGCTAGTGCTCGGTCGCGGGCGGCGTCTGCATCCGCGCCTTGCGAGGCCCTTGCTAGGGTTTGGGCTTGCAGCGCGTTGGCGCGAGCCACGCCCAGATGCGCCAGCGCTCCGGTCCAGCAGTTCCACACGATCCCGCTGTGATCGAGAATCTTCTGAAACTCTGCGGCGGCAGCACTGCCTTGTCCGGCTGCCAAGTATGCTTCTCCGCGCACATATGTCGGATATAGGCAGGAAATATTCGCGACGAATTGAACCAGCCCCAGCTCCTGCGGTGACGTCGCGACTCGCAGAACGTTCACGGCGGCAGCAGAATTCTTTTTTTTCAGTGCCACTTGCGCGCGAATCGCAGGCAGCCAAAGCGACCCCATCTGCGTGTCCAGAGGGTAGCGCTGACCTAAGTCCTCGGCCAGGGATTCTGCTCGCGTCGTGTCGCCTGCCATGGCCAAGGCAAGTGCGGCTTCACTTTCAACGTCCTGGCTCGCGGCTAGCTCCAAAGCCTCTGCCGCCGACTGCCGAGCTTCTGTAGCATTGCCGTAAGCGGCTTCTCGCTGGGCAGCAATGGCCTGCCAAATCGCCCCATTTTCCTTGCTGTCCGCCCGGATAGCGGAGTCCACCGCCCGCTTCGTCAATTCCCGCGCCTTTCCGACATGACCAGCGTATGCCTCGGTGTCGGCCTCCAGCGCCAGCCCAAAGTTCGCAGAATCGGGCTTGCCGGCAAACCACTGTTGCTGTTCGACCACTGCCGCAGAATCCGAACCAAGAAACGCGAGAGCGTAGAGGGCATTGTGGAATACGAGATTATCCTGTTTTCGCGCCTGAGCGTCGTAAATGGCCTGTCGCGTCTCGTCAAAGCGCTGCAAGGCAAAGGTGAAATTGGCGAGATTGGCGTACCCGGCGACCCGATCCGGTGCAAGCCGCAGGGTTTGCTTCGTGACGTCCACAGCCTTCTCATACTGCCCTTGCTGTGCGTACACGATGCCTAAATTGCTATAGGCTGCAAAATTTCGCGGGTAGCTTTCGATCGTTTTTTGATACGTCTCGGTCGCTTTATCCAACTCCCCGGTTACATTTTGGTAGTAGTTGGCTTCGATTTCCAGTTTTTCCCACTCGCTGGCTGCTTCCCGCAATTGGAACGCTTTCGTGAAATACTCGCTGGCCCGTCCAAGTTCGCCCAGACTGTAGTAGTCGTTGGCGACCGACAGGTAGCCCATCACAAAGTTCGGATCAAGCTCGATGGCATGCTGATGGTAGGGAATCGATGCGGCGAAGCCTTTCTCGTCGCCGGCTTTTATGCCCCGACCGAGCTCCTGCAGAGCTTCGAGCGAAGACGTGGTGGCCTGTACGAGCGGCACATCCAGCTTCTGCACCGTAGCCACCGATTCGCCCAACTCAGGACGCAGCTTGGTTGCCGCCACGCCCAGCGCGTCCAGCACCTTCTCTTTGGACGCGGCCGTCACCTGCTGTTCCGCCAAAGTGTCTCCGCTCCAGCAATTCACCGCCTTTAATCCCAGCACGTATTCGCTGCCCAGGCTGCCAATCGTTCCGGCAATGTAAGCTTTGCTGCCCGCCCGCTGGCAAAGCTCGCGGGCCACTTCGGGTATGAGTTTCGTGTCCGTCGCTCGTGTCATCAACTTCAAATTTTTCGCCACTTCGCTGTCGGACAGCACATTCAAGAAAGGCGACTGCCGCAGGGAAATGTTGAGCGCCGTCTTCAGCGCGTCGTCGAAGATTGCGTCGCCCGTGGTGTTGGTGAAGTCGCCGAGCACGATAGTGTCTTTCGCAGTGAGGGCCTGCGCCCGGCGGGCAAAATAGAGCCACGCGGCCGCAGCTAGACCGATGACCACTACTGCAATGGCGGAAATGAAAATTTTCCAGAGTGTTCTGGCCTCTGCGGGCACTGCGCGAACCTTCCCGTCACTGGCTGTTAGCACCCCGCCCGAGTCCACCTCGCGCTTCAGAAGCTCCAGGTCGCCGCGCATCTCCGCCACCGATTGGTAGCGAAGTTCTTTATCTTTTTCCAAAGCCTTGTTGATGATGTCTTCCAGCTTGGACGGCACGCCAGGATTCAGACGCGCCGGCGCAACCGGCGTGCGATTCAGAATCGCATCGTAAACTTCCGCCGAGGTGCTTCCCGAAAACGTTTGCTTTCCCGTCGCCATTTCATAGAGCACCAAACCGAAAGAAAAAATGTCCGTGCGGGCATCCAGTTCTTTTCCGCGTGCCTGCTCGGGCGACATATATGGAACGGTGCCCATGGGGGTCCCGGGCGTGCTCAACTGCGCCGCCTCCTGCGTCATCGCGTCGTCGGCTTCCGCCCCTGCCTTGGTCTGTAGCTTTGCCAAGCCGAAATCCAAAATCTTTGCATGGCTGCGCTTGGTGACAAAAATGTTGGCGGGCTTGATGTCGCGATGAATGATGCCTTCGACGTGCGCGGCGTCGAGTGCGTCGGCAATCTCAATGGCCAGCGACAGAACCGCTTCCGTCTCCATCGGATGGCCGGCCACGCAGTGCTTCAGCGTCACGCCATCCAGAAACTCCATGGCGATGAACACATCGCCGTGCTGGTCATCAATCTCGTGAATGGTGCAAATGTTCGGATGATTCAGAGCGGAAGCCGCCTTGGCTTCGCGCTCGAAACGGCTGAGGGTTTGCGCATCTTTGGCTACGTCGTCGGGCAGGAACTTCAGGGCTACGAACCGGCCGAGTTTGACATCCTCGGCTTTGTAAACCACTCCCATCCCACCGCCGCCAAGTTTCTCCACGATGCGGAAATGCGAGATGGAATGACCGATGAGTGAATCAGAACTTGGCACGAGCAGCACATTTTAGGTCGGCCCTAGAATCAAGTCAACGAAGACCAACTGTTCCCCCGACTTGAGCCTCAAGTGGAGTTTTCCGCCCCACGGTGCTACCTTGTTTATTCTCGGTTCCCCGCGCAATAATCCTCGACGAGGTGAATCAAAATGACCTGGGGCCAGCGCCGTGCAATCGTCATCATCGTTCTAGCAGTCTTTCTCGTCATTCTGTGTATTGTGGCGGCGAAGCCCGGTCGCACCACCCTGCGCTTACCTTCGAACGCTGTCCTGGTGATAGACGCCGCCGGCCAGATTGAAGAGCAGCGCGCTCCCGATTTTTTCAGCGCCTTCAACGGTTTCACGGTCCCAGTGCTGCACGATTACGTGGACGCGATTGACGCCGCTGCCAAAGACTCGCATATCA
The DNA here is from genome assembly GCA_050012455.1 of Candidatus Acidiferrales bacterium. Lineage (GTDB taxonomy): Bacteria > Acidobacteriota > Terriglobia > Acidiferrales > UBA7541 > Palsa-295. Next base: position 187,121 of record JBEKHD010000008.1, on the reverse strand, counting down.
CCGGCCTTGTAGTTCGCATCGCGCCCCTGGAAACCGGCTGGGGCAAACTCGAGGAAATTCGCAGCCATCTATTTGCTTTTCGCAAGAGCGGCAAGCCCAGCATCTGCTATCTCGGTTACGACGGAATCGGCAACCCCGAATATTATCTGGCCAGCGCCTGCCAGCAGATTTGGCTGGTTCCCACCGCGCCCGTCAGCATTCGCGGCATGATGGCCCAAGCGATTTTCTTTCGCGGCACGCTCGATAAACTGAAAGTCGTCCCGGAGTTCTATCACATTGCCGAATTCAAGACCGCCGGCAACACCTTCACCGAAAAACAGTTTACTCCCGCGCATAAGGAAGAAGTCGAGGGCCTGCTGCACAGTATCTACGATCAATATTTGAATGACGCTTCAACAGCCCGCGGCATGGATCGCGCGCAATTCGAAGCGCTGGTAAACCGCGGCCCGTTTTCATCGAGCGATGCGGTGACAAATAAAATTGTGGACCGTCTCGGCTATTGGGATCAGCTGCAGGATTATTTCAAAGGTCGCGCCCACGGCTGGAATCCCATCTCTCTGAATCGCTATCGCTCTTCCATCTCGAATGAAGGCGGCACAAGGATTGCCGTCGTGCATGCCACCGGCCTGATCGTTTCCGGAGATTCCGGCAACACGCCCGGCGGCGGTTCGGTGATGGGCGGCGATTCCGTGGCCGCCGACCTGCGCACGGCGCGCAACGATTACAGCATTAAGGCCATCGTGCTGCGCGTGGATTCCGGCGGCGGCTCGGTGGTGGGCAGCGAAGTGATTCGGCGCGAAGTGGAGCTGGCCAACCAGGTGAAGCCCGTCGTGGTATCAATGTCCGACGTCGCGGCTTCCGGCGGTTACTGGATCGCGGCGCCCGCACGAAAAATCGTGGCTGATCCCGGCACCATCACCGGATCCATCGGCGTACTGATCGGCAAATTCAATGTCTCGGGGCTATACACGCTGCTCGGCATCAGCACCGATTACGTCGCCACCAGCGACAACGCCACGCTCTTCTCGGCGCAGCAGAATTTTTCTCCCGCGCAGCGCGCCTACATCCAGAAATCGCTGAACGACACGTACGCGGATTTCACCAAAGGCGTCGCGCAAGGCCGCAAAATGACCGTTGAAGCCGTGGACAAGATCGGCAAGGGCCGCGTATGGTCCGGCGCGCAGGCCAAAGAACTCGGCCTGGTGGATGAACTCGGCGGGCTCGACCGCGCCATCGAAGTCGCCAAGCAGCTCTCCAATATTCCGGCTACTGAGAGGGTCCACATCGTCCGCTATCCGGAAGAGAAATCATTTTTTCAGCAGTTCTTCGAGCGCGAAAGAGACAACAATATGAGCGAATCGCAATCGCTCGAATCCATGCTCCAACATATCGTCAGTCGAATGGAGCCCGTGCAGGCCCGCATGCCCTACGAGTTGCACATCCGATAGCCGCACATTTCGTCCGGGGATTGAATCTTTGTGTCGGGGGGCCTTACACTCACGTCCGAACTGTTCCGGGCTGAATCTGTTGCACGGTTTCGATATACTGTATGACCGAGGCGCGGTACCCAAGTGGTAAGGGAGAGGTCTGCAAAACCTTTATACGTGGGTTCGATTCCCACCCGCGCCTCCATCAAATCCCCCAATAAAATAAGGGCTGGCGCCGTCTTCAAGTTTCTGTGTACCCGTCGCGTACCTTGTGTTCTCGGTTTCCTTGGCTAGCGGATCGTTTTCCCACGCCTTCCGCAGGTCCGCTTCCAGTTGCTCCTGCCGCGACTTGGCCCACGGACTGTAGTGCCTTTCCGTGATCCTCACCGATTGATGGCCGAGCAGCACAGACAGCCTTTCAATTGGCACTCCAGCCAGGAGCAGCTCGACGGCAAACGTATCGCGAAAACGGTGGGCGTGCCCGTCGGGGATCTTCGCAAGTTCAAAGAGCCTCTGCAATCGCGCTCGCCAGTTGGTAATGGCGGTTTCAAGCTCACCCGCGCCGGACCAGAACCAATACTGCTTGCTCGTCATTGGAGTGCACCGGAGGGCAACTGACAGTAATTCTTTGGCGAGGCTTCATCCGACCGGCTGCCACTAAGGCACGAGACGGTCGGCGACGTTTTGAATCCTTTGATCAATCGACTTTCCCTCTGAGGAGCAACTTCGCGACGACGGCAGACACCTGATTCTCATAGCCGCGATCTGCCATCTGCCGCAAACGCTCGCGCAGCCAGGGCTCGTCCCACAGTTCCCAGCCCTGTCCCTCGAAGTGAGAGCGAATTTTTGCGCGGTCAGCGTCGTTCCTTATCTTGCCGCAGGCAAGCGATAGCCGGACCTCCGGGGCCTCCCGGCATGCCCCGGCTTCCGTGAATTGCAGGCACAGCCGGTTGAAGACGATGCGTCGCAAGTCCGGCTCGTTAAACAGCTTGTACCGTTTTGCTTCCTCTGGATCGCTGCCGTCGAAGGCGCACGCTCTGACGCCTACCGAGTCCAGGAAACTCTTGCACTCGACGACCCGCAGACGATTCTCCCGCCCGCTGTAGCCGACGATATCGAGCTCCCATCGAGGGGACGAGTGCCGACCGATCAAGCGCTTTTCTTCCTTGGTCAGCTCAACCTTCACAGAAGTTCTGACCCAGAAGCCGCTCATCCAGAGAACCTCGCTAACGACCTGCTCGAATGCATCCATGATTCACGCTTATCGGAAAGTGTCCGGGGCCGGAAAATCCTCATAGCCCGCGTACATCGCGTAGCCAGCGTAATTCGCATAGCGGGCATATGAACCGCTCCTTCTTGGCCCAAAACTTCCCTTCACCCAGCTCTTTTTGGAACGGCTCGTGATTAGGCGGTTGTCGCTCATGACTTCGCCCAGATAACGGCCGTGGCTTCCATAAATTTCCTCACCGTCGAATCTGCCAACTTCCTTACCGAAATAAGTGAACAGGCTGTCCCCGTCCCGATACCCGAAACATTCGCCGCCCCAGTTCCAGAACCAGTCCATAGTCCCTACTTCCTTGCTGCCCGTGACTTCGCCAGCTCGCCCGAATGGATAAGGATGGAGCCGTCCGTCTCCGTGTCGCCGGCAAGGTATTTCTGCCGGGCGGCTTCCTCGATGACCTTGCGGTTTTCCCGGAACACTTCGACCTTTTCACGGTTGTCAGCTCGGAAGTCATCATCCAAGGACTCCCTACTGATCGCACAGCGAATGCGCGTCTTTCCGTCCTGCCCGAAGAAAAGAACGACCTCGCGATCAAAATCAAATTTCTCCGCCTGATCGGGAAATGTCAGATCGTGTTTCTCAAGTGGCCATCGCACGCGCTGTGCGAGAAGCGTCGTGAATGGTTTGATGTCTACATCGATGCTCGCGCGATCAAGCGCCGCGAGATAGGCCTTGCGGTCCCTCAAACGGATGACCGTCCACGGATAGCCGCCCGAGGCCAGCATCACGTTCATCAGGAAACGGGCCATGCGGCCGTTTCCGTCCGGATAGGGATGAATGTAGCCGAATAGCCAGTGCCCGAGCACGGCGCGGACTGCCGGTTCGGTTTCTTTTTCCAGGAGATCGAAGTACGCCGCCATCGCGTCTCGCACCGCCTCCCACCTCGGCGGCACATAGCGCGACGTTCGCAGGTAAACGGCATTTCTCCTATATCCCGCGAGCTCGCCCGCGCGTAGCATCCCCGCCGTGACAAAAGGTTGGAACAATTCCCCGTACCAGTCCTTGTGTTCGGCGCGAGCCAGCGCGCCCGGATTTTTTCCCGCTAGAGCTTTATTCACAGAATCTTTTACGACCTGGAAGGCTTGCCAGTAGCCGCGCGCAGCGAGCGCGTCGCGATCCCGGCGGTCCCTTTCGTTCCGGTCAGGGTTCCATCCGCCTTGGCGAACTCTTTCGATCAGAGCAGCCGAAACTGAATAGCCCTCGATGGAGAGGGAGTGATAGGCGTCGCTCTGATAGATTTCATCGACATTGCGAAGATAGGCCTCCCTGTCTTTTTCTTTTGGAAGCCCTGGCGTTTTTGGAAAATCCTTGATGACCGTCTCGCGGGTCGCCTCCCACATCATTTCAAGGCGGCCCACGATCGGCGCCGAGCCTGCTCGTGGCTTGCCGACGGCTTGCGTCGCTTCAAAAGGATCGATTTCGCGCACGTCGTATCCGCTGCGCTTCATTGCACGAACAATCTCGTCCGCAAGCTCCGCGCGCCCTATGCGCCGGAACGCGCCTGCGATATATCCTGCTTTCGTCGAGTTGCCGCCGTCGAGAAGGAGCCGCAAAAGGTCCGACGCGTCGGGCAGGCTCGCCAGCACCACCTGCGACTCGACTGGATTACGAGCGAAGAAGGTCTCGCCCACACCCACGAGCGACGCCGCAGGTGAAAAAAGGCGCAGGCCGTCCCCCGTCGCGAGATTTTCTGTCGCCGGCATCGCAGGAACTTTCAGGTCGTACAGGGATGTGCCAAATGGAAGCTCTATCTTATTGTTCGTGCCTTTCGGGCTGTTCACGACGACCTGGTCCGGGATGACCGTTCTCTGGCCCTGTAGCCAGAGCGATTGTTCCGGTGAAAGATACCACTCATCACCGAAACGCTCCCTGCAGTAGCGCGCGCAGAATTCCCAAAACGAGGCGTACCACAGAGAGCTGTCCCCTTGACGCGCGCCGGGGCTGGATGAGATTAGCCAGCCTTTCATCACGTCTTGAAGAAATCCGTTTTCGACGAGACGCTCCCTGTGGACGCGGCTGAAATCGTCGGACCTAAACACACGATGGCCGCCCTCCTGAAGTGCCTTTAGCACATCGAGGGATTCAGCTAGTTTTTCGTTCGGAGCCGCCATGTAATCTCCGCCCCATCACAAGTTTATTGTGCCGTGCGAATACAAGTGTATTATGCCGAGTCAATACAAGTCAATCATGCCGTGGCGTAGCAAGTCTATTCTGTTTTGGCCTCCGCTCGTTGGCCGATAACAGACACGTTGCCATTCGGGGCAATTCCTCCATCCTGGTATTCCGGCGATGCGTGGCGGACTGGCGATTGAGCGGTGCGGAGCAGAACTTCTCAGCAGATTGCTCCCGGAATCAGCCACGCCCAGCGAAAGGAGCGAGCGTCCAAGACAGGAGTAGCTGCTTCTGTGCCTTGGTGCCTTAGTGCCTTGGTTTCTTCGAGTTGCGGGTTCACTTACGGACGGCGCTTCGTTTCTAAGGATCGGGCGATTAACTTTTGCAGCTGGGGGTCGGTTTCGTGCGCCGCTTGGTCGCTTAGTGCGCTCAGCGCATGCGGCGAACCGATCAACCGCAATGCGAGAATTGCATCCCTCCTTGCGAGTACCTTCTCACCACGCAAGACGGCAATCAGAGTCAAGATGGCTGGATCCCCGATTTGCGCGAGAGATTTTGCGGGTGGGTCTGTTGCAAGCCGCTCAACCTAAGCTAGCGTAATCTCATTGGGATCCATATTATCTGCGCCACCCATCGAAAGACGTCGAGACGCGCGAAGTTCACGTAGCTTTTGGCCGATTACCATGCGGGCGTGTTATTGCTGTGCTCCTTCGTCACGCATCGCGCATAAGACTGGCAAACGTTATAGGCGGTTGAGGGCATTTACGGCAGACGGTTAACCGTCCCTCGAAGGGTTCGAAGAAAAGGGCGTACTTGCGATGTGCGCCCTCTGTTGATAGTGCGTCCACATCTACAGTCCAATAAAACTGCGCGAAATCACCAACATGATTGGGACCCGACCTCCAATCGCTCCACGGCGATCCGCGTTTCGCCTTATTCGTCGCGGATGCGAAAGAACGCGCCGTCGCAGCGCAAACGCCCCATTGATTTCGCCAACGCAGCAGCGGAATGCCATGACGCCGCGACAGAATTCCGCCGTGGCGCATGAAACTGGTTGACCGTATTCGTTGCAGCATTTGCCGTTATGCTCTAACAGTCAGCCGCTCTCATAGTTTTCAACAACAGGCCCAGATCATTATGGGAAGTGAAAGACAAGGTTCTGGGCGAGTAGGCGGCAACTCGGAAACTATCCAGAAACGGGGTTGTGGGAAGTTTCGATTCAGAGCCAGTCAATCCAAGCCAATGCTCTGCTGCTCGAAAGCTATCGATTCCCGACGAGTACCGACAACATTGGCCTCGTGTACCTCGCGTGTACCTCGCTGCAGATTTTTTGGCTCTTTTGTCTCATTTGGCGTTTCGTATTTTCATTAACTTACGTCTCATCAACGACGAGGCTTGGTGCGATTCCCGCCCGCGCCTCCAAAAAATTTTGCGGGCGAAATCAGCAGTCGCTTGAATCTCAGGGCCGCTGTCCAGGCGCCTTCCCCGTAGCCGCGTTGTTGATCGCCGTGCAATTCGCCGCCGGCACCACGTGCGCTGCGGCAGCCGGCGACGAGCACGTCTGCGTTTTGCTCGCCGATCGAATCACCACAGCGGCAACCGTTACGGCCACAGCCGCGCCAACGCCCACCGCCGTCACACCCGCGACTCCAAGGCCGCCTGCCGCTCCGCCAGCTCCGCCGGTGGCACTCGTCGCGTTGGCCATATCCACGCTCGTCACAGGCGTCGCCGGCACCGGGGGCGTGGGAGCCGCATTAAATTGCACACTCGAAGTCTCGCCCGCGCCCACAATCACACAGGGACCCAGCACGCGGTGGTTCTTTTCGTTCTGTTGATCTTCCTCGCTCAGACCCGGTGCCTGAGTTGCGGCGCCGCCCTGCGCGCCTTCCTGTTCTTCCTTCTTCTTCGATTTGTAGGCGCAGAAATTCACTTTCCCTTCGTACACCACGATTCTTGTCGTGTCTCCCTGCGAATCCAGTGCGAAATCGGTTCCCACCACACCCGCAACTCCGGTCGGCGTGCGAATTTGAAAACTGGCGTTCGGTTTCACCTGTTTCACGGCGTTCGCGCGCACGCGTCCGTAATTCAGATCGAGTTCCGTCTGCTGCGCCCCGCCGTCATGTTTCGTCACCGTCAGATTCGAATCCGAACCCACGCTCAGCACCGAGCCGTCATCCAACGCCACGCGCGCGCGCGCCAAATGCCCGGTGTTAATCACGTCGCCCCAGTAAACCGCCTCCGAAGTGGAAGCTGGAGTCTGCTGCGGCCCGCGAATCACGTTCACCACGGGTAAAACGGCCGTGAGTTTCCCCGCATGTTGCGCTTGCGTGGCTTGCGCCGCAACGTCCACGGGAATCGCCAGGAGCAAACAGATCAGCAGCGCGGTCAGGCACGTTAGTGGATGGCGGGCATTCATCTTTCTCATTCCTCCCCGGGCAATTCTCAGGTTCTGGGTCTCAAGTCGGAACTTCCCGGTGCATGGAAATCCTTAAGGAAAATACCAATCGCGGGGGTCGGGCAGGAAATTACCATAACTCGCCCAAGCCTCATAGCAATATTCTGGGCGGCAGCGAGGGCGCCACATCCGCGCCGTACCTGGCGCGGCAGTGACGCCCCGTGACACCAAAACTGCGCTACATCACGGCTTCCGTTCGCGCGCCGCGATTGACGCCATCATCGCGCGCATCGCCTCGTTACTCCCCGGCGCGTTCTTCTCGCGCCACGCCTCCATCCGCTTTACATGTTCTTCAAGCCGCGCAAAAGCGTGCGGGTTCTTGAACATCTCCCGCCACCCCTTCGCGATCGGTTTCAATCGTTCCCACACCATCCATTGCTCGCCCGTGCTCTCGAAGAAAAACTCCTCGTCAATCAGCCCGCGATTCACGATATTCGCCACCATATCCCAGTAGCTCAACACCATGCGCACGAATGCGTTTTCCTGCGAATTCGGCGGCGCCACATTCATGACGTCTTCCAGCGACGTCGGCTTGAAATTCCGGACGTACCAATCCCGCGCCTCACGCAAACGCGGCTCACGCCGGATGTCGTAGAGCCGCAACATCAGATTCACCTGCTCGTGCGTCACTTGTCCCATCGAATTCTCCTCCGTTGTCGGTCGAAGTTACTCACTCTCAATCGAAGTCAATCATTCACAGTTATTCGGTTGAAGTTACTTGTCTGAGTCTACTCGTCGGATTGCGGTACTTCGCCCTGCAGCACGACTTGATGCGTATGCCTCAGCGGAATCTTCGCTTGCTCGAATCCCAGCTTGATTCGTCGCCGCAACTCCCGCGCCACATCGTCCTTCCGGTTCAAGATCGTGCGCGCTTGCAGCCGAATCACCGTGCCATCCAAAGAAAGCGCCTCGACTCCCAGCACGCGCGGTCCATCAATCAATGCCGCGGACCAATCCGTGTCATTGCGAAAATCGCCCGCGATTTTTTCCAGCGTCGCCAGTGCCCGCCCGACCATCTCCGCCACCGGCACCGTCACATCCACAAACGCCTGCGACCAATCGCGGCTCAGGTTCGCCACCTGCCCCACCAAACTGTTCGGCACCGTCACCATCGCTCCCGCCGGATTGCGAATCACCGTGCGCCGCAACGTGAGGTGCTCCACGCGCCCCGTCTCGCCGTTCACCTGAATCAGATCGCCCACCACATATTGATCCTCAAACACGATGAAAAAACCATTGATGAAATCCTTCAGCAAACTCTGCGCGCCAAACGCGATCGCAATGCTCGCTACTCCCGCCGTGGCCATCGCCGGAGCGATGTCGAAGCCCAATACTTCGAACGCCATCAGCACCGCAATCAAACCGATGACCGCGGCGCCGATACTGTACAGCAGTCCGGCCATCGTGCGCGTCTGCTGCTCGCGCATTTGTCCCGCGCGCGTCTGCGCCTTGGCCAGCTGCACCAGCCGCAACGTCATCGCCTTCAGCGCGCGCGTCAGCAGAATCGCAAACAGCAGGATGACCAGCAGACGCAAGCCGGTCTTCCCAGCAATTTCTAGCCACCGTGAGAACGAATCAGTCATAAGATAGAGGGAGCGGAATTATACCACCCGGCAAGCTGCCCTATGCGGCGTGGCCGGTCGAAACCCCAAGCACATTCCGCGAACGGGAGCACGCATTATGGACCCGAAAAAGCGTAATTTCATCACCCAACTATTTTCTTGGGCGCTCGCCGCGCCGCTGGCTCTGCTAGCCATCCGCGCCGCCTTCGCGCAAAATCCCAGCCCCAAGCTGCCCAAGGGCGACGCGCCGGTCTACGACGGCCGCAACGATCCTTTCGGCACTGCGAACGCCAAGCCGGACCCCAAGCAGATCCTGCAGCAGAATAAGGATCAGATCCACGATGACGTCGAAAAGCTCTACACACTCGCCGCGGAATTAAAGGACGACGTCGAAAAAACCGATTCCGTAAACGTGCTCTCTCTGACCATGGTCACAAAAGCCGAACAAGTCGAAAAACTAGCCAAGCAAATCAAGAACCTGGCTCGCGGGTAGTCCGCGAAACCCCAGGGCCAGCGCGCGGCGTGCATTGTGAGGCAAAACGTGCTACCAATGGCGCGTCCAGCCGCCGACTGGACGAAGGGTCACCTCAACTGGGCGGAGGGTCCCGAACATGCTGATAAGTGAAATGAGCGGCGATGATTGCCGCAGTATGATTGCGCGGCTGGGATTCGGCAGGCTCGCATGCTCCTTCCGCAACCAACCGTACATCGTTCCCATTTACTTTGCCCACGCGCCCGACCGGCTTTACGGTTTCACCACCGTAGGACAGAAGGTCGAATGGATGCGTTCAAATCCTCTGGTCTGCGTTGAGGTTGACGAAATCCTTAGCCATTTCCACTGGTCCAGCGTCGTCATCCGCGGACGCTACGAGGAACTTCCGGACACTCCTGAATACGAGCACGCGCGACAGCAAGCCCAACTCCAACTCGAAAGACGCTCCCTCTGGTGGCAGACGGCGTATGCGGCAAGCCAGACACGCGGCGGCGCGGACACTCCCAACCCCCTTTTCTACTGCATTCATTTCGAGGATGTCACCGGTCGCAGGGCTACGGCGGACCCCGTCGAATCCGCAGTTGGCCTTTCACGCTCCGTAGGACCTGCGCGCGAGAGCTAAGCGGCTTTGAATTCGCAAACCGCCCGAACGCTCCGCAACGAACTTGCGCCAGGACTCGCCCGACTGGTGTATGATCTGCAGTTCCAGGACGGCGCATTTAGGCGCGTGCGACCTCTCACTATTTCTCTTACCCCCTTCACCGCAGGCTTTTTCCTGCGACAGCCAATCAAGCTTTCATTTTCGGAGGAAGTTTCATGATCGTGGGCGTTCCGCGAGAAAGTTATCCCGGTGAACGGCGCGTCGCCCTCGTTCCCTCCGTAATCCCCACCCTGACGAAAGGCGGGCTCGAAGTCATCGTTGAAGCCGGCGCTGGAATGGAAGCCGGCTATCCCGACGCGACCTACACGGCGAAGGGCGCGAGAATCGCCGCTGATCGCGCCGAAGTTTTTCGCACGGCCGATATCGTCACTCAGGTTCTCTGCTACGGTTCGAACGATAAGACCGGCGACGCCGACCTGCCGTTACTGCGCAAAGATCAAGTGCTCGTAGGATTTCTCCGCCCGCTCGGTGGCCTCGCCACCATTCAACAGATCGCTCAACGCGGTGTCACCGCACTTTCCGTCGAGCTGATGCCGCGCACCACCCGCGCGCAAAGCATGGACGTGCTGTCTTCCATGGCCACGATCTGCGGATATAAAGCGCTGGTCATCGCTGCTGACACGCTGCCGAGAATTTTTCCCATGCTCACCACCGCCGCCGGAACAATTACCCCGGCCCGCGTATTCGTAATCGGCGCAGGCGTCGCCGGACTGCAAGCCGTCGCCACCGCGCGACGCCTCGGCGCAGTCGCCTCAGCCTATGACATGCGACCCGCCGCAAAAGAGCAAGTCCAGAGCCTCGGCGGCCGTTTCGTCGAATTGCCCATCGAAGCCAAGGATGCCGAAGACGCGCGCGGCTATGCCCGCGCCCAAGGCGAAGAATTCTACCGCCGCCAGCGCGAACTCCTCGGCAAAGTTGTCGCTGAAAGCGACGTCGTCATCACTGCCGCCGTGGTCCCCGGCACCAAATCCCCGCTGCTCGTGACTGCGGATATGGTCAAAAGTATGTCGCCCGGCTCAGTAATCGTGGACCTCGCCTCCGAACGCGGCGGAAACTGCGAACTCACTCAGCCCGGCGAAAAAATCGTCGCGCACGGCGTGACCATCATCGGCTGGTACAATCTCGCCAGCACAGTTCCCTATCACGCCAGTCAGATGTATGCCCGCAACGTTTCCGCGTTTCTGCTGCACGTCGTAAAAGAAGGCAAGCTGCGTCTCGACGCCACCGATGAAATCATCAGAGACACGCTGCTCACCACCGGCGGTGAAATCGTCAACCAGCGCCTGCGCGAATTTTACAAACTGCCGCCGTTGGTCGCCGCATCTCAGGAGAAACCATAATCATGAAGATGGATTTGCTCACCAGCCTTTACGTTTTCATGCTCGCCGCTTTCATAGGTTTTGAAGTCATTCGCCAAATCTCTCCGTTGTTGCACACGCCGCTCATGTCCCTTACCAACGCCCTCGACGCTATCGCCGTCGTCGGCGCCATCATTCTTACCGGCGAACATCGCAGCACGCTTTCCACCATCCTCGGCGCGCTCGCCATCGTCGCCGCCACCAGCAACGTAGTCGGCGGCTTCCTCATCACCGACCGCATGCTCAAGATGTTCAAATCCAGCGGCCCGAAGAAATAATGATTCCCTGGCTCGGAACTGACACCTTCATCGAAATCGTCTACCTGGTCGCGACGGCGCTATTCATCATGGCCCTGGTATGGATGCGCACTCCAGCCACCGCCCGCCGCGGTGTGCGCGCAGGCGAAATCGGCATGTTTCTCGCGATTGCCGGCACGCTGCTCAATCACAACATCATCGAATACAAGTGGATCGCCATCGCACTGGTCCTGGGCTCGATCATCGGTGTGCCGCTCGGCATGGTGCACATGACCGCCGTGCCGCAGCGAACTGCTCTTAGCCATGCCTTCGGCGCATTCTGCGTCACGCTCGTCGGCACCGCGGAATTTTACTTGCGCGCGCCCAACGTGCCGCCCTTCATGATGTCCGTGCTTTCCATGGAAGTAATTTTGGGCGCGTTAACCTTCACCGGCAGCCTCATGGCCGCGGGAAAGCTCCAGGAAATCCTGCCGCAGCGCCCCATCACCTATAAAGGTCAGAACCTCGTCAACCTCTTGCTGCTGGCGGTCGCGATCGGCATCGCGGCGTACCTCGTTCACGATCCCAGCCACATCCATCTGTTTCCGCTGATGCTAATAATCCCCCTGATTTTCGGCGTGCTGATGATTATTCCTATCGGCGGCGCCGATATGCCCACCGTCATTTCGCTGCTGAATTCCTACGCCGGACTTTCCGCCGCAGCCATGGGTTTCGTTCTCGATAGCAAGCTGCTGATCATCGCCGGCGCGCTCGACGGCGCCTCCGGCTTCATTCTCTCCGTCAACATGTCCAAAGCGATGAATCGTTCGTTCAGCAACGTGCTGTTCGGCGCGTTTGGACAGGAGCAGGTCACCAGTGCCACCGCGCAACAGACACGCCCCGTGCGCAGCGCCTCTGCTGAAGAAGCTGCCGCGATCCTCGGCGCCGCCAACAAAGTAATTATCGTTCCCGGCTACGGCATGGCCGTCGCGCAAGCCCAGCACAAAGTCCGCGAACTTTACGACGCACTCAGCAAGCGAGGCGTGGACGTAAAATTCGCCATCCATCCCGTCGCCGGCCGCATGCCCGGACACATGAACGTCCTGTTAGCCGAGGCGGACATTCCCTATGACAAGCTTTTAGACATGGAAGAAGTGAACGACGAATTTCCCCAAGCTGACGTAGCCCTGGTGATCGGCGCAAACGACGTGACGAATCCCGCCGCGCGCAACGAGACCTCCAGCCCAATCTACGGCATGCCCATTCTCGACGTCGACAAAGCCCGCACGGTGATGGTTATAAAACGCGGCATGAGCCCCGGCTTCGCGGGCATTGACAACCCACTCTATTACCTGGACAAAACCCTAATGCTCTTCGGCGACGCCAAATCCTTCGTAGGCGCAATCGTCCGCGAACTAGCCGGCGGCCACAACTAACGCCGTCATCGCGCCCGCCACGGCTCGACCTCTTGCCGGCCGACCGCACGGGCACGGCATGCCGTGCCCGTCGCTTCAATTCCAATCACCTCCAGCGCAGAGTCTCAGCTCCAATCCATTGCGACCCCACGACAGAACGTAATACAATCATTGAACTCAAACTGGTTTCCGATTGCGCCCGTAGCTCAGATGGATAGAGCGTGTGCCTCCGAAGCACAAGGTCGACGGTTCGAATCCGCCCGGGCGCGCCACTCATTTCAAAAAACTTCAAGCTCGATAATTCAGAGGAGTAGCCTGGCAGGGGTTTAGGACCATCGCTCGACAATCCAAGAAACCTATTTCCATGCCGTCGAAGTGGGCTCCGTCGCTGACAGCCGGTGGCAAAGCCATGCGGTTCACGATGGTTTCACCAAAGACGCCGCACCCCGTAGCTTTCGAACGACACCTCATTGCTTATGATCGGGATGTTCTCTGACTGGGCCTGAGCGATGAGCATTCGGTCAAATGGATCCTTGTGAGGGCCAGGCAAGAGTCCGGCGCGAATACCGTGCTCTGCGGAAATGGCCAGCAGTTGAAATCCTTCGCGTTCAATTACCCCGGAGAAATCCGCCGCCAAGTCAGTAGCAGTCGCGAGTTTTCCCAGCCTGACCTGGATCGCGATTTCCCAAGCCGACGCAGCACTCACTATCAGCGTGTTTTTGGTATCTGCAATCATTTGCGAGCGGCCCGCGTTCGTGCCGGGTCATCGGAGAGCCACCACAGCAAAGCATGCGTATCGAGCAGCGCTCGCAACTAGACTAATCCCAGCGTGAAAGCTCGCCCTTCGGGAGCGGCTCAAAAAACTCTGGTCCAACTCGCAATTTGCCTTTCAACGACCCCGGCTGGCGTTGGCCCTTCACCTCTCCGACTGAAACAAGCCGCGCTACGGGCTTCGACCCGCGCGCAATGATCACTTCCTCGCCCGCGGAAGCTTTCTTGATTAGGCGCGAAAGGTTGGTGTTGGCTTGGTGAATCGTTACTACGCCCATCGCTCCTCCTTAGCTAACCTTTCTTAGTTCACTCAGACCCCTTGCACAACCTCGGACTAGTTCGTTTTTGACAACCTCAAACTGGCCGGGAGGCCGCCGCCACACCTTCACGATTTCTCGCAGTTTTCGATGTCAGTGATTTTCCGAATTTTCGCGCTTTTTTGCCTCGCCCGCTCAATTCGCGCCCGCGCTTCCTTGACGTATCCCGCAAACCGCAGCGCCAGCTCGTGAATTCGCGCGGCCTGACGCCGCTCGATGGCCTCTGCCGGGATCAAATCCGTTCCCACCCCGATTGCTGTGGCCCCGGCGAGCATCAAATCCAAAGCCGTCTGCTGCGTGACGCCTCCAGCAGCAATCAATGGAATCTGCGGCAACGCTGTCGTGAGCGCTCTGATGTATTTGTCGCCTCCGACCAGTGAGCAAGGAAAAACCTTGACGAAATCCCCGCCAGCTCTCCACGCCGTGAGCACTTCCGTTGGCGTTTGCGCCCCCGGCAGCACGGCGACGTTCTGTTTTGCTGTAAACTCCACGATCTCGCGGTCGAATCCCGGAGCGGTGATGAAGTGCGCACCCGCGCCGATGCATTGCTGCGCGGTCTCGATATCCAGCACGGTTCCGGCGCCGACCATCACCGTGGGATGGAAACGAATCAGGTGGGAGATCAGGCCCATCGCTCCCGGCACCGTCATGGTGATCTCCACGATCGGAATGCAGCCCTTGGTGATGGCCTCCGCAGCGAAGTGCGCATCCTCGGCGTTAGACACACGGATCGCGGGGATAATCGCCAGTTGCTTGATGAGCGCGCAAACCTCGGCTTTATTCATATGCTGTATCCTCTCGCTGCTCGGCAGAAAGCCCTAAAAACATCGCGCTGCCGTTCGATATTCGCGCGGACGTAAGCAACCGCACCACGCCATCCTATTCGCCTCCACTATATTTCTTCTTCCTCCGGCACAGGAAGCTGATCGCCCGACCGCGCAAACCAGACGTAGAGTGTCGGCAGAAGAAAAATGCTCATCACCAAGTCGGAGATCAGTCCGCCGACAATGACGATCGCAAAAGGCCGCTGCGAATCCGAGCCGATGCCATGCGATAGCGCCGCGGGAAGCAGCCCCAACGTCGCAACCAGCATCGTCATCATAATCGGCCGCAGCCGCAGAACGGCCCCTTCCACTGCCGCCTCTTCCACCGCGTAACCTCTGGCGCGGAGTTGATTGATGTATTCCACCATGATGACGCCCGTCTGAACCGAAACGCCGAAAAGCGCCAGGAATCCCACGCCGGATGAAACGCTGAAGTTCGTGTGCGTGATCAGCAGTGCGAGCAACCCGCCGATTCTAGCCATGGCCACGTTGGTGAGGATCAGCAAAGCCCATTTCATCGAGCGGAACATGGAGTAGAGGATGATAAAAATCACCAGAACAGTGATAGGCAGCACCAGCAACAGGCGTCGCGCCGAACGCTGCTGGCTTTCGTACTCCCCGGCCCAATCAATCGTGTAACCGGGCGGCAACTTCACGGCCGCGTTCACCTTCTTGATTGCTTCCTCTACCGTGCCTCCTAGGTCCCGGCCTCTTACGCTGTACTTCACCGCAATGTATCGTGAGTTTGCCTCGCGATAGATTTCCGATCCTCCGTCAGAAACGCTCACTTTCGTCAGCTGGGCCAGGGAAACCCGCTCACCGGTCGGCGCCAACAAACGAATCTTTTCGATAGCTTCCTTTGTATCGCGATACTCAGGCAGGTAGCGCAGCACAAGATCGTAGCGTTGTTCCCCAACCAGCACTTGGGTAAGCGCATTGCCACCAACCGCCGTCTGAATCGCATCCTGCACGTCCGAAACGTTGATCCCATACCTGGCCGCTTCGTCGCGATCAACAGAAAAGTCAAGGTTCGGCTGGCCGAGCACTCGAAACAAGCCAAGATCCTCAACTCCGCGAATATCCTTCATGACGTTGACGATCTCATCTCCCTTCGCTTCCAGTGTTTTCAGATCGTCGCCATAAATTTTCACCGCCAGCGCGCCTTTCACGCCGCTCACAGCTTCTTCCAGATTGTCGGAAATGGGCTGCGAAAAATTCCAGATCGCTCCCGGAATCTTCTCCAGTTCGCGGCTCATCGCGCCGATTAAGCGCTCCTTATTCTGGTGGAAGACGGGCCGCCATTTTTCCTTAGGCAGCAAGTCAACGAAGTACTCCGTATTGAAAAAACCCGTCGTGTCGGTGCCATCATCCGGGCGTCCGATCTGGTCCACCACTTGCGGCACCTCGGGGAAAGATGCCAGCACTTCGCGAGCCCGCTCGGCCACTCGCGCACTCTCTGTGGGTCCGGTGCTGGGAGCCAAGGTCCCGCGCACCCAGATCGCACCTTCATCCAGATGCGGCAGAAATTCCGAACCGATCACGCCACCAAACGCAAGGTAGATGGCACACAGAAATGCGGCGATCGCAACGCCCACCGTTACCCAGCGATTGCGCACCGCCCAGGCAACGTCCTTCCGGTAGCGCGTCGCTACGAATCTCATTACGGGGTTTTCCCACTGTTTTACGTCTCCCCGAAACAAGAAACTTGCCAGCGCTGGCGCAAAGAGCATCGAGAACATCAGCGCCCCCAGCAACGCGAACGCCACCGTCCATGCCATCGGCTGGAACAACTTCCCTTCGACTCTTTGCAGCGTGAAGATCGGAAGATACGCCGTGATGATGATCGCAATCGCGTAAAAAACCGGCCGCTGCACTTCGTGCGCCGCGCCGCGAATTTTTTCCAGCAGCGTGCGCGTCCCTTCCTCCGGCCTGTGCAGGTGCCGAACGATGTTCTCAACCATCACCACCGATCCATCCACCACCATGCCGAAATCCAGCGCTCCCAAGGAGAGCAAATTCGCGGAAATATGCCGCAGGTCCAGGCAAATAGATGCGAACAGCAAAGCGAACGGAATCGTCAAAGCCACAATAATCGCGCCGCGAACATTGCCCAGAAAAATAAACAATATGATGACAACGAGGATCATTCCTTCGGCGAGGTTGTGCAGTACGGTATGCGTTGTGTAATGGACCAGATCATCCCGATCCAGGTACGGAACGATCTTCACGCCCTTCGGCAGGATGTGCTCGTTTAAGCGGCGAACCGTGGCGTGGATGCCTTCCAGTGTCGCCGCCGTATCTGCACCCTTGCGCAGAAAAACGATCCCTTCCACCACGTCGTCATCATCCACCACCACGCCATCCGCGCGATGGATGGCTTTGCCTATTTGGCCCAGTCGAATTTTGGGGCCCTGCGCAACCACGGCAATGTCTTTAATCCGTAGCGCCGTCCCGTTCTGCGCTTTGATTACGGTCTTCTCGATGTCGGCGACATTACGAACCAATCCCACCGCGCGCACATTGATTTGTTGGGACCCTTGTTCGATGAAACTACCGCCTGCGTTCGCGTTGGCGTTCGTGAGCTGCTGTTCCACCTGCGCCAGGTTCAATCCATAGGAAATCAACTTGTCGGGGTCAATGCGAATCTGATATTCGCGAGTGATGCCACCGAACGATGAATCGTCCACAACATCCGGCACCGATTTCAGGTATTTCGCGATCACCCAATCCTGAAGCGACTTCAGTTCCATCACGTCGTAAGCCGGATTGCTGCTTTCTATCGTGTACCAGTAGATCGAGCCGATCGGACTGAAATCCGGGCCGATACTGGCGCTGACGTTAGGCGGCAGCGTCACCTGCGCGAGATGCTCCAGCACCTTCTGCCGGTCTTTGTCGTTGTCGGAATCGTCATCGAAGATCAGATTGACTACCGACAAACCGGAGAGAGACGAGGAGCGTACATGTTGCAGGTGAGGCATCCCGTTCATCTGGATTTCGATGGGCACCGTGACTTGCTGCTCCACTTCTTCGGCAGCGCGGCCAGGCCATTGCGTGATTACCTGCACCCAGGTGTTCGCTACGTCCGGGTAGGCCTCCACGGGAAGCGTCTTGAAAGCGATCGCACCCCACACGAAGAGGAGCACCATCAGGCTCAAAACGACGAAGCGGTTATTGAGAGAGAAATCTACGAGCCTGCGAATCATTATTGTTCCACCGTGTTTTGGAATTCCAAGGCATTCAACACCACGCGCTGGCCCGGCGTGATCCCCAAGGTGACTTCCTGCATGGCGCCGGGAAGCATGTCCCCCGCCGTCACCGCGACGCGGCGAAATTGGTTATTGTTCGCAGGCTCATACACCCAATCGCGGTCATGCAGGTGCAGGATTGCGGTCGCTGGCAGCGCTGCGTGTGTTTCTTTCTTCAGCCCGTGGAAAGTAGCTGTTACGAACATTCCAGGACGCATCAAACCCGGATTGCGGACCTCGATACGCACTTTCGCCGTGCGAATGTTTGGATCCAGCACTGGACCGATATTGCTGATGACCCCGCTGAACGTCTTGTCCGGATATGCTTTCAAAACGATATCGGCCAATTCTCCCAGGTGCACATTCGATAGATCGTTTTCGTACACGTCGCAGAGAATCCAGACGGTGCTGAGGTCCGAGATCGTAAAAGGATTCGGTGAGCCCAGGCCAGCCACCCCGGCGGCGTTGGTAACCTGCTGGTCGGTGATGACACCGGAAACCGGAGCGCGAATTTCAACGATGCCGGTTGGCTGATCCAGATTTGCGCTGCCCAGCACGCGCAGTTTCTCCGACGTGGTCTTCACGTCAACCTTGGCCTTGGCGTCGGTATCCTCCGCGACCTGCAGGTCATTCAGAGAAATGGCTCCTTTGTCATAAAGCAGCTGTGCCCGCGCGAGTTGCGTCCGCGTGAGTTGTTCATCGGTGACCGCCTTCTGATAGTCGGAGTAAGCACCCGCGATATCCGAGCTTTGTACTCGCAGCAGCACTTGGCCTTTTTTGACCGTGTCGCCCAGGCGCGCGCCGATTTCCACGATGCGTCCGGTGGCGATCGAAATCACTGGCACGGCGCGGGCAATGTCTGGATTCACCGTGCCCGTTACCCTCAGCTGCGCAGTCGCGACATGCGCGACGGCTTCGGTCAGCTGAAACTGGTCAGGATGATCCACCTTGAATAGGTTGCGGTCTTCGACTTTCTCGACCTTCAACGGTGGTGGCGCTTCCGCCTGCAAATCCGGTTTTGCATCATTGCAGCCTGCCGCAAACAGGCCCAGAAACACTGTCAGTAGTGCGAGATTTCGCCGGTTCATTGGATGACCTCACGTCCCACGGCAAGATTCAATTGGCCTGCCGCGCTCAAGTAGGAAGCAACCAGATTCAGATAGTTAACTTGCACACTCCGGTAGTCAGCTTGTGCGTTCAGAAAATCCAGCAGCGAGGCCGCTCCATGCTCGTATGAAAACGAAATCGTGTCCCGAATTCTCGCGGCTTGTTTCAGATAGCGATCTTTATAGGGCTGCAAAAGAATGATGTTGCTGTTTACCATCGCAAACGCGGAATCTACGTCGCTGAAGACTTGCGCGCGCGCAGCATCCGCCAATCTTTCATTGCGGCCGATGTCCAATTCCGTGCGCTGCTTTTCGCCTTGGTTTCGGTCGAAGATGCGCAAAGGAATGTTCACGCTAAAACCGAAATATTGATCGATGGGTGGGTTGCGCCCAAAATCGAACCCGAATGTGGGATCGGTGGATCCGTTCGCAACCGCCAGCTTGTGATCCGTCTTTGCTTTGTCCACGGACTGCAGCGCAGCCTTCAGGTCAGGCCGTGTATCTAGAGCTGCCTGGCGGATAACGTCGAGCGGAACAAGTTGGGTTGTGAAATCGAATGGGCCGATTACGTCAAACTGGTCAATCGGCGTCCTGTCATTCAAAAGAGCCAGCAGCTGAATTTTCGCGGTGCGTAGGCTCACTTCCGCCGTTTGCAGATCGGATTCGTACTGCACGCGCTGAATTTCGAGCCGGTCCAGATCCACCTGGGCGATATCGCCCACTTTATAGCGTTCGCGATTTACATCGAGTACGTGGTCGTAATAGGCGAGATTATCCTTGGCCAGGTCGAAAACAGCCTTCTCTTGCAGCGCCTGAACAAATGCCATCCTTAAGGTGAAAATGAGCGTCCGGTCCAAGTCCGTCTGGCTTGATACGGCGATCCCGGTCGCTTTCTGAGCGCTTTCCAGGCGCAACTCCCTTTTATGCTGGCGTTCGTGCAAGTAATTCACGGTCGCCACCGGCTCCAAGAAGCCGAACGTGCTGTGCGGCGGACCTCCGGGGAACGGATCAATTTGATCAGCCAGCAGATTTAGCGTTGGATTAGGGCGCAAGTACGCAGTGATTTCCTGAGCGCGAAACTCATCCACGCCAATCTGTCCCGCTTGCAGAGTCGGGTTCGCTGCCTCAAATTTTGCGCGAACTTCCTGCCAGGTCAGGGCCTTTTGCGCAAAGGCGCTCGCCGCAAGGGTCCCGGTCAAACCCAAGGCCAAGCACAGACGTATAAACGCGTGCCGCATTACCCCTCCTTCTAGCTCTTCACACCGCTGCAGGCGCTTCCACGCAAGGCGATCCTGTGCGCGAATACAACATCGAAATCGCAACTTGGCAGTTTTAAACCGCAGGGCACTGATTCTGTGCAAGCCTCGCCCGGCGACCCGCGCCAGCTCGCGCCCATGAATCCGCCGCCTGAGTCGAGAACCGCGACTGCTCAGAACCGCCGCAGAATCTGGTACGCTCTCAGCCGTCCGGCTTCCGGGAAGAAAGCCCGGGCGAATTAGAGCGCAGGAAGATGAACGGCTTGTGACAACGCACCGTTGATACTATACTGGGTATAGTATGTCAAGGAGGATTCCGCATGGCCCACACCGCCGAAGAGAAGAAAAAACTGCTCGTGCGCGTCAATCGCATTCAGGGGCAGCTGCAAAGTATTCGCGAGGCGATCGAGGAAGAAAAGGAATGCGGTGACGTCCTACAGCAAATTGCCGCCTGCCGCGGAGCTGTCAACGGCTTACTGGTGGAAATCGTCGAAGGCGAAATCAAATTTCACGTGCTGAGCAAAGATGCCAAAGCCGGCTCGCGTGAAACGAAAGCGGCCGAGAGCCTGGTCGAAATTCTCCATCGCTACATCAAATGAACCTCAACCTCGTCCTGTTTTCTGGAATCGTGCTTGGATATCTAACTACCCTCGCCATATCAACCTCAACCCTTCCCTGCTGGAACTTTGCCCTCCTTGGGTGTAGATTTCTTTTGCGTGGGAAGCCGGACGAATCCGGTCATCTGGTATAACAACGAACATGCACCTAGCAGGCAAGTTAGCCGAAGCGGATTTGAACGAAGAGCCAAAAGAGGCTCGCCCAAACGCCTATCAGCCTGCAAAGAGCCGGCGAATTCAATCCAGAATCGCCTTTCGCTTGTTCTCAGTCCCCGTGGCTGTGGCGAGTGTCGCCGCCGTAACCCTCGTCGCGTTGCCATCCCTCGGCTTTTACGCTGCTGCCGTGCTCCTCGGCAAGATTCGCCCCCTTCGCGAAGCCTATCGATTTCTCTCGCGCGTTTACGACCAACTGGTCGATCGCCTCGGCCAAAGAGTTTTGCGCGACCCGCGCGACACTCCTGCGCTGCGCCTCATGGTTTCTCTCACCCTCACCACCGTGCCAATTTTCGTGGCGCAACTTGTTTTGGGGAAACCGCGCCTCTGGCTGGCACTCGCTTTCTATCTTTCACTCTACGGTCCCAAGTTTCAGCGCTTCGTCCGGATGTTCAGCGCCAAACACCTGGAAGCGCACCGCCGCCAGGGCTATTTTTCCGACAAATACGATAAAGTTTTCGGCCGCTACGTGGAATTCTTCCTCGGCTTCTTCTATGGCAACGTGCCCGAACTCGATCGCACCGTCCACGTCCGCCTCCACCACAAGGAAAACAGCGGCCCCGACGACACCACCTCCACCATCCGCTACGACCGCACCAGCAAGCTCGATTTCCTCTGGTATCTTTCGGACAACATCTGGACCGTCGTGGGCCTCACGCCTTACCTCTACTTCGAAGCCAGAGGCGAGGACGAGAATCGCCGCCGCATGTTATGGGGCATTACGCTGTACACGATTTTCTTCGCGGCGGTCTTCACCTATAACTGGAGAATCGGTCTCGCCTACGTGCTCGTTCCTGTTCTCGTCATGAACTTCATCATGGCCATGACCGCATGGGTTCAGCACGCTTTCTACGACGAGGAACGCCCCGAGGATTATTTCGCGAACACCGTCACCGTCTACGACGAAGTGAACTTCATGAACGAGGGCTACCACCTCAGCCATCATCATCGCTCCGGCCTGCACTGGACGGAGATGCCCGCACATCACGAGCACATCAGCAGCAAAATGAGAGAGTCCGGCTCCGTGGTCTTCCGCGATTTGGATTTTATGGAACTGTTCCTCGAGCTGACTCTGCTGCGCAGAATGGACGTGCTCGCCGAAAAGCTCGTCCCCTGGGAGCCCATGGACCACGCTGAAAGATTGGCGCTGCTGGAAAAGAGAACCAAGCCCGTGCGCACTGCGGCCTCGGCCTGAAAACTCAAAGCTTGAAAGCTACAACGGCTTCTTGAGCACTCTGCGTATCCAACCTTTCGCTCAATATTCAGCTCTTACAATCCGAATTGTGGCTAAAATACCAAGCCGCGCTGCCGTGCGCAGTGTAACCGACGCGGCGCTGCAGCCGTCCGTTGACTGGATTTCCGGGAGCCTTCGAAATGAGGAAATTGGTTTTGCTCGCGCTGGCCACGTTCGCCGCCACCGCAGCTTTCGCGCAAGACGCACCGAAAGTAGAAGTCGCCGCAGATTATTCCTACTTTCGCGCCCCGCAAGGCGGCTTTGTCCCGAGCACTTCTCTGAACGGCGGCGGCGTATCGGCCACCTACTATTTCTTCAAACACATCGGCCTTAAAGCCGAGTTTCAGGATTACGGCACCTACTCGCAGAACATTACCGTTCCCGCCAGCACCCAAGGCTGCAACAGCCTCTCCGATTGCCAACTAGCTGTTAGCGGCACCGTCTACACCTACACGATGGGCCCGGTTCTGCGCTTTCACGTGAAGCACTTCGAGCCTTTTGCGGAAGTTATGGTCGGAGGAGCTCACAACAATATCTATCGCAACATCTACAACGCCTGCACCGCGCAGGGAGAATGCATCAACCTCAGCAAACTGCCCAATAACACCGCCTTTGATTTCGTCATCGGCGGCGGTCTCGACCTGCCTTTCCGCGAACATATTTCTTTCCGCCTCGCGCAGATCGATTATGTTCGCACCGGCTTCGGCAACAGCACCGTCATCGGCAACAGCACCCAGGACAATCTCCGCGCCCAGGCCGGAATCGTTTTCCGCTTCTAGCCGCGTCCCCTCGAGATTCGCGGCATCTCATGCCTGAAGGGTTTGAATTTGTAGCGGCCGCCTGCTTTTTCTTTTGAGGCGGGCGTCTTTGACGTTGCCTGTGCTGTGGCGGTCTTTTTGTGTCGGGGCACGCGCCTTACGCGATTTTCGCCCGCTGCCGCGCCTGCAAAATCAAATCCGCCATCACATCGCGATAACGATCGAACGTATCGTCCACCACCGTAATCGTCGGTACGATCAAAGTCTCCGCCGGCACAATCTTCGGATCGAATTGCGCAAATCCTGATTCATGCAGCCCGCTGCTGCCCCTTCCCGGCGCCGGATGGCTCAGATGCTGGAACGCCCGCCCATACTTGGTGTACGCCTGCCGGTACGCCGATTCGCTCTGCACGTGAAAAACGGGAATGAACGCTTGCAACGCGTCGTAATGCATTTCGCCGAATACCATCACCTTGGGATACTTCTCGCGCAAATCCGCCACCAGCCGCCGCGTGCCCTCGTGTGAATCCGCCTTCGTGTTGTTTTCCCAGCCGCCCACGATGTCCAGGAAATAAGCATCTAGCCCAAACCGATCGATCACCTCTGAGATCCGCGCGAACAGCCAGTTCCGCCACGAGTCCACGCCCACATTCATATACGGGCTCCATCCTTCCATGTGCCGGTCGTTGTCCCAATCCACCCAGTTCAAATCGAAGTGATCTCCATCAATCTGCGACATGCTGGCATCGGCGAACTGCGCGAACTCCGGATGATGATTGTTCGCGCAATTCGTCCCGAACATCGGCATGAAGTGAAAGCCCATCTTCTGCCCTTCCTGAATCAGCCGCAGGAATCCCTCGTCGCCTCCCATGCGTGGATCGGTCTTGTACAAGGGATAATTCCAGTAGAAGCGCCCATCCCACGCCGGCAACAACACAAACGCATTTCGCGCCGGAATCTGCGTCGCAATCCACTGGAGGATCTTCAGCATTTTCGCGTAGTCGTTGAAGATGTATCCCGTCCAATGCATCCCATGCAAATTAATCGCTAAGGCCGCGTCGCGCATCCACGGCGCCACGTCCGTGCGCGTCTCCCAGTTCGGTAACTGGAACGCTTTCTCGACGTGCGCAAAATGCGGCGCGCACGCGCCCTCCATGCTGCTCGCGCGGCCCGCGCACCACGTCGGGCCCTCCAGCTTCGGGCTCTTGACCCACCCCGCCTGCTCGTACACCAACTCCACCCGGTAACCTTTTTCTCCCGGCTGAAAATAAAAACGATTGGCCCGCACGCTGTCGCACCGTGCCGAAAGATAGAAATACTCGTTGTCGCCGCTCTGGATCACCGCCAGTGGGGTATTCAACATGCGCGCCATGCCGCGCTCCAGGAAAAGCGCACCCGCCCCAAATGGATATCCCAGCAAAACTTCGTCGTCGTGCGGCTCAAAAAATGCGATCCCTCCTGCCGAGATTTTTCCGCGCGGCACGCCGCGCACAATCGTCACCAGCGACTTGATCGGCAGCTCCGTCTCAGCCGTTGCGCTCCATTCCACATGGTCGCCATTTTTCCGAATCCGCGCTCGCACGCTGCCCGGAGCCTTCAGTTGCCCTCCCGCATAGATAAGCTGCGAGCATGTCACTTCGATCCCGTCGGCTGTGGGCGTCACCTTCATGGACTCGCGATCCATTCCATAGGTATTTTCAAACGTGTGCAACCGGAACGAAATCCTCAATCCCCCGAATTCCACCGACGGCTCGGGAAAGTCATAGCTGAACTTCATGAAACTCTTGCCTCGCGGAGGAATGATCACGTCGCTGGTGCAACTCAATGGAAGGATTCCGCCGGAATCCGCAGCAAACCCGGCACTAACTGCAGCCTCCGGATTCGCTAGAGCCTCTGCCTGCGCAGGCCCTCCAGTCAAAGCAATGCACGACGCACCGGCCGCGCCTACTAACAATTCCCGCCGCGAGATCTTGGATCCCATGATCGTTTTCACTCCCCTGGTTTGAAGCGCTCGCTCCCGCCCTTCAGAACGCGGCGCATTGTACACCGGAAGTTCCAGCCTCAATCAAAACCCGCGAGCGCGTCCGCTGTTCGCCGGGCCAGCCTGAAATTTCGGCCAAGCGCTGTCGAGCAATCCGCCATGCCCACTGGAAAACGCGGTGATCTTCCCCGCCCGGCCTGCCACATAAACCGTTCCGTCAGGCGCGATCGTCGGGGCCGACGCCACGCTTCCCCCGATCACAGCGCGCGCCAATAATTTACCTTCAGCAGAGACGGCGAAAAGCCCGGCGTCATTCGCCACGAAAATTGTTCCGTCCTGCGCCAGCGGCGGCGTCGCCGAAAAAGCGCCACTCGCCGCGTCAAACGCCCATTTCTGCGTGCCTTCCGGCCGCACCGCGTACAAAAAACCGTCGCCGCTCGCAAAATAAATCGTGCCGTCCGCGCCAATCACCGGAGCCGCGTGATTCACCGAATGCGTCTTCGTTCTGAATTCCCACCTCAAGTGGCCATCCGAGGTCAGCGAGACCAGGCGTGAATCCACCGCGCAAACATAGATATTGCCGTCATCTCCCACCGCCATCGCCGATTCCATCCAGAAATTTCCTGGCGGAATATGTCCTCCGGTTTTCGTGATCATGTCCACGGACATTGGAGGATTCATCACCGGATACTCCCATTGCGTTCTTCCCGAAGAATCCACCACATCCATTCTTCCGTTGCCGGAATAAGCCACGCGTCCATAGCTAAGAACGCTTGCAGCTCCACCCAGCTGATATCCGATCCCTGCCGGCCAATCGAAAGTTCCGTAACTCAATCGCACCGCGCGCAGCTGCGCGCGCCACGGAGTGTAAAGATGGGTCTGGTCAATCGCCGCGGCGAACGCGCCCATCCGTTTATCCGCGTACGGCCCGCCCCCCACCGCCCACTGCTGCGTGCCGGTGCGATTGACGGCGAATATCATTTGCGCTTCATTCGTCACGTAAATCGTGTCGTCCACCCCCAGCACCGGCGCCACCTGCATCGGCCCGGCATTGAATTTCCATCGCAAATTCCCCGAAGCGTCCACCGCGTACAAAAACCCATCTTCGCTCGCAGCGTACACGGTCCCATCATCACCCAGCGCCAACGCCGCGCTTACGGGCCCCGCCTGCGTGAATTGCCATTTCTCGGGAATCGCCGGCACTTTTTCACGGGACGTTGTCACCCCGCCCGCGAATCGCGCCGAATACAAATGCAATTGGAACGTCTGCACCACCATGCCGCCAATCAGAATCGCGATGCCGACCAGCACCACCCAACGAACCACACGCTTGATCTCTGCATTGTCCGATTCGCCCATCAGCGCCTCCGCGTCTCGCCCGTGAGGTCATCGCAACTGCTCTCGCCAAATCGCGGGAACCACCCTCACCCGGCATTTCCCTCGCCTGTCGTTTGCGCGTCGCCCCTTCCCTTTCCCCATTCAACTTTTTGCAATTTTAGTGTACTAGTAGAATTGCACACACAATTTAAATCGTAGTTGTGACACTACGAGATCATCCGGCGCCCGGTCCCTGCATCCGCGTTCCCGCGCAATAACCAAACGGATTCAGGCCCAGCGGCCGCGCCGGCACCCCAAGGAGTAATATTTCGATGGCGAAAGGCAACAATATTGGCATTCTGACAGGCGGCGGCGACGTCCCCGGCCTGAACTCCGTGATCAAGTCCGTGGTATACCGAGCGACGGAAATGGGTCGCACCGTGATCGGCATTCGCAAAGGCTGGAAAGGCCTCACCCACATGAATCACGGCGACACGGGCGAAGCCCGGCTCGAGCGTCAACTCACGCGCGAAAATACGCGCACCATTGACCGCAGCGGCGGCACCTGGCTGCACACGTCGCGCACCAATCCGCGAAAAGTCGCGGCTGCGAAACTCCCCGCTCACGTTTCGGCTGACCAAGTAAAGAAGCTGACCTTCGACGGAAAATTCTACGATTTCACTCCCATCGTCATCGAAAATCTCGAGCGCCTCGGCATTGGCTGCCTCATCGCCATCGGCGGCGACGATACACTCAGCTTCGCCTCCGTCCTCTCCAGCCACGGCTTTCCCGTAATTGGCATTCCCAAAACGATGGACAACGATGTCCACGGCACCGAATATTGCATCGGATTTTCCACGGCCATCACCCGCGCGAAAGATGCCATCAACCGCCAGCGCACCACGCTCGGCTCCCACGAACGCATCGGCGTTTTCCGCATTTTCGGACGCGACGCCGGTTTCACCGCACTCTACACCGCGTACATCACTTCGGCTCGCTGCTTGATTCCTGAGGTCCCCTTCGATCTGGACCGCGTCTCGAAACTTCTAATGGAAGACAAGCACAATAATTCCAGTAATTACTCGCTGGTGATCGTCTCCGAAGGCGCCACCTGGACCAATCGCGTCGTGGACGAATACGGCGAAGCCGACGCCTACGGCCATCGCAAAAAAGTGGACATCGGCCACGCTCTCGCCGACGAGCTGCATCGCCGCACCGGCGAAGAAACCATCGAAAGTGACCTGACCTACGATTTGCGCAGCGGCGAGCCTGACGCCATCGACCAGATCGTCGCCATCACTTACGCAAATATCGCGCTGGATTTGATACGCGAAGGCGTCACAGGCCGCATGGTGGGCGTGCAGAATGGTTGTTACGCGTCCGCGCCCCTGCCCGCCTCTTCCGCCGGCGCGCGCCGAGTGGATGTAGCCGCCCTCTACAGCACCGAGCGCTACCGCCCTAACTACACCGCGAAGCTCGGGGCGCCGCTGCTCTTCGGCCACGCCTGAAATGTGATGTTGAAACAGTGGCTCAAACGGCCGACTGCCGGAGTGAAAACTCCCGTGCGACTTCCGCACGGGCCCTGTGTTATTAGCGGTCGAGAGGTTACCCTGTGTCGCGGAAGCTTCAGCATGCTTTCCCGCTTTTCATTTTGTGCAGCGCTGTGTCTCTGTGGCCCGAACTCGCTGTCGCGCAATCCGCCGAGCCCGCAATCACTAGGCTCTGCACGCCCAAAATCACGGCTGATAGAGTCGTTGCGTCACCGCAACAGCGCTACGACGCTGGTCAGCGTTCTCAGCCTCCGATCACCGACACTTATAACGGTTTCGCCTGGCCCGATACGCCCATGGGCGTGCTCAAAACCGAAAATGGCTATGAGTTTTTCGCCAGCGATGGTGGCACGCACACACGGCAGATGTGGCGGGGTGAGTGGGTGGGCAACAACAAGTCTGGATCCGTCGTCACCACGTTCGGCACGCTCGCGAACCCACTCGGCTCGGGCGATCCCCAGAACGTAAGCATCTCTCCAAATCCCGATCCTGCCGTTAATCCGAATTACCCCAGCTATGGCTACCTGGGTGGCGGCCCGGTATTTCGCGTACCGGCCGAGATGCCCGGCGCGGGCAATCTGCTCGTCATCTACCACGCGGAACTTCCCAATGACGCGCTTTACGCGGCTCTCGGTCTGGCCGAGTCCACGGACAACGGCCTGCACTGGACAGACCTGGGTGAGATCATTCGCCTCAATCAAGCATACGCGGTGGGTCTGGACGGCTTCGAAATAGGTGATGGCCCGCTCGTGCTCTCGCCCGATCACAAGTACTTCTATTTGTATTTTCCAGATTGGCTTGCCAACGGTACGCTACATACCACCACGCCTGCGGGTGCCTCGACCACGACAAGTGTCTCAGTCGCGCGCGCGCTGGTCTCCTCAATTCTTGAGGCCGCCTTCGTTTCGCCCCACCCTCACACAACCCCCTTCCAGAAGTTCTATCAGGGCGATTGGCGCCTGCAGCCCGCAATCGGCGGTGCGTCCACCGACCTCAACCCGAAATCGGCGTACCAGGGATATCTTGATATCCATTACAGCGACGCAATCCAGCGCTACATAATGATCATTTCCAACGACACCACGTTCGCGTATTCCGAATCCGTGGATGGTCTTGCTTGGACTTTACCCGTATCACTTGGAGTTTTCGGACCAATCGCTGCGTATCCCACCGCTGTGGGACTTAGTGAAGATCCTCACGTGCTGGGCAACACATTCTACGTGTACTTCACTCATCTGCCCAGCGAGGGTTGGCCAGGGGGCGCATTGCGGCGGCTTACTCTTACTTGCCAAGCTCCTTAGCCTAGGGGTTCAGAATCATCCGGGTACAACGTGCGGCGGCGTTTCCAAGCCGCTAGCGCCAGCAGGCCCATTCCCACCAGCAGGAGCGTCTCAGGCTCGGGAACCTCCGCCACCGCAAGCACTTGGCGGAACGGGTCCGTATGCTCGACACCAGTAAATCCTGCGCGCCCGTCGTCCACCACGCCCACGAAGCCTTTCGAGCGGCGTCGGATAGAATCAAGCTCAACCCGGTCTTCGGAAGACTTCAGCGAATCAGCAAAATCCGAATAAAAAACATCGGCGTTCAATCGCTCAAGGTCGTCCGACACATGGAAGCTCCTGCCCGCGTCCTGCGTAATCTTGGCCGGCTCTTTTGCCAAGTACGAGTTCGGCACCGACTCCGCAGATGGGGCTAGAGACCAGAAATCCTCTCCCGTACGCGCCGCGTATTCTGCGCTGCCATACGCGATTCGGTCAGCATCAGCAACCACCGCAAAAGCCACAATTGCCAGAACTAGACCCATGATCCGCTTCATTTTCCTCTCCCATAAGAAACACCCAGAGATCGTTTCCACGCAAACAACGCTGTCCGAGGCCGCGCTTCGGGCCCAGCCCGCCGCGTCAGCGGCCCGATTCCCGAGGGCAATGCGAACCGTATACACTATGAAAAACTAATTTAGTGGGGCTGAAACGGCGATCAGGGGAACTCTGTAGGCAGTCGAACAATTTTCCGGTATCGCACGATGCTGCGCCGCAAATCCGACGATCAGCGGTACAGCTCGGCGCGTATTAATCGCGCTTGGCTTCCGCTTCCAACCGCGTCCGTTGAAAAGGAAAGTTGAGCGGGGTTCCCGCAGAACCGCTTCAATCGAGCGGTTCACACCACATTTCCCATCCCCGCGCCCTGTACTTACAATTGCTTCACAAAACGTTTACAAATTTGAGACGCCCCGGTTGCAACCCACTCCCGGCCAAATGTCAACATTCGCCTCGGCAGGTCAGCATTTCTTCTTAGACGATGTAGAACATCGCGCACTGGCCCGCCACAAAGGAGAATTTCGATGCAACTCCGCACCATCGCTCTTACTGCGTCCCTAGCCATCGCACAGCTGATCCTTCCCGGCTTGGCCCACGCACAGTATCAAGTGACCAATTTGGTCTCGAACCAGGAAAATACCGCAACGACCACGGATCCGCTCCTTGTGAATGCCTGGGGGCTCGCTCACGGTAAGGGCAGCCCATGGTGGATCAGCGACCAAGGCTCCGGCTGGTCCACACTCTACGACAAGAACGGAACCAAGGTGCCTCTCAACGTTTTGATTCCGACGGCCGGCGGCGATGGCCCCGGTTCCCCCACGGGCATCGTTGCCAACGTGAATTCGTCGGAGTTCAAGATTAACGGAGGGCAGGCGGCTTTCATATTCGCCACTCTCGACGGTACCATCAGCGGCTGGGCGCCTTCGGTGAATCGCGCCGCTGCCATGATTGCCGTCACCACTCCGGGCGCGTCCTACACGGCTTTGACGATCTCCACCAATCCATCCGGTAATGTTCTGCTCGCAGCCGACAACGCCAACAACAAGATCGATATCTACGACGACACCTTCAAGCTCATAAAGTCCGTCACGGATCCGGGTGTTCCCGCCGGCTACTCCGTCTTCGGCCTTCAGGATTTCGGCGGCCTCGTCTACGCCTCGTTCGTCCCCACCTCCGGCGCGATCGGTGGTTACATCGATATCTTTGCTGAAGACGGAACGCTCTTGAAGCAACTGACACACGGCGGCAACTTGAATCAGCCTTGGGGTTTCGCTATCGCTCCCAATAACTTCGGTCCGCTAAGCAACACCTTGCTGATCTCCAACAACGTCAGCTTCACCGGCGCCATCAATGCCTACAATCCCGTCACCGGCCAATTCGTCGGAATCCTCCGCGACGACAACGGTGCGGTCATTCACATCGACCAGCTCTGGGGCATCGCATTCGGTGATGGCGCCGGCTCCAATGGCAACACCAATCAGCTCTATTTCACCGCCGGTCCCGACAATAATTTCGCCGGACTGTTCGGCGTGATTAACGCGAAGTAACGAAAACCGGTCAGTAAAAACCAGCCACGCGAAGGGCCGCCTCCCCCGGGGCGGCCCTCCCCCCTTTACCGACGAACTCCGCGCCGAGGGCCTCCCGATTTCCGCGTCTTTCCGAATAGGTAAGGCGCCAGCAAGGCCTCGAGCGCACGGCGAATCCATGCGCCTAGCGCGCCCTTCCGATAGACCGTCCAGTCGAGCATCGCTCCGCTGTTCACCTGTTGCACCAGGCGAGCGAGTTCCCCGCTGTCGCACGCTCTCAGCTCCCGCGCAGCGATGGCATCGTCCAGCAATTTCTTGGTTTCCTCGCGCATGGTCGCGAACT
This sequence comes from Candidatus Acidiferrales bacterium, assembly GCA_050012455.1. GTDB lineage: Bacteria > Acidobacteriota > Terriglobia > Acidiferrales > UBA7541 > Palsa-295. Next base: position 155,245 of record JBEKHD010000008.1, on the reverse strand, counting down.
GCCGCAGAAGCACCGCGCGAAATTCCGGGTCGATCAAATCAATCTGCAGATAAGCCAGAAAGTTCGCCATGGACTCAGGCGTTGCGGCAAAGCCGCTGAATTCCACAAATAATTCAATGAGCGTCTTGAGCGGCGAGCGGTATTTCGCGCGCGCCGCGGCAAATTGTCCGGGGACATCCGCAGTCCATGCCTTGCAATTCGCCAGCAACAACTCGCGCTTCGTGCCAAAGCGCTGGATGATCGTGGCTGGCGCCACTCCCGCTTCTTTCGCGACGTCGGCGAGCGTAAGCTCCAACGGGCTGCGGCGCTGCATCACGCGCGCCAGGGCAGCCAGAATTTCCGCGTCAGAAGTTTCGCGTGGACGTGACATTTTTGGGTGGGCCGTACCCGTGCGGCCGCCATCAGAATAGCTGAATAGGCGTTTACTATCCACTTGACATTACTGAATGACCATTTATTATCGAAATGCTGCCTCACCCGCGCGCAGCAGTGCACCCTGATTTCTGAAGGCTACGCGCAAACTTGCAAAAGTTGGGAGGACAAAATGAACATCGCGGAATTCAAAGCTTCCATCACCGAAAAGGCGCCGCCCGCAAACTTGCCTGTCCCGCTCGCGGCACTTTGGTGGGACGCCAAAGGCGATTGGGCGGAGGCGCACGCCCAGGTGGACGAATTGGAAACCGTGGACGGCATGGCAGTCCACGCCTACCTCCATCGCAAAGAAGGCTCCGCGTCCAACGCCGATTACTGGTACCAACGCGCCGGCCGCATTTTTCAGCGCCCAACGTTCGACGCCGAGTGGACCGCGCTTGTCGAGAGCTTGCTCGCGCAAACTGCAAATGGATGAGGAGCCCTTAATAACGTGCTGAACACAGCGGCTCACAAAACTCCCAGGAAAACCCTCTCTGGCAAAATCGCGCTGGTTGCTGGAGCCACGCGCGGTGCCGGCCGCGGCATCGCCATCGCGCTAGGCGAAGCTGGCGCAACGGTCTACTGCACCGGCCGCAGCTCCAGAAGACACGACCGAACGAAACCACTCACACCCGGCCGCCCTGAAACAATCGAAGAAACCGCCGAGCTAGTCACCGCCGCAGGGGGACACGGTATCGCCGTACGAGTCGATCACACCGAGCCCGCCGAAGTGCGCAAACTCGTCGCCCGCATCAAGCGCCTGCACAAGCACCTCGACATCCTCGTGAACGACGTGTGGGGCGGCGACCCGCTCACCGAATTCGGCAAGCCCTTCTGGAAAACAAACCTCGATAACGGCCTGCGCATGCTGAAACAGGCCATCAATTCGCACATCATCACGTCCCACTACGCCGTGCCGCTCATGCTCGGCCGCCGCGGCGCAATAATTTTCGAAATCACCGATGGCGACGCTTTTTACTACCGCGGCAACATTTTCTATGATCTCGTGAAGATTTCCGTAATAAGGCTGGCCTTCGCCATGGCACGCGAGCTGCGCAAACGCGACGTGGTTTCCGTAGCACTCACACCAGGCTTCCTGCGCTCCGAAGCAGTCCTCGATCATTTCGGAGTCAGCGAAGCCAATTGGAAGGACGTGGGCCAAAAAACGAAGAAAAACTCAAAAGACCAGAACGACAGCGCCGACGATTTCATGGTTTCCGAATCCCCGCGCTTCATCGGCCGCGCCGTCGTAGCTCTCGCGACGGATCAACAAGCAAGAAAGAAAACCGGCCGCGTCTTCAGTTCCTGGGCGCTCGCCCGCGAGTACGGCTTCACCGACCGCGACGGCACTCAGCCTCACTGGGGCAACCACGCCAAAAAGAAATACGGAAAATACAAAATCTGTGACGAAAAATTCTATTCCTACTGGGTCCCCGGCCTAATCGAACTGATTTTTCCCGATTGGTTTTGAAGGCAAACCAAAGCTAGCAAAATCGAACGCCCTGCCGGTAACACTCAAGTAAAAACCCGCGCTCGAAGTCGCCACGCCTCACAGACAAAATAAAGACGCAAGAATGACGCCTCATTGACCATCGCATGACAACTCTCCGCTCCACCTCCCGTACGGTTAGCTCGCCCAGCCAAGAAAATGGCCGGCAACAACTCGAGAAAACATCGGGCGACTTGCAGGGGAGCTGAGTGGATATGAAAATCAAAAGTTTGATCCTCATCGGCGTCTTGACCGCAACGATTTGCATTTGCGGACGAGAGGCCGCGAATGCAGGCAATCCTCCGAATTCTGCCGACGCTGCGACCGGCACTGCCACCGTCAAAGGCAAAATCAAGTACGAAGGCAAATTGCCCAAGCCTGCGGCGATCAGCATGGCCGCGGATCCCAGCTGTTCTAAACAACACAGCAGTCCAGTCGCAAATCAGGAAGTGGTAGCCGATGCGGACGGTGAATTGCAAAACGTCATCGTTTTCGTTGCAGATGGCTTGGGCGACCGCACTTTTGATCCGCCCACTCAACCCGCGGTGATCGAGCAGAAGGGCTGCGTATATCAGCCTCACGTGCTGGCTGTGCGCGCGAACCAGCCCCTTGAGGTCATCAACGATGATCCCACCAGCCACAACATCCACGTCATTCCGACCAACAACCGTGAATGGAACAAAGCCGAGCCGCCGGGCGCGAAGATAGCTGAAGCTTTCGCACGCGAGGAAATCGCGATTCCCGTGAAGTGCAACATCCATCCGTGGATGCGCAGCTACGTTGCCGTCTTCAAACACCCCTATTTTACGGTCACCGCCAAGGATGGCAGTTTCGATTTGAGCAACCTGCCGCCGGGCACCTACACCATCGAGGCCTGGCAGGAAAAACTAGGCACAGCGACCCAGAAGATCACCGTTGGAACCAACGAAACCAAGGCCGTCGATTTCGTTTTCAAGCAACGGCCAGGAATGTAGAGGTGGCGTCACTTTTGGAAAATGCGGCAACGAGGTGAAATGACATGACAAGGTTCTCGGTATTCGCATGCACCATAGCGCTCGCCTGCGGCGCCACAGTGTTGCTTGCCGCCGGCACAGTTCGTCGCTCCCAGATTCTTGGGGACCAAGTAGACGTCCGTATGGGCGCGGCCTTCCGTGACGGATTATTTCTAGGCCGCCGCGACGCTGAGAGCGGTAGAAGGCGCCATTTGAGCAGCGGCCGTTGGAGCGACGACGCCGACCGTCGTTTTTTTGTCTCCGGATACTTGCAAGGTTATCGCGAGATGTACGGACAAGTAGCTTCTGAAGAGTTTCTCGCCTCGATGACAGATCAACACTCGGGATATCGCGACGGACTAGCGGATGGGCTCAAAGACCGGCAGCAGTCCATACCTTTTCGCGCCAGCGCCACGGAAAATTACAAGCACGCAGACCGCCTCTACTCCGCAGACGAAGGTGACTCAAACCAGCTCCAACAGTTCTACAGGGCCGCGTATTGCGACGGTTATCAGCAAGCGTACTACGCCGAGCAGTGAGAAAAACGCCAGGCTGCTAACCAATCTTTCGAAATCACCCCGGTTAACGGCGCAGCTCTACAAATGGTTGGTAGAGGCACTGCTTGTGAATTACACGCCGGGGGAAGTCATCCTTCGATTCGGCGGTGCCGATCTGAAGGACCGCCCTGCCGCAGGCGGGCCACGTTAAACTTGCCCGGTCGTTCACAAGCGCCGTCAGCAACGAGTCTTTTAAGGTCATTCCTGTACAGCGATTTTCCCCGCTGCATGTCGAATTTCCATCGAATCCACGCTGTGCTGCTTTCTTGTTTTTTCCTCAACTCATTGAATCGCATTCACCTTCATTTATCTGCAGCCCGTTTGGCACGGAGGTTGCACCTTCCTAATCGGGTGACACATTCACCGCAGGAGGGCAGTCGCATGAAACAGTCACATTTTCACTTGAAGACCTGGCTCACAGTATCGGCTTTGACGGGGTTTTTGTGCCTCGGCGCGCCGGTAAACGTGCAATCCGCGTCCGCTCAGAATAATCCAGCTCTTCAAAGCGACGACGCTACCCGCCAGGAACTCGCCAATTTCAATCAGTTCCTGGACAGCCATCCGGAATTATCCGACCAGCTTCGCAATGATCCATCGCTCGTCAATAACGATGACTTCGTGAAGCAGCATCCTTCTTTGCAGAGCTATCTACAGGATCACCCAGCCATGCGCCAGCAGATTAAGGATGATCCGAATGCTTTCATGCACCAGGAATCTCGTTACGATCGCCCTGAGGACGATCGCGCTAACCGCGAAGAACTGGCGCGCTTCGATCAATTCCTGGACACTCACCGCGAAACGGCCGAGCAACTTCGCAAAGATCCCTCTCTCGTGGATAACGAAGAATTCGTGAGAAACCATCCCGCACTCCAATCCTATCTGCGGGAACATCCGGAACTTCGCGAGCAGCTCAAATCAAATCCGAACGCTTTCATGCATCAGGAGGGCGGTTACGATAGCCGCGAAGCGGATCGCGACCGTGGCAGCGACCGTGAAGGCATTAACCGTGAAGACGTGGCTCGCTTCAATCAGTTTCTCGATGACCACCGCGAAACAGCCGAGCAGCTTCGCAAGGATCCTTCCCTCATAGACAACCAGGAGTACGTCCGGAATCATCCTGAGCTGCAGGCCTATCTGCAGGACCATCCGGGAATTCGCGAGCAAATAAAACAGGACCCGAATGCCTTCACGCACGCCGAAGATCGTTATGATCGGCGTGACGAGGATCGTGACCGGGTCCATCGCGAGCAACTGGCGCACTTCGATCAATTCCTCGACAGCCACCGCGAAACGGCCGAGCAACTTCGCAAGGATCCTTCCCTGGTAGACAACGAAGAATTCCTGCGCAACCATCCCGCGCTGCAGACTTATCTGCGAGACCATCCGGAGCTTCGCGAGCAGATCAAGTCTAATCCGAACGCTTTCATGCAGCAGGAGGCTCGTTATGACCGCCGTGAAGACGGCATGGATCGCGACGCCGCCATTCACCGGCAGTCCGCCAGCTTCGGAGAGTTCCTCGGCGGCCATTCAGAGATCTCCCAAAGGCTCTCCGAGAATCCTTCTCTCGTGAAAAATCAGGAGTACATGGAAAATCATCCTGAGCTTCGCGACTATTTGAATGATCATCCGGACGTGAAGCAGCAACTCATGGCGAATCCGCAGAGCTTCGTCAAGTCCGCGCAGCAGTTCAGCACCACCAGCAACACTGCGCCGACCGTGAAGACTCCGATGCCAGATCCCGCCAAACCGAAGCAGTGAGCAACGACGCCTCGAGGCTGGGGAGGCCGCGCAACCGGCCTTCCCGTTCGCGAGCCGTTTTTTATTTCTGCGCGGTTAGGCTCGGCGCTCGCTTTAGAGATCGTGTCGCGACTCGAGAATGTTTGCAGGTGGTGGCTTCAGCCGCTGAAGTACAGATTTTGAGGTTGCCAGCTTATCTTAAGGAGGAATCATGAACGCGAAGGCCGCACTCTTTCTGACGATCATCCTCATAGCCGCAATTCCCCTCAGCGCCGGCGGCAACAAGAAAAAGGATCCCGAAAGGGCCATGCTCGAGAAAATGGAAGCGGTTCCTTGCGGTGCCAAAGAAAAAGGTGTCACAGGCCTGGGAACCGTATGGGCGTCGGCGGGTATCACCCACGTGAACTCCGACGAAAAGCTTTGTCCGCAATACGAAGTGATAACCGACGAGATGGAATATCACATTCGTCCCGCGGACACGAAGCATCCGATCGTTTTGCCGGTGGGTAAAGAAATCGTCTTCAAGATCAAGAAGGATCGCATGTACCTGAGAGTCGCCGACGGTGATCAAAAAATGCTCGCCTACGCAGTCGTCGCCGAGAAACCGGCAAATTCCGACGCCGACGCGCAGAATTCCATCCCCAAGCCGGACAGGCCTTGAATCGCTCCACAGCGCGATTCGCTCTCAGACCGGCTGTGCCGGGTCGAAGGGTGAGCCCGCACCGCAACTCATACGTTGCAGTTGCGGTAGAATTTTCCGGTTCCTTTGAATTTGTAGCGGCCGGTTCAGGTTCATCGAACCGGGCAGCCGTTGTCGTTGATCTGCCGCTGCATCCGAATCTGCGAATCGCGCAGCCGGGCGGCACTGAAGGGGTGCGAGCCGGCTGACAACTTAACGGGGCCGAAAACTGTAGGGGCGCGGCATGCCGTGCCCACTGCGCCAGCTAGGACCACGTTAACCGCCCCAGCCCCCCAATTAGTGCAGGCACGTAACAAATTTCATACAGCTAGTACAGGTTCTGTGCGGTGTCTGTCCTTTCGCACAGCTGCATTCGCGTCGCGTCCCTATTACGCTAAAACGGAAACTAGGACATGAAATCGCACTCATATTCGCGACCTTCGCCATCGCCGGTAGCCTGCCGGTCCGGACGGTGCAGTGCACTGCCCACCGCGGCGATCGCCCTTACCGCCAGCGAGTTGCGCCGAGAAGTCTGTCTCATACAGTCCGCAGACCTCCGGATGAGCGATCACCAATCGCAAATCCCGAATCGCCAATCGCCAAGCCCACACTTTCTAATCGCTATTTTTTCGGGCCTTTTGGCGCATCCCCGGCATCTCGCAAGGGCAATCCCCGCATGCGCGCCGTCCTATCCTCGAAGCGGCGCCCCCGTCCTGGCCAGTCCTCTCAGGTGGCAAGCTAGGGTCACCGAGCCGACGTCACGATTCCTTCCGTTTGCGCATGCGCCGAAGCTTTGCGAAACTAGGTCCATGCGAAAACTACCCAACATTGCGATAAGCCTATTGGCAGCGACCCTCATCCTCGCTGGGACTGCGGCCGCGCAGCAGACCCCGGCGACAACTCCATCAACAACTCCGGCGGCGAACGCGCCGCCTTCTGGCGACAGCTCGACGCCGGCCGCAAAGCCTGCGACATCCGCGAAGCCGGCTGCTAAAAGCGGCGCGACCTCCGCAACCAAGCCGCAGGCTGCGGCGAAAACGCCAAGCGCAGCGCAAAGTTCAACGCAAAGCGGCACGGCGGCGAAAACCTCAACGGGTGCTGCAGCGCAGCATCACGCTGCCGCGGCGCCTTTGGTGCTGAAGACCGACAAGGACAAGCAGAGCTATGCGATTGGGATGAACATCGGCAAGAGCATCCACAGAGATGGCGTGGACGTGGATCCCAATATCCTCTTGCGCGGGATGAAAGACGCTTTGGCCGGCGGCAAGACCGTATTGACCGACGACGAAGCCAAAGCAATAATGACGAATTTGCAGGCGGATATGCGCAAACAACAAGCGGAAAAAGCGCAGCTTGCCGGCGAGGCGTTTCTGGCGGAAAACAAAACGAAAGAAGGCGTAGTCACTCTGCCAAGCGGCCTGCAATACAAAATCCTGACGGAAGGCACCGGCCCGAAACCAACCGCGACCGATACGGTGGTGTGCAATTACAAAGGCATGCTATTGGACAACACGGAATTCGACAGCTCGTATTCGCGCAAGCAGCCGCTGACGATTCCAGTGGGCGGCGTGATAAAGGGCTGGACCGAAGCGCTGCAACTGATGCCGGTGGGATCGAAATGGCAATTATTCATCCCGTCGGATCTCGCGTACGGGCCGCAGCAAAAAGGGCCGATCGGCCCGAATTCAACGCTGATTTTTGAAGTGGAATTGCTTTCGATCCAGCCGAAGGTCGAGCCGGCAAAGTAATTTCTGAAAAACTAAATAACACTGTCATTCCTCACCCGCGAGTGCGGGTGAGGAATCTGCTTTTTCTGTGGCGCTCGCGACCTCGCGGCGCTCGCGGGCTAGGCGGGAACTGTGGCTTCGCGCAGGAAACGGGCGGCTTCTTCCGGCGGCGTCGGATTGATGTAGAAGCCTGTGCCCCATTCGAAGCCCGCGACCTTGGTTAGCTTGGGCATCATTTCGATGTGCCAGTGGTAGTGGTCGTTGATTTCTTCGCCGATCGGCGAAGTGTGAATCACGTAATTGTACGAAGGAAACGCTAGCGCGGCGTCCAGGCGGCCCAGAAAATCGTGCAGCACGCGCGCGAGATGCGCGTAGTAGGGCGCCGGCATATGTTCGAACGACGAACTGTGCTGCCGCGGGAGAATCCAGGTCTCGAAAGGAAAGCGCGGAGCGTAGGGCGCGAGCGCGATGAAATGATCGCTCTCGATAATCATGCGCGAAGCGGTTTCGATTTCCTGGCGGATCATGTCGCAAAAAATGCAGCGCTCTTTTTGTTCGTAGTAGTGCTTGGCGCTGTCCACTTCCTCGCGCACGCGATTGGGGACGATGGGTAGCGCGATCAGCTGCGAGTGAGTGTGTTCGACGGTGGCGCCGGCCGGCTCGCCGTGATTTTTGAAAAGTAAAATGTAGCGGAAGCGGCGATCGTTTTTCAGATCGAGTACGCGGTCGCGGTAGGCCCACAGAACTTCTTCCACGCCTTTTTCGTTGATCATCGCGAGCGTCTTCTGGTGATCCGGCGACTCAATGATCACTTCGTGCGCGCCGACTCCATTCATACGATCGAAAAGGCCCTCGCCTTCGCGGTCCAGCCCTCCTTCGATGCCGAGCGCGGGGAATTTATTGGGAACCACGCGGACCGTCCAGCCCGGTGTGTCCTTACCGCCGCCATTGCGTCCGTAGGCGAGGATTTCCTTCGGCGTCTTGCCTTCGTTGCCCGGACAGAAAGGACAAATGGCCGGGTTGCCTTTGATGTGCACACTCTCGCGTACGAAATCCATGGGCCGCTTGCCGCGATCGGTGGAGATGATGACCCAGCGCCCGGTGATGGGATCCTTACGAAGCTCCGGCAAACTTTCCTCCTTGTTGCTGGTCCTGAAATTATACGCGCAACAGCGCGCGTGGTGGTGCCAGGCGAATATTCTACTACGGCTGATGTGCGCTGAAGTGCGGCCCGTATGCGCGACGTCAACTTATTCACGGCAGCTTGAGGCGTGGCTAGTGCTGCCCGGCGTTGAACGCGCCCTTGTGCAGGCGGACGACGGGCTTTTTGCCGGGGCGCGTTTCGATGGCCAGGGCGTCGAAGCGGCAGGCGGCTTTTTCAATGTGGCGCGCGCGCAGGAACTGGCCGGCCATGCGCGACAGGTTGCGGCGTTTTTCCCAGTTCACTGCTTCTTCCGGGGTTGGCCGCACGGGGTGAGACGCAGCTGCGGTTTCGACGATGGTGCGCGTCTTGACTTCTACAAACGCGAGCGTCGCACCATCGTAACCAACCATATCGATTTCGCGTTTGATGCCGGGTGAAGTGAAATTGCGCGCCACAGGGATGTAGCCGTGGCGACGCAGATACCAATAGGCGTAAGTTTCGCTGCGGACGCCGGTCTGGCGCGCGAGATTTTTGGCGGAGAGGCCGGGGGCACCGGACGGCGCGTTTGCGGACGGCATAGCGCCGCGGCCTTTGCGGGCGGTGAAACTCACGATCGCGAGCATGAAACGCGCTAGCACTGGAGTGAAACCTATTTCACGACCTCGAGTTCCCATTCGACTGTCTTGCCTCGAATGACGAAGCACAGATAATACTCCCAGAATTTGCGAAACCAGCGGAAATGATTCACGAGGAACTGAAAGCCGAGGGCGCGCCAGATGCGCAGCAGCGTGACGTGCACGCAGCGCTCGCGGAATTGCGCGGGAGCGTAGTAATCGTATTCTGCCGGTTTCTCGCTGAAAAACCAGAGCGAAAAACTGGACAGATGCCAACGGTGAGCGGGGCTGCAATAGCTGGCGTGATCGGTGTAGTGCGGCGTCATGATCACCACGCGTGCGTTGGGCTTGGCCACGCGATGGGCTTCCGCGAGAACACGGAAAATATCGTCCACTTCTTCGATCATGTGGATCAGGCGGACTTCGTCGAAAGTACTATCGGCGAAGGGCGTGCGGGTCCAATCGCAGAGCACATCGGCTTGGCCAGCCGGACTCATGTCGATGCCGATCGAGCCGGGGTATTTTTTTCTGCCGCAGCCGACGTCGAGGATACGCGGTCTGGAATTAGTGGGCATGTGCCGACGTTCGTGCGTGATTTTTTTGGATCGCGGCGTTCATTTCTTGCGGCCCCCGATCCACATCATCGGCGTCCATTCGCCTGCCGTGTCGAGGACTTCGAGTCCCGCTGACTCGCATCGTTGTACGGCTTCATCGGGACGGATGGAGCGGCCCTGCCAGGTGTCGAGATAGCGCAAGCGGACGAATGGGATCTTGAATCGCGACGTTTTTTGATGCGGGCCGTGATCCGGAAATCCGGCTTCGAGCACGAGGCGACCGAAGGGTACCGTCCAGAGACCTTTCATGTGCAGGCGAAAAATCCCGCCGGGACGCAAGACGCGAGCGGCTTCCTGAAAATAATTGAAGATCGCGCGCTTGTCCGGGACGTGCTGGAACACGGCAAAGGACCAGACGAAATCCACGCTTTCGTTGGGGATGCCACCAAGGTCCCCGCCGGACACAGATTGAAATTGCGCTCGCGGCAAATTGTAGCTGGAGGCTTTGCGAATCATTTCCGGAGAGACGTCCACGCCGATGTATTGGGCGAAGTCCTGAGACATCCAGCGCGCGATGCGTCCGATGCCGCAACCGATTTCGAGGGCGGTTTTTTCGCGCGGATCGAAATTCATTTTTTTCAGGAAGGGAGTTACGTAATGATCGTAATCCGTTTTGCCGGAGGCGAAGAAGGCGTTTTCCTCGTTGGGGACATCAGGCCAGTTGATGTAGGCGCGGGCATTTTCGCGCGCGCGAATGTCCCAGTCCCGGCGGATGTCGTCGAGCCAGGATTTCGCGGTGTTGGGAGATGAACTCGTCATGCGGCGTTCCGGAATCTTAGCAAAGGAGCCGGCAACGAGCTCACTTGATGACCTCAAAAGTGAACTCCATCAGCTTTCCGCGGATTATGAAACTCAGGTAGTGCTCCCAGAATTGGCGGAAGAAGCGGCTGTGATTCACCAAAAACTCAAAGCCCAGAGCGCGCCAGAGATTCAGTAGGCGGAGGTTGAGCTTGACCTCGCGCATGCGCACTTTTGTATACCACATGTCGCGACCGTGCATCCCGCCGGGATAAAAATACAGAAACGAATAGGTGTTCAGATGCCAGCGGTGGGTGGGATCGCGGAACGAGCTGAAATCGGTGTAATGCGGGGTGGCGATGAAAATGGTGCCGCCGGGTTTGGTGACGCGATGAAATTCTTCCATGGTGGCGATGATGTCCGCGACGTGTTCGATGATGTGTTCGGCTCGGAGTTGATCGAAAGAATTATCGCGAAAGGGCAAGCCTCCCTGGTCCAGATGGCACAGGACATCGGCAGCGGTGGATGGATTCATGTCGAGCCCGATCGAGCCGGGATATTTCGTCGGTCCACAGCCTACGTCGAGAATGCGTGGCAAAGCAGCTCCTGCGGAAGATTTTGCAAGCAAGTTTTCAGTTTCTCACGCGTGCGAAAAAGGATGCGGGAAACAAAATAGCACAGGCTCGCGCGTGCGGACCTGTGCTATTTGCGAGATGGTTGAGCGCCCGACAAACTGCGACACAGAGAGATCCTTCGGCCGGCTTAAAACAAAGGCGCCGGCCTCAGGATGACCATGCTCCTCGCATCGTCACATCGAACGTTCGATTTCTGTGATGCAGGCGTCCACGGTGCGGACTGCGAATTCTGCCTGCTCTTCGTCAATGATGAGCGGCGGACAGAAGCGCAGGGTGGTGTCGCCCGAACCCAGTATTAGCAGGCCCTTGTGGAAGGCCATTTGCACAAGGCGGTTGCGCAGGTCGGGGGCGCGCTCTTTGGTTTTTTGATCGCGCACGATTTCGATGCCGATCATAAGACCTCTGCCGCGGACTTCGCCGACGATTCTGTGGCGCGAGGTCCAATCGGCGGTCAAGCCGCGGATGAATTCGCCCATTTGCGCCGCGTTCGCGATGTAGTTCCGTTCGAGCAAGCCGATCGTTGCAAGCGATGCTGCGATGCAAACCGGATTGCCGCCGAAAGTGGAGGCGTGAGCGCCGGGCGTCCAGTTCATGACGCTCGAGCGCGCGATGATGGCGCTGAGCGGCATGCCGGAGGCGATTCCCTTTGCGGTGCAGATGATGTCCGGTTCGATGCCGGCGTAATCGCAAGCCCACCACTTGCCGGTGCGTCCCATACCCGATTGCACTTCATCGGCGACCAGCATGATGCCGTGTTTGCGACAAATACGTTGCAACCCTTGTAGGAATTCCGCAGGAGCGGGCAAGTAGCCACCTTCACCCTGAATCGGCTCGATGAAAATTCCGGCAACCTCGTCGGGATCCACACGGCGGCGGAAGAGTTCGTTTTCAAGATAGGCGAGGCAATCGGCGGACGCGTGTTCGGGACGAATTCCGTATGTGCCGCGATAGGTGTCAGGATAGGGCATGTGGAAGACGCCGGAGAGAAGCGTGCCGAAACCTTTGCGTTGGACGGCGCGGCTGGCGGTGAGTGAAAGCGCGCCCATGGTGCGGCCGTGGAATGCGCCGTGAAAGGCGATCAATTTGTCACGCTTGGTGTGAAATTTCACCAGCTTGATGGCTGCTTCGATGGCTTCAGCGCCGGAATTGCCAAAATAAACGCGCTTGGGTTCCTTGCCGGGCGCGATGGACGCGAGCTTTTCGGCGAGCTCGACCATGCTGGGATAGTAGAAATCTGTGCCGGACATGTGAATCAGTTCGGCGGCCTGCTTTTGAATGGCGGCGACAACTTCGGGATGGCAATGGCCCGTGGCGACCACGGCGATACCGGCGGCGAAATCGAGGAAGGTATTGCCGTCAACGTCTTCCACGGTGGCGCCGCGGCCGATCTTGGCGACCAGCGGATAGTCACGCGTGTAGGACGGCGAGACGACGTGATGGTCGCGCTCGACGAGCTTTTTGGCTTTGGGGCCGGGCAACTCGGTAACGAGGTGGGGCAACTTCGAATCAACTTTCGTGTCCGTCACATGCATCACTGCCTCCAGAAAAGAATTTTGAGATCAGCACGCACACCGGTTCCCGACGGGGGCATGCCGAAAACGAAAGATGGAGGGGGCTTACTTAATCAACGCCGTAGAGATTCGGGCGCTCGTGAGAGGGCTGGCTATGCAGCGAGAGATCGTGTTTTGCGGAGATGGTCATTTGTACTTCCAACGGACAGAGCCGTCGCGCGTGTCCTCCACGATGATACCAGAGTTCAGGAGTTCCTGACGGATTTCATCGGAACGTTTGAAGTCGCGGCGCTTTTTGGCGGCGTTGCGTTCGGCGATGAGCTGCTCGATTTTTTCGGAAGTCAGGCGCGGCGGACCGGAACCGAAGCCGAGCTCACGAAGTTTTTCGTCGTCATCATCGGCGAGGACGGCAAGAATCGCGTCAAATTTTTCCATGGCGGCGAGGACGACGGGCGCGTCCTGCTGCAGAAACTCGCTGCGATCCATGGCAGTGTTCACATCGCGCACCAGATCGAAAATGGCGGCGAGGGAAAAGGCGGCATTCAGATCGTCCGCAAGACCGGCATCGAAATCGGCGAGGGCCTTTTCGGCGCGTTTCGAAATCTGCGGATTGGAGCCGGCGGCGAACTGTTCGGTTTTCAGCCGCGAGGCGAAATTGCGCAGGCGTTCGACCGAGTTGGCGGCCTGCGTCAGGCTGTCGGAAGTGAAATTTAGCTGGCGGCGGTAAGGAACTGAGAGCAGCAGATAGCGGATGGAGGAAGGTTTGGTTCCCTTGGCGAAGAGATCGCGCAACGTGAAGAAATTGCCGAGCGATTTCGACATCTTTTCGCCATCAACGATCAAGTGCTCGGCGTGCAGCCAGATTTTCACGAAGGGCTTGCCGGTAGCCGGTTCGCTTTCGGCGATCTCGTTTTCGTGATGCGGGAAGGCGAGGTCAATGCCGCCCGTATGAATGTCGAGAGTTTCGCCGAGGTATTTCATGGCCATGGCGGCGCATTCGATGTGCCAACCGGGGCGGCCGGGGCCGATGCTTGTCTCCCAGAAATGCTCGCCGGGTTTCGGAGCTTTCCAAAGCGCAAAATCGCGGGCGTCATCTTTTTCATAGCGATCGTTATCCGCGCGGGCGCCGGCCTTCATTCCACCGAGGTCAATTTTGGAGAGCTTGCCGTATGCCGGAAATTTGGCAATGCGGTAGTAGATAGAGCCTTCACTGGGATAGGTGAGGCCTTTTTCCTGGAGGCGCGAGATGAGCGCCACCATGTCCTCGATATGGTCGGTAGCACGGACGATTTCCTCGGGCTGCTGGAGGTGTAACGCCTTCATATCTTCGAAGAAAGCCTGGACGTATTTTTCGGTGTATTCGCGAATGGAAACGCCGGCAGCGGCGGCGTTCTGGATGATGCGATCGTCCACGTCGGTAAGATTCATGACCTGCAGAACGCGGAGGCCGCGGGAAAGCAGGAAGCGGCGTAGTACGTCCTGGAAGACGAAAGTACGAAAATTGCCGATATGAGCATAGTCGTAGACCGTGGGGCCACAGCTGTAGATGCGGACCTCGCCCTTGTGCAGGGGTTGGAGGGTCTCGAGTTGGCCCGAGAGCGTGTTGTGGAGGCGTATGTCTGTCATTTTCAGCACAATGGCAAGAGGACGATTGTAGCTGAGGGGCGGGTTCGGGGCAAACAGCGGAATGGAAACGCGATTGCAGATGAGCAATAGCGGTGAGAGGGCTCGGACAGTCTGTGTCAGCCAGGGCAGCGTGAGGGCGTTGTTTCAAGTAGGGCCAGAGGCGCACAAAGGCTCTTTGGTACCTACGGTACTTCCGTACCATTCTCAAAAGGATGTGCTCAGTTAGTCTATACAGAGAAATGAGGGCGCGCAGCCGGGACTCGGCGCGCGGTTGCAATGGGGAACATATGAGAAAAACTCTGTTGCTGGTGGGGATTTTGATTTTTGCGGGGACGGCGCGGGCGCAGGCGGCGATCGGTGGATCGATCAATAACCTGGGAAGCATAGGCAGCGGGGGAAGCTTGAACGGCGCGGCGGGAATGAACGCAGGGGCTTTGACGACGGGATCAGTTCCGAGCGCACCTTCGGTGGCCGGCGACTATCTCGTCAATCAAAACTCGGCAAATCCTGGTCCATTTGTGCCTTCGACGTTTACCAGTTACGGTGAGGCGGTTGAATTGGGGAAACTGGAAGCGGCGATGAAGCCGATGACCTTGGCAGAGGCGGCGCGGCTGGCGCAAGAGCAAAAGAAGAACGCGAGCAAGAAGAACGTGATTGTGCTGGAGAAGAACGACGACGGGAAATTGGTAATTGCGCCGACGGCGAGGAAGTAGCGATACGGTTGGCGATTGGCGATTTGCGTTTTCAGCAAATGGCTACGGGAGAAGTTGGACGCGGCGGCTGGCGATCGTACAGTCGCCTTCGCCGAACGGAGTTGCGGTTAGCGGGCGAGATTTCAGCAGGAACATGCCCTCGAGCGGGAGGGCGTAGGTTACGTCGAGAACATAAACTTCCACGGGCTTTCCCGCCGGCAGGGTGAAACTGACTTCCACGCCTTTCGCAGGCATCGCGTAAAAATCGTAGGCATACCAGTTGTTCTGATATTGGCGAACCTTTTCGGTTTGCGGTTGTACAGGCTCGTCTGCGGCTTGCACGGAATCGATGCGCGAGTCGGGCGGAAACATTACGACGGCTTCGGAAGCGCCGCGTTCGGAACGAAGCAAAGTGCGATAGCGGCGTCTTGCGGGCAGCTCCGTTGATTCCAGAATGGTGAATGTGGGCGGCGCGACTGCTACGTGCGGGGCAGCGGCGAAGAATGCGGCGTCGGGAATCCAGGGGAAAGCGCCGCCATCCTGCGCGCGAAAATTCGTCGCGAGGCGAATCGGCTCGGGCAAGTGCGTGGAGGCGGGATATACGACCCATTGCGAATTTCCCGAGTCCGCTTCCTGCACGTACTGCAGGTTGACGTGCTCGGGTGCCTTAGCCGAAAACGCGGGGACCACGATAGCGGCGAAGGACGCGAGCAGCATGCTGGCTACCGCAAGCCAAGGCAGCGCGAGCATGGAAACGCCGCGAGTTCGTTGCACATCGGCGCAGAGCGGGGCGAGCGGACTGAGCAACACAGCCACGAGCACGGCGATCACCGGCAGTGCGCGTCCGCCAAAACCCTGATAGAGCATAAGCGCCAAGGGAAAGCCGACGATGGCGGACACAGCCAACGGGAGAATTGCCACAAGGGACGAAGACAGCGGCCGGAACACCAGCAGCAATCCGGCGAGCGCCGCGGCGCAGGTTGCGGCGAGCAAGACATAGCTGATGCCGGGGATGCGCGCGGCGAGCGCAATTGAGAGCAGCGCCCACCAAATCCATGTACCGGACCACAGGCCGAAAAATCCAGTGCGCGAGGCAAAGCGCTGCGCGGTGAAAGCAACGAGCGCGATCGCGAGAGACCAGAAAGCGACTTGCGCGGGATGGGGATGCGCGGTCCAGGGAACGGGCATGGCGCCGCCTTTGCGCAGAATGAAACTTAAAAGAAACGCGAAGACGGCGATGGCGAGGATAGAAACAGGCCACGCGAGAAGTCCCCAGAGAAATTCCGGACCGGTGAGGTTTTTTTTGTAAAACAGCCAGGCGATCTCGAGCAGAAGAAGAAACGCCGCGGACAGCGCGATTGCAACGGTGCGAGTGGCGGGCCAGCGGATGGTGCAGATGGCGAGGAGGTCGAAATAGACTGCTTCGGATTTGGGAGGATTGGAAATATCGGCGTTGGCGAAGGCTTGGAGAGAAGAGAGGGCGTTATCGCCGTCATGTTGCAGCGTGGCGGGATCGGCATTTTCGAGATTGTCGAGAGGGGTGTGGTAATGGACGACGTCGCGAATGTTGGCGAAGTTGAGGCCTTGATATCCGGCGGCTTTGAAAACCGTGAAATCGGTATCGTTGGGGATTTGTTTGTACGCGGTGTAAAAAACAGAGCTGGTGTTCGGATGCGCGGCGTGTTGGGCGTAGAGATGCAGGGCCCACTCGTTGGCGTCGCCGGTTTCAAACATCAGGCTGGGACCGGAGGTGCCGCGACTATCAACGTTGACGACGGCGCGAACATCTTTGGCCCACGGATGTTGATTGACGAAGACGCGAGCGCCGAGCAGGCCGGCTTCTTCGCCGTCGTCGATGAGAAAAATTATGGAATGGCGCAGCTGCGGGAGCGATTTGAAAATGCGGGCGATTGCGAGGACGGTGGCGGCGCCGGCGCCGTCGTCAAAAGCGCCGGGACCGGCAGGGACGGAATCGTAGTGCGCGGCCAGCAGAACGGCGGGACCAGGCTCTGAGCCATCCAGACGTGCCAGGACATTTTGCACGCTGCCGCAGTCGCCTTGTTCATCGCAGGCGAAACCGGTTTGTACGGTGGGCAAGTAGCCGGCGCTGGCGAATTCGTCGAGTACGCGGCCGCGGACTACGTCGTTTTGCGCGCTGCCCATGGGGTGCGGGACTCCGTCGCCGACCAGGTGATTGAGAATTTCACGAGCACGAGCGGCGGAAAATTCGCTAGCCGGAACGCTGGCGGGCCTGGGCGCGGGAGGTCGTAAGCCTTCGAATGAAAGAAAAAAGATGATTGCGAGAACGACGAGTGCGGCGAACGCGTGATTGGAAGTTGGTCCCGGATCCTGAGGCAAGCGCGCCTCCTGCTGGCAGGATGCTAGGATGAGGATGGTTGTAAGTCAATGGGCAAAAACGGGTTAAAGGCAGGGAGGAGTGACGCGCGGTTAGTGGTTGGTGGCAAGTAATTGCTGATTCGCGGCTTGAGGCTTGTTGTTCAAACATGGGCTGCCGATAGGGATGGAATGGTCCGGAGCATGAGCGTGTGGACTTGGCGCAAAAGGCAGTGGCCGGCATTGAGTGGTTAGTGGCTAGAAACTTCTGGATTTGCCTGTACTGCGGGGTGGGTGCGTTTGGCAATTGAGCACTACAGGATGTGCAGAATCTGGAAAAGCGGGCTTTACACTGATGGCGGCGCATGCTACTTTTTATTCCCGTAACCGCCGTCCCGGAAGCGCCAGGCGGAAGGGCCCTTGATTATTGACCCTCCAGCGTTTTTGTCTCGAAATACCTCCGAAATAAGATCGATCAATTGAAGCTCCTTCAGCCATCGAGGCAGGGGGAGTAAACTGTGCGAGGAAACTGGTGCTGAAACTACGCAAGGTCGAGCTGTTTGGGTTTAAGTCCTTCTGCGAGAAGACTCCGATCACTTTTAGCGGCACGGGGATCACTTGCATCGTGGGGCCGAACGGGTGCGGGAAGTCAAACGTGGTGGACGCGATCTCCTGGGTGCTGGGAGAGCAGAGCCACCGGATGCTGCGCGCGGAGCGGATGTCTGACTGCATCTTCAACGGGACCGCGAAGCGGCCGCCAATGGGACTTTCCGAGGTGATGCTGACGCTTGTGGACCCCGAGCTGGCGAACGCGGTGGCGGCGGTGATGGATGCGCCGCCGGCGGAGTCGCCTGAAGTGGTGGAAGCTGCGGGACCCGTGATTGTCGCAGACCAGCCTGAGCCGGAAACGAAAATTGTGGATGGATTTATTGAGATGGCTGACGGGGAGACGCCTGCCCCGGGAGAAATTTCGCTTGAGCCCGCTGAGAAGGGCAAGCCTTGGAAGAAGCGCGGTGCGGAAAAGCCGACGATTACGATGAAGGCTGGCGAAATTGTGGTGGGGCGGCGGCTGTATCGTTCCGGGCAGAGCGAATATTTGATTAACGGGCGCGTGGCGCGATTGCGCGACGT
Organism: Candidatus Acidiferrales bacterium; assembly: GCA_050012455.1. Taxonomy (GTDB): domain Bacteria; phylum Acidobacteriota; class Terriglobia; order Acidiferrales; family UBA7541; genus Palsa-295. Next base: position 136,614 of record JBEKHD010000008.1, on the reverse strand, counting down.
ACAGGAACTCTTCATGGGCATGGGGCTGGGCCCGGACAGCTACGCGATCATCGAGCAGGGACGTATCGGACAGATTCTGAATTCGAAGCCGATGGACCGGCGCGCGATTATTGAAGAAGCCGCGGGAATCACGATGTACAAGACGAAGCGGCGATTAGCGGAAGCGAAGCTGGAAGCGTCGAAGGTAAATCTTTCGCGAGTGCACGACATTTTGGTGGAAGTGGAAAAGCAGCTGGCTTCATTGAAGCGGCAAGCTTCGAAGGCGCGACGTTTCGCGGAATTGCGCGATCAGATGCGCGGATTGCTGCGCAGCGTGCTAGCGAGCAAGGCCGAGCACCTGGATCAGGAAGCGGTGCGGCTGGAGAAATTGCTGCGCGAGATGGATACGGCGGAAGAGAGCGAGGCGCGTTCGGTACACGAGCTGGAAAGCGAACAAGAACGATTGAGCGCGCGGACTTACGAGTTGGACGCAGAGTTGCGGCAGATTCAGAATTTGCTGGGACAGACGGCGCTGGATTTGGATCGCGCGGAAAACCGTATCACTTTCAACCGCGAACAGACAGCGCAGATTGATGCGCGGGTGGCGCGACTGGTCGTAGAGGCAGAAGTGGCGGAGCGCCAAGTGGGTGACATGACCACGCGCATGGCGGCGCATCGCGAGGCGGTGCTGGCGCTACGCGAGCAGACGACCAGCGTGGAAGCTTCTCTGCGCGAGACGACGGAGCAATCTCTGGCCAGCGCGCGAGAGCAGCAACGATTGGAAGCGCGTATGGAAGAATTGCGGCAGATTGCCGGGCGGTTGGTGGAGGAGTCGGCACGCGAGCAGGCCGAGTCCGTGCAGGCAGAAGAAGCGGCGGCGCGGCACACTGCTGCGGAAGAGCGACGCACGGCCGCTATGCGCGCGGTGGAAAGCGAATGCAGCGCGCTGGCTGCGAAGGTTGCGGCGGCGGAAGAAACATTTACTTTGGCGGAAGCCAGCGCGCTGCAATTGGGCGCGATGGTCCGCGAGACTCAGGCGCGGCTGGTGGAATTGCGTCGCGGGCAGCAGGAAACCGGGCAGCAACTGGAGCGCATGCGCGAAGGCCTTTCGGCGGAGCGCGCGCGGCACGCTTCGATCGAGCAGATTTTGAGCGAGCGGGCCTATACGGCGGACGCGGTGCAGAAACTTTTCAATGTGAACGGCGAGCGCAGTGCTGATACGCCGGGCGGAGCATTTCGCGCCGTGGGCTTGCTGGCGGATTACGCTGAAGTGCAGGAGAAGTATGAGGGCGCGATCGAACAATTCTTGCGCGATGAGTTGGAGTACGTGGTGGTGGAATCGTTCGACCAGGCACGCGCGGGAATCTCGCTACTGCGCGACGAAATGGGCGGACGCGCGACGTTCTTCGTAGACTCGTTGAACAAATTGAATCTGGCCGCGCCGGAAGCGGACGCTTCCCTGCCCATGCCGGACGGAGTGCTAGGGCGGCTGGATCGCCTGGTGGAATTCCGCGAGCCGCTGGGCCCAGCGGCAAAGTATTTTCTGACGAAATTGCGGACTGCTTACGTGGTCGAGAACGCGGCATTGGCCGAGCGGATGGCGAATGACAATCCGCACAGTTATTTCTTGACTCCCGAAGGCACGTGCTATCACGGGCGGATGGTTTCCGGAGGGCGCGCGGGCGAAGCGGGGCCGCTCGCGTTGAAGCGCGAATTGCGGCAGCACGAAGCGGAAGTAATGCGAATGGATCGCGCGGTGAACGAGCAGCAGGCGGAGATGACGCGGATCGAGATGGCCATTGCGAGCGGTGAGGAGCAGGTGGCGTCTGCGATTGCGCGGCAGATGGAAGCGGAAAAATCTTTGGTGGCCGCGACTCACCAGCGGGATCAGGCCCGTTCTGAATTGCGGCGGATCGAACAGCAATTCGCGACGGAGCGTGAAGAAATTGCGCGGCTCCACGCCGACGCGGAAGTGGCGCGGCAGCGCGCGGCGGATGCGCGGCGCGAACACTTGGCGGCCGTGCAATCGCGCGAAGCGGCGGAAGCAGAAAGCACGCAAGTTTCCGGACGGCTAGTACAGTTGCGGCAGGATTTCCAGGCGTTGCAGGAGCAGGTGGTGGCGCGGCGCGAAGAGCTGGCGGCGATGTCCGAACGGCTTTCGAGCGCGGAGTCCGCCGAGCAGCACTTGATCGCGGAATTGACCTTGGCGGGCGAACGGATGGCTTCGCTGCAGCAGCAGCACGCGGGGATGGTGGCGGAAAAAACGGAGTTGGAGAGTTCCTGCGAGCAGCTTGGAATGCAAGTCGAGGAATTGCGCAAGGAAAAGGCGCGGCTGGAAAAACTGAAGGCGACGCTGGAAACGGAGTGGGAAGGGGCGCGCATGCGTGCGGCGCAACTAGACGAAACGGTGCGCGGCAAGCGGCAGTCGCTCGACGAATTGCGGGCAGAGCGCAACCAGCGGCAAATCGAAAAAGCCCGCAACGACGCGGATCGCGATTATCTGCGGCAGACATGCATGGCAGAATTGAACGCTCAGCCGGAAGAACTGATGGCGCAGGAAGCACAGCTGCTGGCGGGCGAGGAACTGATTGCGGCGGAAACGAATTACAACGAGATGAAGGCGCGTGTCGATGCGATGGGCCCGGTAAACATGATGGCGCTGGAAGAATTCAAGGAGTGCGAGGAACGAGATACTTTCCTGCGGCGCGAACGGGATGATCTGGTGGCGTCGATCCAGAACACGCAGCTGACGATTAACGAGCTGGATCAGGTGTCGCGGCAGAAATTCGAGGAGGCGTTTAACTTTATCAACGCGCATTTCGCAATTGCGTTCCAGTCGCTCTTCGGCGGCGGGCACGGCGAAATGAGATTGGGCGAGCCGGACAGTTCCGGCGAAGCCGGAATTGATATCGTGGCGCAGCCCCCCGGCAAGCGGCTGCAGAATATTTTGCTGCTTTCGGGCGGAGAGAAGGCGCTGACGGCTTTGGCGCTCTTGATTGCCGTGTTCAAGTATCAGCCCAGCCCGTTCTGTATTTTGGACGAAGTGGACGCTCCGCTGGACGAAGCGAACGTCGGGCGATTTAACAAGATGCTTGCGGATATGTGCGGGCAGACGCAGTTTATTGTGGTGACGCACAATCGTAAGACGATGGAGATGGGGTCTGTGATGTATGGCGTGACGATGCAGGAGCCGGGAGTTTCGAAGTTGGTTTCCGTTAAGTGGGAGGAGACGGCGGCAGCGGCGGCGCCGAAGAGCGCGAGTAATGCGGCATAAGCGCGCGCTGTATTTTGTGAGATATTTGCTTCAGTAGCATTTCCTCACTTGACTGCGGAATTGATTGGCTTCAAGGACTTTGCGGGCTGGTCGCGGGAACCACGACTGACCATTACGTCGATGAAGAATCCGAGTTCATAAGCTTAGCCAGATCATCGGCGAACGGACTATGCAATTCCTTCAGCCCGTTAAGCTCAGCGAGCGCCTCTTCATTCCTTCCCAGGCGGAAATATACTTCGCCCAGCGCGACGCGCAGCTCGGGGTCGTGGGGGTTGAGATTGGTTGCAGCGAGAAAAGCCTGCAAAGCATCTTCATATTTTTGTTGCTGCAAGTAAATTTCTCCAAGGTTAGCTCGCGCCTCAAACTGCATGGGATCAAGTTGCAGTGCCTTTATGTAGGCCGCGATCGCCTCGGCGTATTTATCCTGCTTACGCAAGACGTATCCGAGGAGAACGTAAGGCTGCGGAGAGTCTGGACCGAGTCGCACCGCCTCGGCTGCGGCGTCTAGCGCATTAGGCAAACTCTCAAGCTTCAAGTTGCTTCTAGCAAGTTGACAATATAATTCCGCGTCAGACGGGTCGAGCCGAGTGGCCGTTTGGATGGCGCACACCGCATCGGAGTAGCGACCAAGCTCACTGTAAGCATAGGCGAGGAAGTGATGCCCGTACGCCGATCCAGGGTCGAGCTTGACCGCATCCAAGCCACACGCAAGTGCTTGGTCTAGGTTTCCGAGTGCACAGTGAGCGCGGCAAGTGTCCCAATATGTGTGGAGCTCACTCGGGCGCAGTTTCATGGATTGCTGGAGATGTGCCAAGGCGTCTTTGGGTCGCCCCATTCTGAGGTAGAGGGCGCCTAACCACGATTGCAGGGCAGCGTTATTGGGCATCAGGTGGGCAGCACGCTTAAACGCAGCGGCTGCTTCGGGGACACGATCAAGATTAGCTGCGGCCCAGCCGACGCCGTGCCAGCCGTCAACATTCTTCTGATTTATCTCCGTCACTTTTTGGAAGGCTGCAAGAGCTTGTTCCCACTGAGTGCACTCGCCTGCTATAAGTCCGAGTTGGTAAGGCCAGAATTCGTGGTGCATCAGCTCGGGCTTTATTCTGAACGCCCGATTCAGGGAGTCGAGAGCTTCCTGATTGCGTCCAAGTGCACGGTACGTCAGGCCGAGACGGGCATGTGCGTCGCCATAATCGGGTGCGCGCTGAAGCGCCTTCTCGTAGAAATCGAGAGCCTCGCTGTGTCGGTCCAGCCTCGCGAGACAAGACGCGGTGAGAACGAAGATGAGTGCAGAATCGGGCCGAGCTTTTGTGGCCTTCTGGAGCACGTCTAGAGCCTCGAGGTAAATTCCGCGACGTCTTTTGCGATTGGCGTGAAAGAGCCACCACTTGATCTTGATTGTCGTCAGGAAGTTTTCCACGGTTTCACCAGCCACAACAATATCAAAACTTTGGCATACCGAACCCACCAGCGTCGAATGCGATCTCGACCGGTTCCTGTTTCTTCCGTGGGGGGTGGAATGGTGACCGCATGTTTTTCTTAACGGTTGACATGGCTGGACGCTGCGTTAGAATGTGCGGCGCTGCATCGAGGAACATCACTTGGCATCCCCACAAATGACACCTGTGATATCGCAGACGAATTTTCCCGGATTGAAGCTACGCGGGCGCGGCAAGGTGCGCGACATATATGAGGTTGGCGACAAGTTGCTGATTGTCGCGACGGACCGGTTGTCGGCGTTTGACGTGGTGCTGCCGACGCCGATTCCGGATAAGGGCAAGGTGCTCACGCAGCTATCGCTTTTCTGGTTTGAGAAGCTGGCTAGCCTCGTGCCCAATCACATTATTTCCGCGAGGGACTTTGGCGGCGAGCTGACGCCGTACGCTGACGCGCTTGCAGGGCGCGCGATGCTGGTGCGCAAGACCGAGCCTGCGCCGATCGAATGCGTCGTGCGAGGATATATTTCGGGGTCCGGGTGGAAGGATTATCAGAAGACGGGAGCGATCTGCGGGATTAAGCTGCCGGAGGGAATGCGCGAGTCTGACCGATTGCCGGAGCCGCTTTTCACGCCCTCAACGAAGGCTACGACGGGACACGACGAGAATATTTCGTTCGATCAGACTGTGGAGACCGTGGGGCGGCCGCTGGCGGAGAAATTGCGGGATACGAGCCTAGCGATTTATCACAGCGCTGTGGAACACGCGGCGAGCCGCGGGATCATAATCGCGGACACGAAATTCGAATTTGGCCTGATCGGCAACGAATTGATCTGGATTGACGAGGCCCTGACGCCGGATTCTTCGCGCTTCTGGCCGGCGGATGAATATGCGCCGGGGCGCACGCAGCCTTCTTTCGACAAACAGTACGTGCGCGATTATCTGGAAAAGATTGGATGGAACAAGCAAGCTCCAGGTCCGGCGCTTCCCGCGGACGTGGTGGCGGCTACACAGGGGAAATACCGGGAAGCCTACCAGCGAATTACCGGCCACGAATTAGACTAAGAGAAATTGCAGCGGGAAGCGAACGCGACGATTCGGACGTTGCGGATGCTGCCGCGCGGCATTTTTCTTTGGCGATTCTCCCAGTGCTCATGCGGAGCGTGTCATCGTGAAAGAACAACTGGAATCTTTGATTGGGATGATGGTGGAGCGCGGAATTCTGCTGGAAGAGGCGGTTACGGAATTCGAGAAGAAGTTCATAAAGCGGGTGCTGGAACGACAGGATGGGAATCAGTCGCGGGCCGCGAAGGTGCTGGGGATTCACCGGAATACTTTGAGTCGCAAGGTGGGGGAATATAAGTTAGATCATGCGGGGCATAAGCGGGGGTAGTGGCGGTTGGGCTTGACACTTCGTTTGGAATTCTCCACGACTTCAAGCAAGCGCGGATCCCTCCGTCCGTGCGAGATGACAACGTAAACGCGCGTCAACAACAGGTTGGGCATTCCCCAGGCAGTGTCCAAGCGGCCTTGCAAAACGCACGCGAGGCAAGCCTCGCGCCATACAAAGCGCCGGCAAGCCGACGCACTCCAAAATAGGCTCGGCGCGGATGCTTGCTGCGAATGTGTAAGATCGAGTCGCGGGCGACGGTGTGAGGCAGGTGATGTGAGCAGGAATTTGTGCGCCTGCGAAAAAAATGGCCGGGCATTTCTGCGCCGGCCATTTTTTATTGCGAATTGTTGCAGATTATTACTGTTTGGCTGGCACCTTGTGATGTTTGCCGGTTTCGGCTTTCTCCGGGATGGTCGTGGGATCTACTTTCACTTGATCCCAGTGGAGCAGGAACGGCGACGGATCGTAGTTGACGATGGCGCCGGAGAAGCGGATGCCGTCGTCCTTGGCCAAACGCGTGACGTCTGGCTGAGCAGTTTCCTGCGCTGCGTTGGGCGTGCTGGCAGGCGGAGCAGCGGTCCAAACTTTTACGTCCATATTCGCGGTGGTGGCATTTTGCACTTCGGTTTCGTCGGCACCGGTGAAGACTTCGAAGCTGACGAAACCCTCGCCTTGCTTGACTTCGATGATTTTGCCGACGACGCCGGGAAATTGTGCGCCGCAGATGGCCAGCCAGGTCTGTTTGGCCTTGTCGCCCCCGCCACCCAGATCGGTCAAAACGGTTAGAATCGTGCTGGAAGCTGCGATTTTCTGCAGATCCGCGGCAGCCGGAATCGTGTAGGTCGCCGGGCGGTCGCCGGAAGTGCCGGCGAGCGTGAGCAATTCGCCCACTTGCGCGTCCACCGAGCTATCGCATCCGGGTTGTTCGTAAACCAGGATTGCTTTGCGCAGATAGTCTTTGATTTTGTCCGCATCGGGAACGCCGAGGTTGATGGCGCGCGCGAGAGCCCAGAATCCGTCCACAGATTGCGGAGGCGTGGCACCCAAGTAGGCGAGACCTTCGCGGTAATAGGAGATCGCGTCCTTCGGATTATCGGCGACGGCACCTTTGAAGGCGTCAATCGCAGCCGGATAATCTTTCAGTTGAAGATCGGCAAAACCGGCGGCGGCGTCGAAGAATGCGATTCCGGGTTTTTTCTGTTCGGCGAATTGATCATCGGTGAGCTTGGAATCGGCGGGTTTGGGATATTTTGCAAGAAGATCCGCGCCTTCTTTCGCGGCGTCACGGGCTTTCACGAGTTGATCGTGCACGTCGGGCGCTTTGGGATTAAACGCGAACGGGAAGACTTGCACGCGAGTCTGAAGAACCTGAAGGCGAGTGCCGGTGTCCAGCTTATCGCCCATGGCGAGTAATTTGTCGGAGTATTCGAGGACTTTGGGATAATTTTTCAGCTCGGTATAGGTGGAGACGTAGAGCTGATCCACGTACGTCATCAGGGTCGAAGTAGGAAACTTCGTGACGAAATCGTCCAGGAGCTTGATGCGATTTTGCGCATTGGTTTCGGCGCGCGCAGCCTGGAAGGCGTTGTACTCCGGAATGGTGTAGGAGGTTTTCGCCTGATCTTGTTGCAGTCCGCGTGCGGCAGCTGGTCGCGCAGGAAGAAAAACCAGAACGAGTGCAGTAAGTAGAATTCCCTTCGTAGCAAAGCGCATTCGGATCATCTCTTCCCTGCCTCCTGGGCCAGTATTGGTACGGATAAACGGTATCGCCTAGGGTCACAGCCCCTGAAGGATAACGAGCTAAACGAAACCGGGATTATAGGGAAACCCACGCATGCGTGCAAGGTGAATCCATCTTGCGGACAGATTTCGCGTCCCAGTTCCGGCTGGGTGAATGTTCTCACGTGAATGATAAGATGGCAAATGGAAGAGAAATGTCGCCTCGCCGGAGTTATGGATATGAATAATGGAAAACCGCTGGACGGGAAAGTGGCGATTATTACGGGAGCGAGCCGCGGAATTGGTCTGGCGGTGGCGCACCGATTGGGAACACTGGGCGCGAAATTGAGTTTGTGCGCGCGCGACGCGAAGAGGCTGGAAAGCGCTGCGGACGAAGTACGTCCGGGAGTGGCTGGGGTGTTTACTGCCGCGGTGGATGTGACGCATGGCGACCAAATCGTGGCCTTCGTGCAAAACACCGAGAAAACGCTGGGCCCGGTGGAGATTCTGGTGAACAACGCAGGGATAGGATATTTCGGACCCACCCACGAAGCCACGGAAGCGAATTGGGACACTGTGTTGGACACCAATTTGAAGTCCGTGTTCCTGGCGAGCAAGGCGGTGGCGGCGGGCATGATTGCGCGGCGGGGCGGGCACATCATCAATATTGCGTCGCTTGCGGGAAAGAATGCGTTTGCGGGAGGCGGGATTTATTGCGCATCGAAGTGGGGATTGCTCGGACTGACGGAGTGCATGGCGGAGGATTTGCGGACGTACGGCATACGGGTGAGCGCGATTTGTCCGGGGAGTGTGGCCACGGATTTTTCGCCGCACGGGAAGAAGGATATCAGCAAGATGTTGCAAGCAGAAGATATAGCGCACGTGGTGGAAATGATTGTGACGCAGGCGCCGCAGAGTTTTATTAGTGAGGTTTTGTTGCGGCCTACGCAGAAGCCGTAGTTGGCGACGGCGGTTTGCGGCAATGAAGCTAGTGCAACACCAAAACTAAATTCAAAGGCGAACTCAAAAGCTGTGTTTTGAGGGATTTACGCGGACGTGAATCCTCTGGACTGAGAGCGCATCCAATCGTTTAAGCTTGAACCATTTGAGCTTGAACTAATATGCCGACACACTACCAAGGCGACACAGAGACGGTACGAGCGTTGAGCGCCTACATCAATCTGGTGCGAGCCTCGGACTCGACACTCGCGAAGACCACCGCGCATCTGGAAGGGTTGGGAGTGACCATGGGGCAGTTCGCGGTGCTGGAAGCGCTGCTGCACCTTGGTCCGATGTGCCAGCACACGCTGGGCAAGAAACTTCTGCGCAGCGGCGGAAACGTGACTCTGGTGGTGGACAACCTGGAACGGCACGGATGGGTGCGGCGGGAACGGCAGGTAGAGGATCGCCGCATGATTCAAATCCATCTGACGCCGAAAGGTCGTCGGCTGATCACGCGGGTGTTTCCAGAGCACGCGAAAGTAGTGGCGAAAGTGATGAGCCAATTAAGCGCTGCGGAGCAGGAACAATTGCGCAAGCTGGCGCGCAAGCTGGGCCAAGGCGCGGATGAATTGTGCACGGAAAGACTAAAGAGGGAGAAAGAGAATGATCACGATCAGACCGAGTAACGAACGCGGCCACAACCAGATCTCGTGGCTGGATTCACGATTCACATTTTCATTTGATCAGTATTACGATCCGCAGCACATGCAGTTCCGTTCGCTGCGCGTATTGAACGAGGACGTAGTGGCGCCGGGACAGGGATTCGGGATGCATCCGCATCGCGATATGGAAATCCTGACCTGGATTCTGGACGGAGCCATCGAGCATCGCGACAGCATGGGCTCGGGCGCGGTGCTACGCCCCGGAGAATTGCAGCACATGACTGCGGGCACGGGAGTGCTGCACAGCGAATTCAATCCTTCGCCGAAGGATCCGACGCACCTGCTGCAGATATGGATCACGCCGGAGCGCAAGGGCCTGAAGCCGGGGTACGAGCAACTGACGTTTCCGGACAAGGATTTGCGCGGTAAGTTCCATCACGTGGCGGGGCCGGAGGCTCCGATCACCATTCACCAGGACGCGGATCTTTTTATCACGCGGCTCGACCAGGGCCAGGAAACCAAGTATGCGCTGAAGGCCGGGCGGCATGCGTGGGTACAACTGGCGAAGGGCGCGGTGAAATTGAATGGAGTGGAATTGAAGGCGGGCGATGGAGCGGCCATTACCTCGGAAGACGAAGTGCGGGTGGAAGCGAAGGAAGCATCGGAAGTGCTGTTGTTTGATTTGGCGTAAAAACTAAATTTGAATAGGAGAGATGCGGATGACTTCGACGAACGATATAACCACGTTGGCGGGACGAATTCTGATCAGCGTGATGTTCCTGATCAGTGGATTTTTCAAGGTGGGCGGGTACGCGCAGATTGTGGGTTATGCGACGGCTATGCATTTGCCCGCGCCGGGCGTGGCGATCGCGGTGGCGGCTGCTATAGAACTCGCTTGTGGACTGGCGATTCTGGCGGGATTCAAGACGCGGTTTGCGGCTTGGCTGCTGTTTCTGTACCTGATCCCGGTCACTTATTTTTTCCACAACTTCTGGGCAGTGCAAGGCCAGGAGCAACAGACACAGATGATCAACTTTTTGAAGAACGTCTCGATCATGGGCGGGCTGCTGGTGCTGTCTGTGAATGGGGCCGGGGGTTATTCGGCGGATGGGGCGCTCGCGAAGAAGGGCTGAACATGGAAAATCTTTAAGCGGAGGCGGGCACGGCGTGCCGTGCCCCTAGGCCAGCGGTTGAAACATCCTAAAGGAGAAATCATGAGTGCACTGAAAAAGACTGCTACAACCAGCGCGCCGATTCACAGTTTGATTGGAGAACGATGGAGTCCGCGAGCGTTTGCGAGCCGGCCGGTGGAAGCGGAGAAACTGCGGAGTTTGTTTGAAGCGGCGCGTTGGGCGGCTTCTTCGTTCAACGGGCAGCCGTGGAATTTCATCGTGGCGACGAAGGATCATCCGGAGGATTACAAGCGGGTGCTGGATTGCTTCATCGAGTTCAACCAGGGGTGGGCGAAGAACGCGCCGGTGCTGGCGTTGAGCGTGGCGAAATTGAAGTTCGAGCACAACGGCGAGCCGAATCGCCATGCATTTCATGACGTGGGACAGGCGGTTGCTACTTTGCAGCTACAGGCGGAGGCGCTGGGTTTGGCCGTGCACCAAATGGCGGGAATCATGCCGGAAAAGGCGCGGGAACTTTTCGCGATTCCCGAAGGGTACGAAGCCGTGGCGGGAATTGCGATTGGGTATCCAGGCGAGGCGCATACTTTGCCGGACCAGTTGAAGGAACGGGAATTGGCGCCGCGGGAGCGGAAGGCGCTCGACTCGTTCGTGTTCACGGGGAAATGGGGGAAGGTTTCACCGATTGTTGGCGGCAAGGGGTGATGGGGCTGTTGGGAGCAGGCGAGGCAAGCCTCGCGGGATCGTTTTGTTGCCGGGCATTGAGCTTCGAGGACAGCGGCGGCAAGCCGCCCCGCTCCAAATTGGGCTGGGCGTCGATGTTTGATGCGAGTGCGGAAGATCGAACCGCGGGCAGCGGTACGCCAAAGTCAAATTCAAGTAGGCCCGCCCGAAACGCAGGCGGCCGCTGCATAATCGAAGACAAAACCAACGGAGCCGGCGGGACGCCGGCGCTACGAACTTCATTGGCCGGATGCCGACGGGTCGCTGACCGTTAGATTTTTGGCAGGACGATTCCCTGCTGGGATTGGTATTTGCCTTTTTTGTCTTTGTAGGAGACTTCGCACTGCTCGTCGGATTCGAAGAAGATCACCTGGCAGAGGCCTTCGTTGCCGTAGATTTTGGCCGGCAGCGGAGTAGTGTTGCTGATCTCCAGGGTGACGAAGCCTTCCCATTCGGGTTCGAACGGCGTGACGTTGACGATGATGCCGCAGCGCGCGTATGTGGATTTGCCGACGCAGAGGGTTAGCACGTTGCGCGGAATGCGGAAATATTCGACGGAGCGGCCCAGCGCGAAGGAATTGGGCGGGACGATGCAAACGTCGCCTTTGAATTCGACGAATGATTTCGAATCGAAGTGCTTGGGGTCGACGATCGAAGAATTTACGTTGGTGAAGATGCGGAATTCATCGGCGACGCGCATGTCGTAACCATAGGACGAAACGCCGTAGCTGATTACCCCGTCGCGGACCTGACGGTCTTCATAGGGCTCGATCATTTTGTGCTCTCGCGCCATTTTGCGAATCCATTTATCTGACTTCACCGACATTATGGCCTCCGGAAATTCTAGGTGATCGTTCTGCGCCAATTATTGCGCGACCTGATTAAGCTGGTGCTGTAAGAGAGTCGGGCAGTGTATTACAGGGGACGGCGCTTGACAACCTGCAACTCCCTGTCTAGCATGGGTTTCCGGCCTGTGGGAGGAAAGTGTGATCAAGCTCGACATCGTAAACGCAATCGTACAGAAGACGAATATCACCCGAACGAAGGCCGAGCAGGCGGTGGAAACCGTCTTCGAGGCGATGAAGAATGCGCTGGGCCGCGGCGAACGTATTGAACTGCGGCGATTCGGCGTGTTCAACGTGAAGCCGCGCAAGACCGGAATCGGCCGCAATCCGCGCACCGGACAACAAGTGAGCATCCCTCCCGGCAAGGCTGTGCGCTTCAAGCCCGGTAAGGAATTGCAGTCGCTGCCGACGGCCGCCGCGGCGCCGAAGCCCTGAACTGCCTGGCGCCTTGCGAGCCGCACGCGGCGCCGAACCCGTTTTTCGCGCTGGGGCATCCAACCTTCATGGGCAATAGCACCGGCAACGGGCACGGCCGCGTCCCACTGGAAATCCTCGACCGAAATTATCCGGAGATAATTGATCTGCCACCGCCAAGGATGCGCGCGCGGCGGCGACCGATTTGGCCCGCGATCGTTTTCTTCTGTTTGACTCTCCTGATGACGCTTTCGGCCGGGGCGCTGATTGCGACGTCGTTCGCACAGAATGTGGAGCCGTTTTCGGGCGATGAAAAACTATTCGCGATTCCGCTGCTGCCGTTTCAACATCCGGGAATGTTGCTGCTGGGGATTCCTTTTTCGTTGACGCTGCTGGGATTTTTTATGGCGCACGAGATGGGCCACTATCTCGCGTGTAAATACTATGGGATTGACTGCAGCTATCCGTTTTTCCTGCCTTCGCCCTTCCCTTTCGGAACGTTTGGCGCGGTGATACGAATTCGCGCGCCGATCACCACGCGGCGGGCGCTTTTTGATATTGGTGTCGCTGGACCGATTCTGGGATTCATTGTGGCTCTGCCATTGACCGCGTACGGAATTGCGATGTCGAAGGTGATTCCGGGTGTGCAGGACGATGGCGGACTTATTTTTGGATTTCCGGCACTGATGAGAATTTTTATGGCGATGTTTCATCCCGGAACCGAGGCGAAATCTTTGTTGTTTCATCCGGTGGCGCTGGCTGCGTGGATAGGATTGCTGGCGACGGCTTTGAATTTATTGCCGGTGTGGCAACTGGATGGCGGGCACATCCTTTACAGTCTGGCGCCGCAGCGGCACCAGCGTTTTTCGCTCACTGCGGCGGTGGCGCTCGTGTTTATGGGAGTCGGCTACTGGCACGTCTGGGCGTTCTGGGGGATTGTGCTGCTGATTTTGTCGCTGCGATTTCCGCACCCGCCGCCGTTTGACCGCTGGGAGTCGCTGGACGCTTCGCGAAAACTTTTGGCTTGCGTGGCGCTGATTATTTTTGTCCTGTGCTTCTCGTTGTGGCCTACGAATAATCTCTGGTAGGTGGGGCTCGGTGTAGTCGAAGACGATCAAACGATTAACACAGAGGACACAGAGAAAAGGCGGAGGAAAATCCGAGAAAGATAAACGCCTGAACCGCAGAGAAGCTGAGTTCGCAGAGAAAACCTTCCGGCAATGACTGCCCGGTTCGATGAAACTAAACTGGCCGCTATAAGTTAAAAGGCAAATTCAAAAACAACGCCAAAGGCGCAGAGCTGAAGCTCGCCGCTACAAATTCAAAACCTGTTCGCGGTTGTGGGCTAGAAGAGGCTGGCGGGGTCTACGTCCACGATTACGGCGGTTTCGGGGATTTCTTTTTTGGCACAGAAATCCAGGGCGCCGCTTAGGGCCTGCGAGAGCGCGGAGCGTTGCGGCGATTTCAGTAGAAATTGGAAGCGGTATTCCTGGCGCAGGCGGGCCAGGGGGGCGGCGGCGGGGCCCAAGATTTTCACGCCGCGATTTTCGTAAGGTGCGAAGTAAGCGGCCAAGGCGCGGGACCAGCGGATCGCGTTTTCGATTTTCTTATCGCGGACCAAGATGCAGGCTAGCGCGGTGAACGGTGGGTAGTGCAGCATGCGGCGGAAATGAGCTTCTTTTTCGTAGAACGAGAGATAGTCTTGTTTCGCGGCGTGCTCGATAGCGTAGTGCTCGGGATAGTGCGTTTCAACGAGGACTTCGCCGGAAAGTTCGCCGCGGCCGGCGCGGCCGGCGACTTGCGTGAGCAATTGAAAGGTGCGTTCGGCGGCGCGAAAATCGGGGCGACCTAAGGCGAGATCCGCGGCGACAACTCCCACTAGCGTGACACGCTGGAAATCGTGACCTTTGGCGACCATCTGCGTGCCAACCAGAACGTCCAGTTCGCCTTTTGCGAAGGCGCCGAGGACTTGCTGAAATTCGCGCTTGGTGCGGACGGTGTCGCGATCGAGGCGGGCGATTTTCGCGGCGGGGAAGGTTTCGCGCAGATATTCTTCGACGCGTTCGGCGCCGTCCCCGACGAAATACATGTATTCAGCGTGACATTTCGGGCATTGCTGGGGCGGGCGAAGCGAATATCCGCAGTAGTGGCATTCCAGGCGTTGACGATTTTTATGATATGTGAGGGCGATGCTGCAATTCTGGCATTGCACGAAGGCGCCGCAGCTGCGGCAGAGAGAGGACCAGGAGTAGCCGCGGCGATTGATCAGGACCATGGCTTGGGTTTTTTCCTCGAGGCGCAGTGCGATCGCGGCTCGGAGCGATTCGGAGACAGGTGCGGCCTTGTGGGCGCGGCGAAATTCTTCGCGTAGGTCAACGATGCGGACTTCGGCCAGCGGACGATCGGCTACGCGGGCCGTAAGCTCTAGTAAGTGATATTTTCGGTCGCGCGCGTTGTGGTAGGTCTCAAGCGACGGAGTTGCGGAACCTAACAGCGCGACGGCTCCTTCGAGGCGGGCGCGGTATACGGCAGTGTCGCGCCCATGATAGCGCGGCGTTTCTTCCTGTTTGTAGCTGGTTTCCTGCTCTTCGTCCACGATGATTAGGCCAAGATTTTCAAGGGGCGCGAAGACGGCGGAGCGTGTGCCCACGACTACGCGCGCTTCGCCGTGGCGGGCGCGCCACCATTCGCGGGCTCGTTCGCTGTCGGGCAGGGCGCTGTGCAGAATCGCTACTTGCTCGCCGAAGCGCGCGCGGACCAAGCGGCCGACCCAAAGGGTGAGCGCGATTTCGGGGACTAGGACGATGGCCGTTTTGCCGCGGGAGAGTGCGGCTTCGATCGCGCCCAGATAGACTTCGGTCTTTCCGCTGCCGGTGACGCCGTGGAGCAGAGCGGCTGTGAATTTTTCGGCTACCAGCCAGCGCCAGATTTCTGCCAGCGCGTGTTTTTGTTCGGAATTGAGGACGTTCGTGGGCGGCGTGAAATCGGTGTCCCAGGGATCTTCTTCGGCGGTGAGCGATTCTTCCCAAGTGAGCAGGAGGCCTGCGGTTTCAAGACGCTTGACAACGAGCGGAGTGATCGCAGCTCTTTCGAGCAGAATTTCCAGTGGGAGTGGAACTCCGGTATCCATAAGAACTTCGCGAACGCGTTTTTCGGGTTGGCCGACGGGTGAGTCGGCAGCGCCCGTGTGCCATGCCACGATTTTTTGGGTGCGGGTTTTGCGGCGATGGGTGCTCTCGCGGGCTGCCAGATGGCCGCGGCGGACGAACTGTTCGGCGGCGGTTGCGCCGCCCGGCATACGGGCTACGCGGGTTTCGGTTAGCGCGCGTTCAGGGGCGTCTGCCTTTTGTTTGTCGAAGAGGTTGAGAAATTTCAGCTCGGCGGCTTCGACGTCGGTATTTTCTTCATTGGTGGCGAGATCTTGCAGGTAGACGCGGCCTTCGCTGGTGAGCCAGTATTCGCGATGGTTGCGCAATTCGATTTCGGGGGGAAGCATGGCGCGGAAGGCCTCGCCTATCGGCGCGAGGTAGTAGCGGCTGATCCATTGGCCTAGTTCGAGCAGCTTGGGGGGCAGCGCCGGAACCCGATCGAGCAGCTCGGCAATTTCTTTGATGCGTTTGGTTTCCGGCGCGCGGTTGGAAACTGCCAGCCCGACCCCGATCATCGGGCGATTGCGGAATGGGACGAGCACACGCCGGCCAACGAGCTCTTCGCCATTGCACCAGGCGGGCACAGCGTAAGTAAACGCCGAGCGCAGCGGAACGGGAAGCGCGACTTCCAGGTAGCGTTGAGTCATTGGATCAGTGGAATAGTGTAACAGCGTGCGATGAATGATCGGAGCGCGTGCTAATTGGAGGAATCCGTCGCGCATTGGGGCGCTGGCCTGCGATGCCTTGCTGATCAGTGCGAGCGATTCAGCACAGGCAGGATTGCCTGTGCCACTAAAACCTAATTCAAAGACTGACGAGGACGATGCCGATGAAGATGAGGACGATGCCTAGCCATTGGGAGCGTTCGAGGCGTTCGCGGAGGAAGATCCAGGCTAGCAGGACCGTGAAGGCGCCGTAGAGCGAGGCTAGCACGCTGACGACTGAAACTTGGCCGGTGCCTAGGCCGGCGTTGTTGGCGACGAAGGCGGCGGTGTCGAGGATGCCGACGGCGAGGAGAAGCCACCAGACCTTACCGTGTGGAAGCTTTAGCGTTTGGCCTGTGGGCACGGCTGCGACGGAGAGCGAAACCAGAGCCGTTAGGCGCATGACCCAGACAGAGACGGCGCTACCCACTGCTGGGATTACGTGAAATCCCAGGAACCAGAAGAGGACGCCGAAACCCAGAGCGGCGCAGACGGCCCAGCCGACGCCCGTGGATAAATGTGCACGAGGGGTGTTCGTTTCGGCAGCGGATGTTTCCGACGCGTGTCGCGGATCGTTTTCTGCTGGCGTGGATTTTGATTGCGCGAAGGACGTGGCGGCCAGGATTACGCCTAGCAGCGTGACGCCGAGCCCTGTGGCGCGGACGGCGTGGATGCGTTCGCCGCTGAGCAGCGATAGCGCGACCGTTAACGCTGGATAGCTGGAGGAGACGGGGCCGACGATGCTCATGGTGCCGTGCTCGAAGGAATGATAGAGCGCTAGCGACGAGAGCATGTTCAGCAGGCCCGCGGCTACGGCCATGGCCCACGGGTGCCAGCCCGGAGCGACGCCATGCGAAAAGCCGCCGGTGGATTTCAGGTACACACTGAGTGCGAGGAAGCCAAAAAACTGCATGAAGAAAAGCGTGCGGTAGGCGCCGACCTGGCGCGAGGCGAAGCGGGCGGCGAAATCCGCGGCGCCCCAGGAGACAGCGCCGGTTAGGCCGAGGATTATAGCTAGCGAAACATTCATGACACGAAACGGCTAGCGCTTCTTAGGTTGCAGGCCGAGGACAGCCATGACTTTTTGCAGGTCCTTCCAAACTTCGGGTTTCGCGCCGGGGTTGCGGAGCAGGTAGGCAGGATGGTACGTGGGCATCAATTTTGCAGCGCGGAAATCGAACCACTCGCCGCGAAATTTGGAGATGCCTTGGGTGGTTTGCAGGAGCGTCTGAGCAGAGCAACTCCCCAGCGTGCAGATCACTTTGGGTTTGATGGTGTCAATCTGGCGCATTAGAAATGGCGAGCAGGTGGTGATCTCGTCTTTTTCGGGGAGGCGATTTTCTGGGGGGCGGCATTTTACTACGTTCGCGATGTAGACGTCTTGGCGCTCGAGGCCCATGGCTTTGATCATGTCGGTGAGGAGTTTGCCGGCGCGGCCGACGAAGGGTTCGCCGCTGAGATCTTCGTCGCGGCCGGGGCCTTCGCCTACGAACATCAGCTCGGCGTTGGGATTGCCTGTGCCGAAGACGATCTTGGTGCGACCTTTGTGGAGTTTGCAACGGGTACAATCGCCGATGTCCTCGCGGATGCGGGGGAGAGTGTCGCCTGCGACGCGCTCGATTGTTTCGAAGAGCGATGGAGCGGCGGCCGGCAAGATTGTCGCGGCGGCCGATTTCTGTGGCGCGGACGACGGCGCGACATTTACGGGAGCAGCGGGCGCACGACCGGGAGCCGCTGCGGCCATTGGGGTAGGAGCTTGCGCGGAGATGGGGCTGGACGTTGCCACGGCGCGCGATTCGGTTGGCGCGGTGGCGCTTTCGGCGATCGCGTGCAGCGGCGGACGGTCGCGGTAGTAGGGGCCGAGGCCGAGATCCTCACCGTAGCGCAGCCAGTCCTTCACTTGTTCTTCAAGTCGGGCATCGTCACGAACTTCGCTGCGGGCGCCCACACCTGCGCGCTTGGCCGGATCCATAAATCCTCCACCTGAGAATGTACCGCTTGAGAATCTACTTGGATTGTTTCTGAATATCCAGTACCTGATCGAGGATGCGATTGGCTACGTCGAATTTATTGAGCTGAGGAAGCGCGAGTTCGCGGCCGTCGCGGAGAAAGAGGGTGACGATGTTGGTGTCGGTGTCGAAGCCTGCGCCGGCCTGGGTGACGTCGTTGGCGACGATCATGTCGACGGATTTGCGCTGCAGCTTGCCGCGGGCGTTTTCGGCGACGTTGTGCGTTTCTGCGGCGAAGCCTACGAGGATGCGATTGAGTTTTTCGCGGCCGAGCTCGGCGAGAATGTCGGGCGTGGGTTCGAGCTCGAGAGTGAAAGTGCCATCGCCGCGTTTGATTTTTTTGTCTTGAGCGGCGGCGGGACGGTAGTCGGAAACGGCGGCGGACATGATGGCGACGTTTGCTTCGCGGGCGCGTTCGCGAACCGCTTGATGCATTTGTTCAGTGGAGCGCACGGGCACCCAATCCACGCCTTCGGGAATTTTCAGGTCGGTGGGGCCGCTGACTAGAATCACGCGAGCGTCACGACGATGCGCGGCTTCGGCGACAGCGTAGCCCATTTTGCCGGAGGAACGATTGGTGAGAAAACGGACTGGGTCAATGTCTTCGCAGGTGGGACCGGCAGTGACGAGTACCGTTTGTCCCGCGAAGTCGTGACGCAGGCCTAGGACTTCGGAAACTTTTTTGACGATGGATTCAGTGGCAGCCAAGCGACCGGCGCCGGTCATGCCGCAGGCCAGGTAGCCTTCATCGGGATCGACCACGTGAACACCGCGGGCGCGCAGGGCGGCTAGATTTTGTTGAGTTGCCGGATGCTCCCACATGTTGACGTTCATCGCGGGGGCGACCACTACGGGAGCTTTGGTAGCGAGATAGAGGGTGGAGAGAAAATCTTCGGCTATCCCGTGCGCGAATTTTCCGAGCATGTCGGCAGTGGCGGGGGCTACGAGGAGCAGATCAATGCGCTGGGCCACGGCGATGTGTTCGATTGCGCTTTCGACGTTGGCAGGAGCAGAGCCAGCTGTCGCGAAAATGTCTGTGATCACTTTTTGGCCGGTGAGGGCGGCGAAGGTTAGTGGGGTGATGAATTCCTGGGCGGCGCGGGTCATTACGACCTGGACGTCGAGCTTTTCGTTTTGCAGGCGGCGGACCAGTTCGGCGGCTTTGTAGGCCGCGACACCGCCGGTTACGCCTAGGGCGATTTTCATGGAGTCTTGATCCGCCTAGAGGATTGGTGAGTCATGCCATCGCTCCAAGACGTCATCGGTGGTCGCCTTACCAGCGATGGCGCACTGAAGTGCGCCGCTACGAAATCAAAACCAAGTTCAAAGGCTGCCCGATTCGATGAACCTGAATCGGCCACTACGAAGTCAACTGCAACTTCAAAGACGCCCGCCGCAAAAACAAAAGCAGGCGGCCGCTACAAATTCAAATGCAACGGCAAAGGCAAAATCTGGTGTTGCGCTCACTTCTTCTTTTTCTCGTTAATGTCTTCGGCTTGTTCGTTCAGGTGGGGGGCGTCGTATTCGAGCAGGCCCTTCTGCAGTTCCTCTTCGGCGATGCGCGTGGTTTTGCGCGACCGAGGGTTATCCACCATGGGGCGGCCGCCGATCAACAATTGCCGAGCGCGGCGCGCGACGACTACGACGTAGGCAAATTGGCTATCTGGTGCATCCTTGAGATGAGCCATGTGAAGATCAGCCTCCAAAAGACATCAGGATTTCGCGAATTCGTTCTTCGTTCGGCGCCACCCGGCAACGCGAGCCCAGAGCGATGGCCTGCACTTCCCTGCCCGCGCGCTCGAGATCATCGTTGATGATGGCGAAATCATAGCTGCTGTAGTTCAACATTTCCTGGCGGGCCCGTTCGAGCCGCCGGTGAATCTCGTCTTCGGAATCCTGCCCGCGCGCCCGAATGCGCCGTTCGAGTTCCGCGCGCGAAGGAGGCAAAACAAAAACGGCCACCGCGCCCGGAAGTTTGCGTTTTACCTGCAAAGCGCCCTGGACATCAATCTCCAGGACCAGATCTTTTTTCTCCGCCAGGGCTTTTTCCAGCCACTTGCGCGGAGTGCCGTACCAGTTCTTGCCGAACACCTGAGCGTATTCCAGGAAATCACCGCGCTCGACCATCTGCTGGAACTCACCCTCAGTGACAAAATTGTACCACTTGCCGTCGCTCTCCGTCTTGCGCGGCGACCGAGTGGTACACGAAACAGACAGCAGGGTGCCTGGGACCTCCAGAATCTTCTCCACGAGGGTGGATTTCCCGGAGCCCGAAGGGCCGGAGACGATCAGCAGCAACGGATCCGGTTGACTCATTCGATGTTCTGCACCTGTTCACGCAATTTTTCGATCTCGGACTTGATTTCCAGGCCGAGGCGCGTGATGTCCAGACCTTCCGCGTCGTTGCCGGGTGTTTTCGAAAGCAGGGTGTTGGATTCGCGCTGCATTTCCTGGAGCAAGAAGTCGAGTTTTTTGCCGACGTCGGCGGCACCCGACAGCAGCGACTCAAATTGTTGCACGTGACTACGCAGGCGCGCCAGTTCCTCGGAGACATCGCTGCGTTCGGCGGCGATGGACGCTTCCTGGGCGAGGCGCGCGGGATCGAGAGGAGTTTCGCCGAGCAATTCCTGCAAGCGGGCGGCGAGGCGTTTGGCGAATGCGGGGCGCGCGCCTTCAGCGAGCGTTTCAAGATTCGCGGTAAGCGCGGAGATGTGACGCAGGCGCGCGGACATTTCCTCGCGCAGGTGACTGGCTTCCTGCTCGCGCATGCGATCGAGTTTATCGAGGGCTTCATTGAGGCAGCGAGCTACGACGGATTCCAGGCGTTCGATTTCACCTTCCACGGACGTGGCGGCCGCGCCAATGACTCCGGGCAGGCGCAAGATGGAGGCGAGATCGGGTTCGGTCTGAATGCCGAATTCTTTACGGAGCGAATTGACAGCTTTGAGGTATGCGGCGGCGACATCGTGATTAACGCCGACGGCTGCCGGTCCAGCGAGTTCATAGTGCAATGTGAAATCGAGATGGCCGCGGCGAACGCGCTCGCGCAGGATCTGACGGATGCGCGGTTCGAGCGGCTCGAAGCCTTCGGGAATGCGCAGATGCAAATCCAGGAAGCGATGATTTACAGCCCGAATGGTGACGCGCAGGCTCCAGCCACTTTCGACGGCGCGTGCTTGCGCATAGCCTGTCATGGATTTCAGGCCGGTGGATTGCGGCTTCGGGGGATTCACGGAGATTGATTGTGAGCCGGTGCTGGTCATTTTTACAAGGGGCCTGCCGCGCGCGACGCAGGTTCGGCATCGCGAAACTGCATTTCATGCAAACGAGCGTAGAGTCCGCGGCGCTCTAGCAATTCCTCATGAGTACCGCGCTCGCGAATTGTGCCCCCTTCGAGGACAGCAATCAAGTCCGCGCGGCGAATCGTCGAGAGACGGTGGGCGATGACGAACACGGTGCGGCCAGTCATGAGATTGTTGAGCGCGCTTTGCACGAGCATTTCGGATTCGGAGTCGAGCTCGGAAGTGGCTTCGTCGAGAATAAGGATGGGCGCATCCTTGAGCAGGGCGCGCGCGATGGCGAGGCGCTGGCGCTGGCCGCCGGAGAGACGCTGGCCGCGGTCGCCGATGAGCGTCTGGTATCCCTTGGGCATTTGCGTTATGAAATCGTGGGCCATGGCGGCTTTGGCAGCGGCGAGAACTTTTTCTTCGGCGAGATCGGGCCGGCCGTAACACAGATTGCTCCAGATCGTGTCATTGAAGAGGATCGTTTCTTGCGTGACGATGGCCATTTGGCCGCGCAGAGAACGCAGCGTGACGCCGCGCAAATCGTGCCCGTCAATGCGCACAGTGCCGGAAGTGGGAGTGTAAAAACGCGGCAGGAGATTAACCAGGGTGGTCTTCCCTGCGCCGCTGGAGCCTACGATCGCGACGACGGCACCGGCGGGAACTTTCAGAGATATGTTATTTAGGGTGAGTCCATCACCGTCGTCATATTTGAAGTTGGCGTTTTCGAATTCCACGGAATGCGAGAACGGAGGCAGCGCGGCCGCGCCCGGCGCGTCAAGTTGTTCTTCGGGTAGATCGAGGAGCTTGAACACCTGGGATGAGGTTCCCAGCGCCTGAACGAAAAGTTGGTAAATACTGCCGAGGCGCTTGATGGGCTCGTAGGCTTTGAAGAGCGCGAAGGTGAAGGCGCCGAAGGAGCCGATAGTCATGCGGCCGACTTTAATTTCGCCGCGGGCGTAGAGCAGGATCATGGCGATGACGACGGCGCCGAGGACGTCCATGATGGGACCGGTGGCGGCCATGGCGCGGATCCAGCGCATGTTCTCGCGGAGCAGGTTGCGAGCGGCTTCGCGGAATTTGCGAATTTCGAAGCCCTCCATGCCGAAGGCTTTTACGACGCGATTGCCGCTAATGGTTTCCTGAAGGATCTGGCTGAGATCGGCGAGCCGGGTCCGGCTGGTTTCCGTGGAGCGGCGGATGCGGCGAGTGAGTTTTGCGACGGGCCAGACGACCAGCGGGACGAGGACTGCGGAGCCGATGGCCATGCGCCAATCGATTACAAGCAGGACGGTGACAAATATGACCAGGTTGAAAATCTGGCGGAAAAAATCGGCGAGATAATCGGAGAACGCGGTGCGCATCTGCTCGATATCGGCGATTACCGCGGACATGACGCGGCCGACGGGATTGTGGTGGAAAAATCCCACGGGCTGCTGCACGACTTTGGTGTACACGCTGTTGCGCAGACTGGTGACGCCGGCGAGACCGACGTATTGAATCAGAGTGCTGCCGAAATATTCGGCAATCGCCTTCACCAGGAAAATGAAAAGCAGAGAGAGAGCGAATACGGACCACACGTGGTGGACGCGCGAGGGAACGAAATCGTTCAAGTACACGATGCGATCGGTGCCAGGAACCTGGAAGAGGACGAGCTTCTGTAACGCGGACAGCGGATGCAGGACGACGTCGAGAGCGGGCTTGATGGCGAATGCGACCAGGCCTTCAGCGACGCCCATGATGGCCATGAGCAGGATGCCGCCGGCGAGCGGCAGAGTGTAAGGGGCGAGATAGCGGAGCAGCCGCCGAAGTTCTTCGCGCTGGGTGAGGTTTGCGGTGCTGTTTATTTTCCCAGAATCCAAATGAGAGACCCTTGGCCGCGCTTACGCGGCTTCACGATTTCAATTTGCGGACTTGTCAATGTCGCGATGCACGACTTTCGCCGAATAGCCTTTGCGTTTCAGATCGCGACGAATGACTTCAGCTAATGCTACGGAACGGTGCCGACCGCCGGTGCAACCGAGCGCAACGGTGAGATAGCTTTTGCCTTCGGTAATATAGTGCGGAATCAGGTACAGCAACAGGCTCTCGATGCGGCGTAGGAATTCGCCCGTTTGCGAGAAGGAGCGGATGTAGCGCGCGACGCGGGGATCCTTACCGCTGAATGGGCGCAGGCGCGGAACGAAGTGCGGGTTGGGCAAAAAGCGCACATCGAAAACCAGGTCGGCGTCCGCGGGAATGCCATAGCGAAAGCCGAAGCTGACCACGGAAACGAGCAGAGGACGGCGGCCGCGATTTTGAAAGCGGGCGATAATGAACTGGCGCAGCTCGTGAACATTGAATTTCGAAGTGTCGATGATGACGTCGGCCAGGCGGCGAATGGGCGCCATGCGACGTCGCTCCAGGCGAATGCCCTCGGCGATGGAATGATTCTGGCTGAGCGGATGCGGGCGGCGGGTTTCGCTGAAGCGGCGAAGCAAGACTTCGTCGCTGGCTTCGACAAACACGAGAGTCGCGGGATGTTCGGACGCGAGCTTGCGATAAATTCCAGGGAGCTTTTCAATTTGCTCGCCCTCGCGGGCGTCCACGAGCAGAGCGGCGCGTTCCACTTCGCTACCGCCTTCGACGTAGAGTTCGCTGAAGGTGGAAATCAGGCCGACCGGGAGATTATCCACGCAATAGAAGCCTAGGTCTTCGAAGGTGTTGAGCACCGAGCCTTTGCCGGAACCTGAGAGGCCAGTGAGGATTACGAGTTGGCGGGCGTCGCGACTGCGATTTCTGGGGGTGCGGCGGGCCACGGCGGGTTTTTAACCCTTGACCCGTCGGCGATGGGTGCTGGGTATGCGAAGGTCTTCGCGATATTTGGCGACGGTGCGGCGGGTGACTTGAATGCCCTCTTCGCTAAGGCGCTTGGTGATTTGCTCGTCCGTGAGGGGGTGCGCAGTGTCTTCATCGTCAATCATTTTCTTGACGCGGCGCTTGAGCGATAGCAGCGACATTTCGCTGCCCTGCGGACCGTTCACTGATTCGCTGAAGAAATAACGGAGTTCGAGGACGCCTTGCGGCGTGTGCACGTATTTATTGGCGACGGCGCGGCTGACGGTGGAAGGATGCACGCCGACTTCTTCGGCGACTTCCTTGATCATCATGGGCTTCAGGTGATCGGCGCCGTAATCGAGGAAATCTCCCTGGCGGCGCAGGATGGATTGGCAGACGCGTTGAATTGTATGTTTGCGCTGCTCGATATTTTTCATCAGCTGGATCGCGGCTGTGAAGCGCTCCTTGACGTAATTGCGGACGTCGCGGTCGGCGGCATCGCGCGCGAGCAGGCGCCGATACATGGGGTTGAGGCGAAGCTGCGGCAAGTCGTCTTCATTCATGAGGGCTTGCCATTCGCCGTCAACTTTGCGGAATTGTACGTCCGGCTCGACCAGGCGCGGTTCGATGTGGTTGTAACGGAGGCCGGGCTTGGGATCGAGCTGCTTTATGACGTCAACGGCGCGCTTCACGAGCTCGACGGGGCGATTCAGCGCGCGGGCGACCTCTTTGAGCTGGTTATTTTGCAAGAGCTTCAGGTGTTCGGCGATGATTTGCTGCGCGAGAGTGTTTTGCGGGTCGATCAATTTCAGCTGCATCAGCAGGCATTCCTGCAGGTCGCGCGCGCCCACTCCAGGAGGATCGAATTCCTGGACCATGGCGAGGGCTTCTTCGACGTCTTCCATGGAATAGTTGCCGGACTGCGCCAGTTCTTCGAGAGTCGCAGTCAGGTAGCCGTTCTCATCGAGGTTGCCGACGATGCCTTCGGCGATCTTGCGCACGGTTTCGGTGCAGATGCTGACACTGAGTTGCCAGGCAAGATGGTCGGCGAGATTTTGTGCAGATGAAAGAAACTTGTCGAAGGAGGGGCGTTCGATGTCTTCGCGTTCACTGCTGCCGGCGCGTTCGGAACCAGCGTCAAGATACTGAGTGAAGAAGGAACCGAAATCGAATTCGTCGAAGGGATTGGCGGCCTCGGTTTCCGGGACTTTTTCGGTTTCTTTTTTGAGGAAGGCTTCGTCGGTGTAACTGTCGGTTGCGGCGGCTCCCTCTTCGGTGACTTCGTCGAGGACGGGATTCGCCATGATTTCCTGATTGATCATCTCGCGCAGCTCCAGACGGTTGAGCGCGAGAACGCTGACCATCTGCACAAGGCCCGGCGTGAGGATTTGCTTCTGGGCCACGCGCAAGCTGAGTTTGGGTGCGAGCCAGTTCATAGCAATCAGTTCAGCCGGAATCCTTCACCGAGATACACGCGGCGGACTTCGGAATCGTTCGAAAGCTCTTCCGGAGTGCCCGCTCTAAAAATCTTGCCGTCATTGATGATGTAGGCGCGAGTGGTGACGGCCAAGGTGTCGCGTACATTATGGTCCGTCACTAGCACGCCGATGCCCGCCGCGCTTAAATCGGCGATAATTTTCTGGATGTCCACGACCGTGAGCGGATCAATTCCCGCGAACGGCTCATCCAGCAGCACGAACGATGGCGAAAGCACCAAAGAGCGCGCTATTTCCAAGCGGCGGCGTTCTCCGCCCGACAGAACATACGCCCGGCTGTAGCGCACACCCTCGAGGCCCATCTGCGCCAGCAACTCTTCGACGCGGTCGCGGCGCTGTTCGGAGGTCAACGGCAGGGTCTCGAGGACCGCGAGCAGGTTCTCTTCCACCGTCATTTTCCGAAAAACCGAAGGCTCTTGAGGAAGGTAGCTGATGCCGCTGCGGGCCCGGAGGTACATGGGTAGGTCTGTGATGTCCTCGCCGTCGAGAATGACACGCCCGTAGTCCGGACGCGCGAGGCCGACCAGGATATAGAACGTCGTGGTCTTTCCGGCGCCGTTCGGCCCGAGCAACCCAACCACTTCACCCTGCTGAATTTCCAAGCTGATTTTATCGACGACCTTCCGCCCTCGATAAGACTTACTGAGATCAGCGGCCTGGAGTTTCAACATGCCGGTTCATTTCTCAACCCGGTGCTTGGTCAGCGTGCGCGAACCTTCTTGCGAATCGATTAAAATCGTATCATTCGCTACAAAGAAGGTCAACGAATGGCCGGTAGTTGTGTCGCTGGAAGCATCAATAATTGTGGGCTTGCCTCCGGAAAGGACGAATTTTCCGTCCGAGGCGGTGTATTCGGCCTGGTCGGCGCTGCCGCGGCGGTCGCCCTGGCGTACGGTGACGCCTCCCAGGGCCAAGGCGTGGTCGAGTTGACGGCCCTCGACAGGGGTCGCGCCTTGCGGCGGCACGGACTTGGCGGTCGCCGCGGATGACGGCTTGGCTGCCCCTGGCGCTGCCGCTGGGGTCAGGAAGACGTCCAGGGTGCGCGACTGCATAGAACCTTGCTGGGAGTCGGCGTTTACCCCGCTTTCCAGGTGGGCTTTGCCGGTATCACCCCAATAGGTGAGCAGCGGCGCACGAATCTGCCAGAGGGTCGGGCCGGACGGCGTGGTGGCAATCGCTTTGGTTGATGCGGCTGGCGCCGGATTGGCGGGCGGCTGCGCCGGGGGAGCGGCTTGGGGAAAATTCGCGACGACATTGCCCGTCGCTTGCAGCTTTTTGTCGTCGCGCCAGATTTCGATCTGATTCGCTTCGAGGACGGAATCGCCCTGCCACAGGCGCGCGTGGCCAACGTAGGTGACCTGACCTGACGTCGTGGAACCTGTGAGTGAGGCGGCTGAAATGTGGCCGGGGCCGGATCCGAGGCTCATGGCGGAATTCTGCGCACTGGGGAAGTAGGTGGAAAGCACGCCACCGGTCGCGCAGATGTCGCCAGACTTCTGATTGATCGCGACACTGGTGGCCGTAGTGCGGCTCATCGAGTCGGTGAGAACCGGGGAGCCATCGAGCAGGATCAGTTCCGTGGAGCGAACGATGTTAGCGCGGTCGGCGGACGCTTGACGGTCGGCCTGCTGGAAGTGGACGTCGCCGGTTTCATCGAGCTGCTGCCATTCGCCGTCGGGAGAAAACTTGGCGGCCAGTTCCGCGGCTTTGATGATTTGCGGAGGCGAGTTGCCGATTTTTCTGGAGACGATGGCGCCCCCGTGGCCGAGCAGAGTGTCCAACCGTCCGCTAGGCGCGAACTGTGCGACGAATCTTTTGGCGTGAAGAGTGGTAGTCTCTTCGGCCGATTTCGTTTCGATTGTGCCGGGAGCGAGCGTGCTGACAGTTTGGATCACTTGCTGGCCGTCGCTGTGGCCGGGACCAAAAGTGGCGCGCAGGGATTCGGTCTCGATTGCGCGCGATTCCGCGCCCATGTGAGAATTCGCTTTCACGTTGCCGATAGCCGTCATTTCGCGCAGAAGATTGTGCTGCGGCGTCATGTTGAGCACGACGTTGGCGGCGGTGAAATGATCGGTGCTGTCTGCGGCTTCGCGGGAGCCTTCGACATTGCCATCGGCGACGATGCGCTCGATCCAGCCGTCGGGATTCACGAAGAGATCGAACTGCGTGGCGGTGGCCGTGGATTTTCCGCGGGGGTCGGCGGATGTGACTTGCGGATGGCCCGTGGCGATAGCGTGGCGCGCGCGGAATTCCGCATCAAGCTCGATGGAAATTTTATCGGCCGAAAGTGTGCGGCCGCCCTGGCGCACGTTGGCGGGAGCATCCAACTCGACCATGCGATCGTTGCGGCTGATTTCCATGCTGCCGCCGGTGGCGGCGACGGGCAGCCCGCCACTCTTGTCCGAGGCCGCGAGATCGAGCTGCACGTTGTGAGAGAGCCGGACAACTTCTTTCTGCGAACTGTAGACCATTCCGTCGGAATGGCCTTCGCCCTGCGGGAAGCGAAATTGCACGGGCGCGTCGGTGGTGGCGTCGCCGGATTCGCGATTGAAGGCGAGATTGCGCGTGGTGACTCGCAGGGATTTGTCACCAGGTTTGCCGGGAGCGGGAGTGGCGCTGGCGAGGTCTATCTGAACATCGCCCTCGCAGACGACGTTTCCGCTCGCAGGCTCGTAATTGCATTCGCGCGTGTGAATGTTGTCGTTGCGGCTGCCATCGTGGCCGTAGATAGTGATCCACACGTCCTGCAGCAGGGCGCGATCCTGGTCCTTATATTGGGTAGCGTGCGAAGCGCGGATGGTGAAGAGGGCGCGGCCCTGGTCGGTGCCCACGTAAGAAAATTCCGCGGATTCCTGTTGCACGGATGCGGGGATGGAAGGCGGCGCGTTGTTTCGGGCACGAGCGGCGCGGATGGCGCGCTGGGCGTAAACGCCTGCGACGACCAGCACGATGGCGGCCGCAGCCCATGCCGCCCAACGTGCGTAGCGCGCTGACTCTTGATTGCGCAGAGCGATAGCTCCCTGATGCGGGGAATAGTTCGTTAGAGGACGAGTATAGGTGAGAGGTTTCCTGCTAGCAAACGAAGGGCGGAGCTGGGGGCGCCGTGGCTGCGGAGCGGCGAGTGATTTGTTCACAAGGTGGACAATCGCGGCGCACAAGAGAAAGGAAACGAGGGAGAATGGAATATTCGATTTTAGGGGTGGACGAACGAGGATGTTTACACGGGCAGTTAACGCACAGTCCCCGATGGCGCTCTTGCGGTTCACCGATAGAGGTCAGTTGCGGAACCATTGGGGCCGAGAGTTCGTGAAGAGAATCGCAGTTCTAGTTTTTTTGTGCGCTTTGCCGCTGTATTGCCAGAGCAATCGCGGTGAATTGCGGCTGAAGGTTACGGATCCTGCCGGGCTGGGAGTTAAGGCTGCCGTGCTGATCGTTAGCGAGGCGAATCAGTATCGAAATTCTTTGACCACCAGCGAACAGGGCACGCTCGACGTGCTGCGCCTGCCTTTCGGCGTGTACCAGTTGGAAATTTCGCAGCGCGGGTTTTTGCCTGCTTCCGAAACTGTAGAGATTCGTTCGACGATTCCCACGGAGCATACGATTCAACTGAAGTTGCCGTCGGTGAATCAATCTGTGACGGTGTCCGCGGCCGACACTTTGATTGATCCGGATCAAGCGGGAGCTGTCAGTCAGATTGGTTCTGACGCGATTGAGCATCGAGTCAGTTCGCTACCGGGGCGTTCGTTGCAGGATTTGGTGAACTCGCAGCCGGGGTGGCTTTACGAAGGCAATGCGGTGCTACATCCGCGGGGGTCGGAATACCAGACACAATTTGTGGTGGATGGCATTCCCTTGACGGATAACCGGTCGCCGAGTTTTGGGCCAGAGATCGAAGCGGACGACGTGCAATCCATGAGCATCTACACGGCGGGCATGCCCGCCGAATACGGTCGGAAAATGGGCGGCGTGGTGGAGGTGAACACGCTGCAGGATGCGGAAGCGGGATTTCATGGACAGGTGGTGCTGTCTGGCGGGAGTTTCGATTCCGCTGGAGCGTTCGCGCAGGGGCAATATGTGTGGGGTAAAAATACTTTGGGCGCGAGCGCAAGCGGCAGCATGACGGACCACTATCTGAATCCCGTGGTGCCGCAGAATTTTTCGAATAC
Source organism: Candidatus Acidiferrales bacterium (assembly GCA_050012455.1). Taxonomy (GTDB): domain Bacteria; phylum Acidobacteriota; class Terriglobia; order Acidiferrales; family UBA7541; genus Palsa-295. The sequence goes on along the minus strand of JBEKHD010000008.1, from coordinate 106,472 downwards.
CGGGACGCTCGGGGATTTTTCGGGGCATTACCAGCGTGCGCTGGGGGCGAACGATCGCTTGAGCTTCATCGTGCGGCATGAGGTATCGCGCTACGACATTCCCAACGAGTTGGTGCAGCAAGCCGCGGGGCAGCGCCAAACGGCGGATACCATCGAGACGATGGGAATCGTTTCCTACCAGCACACTTTTTCGACGCACGTACAGGCTGATTTGCGCGGCATGGTGCGGGACAACGCGAACGATTTCAACTCTAATGAGAATTCCACGCCGATCGAGGTGTTTCAGCACAATCGGTTCCGCGAAGGATACTTCAAGGGCACGGTGACGGCGGTGCACGGGCGGCAGGAATGGAAATTCGGAGTGGAGTCTGACAATACTTTCCTGCACGAGAATTTCAGTTACATCATCACGGATCCGACGCAGTTCGATCCGGCGACTCCGCTAACGTTCACTTTTCCATTAGCGGGCCAACCGAGTGCGGCGCGGCGTCCAGACCTGGAGCAGTCGGCTTTTGTGCAGGACCTGATTCATCTGGGGGGTTGGACGATCAGCGCGGGGCTTCGTTGGGACCATTATCAGCTGCTATTGAACCGGCAAGCGGTGGACCCGCGGTTTTCGATTGCACGCTATTTACAGGCCGCTGATTTGGTCGTGCATTTCTCATACGACCGGGTGTTCCAGACGCCGTCGTTTGAAAATATTCTGCTGTCGAGTTCGCAGGCGGCTGCGATGTTGAATCCGATCTCGCTGCAATTGCCGGTGGAACCTTCGGAAGGAAATTATTATGAGGCGGGAGTGACCAAGGGTTTTTTCAGTAAGGTTAGGCTGGACGCGAATTATTTCCGGCGGCTGGTGAATAATTACGCTGATGACGATCAAATTGAAAACACGACGATCAGCTTTCCGATTGCGTTCCGGAAGGCTGTGATTTATGGGGCGGAAGCGAAACTGGATGTGCTGGATTGGCGCGGCTTTTCGGGCTATTTGAGCTATACGTACACCGTGGGCAACGCGTGGTTTCCCGTGACGGGCGGACTTTTTCTGGGCGACGACGCAACGATTCCGACAACTGGCCATTTTCCGGACTCGCAGGACCAGCGGAACACCGTGCGCGGGCGCGGGCGCTACCAAATCACGTCACGATTTTGGATCGCGGGTGGAATTCAGTACGACACCGGACTGCCATTCGACTTCGACGGCGATCCCGCCGAGGTATTGGCGCAATACGGGCAGCAAGTGCTGGATCGCATTAACTTTAGCCGCGGGCGAATTTATCCGGCGTTCCAAGTGAATGCTTCGGCGGGCGCGGACGTTTATACGTCGGACCGAATGAAGCTGCGATTTCAGGTGGATGGGCAGAACCTTACGAACATCCTGAACGTCATTGATTTCGGCGGGCTTTTTTCCGGCAACGCGATCGGACCTTCACGCAGTTATGCGCTGCGACTTACGACCACCTTCTAGATGCAGGTGTTGGCGCTTGACCCTTCGCAGGAGCTACTTGTCTTGGGCGAGGAGTCCTACGCCGGAGGCGGCTACGCTGTCACGCGTTGTATTTTTGACCAGATACATCGCTTCGTCGGCCAGGTGCAGGAGTTCGGCTTTGGTGCGGGAATCGCTGGGGTAGGCCGCTACGCCGACGCTGGCGGTTACGTGAGCGTTGATGCCGGTGTCCTTCAGCCAGACGGCTTCGCGAATGAGTTTGTGGAGGCGGCGGGCTACCCCTAGCGCGTTGTCTTTGGACGTTTGCGGCAGCAGGACTACGAATTCGTCGCCGCCGTAGCGGAAGGCCAGGTCAATCAGGCGGCATTTGTCTTTGATGGCTTGGCCGATTTCTGCCAGGAGTTTCGAGCCCATCAGGTGGCCGTGCGTATCGTTGACGCTCTTGAAATGATCGAGGTCAATGAAAATCAGCGAGAACTCGAAAGCGTAACGGTGCGAGCGGTAGATTTCGGTGTCCAGCATGAAATTCAGATGGCGCGCGTTGTAGAGGCTGGTGCAGTCGTCGGTGATGGTGAGCTCGTGAATGCGCTGCACGTGGCGCGCGTTTTCGATCGCGATGGCAGCATAGTCCGCGAGGGCCTCGAGCAGAGCTAAGTCCCGCGCGCTGAATCCTTCGGGACCGATACTATTGATCAGCTCGATGACGCCAAGGCATTGATCGCGAAAACGCACGGGGACGGCGACGATGGAACGCGTTTCCATTTTTGTTTTCGCGTCCACTTGCCCGAAAAAGCGTGAATCCTTGGTCGTGTCTCGAACCACAACTGCTTCGCCGGTCTGCGCGACCCAGCCTGCTAATCCTTGACCGACTTTGATTCGCACGTCCTTCAGCGATTCCGCGCCCTTGCCGGTGGCGATCTGGAAATAAAGCTCGTCTTTTTCCTGGTCCATCAAGAGGAGCGACCAAGTATCCGGCCGCAAGACCTCATTGATTTTTTCCATGATAGTGCGCAGGACCTGATCGAGTTGCAGGGAGGAAGTGAGCGCCTTGCCGAGTTCGTGAAATACCGTCACTTCGTTGGAGGATTCGATGGACATGTCCACGCCCGGAGTTCTGCGCCGTTCGATACCATCAAACGGCCGCGCATCAGTGGATCGCCGCATGGAATCTTCCGTGACGCCTTTCATCGGATTATCGGGTTCTGAAGTCAACGTTGACATTATAGTGAACGGTTTCGGTACACTGCAACGACCTTCGCGGCGCGATTGACGAAAGGGCAATAGGGCACCCCTCGGGTGAGTTATCGGCCAGCATTGACACTCCCATCAGCGACGCCTATATTTTCTGTAGTTGCGGATTCCAGCGGATGCCTTCAAAACCTTTCGGCGATCACCTCAAACGCGAGCGAGAAATGCGGGGCGTCACACTGGAAGAAATTTCAGCGGCTACGCGCATTGCGCCGCGCTTCCTGGCGGCTCTGGAAAATGAAGAATGGGAGCTGCTGCCGGGTGGCGTATTCAATCGTGGCTTTATTCGCTCGGTGGCGCGGTATCTGGGACTGGATGAAGACAGCCTGGTGGCGGAATACGCCTTGGAAACCAGAGGGCGGCCTGAGCCGGGCGTCGTGGCGGATCCTCCTGAGGAGCCGGACCGCAATTGGGCGCGCGTTTTCGTGGTCGTCTTGCTGGCTTTACTTGTGCTGGCGGGCGGCTGGGCAGCAGTTCACTTTCTAGGACCGAAGATCGCGGCGCGGCTGCACAAGCATTCTGGAGAGCCGGTGAACTCTGCACCGGACGCCGGAGCGGCTCCGAATTTCGCGACCGATGCTGGCGCGCAGACCGCTTTACAGACTTCCGTGCAGGCTTCTGGGCCTGACTCGACCACGGCAACGCCTTCGGATCCGGCGATTTCGGCGAATCCGGCGGCGTCTGGAAGCGGTGGCGATGCGTTAGGATCTGGAACAACGCCAGCGCTGGATTTGAAGCTGGAAGCGACAAAGGTTGCGGAAATTAAAGTGGTGGCAGATGGCAAAGTTCTATTCGCGGGGCACATGGACGCGCGGCAGGTGTACCGGTTCACGGCCGTGGATTCGCTGGAAATATCTTCGAGCGAATCGAGCGCGATTCAGCTGGAGCTGAACGGACAGCCAATTTCCGCAGGCGGCACGCCGGGGCAGCCCGGCTTGGTGACGCTGACGCAGAAGGATCTGAAGCCCGTCGCAGGAGATCCCCATTAGCGCCGAGATACGAGCTGCGGTTCGTTCGGGACACGCAAGGCCCGAACAAAAGCTGGCATTGTGCGCGGGCACCATCTCGCTTGCGCCGGAAGATCGCGCTGAGTTGCTGGCCGTGTTGACGATGGACAAAGATCCTGCTGTCGCAGAGCGCGCAAAAAGCTGCCTGCTGACGCAGTCGCTGGAATCTTTGCAGGCAGCGCTGGCGCGTCCCGATGCGGATCTGAAACTTTTTGAATATTGCGCGGACAACATGAGCGGCAGGCCGGAAGTGGCCGACCGCATGGCGGCGAACCCGGCTTGCCCTGCGGAATTTGTGACGCGCGTTTCGGCGGATTTGACGAGCGTGGGAATTCAGGCGCTGCTCGATAATCTCGACCGGCTGAGTTCCTATCCCGCGCTGGGCATCGCGCTGGCATATTCCGAAGCAGCCACACCCGAGCAGAAAGAATTGCTGGCGGAAATTGAGACGAACGCGTTTCTCGAAGAAAAAGTGATCGAAGAGGTTGTGGCGGCTGAAGTCGAGCCAGAGGTGAAGAAGCGGTTGTCGCTGCTGCAACGGATGGCCAAGATGAATATCGTGCAGCGCATCCAGCTGGCCGTAAAAGGCGGGCGCGAGGAACGGATGCTGTTGATACGCGACCCGAACAAGATCGTGCAGCGCGGTGTGCTGCAGTCGCCGCGGCTGACGGACTTGGAGATCGAAAATTTCGCCTCGATGACCAACGTGTCGCAGGAAGTGCTGCGGATTATTTCGAAGAACCGGAACTTCATGAAGAACTACGTGGTGACCAGAAACCTGACCAAGAATCCAAAATCCCCTCTCGATGTTAGCCTGCATTTGTTGCCGCACTTGACGCCAACCGACCTAAAACAGCTCGCCGCGAATAAGAATGTACCGGAGACGTTGCGTTCGATGGCTCTGAAGCTGCAACGGCAGCGGAATTCGGCCCGGCCCGGCGGAGCGTGAGGGGCAACGCTGACGTTTATTTTGCGGCTGGTCTTGCGACGGAGGCAGCGATTTGTTTTTGGTATTCGCGCGCCTTGGCCAGGATTTCGGATTCGTTCAGCGTCAACATCTGGCGATCCTGCATCACGATTTTACCCGCGATGACTACCGTGCGCACGTCGCTTGCCTTTAACGCATAGACGAGCTGCGAATAGACGTTGTACATGGGCGTTGCGTGCGCGGCGGAAGTGTCCACCAGAATTAAATCCGCTTTCTTGCCAGGCTCGAGCGAGCCGATTTGTTCTTCCAGATGTAGAGCTCGGGCGCCGGTGATGGTGGCGAGCGCGACGACTTGCTCGGCGGGAAGCGCGCGCGAATCCATGCGCGCAAGTTTCTGCAGCTTGGGCGCGAGATCCATCTCCTCAAACATATCGAGATTATTGTTGCTGGCGGCGCCGTCGGTGGCGAGGCCGATCGCTTCGCCGGCCGCGAGCATTTCCACGATGGGCATCACTCCCGCTGCAGTCTTCATATTGCTGGAAGGATTGTAAACGCAGCCCACGCCGAAGTGCGCGAGCGTGGCGATGTCCGCTTGATCCACCAGGATGCAGTGCGCACCGATTACGTCCGGACCCAGAACGCCGGCGCGCGAAAGATAGGCGACGGGAGTGAGGCCATATTTATTGCGGCTTTGCTCGAGTTCGAAGGGAGCTTCGGCGATGTGAATCAGGATCGGCGCATTGTTGCGGCGGGCCAGGTCCGCCGCGCCCTGCAGAGTTTTCTCCGAGCAGGTGTACATGGAATGCGGAGCGACGGCGGCGACGATGAGCGGATCGCCTTTCCAGTGGTCGAGGAATTTTTGGGTGTAGTCGAAGGCTTGCGGCAGCGATTTGTTGTCCGGAGCGGGGAAATCGATGATGGTTTCGCCGAGAACTCCGCGCATGCCTGCTTTTTTGGTGACGCGCGCGACGGCATCTTCGAAATAGTACATGTCCGCGTACGTAGTGACGCCGCCGCGCAGCATTTCCAGAATTGCCAGGCGCGTGCCCCAGGCGGCGAAATCTTCGGTGACGTTGCGCGCTTCGGCGGGAAAGATGTAGGCGTGCAGCCAATCGTCGAGGGACAAATCTTCTGCGATGCCGCGGAACAGACTCATGGCGGCGTGGGTGTGGCCGTTGATCAGGCCGGGCATTACGATCGCGCCATGCGCGTCGATGACTTTAGCGGGAGCGTATTTTGACGTCAGTTCGGCGCTGGCGCCAACCGCTACGACGGAATCGCCACGCACGGCTACGGCGGCGTCTTCAAGGACGCGACGCTGAGAGTCCATAGTGATTACCGTGCCGTTGGTTACGAGCAAGTCTATTTTTTCCTGGGCGGACGTGGATGGCGCGGCTGAGAAAAGGTGGAAAAAAACAAAAGCACCACTGATGAACACTGATGAACACTCATAAAAGCGAGTGATAACACTTTGGACTTTACGGCGGAGGGGCAACATTTTTGGACTCGCGGTCATTTCGTCCTTTTTGTGAAACTGCTTTGTAGCATTACGGAACTCGATGCATGCGCTGCGATTGTTGAGTGGCGCACCCAAGTGCGCCGCTACCAAAGCAAAATCAAAGACGCCCGCCTAAAAGGCAAAAGCAGGCGGCCGCTACAAATTCAAAAACAAACGCCACACGGCGGAGATTTTTGTGGTCGTCTCGCTCGGGTCCTTTGCATTTCTATAGAAACGAAGCATCGAACGCGCGCGGCAGGAGCTTTCCGGATGTTTCGTGCTCCACTTTTCCCTTCAGATTGGCCAGCAGCACTGGCACGTCGCCGCAAAATTCCCAGATGATTTGGCGGCAGGAGCCGCAGGGCGGCGTCAAGCGATCCACGTCGGTGACAACCGCGATGGCATCGAAGCCGCGTTCGCCCTCGGAGACGGCTTTGAAAATTGCGACGCGTTCGGCGCAGCAGGTCAGGCCGAGCGTGGCGTTTTCGATATTGCAGCCGGCGAAGATGCGGCCGGATTTTGCGCGCACGGCCGCGCCAACGCGAAAATTGGAGATTGGGGCGCAGGCGTTGTGGAACGCCTGCGTCGCTGCTGTGACTAGCGCGTCATATTCGCCCATGTATTTTTGCTTTCCTTTACTTGGGATCGGCGGCGATGCGCGGCAGCACGGCACGCAGCAGCGCGATAAACTGGCCTTTCACTCGCTCGCCGGTTTCCATCACTTCTTTGTGATCCAGCACTTGGTCGAGAATGCCCGCAGCCATATTGGTGACGCAGGAAATTCCGAGCACGCGAATTCCCATGTGCCGCGCCGCTATCGTTTCGGGCACGGTGGACATACCCACCAAATCGGCTCCAATCGTACGTAAATAACGGATTTCTGCGGGCGTTTCGTAGTTTGGCCCGGCGAGCGCGGCGTACACTCCTTCCGGAACATTAATTCCGAGCTTCTTGGCTTCGGCCAGAGCGATTTCGCGATAGGGCTTCCAGTAAGCTTGCGTCAAATCTGGAAAGCGCGGGCCGAAGCGGTCGTCGTTCGGGCCAATCAGCGGGTTAATGCCCTGCAGATTGATGTGATCGCTGATGACGACGAGCCCGCCCTGAGTGTATTGCAGATTGATGCCGCCGGCGGCGTTGGTGAGGATCGCAGAGCGAATGCCGAGGCGGCCCAGGACGCGCATCGGGAACGCGACTTGCTGCGCGGTGTAGCCCTCGTAGAAGTGGACGCGGCCCTGCATTGCGGCGACTGCAATATTTCCGACTTTGCCGATCACCAGGCGGCCCGCGTGACCGATCGCGGTGGAACGCGGGAAGCCGGGAATTTCTTCGTAGGGGATGCGCGTTGCTTCCTGCAGCTCGTCGGCAAAGGCGCCGAGTCCTGAGCCGAGGACCAACGCGATTTTCGGGCGCAGTTTGGTTTTCGCAAGAATGAATTTCGCGGCCCAATCGGCACGCGAAAATGCTAAATCGCGCGCTGAGGATTTTGTGCGGGCCGCGCTCATCGCATCATGATCCCGACGATAGAGGCGGACATGAGATTGGCCATGGTCCCGGTGAGCATGGCGCGAACGCCCAGGCGCGCCAGGTCTGCTTTTTTATTGGGCGCGAGGGCGCCGATACCGCCGATCTGAATTCCGATAGAGCTGAAATTCGCGAAACCGCAGAGCGCGAACGTCGCGATGGTGAAGGAGCGCGGATCGAGCGCGTCCTTCATCGGCCCGAGGCGCTGGAAGGCGACGAGTTCGTTCGTCACCATGCGCAGGCCGAGCAGGTTTCCAATGGTGTGACAATCGTGCCAGGGAATCCCGATGACCCAGGCGATCGGCGAGAACAGATAGCCGAAAATTTGTTCGACGCTGGAGGGAAACCAGGTGACGCCGAGGTGCGCGAGGCCGTTGTGCACTGCGCCGAAAACTCCGTCCACGAGATAAATCAGCGCGATGAAAGTGATCAGCATCGCGCCGACGTTCAAAGCGAGGCTCAGGCCGTCAACGGTGCCGCGGGAGATCGCGCCGAGAGCATTCGTGTCGCGTTCGAGGGGCGCGAGTTCCACTTTTCCGGAGGTTACGGGTACTTCCGTCTCGGGCACCATCATTTTCGAAAGCAGAATTGTGCCCGGGGCAGTCATGATCACGGCGGCCAGGATGTGCTTGGCTTCGACGCCGTAGGCGATGTAAGCGGCCATCATACCGCCGGAAACGTGGGCCATTCCGCTGGTCATGATGGTCATCAGTTCGGATTGAGTGACTTCGGGGAGATAGGGGCGGATGGTGAGAGGCGCTTCCGTCTGGCCCATGAAAATGCTGGCGGCGACGTTGAGCGACTCGGCGCCGCTCGCACCCATCAGGCCAGTCATGACGAGCGCGGCCTGCTTGATGATGAATTGCATTACTCCGTAGTAATAGAGGAGCGCAAAAACCGCGGCGATGAAAATGATGGTGGGCAGCACCTGGAAGGCGAAGAAAAAGCCCATAGGCGAGCCTTTTTTCCCTAGGTCGCCGAAAACAAATTGAGAGCCGAAGAATGCGAAATCAAGGACCCAGTTCACGCCGGCGCCTGCCTTCTGAAAAATCCACTGGCCGTAGGTCCAATTGATTACGAGATAAGCGAAGACGATTTGCAGTCCGAGGCCCCAGGCAACCGTCTTTCCGCGGATGGCGCGGCGATTGGTGGAAAGCAGGAATGCGAATCCCATCATGGTGAGCATTCCCAATACGCCTACCAGGCGGTGCATGCGCAGGAGCCTCCTTTAAAACCGTCCCGGGTCACAAGAATTCTCCCGCGCCAATGATTTTGCGCACCAGCGGAGCGGCAGGCGGAACTTGGTCGCCAATTTCGAAACTTTCGGAGAGCAGACGCACGGCTGGGATGAGGCGCGCGTCCAAATTGTAGTGCACTGTGCAGAGATTTTCGCCGGCCTTTACTGCGTCGCCAATTTTTTTTTCGAGCACGAGGCCTACCGCCGGGTCCACCGAGTCTTCCTTTTTTTCTCTTCCGCCGCCGAGCAGCATGCTGGCTACGCCCACCTGCTCGCAGTGAATCGCGGTGACATATCCCGCGCGGCGCGCATCCACTTGCGCTCTGCGTTTCGCGTGCGGCAGACGGCTGGGATCCTCAATCACTCGCGGATCGCCTCCTTGCAAGCGAACCACTTCGCGGAATGTATCACGCGCGCGCCCGGAAGCAATCATTTCCGCAGCGAGCGCGCGGCCTGCGGCGACGGATTTCGAACTGCCGCCGAGGACGAACATCCAGGCCGAAAGTTCCAGGCACAGCTCGCGCAGATCGTCCGGACCCTTTCCGTCGAGAATTTCAATGCATTCCTCCACTTCCAGAGAGTTGCCGATTTTGCGGCCGAGAGGTTGCTCCATGTCGGTGATGAGCGCGACAACTTTCTTGCCCACGCGCACGCCGGTTTCGACCATCAGCTCGGCGAGATATTCGGCGTCTTTCTGCTTTTTCATGAATGCGCCGTCACCGGTTTTTACGTCGAGCACAAGGGCGTCAATTCCCTCCGCCATTTTCTTGCTCATGATGGAAGCGGTGATCAGGTACGGGCTTTCGACTGTGGCGGTGACGTCGCGCAGCGCGTAAAGCTTTTTATCGGCTGGGGCGATTTCGGGAGTTTGGCCGATCAGGGCGCAGTGAGCGAGCGCCAGTGTGCGGCGGAATTCTTCAAGCTGCAGATTTACGTTGAAGCCGGGAATGGATTCCAGTTTGTCGAGCGTGCCGCCGGTGTGGCCGAGGCCGCGTCCGCTGATCATCGGAACGTAGAGGCCGGCCGCAGCGACGATAGGAGCGATTACGAGAGAAGTTTTGTCGCCCACGCCGCCGGTGGAATGTTTGTCCACTTTGGGCGCGGGAAGATCGGACCAATCCAACACTTCGCCCGAATTGAGCATGGATTCAGTGAGCGCGGCGAGTTCGGCGCGCGTCATGCCGCGCCAAAAGACGGCCATCAGGAACGCGGCTAATTGATAATCCGGGACTCGGTCGTGGGTGGCTCCATCAATTAGAAATGCGATTTCTTCGCGGGACAGTTCCGCGGCGTCGCGTTTCTTACGGATGATGTCAACGGCGCGCATCAAGGAGGTTGAGCCACGCTAGCATTGCGCGTGCGGGGCGTCAATCATTGCGCGTCGTGCGACGTGTATTGCATTGGAACCCCTCGTAACGGCGCTGTTCGGAGCGCCAGCGGTTTTTTGCGCGGCAGCGACGGCGAGGCAAGCCTCGCCGAGGAGAAAGCGCCAAGTCGCATTGATTTGGGTCTGCTACAGCTTGTTATTTGCGCGCGTGGCGATTTCAGCCATCATTTGTTGCATCTCGGCATGGATGTGGCCGTTGGTTACCAGCAGATCCGGACCTCCGGGACGATAGGGGCCGCCGCGCAGGTCGGTGACCTTGCCTCCGGCTTCGCTGGCGATCAGGATGCCGGCGGATGTGTCCCACGATTTCAGGCCGAACTCCCAGAAGGCTTCAAAGCGGCCACAGGCGACCGAGCAGAGATCGAGAGCTGCCGAGCCGTCGCGGCGCACTCCGTGCGAATTCAGGGTGAAATGCCAGTAGTAATGGATGTTCACGTTGTCGCCGCGCTTGTGCGTGGGAAAACCTGTGGCGACGAGACTGACGGCCATGCGCTCAGCGCTGGAAACGCGAATTGGTTTCGCGTTTAGGTAAGCGCCCTGGCCACGTGCTGCGGAAAACAGTTCGTCCGCGACCGAATTGAAGACCACTCCGACCAGCGGCACGCCATCTTCGAGCAGCCCAATGGAGACTGCAAAACACGGATAGCCGTGCGCGAAATTCGTCGTGCCATCGAGCGGGTCCACGTGCCATTCGTAGCGCGAATCCGCGGACGAGCCGCCGGAGCCCTCTTCAGCAACGATGCGATGGTCCGGAAATTCGCGGCGCAAGCGGCCCACGACGATGGCCTCGGAGCGCTTGTCGGTTTCGGTGACCAGATCCACGTCACCTTTATAGGTGATTTTTTGCGGGCGGCTATGTTCAGCGAGCAGCACGGCGCCGGCTTCGCGAGCTGCGGCGATGGCGACATCGAGAAATTGGTTCATGGGATTATTGCGCCACTCCGGCGGTGAAATATTCCTTGCGATAACGAACGGTATCTCCGGTGTTCACGGTGACGCCCACGTGGCGGTCGCTACCCGGCGGCGGCGTGGGATTGGGATAATAGCCGAGCAGATATTGCGTGCGCAGTTCGCGATTGATGCGGTCGAAAATCGCGCCCAGCTCGGCGAGATCGGTCGGATAGTACATGGCGCCGCCGACGCTGTCCGTGATGGTAGACATGGCGTGCTCGCCGGCGGTGTTCCATCCGGCGTCGGATTTCATCGGGCGCACCACCACAGTATAGAGCAAGATGTTCGAGGCGATCGCGGTGCGGCGCGCATCTTCAAATTTTGAGACGCTGGTGGTTTCCCCGGCGTCGGTGATGATTACCAGCGCGCGGCGGCGTTCAGCGCCCTGGCGACGGACGGATTGCGAGCCGAGGACTACGGCGTCGTAGAGCGAGGTGCCCATATCCGGGCTGGTGTCCACCCGGCGCACCGCGCTGTCCAATTGCTTGAGATCAGCAGAAAAACTGGAGAGCTGCACGACATCGGCTCCAAATGAAAAAACCGCGAGGCGATCGCCGGGCCGGACTACTTCCTCGATAAAATGAGCGGCAGCTTCGCGTTCGATTTTTAGTTCGATCGCCGCGGAGCCGCTCGCGTCTAGCATCAACGCCAGGTCGAGCGGGCGGTTCGTTTGCGGTTCGAAGCGCACGATTTTCTGGGCGACTCCTTCTTCTGTGAGCTGGAAAGCGCTCTGATCGAGGCCGATGACCGGCTCGCCTTTGGCGTCGGTGACGCTGGCGAGAATGCTCACCAGATCCGTCTGCACGCGGATCGGGCCTTTTTGGCGCTGCTGTTGCTGCTGCGGATCGGGAGGAGTGACATCCGCGAGAGCGCCGAAACCCGCTAGCGCGGCGGTGCAAAGCGTGGCGATGGCTCGTTTCATTTAAGAGTTAGTTTCTTCGGAGGTGGAATTGGCTTCCTGAGGCAACGACTCGCCTTCGGCCCAGACCGCGCCGCCGATGAAGAATTCCTTTTTCCAGATCGGTACGGTGCGCTTCAGCGTATCAATGACGTAACGGCAGGCATCGAATGCGGCGGCACGGTGCGGCGCGCTGACGGCGATGAAGACGCTGGTGTCGCCCACTTCCAGGCGGCCGAGGCGGTGGACGATCGCGAGGCGATGAATTCCAAATTGAGTATGAATGTGCGTGGCAAGTTCGCGCAGCTTTGTGTATGCCATTGGTTCGTAAGCTTCGTACTCGAGATAGAGCGTGCGTTGGCCTTTGAAATTGTTGCGCACGAAGCCGTCGAAGATCACCGCCGCGCCATCTTCGAAGGCTTTGAGGTTGAGCAATACTTCACGCGGCTGGATGGGTTCGCGCACCAGAAGAATGATGTCATCGCTAATAGCAGTTTGTTGGCCGCCGCTGACGGGAGGGAGGAATGCGACTTCGTCCCCAGCCGCGAGCGCGGCGCGCCATTCGGCGTATTCCTGATTTACCGACGCGGCGACAGACGGGCGAAATTCAGCGAGCCGCGGGAAACGCCGCGCGTAACGCTCGTAGAGGTCTTCGACGCGGGCGCCGTCGGATAGCTCGGCGTCCTCTTGCGAGATGCCGGCAATATCCTTCAGTTGGCCGAAAAACAGAACGCGAACGCGCATCGTCTTTATTCTACCGTGGAGGCGCGTGCAACGCGAATTCGCGGGCGCACAGCCCCAGAGTGCTTCAGCCGCGTGTCTCACAGCTGCGGGCCAGGGAGATGGACGTGAGCTAGCGTCTTTTGGCGTCGCGATAGGCTTGCGGCGGCATGCCATGCCATCTCTGGAAGGCGTGATGGAAGGCGGTGGGATCGGAAAATCCCAAGGCGTAGGCGGCTTCGGTGGCGGTGGCTTGCGATCCCAACAGAAGGCAGCGCGAGAGATCACGGCGCGCCTGTTCGACCAAGAGCCGATGAGAAGAGGATTGCTCGCCCAATTTTCTTTGCAGCGTGCGGCGGCTGACTCCCAGGTGACGGGACGCGTCCTGCAGGCCAAAATCTCCGCTGCACAAGCGCTGGCGAATGAAGCTGAGGAGACTTTGCGTTAGATTGGCCGCGCCAGGAGATATCGCCAGAAGCTGTTCGGCTGCGTCGGTGATGATTTGGTGCGCTACAGGATTGGCGCCCGTTAACGGCAGACTGAGCAACCTACGGTCGAGGAGCAACGAATTGACCGGCATACCGAAGCGCACGGGCGCGCGAAAAATGCGGGCGTGCTCGGAAACGTCCTTGGGCTTGGCATGCTCGAACCAGACTTCGCGCGGCGTCCAGTGCGCGCGACGCGAGAGCCGGTCGAAGCGCGCAATTGCGGCCATGGTCATCTCGACATCGTGACGCGGTTCGGGCAGCGAGGAATCGGAAAATTTCCACTGGAAATGAGCGACGGATTGCTCGACATCAAGCTTGAACGCGCCCACGTTTGTCCAAATCGGCAAATAGCGCTGCAAAGTGCGGAGCGCCTCGCCGAGGGTCGCGCTGCTGACCACCGAATATCCCACGATGCCGTAGGAATTTTGTTGGACACGCTCGCCGACGTGGAGGCCAAATGCAACATCCTTGGTCATTCGAGCGGCCAGCTCTGACAGCATCATTAGGTCGGCATACGGAATTCTCAGCGCCGGATCGCGGAGCGCTTCGCGGTCGAGGCCGACAGCCTGGAGCAGATGGCGGGTTTTGCCGCGCGGTGCAATGGCGTCGGCAATCTTGCGCGCGGAACGAGCAAATACGGTGGAGGGCTTAGAAATGGACTGCTCCTCGGTGCTCGCTGAATGCCTTCCCAGACTTTCGCGCGCGGTGAATTTGGCGCAATCAATCATAGTCCAGGGCGTTGCGCCAGTGCTAGCTTCCGTCCGGTAACCGCTGTGGTGACGATGCAGTGGGATTCGTGTATCCGGTGCAGAGTTGTGAGAGGGACTCGAGAGTGCCACGCGACATGTTCAAGGGGCCGAGCGGCTTGCGCGCTGGATGGCGGCTGCTGATTTACGTCGCATTGGTCTTTGCGCAAGGTTACGGCGCAATCAAGATCGCTGACGCTGCGATGCACGGGCAGGAGCCAGACGCGGGCAGCCCAACAGTTGGAATCGTGACGTTTGCAGTCATGCTGTGCCTGCTGTTGGTCGCGGCGTGGATCATGTCGAAAATCGAAGGCCGAGGCGTTGGGGATTATGGGTTTCCATGGCGGCGGGCGTTTTGCGGCCAGTTCTGGCTGACGGTCGCAATCGCCTTCGTTTCATTGACGTTGCTGCTTGTGGTGCTGCAGCTGGCGCGCGCCTACTCATTCGGATCGTTGCGAATCCACGGCCTGGACATTTTGAAATATGGATTGCTGTGGGCTGTGGCAATCGTTTTGGGAACGATGGTCGAGGAGTTCCTTTATCGCGGCTATTTGCAGTTTACGCTAACCGAAGGAATCGGATTCTGGCCCGCGGCGGTATTCACGTCGGCGCTGATGGCTGCGGCGCACATGTTCAATCCCGGCTGGACGGTACTCGGCCTATGTACCGTCGGCGGGTTTGGGCTGATCGCTTGCTTGCTGCTGCGGCGGACGGGCGATTTGTGGATGCCGCTCGGACTGCACGCGGCATGGGACTGGGGCGAAACTTATTTTTATGGCGTGCCGGACAGTGGACAGATGGGCAACGGGCATTTATTTCAGGGAAGTTTTCACGGCCCCGCGTGGCTGACGGGGATGCCTTTTGGGGTGGAGGCGGGCTGGCCGAATGTGGTGCTGCTGCTGATCTGGTGGCTATTGTTCGCGAAGTTTCTGCGCGAGGTGAAGTATCCGAAGCGCGCCGCCAGGGTGGCCGAGATCCGATGAGCGTTCGCAGGATCGCGATTTTCGCCCAGGCGGTGCTAGCGGCGGCGAGCGGCAGAATCGGGGCATTGCATCTGCCGCTCGCGCCGTAGCTACGCGCGAGGCTAAAACGTCAGCTTCATGCCGAACTCGATGGTACGAGGGGCGCCGAGGGCGAACACACCGGTGCCTACGCCTACGCGGACAGAGTTGGCGTCGGCGTAGGTCGTGCCGTTGAGTGAACCTGCGCCGCCGCTTAGGATACCGCTCAGGACGTTGCCGGGAATGTTGAAGTTGGCGAAATTGAACAGGTTGTAGAAGCTCACGCTGGGTTCGAATGACAGTTCCCGCTCGCGCACGTTTACCTTGCCGATCCACGTCAGGCTCATATCGAACGTTTTGAGCCACGTTAGTCCTACTTCGCCGGGAACGACCGGTGATAGGGCCGGAGCGACGCCTCCAAGCGCCTGTAGCTGGCTTAGTGTAAACAAGCCATTGTTGATAAGCACATTGCCGGCGGGAGTCGGGTTATTGGCGACGGTGTTGTTGTAGTTGTTTACGACATTCGAGAGATCGCCCAAGGAGACACCGCGCATGAAGGAACCTTGCTTGGTTCCGGGAACCGGGTCACCGACAGTTCCATCGCCATCGAAGTCAGTGCTGAAGATTTCGCCCGGACCACTGCCGGTTTCCGGCACGGCGAGCGCACTAGCGAGAGGACTATCGAAGTGGAAAATCGTGCCGAGCCGGAAATGCAATGGCAAGTCTGCGTAACCGCCGAAGGAAAATTGATGCGTGCGGTCGAGAGCAGAGGGTCCGCTGAAACCGCAGGGATGATTATTGTCAATGGTGGGATTGACGAAGTCCTGATCGGCGGCTGCGGGAGAGGTGCCCGCCGAGGTGGATAGCGCAGCGCCGCAATTGGTGAAGCGCGACAGCGAATAGGCAAACTGGAAATTTAGGTACTTGACGCCGCGGAAGGGGGTCTTCACATTGTCAACCAGCTTCACGTCCAAGGCGTTGTAAACCGAGCGGCCTATGGGCTGCAGGAAGGTTACAAGCCCTAGATCCGGATTAATGCCCGTGAAGGCACATGGATAGGTGGTACCCAAGCCAGTTTCGCAACCGCTGATTCCCAGGTCCGCTGCGGAATCAAGGCCGAAGCCACCAAAGTCTGCCATGGTAGCGGGTCCAACTGGACTCGTGGCAGTTGCAGGATGCAACCCGGGACAGGCTGCGATGGCAGCGTCAATGGTCGGTGCTTCGCACGCAGCAAGCGTGGCTGCGATGGCTTGCTGGGCCGCCGATTTATTGAAGAACCTGACATCGCCACTGTGATTCAGGTCAACGCCGATCAAATAGTGTAGAGCCACGTTGCGGAGATAATCCACGCTCAGCACCATCCCCGGACGCAGTTCGCGTTGAATCCCGGCATTCATTTGAATTGAGTAAGGGGTTCGATAGTTAGGTGCCAGCGCGCCTAGAAATATCCCGGATCCGCTGGAAATCAGATTGGGAATGTATGACGGGTTCGGGGCGTTCGCGCCCACAGCCTTCGAGGCCGCTTGGTAAGTTGTTTGGAAGGTCGCGATGCATTGCGCGGTAGTCATCCCGCTGCAGTTGCCAGCGTTGGCTCCAAGTGTGGCCCCAATCAGCGAACTGCAAATAAAGCTCGCTGTGGCCGAGTCGGCCCCGCCTAGAAATACCAGATTGGGCGGTCCGCCAGCGACGGGGAAAGGAACACCCGCGCCCGCGCCGCTGGAGCACGCCCCGGGATTGGCGAGGAAGGCGCCGTTCGCGAGGCGTTCGGGACGATCGAACTCGGCATTGTTCCAGATGGCGTTCTCATAGAAGACGCCAATGCCGGCGCGGATTACGGTTTTTGCGTCGTTGCGCGGATCCCAGGCAATTCCCAGCTGCGGCCCAAAGTTGTGGTTCGGCTGGTTTACCGGGTTGGCCAAGCCAGGCATCACGGTGTTGAGCTCGGTTGCTGCACTACCCGTAAAGCCGGGAAGGTCGCTATCTGTGCGCCCCGTATCGCGGACGTAACGCACGCCATAGGTGATGTTCAGATTCGGCTTGATCTTCCAGCTATCACCAAGGTAAAGGCCGATGCGATTGTCGGGCGGGGTACCGCTGCACGGCGCTTTGAATGCGGGGATTTCGGTGTCGCATTCTTCGCCGTTGCCCAGAGTCACATTGTCGACGGGGTAGTTTAACGGGCACGCACCTCCTTGCATCGACGGCCCACCAGGACAGGTAAACAGGTCGTTCGTTCCGCAGTTCATAGCCGTATTCGTCGCGGAACAGGGGCTCGCGGCGCTAATCTCGTCAGAGCTGCCGATCGGGCTAACGTTGGGAGTGATGGCGCTGAAAGAAAATAGGCCGCCGCCGCGCAGGCGGTTGTAGGAAACACCATAGCGAAGGATGTGCGAGCCGAGCAGCTTACTGCCGTCGTACTTTAACTGACGATCGGTCTGGTAGGTTTGCTGGGGCGCGAGAAAGTTAGGACCGGTGAGGAAGCCGAAGCTGGCGAAATTCAGGCTGACTGGGAAATTCGCGAACGGCAGGCCCGAGCCGAGGACGGTATCGCCCAGGTTGTTGATGAATTTCAGGTACTCGAAACGGAAACTGTGCGTGAAGTTGCCCTTGGTCGTGAAATCAGCGCCGATTACGTGGGTTCTGGTGTAGTTCTTGTCTTGAAACGGTTGAAAACCGACGGTGCCGCCGGTGGCTACCGCTCGGCTGTCAAAATAGCTGAAGCGATAGAACATGCGGACATTTTTAAACAGGTTGAAATCGAGGCGAGCGTCGTAGTCGGTCTCGCGAAAAGGGCTATTGACGTTTCCCGAATAGGGAGTGAACGGCGCGGCCGCTACGACGGGCGCCGCGAGATTTTGATTGGTATGTTCTGCGTCGAGGAAGAAAAAGACTTTGTCCTTCAGGATTGGGCCTCCGAAATTGCCGCCGTCCTGATTCCTGGCATATGGCGACTCAAGCGTGGGCGGAGGCGGAGGCGTAGGCAAAGCTGCGGAGAAAACGCTGTCGCGAAACAATGCGAACCCTTCGCCGTGATAGTTATTTGATCCGGCGCGGGTGGTGACGTTTACGGCCCCGGAGGAAGTGAGTTCGTTGGAAAGATCGAGAGTGGATTGGCTGATCTGAAATTCGTCGATGGCGCTGGCGGGAATATTTTCCGTGGTGGTGCCCACGGTTTCATCGCTGACGTCCACACCGTCCACTTCAATGCGCGCGGTGCGTCCGAAGCGGCCGCCAACCGAGATGGAAGAAAAGCCTACTTTCGTGGGATCAAAGTCTGCGCCATCCTGAATTTGCACGCCTGGTTCCAGCTGGGCGAGATCCAAAAAGTTGCGTCCGTTGACCGGCAGGTTTTCGATCTGGTCCTTGTTCAAAACACCCTGGACGCTGGGCTGCTCGGTGTTGACCGTCACCGTTTGCTCCGCAACGGTAACGACGGTACTTGCTGCGCCGACCTGGAGGCTGAGATTCACGCCTGAGACGACGCCCACTTTCACGACGACGCCTGCTTCCGTGGTCTTGAACCCCGCGGCCTCGGCGCGAACTGCGTAATCGCCCGGCACCAGGGCGCCGGAATTGTATGTGCCGGCCGAGGAGGTAGTGACGTGGAGAGTCTGGCCGGTGTCTTTGTTCGTGATGGTGATCTTGGCGCCCTCCACGACAGCACCGCTGGGGTCCGTCAGAGTTCCTTGAATACTTCCGGCGGCGGTGGTGCTTTGCGCAAAAAGCGGAGCAGACATCCAGAAAATGAAAACCGCAATTATGACAAATGGGATCAGGAGTGAAAGGGAAGCACGCCGATTCGAGGTCATTTAATGCTCCTAGGGACGTATCTATGTGTCAACCGAGCATTTACGTTGGGTGCAGCGACAAATCAAGCAGCGATCCAAAAGGTGGGCAGCAAACGCGATGCCACAGGCCGCAGCATTCTGGCTGGATCAGGAGCGGCTCGCTCCGAACCGAACGAACCGCCTTCGGATAAGCCCGCGAAACGGCCCGAACTAGTTTTTATCTGCTGCCGCACGGGCCGGCACAAGCACGCTCGCCTCAATGCCGGAAGCTTGCCCCTCCGCGCGATAGACGTGCTGCGTGGCCTTCACGAAATCGGACGGTTTCGCGTCCGGTATGTTCAGGAACGCCTGTGGATTGCGATCGGTGAGTGGGAACCACGAGCTTTGAATTTGCACCATGATGCGATGGCCACGGCGAAATGTGTGGTTTACGTCTTGCATCGCGAAGCTCACTTCCTCAACCTTGCCCGGGACGAACGGCTCAGGGGTTTCCAAACTGTGCCGGAATTTTCCGCGGAACGGTTCACCGCGCACCAATTGCTCATATCCGCCCATGGTGAACTGCGGCGCCGGCACATCCGTCAGCGGCTTGCCTTTTGCTTCCAGACTTGGCTCGTCCAATTTGCTCGGCGGATAATCCGGCGGATAGACGTCAATCAGTTTCACATCCCAATCGGAATCCGTGCCGCTGGTGGAAACAAAAAGCCGCGGAGACACGGGACCCAGGATCGTCACATCGTCTTGCAGCACTTCGGTCTGATAGGTGAGCACGTCCGGCCTGCTGGCCGCGAAGCGCTGGTCAGACACCATGTATTCCTGCGGCACTTCCTGCGCCACGTAGTTCACGAACGGCACCGGTTTCGCGGGATCGCTCACGTATTCGTCGGACGCCGCGGCTTCGTCTTTCGGTGGTTCAAACGACAAAACGCCGTTCGGGTGAAAATAAAGCGTCTTGGTCTCCGTGTTTTTAGGCGGCCATGCGGGATATTGCCGCCAGACATTGGTGCCCGTCTCAAACACATAGGCTTTCGGCAATTTTGCGTTGCCGTTCCCTTTCAAGTATTGCTCGAAAAAAGGAAACAGAATGTTTTTGCGATAGTAGTCTGCTGTGTTCGCCGCAAAGCTCGCGCGACCCAGGTGGTCCCCGTCGTAGCGCGCCCATCCACCGTGCACCCAAGGGCCTACCACCAGCGCGTTGAAGATTTCGGGGTCGTCGCGGTCAATCGCGTGAAACAAAGTGAACGGGCCTTGCAAATCTTCGGCGTCGAACCAGCCGCCCACGGTTAGCACCGCGCAGTGAATGTTCCGGGTGTGTGCAGCGAGATTGCGCGACTTCCAGTAGTCGTCGTAAGTATCGTGGTGCACCTGATCCTGCCAGAGCGCTTGCTGGCCGCCCAGCAGCTTGCCCAGGTTTTCCAGGGTGCCAGCGTGGAGAAAAAACTCATAGCCATCGGGCGTGCCGAAATCAAATGGCACGCGCACCTTCGGGGGCAGCTGCGGATTCGCCTGCGGCCGGAAATACGCGTAGAAACCGAAATTTGCGGCGAGCATGAACGCGCCGCCGTGGTATGCGTCATCGCCCTTGAATAGATCGGTCATTGGCGCCTGCGGCGATGCGGCCTTCAGTGCCGGATGAGAATCGATCATGCTCGCCGAAGTGTAAAATCCCGGATACGAAATGCCCCAGATGCCGGCTTTGCCATTATTGTTGGGCACGTTTTTCAGCAGCCATTCGATCGTGTCATACAGATCGCTGCTGTCGTCCACGTCTTTGTTCGATTTCTTGACGTCAATGTGGGGGCGCATCTCGACAAACGTGCCTTCGGACATGTAGCGCCCGCGGACATCTTGCATCACGAAAATGTAGCCGGCTTTGTCGAAGTCGGGCGAGGGGCCGAGTTGCGTGCGGTATTGATCGACGCCGTAGGGCGCGACGCTGTACGGCGTGCGGTTGATCAGAAACGGGTACGTTTGCGAACTGTCTTTCGGGACGTACACGGCGGTGAACAAGTGCGCGCCGTCGCGCATGGGAATGCGGTATTCGTATTTCGTGTAATGCTCTTTGACGTCAAATTCCGGCGAATCCGGCTTCGCCTGCGCGACCACGCTGCCGGCCCATAGCAATAAACCCACAACTAGAATAGCAATTCTGCGAATCAACACTGTTTCCCCCAATCGCGAAGTACGCGGATCAGAATCTTTCGCTTCGTAGGCAGTATTCATCCAGTGCATTGGCGTTGGCTATTGACCGGGCGAGGACGCCGCGCGGGCGATCTCGTCGAGGCGGGTGGAAGCGCGATGTAAAGCTGCGGCTAGGGCAGCGGCTTCGCGGGTAAAGGTGGCTGAGTCCTGGCGGTCGAGCGCTTCGTTTACGCCGGGCAGGACTTCGGCTGCATATCCGGCGTAGGTCCCGGGGGCGTAGATGGTGTGTTTGTACCAGGTGCGGCCGGCGAGGCCTTCTGGAGCCAGCAGGGCTTGTTCGACGCTGACTAGATCGCGGTTCAATTCATTTTGCTTGGCGGGATTGGGTGAGACGCTTGCCCGTTGCTGCAACGCTTGCGATGCGCGGGCAGCGGACGCGGTGAGTTGCGCGGCTGCGTCGGAGACTGCGGGCACATCGGCGGCGCCAATTCCCTGTTTGGCTGCGCGGGTGGCGAGATCGCTTGCGGCGCGCGAAATTTCCGCGGCGTACGCGGAGTAGTCGAACGGCAGCGTATCGGCTTCATCCAGCCGCAGCGCCAGAGTGCCGAGGATTTTCGCCAGCGCGACGTGAAATTCAAAAGTGGGATCGCCGAATTTTTTCATCCAGTAAAAATCATCGTACATCGAGTGGTAGACGCCGTAATCGCCGATGAACCCGGCGTCAAGTGAAGGAATACCGGCGTGGTCGAAGAACGGGCAGAAATCCGAACCCGCGCCCAAGGCTTCGATGGGAGCTTCGCCTGAAGCGGTGAATTTCGCGCTTGGTGGGCGTGCGATACCGCTTGGCTCTTCCTGCTGACGCGTGGCACGATCGAGCCAGAGGTTGTAGATGCTGCGCACGTCGCGCGGGTCCTGCACTTCACGGGTGGCTTCGCGTACCAATTGCTTCAGCGAAGGCGTCGCCGACGCTGTGAAATTTGGTCCGGCGACACCAACGTCCGTATTCAAGTACGCGACGGCTTTCGCTTGCAGCTCGGCGCGATTTGCTTCCACCCATTCGGTCGAGCCCATCAGGCCGGGCTCTTCGCCATCCCATTCGCACATGACGATAGTGCGCCGCGGCTTCCAGCCAGCGCGAACCAGTTCGCCAAAGGCGCGCGCGGTTTCAAGCATGGTCGCGGTACCGCTGCCGGGATCTACCGCGCCGTACACCCAAGCGTCGTGATGATTGCCGAGGACGACCCACTCGCCGTCGTTTGCGCCGCGCAGCTTGGCAACGACGTCGTAAAGCGTGCGCTGCTGATAATCCATAACCAGCTTCATGTGCGCGACGGCCCCGCCTGGCCCGAAGTGATAGGTGAACGGCAAGCCGCCTTGCCACTGACGCGGGACGTGCGGGCCGGCGAGATTTTCGAGGATCGCCAAGGCGTCCTGCGAATTGATCGGCATGGTAGGAATGCGCGGAAGATTTGCAGCCTCGCCAGGCGCGAGGCGCTTAGCGTTCGGCGTCGAAGCCACTCCGGGCGTCAGCGGGTCGCCAGGATATATTTGCGTATATTCGATGGAGCCGCGCTGGATGCCGCTCATCGGCCGCCACGGGCCGTTCGGAAACACATCGCCGGCAACGTAGCCGTCGTCTTCGGGATCGGAATAAATTATCAAGCCGAGCGCTTTGTGCTCTTCGGCGAGTTTCGTTTTGATGCCACGATAGCAGCCGCCATAGCGCGCGATCGCGATTTTTCCCGCGACGCTGATTCCCAGCTTATCGAGCTCGCGGTAATCCGCCTGCATTCCGTAATTCACGTAGACGACGGGGGCGGTTACGTCTCCCGACGGCGAGAAAGTGTTAAAGCCGGCGACGATATTTCTGTCGGAAGTGTCCGGATCCACCGCGAAAGGCTGCTCGGGAGTCGCCAGAGTTTTTTTGTCCGGCGCCGTCAGCTCGAGCCTCACCTCGCGCGGCTGCGCGAGCCACACGCTGTAGCTGACGATTTCGGTGTCGAACCCGTAGCTGCGGTATTGGTCGCGCAACCATTCCGCCACACGGTGACTGGCTTCGGTGCCGGCCATGTGCGGTTCGCTGGTGATGTGGCGCAAATTACTTTCGGCGCGTGCGGGATCGGGGATCGCGCGCATCTGCTGCTCAAGCGCGCGCTCGGCGGCGACGCGCGCGGGCGCAAACCCACGGATGCCGGGATTATCTTGCGTGCCGCGCGAAATTGCGGCGGGAAATACGACGATGCTGGCCAGGATGATTGCGCTGCGAAGTCGCCGGGTTCTGACAGCCATTCACACCTCGTTGCAGAATTGCAAATTCTATACTACACGGGTGCGGGAGTCCTCGATTGGTTACGAAATGTTTCGCGCGAGAGGCGAACGCTATGCGACGCGCGACGGAATAGAGTGAGCCGCCGGTGTTCGCTTGACGGCACTGGCGGAGAGCCGTAGGTTAATGTTACTGGCAGTGACACGCGATTCATTCATGGGGATGTCCGATGAGAGTTCTGATATCAGGCGCCTCCGGGCTGATGGGAGCTGCGCTTACTGGTTCGCTGCGCGCGGACGGCCACGCAGTTTGCCACCTCGTGCGCCCAGGCGGCAAAGCTGCGACGGGCGATGTGCAGTGGAATCCATTGAGCGCGCTGGTGGACGTGCCGGCCATGGAAGGCTTCGACGCCGTCGTGAATCTGAATGGCGCGAGCATCGGGGGCGGACGTTGGACATCGAAACGCAAGACGATTCTGCGCAGCAGCCGCGTGGATTCCACACGCGTGCTCGTGGATGCTCTATCGCATTTGAGGCAACCGCCGCGCGTTCTTGTCTGCGCCTCGGCGACGGGCTATTACGGAAATCGCGGCGATGAAGCTTTGAAGGAAACGAGCGGCTGCGGCAACGACTTCCTGGCGATCTTGTGCCGGGCGTGGGAAGGTGAAGCGACGCGCGCAGCGAGCGCAGGCATGCGCACAGTGATAGCGCGGTTCGGAATCGTTCTTTCGCTGGATGGCGGCGCGTTGCCGCGCATGTTGACGCCATTCAAATTCGGTGCGGGCGGGCGGCTGGGAAGCGGGAAGCAATGGATGTCCTGGATCGCGCTGGAAGATGCGGTGCGGGTGCTGCGCGCGGCGATAGATGATGCGCGTTGGAATGGAGCGGTGAATGTCGTATCGCCGGAGCCGGTACGCAACAGCGAATTCACGCGGGTCCTGGCGAGCGTGCTGCATCGGCCGGCAATATTCCCAGCACCGGCGTTCGTGTTGCGTCTCGCGCTGGGCGAAATGGCGGATGCGCTGTTACTCTCCAGTCAGCGTGTGCAGCCCGTCTGCCTGCAGCAGTACGGCTTCGCGTTCCGCTACGAGAATTTAGAAGCGGCACTGCACGCGGCGCTGGCGAAGGCGTAACGTTGTTGTCTTGCTGGGTCTCGAACCGCGACCCTAAAAATACAGCGGAATCTCGGCCGCGACGGGCCCAGGCTTGCCGTGCTCGAACTGCCGGATTCCTAAGTTACTTCGCCATGTTCAGAGTGACCTCGACCTTGAAAATGTGGCCCGTGAGAGGATCCGTTGCGACGGTTCCTTCGGAAGTTTGCCCTTCGCGCAGAGACATTCCCACGTCTCCGCGATACTGCCGCACAATAGGCTCAGTGGTCGGAGGCGCTTCTCCGCCTGACCATTCCTTTCCGAAGACCTTGCCATCCTGACCGCGGGCAGCTACGTACAACGAAGACCGGTCCACCTTTAAATCAACCTGGTATTTCCCGCCATCGGCATGCGACACCCGAGCATCGATGCTCGTGCCTACATCTATGTATTGAATCTGGGTGTCGCCGGTTTTCGATTCGCCGGTCTTCACGGGAACCTTCACCCCAATCCGCAGGGTCGAATAAGCCCCGCTGGGCTTATCCCCTACGATGAGAGGCATCGTGTAGGGAAGATTGGCGATTTTTTTCGTGCCGTCGTACTCGGACAGAACGATCAGCAACTTGACGGGCGTTGACGGCTCGGCTTTTGCATTTTCCGGAGCGTCCGATGCC
Organism: Candidatus Acidiferrales bacterium; assembly: GCA_050012455.1. Classification (GTDB taxonomy): domain Bacteria; phylum Acidobacteriota; class Terriglobia; order Acidiferrales; family UBA7541; genus Palsa-295. The sequence goes on along the minus strand of JBEKHD010000008.1, from coordinate 81,438 downwards.
TTGGTTCCCTGGCCGTAAACCAGGAGCGGTGCGCACATAAAAAGCAACGCGAAGGTGGTGAGCGACCGTGCAATTTTCATAAAAAACCTCCAATGACGCATTGATTCCGGCTTTCTATAGATGAAGACGTCGTTCGCAAGGCTTTCGTTCAGAATAGAAGCGAGTCTGCAGGTTTATCCGCGGGATCGCCTAGGGCGGGGATTTCCAGCGGCGCGATTTCGATGGGGTTTGATTCCAGAGGCTTCTCGTAGTCTTGCTGCGCGGCCAGAAGCTGATTGCCATCCACTCGACCCGAATTAATTGCGGCGCTCAACTGTGCCACTGCGGCGAGTTGGCCCTGCGGCACAATAATTTCCGAGAGCGCAGCTGCGGCGCTACGCGCTTGCGCGCCACGCTCGGAACGGCGCTTGCTCGCAGTCCGTTCGGTACGGCGTGGCGTCGCGGCAGATCCAGTTACCGTTTCGGATGGCACTGAAAATGGATTCACGGCGGAAGCGACGTTCGAATTGGAGACATTGTGAACGGGTCTGCGCGCCACCACGATTGCCAGAACCGCGGCAAGCGCGAGGGCGCTCGCGATCACCGGAGCCCACGCCGCCCACGGGGAACGCGCCGGCTCGGATTCATGCGCGATACGTCGCCGCAGATGCGCGGCGAACTGCAGCGACGGCTCGCCGGTGACGAGTGATTCTACGCCGCGGTCCACGAAGGCGCGCACCGTCCGTGCGTGTCTGAGCGCCGCACGGCACGCATCGCATTCCATGGCGTGCGCCAACACTTCTGACTCGCGTTCGGCGCGCAGCTCGTCGAGCGCCGCGTCGGTCATCCAGCCGGCGTATTTTTCGCAAGACATTGCAGACTCTCCGCCAACTTTTTTCGCGCCAGAAACAATCGCGACTTCACAGTGCCCTCGGGCAGGCCGGCCAGCTTCGCGACCTCGCGCGTGTTGTAACCCTCGATGGCCGCGAGCACCATTACGATCCGCAGTTTGTCCGGAAGCGCGTCGAGCGCCTGCGCCACCTGGCGTTCGAATTCGCGCGAGACAACGACATTTTCGACGCTGGCCTCAGTCTGAGCGTTAATCGCTGCGCGTATTGCATCGTCCTCGTGCCGTTCGCGCCGCCTTTTCGAGCGGATGCGATCGAGTGCCAGGCGAAAAGTCGCCCGTACCAGCCAGCCGCGAAATCGTTCGCGGTCGCGCAGGCGATGAAAGTTGCGATAGGCGCGCAGCATGGCTTCCTGCGCGACGTCTTCGGCTTCCGCCGTGTTGTGCATTACGCCCAGCGCAACGCAATAGGCTAGCTTGGGACAATCCGCCAGGCGCCGCTCGAATTCGCGCGCGAGCGATTCTTCCCGAATCACCGTGCTTTCTGGAAAACTGCCTGCCAGTGCATCCATCACTGCCTCGTTTAGCCAGACGCCGGTAGTGTGATTACGGTTCACTGGTTTTCAAGCAAGCGTGCGCATGACGAATTACAAATCCAAGCGTTCCAGCAACGATGGCAGGTTCGATGCGTCCACGGTGAGTTCGGGGCGCGTGGTGGAAAAGTCTGTGACTTCATCGAGCGCTTGAAACAAGCGCATCTTGGCCACGGCGTACTCTTCGGTGCCAGTCAGAACGCGGCCGGTTTGCTTGGTCCATTGATCGAGGGCTTCGCGGCGGACGAAGATGCGGATCGGGAACATGGTTTTGCGGTCCGCCGAAACGTAATAGATGAATTCGTTTCCTTTAGCCGCATCGCGGTGCGATGGATGTACATCCTGAAATTGATATTGATACACGTAGCCGTTTTCGGCTGAGTAGCTCTTGATCCGCCGCACGGTTTCGGGCTTGGACATGGGCGCATTATTCGGCGGGGCATCGCCGGTGTCAACTACTGTGCTGCGTCGGATGTAACCGCTACTGAAGACACAAGGCGCACGCGATCGGAAGCGCGCTCCCAAATCGGAATGACGCGGTCGAGTTATGTGCCATTGCGGGACCGGCGGTTTTGGCGTCAGTGAGCTCCTGAGGTGTTTGGCACAGTTTGATCCGGCAGCTCGCGCTGCGAACGGTCGTTAACCATTTCCGATTGCGCGGTTTGGCCCTGCTTCCCCACTCCAGCGTGGGCACCCTTGCGATGAATGAGCGTTTGACGGCCTTGCATAGCATTGGTACAACGCGTGCGTTTATGCAGAGCGGCCACGAATATATTCGGCAAGAGCGAGCCGGGGTGCGTGACGCGGCGATGGAGCACCAGCGCGGGCGTTGCGCGATTTTCAGGATCAATGCGCAAGCGGCTACACGTCCTGGTGGTTTCATCGTTGATTGCGATTACGCTTGGCGGTTGCGCGAATGCAGGCACTCCGCCGTTGCCTAACGTAACGGTGTTGCTGAGCCCAACCAGCGCGGCGGTCGGACTGGGCCAGACGCAGCAATTTCAGGCCTCGGTGACAGGATCGGCGGATACAACAGTGTTGTGGGAAGTGAATGGCATCACGAATGGAAACGCGATTTCCGGAACTGTCAGCGAGACGGGCCTGTATACGGCTCCAATGGCGATGCCCGATCCTACGGCGGTGACGGTCCCGGCGGAAAGCCAAGTGAATCCGTTCGCGCTGGCGCAGTTCGCTGCGCCGTCGCCTGGTTCGGCGGTCAGCGGGATGGTGGGCGCACACGTCGTCGCCGTGGACGCGGACACAGGTTCGGTGATTGCGGGAACGCTTGGCGGCTGGAGCTGCGATGCGACAAATCCGCCCACCCAGTTTGACGGCTCGTTCGACCTGGAAAGACTGCCGGTGGGGCACAGCTACAGTCTTTACGCCGAGCCGCTGGTTGGCCTGGCACTGTCGGGGGATTTCAACGATGTGTTTACGGGATTATGTTCGAGCAGCGTCGAGCCCACGTGCTCGCCGCCACTCGTGAACACAAATTTCAATGTGCGCATTCTGCCCACGCAGTGAATCAGCGAGCTCACATAGCAAAAAAAAGCGGCTCCCGGGAGGTACGGGAGCCGCTTCACGCGCTGCGGGGTACGAATACTGTTACTGGGTCGGCAGAATTTCCTGCGAGAACCCGATGGTGTTGACGGAGCGCAGAGACGGAGTGCGCGGCGGCAAGCACGCGGGACCCAGGGTAAAGTTGGTGTCAAAGCTGTAGTCACGCGGGCTGGGCGGACTATAAACGCCCGTTCCCTTGTACGTGCCCACCCCTTGACGGTTGTAATAAAAGCTGACCATCGAGCCCCGGTAGTGGCAAACCAAGCCCCAGTTTTCCAGGAAACGGAGGAAGTTGTGTACCCCGCCATCCGTTCCAAAGTCCTGCGCCTGTCCGGCGACGGACGGGAATGGAATGCCTTTGCCGGAAATAATCGCAGCGCGGTAAGCCGTGGGCGCGGCGTTTCGGTTGTTGACGTTGTAGGGGAAAGCAAAGGAGTTTATGTCGTTCCAGTTGTTGGAAAGGAACGTAACGGCGTCGCCCTCGACTGCTGCGGCTACGCTAACGCCGCCCCAGGTTCCGTCATCCACCGGCGCGTTGTAATCGCCCTGGATGTAAACAGGGTTCTCAGAAACGATGCTGAGACCGTCGGTTCCGCTGCAGGAGACTCCAATGGTTAGCGAGGCACCGTCCACGATCTTCAGCGCGCGACGGAAGAAAACCGGAGGATTTTCCCGGGCTTCCTGCACGTTGCCGTAGGTAACATCGGGACGGTTGGAATTGGCCGGGGCGCAATTGGTGTTGGCAAATAGCCCACCGGAATAAGTGATGGCTGCGGGCTTGTAGGTAACGCCTTGCAGGTTTCCCGTGGTGGAGCTCGCGCCGGTCCACATATTGGTATTCCGTGGCGTCATGTTGGCCACGTTCTGAGTCAGCAGCATGTAGTTCGTCGGTGTAATCATGACGGGAGACACCTCAGTCCCGCCATAAGTGCGAAAGATGCCGTCGCCTTCCAAGTCTTCACCCGAGTCGAGCGTGTTGTTCGGGCAGCCGTTCGCCGCGTCGTTGGGATTCACAAAGTCGTTGAAGCCATAAGACCCGGTCTTGGCGACGGGAACCGCGTTGGGGTCTTTCTGTTCGCCGCGGCGGTCAGAGAAATAAAGGGTGTAGCCCGTGTTATTGTCCAGGCCCAACGCCCCCTGATTTGCCGTGAACCAGTTCACCAGGTTCTTGGCATCCAGCTCCACGTAATACATGACGCCTTGCGCATCGATCGGCACCGCGGCAGAGGTGGCGCGGTCCACTCCTTCGCGCGAGTCGTATAGCGCATTCGGCCAGAAATCGGTGGCCGGGTTTCCGGCGGTTATAAGTCCGTTTGCGCACGGATTTGCGGCGCTCCCGGTAGACGGGTTATCTCGCACGCGAGCCAAACGAATGATGGCGTTCACGCTGGGATCATTGCAGCCCACTGTCCCGACGCCTCCGCCGCTCGGACCCTGTGCAGCAACCTGCGCCGCAGGCAAGGCCGGAAGATTCGGGGCGAGGACGGCTGCGTTATATGTCGGATTGATGTTCCTGCCGGTGAGGCCGAGGTTGAGGATCGTTTGTGTGACGTCGACCCATGTACCGCCGGGATTCACTTGATATTCGATCTTAATGCAACCGGTGATGGTCGGATATCCGGCCTTCATCCAGTATCCGGGTGCGAGCAGCGTGGACGAGTTGCTGCTAGGAGAATACGTTCCCGAGACGTTTCCGGAGACAGGCAGCGGAAACGTGCCGGTATACCATGCCGGTTTTGCGGCAATTCCCAGCGGCGAAGTGGCGGCCCACGCCAGGGTCGCCAGATCAACGGGATCGGTTCCATTGGTGACGGTGTCGAGGACCATCATATCGGCGGTGTGGCAGGCCCCGAGTGAACCGGGAACGGTCGTAGGAAGCGGATAATCGTCAATCAAGACTCGCAACGTGGCTTGAGAAAATAGCTGCTGCGCGAAGGTGTCCGGGTTCGCGGCGAGTTCGCCAGGGACAGGCCGGCGGACGAGTGAAATTGGCGTGATGCCACCCAACGCGGTGGACGTGAGGGTCAATACCGGCACGCCGTTCTGTAATTGCCCGTTATAGGCGGGGATGACGGTGCCAGACCACGTGGGATTATTTAAGGTGTTGCTGACGGCGCCGTAAACGCTGTTTCCGGTCACGCTGCCTTCGTTTATAGCCAACTCACGCCACGAAGCGTTGGTGTACGGTGCGCCGCCTGGCTCATTGGCCATCGTAGGATCCGGAGAAAGAGCGATTGAGACGTCGCCGCCGTAAGCGGCACCCGCGCCCGTGACTGCGAAGCCATTTTCCAGGTTCGTGCGGATTACCTGCCCGACCACCGTTACCTTGTCCCCCATGAAAGTCGGACCCTGATTCGGGGTGAGCCATAGATTTCCATTGGTGTGCGTGCGCCCACCGAAACCAAACGATGGGCCGTTGAAGAACGAGAGGTCTGAATCCGAATAAATGCCAAACTGGAAGACGGGGATGGAGACGACTTGCACTTGCCGGGTCAGCTTCACTTCCGAGCCGGAAGAAGAATTTTGCGCTGCCACCGTCATGGTGAATGGCGTGATCAATCCTTGCATTCCGGCGTAGGGACTCGGGGGCAAAATGGTCGCGTTGGTCGTCGCGGGATTGCCGAATGCGTCCGGGATGAAAGTGAGGTTGTAGGTGGAAGCGCCGGAGGAATTCACATACGTTATGCCCGTGAGCCCGACTGGTGGAGCGGCGGTGATCGTGGCTACGTTGGCCGCGGTGAGAGAACCGGAGGTGGCGAACACCTGGGCCACGTCGGTGGTCATTTTTTCCATGCCGGCTTCCGCGCCATAGAAGGCCAGCTCGCGGCTGGAGTTATTGCCGCCGAGGCGCTGGTCGGTCATCACCATCCAGCTCATGCCGACCACGATGGCGGAAATCAGCAGCAGAACAAACAGAGAGGTTATCAGTGCGACGCCCTTTTCTCGTTCCATTCTCACAGCGGATCTCCTTGTAAATCTAAAAAACCGTCATGCCTCGATCCTCACGAAAGCGCCTATGGTGCCGTAGACGTCGCGGACGTGTTGAACTGGTTGGTGAACGAAAGGCTGCGAATGCTCACCTGTGTGCTCAAGTTGTTGCGCAGGAAAATCGGCGTCGTTTGGGCCGTGTAGGTATTTTCGGACCGGCCTCCGAGAAAGACATTGACCGCGCGTATCTGCGCCGGCGTATCGGGAAGAATGGGAGTCTGGACATTCCCGGGACCATTGGGATAGGTGCCTGCCGGATCGGTGGAGCTGGTGATGTCGTAGCTGAAACCCAGGTTCTCGATATCGTCGGCGATGGCTAGTGGCGGATTCACCGGCGCGCCCGCAGGGTAATTCGGATAGTTTACCTGGCGGATCAATTGCGGGTCCGTCGCGGTCGTCGAGTCAACGTAGTAGGTTACCATCCACACACGGGTGATCGTCGTGGGCGGAAACACTCCAGGAGTGGTTGCCAGATTCGCGACCGTTCCATTTGCCTTGCCGGTTTGGTTCAGGCCGGCAGGATCTCCGCCGGCAAAATTGATGACTTGGCCGGCTACACTGGTGACATATTCCAGAGCCGTTCCGTTCTGATTGTGGAACATGACCAAATTGCCCGCGGTGATTGGATTGGTTACCCCCGGCATTGTGAAACAGGCTGGTGCGAGCGTGACCGATGAACCGCTAGCGGTTATGGTTCCGGCACAAACCGGAGCCGAGGGTGCGGCTTGTGCGACTGGATAGCTGTAGAGATAATGTCCCGCCGGGTCCACTAGAATGTTGTCTGCATAGATAATGTTGATGACGTCGGTGGCAATTCCGGTGAGCACGGCGTTGGTCGAGGGGTTTATGGACGTTGCCAGCTGGCCGATTTGCGAGCCCGGTGTGATCGCCGGCAACGTAATGTAGGCGGGGGGAAATGTGGTGGCCGGGAACGTACCGGGGCGATTCACAGCCGAGGTAGCGGTATAGGGAATGCTGATTCCACCTTGCGGAATTCCCTCGCCCGCCTGCATCAGGTCGCGAACCATGAAATGCATACCGGCGCGCAGGTTCTCCTGCGTGTTGGCTTCATAGGTGACCATGCTGGTCACATGCTCCGCCTGCATCAGCGCGTCGGTCGCGATGGCCACGACGGAAACCACGATGCTCATGGAGACCATCAACTCGATCAGGGTAAATCCTCTCTGGCGCTTCATTCTTGCTCCTCGCGGTCCTGGTCCTAGTAAGCTGAAACGTAAGTAGTCAACGTGTAATTGCGAGTGAAACGGCCCGTGATGTAGTTCACTGTAATCACAACTTGATTAAGGCTGTTGGCGTAACCCGCCACCGGAGTAATCGTGATCGTGCGCGTGAAGTTTCCCAGTGATTGTTTGACGTCGTCGGCGGTGCCTAGTTTTCCGTCCGGTCCGGGGTAGACGATATAAGCCGGAGTTCCACCGGCATCAGCGACCGTACCGACCAATCCGTCAGCTCCGGGCACCAGCAACGGCTGCGGCGTCGAAAGAAAAAGTCCGGCGGGATTACCCGCGCTGTTGTTGGAGAGCTGCGCAAACGTTGCGTTATTCGTATATTTAGCCGTGTAGATTGCTTCCGCGGCTTCTTCCGCTTTCTGCTGCGCGATGAATGCATCCTGCGAGCTCTGCATGTAGGCCAGCGCGTCGGCCAGCATGGCGCACAGACCCAGAACGCCCACGCCGAGCACTACCAGCGAGATCATCGTCTCCAGGAGTGTGAAGCCCTTCGCCGTTTGCCGTCTTTTCGCTTGCCGCATTTTCCTGAGCTCCTTCAGAACCTGGCCCATAACGCACCCGTTCCCTTCCAGCCTCGTACGCGGCCGGTGCCGCCCAGAACCGTGACTGCCCGGGCCGTCGAGTTTTTGCCGGGTTGGCCAATGAATACGGTTCCGTTGATCGGTTGAAAAGTCGCTCCGTCCACCAATTCGCCGTCGCTCTGGAAAAGCATTCCGCCGACCGGTCCGCCGGCCAAGCCCTCGAAGACAACGGCCGCGCCTTTGCCGAAGGCATCCGGCGTATCCGGCGCCGCGGCGAACACGTAAAATTGCGCCGGTGATTCGATGGGAGTGGTGCTCAAGATCGGATCCACCGCTCCGGCACCGGCCGTGAGATCGTTCCTTACCTGCATGGTGACCTCGTACTGCGTAACTCCGGCTACGACCGGAGTGGGGAAGGTGACTTGCACGTAGCGACGGTTGGTGATGGCGTACTCGCGCGCTTGCCTCAGTTGATCGACCACTTCCTTCATCGCGGCGTCGAAACGCGCGTCCTGCAGAGTCGGTAAATAAGCAATCAGCGCAATCGCCGAGATGATCAGGATCAGCATGACTACGACGCTCATTTCAACCAACGAGAACCCGCGCTCGCTGGCCGCTTCGCCCAGGCCGCTGCTCATATTCGTATTGCGTTCTTTCACGCTCACACCCTCGAATCGCCCTGGAGGTGGCGGGCGAGCCACAGAATTCAGTGAATACAATGCAGTTCCCAGGCCACGCCGGGAAGCCAGCTAAACATTTGAGAGGTAAGTAGTTAGCCGAAGGAGGGGGAACTTAGCATTTCCATTTCGAACCGGGCGGGGTAGAAACGTTACATTTCTGGTGGCGGAGTACCGGTTCCGTAAAGATACCTATACAGCTCGGCCGCAGCACCCGGGAATTACTGACGCGCGCGAACGGCTGGCAAGAATAGCGCTTCGGGTTGCCGCGCCGGGAGGTCGCGTGACGCTCGCGGTTAATCGCGGCTGCGCAGCTTCGAGAGCAAGCGCAGAATTTCCAGGTACAGCCAAATCAGTGTGACCATCAACCCGAACGCCGCATACCATTCCATATACTTCGGCGCTCCCGCGGCCACTCCGCTTTCGATGAAATCGAAATCCAGCACCAGATTTAGCGCCGCCACCACCACCACAAACGCGCTAAATGCAATTCCGATTGGTCCTGAGCCGTTGATCGTCGTGAAGTGGATACCGAAAAATCCCAGCACGATTGACGCAACATAAAACAGCATAATTCCGCCCGTCGCCGCCACCACGCCCAGCTTAAACTTCTCCGTAACCGGAATCAGTCCGGAACGATATGCCAGCAGCAGGATTGCGAGTGTGCCGAACGTAAGGCTGACCGCTTGAATGGCGATCCCGTGAAAGCGCACATCGTACATGGCAGAGATGCCGCCCAGCAGCAGGCCTTCGAGCAGCGCGTAAATCGGCGCGGTCACCGGCGCCCACGTCTTCTTGAAAATCGTCACCAGCGCGAAAATGAAACCGCCGATTCCACCGATTGCCAGCAGAGGAAGCACTGCCGACGGATTCTGCGAATGTGTGTAGATGTTCCAGGTCCAGGCTGCCGTCGCGATCACGCAGATCAGCAGCACGCCCGTCTTGTTGACGGTCCCCTGCAGCGTCATCGCCTCGCCCAGACCGACGCCTTCGCCTTGAAATGCCTTGGCGTTTAGCGCCGGGTTCGATGTCCTCATTAAATCCGCCACTATGAATCTCCTTTGCGAATACTGCGCGCCCGAACTGCATCGCGCGCGCGGAAGTACGTCCGAAGTTTGCTGATTCCCAAGTACGGCGCCAATTTTACCTCATTTCGGGTTTCTTCACGCGTGGCGGATGTTGCGCGAGGCCGGGCGAAAATAAAGATCCCTGGGCCGGCGTTTCGCCAGCCCAGGGAAGTGTTTGGAACGAATTTTCGAGTCTAGTGCGTGTCAACGATAGCGATGGCTTCGTCCACATGATGATGCGCACGGTCAATGTGCAGGATCACGCGGTCTCGCAGGCCTCGCGCTTCGGGATTATCTTCTTCTTTTTCGATATCGTGATGAGCCTTGTCCAGCAGTTCGCGGGCCTTGTGCAGACGTCCGGCCCACGGATTGTGAGGATCCACGGGAGCGTGGTCTTCAATGTTCTTGCCGTCATCGAATGCGGCGCGCTTGATTTCATCGATGGCGTGGTCAATCTCTTCAATGGCGGCGCGCTCTTCCGCGTGCAGAGCGCCACCGTCGGGGCGTTGCAGGTGTGCTCGCGCATCCCGCAGATCGGAAAGGGCGTGCAGGTAAGCCGGATGCTTGCCTTGCGCGCGAACGTTTTGCGACGAGAACGGGAGAAGGAAAGCGATCGCCGCAGCGATCAAGGCTATCTTAGCAAAAGTTTTCATTCGGACTATCACCTCGTCTGGAATTGAGCTGGCTTTCGCAGGGCAGGACCACAGCTTTACCCTGCGATCCAGTAGAACACGCTGCGGCGGCGTTTGTTGTGGGTAGGCGCGCGGCTGTTTCCAGAAAGGCAACGCGGGCTTGCGAACCACGCTGCGTCGCGTTGCCCGCGGTTTTTCGGGCAAAATGATGGGGGATGCGGGAAGGTGCGGGACTGCTGAATCAGCTCGTAATTGGTAGCGCTAACGGGAATCGAACCCGTATTTCAGCCTTGAAAGGGCCGCGTGCTAACCGTTGCACCATAGCGCCACTGAGGAAGTGCTGTCGGACGTAGTTAGATTATCAGAGATACGGGCGGAATTCACAAGCAGGCAATCGCCTGCCGGCCGGCCACCTTCCGATTGCGTCGCACGTCCCGGATTGTACCCACGCTTACACGAGAACTCCCCGTCCACTGTGTTAGCCTCATGGAATGACGAACCCGGCGCCTCGATTTTTTTCCTTGGCTGAGCGGTTCGGGGGTACGCGCAGATGAGCTACGTAGAATCGAACTTGGTTCCCGGCGAAACGGTGATTTACCAGACGCGCCTGCATTGGATCGTGATGCTCGGCCACCTCTTCGTAGGATTCCTGCTGCTCGGCTTGCCCGGAGTGCTGCTCCTTTACTATGCGTTCAGCCAACACGGGATGGACGCCAATTCGTTGCGCCTGACCGAAGGCGGCGGCGTGGCACTCCTCGTTTGCGGCGCCATCGTAATCCTGATGGGCATGGTGCGGCGCAACGCGACGGAAATGGCGGTGACCAACCGGCGCGTGGTGATCAAGACGGGCCTGATGAGCCGCAAGACCATCGAAATGTTGCTGAACAAAGTGGAAAGCATCGAAGTGACCGAGACTACGCTTGGCCGGATGCTTGGTTACGGAACCATTGTGATGATCGGCACCGGCGGAACTTCCGATCCATTTCGCAAAGTCGCGCATCCGCTGCAATTTCGCAGCCACGTCCAGCAACAGATCGAAAAGCTGCGCTAAGATTTGCGCAGCATCGCGCGGCACCGGCGGGTTTCAGGCTGCGTCTTCCGCCAAGAGCGTTTCTGCCGCTTTCTTTGCCGGCGTGGTCGTGATCACGATCACGCTGATCAGCACCAAAAAAGTTCCTAGGATTGTTCGCGTTGTGAGCGCTTCGCCGCCCAGAAAATATCCCACCAGTACGGCCACAATCGGATTCACGTAAGCGTACGTGCCGACTTTCGTGGGCGATTCATGATGAATCAGCCACACGTACGCGGTAAATCCGATGATCGAACCCGCGACAATCAAGTAAAGCAGCGCCAGCCACGCTCCGCGCGAAACCAACCACGGATGAAAATCTCGAAATTCGCCAAACATGCCCGCCGCGATTGTGAGAAGAATTCCACCGGTAAGCATCTGCGCGCCTGAACTCATTACTTTGGAACTGGGCAGCGGCAGCTTGCGAGCCAGCACAGATGCGACCGACCAACTGATGGACGCGAAAATCAGCGCCATCGCGCCTAATTTATCAATCGGGGCGCCGCCAAAGTTTAGCGCGTGGCTCATCAGAACTCCGACGCCGCCGAGGCCGATCAGAAGCGCCAGGGCCAAACGTATCGTGAGCTGCTGCGTGCGCAGGAAAATAATTTCACACAGCGCCATAAACACGGGAATCATAGCCAGCATGACGGCCGCGATCCCCGAAGGCACGCGCTGCTCAGCCCAGAACAACAACCCATAATCGAAAAGAAAAATTATCATTCCGAGTAGGGACGCCGACCGCCATTGGCGCCCGCTGGGTGCGCGTTCGCCGCGTACCAGCATCCAGCCAAAAAGCACCAGTCCCGCGACCGAAAAGCGAATCGCCGCCAGCACTAACGGCGGAACTTCGCGCACGCCCACTCGGATTGCGAGGAACGTGGAGCCCCACACAAAATAAATAATCCCGAAGGCTAATAGCGTCTTCCACGTCGGCCGATGGTTGGTGTCTTCCATGCTGTTCCATTTCCCAATTTCGCTTTTCTAAATTCCGTTTTCCTATTGCCAGCCTTGGCGTTCACGTAGCGAGGTGATATGCGCCACGTGATGTTTTCCATGCCACGCATACAGCGCGAGCGCATCGTCCAGCGACATGGGCCTGTCCCAATCCGGATGGCGGAATTTGCGCGACCATTCCGCTGGGCCCAGGGTGCGCAGCAGCAGCACCCATCGCTTGTGCAGATTCTCCAGCAGCGCCAGCGAGGGCTCGATCGGCGCCGTCCGGACGTCGCCCAGCTCCGCCCACTTTGCTTCGTCGTAGGGCTTGATCAACGGCAACTCTTCAGTGAGCGCGAGCTTGAATCGCACGTAGGAGTTCATGTGGCTGTCCGGAACGTGATGCACCACCTGGCGCACCGTCCATCCCTCGGGACGGTAGCGCGTGTCGAGTTGCTCTGGCTTCAGCCCCTGAACGGCTTCGCTCAAACGTGCTGGGGTCGCGGCAATCGCATCAATGTACTCGGCGCGCTGAGTGTCCGTCAGCGACGCCGTCGGACGTTGAAACTTTCCCACCGGAAATCGCAAGTCCGCTTCCATGGTCGTGCCTCCTGACCCGGCAAATTCAGTGCGCCACGTTCGATCTTGAAGGCAAAAATGTATCACGCCGGCGCGAATTGCCGGATTGGATGCAGTGAATCGCGCGCACGATTCGATGGACAATTTGGACTACTGCGGAATCAGGAATGGGAGCGCGTGGAGAGTTGCACGTGAAAGTATGCACGAAACCCCGTGCGGATGCGGCATGCGCGGAACCGGTTTACTGGCCGTCTTGGAATTCTTCGTGCCAAGCCATCTGAATCGCTTCCAGCTTTCCTTCGTTTGATAATTTCGGGTCGCCTGTGAATCCTGGAAGCTCGACGATCCATTTGTGCATATCGGTGAAGCGCACGGTCAGCGGGTCCACACCGGGATGTTTTTCCGAGAGTTGGATGCCGATTTCCTCGGCGTTGTCCCAGTCAAACGTGTTCGGCATTCTTTCCCGCTCCTCGATCCGGATTTTTCGCGCGGGCCGCAGGATGTACCCGCGGCGTCATTTCACGTCGTAAGTTTCTAGTGCTCGGCTTCCTTCGCGTAATTCTTATTCCACTCTGGAATCTCGACGACGATATCTTTGGTGCCGTCCGGCACGCACTGGCAACCGAGGCGCGACTTCGGCGTCACTCCGGGCGCCTCGTCGAGTTGGTCCAGCTCCGCGTCGGTGGCTTCGTTGCAACTATCCAGGCCCTCGTGCACGATCACGTGGCACGTCGAACAAGCGCATACGCCGCCACACGCGTGGTCCAGGCCCAGGTGATAGCCCTGCGAAATATCCAGGAGGCTGCCCGGCAGGCCGTCATGACCGTAGGGAATTTTGTCGGGATCAATCTCAACGGTCTTCCCTTCCCTGACAAATGTCACCTTATATTTCTTCGTCGCGGGCATGAACTTTGTTTCTTCAATATATGGATTCTTGCCGCCCATGCTTTGCTGCTCCTCTCTCAACGCGCTCATCACAAAATCAGAACGGTCGAGCGCCCAACTCCAAAACTGTCGTCGTGAGCAAAACCTACAGCTCGCTCACTCGCTTGCGCGTCTATACGTCGTCCAGCCGCTTCCCTTCAAACGCCGTTTGCAACGCGCCATTCATCAGCACTTCGGCCAGATGCGCCGTGGCCGCATTGATTTCATCAATCCGCGTGCGCATCAACTTGTAATCGCCGCCCGCCAACGCCGTACGCAGCTGCGATTCCGATTCCGTGATCGTTTTTCGTTCCGCGGCTGAAATTTCCTGCGAGCGCGGATCCGCGAGCGCCTTGTCCGTCGCCGCTAGGATCGACTCCGCTTCGGTGCGCGCCTCGATCACCTGACGCTCGGCAAAATCCTGTTCGGCATACTCGATCGATTCCTCGAGCATGCGTTCGATCTCACTATCCGAAAGGCCGTAGCTGGGCTGCACCTCGACGGTATGCTGCTCGCTGGTACGCAAATCGCGCGCTGCCACTTGCAGAATGCCGTTCGCGTCAATCAGGAATTTCACTTCGATGCGCGCCAGGCCCGCCGGTCCCGGCGGCGTCTTCAACTGAAAACGAGCCAGCGAGCGGCAATCCTTGGCCAGTTCGCGCTCGCCTTGCAGCACGTGCACGTCAATCGCCGTCTGATTTTCGACGCCAGTGGTGAAAAGTTCCTGCGCGCTTGCTGGAATCGTGGAATTGCGCGGAATAATTTTCGCAATCACTCCGCCCATGGTTTCGATGCCCAGCGAAAGCGGCGTCACATCCAGCAGCAGCATCGTCTTGACGCCCGTTTCCAAAATGTCCGCCTGCACCGCCGCGCCCAGCGCCACCACTTCATCGGGGTCCAGTTCGCAATGCGGCGCGCGCTGAAAATAATCGCCCACCGTCTTGCGCACCAGCGGAATACGCGTCGAGCCGCCCACCAGCACGACTTCGTCCATTTCTTTCGGCGCGAGTTTGGCATCGGCCAGGGCCATTTTCACCGGCGCCATGGTGCGCGCAATGATCGGACGAATCAGCTCGTCGAATTCCGCGCGCGTGATTTCGCGGATGTACATGCCTTTGGCTTCCAGCGGATATTGCACGATCGTTTTGTCGGCCGTGGAAAGCTCGTGCTTGGCACGGATCAGGCTCTTGCGCAAAGTCTGGATCGCTTCGCCCCGATGATCGAACTCCACGTCGAATTTATCGCGGATTTCCCGGCGCGCCAGCTCCAGCAGCGCGTTGTCAATGTCGTCGCCACCGAGGTGCGTGTCGCCGTTAGTCGCGAGTACCTGGTAAATGTCGCCTTCGTTAGTGCTGATCAGCTTCAAAATCGAAATATCAAACGTGCCGCCGCCGAAATCATACACAGCCACATGCCCGCGCTTCTGTCTGTGCAAACCGTAAGCGAGCGCCGCGGCCGTCGGCTCGTTCACCAGCCGCAACACTTCAAGTCCCGCGAGGCGGCCCGCATCTTTGGTGGCCTGGCGCTGTGCGTCGTTGAAATACGCCGGCACGGTGATCACTGCGCGATCCACCGGTTCCTTGAAATAAGCTTCGGCCCAGGATTTCAGTTCGCGCAGAATGTACGCGGAAATTTCGGGCGCCGTAAAACTCTTGTCGCCCAGGCGCACACGAATCACGTTGTCGCTGCCGGGATCAATACGAAACGGAAAAATCTTCAGTTCGTCCTGGACGTCGGCCACGCCGCGGCCCATCAAGCGTTTCACGGAATAGATTGTGCGCTCTGGCTGCTTCAGCAGTTTTGCGCGCGCCGGCTCGCCCACAATCACTTTGCCGTCGTGACCCACACTCACAACCGACGGACACAAGGTCGAGCCGTAAGGCCCCGGAATGCACACCGGAGCCCGCGTTTGCGCGTCCAAGTACGCAATCAGGCTGAATGTGGTGCCAAGATCGATTCCAACTACACGTCCCATCGCTCGTCAGCTCCCAAGTTCTTTCGCTACGCCCGCCACTAAATTCCGAATGTACGCGCGCCGGTTCAGTAACTCGTTCATCCGCGCCAGCAATGCTTGTTTCTTCGAATCATCGCCGCCAAAATCAACCGCAGCGTCCCACTGGCGGCCGAGCCCTGCCAGCTCTGCATCCACCTCGTCCAGCTTTTCCTGAAAATTTTGCTGCGCGTCTTCCAACCGGCCTTGCAGCACAGCCACATCGCCGCCCGCCGCGCGTGCCTCGCGCAACTCATCGAGCGACTCGTTCAACTCAAAAACTTCCTCGAGCAATTCCGGCGGCGCCTGCTGCTTGGTGGTTCCTTCCTTGCGCACGCCCAGGTGTTCGAGCAGGTACTCGACGCGCGCAATCGGGTCGCGCAGCGTGCGATACGCATCGTTCAATTGCGAAGAGCGCTCCAACGACAAATTCCGTTCGAATTCACTCGCGCGCACGAAATTATCCGGATGCAGCTTCCAGCTGAGCATGTGAAACTGGCCTTCGAGTGAGGCTGGTTCGATCGTCAGCTTCTGCGGCAATCCAAAAAACGCAAAGTAACTCGCGCCCGTCGGCAGCGGCTGCACTTTCCCGCAAGCCGCACAAAAATGCGCGCCAGTGACTGCCGCGCGGCAATTCCAGCAACTCGTGACCGGTATACCCTCAGCCTGCACATCTTGGGATCGTATGACGCTCATGGGTCTTGTCTCGTCCGGGCGCGCCCCCGAGGGAAGAAGAGCGCGATTGGCACAGGAGAGAAATATCTCTGCTTAACGCCTAACGCTTACAGCCCGCCGCCCAGCTCAGGCGGTAAACGAACTACCGCATCCGCAACTCCGCGCCGCCTGGGGATTCTGGAAGACGAAGCCCTGTTTCATAAGGTCCTCGTGATAATCCAGCGTGGTGTCGTGAAGGTAGAGATAGCTCTTGGGATCCACGAAAATGCGCGCGCCGTTTTCTTCGAACACTTTATCGCGGTTGCGCGCCTCGGTATCCAGACGCATCGCGTAACTGAGCCCCGAACATCCGCCCCCCTGCACGCCCACGCGGAGTCCGCCGGACTCAGCCGGCACGCCTTCTTTTTGCAGCAGTTCGCGAATTTTTACCGCAGCTTTTTCCGATACGTGAATCATGGTCGTTGTCCCGATTGCATACAAAGCCGCGCACTACTCACCGTACGCGGCGCCGCAGCAAACAACTTGTGGACTCGTTAGTTGTGCGCCGACGCGGTTTCCGCAGGCTTCAAGTCCGCTTCGCCCTGCTTCTTCTTCCAGTCGCCCAAAGCGGCCTTGATGGCGTCTTCCGCCAGCACTGAACAGTGAATCTTCACCGGCGGCAGCGCCAGTTCACGGACGATATCCGTGTTCTTGATGGCCAGCGCTTCCTCGACGGTCTTGCCCTTCACCCATTCGGTGGCCAGGGAAGAACTCGCAATCGCCGAACCGCAACCGAAGGTCTTGAACTTCGCCTCTTCGATCACGCGCGTTTGCGGATTCACCTTCATCTGCAGCTTCATCACGTCGCCGCATTCCGGCGCGCCTACCAGGCCCGTACCCACATTCGGATCAGCCTTGTCCAGCGAGCCGACGTTGCGCGGGTTGTTGTAATGCTCGATTACCTTATCGCTATACGCCATTAGTTGATTCTCCTCTTCATGGTTACGCTGCTATCCAGCCCTTCTTCTGCAATCACTCGATCCGACAAAGTCACGTGCGCGATGGATGCCGAACGTCCGGCGCAAACTTCCTCCAGCGTCCGCACCACCACATCTTCACGCAACTTCAGAAACTCCAAAAACCCTGCCAATTCTTCCAGGTCACGAAAGCGCCGCGAGTTGCACGCGCCGCCATCTACGTTAGGAGCGAAAAATACGTCAAATACCGGGGTGTTGCCGCTGAACGTACGATGTACGCCGACTGTGCCTTCGTAGATCACGTTCCCCCCTTTGAGACGAATTTTATTCCGCTGCCACCTGCCATTTCATTTTGCTGACGTCCACTCCCTCTTTAGCCATTTCATACAGAGGTGAAAGTTCACGCAAACGCGATACGGTTTCCACGACGCGATCCGCCACGTAGTCCACTTCTTCTTCCGTGTTGAAGCGGCCGAGGCCGAAACGGATGGAGGTGTGCGCCAGATCCTCGCCGACGCCCAACGCCTTCAGCACGTAGCTGGGTTCCAAAGTCGCCGAAGTGCAAGCCGAGCCGCTGGACACCGCGATGTCGTTGATGCCCATCAGTAGCGATTCGCCTTCGACGTACGCAAAGCTGATATTGATGTTGTGCGGCAGACGATGCTCCATCGAGCCGTTGATGAAGGTTTCATCCAGCCGCGACATGATTGACTCTCTCAGCCGTTCGCGCAGCTTGAACAGCTTTTCGCTTTCCTGCGCCATTTCCTGCCCGCAGAGCTCGCAAGCCTTGCCCAAACCCACAATTCCCGGCACATTCAACGTACCGGAACGCATGCCGCGCTCGTGTCCGCCGCCATCAATCTGTGCGGCGAGCTGCACGCGCGGATTCTTGCGGCGCACGTATAACGCTCCCACGCCCTTCGGCCCGTAAATTTTGTGCGCGGAGATGGACATCAAATCAATTCCGTCCTTCTGCACGTCCACCGGAATCTTGCCTACCGCCTGCACACCATCCACGTGGAAGAAGACGCCTTTCTCTTTCGCGATCTTGCCGATTTCCGCGATGGGCTGGACCACGCCGATTTCGTTGTTCGCGTACATGATCGAAATCAGAATCGTCTTCGGCGTAATCGCCTTGCGCAGCTCGTCCAGGCTGATACGGCCGTCCTTGTGCACGGCCAGATAGGTCACTTCGTAGCCGTTTTTCTCCAGGCGCTTACAAGTATCGAGCGTCGCTTTGTGCTCGGTAACCTGCGTGATGATGTGGTTGCCCTTCTCGCGATACATTTCGGCGACGCCCTTGATCGCCAGGTTCGTCGATTCCGTGGCGCCGCTGGTAAACACAATCTCTTTAGGCGTGGCATTAATCAGCTTCGCGATCTGTCCGCGCGCATTCTCCACTGCCTCTTCCGCCTTCCAGCCGTACTCATGGTTGCGGCTGGCAGCGTTGCCGTACTTGTCCGTAAAATACGGAACCATAGCTTCAACGACGCGCGGATCCACCTGCGTCGTCGCGTGATTATCAAAATAAATTGGAAGCTTGATCGCCATTCTCTGTCTCCTCAACCCCGTTCAGTGTTTGTAGCCGCCAGCCCAAGTAACGCCACCCCAAAACTCGTTTCGGTCTTTCTCTGACGCTGCGATGAGCATCGTCATCCTGAGGCCGGCGCATTTGCTTCAAGCCGGCCGAAGGATCGCTGCGGCGCTTTCGCATCGTTCCGTCAAACCCGCAACTCGACCATCTCCGAAAGCGGCGCCTCATCCGTCATCTGCGAAATCGTGACCTTGCCCAGCACTTCCAGAATGCTGTCGTTCACGCGCCGCAAAGGCTCGCGAATGGAGCAGGTAGTTGACACGTCGCACGCCCCGCGCGAAGTCACGCAAGAAGTAATAAACAGCGGCCCGTCAATCGCCTTGATCACATCCAACGCCGAGATCAACGAGGCGTCGCGTCCTAGCGTGTATCCGCCGCCCGAGCCATGCCGCGCTGCCACCAGCCCTACCTTCGCCAATTTCTGCAGCACTTTCGCCATCAGCGGCGTGGACATCTTATAGAGCTCGGCGATGTCTCCCGCGCTGCAAGACCCGTGCCCGCCATGCATGGCCAAATGCTTCAGCGCGATCAAACCATAGTCGGCTTTCTTCGATAGCTTCATCATAGATGCATATGCGACTGATACGGTCGCATATTGATTCTAAAGCCTGCGGGACAGGAAAGTCAAGCGCAGCGTTTCCCACAACTCCAACCAGCACAATACCTTAAACAACGACCATTTTAGTCGTACTGGTCAAGGTTCCGAGGCCTAACGGTGTAATTCCAGGCCCAAACGGCAGTTTTGGCTCGTTAAACGGTTGGGCTCCATCGGAAGAGACCCGGCTTCCGGGGCGGAGGGCATCTTGTCGGCTGTTACTCCATTGACGCGGGGTTCCTGCTGGTGCAATAAAACATGCATTTACTGCGCTGATCGACTCGTTGCCAGGATTTTTCTGCCCGCAGTAAAGGAATTTCTAGGTTAGAATCGCGTAGCGAATGGATTCCAGCGGCTCCAGACCCGTCACTGCAATTTATCCCGGTTCGTTCGATCCGGTCACTAATGGTCATTTGGATCTGATTACCCGCGCTTCTAATATTTTCGACAAGCTAGTGGTGGCGGTCGCGCACAACCTGGAAAAGGACCCGCTGTTCACCGAAAAAGAGCGCGTCGAGATGCTGGAGACCGCGACGTTCAAGTGGGTGAACGTGGAGATTGATGTGTTCGACGGGCTGCTGATGGATTACGCGCGCGCGAAAAAGGCCAGCGTGATCGTGCGCGGCATCCGCGCCGTATCCGACTACGAGTACGAACTGCAGATGGCCATGATGAACCGCAAGATCGAGCCTGATATCGAGACGGTATTCATGCTGCCGGCCGAGCAATACAGTTATCTGAGCTCGCGCCTCGTGAAAGAATTGGCGCGTTTCGGCGGCCCAACCAAGGATTTTGTCCCGGCGCTCGTGCAGGACCGCCTGAGCGCCAAATTCAAGTAGAATTGTTGCATGGGCTGCGCGCCGCGGACCAGGCCCCGCTGCGAATTCGCGGCACTTACAGACTTGGGAGCGTGTGATGGAATTGGCCACCGAAAAGAAAACCGAGAAATCCGTTCAGCTGGCGGACCGCGTGAACCGCATCAGCATTTCGCCGACCATGGTCGTCCTGCAGGAAGCTGAAAAGCTGAAAGCTCAGGGGATTGACGTCGCGGACTTCGGACCCGGCGAGCCGGATTTTCCCACGCCCGAGCACATCAAGCGCGCCGTCGTCCAGGCGCTCGAAGAAAATCGCACGAAATACACGCCGGTGGCGGGCATCGCTCCCCTGCGCCAGGCGATTTGCGATTGGCACGCCGCGCAATTGGGCTCTGCCTATCAGCCGTCCGAGTGCGTCGTGAACGTCGGTGGCAAGCACGCAATTTTCAATGCGATTTGCTCGCTGATCAATCCGGGCGACGAAGTGATTATCGGCGCCCCTTACTGGGTCAGCTATCCGGACATGGTGAAGTACGCCGGCGGAACTCCTGTATTCGTCGAGACGCTCCCGAACGACTCATTCATCCTGCGCGCTTCGCAAGTGGAAGCGGCGGCCACGCCGAAAACCAAGATCGTCATCGCCAATTCGCCAAATAATCCCACCGGCTCGGTGATTCCACCGATGGAGTTCGCGCGCTTGCAGGATTTTTGCAACCGGCACAACATCTGGCTGCTCTCCGACGAATGTTATTCACACTTCGTTTACAAGGACGCCAAGCCGTTTTCCGCCGCCAGCATTCCCGGCCCCAAGGATCGCTTGATCGTCGCGGGCTCGTTCTCGAAGACGTTTGCCATGACCGGCTTGCGCCTTGGGTACATCCTGGCGCCCAAGCCGTTGGTGGAGGCGATCGCCAAGCTGCAAAGCCAGTCCACTTCAAATCCCACTTCGATCATTCAGTATGCCGGGCTCGCGGCGATGCGCGGCTCAATGGATACGGTAACGGCCATGCAGGAAGAATATGCGCGGCGGCGTGAACATATTCTTGCGGGCCTGCGCGCGATTCCCGGAGTGACCTGCACGCCGCCGATGGGCGCGTTCTACGTGTTCCCAAACGTCGCAGCGCATTTCAATCCGCAAATGCCCGATACTACGGCTGTCGCCAAACAGCTTCTCGAGCGCGAATACGTCGCGGTCACTCCCGGCGAAGCCTTCGGCGCGCCGGGATTTTTGCGGCTCTCTTACGCCACCTCGATGGAACGGATCGACGAAGGTCTGCGCCGCTTGGCGCGCTTCTTCGGTAAGGCGGCGTGATTCCAGGCAGCGCCTCTTTGTGCCCCGCGCGGCTGGGCCCGATTTTCAGCGCGCGTCCCTGGGGCGCACGCACTCTTGCGCCACTGTTTCCCGAAAAATCGAATCTGGCCGAGCCGTTGGGCGAAGCCTGGATGACGGGAGTGGAATGCCGCTTCGCATCAGGCCCGTTCGCCGGCCAGAAACTTGGCGACGTGTGGAACTCTTTGCCATCGGCGTGGACCGGGACGAAGATAAGCGCCGCCGATGGCCCGTTTCCTCTGCTCATAAAATTCATTTTTGCCGAAGAGAAACTTTCCGTGCAGGTTCATCCCGATGATGAATACGCTGCGCGGCACGAACAAGCTGCCGGAGGCCGCGGCAAGACGGAAATGTGGTATGCAATCCACGCCCGGCCCGGTGCCGAAGTGCTGGCGGGGCTGAAACCCAGCGTCACGCCGGAGCTTTTCAAGCGGGCTATCGCGGACGGTTCCGCTGAGGATTGTCTGCAGCACGTCCCGGTGCGCGCGGGAGAAGCAATTTTTGTTCCCGCCGGCACCGCGCACACGATTGGCGCCGGCCTAGTGCTCTGCGAAATTCAGGAATATTCGGACCTTACTTATCGCGTGTTCGATTACAACCGCCGCGATGCGCAGGGTCGCACGCGCGAGCTGCACATTGAAAAAGCGCTGCAGGTGATTCGATTCGGCGAACAGTGCGGAGGGAAAATCGTGCCGGCGCGGATTGTACGCGGCGACGCCAACGAAACGTTCTTTGTCGCCTGCCGCTTTTTCGCCGCGGAAAAATGGGAATTCGCCGAGCGCGCGGCATTGGCTACCTGCCCGGAGCATTTTGAATTGCTGATTATTCTTGAGGGCCGCGGCTCGATTCAATGGGGCGGCGAATCCGTGGAATACGCACCGGCGCAAACCTGGCTGCTGCCCGCGGCGCTTGGCGAATATCAATTGACGCCGCGCGAAAGCACTTCAGCGCTCCGCGCCTACGTTCCGGTGCCGTTCGACGGTATCGCGCGCAAGCTCGCGGCTGGGGGCGTCAGCGAGCCCGAGCTGTCACGCCTGGTGTATCCATGAAAAATCGCGCAAAGCCCAAACACGATTCGCTTCCTGTGTGCGCGGTCCTGCTCGCCGGTGGTCGCGGCACGCGTTTCTGGCCGCGCAGCCGCACGCGGACGCCCAAGCAGTTGCTGAATATCATCGGCGGCGAGACCATGCTACGCGAAACTGTCTCACGCCTGGAACCGGTTTTCGCATTGCGCGATTTCTGGGTGGTCACGAACGTCGAACAAGCCTCTGCAGTGCGGAAGCAGCTTCCCGGAGTCCCCGCCGCGCATATTCTTGCCGAGCCTGTCGGCCGCAACACTACCGCCGCCATCGCCCTGGCCGCAATTCACCTCTTACACGAACACAAGGACGCGCTGATGTCCGTCCTGCCGTCCGACAGCTACGTCGCCGACCCCGAACAGTATCGCCGACTCATTCGCGCTGCGTTGGACCTGGCGCGCGTCCCTGGGAAACTGGTGGTTTTCGGCGTGCCGCCTACCCGCCCGGAAACCGGTTACGGCTACATCCAAGCCGGAAACGTTAGCGCGCGCGTTCGCGCCATCCGCGCGTTGGCGGTGCGCCGTTTCACAGAAAAACCCGCGCTGCCGCTCGCGCGCCGTTACCTTGCCTCCGGGAAATATTTCTGGAACGCGGGGATATTTTTTTGGCGCGTCTCCACGTATCTAGAATGCTTGCGCCGCTTTCTCCCCGCAACGCACTCCGCGCTGATGCGGCTCGCCGAAACTATCGGCACGCGCAAATACGCTGCGGCGCTGCGACGCATCTATCCCAGGCTCGAAAACATCTCCGTGGACTACGCCATCATGGAGCCCGCCGCTCGTGCCGCCAGCGTCTCGGTGATTCCCGCCAAGGTAGGCTGGAGCGACATCGGCTCCTGGAGCGCGGTGTACGATCTGCTTGCCTCGCAGCGCGGCGCGAACGTCTCCGCCGGGCCCTCGTTTACGCTGGACGCCAGCGGAAATTTCTTTTGGGCGCCCGGAAAATTTGCCGCTGCTATCGGCGTGCAGGACTTGCTCCTGATCGAGACGGAAGATGCCATCCTGGTCTGCCCGCGCGACCGCGCGCAAGACGTCGGCAGAATTGTCAAATATCTCGAACAGCAGAAACTCGCGCGCCTGCTGTAGCGCGCGCCATATTGGCGCTCGCTGTGAACCACTTTTTTGCCCGCACCGCCTTCCCGCAGGAAATTCGTTCGCTTATACTGGCTTACCGTGAGCGACATCCTATTTGGCACCGACGGCTGGCGCGGCATCATCGCCGAAGATTTCACCTTCGAGAACGTGCGCACCGTGACGCGCGCGATCGCCCGTTACGTCGTACGCGCGGAAAAGCCGGGCGCGGGAATTTTGGTGGGGTACGACACCCGTTTCGGCTCGGAACGATTTGCACGCACTGCTGCGGAAGCCATTTCCGCCGCGGGAATTCCCGTGTGGCTCGCCGCTGACGCCGCCCCCACGCCAGCGCTCTCCCTGCTCGTGAAACTGCGCGGTGCCGCCGGCGGAATCCAGATCACCGCCAGCCACAATCCCTATCAGTGGAACGGCGTAAAATACAAAGCCAGCTACGGTAGTTCCGCTTCGCCCGCCATCGTCGCGCAAATCGAATCCGAACTTGCGAAAGTCCTCCGCGAAGGCGTACCGGCTCTGCCGCCGCGCCAAGACCTGATTCATTCGCTCGACGTCCGCGCGCCGTATCTCGAAACGCTCGACGCCCTCGTAGATTGGGATCGCCTGCGCGCCGCCACATTCCGCTTCGTCATCGATCCCATGCACGGCGCAGGGCGCGGCCTGCTGCGCGATCTATTCCGCCGCCACAAAATCGCCTGCGAAGAAATTCGCGGCACGCGCGATCCGCTTTTCGGCGGCGTGAATCCGGAGCCGATCGCACCGCACATTGCGCCGCTGCAACGTGCCGTGGTGCACGGTAAATTCGACGCAGGCTTCGCGCTCGATGGCGACGCCGATCGCATCGGCGCAGTGGACCGCGACGGCGCGTTCATCAATCCGCACCAGATCTTCGCCATCCTTCTGTGGCACTTGGCCGGCACCCGCAAGCTCGAAGGCGCGGTAGCCAAAACTTTTTCGACCACCAAAATGATCGACAAGATCGCCGCGAAATACGGCCGCCAGGTTTGGGAAACTCCCGTCGGCTTCAAATACATTTGCGATCGCATGTTGGAAAGCGACATCCTGCTGGGCGGCGAAGAGAGCGGCGGGATCGGAACCAAGCTGCATTTGCCCGAACGCGACGCCACCGTGAACGCACTGCTGCTCGCAGAAGTGATGGCCTGGCACCGCAAAAGCCTCGGCGAACTCGTCGCGCTGCTGCACGCGGAATTCGGCGAACACCACTACGGCCGCGTGGACTTGCACGTGAAAAAAGGCCAGAAGGAAAAAGCCATCGGCTATTTTTCCGGCAACAAGTTTCAGCGCCTGCTCGATTGGCCAATCACGCGCCGCGAGAATCTCGACGGCATCAAAGTGTACCTGGACGACATCGGCTGGCTGATGCTGCGCGCTTCTGGCACCGAAAACATGCTGCGGATTTATTCCGAGACTACGCGTCCGGAAACAACCAAGCGCGTTCTGGATACGGTCGTGGCGCTCGTGCAAAAAATGTGATCAGTAAGCAACGGGCTTTCCGGGGCGGTGGCCCGCTGCAAATAAAAATAGGAGACTGACGATGGAAGCAGTGAATCTGAACGAAAAACTGTCCCGCGTAAACGAATTTTGGAGCCCCACGATCGTCGGCGAGCTGAACGATACCTATGTGAAAATCGTAAAGTTCACCGGCGAATTCGTCTGGCACCATCACGACAACGAAGACGAAATGTTTCTGGTCGTGAAGGGCCGCCTGCGCATGCGCTTTCGCGACCGCGAAGTCAGCGTGTTGCCGGGTGAATTTATCATCGTCCCCAAAGGCGTAGAGCACATGCCCGTGGCGGATGAAGAAGTTCACGTGGTGCTGATCGAGCCGAAAACAACTCTAAACACGGGCAACGTCCGCAACGAACGTACCCGCGTCGAACTGCAACGCCTCTAGACCGAAGCAAACTTTCGACTATTACCGAAGCGCTACTTATCGCGCGTAAAACCTGCGGTTTATTTCCCAAGCGCAACGCCAGAACGCGTTATCATTCATCGCGCGCGCCCGACGCCGGGCCACGCCAGAAAGCGGAACCACTTGAATCGCCGACTCTACACGCTCGATGTCTTCACCACCAAGCGCTTCGCCGGGAATCCGCTGGCGGTCGTCACCGATGGCGACGGCATTCCTACCGCGAAAATGCAAGCCATCGCGCGCGAGATGAATCTTTCCGAAACCGTTTTCATCCAGCGGCCCACGAACAACCGCGCGCTGGCCCGCCTACGCATTTTCACCACCACGCGCGAACTCCCGCTGGCCGGGCATCCCGTGATCGGCGCATGGTTTCTGCTCGCTGAACTCGGCGTCGTCCCGGCTTCCGAAGGCAGCGTGCACATCCTGCAGCAGACCGGCGCGGGAATTCTTCCCGTAGAGTTGGCTTTTCACAACGGCCGCCCTGTGCGCGTTACCATGACGCAGCGGCCAGCGCGATTCACGCGCGCGGCATTCTCGCGGGCGACGCTCGCAGCGGCGCTCGGGCTGAAGCCGAGCGACCTGGCGCCGTCGTTGCCCATCGAATTCGCTTCCACCGGAATCTCGAACCTGATGGTTCCGGTGAGCCGCCGCACGGTGCTCGCGAAAATTCAGATGAATATGCCCGCGCTCGCGCATTTGGTGTCACCGCACGGCACTATGGCGTATTGCTTCGCGCTAAGCGGCCGCGGACACGCCTACGCGCGCGGCATGGTTCCCTGGGGATCGATCGAAGATCCTGCGACGGGTTCTGCTGGCGGCTCGCTCGGCGCGTACCTGGTACATCACGGCCAACTACAGGCCGCAGAGCAATTGCAGATTACGCAAGGAGTGGAAATGGGCCGGCCCAGCGAAATTCTGGTGGAAGTGGCGGCCGACAAAGGAAAGCTGACTCCGAAAGTCAGCGGCTCGGCGGTGCGGATTTTCGAAGGCCACATCGAAGCGTAGCGAATTCCCTACTTCTTAGCGGGACGCGGATCCTCGAAGGCCTTGCTTGCTGCATCCAGAATGCCGTTCAGAAATGCGGGCGAATCCGCCGAGGAAAATTTCTTGGCGAGCTCCAGCGCCTCGTCAATCACCACCTTCACTGGCGCGGTGCCAAAGCGCAATTCGTAAATCGCCAGGCGCAGGATGCTGCGATCCACCGCGGCAAGCCGCTCAAGCTTCCAGTTCTCGGAGAGCTTTTCCACCGTTTTGTCGCTCACGTCCACGGCGGATACCGCGCCTTCGAATAATTGATTGGCAAATTTGCGGGTGGAATCCGCCGCGCGCGCCTGCTTCCAGAAATTCTGCTCCACCAGCGAGGGCTTTCGCCGCGTCATGTCCCACTCGAAAAGCATTTGCAGCGCGAACTCGCGTGATTTGCGGCGCAGCGTCATGCTAACGGCGCCGCCCGCGGCGCGGCGCGGTCTTGGTTTTGCCGACCGCTGCAGCGCTGGGCTTGCCAGGCAATTTACGCACTAGCTGCGCCATCTCCACCGCTGCCAGCCCCGCCTGGTAACCTTTGTTGCCCGATTTCAGCCCCGCGCGGTCAATGGCCTGCTCCAGCGTGTCGCAGGTCAGCACGCAAAAAATCAGTGGCACGCCGGTATCGAGTTGCGCCAGTTGAATGCCGCGCGCCGTCTCGGACACTACAACGTCGTAGTGCGAAGTCTCACCCCGCAATACGCAGCCGATACAAATGATGGAATCGAAGCGCCCACTCGCGGC
Source organism: Candidatus Acidiferrales bacterium (assembly GCA_050012455.1). Classification (GTDB taxonomy): domain Bacteria; phylum Acidobacteriota; class Terriglobia; order Acidiferrales; family UBA7541; genus Palsa-295. The sequence continues at coordinate 53,994 of JBEKHD010000008.1, read as the reverse complement.
CAGTTTTTTGGCCACAATCGGAAGCTCAAACGAGCCGGGAACGCGCACAATCTGAATCTGCTCTGCGGTGGCGCCCGCTTGCTGCAGCGCATCGAGCGCTCCAGCCAGCAGCCGGTCCGTAATAAAATTATTAAACTCGCTCGCGACTACGCCGATCCGCAGCCCCGCCGCATCCAAACCACCCCGCAAATTCGCCGGCTTCAACTTTGCCGCCATGCTTCAGCGCCCCTCGAATTTCGCAGGACGCTTTTCCAGGAATGCGCGCGTGCCTTCGCGCATATCCTGCGTCGCGCACGACAGCCCGAAGAGCGTGGCTTCCAGGTACAAGCCTTCCTCCTGCGGCATTTCCATCCCGTGCTCCACGGCTTCCAGCGCGTACTTCACGGCCAGCGGCGCGTTGGCGATTATCTTTTTAGCGATCGCTTCGGCCGTAGCCAGCAAATCACTGGACTCCACCACGCGATTCACTAAACCAATCCGCAATGCCTCTTCCGCCGAAATCATTTCGCCTGTCAAAATTAATTCGTGTGCCACGCCTTTGCCGCACAGTCGCGGCAGCCGCTGCGAACCGCCGTAGCCAGGAATAATTCCCAGTTTCACTTCTGGCTGTCCGAGCTTCGCATTGCGGCTGGCGATGCGCAGCGTGCAAGCCAGCGCCAGTTCGCATCCGCCGCCTAGCGCGAAACCATTGATCGCGGCGATCACTGGTTTGCCCAGCGTTTCCAGCCGGTGAACAATCTCCTGACCGTACAACGTGTATTCCCTGCCAACCACCGGCGTCTGTTGCGAAAGCTCGTTGATGTCCGCACCGGCGATGAAAGCTTTTTCACCCGCACCGGTGAGAATCAACACGCGGATGTCGTCGTCCGCGCGCACTTTTTTCAGACAATCGCCCAGCTCGTCCATGGTCTTGCGGTTCAGCGCGTTCAACACGTTCGGGCGATTAAAGGTGATGCGCGCAATCTTCTCGTTCACCTCGAACAGCAAATTATCGTAGGCCATATCTTCCTTGCCGTAAGTTTCGGGATTTTAACACTGGTATGGTACCCGAATCGGCCGTGGTTTGCCGCGTTATGCCGCCGCGCTCAAGAAACCGATTCGACAATCACCGCAATTCCCTGCCCGCCGCCGATGCACGCGCTGGCCACGCCATAGCGCGCGCCGCGCCGCCGCAATTCCAGGAGCAGGCTCAGCACCACCCGCGTCCCGGTCGCCGCCAGAGGATGTCCCAAGGCGATCGCGCCGCCATTCACATTGGTTTTCTCGCGGTTTAGCCCCAGTTTTTTTTCCACCGCCAGGTATTGCGCGGCGAATGCTTCGTTTACTTCCACCAGATCCATTTGCTCAAGTTTCAAACCCGCGAGCGCCAACGCTTTTTGGATCGCCGGCACAGGTCCGATGCCCATGATCTGCGGCGGCACACCCGCCGTCGCCCATCCGACGATGCGTCCCAGCGGCTTCCAGCCGCGCTCTTTCGCGATTTTCGCGTGCGTCACCACCACGGCCGCCGCGCCGTCCACAATTCCGCTGGCATTTCCGGCAGTGACGATGCCGTCCTTGCGAAAGGCGGGTTGCAGCGATTCCAGCACTTCAATGGTTGTCTCCGGACGCCGGTGATCGTCCTCGGTCACCGTTATCGTTTTCTTGCCTTTCTTCACTTCCACCGGGACGATCTCGTCCTTGAAATGTCCCGCGCGAAATGCGGCCTCCGCCGCTTGCTGGCTGCGCAGCGCGTATTCATCGGATGCGCGGCGCGTGATTCCCTGCTCAGCCGCCAGATTTTCCGCCGTCTCGGACATGCTGAACCCGCAATACGTGTCGAACAGGCCGGACATCAGCGAATCTTCCAGCTTGCCCTCGCCCAGCCGAAATCCCGCGCGCGCGCCGCGAATCACATGCGGGCATTGCGACATGTTTTCCATGCCACCCGCGAGCACCACGCGCGCTTCGCCCAGCAATATTCTTTGCGCCGCTTGCGTGATGGATTCCATTCCCGAGCCACATAGGCGATTCACCGTCAACGCCGGAGTTTCAATTGGCAGCCCGGCTTTCAGGCCCACGTGGCGCGCGCCGTACAGCGCGTCGGCGCTGGTCTGCATCACATTGCCGAAAATCACGTGGTCGAAATCCGCGGGTTCGGCTCCGGCGCGGCGGATCGCTTCTTGGCTGGCGGCTGCGCCCAGCTCAATCGCGGTGGTGGTGTCAAACGCGCCCATGTAACGCGCCATCGGCGTGCGCGCTCCGTGCAAAATCACAGCATCAGTAATGAACATGTGTCCTCGGGGTGCTTCGAGATTAGGGTGTTGAAAGTGCTACCAGCGTGTCGCCGCCGCGTTGGCGCGCGTCGTCGAGGCCAGCTTCGGCTCGATTGATCCATTCGGTGACGCGATCCTCGGTTTCATCACCGGGACGCGACGAAGCTTCCGCCACCACGGCGCTGATTGTCAAATCCGGCGTGCCCCAGGATGGCCGCACGGACGCGGCCAGTGACCGCAATTTTTCCCCCAGCGCCCGAGCATTTTCCAGCGAAGTATCCGGCAGAATAAACGCGAGCGACCAGGCCGTATATTTCACAGCCACGTCGGTCTGGCGAATTGCCGACGACAGCGCGCGCGCCAGTTGTTCGATGTAATGATCCACGGCCGCATCGCCGTGCTGGCGCAGCAGATCGCCGCCGCGGTCCACGTGCACCACAATCAGGGAGATCGCGGTGTTCTGCGCGCGCGCTCGATTGGACTCCACCAACAGGCAATCGATATACGCTCCGCGGTTCAGTAGACCAGTCTTCTCGTCCGCCACCGCCAGCGAACGCACCAGCGAACGCAAGCGCGTGTGATTCACCGACATCACCAGCTGGTCGCCTACGGCCTGCAGAAAATAGCTTTCGTTCGGCTTCCATTTTCGCCCGTGCGCGTCGCCGATCAGCAAAGCGCCGGAAGGCGCCTGCGTTTCCTTGTCCGTCAGCATCACACCGAGCGCCGATTCCAATCCCAAATCGCGCAAGCTGGGCAAACTCGCTGCCTGCAATTCCACTCCGCCCATCGAATCCGGCGTCACTTGCGTCACCATGCCCACGATGCTGGAAATTTTTTGCGGCCCCACCGCGGCGAATCCCGGCGCCGCATATTCCGCCGTCGCTTGCGCTCCCTCGCCGGGAGCGCCCACCGCCACCAGACAGCGGCTCACGCGCAGATGCTTTCCGATTTCCGCGGCAGTCGTCACCAGTACTTCACGCGGCGTAGGCTGCCTGTACATCAGGCGATTGATTTCCGCGATGGCTGCCAAATCCCGGTGCGTTTCCGCCGCAGTGGGCGCAGCGGTAGTTCCGTAAGCTTCCAGTTGCTGCGCCGGCTGTAGGGGCGGAGGAGCCTCCACAGGCGCGGGCGCTGCCGGTGCGGCGGCGCGCGATGAAGGCTTGCGGCCCCCGCCCTTAGGCCACCAGTTCGCGCGTTCGTAGAGCGCGCGCAACCGCTCATTCCTTTCTTCTTCGGCGGGAAATAGTTCGGCGATACGCTCCAGTCTTTCGACGGCTTTGCTCTGCAACGAATACTGCAAGAAAATTTCCACCTGCACCACGAGATCTTCCAGCGCCTGCTGTGCGCGTACTTCCTCTGGCACGCCCGCCGCGTTTTCCGAAGGCTCGCGCCCCGCGCCGGTGAATCCATCGGTGCGTGTGGAGACCGTCGCCGCCTTCGCCGCGCGCGCCAAGATATTCTGCAAGAAAGCGGGATCGGCTTTGCCTTCCAGTTTTCCGATGCGCTCGTGGTTGCGGTAATCGTACGGATCAATATCCACCAGACGGTCGAGCGATTCGCACGCTTCTTTCATGCGGCCCGCGACCAGATACAAATCGAACAGCTTCACTAGCGAATCGAAGTATTTCGTCTCGCGGTTCAATTCCTCGTACAACTTGGCCACCACTTCCGCCAGAGCCAGGGACTGCGGATAGGTCGCGGCGAGCCGGTCCAGGTTGGCGGATAACTCTACTTCCTTGCGTACCGCGCGCATGATTTCTTTGGTATGCACCAGCAGCGCGGCTGCTTTGGCGTCCTGCCCCGCGCGTATGTACGCGGCAGCCAATTCGAATAATTTTACGAAGCCTTCCGGCTTTTGCGAGTAATAAGCCTGGAACACGTCACGTGCGACATCCAAGCGACCGGTGCGCAATAGCGCTTCGCCGTAAAGCGCCAGAAATGTAGGGTCGTGCTCCGTCGCAGCAAACGGCTCGAGCAGCATCACCGCGCCCTCGGCGTCGCCCTTTCGCAGCTTCGCTTCGCCGAACTGCAGCGCTCCGGCCCGGTCCTGCGGCGCCAGCAGGTGCGCGCGCCCGAAATATTCCAGCGCCGCATCCAGCGCGCCCACCGAGAGAGTCAATTGCCCCGCACGCACGTAACTGCGCGCCGCCATGTCCGCATGGCGCAGCTTCTCCGCCATTTCGCCCAGCACGATATGCCGCTGCGGATTTTCCGGGTCCAGCATCGCCATGCTTTCGTAGCAAGCCAGCGCTTCGATGAAGCGCTGTTCCTTCACGTAATGCTCCGCGGCGTTTCCGAATTGCTCGATCGATTCCGAAGTGCGGTTTTGTTTTTGCAGCAGTGTTGCAAAACGCATCAAGCGGTCGGCAGGCTGGGGGAACGTGCGCAGAAAACGAGTGAAAACAGCGGAAGCTTTGGCACCGTCCCCGGATTCAATCAGGCGATCGAACTGAATGCCGTAATATTCGGCGGCGAGCTGCGGCTCGTTCAGTCGCGTATAAATGTCCGCGAGCGCCTGCAGCGCTTCCTGATGCGCGGGAGCCTCTTCGAGCACCGCTTGGTACTCGGAGACAGCTTCGCGAAGCTTGTTCTTCTCCAGGCTCTTGCGCGCCCGGTCGAGATGCTTGTTAATGTCCTGTGCCATTGGGAAAAGGCGCGTTCTTCGGGTTTTGCGGGCTTGCTGGGGAAGTCCGCCCGAGCTTTACCGCGACATCGTCGCGGGTCCCGATCTCTTCGCGCGGGTCGAACATCCACTATATAACGGACGCCAAGCCGCTCTCAAAACGAAATCAGCCCAGCGTGCTCAGAAGGACCACAAAACACTGTGAATCGGGAGAGGACCGTTCGAGGATTCGCAAAATGAGATCGTCCGGCCAAGGAACGCAAAGACTGTCAGGGCACGGCTTTAGCTGTGCCGAAATAAGCGCCAATCCTAAGCGGCTTCGGCCGCTGAGGCCGTGAATTTCCAACTGCAGGCGGGCCTTAATGACGAGGGCAAGCCTACGCCCGCGCACCCGCGCGCGCCTGGCTCGGCAATTCCTTCACCTTCTCGCGCATGGACTTCAGCGACAACCCGCTACGCACCAATCCCACAAATCCCAGGAAAATAAACGGAATGGTTAACGCCAGGAACGCGAAAATCGAAAAACTTGTCGCAGTCGTCTTCTCCACCTGAAACACGCTCAATCCCAACACGCAGAAAAATTGATACGACCCCACGTTGGCTGGCGCGTTCGGCAACGAGACACCCAGATTAATGATCAGCAGCACCACGATCGCCGCCAGAAATGGCAGCTGCAAGCCGTAAGCCTTCATCATCGCCCATAGCCCCAGCACCTGGCAGCCCGGCATCAACAGCGATGCGAACACCGCTGCATAAAAACTGGGGGCCGTGCCCATGGCGTGCAATCCCAGCAGTGCGCGCATCAGCTTTCCAGGCAAACGCCTCCCCGTGTAACAATCCGGATCCTGCGAAAGCTTCACTTCCAAGTAGTAAATAATTATCACCACGATCGCCAGCAATACCAGGGTGATGATTCCCAGCGTGTCGGCCACCCTGCGGAAGCGCTGTGGCAAATCCACCAGCAGCGAAACCACCGCCAGTGACGCGGTCGCAATCACCAAATCCACCAGCCGCTCCACGCCCACTGAGCCCAGCACCCGGCCGAGCCGGATTTCCTCGGCGTCCGATACGATGTAGCTGCGCAACAATTCTCCCGGCCGCAGCGGAAACACCAGGTTGGCGAACAGGCCCGCATACACCGCGCGAATCGTGTGCGTCAGCTTCACTTTCCCGAACGGGCTGAGCAGCCATTTCCAGCGTAGCGCCTGCACCCCGTAGCTTAGGACGTCGAAACCCATCCCGATCGCTACCCACTTCCAATCCACGCGGGACAGTTCGCGCATCGCTTGCACGAAATGAAAATCGTGCAGCACCCAAATCAGGCAGGCGGTCGCCAGCGTGTAGCCGAGAATCCTCAGCACCCTGGACTTTTTTTGTACGACGACGATCTGGGCCGTGGTATTCAATGAGCAGCTTCCGCCGCGCGCGAGTGGTGAATTGGGTGGAGATTAACGTGTGATGGCATTGGCAGATTCAACCGCAGGTCCCCCATCCTGGCCGTACTTCGGCCACCCTGTTGACTCAAATGGTACGGCCGCCGAACCGCTAAACCGGCTACAGCCTACGATATCAGCTTTCCACAGGCAATCCGAGACTACCGGCGGATGTGCTAGGACACCACGGGGCGCTGCGGCCGGGGGCACGCCAGAACAGCCAAGGCGCAGCCTCGACCCAGTCTCTGCGCGGGCCGCACAAGGGACGGATGTGTGCTTTTAACTTTCAACTCTTACCTGTCAACTTTCCACTCGCCCCTTTCGCGTTTCCCCACGTTCTATGGCAAACTCGATAGTTTGAACGGCGCGACGCCCGCGCGCAGAGCGAGCATCGCTCCCGCCTGCGCCGCGCATTCGCACAGAGAGCCATGGATCCCCAGTACATCCGCAATTTCTGCATCATCGCGCACATTGACCACGGCAAATCCACGCTGGCCGACCGCCTGCTGGAGCTCACCGGCGCGCTCACCCAGCGCGAGATGCATTCGCAAGTGCTCGATTCCATGGACCTGGAACGCGAACGCGGCATCACCATCAAAGCCAAAAGTATTCGCCTGCATTACACCGCGCGCGACGGCCACGAATATCGCCTGAACCTGATTGACACCCCCGGCCACGTCGATTTTTCCTACGAAGTTTCCCGCGCGCTTTCCGCCTGCGAAGGCGCTCTGCTAGTAGTGGACGCAAGTCAAGGCGTCGAAGCGCAAACGGTCGCGAACGCCTTCCTCGCCTCACGCCACAACCTCACCATTATTCCGGTGATCAATAAAATCGACTTGCCGGCCGCGCGCGTTGATTACGCCAAAGAACAAATCGAAAACGTGCTGGCAATTCCGGCCGACGAAGCGCTCCCAATCAGCGCGAAAAGCGGCCTAGGCGTCGAAGAAGTTCTCGAAGCCATCGTGCGCCTCGTTCCCGCGCCGCAAGGCTCCGCGGACGCTCCTCTGCGCGCCCTGATTTTCGATTCCTGGTTCGATTCTTACCGCGGTGCGGTTGTGCTGGTGCGCATGATGGAAGGCCGCCTAGCTCCGCACATGAAAATTCGCCTCACTTCCAGCAACGAAGTGTACGAAGTGGAAAATCTCGGCGTGCTCACGCCGAAACCGGTGGTGTTGCAGGAACTTGCCGCCGGTGACGTCGGCTTCATCGTCGCGAATATCAAGCGCGTCGCCGACGCCCGCGTGGGTGATACGGTGGTCGAAGACGGCCATCCCGCGCCGCCGCTGCCCGGTTTCGAAGCCATCAAGCCCATGGTCTTCGCCGGACTTTTTCCAGTGAACGCCAGCGACTACGAAATGCTGCGCGACGCCCTGGGTAAATTGCAGCTCAACGACGCAGCTTTCTTCTACGAGCCGGAAAATTCCGTGGCCCTCGGCTTCGGTTTTCGCTGCGGCTTTCTCGGCCTGCTGCATATGGAAATCGTGCAGGAACGCCTCGAGCGCGAATTCAACATCGGCCTAATCACCACCGCGCCCAGCGTGCAATACCGCATCACCACCACCGCCAACGAAGTGATGGAAGTGGATAACCCCACGAAATTTCCGCCGCCCGCTTCGATTCAGAAAATCGAAGAGCCTATGCTTACGGCCATGATCATCACTTCCGAAGAATCCGTCGGCGGCGTCTTGCAGCTCTGCGAGGAAAAGCGCGGCACGCAGAAGAAATTCGAGTACCTTTCGCCGACGCGCATCATGCTCACCTACGAAATGCCGCTCAACGAAATCGTTCTCGATTTTTACGATCGCCTGAAAAGCGTTTCGCGCGGCTACGCTTCGCTCGATTACCATCTTTCCGGTTATCACGAATCCGATCTGGTGAAACTCGATGTTCTCGTCGGCGGCGAACCGGTCGACGCGCTCACCGTGATCTGTCACCGCGATCAATCCTACGAACGCGGCCGCGACCTCGTCAGCCGCTTGCGCAAACTCATCCCGCGCCAGATGTTCGAAATCGCCATACAAGCCGCCATCGGCAGCCGCGTCATCGCCCGGGAAACGATCAGCCCCATCCGTAAAAACGTAATCGCCAAATGCTACGGCGGAGACATCTCCCGCAAACGCAAACTCCTTGAAAAACAAAAAGAAGGCAAAAAACGCATGAAACGTGTCGGCCGCGTGGACATCCCCCAGGAAGCCTTCCTGGCGGTCCTGAAAGTTTCCGGCGGCGCCGCCGATGAAGAATAACAGATGAAGAAAAAACGATTCCCGCGCAAGACCAGTTCCAAGAAGCCTAGTGCCCTTCCGCCCACGGCAGAATTCACGATGCCCACCGATGATGACGAAGAACTTGAAGCGATTCACGCTTACGATTCTGCCAAAGCTTCTGGTGGAACTCCGATTCCCTACGACCATGTCTTGCGTAAGATCGAACAAACACGGAAGCGCGCGATACGAACCAGCTAGAAGCTAGGTCCAAGGCCGTCGACCCAACTACCCAGATCCCAACAGGCCAAAGCTCCAGCGCCGTAGGCGCGGCATAAGTTAGCCCAGGCTCGGAAGGCCTGGTAAAAATCGTAAAAAGGAATCTGGAGCGCCGTAGGTGCGACACAGCTGTTGAGATTTCGTGCGCAACTCCTCGAAGAATCGCGCACGCTCGTTGGAAGGGCGACCAGCTTCAGGCCTCGGATTTTTTCTTACTTCGTACAGTAGCTCCAATCTCTCCGCGCGCCAATCGCACCGAAATATCTTCGCCGATCGCCACCTGATCTGGCGAACGCAGCACTCCCCCCGACGCGTCGTACGCAATCGCGTAACCGCGCTCCAGAATCCGCAGCGGGCTGCGTTCATCGAGAGTTAGCGCGGCAGCTTGCAGCAATCGCCGCCTCGCAATCATCAAGCGGTCAATCCGCACCTCCAACTCCGTGGAATCTCGTTCTAATCGCCGCCGCAACAACCCCACCCGCGCGCGCAGATCCAGCGCCGCAAACCGCACCTGCGGCGCCGCAAATCCACGCCGCTTCCGCGCAACAACACGCTCCAGCGCCGCCCGCAACAAACCGCGCTGCTGCTCGATCCGCCTCGCCAACACCGCCGCGCGCCCGCGCAAATCGAACGACGCAATATGCGCGTTTGCTTCCGTCAATCGCTGCCGCGCCATAGCCAACCGCAGCCGCAAACCAATTGCCAGCGAGTTCGCCATCTCATCCAGTTGCTGCCGCCGGTTGCGCAACACCAATTCCAGCTGACGGAATCCGCGATGCGTCTGCAAATCCCGCACGCGATGCCGCCACTGCGAAAGCCGGTAGCGCACGTGGTGCGCGATCTGCCGCTGATATTCCGCGATGTGCCGCTCGAATTCCTCGCGCGACTTCACCACGATTTCCGCCGCCGCCGAAGGAGTCGGCGCGCGTAGATCCGCCACAAAATCCGCGATGGTGAAATCCGTTTCGTGCCCCACACCCGTAATCACCGGAATCACCGACGCGAAAATCGCCCGTGCCAGAATTTCCTCGTTGAACGCCCATAAATCTTCCAGCGACCCGCCGCCCCGCGTCAGAATTAGCACGTCCACTGTTTTCGCCTGGTTGAAATAACGCAGCGCTTCCGCGATTTCCGCCGCCGCTCCCGCGCCCTGCACCTTCACCGGATACAAACTTACTTGCGCGTTCGGGAACCGGCGCTTCAATACGCGCAAAATGTCGCGAATCGCCGCGCCCGTCGGCGAAGTCACCACCCCGATGCAGCGCGGCAGCACCGGCAGCGGCTTCTTGCGCGCCGCCGCAAACAGTCCTTCGAGCTCCAGTTTCTTCTTCAGCTGCTCGAACGCCAGTTGCAACGCGCCCAATCCCACCGGCTCGATCAGCGTAACGTAAATCTGGTATTCCCCGCGCGCGTCGTACACGCTGAGTGCGCCACGCACCGTGATGTGCAACCCATCTTCCGGCTTGAATTTCATTCCGCGCATCTGGTCGCGGAAACACACGCAGCGAATCTGCGACTTCGCATCCTTCAGTGTGAAATAGCAGTGCCCCGACTGCGCCATGTGGCAATTCGAAACTTCGCCCTCAACCCAAACTTCCGGCAGCGCCGATTCCAGCAGCTCGCGGATGCGCGCCGTCAGCTCGCTGACCTTCCAGGTCCGCCGCTCCGGCATCAAATTGAAAAGCGATGTCTGGCTCATGGCTCTATCTGCGGAAATGATTCACGACCCACAACAGCAGGCTCAACACCACGCTCAGCAAAACGCACGTCACCACCGGAAAATAAAAACTTCCATTCCGTCCTTGATATGCAACATCGCCCGGCAAACGCCCCAACCGAAATGGCAGCTTCCCTCCGAACGCGAGCAGCGACCCCACGCATACCAGCACGATTCCCACCACAAGAAGGAGCTTCCCGGTCTCGCGTAATGGATCCATGACAGCTTGCTCAGCGCTCCATTCTAACCCCAACCAATCGACCAGATGCGATTTGGTAGCTGCGCACTTCAGTGCGCCATCGCCGCCCCACTGCGACCTTCGACAATTACACGCATAGGCGGTGCGAAACTGCTGCGAGCTGCGCCCGACGTACGATTCCAGCGCCACAGCGCCTCAGATACTCGCAATCGCCACTTCACATTTAACGATTCCACAAAGAAGAAACGAGAGGAGAAACCTCGATGAGAAAGACAATCCTGCTGCTCTGTGCTGCTGTCTTATTGGCACCCACGATTTTCGCGCAAACGCTGTCTCAGTCCGATCGCGAGAAAGGCATCAAATATCTGGAACAAACGCGCGACGCCATCGTCGCCGACACCAAAAACCTAACGCCCGCGCAATGGAATTTCAAAGCCGCGCCCGACAAATGGTCCGTCGCCCTGACGCTCGAACACATCGCGCTCGCCGAGGACAACCTCTATCAACTGGTCACTGACAAGGTCATGAAATCACCCGCCGGCGCCCCCGACCGCGACATTGCTAAAATGGACGCCCAGGTCCTCGCCATGGTCCCGGACCGCAGCACCAAGCGCCAAGCTCCGCCGGACCTCGTCCCCACCGGACGCTGGGCTCCCGCCGAAACGCTCGATCATTTCCTGCAAAGTCGCGCGCGCACCATTGAATTCCTGCGCACCACTCCCGATCTGCGCCAACACGTGATGGATAGCCCGCTAGGTCCGCTGGATGCCTACGAGTGGCTGCTCTTCATCGCCGCGCACAGCGAACGCCACACCAAACAAATTCTGGAAGTGGAAGCCTCTCCCGACTTCCCGAAAAATTGAAGTAGCGGTACGCTCGTGCGGAAACCGAGATGTAGACGAGGACTCTAACCAGGGTAGGGGCGCTGCTTGTGAATTCCGCTGCAGCGCAATTCACTCTGAGACCCGGCGGTGCCGGGTGGAAGGGTAGAACCCACGGGGCGATTCATCCTGAGAACCGGCAGCGCCGGTTCGAACGGCTGCGCCCCAGCTTGCCACAATTTCGGAAGCGAGATCGGCTCGTTGAGGCGGTTCGCGAACCGCCCGCCCAAACCGCGTCGCACCCGATCAACTCAAACCAACTCCGCCCCGGAAAAGAAATACCCAATCTCGTATGCCGCTGTGTCCAGCGCGTCCGAACCGTGCGTGCAATTAAACTGAATGCTTTCGCCCAACTCCTTGCGAATGGTGCCAGGGGCTGCCTTCGCGGGATCCGTCGCGCCCATCGTCTCGCGCCACTTCGCAATCCCATTCTCCGCTTCGAGCACCATCACCACGGCCTTGCCCGAGCTCATGAAATCCGTCAACTCGCCGAAAAACCCCCGCTCGCGATGCACCGCGTAAAATCCCTCGGCCTGCTTCTTCGTCAAGCGCACCGATTTGATCGCAATGATCTTGAATTTCGCGGCATGCACGCGGCTAAGAATGTCCGCAGTGAGCCCGCGCCCCACCGCATCCGGTTTAACAATCGCCAAAGTTCTCTCGACAGCCATTCGATTCATCTCCCAAAATTAAAATATCGCGCGAGCCACCGGCCACGCGTCTCCAGCTACTTCCTTTTCTTAGCCGCCTGCTTGGATTTTCCAGCAATCTTCTTTTTCGCAGCGGGCTTCGCCTTCCCCTTCGCTTTCGACTTGCCAAGAACGCCCGCGATCGTGTGGCCAATTTCCGCCGGACTCTGCACGGTGCGAATCCCCGCCGCGCGCATCGCCTTGTACTTTTCCGCCGCGGTTCCCTGCCCGCCGCTGATAATCGCCCCGGCATGACCCATGCGCCGCCCCGGAGGCGCGGTTTGCCCCGCGATAAATCCCACCACCGGCTTGCGCACATGCTTCTTGATGTATTCCGCCGCCACTTCCTCGGCGTTGCCACCGATTTCGCCGATCAGCACGATCGCATGTGTGTCGCGATCGTCGTTGAACATCTTGATCGCGTCCAGAAAACTGGTGCCAATGATCGGATCGCCGCCAATCCCGATGCAAGTGGATTGCCCGATCCCCAGATGCGTCAGCTGATCCACAGCTTCGTATGTCAAAGTTCCGCTGCGGCTCACCACTCCCACATGCCCCTGCTTGTGAATCGAGCCCGGCATAATCCCGATTTTGCATTTTCCCGGCGAAATAATTCCCGGACAATTCGGCCCGATCAATCGCGTGCGCGAATTCTTCAACGCGGCCGCCACGCGCACCATATCCAAAGTCGGCACGCCCTCCGTAATGCAAATTACCAGCGCCAAACCCGCGTCCATCGCCTCCAAAATCGCATCGGCAGCAAATGGCGGCGGCACAAAAATCACCGACACATTCGCCTTCGTCGCCTTCACCGCTTCCGCCACGGTATTGAACACCGGCACGCCGAGATGTTCCGTCCCGCCCTTCCCCGGCGTCACACCCGCCACCACTTTCGTCCCGTAATCCAGCATCTGCTGCGCGTGAAAACTCCCCTCGCGCCCAGTAATCCCCTGCACGATCAGCCGCGTATTATTGTCAACCAGCACGCTCATCGTGCTCCTCCCGCGAGTTTCACGACTTTCTCGGCGCCGTCCTTCATCCCTTCGGCAACGGCAAAATTGAATCCGGAGTCACGCAAAATCTCCTTACCTTGCTTCACGTTGGTGCCTTCCATGCGCACCACTACCGGCACTTTGAACTTCAATTCCTTCGCCGCGTTCACCACGCCGCTGGCCAGCACATCGCAACGCAAAATCCCGCCGAAAATATTCACGAACACCGCGCGCACGTTCGGATCGCTCAGCAAAATCCGAAACGCGTTCTTCACCTGCTCTTCCGAAGCTCCGCCTCCCACGTCGAGAAAATTCGCCGGGCTCCCGCCGCTCAATTTAATAATGTCCATGGTCGCCATCGCCAAGCCCGCGCCATTCACCATGCAAGCAATGTCGCCATCCAGCTTGATGTAATTCAATTTGAACTTCGAAGCTTCCACTTCCAGGGGCGTTTCCTCTTCCAGGTCACGCAAATCCTTGAATTCCGGATGCCGGTAAAGCGCGTTGTCATCAAGAGTTACTTTCGCATCCAGCGCCACCAATTTCCCGTCGCCCGTCACCACGCAAGGATTGATTTCGATCATCGAAGCATCCGTCTCAATGAACGCGCGGTACAACGCCTGAAAAAATGGCACGGCCGCGCCCGCTTGCTCCGGCGTCAAGCCCAAGCCAAACGCCAATTTGCGCGCCTGATAAGGTTGAAATCCGGTTGCTGGATCAATCGCCTCGCGCAAAATCGCTTCCGGATGATCCTTCGCCACTTCCTCGATTTCCATTCCGCCGGCGGCACTCGCCATAAAAATCGGCATGCCCAGCGCGCGATCCACCAAAATTCCCAGATACAGTTCGCGCTTGATGTTGAGGCCTTCCTCGATCAGCAACCGCCGCACGATGCGCCCCTCTTCACCCGTCTGCGGCGTCACCAATTTCATCCCCAGAATTTGTTCCGCCAGCGTCGAAGCATCGTCTGGAGATTTCGCCAGCTTTACGCCGCCGGCCTTCCCGCGCCCGCCCGCGTGAATTTGCGCCTTCACCACCACCACGGAAGTTCCCAGCCGCTGCGCCACCGCCCGCGCTTCATCCTTCTTGAAAACCACTTCCCCGCGCGGCACCGGCACGCCAAATTTCGCAAGGATACCCTTGGCTTGATATTCGTGGATCTTCATACCGACTCCATCGGCTTCCTGAAGGTCGCCTTGAATAGTGCTAAGATTCGAGGACAATTAAAACGACTTAGTTTACTTGGAACATGCGGCACGGGCAAGCCGCCACATCGCACCCAAACGCGCGACTTGCCGTCACTTTGCTTTCGCAGCGGCGCACTTTAGTGCGCCATGTATGACGCGGCAACCGCCGATCGCGATCACTCATTAGGCCCGCGCCATCGTGGTACGCACAAATGCAAACAAAAAAATGATCCACGAAGCTCTCGATAAACTGATCAAAGACGAAGACCTCTCGCGCACCGAAGCCGAAGCCGCGATGGAGCAAATCCTCTCCGGCCACGCCAGCACCGAACAGATCGCCGCGCTGCTGATCGCCCTGCGCATCAAAGGCGAAACGGTTGACGAGGTCGTCGGCTTCGCCTCCGCCATGCGCCGCCACGCCACGCCAATTTTTCCCCACGGCCGCAAACATCCCGACGAAGTGATCGTGGACACGTGCGGCACCGGCGGCGACGCGCGCGGCACATTCAACATTTCCACCGCAGTCGCTTTCGTAGTCGCCGGCGCCGGCGTGCGCGTCGCAAAACACGGCAACCGCTCCGCTGGTTCGCGCAGCGGCTCCGCCGACGTGCTCGAAGCCCTCGGCGCAACAATCGAACTCCCACCCGAGCGCGTCGCCGAATCCATCGAACAAATCGGCATCGGTTTCCTCTACGCTCCCGCGATGCACGCCGCCACGCGCTACGCCATTCCCGCGCGCCGCGAGCTGCGCGTGCGCACGGTTTTCAATCTGCTCGGCCCGCTGACCAATCCCGCCGGAGCCTCCGCGCAAATCGTCGGCGTCTATGACGCGAGCCTCACCGAACTCGTAGCGCAAGCCCTCGGCGAATTAGGCGTGCAACGCGCGCTAGTGGTTCACGGCGCCGATGGCCTCGATGAAATTTCCATCAGCGGCGATACGAACATCGCCGAATTGCGCGATGGCAGAGTGCGCAGCTACAAGGTTGTCCCCGAAGATTTCGGCCTGCGCCGTGCCCCGCTCGAAGCCATTTGCGGCGGCGACGCCGCACACAACGCCGAAATCATCCATCAAGTGCTGGGCAGCACGTCCCACCCCCACGAACACGGCCCGCACCGCGACATCGTGCTCGCAAATGCCGCCGGCGCGCTAGTCGCGTCAGGCCGCGCTACGGATTTTCTCGATGGCGTGCGCCTCGCCGCAGATTCCATCGACTCCGGCGCAGCCCGCGCCAAGCTCGAAGAGCTGGTAGCGTTTTCACAAGCCGGGGCAGCCCGCGACAGCCAGTCCGCATCCTGATTGATTTTCTGTTCGACTTAATCTTGTAGCTCTATGCGGATTTTCATCGTGGACGGGTCAGCTGAGACTGACGAATCGAGGTCAAGCAGAAAATGGCTAGCTGCTGTGCTCGCCGGCAGATAACAATTGCCGTCCGAACTATATGTCGACGCGCACGAAACTGTAAAATTGCGGCGGCGCGGCGATTGCGCAAATTGCCAGACATTGGCATCCGAAAATCCGCTCTGTGATGGCGCCGGAGGATTCTTCAAGTAGACGCAACCCGGCGAAGGAGGGCACTCGTCATTATAAATGAAGTACGCCGCCACCGGCGCTCTCTCGTGAATGTCAGCTGCGGTCGTGATGGTTTTCCCTTCACCTTCCTTCACCTTCATTCCCGAGCAATACACTCCGGCCACGAATCCACCGGTCGCCACTCGCCCGCTCCAGCCCCGAATATATTTGATTTGCGCCGGGTACATTCGTCCGCCCTCTTCAATATCCAAAAAAATCACGATCTGATTGCCGTTGCCGGCGGAAAATCCCTCGCGCCGCGCCGCCGCCACCGCAACTGCGGCGTCGCGCGCGCCCAGATCGCTGGCATCCACTGGCGGCTGCAGTTCCTTCGCTAAACGTCCGTTGAAGAGGACCAAAAAACCAAATCCGTTTTTCAGCAACTCAGCGCGTTTCCCGATCCAAGAATTCGCCTTCGCGCCAGGAGGCGCGTTCAACCAATAGCCGGAAAACGCGAAAGTTCGGCGCAAACCAGGCAACGCGTCGTCGCCCGGATAATCGTTTGCATCGAAACCAAGGTAGGTTCGGGGCGGGTTTTCTATTCCCGATTGCCGCGACGCGCCAGTACCTGCGGTCCAGGGGAACAGAAGAACGGAGGCGAGCGCCACGCAGAGCAACGCCATCTCGGCAACGCGATCTCTGCGCTTCTCTTGGAACGAATGTTCTCTGGGTATCGTCACGAGATCCCGGTTCAGGCGCAACGGAAGAGCCCTACTCAAAACGTCCAGTTACACCACCTGTAGCGGCCGCCTGCATTTCAGGCAGGCGCCTTCCTCAGATGCTTGGCGCCCCCGCTAAATACTCAAAAAATTCTTCAGCAATTCAAATCCCGCGCCAGTCAGCACTGATTCCGGATGGAACTGCACGCCTTCGACGCGCAACTTGCGATGCCGAAAACCCATAATCGTCCCATCGTCCGTCTCCGCCGATATTTCCAACTCGCGCGGCAGCGATTTCCGTTCCACGATCAGCGAATGATAACGCGTGGCAATAAACGGCTGCGGCAACCCGTGAAAAATCGTCCGCCCGTCATGCTCGATCTCGCTGGTTTTCCCGTGCATCAATTTCGGAGCGCGAATCACGCGTCCGCCAAATGCCGCGCCAATCGCCTGATGCCCCAGGCACACGCCCAAAATCGGAATCTTCCCCGCGAATCGCTGAATCAAAGGAACGCTGACGCCTGCTTCCTTCGGCGTGCAAGGCCCCGGCGAAATCACAATCCGCTCCGGCGCCATCTGCTCGATTTCATCCAGCGTGATCTCATCGTTGCGGCGCACAGCAAGCTGCTGCCCCATCTGGCCGAGGTACTGCGCCAGGTTGTAGGTAAACGAATCGTAGTTGTCGAGCAACAGAATCATCTCGCGTTCATTCTCTCACGTCTGACGTATCCCCAAGGCTGAACCACAACTCGCAAAGGCGGGAGGGCGTGGCTGCAGCGCCTCGAGCCGCGCCTTTCGTAGCGCCGGCGTCCCGCCCGCTCTTTGCCTTTTCGCAATCTCCGTGAAAATTGCCGTTACGCGTTCCTATTCCGCTCGGCTGCCGTTCGTTCCGCGATGCGCGATTTCCAGCGCCGTCAGCAGCGCGCGCGCCTTGTTCACCGTCTCCTGATATTCGCGCTCCGGCACCGAATCTGCCACCACTCCGCCGCCCGCCTGAATATAAGCGCGGCCGCCCTTCGCCACCATCGTGCGCAGCGCGATGCACGAATCAATGTTGCCCGAAAAATCCAGATACATCACCGCGCCAGCGTAAATCCCGCGCCGCGTCGGCTCGAGCTCATCAATAATCTGCATCGCGCGAATTTTCGGCGCGCCCGATAGTGTTCCCGCCGGGAAACAAGCCATCAGCGCGTCAAAACAATCCACATCCGCGCGCAATTGCCCGCGCAAACTCGAAACCAGATGCATCACGTGCGAATACCGCTCCACAAACATCAGCCGCTCGACCTTCACCGAGCCGTACTCGCACACCCTGCCCAGATCGTTGCGGCCCAAATCCACCAGCATGATGTGTTCGGCGCGCTCCTTCGGATCCGCGAGCAGCTTTGCTTCCAGAGCGCGATCTTCCGCCTCGTTGCGCCCGCGCGGCACCGTCCCGGCAATAGGACGATAAGAAATGTTGCGACCTTGCACCTTCACCAGCATTTCCGGCGAACTGCCCACCACTGCAAGTTCGTCGAGCTTCAAATAATAAAGATACGGCGAGGGATTCACGACGCGTAGCGCGCGATAGATTTCGAAGGGATCAGCGCTGGTGCGCGCTGAAAATCGCTGGCTGGGCACGACCTGAAAAATGTCGCCCGCGCGAATGTAGCTCTTCGCCTTGCGCACCGCGGCCATGTACTGCGCTTTCGTGAAATTCGATTCCACGCGCAGCGCCCTGCCTCGCCGCGTGCGGCGCTGCCGCGGCAGCGGACTTTCCAGTTTGCGGCGCGTGCGGCGAATTTCGCGCACCGCGGCATCGTACTTTGCGCGCAAACTTCCAGGGCCTTCCGTGAAAACGTTGCGGATCACCCATACGCGATGCCGCACGTGATCGAACGCCACCAAGCCCAGATAGAACATCATCACGCTGTCGTCCAGGTTTAGGTCGTCGCGCCCGCTCGCTGGAATCCGCTCGACCAGCCGCACCATGTCGTACGCGAAATACCCAATGGCTCCGCCAATCAGCGGCGGCAGGCCCGGCACGCGCACGGGCTTATACCGCTCGGTGAGCTGCCGCAAATACGATATGGGATCAGCCTCGAACTTCTTACCCTTGCCACCTGTTTCCAGGCTGCATTTCCTGCCGCGCGAGCGAAAAACTTCCTGCGGATTCGCGCCCGCGAATGTGTATCGAGCGATATTCTCGCCACCCTCCACGCTTTCCAGCAGAAATGAATATTTCGCGTTATGCGCCAGGCGCAGATGCGCCCCCACCGGCGTCAACAGATCGGCCGTGAACGTCTCATAAACCGGCACCAGATTCCCCTGGCGCGCCAGTTTCATGAATATCTTGAAGTCCGGCTGAATCATCGTCTCGCCATCTTCTCTTCGCGCGTCAGAGCGCGCAAGACGGCGCGGCGCATCGCTTCCACAGGCGCGCGCTCACCCGTCCATATTTCCCACTGCGCCGTTCCCTGCGCGACAAACATCTCCACGCCCGAAACCGTTTCGATGCCCCGCAGCGCCGCGAGTTGCATCAGCTTTGTCACGCGCGGCCGGTAAATCAGATCGAACACCAGCCGGCAATTCAATTCGAGCGCCGCGAGCGGCGAGCGGTCGGCGACTGGATACATGCCTATCGGCGTAGCGTTCACGATTGCGTCAAAAAATTCGCGTCGCAGACGCGACCGCTCTACGACTTCGCCGCCCACCGCTCGCGCCAGCGCTTTCGCCGCCTGCGCACGACGCGCGCAAACACAAACCGACGCTCCTGATTGCGCCAGCGCAAAAGCCACCGCGCGCGCTGCACCTCCCGCGCCGAATAACAACGCTCGGCTGCCGCGCAATGGGATGCGGCGTTCCAGTGCGCGCAGCACGCCCACGTAATCGGTGTTGTAGCCGTACAATTTCGCGCCGCGGCGCACCACCACCGTATTCACTGCACCAATCGCCGCCGCCATCGGATCGCAATCGTCCAGATGCCGCAGAATCGCCTGCTTGTGCGGCAGAGTGACGCTGAACCCCGCAATTCCGAGCGGCTCCACGCTGCGCAAAAAATCGCGCAGGTCACGCACCAGAAACGGCAGGAACACACTGTCCATCCTGCGCGCTTGAAAACCGGCATTCTGCATCACCGGAGACAACGAGTGGCCGATCGGATTGCCAATCACTCCGTACACGCGCGTGTTGCGGCGCAATTTGTCCGCGCGATACAAACCTTTCATTTCATCCAATGTTACTTGGCCTGGAGCAGTGGAATTCTCCACCGCCGCGTACGCCAGCGCGCTTCCCTCGCGCAGGGCCAGCACCCGGGCGGGTAGCGCAACATCGCCCATCGGCACTGCGATCAGATCCTTTCGCCCGCGCGCCAGCCGCAGCACGTCCCTGCTTCGCCCCAGCGAATCGCATTGCACCGCAATCTTGATCGCATCGGGGGCGCCGCGACGCAATTCAGCTGCAACCCGCCGCAAATTCTTGGGCGAGTCCGCGAAAAAATGCGCCGACGCGATCCGCCGGCCCTCACCGAGCAGCACATCCAGCAATTCCGGCGGGCACTTTGCGGAACTTTCAATTTCTAGATCGTACCAAGCGCAGCCCGAGCGCACCGCCGCTGTCAGATGCACCAGCTGCTGCGCAATCGTCCCTCGAAATTTCCCGCCCGCCTGGCGCCGCCGGCAAGTCGCGATCAGCGTCGCGCGCGGCCGCTGCTTTGCAAGCCGCGCCAGGAACCGGTCCAATTCGCCGTCGCCGGATAGCCAATCCAGCCTCAGTTCGACGATCCTTGTAACCCGCAGCGCCTCCGCGAGCTGTTTCCGCATCCCGAAAGCGTCGGCGGCTGCCACCACGGCGCAGATTTTGTCTTTGGCGATCATCAGAAATGTCTTGGATTGGGCCGTATTCGGATCACTGATGCGGGCCTCTGTTCTCGCGAATTCTGAGGCACCCTGGCCTATCGTACAGGTACTACAGGGCTTGTACCATGTGGTGCACAATGTGTAAAGCGGCTCGGACCATTGTCTTGACGGGTTCCAGTACGTCCATTACAGTCCGTACATCGGGCTAATTCTGGGCTAGCGTCTGTGCAGCGGCGCACGATATTCAAAGGAGCAAGCATTATGCGTGGGAAAATTGTCCTTGCCAGTCTAATTTTGAGCCTTTCGGGCGTTGCCGCTTCGGCGCAAAACCCCGCCGCCTCCGCCCCGATCTACAAGGACGTCTATTGCTCCGGCACCATCACCAACGAGTCCGTACCACAGGATTCCTACGTGATCACCGGCGAAGGCTCCAACTATAAGATTACCTTCTGGGACGGCGACTACGTGTACTTGAATAAAGGCGCCAGCCAAGGTGTGAAGGTCGGCGATGAATTCTCGGTGATCCGGCCGGTCGTGGACCCTACGGAAGTGGAGTGGTCCAAGTGGCAGTTCGCGATCATCCGCAAACTGGGCACATGGTGGGAGGACGAAGGCCGCGTGCGCGTCGTTGTCGCGCAGCCCGACACCTCTGTCGCGCAAGTAGAACACTCCTGCAGTTATGTGCAGCGCGGCGATATCCTCTTGCCGTTTCATGAGCGCCCCACGCCGCCTCTGAAATCTGAGGCCAATTTCGACCGCTTCGCACCCTTCAGCGGCAAAGCCACCGCGATGGTGATGATTGGCAAGAACTTTCAAGTGGAATTGGGCACCAACGACGTCTTCTTCGTGAACCTCGGCAGCCAGCAGGGCGTGCGGGTGGGGGACTATTTCCGCATCTTCCGTTACACCGGCACCGAGCATGAGCTCGCGTACGAAACCAAGCGGGCTGCATTCGACAACGACAAGGAAGCTACGGTGTACGGCCGGATCTACGGATTCGGGAGCTCTCCGGAGAAATGGAAGTGGGACAACACGCCTCGCGAAGTTATCGGCGAGGGTATCGTGCTCAGGACCGGCACCAACTCCGCGACGGTATTGACCACCTTCAGCCTGCGGGAGTTCTTCGTCGGCGATTACGTCGAGCTCGAGTAATCCTTAGCCGAGACCGGCGCACTTCGCGGCATTGGCGCGCGGCATTAGCCTGACTGCACGTTTCGTGGCATTACCGGGAAAGCCGCTTCGCTGAACACATCAGCGGTGAACGCCTGGACACGTGTCGCAGAATCCTTCCATGCATAGCGCTCCAAACCCGCCTTGACGCACGTCTCTTCCAGGAAGCGGCGCGGCTGCCAGTTGAACTGAGTGGCTACCTGCGGCAGCAGCACTCCGCGCTGCCTGCTCTGGCTGACGACCAGTCCGTGCTTCCCTGCTACGATCGCCTCCAGCGTCACATCTTCGAGCGCGGACAGAACCGAAACCTCGATGTCAATCTCGCTTAGCTCCGCGCTGATGACCAGCTCGAAGCGAGAATCTTCTAGTGCGGCGGCGCGGGCGCAGTGCGCGACTACCGCGGCTAGCGAGTCGCAGCCTGGGAGCTGGCCGACGCAGCCGCGCAGGCGGCCGCGGCGATGCAGCGTGACAAACGCGCCGGCTGCTTGCTGCAAAAATTCTTCAGCGGGAAAATCCTGCAACGGGGGTTTGCCTGTTACGGCGAGAGTGAGGGCGCTCCGGGCGATCTGCAGGAGCAGCAGCTTCTCGCGCTCAGCGAGTGAGGACATCCTGCGGCTTTTCTTCCTGCTTCACGAGCAGCGCGCCGCGCTGGCGCTGCTGCACGCGAAAATTAATTTGGGCCCAGAACATCTGGAAGTAATGTCCGGCCGACGCCACCGCGCTGATCACCACCAGCCATAGCAACACTGTGCCCACGAGTTTCAGCGCCGGATGATTCGCGGTCAAAATTACGGTGCAGCCCGCCACCACTTGCAAGATCATTTTCACTTTGCCCAGCGGCGAAGCGGGAATGATCAAGCCTTCCACCGAAGCAATCTCGCGCAGGCCCATCACCATGAATTCGCGGCCGATGATGATCACAACCATCCAAGCCTGCATCAATCCCATTTCGACAAGGGAAATAAACGCCGCGGAAATCAGCAGTTTGTCCGCGATCGGGTCCAGCAGAATTCCCAGCGTGGTGATTTCCTTGCGCGAACGCGCCAAGTACCCGTCCATCATGTCGGTAGCCGCGGCCATCAGCAAAATCAGCACACCCAGCACTTCGAAATGAATAGGCAATCCCCAGAAATCAAAATTGGGTTGGCGGGTGAGCAGCACAACGACCAGCAGCGGCACGAAAAAGATCCGCAGGGTCGTCAAGCTGTTAGGCAGATTCATGAGGTCCCCGGAAAAACCCCGGCTCGCGGGCCAACGAGCATTCCAAAGGTTCGTTTCACAATACTCCGGCATTTCGGGCGAGTCAACGGCGGCGGCGGGATGTACGGAGAAATTGGCGCGAATGCGGTAACTACGCATTGTTTCCTAGAAAGGCAAATCCCTACGCTAGTGACGTTTAGGGAACATGCCGCCCCAGACCTGTGCATATTCCATATGAGCGTAATATTGGGTGCGGAGGGCGGAGGCGCTGGGTAGTTTGGCATCACTGTCGCGATAAGCACTGTGTTTGCATCGTGATACAGGCTCGGTACCAGCCTATGGTATTTAAAATGTTGATTTTGTTGGGCTTTTTCGCTGATGGAGGACCTCCCTTTATCCACAGTGATATCCACAGGGGCTTTGTGGATCGCGTGGATTACCCAGTGCATAACTTGTGGTTTTTGGGCCGGGCGATGTGCGCAAGTCTTGTGCGCGAAATGCGACGAAACGTGTGCGCCAAACCCGTTATTACGACCGATTGGAATGGAATTCCTCCGTTTGTTTTCATTTGGTTGCAGCGATTTCTAATCGCGGAGGAGCCGATTAGAAATGGCGTGATTCGTGAGTGGTGATTGGTGAGTAGTGAGGGGAGAATCGTGATTCGTGAATCGTGAATTGTAATTCCTGCTTCTTGATCCGGGCACACGGGGCCGGCGACGTCATCTTTGGGCGAATTTTGAGATCGCCGCATATTTTTTTCGCCCGCCACGGCAACACTCGCGAAAGCGGGTTGCAGCTGTACGTTAGGATGGCAGTGGGACAGGAACTTGTGCGGTCTTGCCGGAACTCGATGGTTGCCGCGGTGGAGGATGTTGATCCCCTTGGCGAAAATCTTGGCCGTCCGACGACAAGCTCGGAGCGCGGGATAGCCAAAGGCACCCGCGCGAATATTGAGTGTGCGCGTCGCACGGAAACTGAGGAGTGGGGTGTTGAATATTTCTACATTGAGTTGAGATATTCACCGGGGCGTGGCGCGATTGGGGGCTAAGCCGGGATTTACGGCGTTTGCGCTGGGCGGGAAGTGGCGCAAAAACAAGGGAATGGCGTGTTAGGGCTGGGGTGGGTGGAATTGGCGAGTGGGTTGCATGTAGGGACGGTGTGGTCGGGCAGGACGCTGGACGGCAAGACGCAAAAATATGAACGGAGGAGATGATCCGATGAAAGCGAAAAAAGCCAAGACAGCGAAGCGCAGCAAGAAGTTGAAGGGCGGAGCGGGACTGAAGCAAGTGGAACCGTTGTTGAATCCGCAGCCGCTGCCGCCGCTTAAGGTGCGCTGATCGCGCGGCTCCCCGCAACGGCGGGCAGGTCTGCTGCGACGGCGCCGAAAAGGCGAGCGAAGTCAAAGGCGCCCAGGTAAAGCTGGCCGCTACAGAGTCAAAAGCACCGGCTAGAACGCGAACAAAGGAGAAACTCAGATGAAAGCGAAAAAAGGCAATGCAGCTGGACGCAGCAGGAAATTACAGACTGGCGCTGGATTGAAATCCGTGAAGCCTTTACTGAACCCGCAGCCGCTCCCGCCCAAACCCCGCCCGATCTAAGTCCTGCCCAGGCCGCCCCGGAAGAAAGGATTTTCTTTCTTCCGGGGCTTTCTATTTTGTCAGGTGTTCGGCGGATATTTTTTTGAGAGTTAACAGTCGACAGTTAAAAGTCGAACATCGAAAGCCAGAGCGGCAGCGAGAAATAGCAGCGCGGAATTGGGCGATGGATTAATATCCGGCTCGCGCGGCGAGATATTCCACCGACGCGTGGACCATCGGCGGGCGTTTTCGGTCCATTTGTGAATGGGAGAGGAGCGGCGATGAATCCGATGCGGATTGCTTTGGCGGCGGTGGGAGCGTTCGTTGCGTATTTTGTGGCGGGGGGACTCATGTTTGTGTCGATGCCGTGGATGAAGACGGAGTTCTTGAAATACTCCGCCGTGTACCGGCCGCACGAAGGGCAGATAAAGTATATGCCCGTGGGGATGGCGGCGATGTTCGTTTCGATTGCGGTGCTGGCGGTGATTTACGCGATGATTTACCGGGGCGGGTCGGGAGTTGTCGCGGGCGCGCAGTTCGGCGCGTTGATTGGAGTGTTCGCGACCGGGGCTTTTACGGTGCACAACTTTGTTAACTTGAATATTGGGTGGAAGCTGGCGGTGGAGCAGTCGGTGGCTTACTTTGTGGAGTGGATGGTGGTGGGGATTGTGATTGGGGTGATCTACAGGCCGGCGTGAGGGCGAGGGCAGAGGAAGGCGATTTGCGAGATGGCGGGGGGTTCGAGGAGTTCGGCGCGGAGGGGGCGGGGGGCGTGTTGGGCGGCTTCGTGGGCCAGGCGCGCGATTTGGGCGGGCGTGAGGGCGATGGAATAGAGGTCGCCGCGGCGAGTGTGAGAATATTCGCGATAGCGCGGGTGGGCTTCTTCGGCGAAGTTCATGAGGATTTGCCAGAAGCTGGGCTTGTGGCGCAGGGTGCGCGCGATTTTTTGCAGCGGGCCGGTGGCTTTCGCGGCGGATTCTTTGCTGATGCGCAGAGAATGGCGCGGGGGCGAGCCGCTGGATTCCAGGATTACTTCTGTGCAATCGGCGGCGCGGAAGGGGCGGGCCGGGTCGGCATCGGGATATTTGGCGAGAATTTCTGCCAGGGCAGCGGCGTCGGGATCGAATCCCTGCCACCAGTAGCGGAAGGAATGGAAGACGATGGTGCCGGCGCGCAGAATTTGCTGCACCCGGGCGGAATCTTTGCCGGCGACCTGAACGATCATGTCCACCAGCTCCGGGGCGCGGAAAGTCTGGCGGACCAGCGGACGCATGCTGAGGTATTCGGCTTCTTCTTCTGTGTATTTTACGGCGATGGTTTCGGGCAGCGGCACAGCACCAACCTGATTGCAATGTGGCACCTTCTTCGGATTGCGGCGTCGCGGCGCGGCCTGTTGCGTCGCGACGACGGTCCGGAGGCGGCTTCGTTGCTGCGAAATCAGCTCAAGATTTTTCCGCGGCTTTTTCCGTCAGGCGCTCGCGGACTTTGTCGCTGAGAGCTTTGCCATCGATGGATTTGCCTTCGAGTTTCGCGCGCGCGGCTTTCACGACGGCACCCATTTGTTTCAGCGAGTCCGCGCCCGATTCGGAGATGGCGGCTTCGACGGCATGATGGATCTCGTCATCGGTGGGGGCGGCAGGCAAATATCTTTCGATGATGGCGATTTCCTTGGCTTCCTTATCCGCCAGATCCTTGCGGCCGCCGTGAGTGAACTGTTCCACGGATTCCTTGCGCTGCTTGATCAGAGTTTGCAGAATTTGCAGCGATTCGAGATCGTCGAGCGGGCGCATTTTGTCGATTTCTTTGAGTTTAAGAGCGCTTTTGACCATGCGCAGGACGCTGAGACGCAGCTCGTCCTTTTCCTTCATGGCCGCAGTGAGATCGCTCTGAATTTTTTCGATGTAGCTCATTAGTGGTCCCCCGAAGTGCCGCCAGAATACCACAGGGAATGTTTTACCGTGCGCGACGGAATTTCCATTTGCGGGGCGCGATTTGAATTTGGCGCATGCGTCTAACGGATTTGACTCTGCGGGAGGCAGCCATTACGCTCCTAAAATGAAAATTGTGGTGGCGGACAAAATCAGCGAACGTGGAATAGAATTGTTGCGCGCGACGGGTTGGGAAATTGTTTTGCCGACGGCTGCGGCATTGCCGAGCGAGATTGCGAATGCGGATGGATTGATCGTGCGCAGCGCGACGAAGGTGACGAGCGCGCTGCTGGATCGCGCGGAGAAATTGCGCGTGGTAGGGCGCGCCGGCGTCGGCGTGGACAACGTGGACATGGACGCGGCGACGCATCGCGGCGTGTTGGTGATGAATACGCCGGGCGGGAACGCGGTGAGCGTCGCGGAACATACGTTTGCGCTGCTGCTGGCGTTGGCGCGTGGGGTGGCGCAAGCGAACGCGGCGATTCAGGCGGGACGTTGGGAGAAAACTTCGTCAGGAATGGAATTGCGCGGGAAGACGCTGGGGCTGGTGGGGCTGGGGCGAGTTGGATCTGAAGTGGCGCGGCGGGCGCGGGCTTTGGAGATGCAAGTGCTGGCTTACGACCCGTATGTGACGCCGGCGGCTGCGCGGGAATTGGAAGTGGAACTGATTTCATTCGAAGATTTGTTGAAGCGTTCGGACGTGATTTCTTTGCACACGGCACTGAGCGCGGCGACGGAAAAAATTATTAACGCAGCGGCGCTCGCGCAGATGAAGAAGGGCGCGCGGCTGATCAATTGCGCGCGGGGCGAATTGATCGATGAGGCAGCGCTGGCGGAGGCGTTGAAGTCCGGACATTTGTCCGGCGCGGCGGTGGATACATTTGCGACGGAGCCGCCGAAGAATTCGCCGTTGATTGGGTTGCCGAATTTAATTGCGACGCCGCACATCGCGGGCTCGACGGCGGAGGCGCAGGAAGAGGTGGGCACGCTGATCGCGTTGCAGGTGCGCGACTATCTGGCGGAGGGATTGATTCGCAATGCGGTAAATATGCCGGCGCTGTCGGCGGAGCAGTACCGGCGTTTGCGGCCGTATCTGGAATTGGGCGAGCGGCTGGGGGCTTTTGTGGCGCAGGCGGCGGCTTCGGCGAGTTTCAGCCGGGTGCGCATTCGCTACGCGGGCGAGCCGGCGGAGCTGGGTTCGCACGTGATACGCAGTGCGGTGCTGATTGGGATACTGAATTCTGTGCTCGACGAGAAAGTGAATTTGGTGAACGCTTCGCAGGCGGCCGCGGCACGCGGGCTGATCGTCGAGGAGACAACGCGGCGGCGCGAACGCGGATACCCGAACACGTTGGAAGTGGCGGTGGAAAATGGCGGTGATGCGCTGACGGTGGAAGGAACCGTGGCGCAAGATGGCTCGCCGCGAATTCTGCTGCTGGATGGAATTGAGCTGGAGGCGCCGCTGGAGGGCACTTTGCTGCTGACGCGGAATCGTGACGTGCCGGGAGTGATCGGGAAAATCGGCACGGCGCTGGGAAATTTGGGCGTGAATATCGCGACATTCGCGCTGGGACGGCGACAGCCGGTGCACGGGGCGGAAGCGGTGGCGCTGGTGCGACTGGACGGCGTGGTGGATTCTTCCGTGCTGCAAACGATTCGCGCGATTCCTTCCATCACCGAAGCGAAATTGGTGCGGCTGGCTGAGGCGACGAAGCTGAATTCGCAAACTGCGTAATTGCTACGTCGCATTTTTTTATGCTTGAGACAGCGCGGATGCGGCTTCTGCCTTGGCAACCGGACGACTGGCTGCTACTGCGTCCGATTGCGACCGATCCGGAGGTGATGCGATACATCTCGGACGGCAAACCCTGGCCGGACGAGCGTACCCGCGAATTTGTCGGGCGGCAAGTTGCGCACTTCGATCGCTTCGGCTATTGCCTGTGGAAACTTCTGCTTAAAGGATCACCGGAGATGATTGGTTTCTGCGGTTTGCAGCCTTTAGATGACGCCGCGGAGACTGAAATCGGTTGGTGGCTGGCGCGAGCGTGGTGGGGACAGGGCCTCGCTACGGAAGCGGCACGGGTGGCACTGACGGATGGATTTGAGCGCGCGGGCCTGAATCGGATTGTGGCGGTGGCGCTGGCGGCGAATCGGCCTTCAATTCATGTGATGGAAAAATTGGGAATGAAGTATGAACGAGAAATGATACATCGCGGATTCGAGGTGGTGGTGTACGCAGTGAATCGTCTGGGACAATGATCCGCGGGATTTTGCGGCAGATATGCTGCGAGGAACTGCTCGCGGCTCGGGAAGCTGTGCTATCCTAGTTTGGTTCGCGCGTGAGCTTATGTGCAGCTTGCGCGCATACGGTCGGGGCGTAGCGCAGCCTGGCTAGCGCGCCTGGTTCGGGACCAGGAGGTCGAAGGTTCAAATCCTTTCGCCCCGACCACTTCCTTTAGAACCAATAATTTACAGACTCACGTATAGTCGTTGACCGCCTGGTGTCGGGCCAGTGGGTCGGCGTTTTAAATCCAATCAACCCGACCACGGTATTCGCCGTTTTCTCTTGGGCTTCCATTGAAATTGTACAATGTTCTGCGACGCCCTGGACTTGTCCGACTTGTCTAATAGCTTGTCCGACGGCATGACTCGCGGACAAGGAATCCATTACAGCTGGTGCCATGTCTTTGGGACGCACTCGCCTCGTGAGCAGGTAACCTTACAGCTAAGCTATACACCTATAGCAGGGGTGAACATCGTTCTAAAGCACTTCTGCGCGGGCCGAAATCCACGATCTCCCCTTTGACGCCGGAGTATTGCTGGCCGGGCAGCGGTTGTCGAAGTTCCAGCTTCGGTCTGGAATTGCACCGAACCGTAAGACTCTAACCCTGGAATTTCGTCGCAATGACGAACGAATAGCGTCAGCTGGAACGTGCGAATCCGTATCGGGAAGTTGGCTTGTAGGAATTGATGTCCATGCGCAACGCCGATCCCGGACCAAATTGCACGCTGCACGCAGGAACCAGTGGCGCGCCGCTCTTGGAAACAGTAAGCGGCATCATCTCAGTTGACTCGTGAGTTTGCCGCAGCATTCGGGGCGCGCGGGCAACGCAGAGCGATCCCAGCCGCCACCGAGGGCTTGGACCAGCGAGACTGCGTCCACCATGCGCCGGCCAAGAATATTCACTGCCGTGACTTCGTCGGAGAGAGCGGCGGTCTCCGCGGTTGTTACTTCCAGATAGCTGGTGACGCCGCCGGTGTAGCGTGTGTTCGCGAGATCGAGATACCTCTGCGCGGCGAGCACTGCTTTGTCCTGCACCTGCGCTTCGTGCTCCAGAATTCGCAACGCGGCTACGTTGTCTTCCACTTGTTGGAAACTGGTGAGCACGGTCTCGCGATAGTTGGCGACGGTTTGATCGTACGCAGCGGTGGCTTGATCGGTCGCAGCGCGGCGCCGTCCCCCGTCGAAGATTGTTTCCGTCGCCGCCAGCCCAATGGACCACAGGCCGCTCGGGCCCTGTATTAAGGTCGTGATGGCGGTGCTTTCAAATCCTCCAGCGGCGCCCAAATTTACGAGCGGATAGTAAGCAGCTTTGGCGACGCCAATCTGCGCATTCGCGGCCGCGACCCTTCTCTCCGCGGCCGCGATATCCGGGCGCCTTTCCAGCAATTCCGACGGCACGCTGACGGGAATGGGCGGAGGCGGTGCGACGAGCGGCGACGGAGCGAGACTGAACTCCGCGGGAGGCTTCCCGATAAGAATCGCAACCGCGTGTTCGTACTGCGCTCGCGCGACTCCCACATCAATTGCCTCAGCGCGAGTTGTCTCCAGCTGCGTGCTGGCTTGCTGCACCTCGACTTCGGAAGCGATACCGCCGGCGTAACGGCTCTGGATCAAGTCCAGGGCTTGCTGGTATTGGGTTACGGTCGTATCTAGTAGCTGTTGTTCGGAATCCAGGCTGCGGGCAAGAAAGTAGTAAGTCGCGAGATCCGAATGCATGCTGAGATTGACCGTGGCTAAATCAGCCGCGCTGGCTTGCGCTTGTTCCCGGTAAGACTCGACATTTTTGCGAACCCGGCCCCAGACGTCGGCCTCGTAGGAAACGTTGAATGGCAACGCAAAATCGTTGTAGGTGATGCCCACAAACGTCGAACCCGGTGGCGGCGCGTTGTTTGAAATTCGCATCCGACTGGCTGATGGACCGGCTGTTACCGTGGGAAAGTAATCGGCCCGATAGTAGCGGAGCAGCGCGCGAGCTTGCGTGTATTGGGCTTCGGCGGCCTTCAGGTTTTGGTTCGAGACGTCAACCTGCTGCTCGAGGGCGTTGAGTTGCGGGTCCTGAAATATCTCCCACCAACTGCCGCCGAGATTTTGATCGTTGGGTTGAGCCGGCTTCCAGTCTCCAACCTCTTTATAGGCGGCTGGAGTCTCCATCGTCGGCGTGCGGTATTTAGGTCCGACCGTGCATCCACTTAGCTGCAGCACGGTCAGCGCGGAGAGCACACCCGGCAGAAGTGCACGCAGCGTTTTTTCGACGCGCTTCACGTTTTCGGTGATCGTTCGAAGGTTTCTCATTTGCTATCTCCCGGCAACGCGGCTTGAACGATTTGGACTTCTTGCCCCTGAACGATCGAGTCGGGAGGGTTGATGATGATTTGATCGTCGGGCTCGAGGCCGGAGACAATCTCGATCTGGTTGCCGAAATCGTGGCCCGGAATCACGGGTGCGAGCACGACTTTTCCATCTTTGACGACGCCCACGCGCAAACCTTCCGTGCGGAACAGCAGTGAATCAACTGGAATCAAGTACGCGGAGGCCTGCGTCGGGACGGCCAGATGGACCTCTGCATAGGAGCCGGTGAGCAATGTTCCGGCGGGATTGTCCACGTCTAGTTCGATCAGTAAGGTGCGGGTCGTCACGTTGATGGCATCAGCAGTGCGCACGACCTTTCCTTCAAACTCACGCCCCGGAAATTCGGTGAGGGTCAGAGTTCCGGTCATGCCGGCTTTGATCCCCTGCGAGTATTCCTCGGGGACGTTCACGTAAACACGGAGAACTCCGGGCTGCGCGATGTGAAAGAGATCGGTCTTCGCAGCACTGTTGCTGCCGGAATTGATCAGGTCGCCGATGTCGGTGTTGCGCGCCGTGATCACACCATCGAATGGAGCGTAGATTTTTTCGAAGGATACTAACGCCGTGTATTGGTCGACGGCTGCCTGGTCGGCTTCGACGATAGCTTTGTTCGCGTTATAAGCACCGACTGCGTTGTCCACGTCCTGTTGGGAAACCGCATGGGCTTTCAAGAGTCCCTGATATCGGGTCTTAGTGATGGAGGCGAGATCGAGATTTGCCACTGCGGTTTGCAGGTTACTGCGCGCCTGCTGCAGTTGCTGGTCTACTTCCGGGGTTTCGATTACCGCCAGCAAATCACCCTGCTTCACGTGCGCACCGATATCGAAATACCACTTCTTCAGGTATCCGTTCGTCCGCGAATAGATTGGCGAAGTGATGTACGGCTGTACATTTCCCGGAAGAATAATGGTCTGGGCAGGCGTGGTTTGTTTGGGCGACACAACCGACACTGCTGTTAGGGCGACTTGTGCCGTCTCCGCGCTCAAGGATTTATTGCCCCTGACGCGCGACCAGATTCCGGAGGCCAAAAGCGCGAGGGGCACAGTCAGAGCAACCGCCAAGAGCAGCCATCGCCCGTGCCGAAACGTTCGCGTCCCCGGGTTCTTCACCGGGGATGAATCTCCGCCGTTCTGTAGTCCATGTTCAAGTTGAGATGACATAAGTGCGACTCCCTATAAATTTGCGCTTATTGCGCGCTGCCAGTCTTGGCCGGATGCATTTGTGCGCCACTCTGTAGCAAGCTGAAAAATGCGGGGACGAAGAACAGGGTCGAAACCGTCGCGAAAAGCAATCCGCCGATGACCGCACGGCCCAGAGGAGCGTTTTGTTCACCGCCGTCGCCGAGTCCCAGCGCCATCGGAATCATGCCGATGATCATGGCCAGCGCGGTCATGATCACGGGACGAAAACGCGTGAAACCCGCCTCTACTGCGGCTGCAACGGAATCTTTTCCTTCCATCATTTTTTCTGTGGCAAAGCTCACCACCAAAATGCTGTTGGAAGTTGCGACGCCCATGCACATGATCGTTCCCATGAGGGCGGGCACGCTCAAATTCGTGTGCGTTATAAACAAGAACCAGGCAATTCCGGCGAGCGCGGCGGGCAAAGCGGAAATCATGATGAAAGGATCCAGCCAGGACTGAAAATTGACCACAATCAGCAAGTACACCAGCACGATCGAGAACGCCAAGCCGCTGAGCAGCCCGACGTAAGAATCACGCATCGTCTGGACCTGTCCACGCACGATGACTTGTGACCCGCGGGGCAGTTCCTGGCGCGAATCCCGAATGATTTTCTCAATATCCCGGGATACGCCGCCCAAGTCGCGTCCGGAGGGAGCGCCAAAAATATCGATCACCGGCGCGACGTTGTAGTGCGAAACGACTGCCATGCCCGCTCCTCGTTGCATCGAGACCAAACTGGCCATGATTGACGGGGGAGCGTTGGGGTCTGTGCCGGTAACTGGAATGTTTTCGAGGTCCTGCAGTGTGTCGGCGCGATATTGAGGCGTCTGAACCGCGATTTGGTAGCTGACACGATTCTTCGGATCAACCCAGAATGTCGGCGAAGTCTGGAAGCTGCCGCTGAGAGACACCAGCAGATTCTGCGCGATATCGTGCGCCGAAAATCCAAGCTCTTCCGCTTTGGTGCGCTCCACGCGATAGCGCAGGTAAGGCTCGTCGAATGTCTGCTGGATCCGCAGATCCGCCGTTCCGGTGATGTATTTCAATTTACTAAGCAGTGAATCTGCATAGCGCCGATTTCCTTCCAGGTCGTTCCCCACAATCTGCACATCAATCGGAGCCGGCAGGCCAAAATTGAGAATCTGGC
This sequence comes from Candidatus Acidiferrales bacterium, assembly GCA_050012455.1. Taxonomy (GTDB): domain Bacteria; phylum Acidobacteriota; class Terriglobia; order Acidiferrales; family UBA7541; genus Palsa-295. Next base: position 20,631 of record JBEKHD010000008.1, on the reverse strand, counting down.
CAACCATGTCGGCAGGCAGAAAAGCGAAGGTGACGCCTGGGAATTCTCTGGGGAGCGTCCGACGAAGCTGGCGAATGTAATCGTCCGTCGGATGGTGATTCGCCGAGAGGTTCACAAGAACGTCGGCATCCTGCGTGCCCACCGGCGCGGAATTGCTGTAGGAGAGATTGATACCGCTATATGGCAGGCCGATGTTGTCAATGACGCTCTGCACTTCGCCGTGTGGAATCTGGCTACGGATTGATTGCTCGACCAGATCGCACAGGTTGGCTGTTTCTTCGATGCGCATTCCCGTCGGAGCTCGCAGATGAAGTTTGAAAGTGCCGCTGTCCACGCTAGGGAAGAAGTCCTGGCCCAACCACGGAACCAGAATTGCCAGCGAGCCCAAGCAGAACGCGAAGAACGCAATCAGGAACGCACGCCGGTGATTGAGACAAAGCTCGAGCGCGCGGTGATAGGTCTGACGAAAGCTTTCGAACGCGTCCTCAAAACGTTTCTGAATTCGCACCAGCGGATTGCGGACCGCGGCGTCTCCGGCGTGGTGCTTCTCGCCCCGCAACAGGTACTTCGCCATCGTCGGGACGATCGTGCGAGAAAGAAAGTAAGACGCCAACATGGCGAAGACGACCGCTTCAGCGAGCGGCACAAACAGATACCGCGCCACGCCGGACAACAAGAACATCGGAGCAAAAACGATGCAGATCGAAAGCGTGGCAACGAAGGCAGGCGTCGCGATCTGCGATGCGCTGTCAAGAATGACCTCGGCCAAGTCCTTTTCAGGTTCCAGTTCGCGATTGCGATTGATGTTCTCGACTTCTACGGTGGCGTCGTCAACCAGGATACCGACCGCAAGGGCGAGCCCACCCAGCGTCATGATGTTGATCGTTTGTCCGATCGCGCTGAACACGATAATAGAAGTCAAGATCGCGAGTGGAATCGAGGTCGCAATGATCAGAGTGCTTCTCCAGCTGCCCAGGAAAGTGAGAATCATGAACGCGGTGAGGCATGCCGCGATGAGAGTCTCTCGCACCACACCGCTGATCGCGCCACGGACAAATATTGACTGATCGGCGAGCGGCTGTATCTGCAGCTGGGGCGGAACGGTCGTCTTGATTTGGGGCAGCAGGCTTTTCACACCGGAGATCACGTTCAGCGTGGATGCGTCTCCCGCTTTTTGGATCGTCAGCAGCACGGAGCGCTGTCCGTTGACCTTCACGATGTTGGTCTGCGGAGGGAAGCCATCGCGCACCCAGGCGACGTCCTTGATGTAAATGGTCGTGCCCCCGATTGATTTGATCGGGATGCGATTCAGGTCCGCAATCGTTTGCGGAGCTGCATTCGGAATGGTGACGTCGTATTCCCGGGAGCCGATCTTGGACGTTCCGGTGGGCAGAATCAGGTTTTGCAAGCTGATAGCATTCGTTACGTCCTGCGCGGAAAGACCCTTCGACTGCAACGCCGTGGGATTCAGGTCCACTTGCACCTGACGTTGTTTGCCTCCATACGGATAAGGAATTGAGGCGCCGGGCACCGTGATGAGCTGCGTGCGAATAAAATTCAGGCCATAGTCATTCAGCGTTTGTTCCGACATGTCTCGGCCCGAAAGTGCCAGCTGCAGGACCGGTACGCTCGATGCGCTGTAGGCCAGAATGAGCGGCGGCGTGGTTCCGGCAGGCAACTGCCGCAGTTGGGTCTGAGAGATGGCCGTGATCTGGGCAATACCGCGCTGAATGTCCGCATTTGGCTGCAAGAAAACTTTGACAACGGCTGTTCCGTAGAGTGATTGGGATTCGACGTGCTCAATGTTGTCAACGGTGGTGGTCAGAGCGCGTTCCGTGACGCTGACGATTCGGTCGCTCATGTCCTCGGGGACGAGTCCGGCATACGCCCAGACGATGCTGACCACCGGAATGTTGATGTTCGGGAAAATATCGGTTGGGGTGCGAACGATCGCCAGGGAGCCCCCGATCAGTATGAGTATGGCCATCACCACGAAGGTGTAAGGCCGCCGCAACGCAAGTCGCACAATCCACATAATTCACGTCCTCAATCTTTTTGTCGGCAAATTCGAGTAGACTTGGCTTCTGCTTTTTTCTTCTGAAGCTATACGATGCAGCCCGCATGCCAGACCGGTGCCCGACGGGATTTTTTGGGAAGTAATTGAAAATAGCGGAGCTTAGCCAAGCGAACGCGCGAGCAGATGCCTGGGGCTGACGATGGAGGTGTCCAGCGGGTTGGATGCTCATGGACACCTTGACACTGTGCGGCAAACCATGGGGACCGAAATCCCGCGAAACAAGAAACGACCCCGAAAAGGGAGCGCTTACGGCGCCGTAGGCTCCGCTGAATTTACCGAAATTTTCTCGTGGAAGAAGTCACGAGACTTCGGATGTGTACATGTGATTGTGAGCCTGTCACGCGGGAAGGAGGTCGTTGCCAACGCGTGAAATACCGAGCTTTTGCATGCGGAAGTAGAGCGTGGATCTCTTCATTCCCAAACGCGCAGCCGCGCCGCTAGGGCCGGCGACCACCCACCGGGTTCGCTCCAGAATCTTCAGAATGTGATCGCGCTCGGCGTCTTGCATGGTTGTTGCCGCCGGCAATTCAGCACCGGTGGACTGTCTTAGTTCGGCGAGAGGAGGGCACAGGACCGTCCCATCGCTCAGGATGACGCTACGCTCGATGAAATTCTGCAGCTCGCGAACATTGCCCGGCCATTGGTAGGAAGTGAATGCTGACATCGTTTCTGGAGCAACGCGTTCGATCTGCTTGTTCATCCTCCGACTGTAAATCTCCACAAAATGCTGCACCAGGTCTGGAATATCCTCGCGGCGCGCGCGCAACGGTGGCAGCGTAATGGGGAATACGTTCAAACGATAATAGAGGTCGCTGCGAAATTCGCCGCGCTTCACCATTTCCGCGAGGTCTCGATTGGTCGCAGCCACCAGCCGCACGTCCACCTGGTGAGTGCGAGTGCTGCCCAGGCGCTCAAATTCCTGCTCCTGCAATACACGCAGAAGTTTGGACTGCAGCGCCAACGGAATATCGCCGACCTCGTCCAGGAAGAGCGTGCCCTTGTCAGCCATTTCGAAACGGCCGACCTTCTGCGCGATCGCGCCTGTAAAGGCGCCCCGCTCATGGCCGAAAAGTTCGCTTTCCAACAGATCAAACGGAATCGCGGCGCAATTCAGTTTTATATACGGGCGTCCGCAGCGCGAGCTGATATTGTGAATCGCGCGCGCGATCAGTTCCTTGCCGGTTCCGGTTTCACCTTGGAGAAGAACGGTGGAATCCGTGGGCGCCACGCGTTCGACGTGGCCGAGGACCGATTCCAGGGCAGGACTGTTGCCTATCAACTGCTCGAATCTGCGGTGACTATGGTGCTGGACATGTTGCTGGTGACCCGACTCGAATCTTACGACTGCTGCCATAGAGCACCTCCTGGTGCCGGTGCGCATATTTCCTTATCAGGATTAACTTGCCAGAGCGGCTCGAACACTTACGAGCAGGGCTTCGTCGTCGAAGGGCTTAGCCAGAAACTCCACCGCGCCTGCCCGCAACGCATGCAGCCGCATTTTTTCGTCGCCATGGGCCGTAATGAAGATGATTGGAATCCTGCAATGTTCTGCGTTTAGTTTGGCCTGCAGCTCGAGGCCGGAGATTCCCGGCATACGGATGTCTGCGATCAGACATCCGGCCTCGTGCTGCAGGCCGGAATTTAGAAATTCCTCCGCCGAGGCAAATTCTTGGGCCGGCAGGCCAACGGCTTTCAGCAGGCCCAGCAAAGCTCCGCGCATCAAGTCATCATCATCAACAACCGCGACTGGTTTGGTCTTTCCCTGAGTAATCATGACAAGAAAATAGCAAGGTCACCCAAAGGGCCGCAATTATACGTTCGTATAACAAATCGAACACTGATCTGAGCACAGAGATAGCCCCAGGATTTAGCGAATGAAGCTAGCAAAGCCGGAGAGTCAGAACAGGGACCACGCAAAGTGGCAAACCGGCCGACATGAGAATGAAACGTTCGGCTACTTCTTGGGATCCCCGAGCTTCTCCGCCATTCTAACTAATTCTGCCAGCGATTGGGCATGCATCTTGTGCATCACGTGGCCGCGATGCACCTTCACAGTGATTTCGCTGGTACCCAGTTCACCGGCAATTTGCTTATTCAACATCCCCGAAACTACCAGGTTCATCACCTCGCGTTCGCGTGCGGTCAGCGTCTCATAATGTTTTCGCAGCTTGGCGAGCCCGCTCTGGTGCTGCCGTCTCACTCGGTCGCGCTCCAACGCCTGCTGAATCGCATCCAGCAAAATCTGATCGTCGAACGGCTTGGTCAGAAACTCCACGGCACCGGACTTCATGGCCTTCACCGTCATCGGAATATCTCCATGACCGGTGATAAAGATGATGGGAATCTGGATGCCCGCGTCAGCCAACTTGTGTTGAAACTCCAGGCCGTTGATTCCGGGAAGACTTACATCCAGAACCAGGCAACCGGGCACGTCCGGGCGGTTGCTGCGCAGGAACTCTTCCGCTGCGCCGAAGCACTCCGAGCGCAGGCCCGCGGATTTCAGCAGGCCTGCGATGGATGCGCGCATGCCAGCATCGTCATCAACCACGAACACGATGGGAGCGACTGCCGGCGTCATTCATCAGCCTCGATTTTGGTTGGCAGGGTGAAGTGAAAAGTTGCGCCGCGCGGAGAGTTGTCCTCAGCCCACAGGCGGCCGCCATGCGATTCGACAATGGTTCCGCTTATCCGCAGGCCCATGCCGGTGCCATGAAGCTTTGTGGTAAAGAACGCGTTAAAAATCTGATCCGCCTGTTGCGGCGGCAACCCCACGCCCGTATCGCTGACGGAAACGAGAATGTCCTCGTTTTCCAGCAGCCGAGTCTCGATGGCGAGTTCCCTGGCTCCATCCACATTCTTCATCGCGTCAACGCTATTGATGATCAGGTTCATCACAACCTGCTGCAATTGCACGCGATCTCCCAGGATCTGCGGCAGGTTCCCAGCCAGGTCTATTGCGACAACTATGTTCTGCCGCGCAGCCTCGCCTTGCAGCACGACGATCATCTCCCGAACCACTTCGTTTACTTCGACCAACTCCCGTTCCGTGCGGCCCTTCTTGAAGAGCTGGCGTACCCGGGTGATGATTTCGGCCGCACGCTTTCCGTCGACCACGACTCTCATTGCAGCCGCGCGCGCTTCTTCGAGATTTGGTGTGTCGGCCGCCAGCCAGCGCAAGCAAGTACTGGCGTTGGTGACGGCGGCGCCAATCGGTTGATTCACTTCGTGCGCCAGTGAGGCAGTGAGTTCTCCCATGGTGGTCACGCGGTTCACTCGTGCGAGATCCGCTTGCGCCTGACGCAATCTCTCGCGCTCTTCTTCCGCTCGTTTGCGTTCGGTCACGTCGATCACGGTGCCGAAGAATTCAACAAGCTCGCCGGACGCGTTGAAAATAGGATGACCTGTGCCGTATACATATTTCGTGGCGCCGTCCGCATGAACGATCCGAAAATGCGCATCAAAGTCGCCGCTGGGGCTCTCAAACCCTTGCATGGCCGGAGCTCGATCTTCTGGGTGAATGCGCTGGATGAGTTCTTCGAACGAAGGCACTCCCAACTCTGGATCAAAGCCAAACAAGCGGGAATGCTCTTCGGAGGAGTGGATAAGCTCTTTCGTGCCGATATTGTAAGCCCAACTTCCTGTGTGTGTTAACCGCTGCGCTTCCGCTAAATAAGCCTCGCTCCTACGAAGCGCCCCCTCCGCCCGCTTGCGTTCGGTGATGTCAATGACGGTACCGACGAATTCAACGACAGCTCCGGATGGACCGAGGATGGGATGGCCGATCACGTGGATGTCTCGGATCTCGCCGCCGGGATGAATGATTCGGTGATCCAGCTCGAAATCCGATTTTTCACGCTCGGCTGCGTCAATCGCTTCCCTAACTCTGGCAAGATCATCCGGATGGATGGCCTGAAAGAACATTTCGTCTCGCGTTTCGCCACGGTGCGGATCAAAACCCAGCACACGGTAGCATTCCTCGGACAAATAGGTGATCTCGCCCGTGGCAGGTATCCAGGCCCAACTGCCCGTGTGGCTGAGCCTCTGCGCTTCCGCCAGATAACCCTCGCTTCTGCGCAAGGACTCTTCCGCCCGCTTGCGTTGGGTTATGTCAATCACGGTGCCGACGAATTCAACGGCATCTCCGGATGAGCCGAGAACGGGATGGCCGATCACGTGGATGTCTCTGATCTCGCCGCCGGGATGAATAATTCGATACTCCAGCTCGTACTCCGAGTTCTCACGACCCGCAGTGTCGACCGCTTCCCTGACTTTGGCCTGATCTTCAGGAACGATGCGCTGAATAAACGTTTCGTAGCGTGGTTGTCCACGGAGCGGATCAAAACCCAGCACGCGGTAGCATTCTTCGGAGAGATATTTGATCTCGCCCGTGGCAGGACTGGAGGCGAAACTGCCCGTGTGGCTGAGCCTCTGCGCCTCGGCCAGATAACCCTCGCTGCGCCGCAGTGTTTCTTCCGCCTGTTTCAGGTCATGAATATCCGCATCACTGCCGTACCATCCCTGGATGTGTCCCGAACGGTCCACCAAAGGATAGCAGCGACTCAGGAACCAACGATATTCGCCATCGTACCTTCGGAGGCGTGACTCGATTTCGCGCGGCTTCCCTTCCGCTACGAGTTTTCGCCAGTTCGTCAACACGCGTTCAATATCGTCGGGATGCACCATGCGATTCCAGCCCGATCCCACTGCTTCTTCGAGCGTCATTCCCGTGTAATCAATCCAGCGGCGATTCACATAATCGACAACGCCTTCCGGAGATTCCGTCCAGATTTGCGCCGGCACGGCGTCGATAATCAGGCGGATGCGGTCTTCCGCCTCCTTCGCGGATGTTATGTCCATCACCGCTCCCACAAATTCGATCTCTCCTGATTTGTCTTTTACGGCGTGAGCTACGACTTTTAAGTACTTGAGGGAACCGTCCTTCATAAGCAAGCGATGCTCGAAATCTAAATCCTTCTCCTCCCGTATGGCGCGCTCGATGGTCTCTTTCACATAGGCGAGATCGCCCGGATGAGTTATTTGCAATATCACTTCCAGCGTAGGCTTCGTCTTTGGGTCGCATTCGAAGATTCGAAACGTTTCGTCCGACCAACGGATTTCTCCGCTCTGCACGCTCCATCCGAAGCTGCCCGTATGAGTGAGTCTTTGCGCTTCAGCTAAATATTGCTCGCTGCGGCGCAAGCGCTTCTCGATTTGCATCCGTTCGCGGCTTTCCGTTTGCAACGCGTTGTTCGTTCTCTGCAGCTCTTTTACCGTCTCGGTCAGGTAATCGCGTGCGCTCCTGAGCGATTCTGTGGCGCTGCTTTGTGCAGCGCTCAGCGATCCGGCGACCAGAGCTGAGACTGCGAAGACTACGAAGCGTGGTATCTCATCTGATTTCATGGCGAACGAATACCGAGGTTCCAGGAAGTAATAATTGAACGCAAGACAGGAGAGGACGAGGGCGAGCAATCCCGGCCCGATTCCACCCAACCAGGCGCTCATCACGACGGCGCAAAGAAACAGTGACGCCGGGGCGCCCTCCAAGTGCAGTGTTGGCCACCGCGCAATGAGCAGAGCCGCGATAACCGACAGAACGGCAATCCCGAAGTCCCAAATTGCAGGCGGCTTACGCCACAGAAGAGGATTGAACTTGGACATATTTTGGCTCCCGTTATTTGAAGCTTTGCTTCACGCAATTGCCCGAGCGAGCTTGGCGATTCTCTGCCGCTCCGTAGGCGCTTTGCAACAGATTTAGTCCCACACTTCCTGCGCGAGGTACAACAAAAGCACCCCTAATTCAATTTCGACGCTTTTATCCGCGTTGCTGTCGCTGAGGCTTTCCCGTTTTGCTTTCATGAACATGGGATGCTCGCCCGCTCCTCCTAATTGGACATCTGGACATTGTTCCAGCATTCCGACAGGTATTCGCCGGGATTCCGCTGGCGAAGGCGCCCGTGGCATTGCGCATCCCCCGTCCTGCCAATCGCTTCCGCATCGCATGCGTCATGTGCAGGGTTTGGCTCAGCTATTGCTCCTTGGACGATCGACCGTTGCTCAAACAAAAGCCGAGGAGAAACGCAATCATGGAGACATCTTTCGTAACGGAGATCGAAAAAGACCCGGACCACACGCTGGTAACTGCCGCCAAACGCGGAGACACGCACGCGTTCGAAAAACTGATGTCGCGCCACAAGCGGAGAGTCTTTGCAGTGGCGCTAAGGATCACGAAAAACCGCGAAGATGCCGAGGATGTGGTGCAGGAAAGTTTTCATAAGACTTTCCTTCATCTGGACCGTTTTCGGGAAGCGTCACAGTTTTCTACTTGGCTGAGCCGCATCGCCTTGAATGAATCGTACATGGTGCTCCGCCACAGGCGGACAACGCCCGAAGTCTTGCCGTTGACCCCTGACGATGGCGTAGGGTTCGTCCCCGAGGCATTTGTTGACCAGAATCCCAATCCAGAGGAATCGTGCCGGCAGCGGGAGCATTCTGAGCTCTTGACTAACGCGATCAATCGGTTGGGACCGACGATTCGTAAAACGATGTGGCTGCGCATGGTCGAAGAGCGCTCTGTCCAGGAAACGGCGCAGATGCTCGACACTTCCGTCGGCGCGGTGAAATCACGTGTTTGTCGAGGTCGCAGGGAGTTAAGCGGAACTGTAAACCGCGCGCTGATGTTCGCGTCGCTGGCGTAGACGTGTAGGAATACTTTCAGAACGGGAGTAAACGAGTTTTCTGATGCGGAGAGCAACTTAGCAGTCGGAGTTCCTCCGCGAAGGTGAACTCGTTAGTTGCAGATCTCATTTCATAACAAAAGGATAACGCACATGGAATACACAGAAATCTCCGGCACGGAAATGAAGGTTTCGCGAATTGCGCAAGGCACGTGGGCCATCGGCGGTTGGATGTGGGGAGGTACGGACGAGCGGGAATCGATTCGCACGATTCACGCTGCCCTCGATAAAGGGATCAATCTGATCGATACGGCGCCGGTTTACGGTTTCGGCGTTTCCGAAGAAATTGTCGGCAAGGCAATCGCGGAGCGAGGACACCGGGAAAAGTTGTTCATCGCGACCAAGGTTGGGCTCGAGTGGCACGACGGCTCGGTTACGCGCAATTCTTCGCCGGCTCGCATCCGCAAGGAAGTCCAGGATTCCCTTCGTCGCCTGCGCACCGACTACATTGACATCTATCAGGTACATTGGCCGGATTTGGCCGTCCCGATTGAAGAAACCGCCATGACGATGCATGCACTTTTTAAGGAGGGCCTGATCCGTGCGATCGGCGTGAGCAATTATTCACCCGCGCAGATGAACCAGTTCATGACGGTCTCTGAACTGCACACCGTCCAGCCTCCGTACAACCTCTTCGAGCGCGAAATCGATTGCGACGTGCTGCCTTACGTGCGCGAAAAGAATCTGAGCGCCTTCGCATACGGGCCTCTCTGCCGCGGCCTCTTGACAGGCACGATGCGGCGGGATACGAAGTTCACTGGTGACGATCTCCGCCTGTCCGATCCGAAATTCCAGCCGCCACGCTTCGCGCAATATTTGAATGCGGTGCAGCAGCTGGACGACCTGGCGCAAAAAAGGTACGGAAAAAACGTGATGGATCTCGCCGTGCGTTGGGTGCTGGATCAGCCAGGAATCACCGCAGCGTTGTGGGGCGCGCACCATCCGGAGGAACTGGAAGCTGTGGCCGGCACACTCGGGTGGAAGCTCGATGCGGACGCGCTCGCAACGATCGACCAGATTCTGCAACAGACGATCGCTAGTCCGGTCGGTCCTGAATTCATGGCGCCGCCGGCAAGAAACACGGTCGCGGCCTAGGATATATGGCGCTGGCAAGGCGAATCGAGTTCCCGAACAACGAAAGCTAGCGGTCGGCTACACGCTGAGCGCAAAAGTCACTTGTGAAGATTTTTGAAAATAGGAGAGCAAGGCGATGAGCAAAGTAAAACGACTGGGCTGCGCACTGCTGTTGATTGGTATCACCGCCGTGATGGTGCGTTCGCAAGATACCGCAGGCGAATACGTGAAACCGGCGGAAGCCGTTCCGACGGGGAAAGCTCCCAAGATGCAGGTGCAATTGCTGAATCCGGGAGAGCCGACGAAACAATATGCCGTTATCTTCTACCAGGGAGATGAGGTCTACTCCGGGTTGCAGGAGTTTGCTGAGAAGTATCACGTTACCAGCGCGCATTTCACAGCTATCGGAGCGTTGGATGATGCGACGGTGGGCTGGTTCGATCCGCAGCGCAAAATGTACAAGAAGATTGCCATCAATGGCCAGCACGAATTGATCGGGATGAGCGGAGATATCGCGCTGTATCAAGGGAGACCCGTTGTCCACACGCATATGGTGGTGGGAGGGCCCGACGGAACAACACGTGCGGGGCATGTTCTGGAGGCATATGCGTCACCGACGGTGGAAGCAATGGTAACGGTCGATCCGGCAACGATGCGGAAGCGTTTTGATCCCGCGACCGATCTAACACTGATTGATCCAGCTTTGAAGTAGCAGATTCGTGGCGCTTTCAGTATTTTCGGCACATCTAAAATGTTTTCTGGAACAGGAGCTGTCATGCGGTGGAAACAGATCGAGGATGAACCGAAAACTTTCGCCCTAATCTTTGAGACCGGTGACGAGATCGCAAGCCTGCTGGCACAGTTCGCGGCAGGACAGGGTTTGGGGGGGAGCAGCTTCAAAGCGATCGGCGCTCTTTCTTACGCGCAGCTGGGCTGGTTCAATTGGGAGACGAAAAAGTACGATCCAGCCTGCGTTCTCGCCGAACAGGTAGAACTGCTTTCGCTCATCGGCGACATCGCCCTCAGAGACGGAGAACCGCAAGTGCATGCGCACGTGGTGGTGGGGCGCTCTGACGGAACCGCCCACGGTGGGCACCTCCTTGAGGCTCGGGTGCGCCCGACATGCGAATTGATTTTGACCGAGAGCCCGATTCATCTTCAGAAGAAATACGATCCTGAAACAGGAATTGCGTTGATCCAAGTCTAATGGATGGCGCAGAGCGCACTGCGTCGCAATCGCAAAGCAAATAAAAAAGGACGAGGTGAAACAGCCATGGCTGAAGTGGTTTTGATTGTTAGGTTTGTGGCACGCACAGGAACGGAAGACCAACTTAAAACGCTGCTGCAGGGCATGCTGGCTCCGACGCACGCCGAACGGGGATGCAAGTTGTATGACCTTTATGAGTCAGACACGAGGGGCCGATTCTTTCTCTCCGAAAGATGGGAAAGTCAGGCTGCACTTGATCTGCACATGGCAACGCCGCACTTTAAGCGTTTGAAACAAATTGGCGGAGAACTGGTAAGCGAACCCTTCGAGATCAATTTCGTAAAACAGATTCAGGTCGGCGCTGCCTCAGCGTGATGCACGCAGGGCTTAAAAGCCGGCGTCGCCGACCCTGACGACACCAAACGCGAACTGGGCCTGCTGCGGGAGGCAAAATGAAAATAAGACTCTGCGAGGGGATTTGGATTTGCCTGGGCTTGGTGGCCGCCTTTGGAGTTGGCTGTCGCGTACAGGCGCAGGGCCGTGGCCCGAAATTCGTGGTCGACCCCAGCTGGCCAAAGCCGTTGCCTGAAAAATGGGTAAACGGGCAAGTGAGCGGCGTCTGTGTGGACGCTCAGGACAACGTTTTCATCGTCAATCGGAACGACATGACGGACAAGGAGGCGGAAATTGCACAGCAAGCGCCGCCCTATATCGAATTCGACCCCGATGGCAACGTAGTGAATGCCTTCGGCGACTGGAACGTCGTTCCGAATATCACCCACGGGTGCATCATCGACAACGAAAACAATTTTTGGACAGCCGGCAACGGCGACGGAATCATTCAAAAATACAGTCACGACGGAAAACTGCTCATGCAGATCGGCAAGAGAGGCGTTGTCGACACTTCCGACGGCACCCTCACGGGCCGAGCGCTGAACTCGAGCCACACGCAGTTCTTCATGCCGTCAGACATAGCGGTAGATCCCGTCGATGGCGACATCTACGTGGCTGACGGTTACGGCAATAGCCGCATAGCTGTTTTCGACCGATCCGGAAAATTTCTTCGTCAGTGGGGACATCAAGGGACAAAAGAAGAGGCCGACGCAGGTCAGGGAGGTGCGTTTATGCAAGTCGTGCATTGCGTAGTTATCGGCAACGACAGTCTGGTCTATGTCTGTGACCGGCAGGGCGACCGGATCCAGATTTTCGACAAGATGGGAAACTTCAAAAACAACATCTGGATCAAGCGAGGAAACAGCCTTCCAGATAATTGGGGCGCCACCTGGTGGATCGGTTTTTCTCCAGACCCCGAACAAAAATACATGTACGTGGACGACGGCGGCGACGAGGAGGTCAAGATTCTCGATCATGCCAGCGGAGAGATTCTCTCCAGCTTCGGGCGTCCTGGTCACCAAGTCGGTGAATTCACCCATGGCCACACGATGGCGGTCGATTCCAAGGGCAATATTTATGTGGCCGAGACCGAGTGGGGCAGAAGAGTCCAAAAATTCAAGCCAGTGAACTGAAGGCACGCCGCGCGCAGGATTCTGACGGGCGCTGCGGCGGCGCGACGATAGGGTAGGCCCAAAAACGGAATCCGAGACGGAATACAGAAAAGGGAGATTACGTTATGCCACTGATAAAAATCGATGTGCTTGAAGGAAGAAGTCCATCCGAAGTCACTGCCCTGCTCGACGCAGTGCACAGGGCCGTCGTGAAGGCCTTTCATGTCCCCGCGCGAGATCGTTATCAGGTCTATCAAGCCCATCCTAAAGGGTTCTTGATTATCCAAGACACCGGTCTAAACATCCCTCGAACCGACAAAGCTCTGATCATTACGGTCATCAGCAAAAAGCGCGACGAAATTCTGAAGCGCAGATTCTATAAGGAATTAACGGAGGAGTTGGCAAGCTCCGTTGCGATCGCTCCCAGCGACGTGATGGTCGCAGTCCTCGAGAATTCGGCGGCGGACTGGAGCTTTGGAAACGGCGAACCTCAGTTCTTAACCGGCGAGCTTGGATAAGGAGCTAGCCAAACAGGAATTGACAAACCGTCCTGGATGATTGTTTTATTTTGCGGATTGGAGCGCAATGACTACCGCCCTAATGAAGGCGTTACGTTTTACCGAGTTTGGGCCGCCGTCGGTGTTGCGAATCCAGGAAGTCGGGATTCCAGAGCCCGGCGCGGGGGAAGCGCTCGTTCAAGTGAAGGCCGCCGCGATTAATCCCAGTGATATCGGGAACGTTGCGGGGCGCTTCAAGACCACGACTCTGCCCCGGACTCCCGGTCGCGACTTTGCGGGCTCGGTTGTAGCAGGAAACCGCGGCAAAGGCGAATCGGTGTGGGGCACTTCCTCGGCGCTCGGCATCATCCGTGATGGATCTCACGCGGAATATGTCGTTGTCCCAGCGGAGACGCTATCACGTAAACCGCAGTCGCTGACTATGGCGCAGGCGGCGACGATCGGAGTTCCGTACGTCACGGCATGGGCATCTCTAATTAGCGCGGCTCAAATCCAGTCCGGCGAAACCATTCTGATTGTTGGAGCCGCGGGCGCCGTTGGACAAGCGGCCACACAGATTGCGCATTGGAAACAAGCGCGCGTTATCGGTGCGGACATTTCGTCCGATCCGATACCGGGTACAGAGTCGTTCGTCAATACCAAGACCGAAGCTGTTCGTGAAAGAGTCTTGGAGCTGACGGCGGGCCGAGGCGTTGATGCGGTCTTCGACACCGTGGGTGGTCCGATGTTCGAACCGGCGTTGCGATCACTCAGGGTTGGAGGGCGACAGGTTGTGATCTCGAGCAGAGATCCGCGCGTCACTTTCAACCTCGTTGACTTCTACCATAATTCCTCCCGGCTGCTCGGAGTGGACAGTTACGGCTTGACTTCGCAGCAGATAGCGGAAATTGAGAGTGAGCTCCTGCTCGGTTTTGAAATCGGAGTTTTGAGACCGCCGCCGGTTGAAATTATTCCACTCGAAAAAGCCGTGGATGCATACAGCCGAGTGGCCGCCGGACAGGCGAAAGTAAAACAGGTGCTCAGTTTCGACTGACGCTATGGACGGAAAACAAATTCTGAAGTAAAAGACCCAGCAGCCACGTGCGGACAATCAGTTCGTAATCGCACGCGCGTTGGTACGACCGCGACCAACGCGGTCAGCCACATGGCACGGCAGCGTGACTGAAGGGAGTTTGAAATGAAAGCACTGCTCATCTCATTCGTAGTGGGCACGCTTGTGGGTGTCCTGTACGGGGTCATTCGAGTCAAAAGTCCTGCGCCGCCCATCATTGCTCTGGTCGGATTGTTGGGGATGGTGATAGGTGAGCAAGGTGGTGCGTGGCTTCTTGCCAAGAAGATTCAAGCTGGGAACGTAGTTCCAACTCACGCAGTCAGCGAACGCAAAGATCCGCGGTAACGATCGAACGTCCATTCCGCGAAATCGCTATGCCGGGTGCCTGTTGTTTCGAATGGTGACGGGAGATCGACATGTCCAACAATCCCAGCAAAGCCGTCGCGGAACTGCTTGCGCCTATGTTAAAGAAGACACTGTCCGTCGCGACCAATCGCGACGCTGCGCGCGTCGGTGAACCGGTATTCGCTTTGATGCTAGTCCTGTCCGGGGAGAAAGATCGAGCTCAACAGTTACAGGTCGTGACTGTGGCCGCGAGGCGCGCTGGGCATCGCAGATGGAAGAGGAGGAAACGATGAAAACGCCAGACGCTTCGGACGTAATTCAGGGGGACGAACAGTGCAGGGACGGGCACTATCGCGCCAAGCAGGACCTGCGCACGAAGGCCGTAACCGGCACAGCAGCAGAGCCTGCAGCGGAGTTGGATCCGAATAGCTCGACGTCCCTGCAAGCGCAAAACCCACCGGATATCGGCAGGCTCAGAATTGGTCGTGCCTCTGCAGAGGCCGCCGGCATTCCTGCAATCTGGAACACGATGCTCTATGGCTTTGGTGAAATGGGTCCGGTTCGCTCGGGCGAAGCTTTTTTGAAGATCAACCATGTCAAGGGGTTCGACTGCCAGAGTTGCGCATGGCCAAGCCCTGACAAGAAGCGGAAGACGTTTGAGTTTTGCGAGAATGGCGCCAAGGCCGTCTCGGACGAGTCTACAAAAAAGCGTGTCGGCGCGGAATTTTTCGCGAAGTATTCGATAGCAGAGCTGGCGGCGAAATCAGATTACTGGCTGAATCAGCAGGGGCGTCTGACTTCACCAATGGTACGGCAGGCGAACGCGACACATTATCAGCCGATCACCTGGCCAGAAGCCTTTAAGATGATCGCGGAGGCGCTGAACAGTCTGGATTCGCCCGACCAAGCCAGTTTCTACACGTCTGGCAAGACGACCAACGAGCCTGCGTTTTTGCTGCAGCTGTTCGCGCGGCAGTTCGGCACCAATAATCTTCCGGACTGCTCCAACATGTGCCACGAATCGTCGGGAGTTGCGATGGTTGAGACGCTCGGCGTCGGCAAGGGCACAGCCACGCTGGAAGACATGGAGAGCTCCGAACTCATCTTCATATTCGGAAACAATCCGGGGACAAATCACCCGCGAATGTTGACGTCGCTGCAGAAGGCCAAGGACCAGGGCGCAAAGATCATCGCAGTCAATCCCTTGCCTGAAGTAAGCCTGATGAGGGTAACGAATCCAAACCCCCAGGATTACCCGAATCCTTTGGAGCTGCCGTTTGCGCTGCTGGGCAAGGGTCAGGCGCTGGCCGATCTGTATTTGCCCGTGCGCGTCAACGGAGACGTAGCGACAATCAAAGGAATTCTGAAAGATCTGTTCGAGCGCGAGCGTGCGGGGCACGCCTCGGCGATTGACCGAGAGTTCATTCAAACGTTCACTGAAGGTTTCGAAGCGCTGCTGGCCGATGTGGAAGCCACAAGCTGGGAAGACATTGAGGAGAACAGCGGCCTGAGCCGAAATCAGCTGCGTGTGGCCGCTGATATGTACGCCGCCTCAAAGAAGACCATAATCGCGTGGTGCCTGGGTGTTACGCAGCAGCGCAACGGCGTTGATAATGTATCGATGGTCGTGAATCTTCTGCTGGTTGGCGGCCACATGGGGCGCCCCGGGGCAGGCACTGTATGTGTGCGTGGACACTCGAATGTCCAGGGTGACCGGACGATGGGTGTGTGGGAGCGTCCACCGAAAGCTTTTCTGGATACCCTCGGAAAAGAGTTCAACTTTGAACCACCCCGGAAGTCGGGGTATGACACCGTCGAGACGCTGCACGCCATGTTCGATGGAGACGTAAAAGTGTTTTTTGCGATCAGCGGCAATTTTCTTTCCAACACGCCTGACACAGTCTACAGCGCGCACGCTATGCAGCGCTGCAAGCTTACCGCTCACGTTTCGACCAAACTAAATCGCTCTCACCTGATTACCGGGGAAAGAGCTTTGATTCTGCCTTGCCTGGGGCGCACGGAGGAAGACATACAGAAGACTGGCCGGCAGTTCCTTACGGTCGAAGATTCGATGGGGATTATCGACCCCTCTCAGGGATTTTTTCCGCCGGCTTCGCCTGATCTGATGAGCGACGTGGCGATCCTCGCCAATCTTGCGCACGTTACTTTGGGGTCTCGAACGAGCACCAACTGGCTCGGATTTGCGGCGGATTACAACCTGATCCGCGATGCGATTTCCAGAGTGATTCCGGGATTCGCGAACTTCAACGCGCGACTTGCCAGTGAGGGGTTCTTCTATTTGCCGAATGCCGCGAAGCAGCGCATCTTCAAGACGAGCACAGGCAAAGCGAAGCTGACCGTCTGCCCCATCCCGAAGCATGAGCTGAAGCCCGACGAATTTCTTTTGACAACGATTCGCAGCCATGATCAGTTCAATTCCACGATCTACGGACTGAACGACCGCTATCGGGGCGTCTTTGATGGCCGACGCGTGCTATTCCTGAACCCGCTTGATATGGAGGCAAGAAATCTTCGTGCCGGCCAGATCGTGGATATTTACAGTCACTTTGAAGGAGAAGTCCGCAAGGCCAATCGCTTTGCAATCGTTCCCTATGCGATCGCCCGCCGGAGCGCCGCAGCGTACTACCCGGAGGCCAACGTGCTGGTCCCCGTGCGCAGCGTTGCTACAAAGAGTAACTGCCCTGCCTTTAAATGCATGCGTATCACGCTAACTCCATCAGATTCCGTTGAGCCGCTGCACATCTCCAAGGCAGATCTTGATCACAACATGGATCGCGCTGTGCCGCGTGTTCCCTGATGCACCGTCGGATCTTCCGGCTCTTCAATGAGCGTGCGGGCTGCTGGCGGCCTGTGCTGATCGTTTTTCTCATTGGGCTCTGGACGGTGCCAGCCAGGGCGCAGACTCCGGACCCTCAGCCACCCGGTCCCGCTGGCGTTCCCGCGCGTCCGCCGTTAAATCCATTTCCTGCAGAACAGGATTGGAGTTTTCTCGTAGATTCTTCAAAGCGCACGGACTTCTTCGACCGCGTAAAGTACATCCCGCTCGGCAAAAATCCGCAGCTGTACCTCTCGCTTGGGTTCGAATATCGCGTCGAATACGAGTATTTCGACAATTGGATGCTTGGCGCCGGACCTCAAGACCACAATGGATACGTCATGAACCGAGTGACGCCCCATTTCGATTTCCATGCCGGCCGCTACTTCCGCCTCTTTAGCGAGTTCGAGTTCGACTTCGAAGATGGCAGGGATGGCGGCCCACGGCCCCAAATTGACGAAGACCGCGGCGACGTTCATCAGGCGTTTATCGAAATCGGCTCGCACGTCAGCAGCCGACAAGGAATAAGCCTGCGGGCGGGACGACAAGAAATCGTTCTTGGCACGGGCCGCTTGCTCGACAACAACGAAGGCCCCAACGTAAAGCTGAGCTTCGATGGATTTCGCGTGATCGCGGAAAACGCGCACGTCAGGTTGGATCTCTTCGCCGTCAAACCGGTCGAGAATAATCTTGGCTTTTTCGACGATGTACCGAATCACGCCGAGGGCCTGTGGGGAAGTTATCTGACTGTTCCGGCACCCATCGTGAGCCGCGGGCAAGCCGACATCTACTACATTGGTGCAGACACCAAAGCCGCCACGTATAACCGAGGCACTGCACCTGAGTCGCGCCAGACCGTCGGAGCCAGAATTTTCCGCCCCCTCGGGAAAGGCCTGGACTACAACTGGGAGCCGAACATTCAATGGGGAAGTTTCGGAAGCGCCTCGATCCGCGCCTGGAGCGCGTCAACGGAAACGGGATACACTTTCGCTCGCGTGCGCTTTCGTCCTCGACCATTACTACGCGCAGATGTTTACAGCGGCGACGGCAACCCCGCCAATCAGCCTCTCGGAACTTTCAATCCCCTGTTCCCACGAGGCGCATACTTTGCTCCCAAAATGGCGCCCACGCTGGGACCGCAGAATTTGATCGATCTGCATCCGGTCATTCAATTCCAGCTGAAGGCAAATGTCACGGGAGCCTTTGCGTGGGACTGGTACTGGAGGGAATCAACACACGACGGGGTCTATGCTTTTGGAAGCGGAATCCTGATCGATCCAGCCAGCGCCAGCCGCGCTCGCTATCTGGGCAATCAAGGCGATCTCGAGATTCGCTGGTCTCCCATCGCGCATGTAATCCTTGCATTCAACCTCGCCGGTTTCGAGCCCGGGACCTTTTTCCACACGCTGACCTACAACGCCGCACCCATCGACGGAAACGCCGGCTTTACATATCGGTTTTAACAAGGCACGGGAGAGTCAGTCACGGCGGAGGATAAAGGTGTCCGGTCCTTGGACAGGCTTTGGACAGGCTGTCGAAATCTGTCGAAGGCTGGGGAGACGCAAGACGGATCCATCATCTGCCGCGATCGTCTCGGCGTGCCTTTACCCCTCGTGGATTCACCAACTTAGCCGTAGACCCCTCTTGTTCCGAAAAATCCCTATTTGTGGCACGCCATTTGCACTTGTCTGCTTTCGGGAAGTGAAAAAACAGACGAGCATGCCGCCGGCAGGCGAGAATTGACATTCAATACCGTTCATACCACCTCAATCTCGCCGGCCGGCGGCCAAAGGTTGATTCGACATGAAGCCAATAACAGCGGGAAAAGACAAGCTGGGATTCATCGGGATCGGTTACATGGGGCGCCCCATCGCGCAACGCTTGCTGCAAGCGGGTTTCCAGCTGACCGCGTATGACCGGGACCGCGGCAAAGCGGAGGAACTCGTTCAATATGGCGGCGCCGTCTCCGGAAGCATTGCGGAGCTCTGCTCCGGTTGCGACGTCCTGCTGACCTGCCTTCCAAATGATGAAGCTGTCATGAGCGTCTTTAACGGAGCGGACGACGCCTTCGCTGCCGCGCGTCCCGGCTCGCTATGCATTGACCTGAGCACGGTTTATCCGGAGACCTCCACGAAACTGGCGCAGCTGGGCGCCAAGCGCGGAGTCAACTTCCTGGACGTGACCTTGTCCGGCAGCACTCCGATCGCCGAGCAGGGCGCGCTCGTCCTGTTCGGAGGCGGTTCCCGCGATTGCTTCGACGCCTCAGAGGCAATCTTTCGCGCGATCGCTCGAAAATATTTTCACGTAGGACCCAATGGCTCAGGAGCGACGATGAAGCTCGTCGTGAACAGCCTGCTGGGAATCGGGATGCAAGCGATCGCCGAGGCCGTTGCCCTGGGCGAAAAGGCTGGCCTCGAACGCAATCGCTTGCTCGACGTGCTGTCGCAGACCGCGGTCGTCTCTCCAGCGCATGTGGGCAAACTGCAGAGAGCGATCAACAACGATTACAGCCCGCAATTTCCGCTGCGCCTGATGAACAAGGATTTCGGACTCATACTCAAACTCGCCGCCGCAGTTGGCGCGCAGATGCCCGCGGCGCGAGCGGCGCTGGAGGTCAATGCGGCGCAAATGACGCCAGGAAACGAACAAGACTTCTCCGCCGTGATTCTACAAATGGAAAAGCAAGCGCATTTGGCGCTCGCGGATAAGGTGCCGATTCGAGTTGCTGCCGGTCAATAAGCCAGTTTGGTGCGAAGGAGAACCGCGTCGTGCGTTCCGAGTGAAGAGCGGCGATGATTCAACCGCGCCTTGCCGCGCAACATGAGATTCCGCTTGACGACGTGCGTCTACCGCGAGCCACTCTCACTGACGTGCCGTCGCTCTCCGCGCGTGCAGTTGCTACTGCCAGCATTCAGCCTAAATTCGCTGTGCCAAACAGCACGGAAATTCTCGACCCCAGGCGCAATCCCACCGGCTCACCCGTTTCGAATCAATTCGCTAGGTTCTAACCGGCATTCGGCGACGACTTGTCTCGACTTGCCCATCAGAAAGCGGCCCGAATACCAATAAGTGACGCCAGGACAGCGACTTATGTGATTTTATCCACTGGTTCGGGACCAGGAGGTCGAAGGTTCAAATCCTTTCGCCCCGACCACTTCTTTAGGGTCCAGCCCGGAGACATGGGTTACACAATGTACCTAAGACATGGGTAACACTTTTGGGCCGAAGGGATTTTCCAGCGGTTCGAGCACTCGAGTCTCCAAATCGAAGTACCCCAGATCATA
>JBEKHD010000007.1:0-305063 GCA_050012455.1 Candidatus Acidiferrales bacterium | reverse complement strand
AACGTTCACTTGGGTGGTATGGAGGATTCGAGAGAAAGCGCACAGGCAAGATTGTGCCTATGCTACGTTGCGCGGATTGCGGGTCGTGATTTCTGGGATGCGTTGGATTCAGTGCATGGCGTGTCAAACCAAATTAGAAATGTCCCCTTCCTTACCAAAATAGAAATGTCCCCTTTTTGCTTTTCGGTTTGTTGTTTGTCCATCGTTGGCCCGGCCCGCAGCGAAGCCCTGTGGAGCCCGAAGGGCGGAACGTTTAGGGCGAAGCGGAGGGCCGGGCCAACGATGCCCGCTCCGCCACGGCCGCTTTTTTCTGCTGCACCCGTCGGGCCGCTTCTCGCCAGGGATGATTCGCAGGCGGTGTCCACTTCCGTTTCGCAATGGCTACCGCGACGCCTGCACCCGCCGCTTCCGCCCTGGCCGGTGGCTTCAGGGGCGCCGCAATTTGCTTCCAGCCAAGGGCACGACCGCCATACTCGATGCGGATGCCACCGTGCCGCCCTTCGCAGACCAGCACCTTGCTCCGCGCCGGGGCATAATGGCGGCTCTGCGGCTCCAGCTGAAAATAGTGATTCGCGTAACGTACCACCCAGTCGTTCCCGATGGTCCGCTCGTTCTCCAGCCGGAAAATCCGATCCAGTTCCGCAGCCCGCGGTGCCCGCCGGTGGTAGTCTTCCGGCCTGGCCGCCGCACGGGCGAACCGCCGGTTGTGTTCTGGCAGATATTCCCTCCCCAGGTACACATTCGCCGCTTCGTGACTGGGGATCTGCTTCCGCCGCAGTTTCTTCACCAGCCGGTCTTGATGCGTGCCGTGCATCCGCTCGATGCGGCCCTTGGCTTCCGGCGAACTGGCGGCGATCACCGCGATCCCCAGCTTCGTGCACATGCGCCCAAACTGCGTGATCGGTTCTTCCCCTCGTAATCGCTCCCGCGCATTGGCCGGCCGCTTGTACAAGTTCTTCCAGTCCACGTACAGTGCCAAGGGAACGCCGTACTGCTCGATCCAGGCGCGCAGCGCATCCGCCACCGCCCAGATGGTTTCTTGTTCCCCCAGTTGCGCCCAGGTCGTGTTGGTCGCATCGTCGGCCATGTCGATCAAGCAGCCCTCCGGTCCGCGCTCCTCCAGCCACCGATGAAAGCTGCCATCCATCTGCACCAGCTCTCCAAAATGTTCTTTGCGCTCGCGCCGTCGCCGGTGCTTGCGCCGCTTCCGTTGCCGACTCCACAGTCCTGCTTCCAGCATCCAGAGCCGCAGCGTCTCGGCATTCACCACCAGCCCATCTTCTGCGTCCAAGTGCTCGGCCGCCAGCGTCGGCCCGAAACGCTCGCCCACCGGCCCGCCGTACTTCTTCCGCACCAGATCCAGCGCCCGCTGCCGAAACTTCGGCGCATAGCCATGATTCGAGGTGCACCCGGCGCTGCGATGTTGCAAACTCGCAGGTCCCTCTTCGCGATAGCGCTTCCACAACCGCTTGGCCTGTCGGTAACTCACTCCCAGCAGCCGGCTCGCGTCTACCACCCGCAGTTGCTTGCTGCGCACCCTCGCCAGCACTTCCACCCTCCGCAATTCCTCCTGACTCATCTCCGTCCGCCCCAATCTGACCTCCTTTCAGAGGTCTACTTTAGGGGGACATTTCTATTTTGGAGAAAAGGGGACATTACTATCTTGGCGCAACAGATACATTCTTTTCCAGGTCCCGTCCTTCTGCTTTCTCTTCCGGAACGGTCGTTCGCGTTCGAATATCTCCTTGGTGTTTTTGCTGGAGGTGACGGTACCGAGAGCCTGTTCGAGTTGTTGGGTGACTTCCTTGCACGATGGCCCTTTGAAGCCAAGCGTCTCAACGGTGGTGTCGCCATTCTTTGCGATTGTGATTTTGATTCGTCGTGCCACGTTGCACCCTGTCCTTATGCGGTGAGTTGCGCTTGCTCTTTCTTCTCGGCCTCGGCCTCGGCCATCCTTGTCTGGATTTCCTGTTCGCCCATCTCCAAAGCGCGTGCCACAGCGCCCTTCGCAAACCTTGCGTACGGCTTCATGGAATCTAAATTGCGATGGCCAGCGGCTTCGGACACGACCGGCATGGGGGCTCCGGACATTAAGTTATAGGCGATGAATGAGCGACGCAGTGAATGGAAAGTGAAGTTCTTGATGGCGGCACGCTTTAGGATGCGCGTGAACTGCCTCGAAAAATCTTCGATGTGTTTGGAGGCGGATGTTTTTGAGGGGAACAGCCACGGGCAGTTGTCCTTTCGCTTCTGCTCCATTTCCCGCAGAATCACAATCGCTTCCCGCTTGAGTGGAAGCACCATTTCTTTCCCGCTCTTCGATTTTTCGGCCGGAATGGTCCAGATTTTGCGTGACAAAGAAAATTCGTTCCATTTTGCGGCGTATAGATTCCGTTTTCGTGGGCCAATAGCAAACAGCAGCGCGAAGTATCGGGCCGCCGTGCGGTTCGAATCCGCGTCGAGGGCATCGAAGAACGGCTTGAGTTCGTCCGGTTCGAGGATCCTCATAGCCTCTTTCTTAGGGTTGCGCGTGGCGCCCCTAGACGGATTCGTGGTGGTCCAGAGACCTTTCGCAATCAGGTGATTGAAAGTCGCGCGCAAGACTTCATGCGCTCGATTCGCGGCGATCGGTCCAAATTTCTTCGTCAGTCTTTCGTGTAGGGAACTGACCGTGGTGGTTGTGATCTCGTCCACCGGCTTTGCGCCGATATCAACTAGATACCGGTCGAACAACTCTCGACTGCGCTCCTCCGCGCGTTCCCGGTTCGTCACTCGCTTCCTGGGAGATTTCAAGTACATTTCGAACGCTTGTTGAAACGTCAGCTTCGAATCATCCAGCGGCCGAAGCATCGGGCAGAGATCCTGGCGGTCGCCGGCCAGCCACTTTGCAACCTTAGCCAAGAGTTCCAGGGCGCACTCCCGGGCAGCCGGCAGTTTCAAATCCCCATTGCCCAAAGTCTTGCGGTAGGTCTTGCCGGCAAGTTTCTTCAAAACAAAGAAAACCGATGAGCCCGATGGTTGAATGCGATAGCACAACCCTTTGACGTCTGAGTCGTAATAAATTGCAGGCTTGTCGGCAGGGATGGGAAGGGTGGCGAGTTTTTCGGCGGAGAAGCGGAACCGTCGTGCGACCTTTTGGCTCTTGACCATCGGCGTCTCTCCCTTTTGGTCCGTGCAGCCCCTGTGCAACCTATTCGGTCAATCCCGGTCCGGTTGCATAAAGGTTGGCGGTTGCATGGCGGAGTGACAATACGCTATAAACATTGGCCTGTAAAGGTATATTAAGTTTTAGCAAGCCAGAATGTCGCCTCGAAAAAACCAGAGCATTGTGGCTACGAACCAGGTTGTCGGAGGTTCGACTCCTCTCAGGCCCGCCACTTTCCCGCCAAAAATCGTTGTCATTGAGACTGACGGCACAAGTGTGCAAACCAAGCCAACCGCAGGGGAGGGCCGCACCTTATAGTGTTGCTGGGCCCATCCGGCTGACGAGGTGGAACGTTGAAAGATTGTGCATGGGGCTTGGTCGCTATTGCTGTGGCGCTGCTCTGTTTCGGGTGTAGCCGCAAACCCGCCGTCGATGGGCGGACAGTCTTTATGCAGTCGGAAACTGGGCTGAAAAATGTGCGGTCGTTCCGCGCGCACATTGTTACCGGCGAGGACGGAGGCACAATGACTGACGCGGAGTATCAATGCGATAAGAACATCGCGCACTACCTGGAAACGAAGGGCAATCCCCCGAGCAAGACGGAGTTTATTGCAACGGAGACGGTTCTGTTCCACCGATCCGCGGATATGCTGGACGCGATGTGGAACGCAGAGCGCCGTCCAGCGAATTTGAGGGCGTGTACGCGATTGGTGGACGGACCGGACAAAAAGAAGATGGGTGTGCGCTACTTCAGCGCCGACCAGGAACGCATCGTTCCACCGTTTTCGCTCTATGCGACCGAGGATGGGGCAACGATCACGCCGATGGGCAACGAAGCGGTGGACGGAGTCTCGAGCGAAATCTGGAAGGTCGAAGACAAGGCGTTGACGATACCGCTGCATACGATTTGGATTGGGACCATCGACCGTCTACCAACGAAATATGTGGAAGGCGATTCGGCCAAGCCGCGAGGGATAGTGACGTTCTCGGGTTACGACGAGCAGTTTGATATTCAATTGCCGAGCGGAGCGCAGTTTCCCAAGGAAGCGGCGCCGGAATTGTTGCGGTGATTTGGTGTAAGTATGACGGTGAGAGTCGAGAGCTTAGAGTTGACAGTGAAGAGTTAAGAGTGAAGAGTTAAGAGTGAAGAGTTAAGAGTCAAAACCTGCTGCGCGAATATTTGCCGCGATCGAAAAGCACGGCTTCGGGTGCCATAGCCCGTTCTTCTTGTGACGCTTCACAGCGGGGTTGAAGCCTCGCCCTTCCGAGTGAGGTATTGACAAGCCGCTTTCTAATCGTGCGGTCACTCGCCGATGGTGCTGCCGAACGGAAGCCATGATTTGCCGTCGAAGCGTATGAGGAATAACTGCTTGATTGGTTGATAGTCGGTGGGACTGGTTGTGAGTTTGATGCCGGGGCGAAGCATTCCGAGTTCTAGATCGAGGCTAGCGGCTTGCTTCATTACGTTGGCGCGAGTGAGATTGTCTCCGCATTTTTTCAGGACTGCGACGAGGGCTTGAGCGCGCTCGTAGCCTGCTACGTTGTTTTGGTCGCGAAGGCTGGCGCCGGGATTGTACTTGCTCATCCAATCGAGAAATTCGCGCACGGCGGGATCACTTTGCGCGCGCGAGGACAGCCAACTCTTGGAGCGGGCGTTGCTGATGATTCCGGCGGATTTTTCGAGGCCGGCTGGTTCGAGGAACGCGGCGACGGAGAGGGAAGCGTTCGGGATGAATTGCAGTGGATGCCAGCCTGCATCGTAGGCGGTGCGAATGGACTGCGTGGTGAACGGCCCGAGCGAAAAATTCAGGAAGACATCGGCGCCGGAATCTTTCAGCGCCGTGATTTGCGGTTGCAGCGACGGATCGGAAACCTGGTAGGAAACTTCCTTCACTAATAGCACTGAGGCTTTGTTGCCGAGTCTATCGTGCACCCCTGCGAGATATTCTTTTCCGGCATCGTTATTTGCGTAGAGCACGCCGACCTTCGCAGCTGGGTTGTTTTGCAGGATGTATTGAGCGTAGACGATGCCTTCGTTGCGATACGTGGCGAAAAATCCCATGGTCCAGGGGAAATGGGATGGGTCATTGAAAACGGCCGAGCTGGATTCGACGAAGAGCTGCGGAATTTTGTGGTCGTTTAGATAGGCGCGGATGGCTAGATTGTCCTCGGTGCCAATGGAGCTGAAGATCAGCAGGACCTGTTCCTGTTCGACTAGTTTGCTCGCGAGGTCGAGCGCTTTGGCGGGGTCGGAGGCGTTGTCCAAGCTGATGAAACTGATTTTGCGGCCGTTGATTCCGCCGCGGTCGTTGATCATTTGGAAGTAGGCAGCTTCGGCGCGTGCGACGGCGGCGTACTGGTTCGCCCAGCCGGTGCAGGGCGCGATGTTGCCGATCTTGATTTCGGTGTCGGTCGCGCCGGGATCGTAGGATTTTTGGGCTGTGGCGGACGGCGCGGCAATCGCGACGGCGAATGATGAGATGGCCAGGACGCGTGAGACGAAGTGGTGAAGTAGGAAGCGGTTCACGGTTGGGATTTACCTCGGTGTGGAATGGGATGCCGTTGTTGTGCCGATCAATGTCGTGCGAGAAGCAGCATGGCTACGGCGATTGCTACTCCGACAAGAATTATCACCGCGAAAATACGTATGAGCAGAGACGCTGGGAGCGGCGTAAGCGGTCCGGGTTGCCGCTTGGGAGGTACGGGCGGGTCGAGCACTCCAACTCCGGCGATTTTTCGCGGCGGGACGCCTCCTCGCGATGAAGATGCCTGAGGCTCGGGCTCGTACTCCCGGTCGGTATGTTCGTACGGCATAACTGGCAATGCTACTCCCATGGCGGGAATCTCGTCCAGCGCGGCAATTTGCACACCGGCAATTGCGATTTCTGCTCTGCAAAACGCTGACTCCTCGTGCGGCGATGTTGTATAAGGAAGAGGCGAGGGCGCTTTGAGGAACGACGAAATTGCGCTGGCGGCCGTGGAACTGCTGCGGCACGCGGGGATCTTGATCACTCCTGAAGAGCAGCAGCGGATGGAAGTGGCGGATTTTGGGTTGGGCGAGCTGGCGAAGAGCGGATTGCAGATTCTTACTTATGTGAATACGGAGCGGGTGTGCGCGAAGGAATTGGTGATGATTCCGGGGCAGACTTGTCCGGAGCATTGGCACCCGACGATTGGTGGAGTGCCGGGCAAGGAAGAAACTTTTCGCTGCCGATGGGGGAGCGTTTCGCTTTACGTGCCAGGGGAGCGGGCTGCTGCGCCGCGATGTCGCCCGCCGGCGGGGTCGGAAGATTTTTATACTGTGGGGCATGAGATTCATTTGGAGCCCGGGGAGCAGTACACGATATATCCGGACACGCCGCATTGGTTTCAGGCGGGGCCACGAGGAGCCATTGTGTCGGAATTTTCGACGCGGAGCACGGATGAGGCGGACGTATTTCGGGATCCGAGGATTCGGAGGATGGCGGGGAGGAGTTGACAGTCGAAAGTTAGGAGTTGGGAGTTAACAGTTAAGAGTTAAAAGCTGCTGCAAACTCTTCAATCGCGGTTCCACCGGAAGTTGTCCGTTTCATTAAAGCGATAAGATTTATCGGATAAATCAGGAATTTGTATTGGACCTGGACGCCGAGGGTATCTAGAGTGAAGCTCCCGCAACAGCTCGGACCCGGGCTACGACAGAAACGAGACAGATTTACGCGGTGCGCGGTTCCGAGAGTTCGGGGCTCGAAGTTGGAGCACGGAAGGACTGATGACCGCAGCGGCCGTCCCATCACCGTATGGAAGTTCCCGCCCTTTTGTGAAATACCACTTTGACACCGCTTATGATGAGATGTTCGTGGCGCCGGGTGTGCCGCGCGAGTGTTACCAGGCGTTGCATCGGACGCTGGTGGGACTGCCGCCGGAAGAATTGCGCAAGAGCCAGCAGGCCGCCGACCTGACATTTCTGCACGAAGGAATTACTTTCACGGTGTATGGAAGCAAGGAAGGGACTGAGCGCATTTTCCCGAATGATTTGATACCCCGCATTATTCCGGCCGTCGAGTGGGTCAAAATCGAAAAAGGACTGACGCAGCGAGTAACTGCGCTGAATTTATTTTTGCGCGATATTTATCACGAAGGCCGGATTCTGAGTGAAGGCATTGTGCCGCGCGAGCTGATTTACAGCTGCAAGCATTTTCGGCGCGAGATGCGCGGGTTGAACGTGCCGCGGGATATTTACGTGAGCATTTGCGGGACGGACCTGGTGCGGCTGCCGGACGGAAACTTCGTGGTGCTGGAAGATAATCTGCGCGTGCCGAGCGGCGTTTCGTACATGTTGGCAAACCGCAAGGCTTTGAAGCGCGTGTTTCCGAAAATGTTCCGCGATTATGGAGTCTCGCCGATTGATCATTATCCGCAAGCTTTGCTTTCGACTTTGCGGACGCTGGCGCCGGAGAATTGCGCTTACTCGCAGGATCCGGTGACGGTGCTGCTGACTCCGGGTGTATCGAATTCCGCTTATTTCGAGCATACGTTTTTGGCGCAGCAGATGGGGATCGAATTGGTGGAGGGGCGCGACCTGCTGGTGCATGACAACGTGGTTTACATGCGCACGACGGCGGGACCGCGGCGCGTGGACGTGATTTACCGGCGCGTGGATGACGATTTTCTGGATCCGCTGTGTTTCCGGCGCGATTCGTTTCTCGGCGTGCCGGGGCTTTTCAACGCTTACAGAGCGGGGAATGTGAGTTTGGCGAACGCGATTGGGACGGGCTTGGCGGATGACAAGGCGGTGTATGCGTACGTCCCGGACATTATTCGATTTTATTTGGGCGAAGAGCCGATTTTGCCGAATGTGCCGACGTATATGTTGACGGACGCCGCGCAACGTCACCACGTGCTGGACAATCTGGAGGAGATGGTGGTGAAGGCCGTCGGGGAATCCGGCGGATATGGGATGTTGATCGGGCCGCAGAGCACGAAACAGCAGCGCGAGGAATTTCGCGCGCGAATTATCGCCGACCCGCGGAATTACATCGCGCAGCCGACCTTGGCGCTTTCCAGCTCGCCTTGTTTGATTGATGGCGAAGTGGAATCGCGGCACATTGATTTGCGGCCTTATATTCTGATGGGCGAGAAGGTGACTTTAGTCCCGGGCGGATTGACGCGGGTGGCGTTGCGCAAGGGATCGCTGGTGGTGAATTCGTCGCAGGGCGGCGGAAGCAAGGATACATGGGTGTTGCGCGCGGCGAATGCGGACGACCGGACGGCGCAAATCGCTGACGATGTTTGGAAGGGGCTTGCGGGAGGGTCGTTGGCTTAGAAGATGAGAACTCCGCGAAATTATTTCGGGCGCAGCATGCAGCGGGACGCGGGGATGCTGTCGCGCGTGGCGGACAGTTTGTACTGGATGAGCCGCTATCTGGAGCGCGCGGAGCAGACGTCGCGTCTGCTGGATGTGGAGATGCAGCTGTGGCTGGATCAATCTCCGGAAGCGGGATTGGGACGCTGGAAATTTCTCCTGGAGGCGTTGCGGATGCCGGCGACGCAGGGGCCGGTGGATCCCACGCGGCTGATCACTATGCTGGTGTTCAGCCGGACGAACGCTTCGTCCATTGTTTCTTGTATCGCGATGGCGCGGGAGAATCTGCGGCATGTGCGCGAGCAGTGCAGTTCGGAAATGTGGGAGCAGCTGAACCGGTTGTACCTGGAGGTTATTGAAACCTGGCCGGAAGAAGCGTGGATGCTGAAATCGCACGCATTTTTTCAGACGGTGCAAGAAGGTGCGCATCTTTTTCAGGGGATCACTGATGGGACGATGAGCCACGGCGAAGGCTGGCAATTTATTCAGCTGGGGCGATACGTGGAACGGACGGACGCGCTGGCGGCTTTGCTCGAGACGCATTTCAAACGCGTGGCGCATCCGGCGGACCAGGCGGTGGAAAGCGCGGAATATCTTGGGTGGGTGGGATTGTTGCGCGCTTGCGTGGCGTTTGAGGCTTATTGCAAAGCTTATACGGCGGAGATACGTCCTTTGCGGGTAGCGGAGTTTTTACTGTTGAATCCGGATTTTCCGCATTCGGTGCGGTTTTCCGTGGATCGGGTAAATGCGGCGCTGCACATCATTGGGGAGTTGACGGAGCGGCGGGAGAAATTGCCGACGCGCATTGCGGGCAAGATGCGAGCGCAGTTGAGCTATAGCCAGATCGAGGAAGTGATGGCCGACGGCGGGCAAGCATATCTGGAGAATGTGCGCGGAGAGTGCGCGCAGATTCACGCGGCGATTCATCAGATTTATTTTGATTACTCGATTGAGTCGGAGCTGGCGTCGTAAACGAGGCGCGGCGGAGCATATGGCTTATTCGGTGCGGCACATTACGAGTTTCAGGTACGAACCCGCGGTGCGGGAGAGCGTGATGGAAGTGCGCATGCAGCCGCGCACGGATTTCCGTCAGCGCTGCCTGAGCTTTACGCTGGACGTGCAGCCGCGGGCAAGCATGATGATGTACCGCGATTTTTACGGCAATGCGGTGCACCACTTCGATATTCCTCAGAAACATGCGCTGATTGAAGTGACGGCGCAGGCGATTGTGGATGTGCTGCCGGCGCCGGATTTGTTGCTGGAGGTCGCCGGGGATTGGAGCGATCTGGACGCGCGCGTGGCGCAAACGGACTACTGGGAAATGTTGCTGCCGAGCCAATACGCGGCTCCCACTCACCTGCTGGAAAAGCTGGCGGACGAGCTGGAATTGCGGCGGCGCGGGAATCCGCTCGCGTTGCTGCAGGAATTGAATGCCGGGCTGTACGAGCTTTTTGAGTACGTGCCGAACAGCACGAATGTGGATTCGCCGATTGATGATGCACTTGAGGCGCGGCGCGGAGTGTGCCAGGATTTCGCGCATATTATGATTACGCTGGTGCGGGGGCTGAAGATTCCTTGCCGCTATGTGAGCGGGTACTTGTATCACGAGGATAAGGCGCATGACCGATCGGCAGCGGGCGCGACGCACGCTTGGGTGGAAGCGTATTTAGGGGATTTGGGCTGGGTGGCGTTTGACCCGACGAATAATTTGCAGGGTTGCGAGCGACATATTCGCGTGGCGGTGGGAAGGGACTATGCGGACGTGCCGCCGACGCGGGGAGTTTACAAAGGTGACGCGTCGAGTGAATTGAGCGTGATGGTGGCGGTGTCGCCGATGAATGCGCCGGAACCGGAGGAGTTGCCGCCGACGACGGTGATTCGGTCGAAGCCGCTTAGTGCGGAGACCATGGCGGAATTTGCGCAACAACAACAACAACAACAACAACAACAGTGAACAAAAACAGTGCAGTAGTTTGCGAGCGGCTTCAGGGATTGGCGCAGGCGGACCTTCCTCCGAACGGTAAGAATATGAGCACTTTTGTTCCCGAAAATGCGAAACCCCGTTTTTCATCCTTCTTGCCGGCTGCGCTCAATTGGATCGCGAGCTTTTCCGACTCGACGCGCCACAACCTGATTGACGGCTTTGTCATATCTGCTAACGCCCATTGTTTGTAGCGTTCGTTGATCGCTGCCGCTAGGGCATCCATAGAGACGGATTTGTCGTACACAGCCGTGAAGCCGTAGACGCAGTTGTGAACCACATCAACCCTGATCTGCGTGGGGAGTACGGCGTCAGCGTCTGGATTTTCGGACCACAACTGAGAGCAATCGGAAGACCTGCAGCGCAATAGATTGGGATTTGGCAGCACGATCTCAGTACGAGTCGTCTGTTCCTGGGATGCTTGAGAGTGTGCCAGCGCCAGAGTCAAGACTGCCGCGGCAAGCGCCCTTTTCATTGCGTTTCCTTAGAGACCTCGCTGCACATCTCGAATTACATTTTTCGGCCACCGGCGGTGCCCGCGTCGCGGATGGCGCACTAAAGAGTGCGCCCCTACGAAGGCAAATTCGAACCGACGGCGGAGCCAAGTTGCCCGCCTCGTCCCGAGAAGCGCGGAACGAAGCGGCCGCTACATAATGCAAGAGCAAAATCGAATTCAAATTCAAAGGCAACCGAGCCGGCGAGACGCCTGCCGACCGGCAGGCCCGAGCTACGAAGGTCCAAGGCACCCGCCTAAAACAAGAAGCCGGCGCCGCTACAAATTCAAAGGCAAAGTCCAAGTCGCCCGGCTGAAGCGGGCCGCTACGTCATTCAACGGTCAATCGCCGGAGTGTGCGGCGTGATGGTGGCCGTTGCCATTGCCGTTCGTGCTTGGCGCGGCTACGGGACTTGCTACGGCGAATAGGGCTGTGTCGACGGGCTTGGCGGCGCGCTCGCGGATTTGAGTTTTTTCCTGCAGCGTTGCTTGCACTACTGGTTGCGGCGTTGTGGTGGAATCGTTGTAGAGGCGCGAGATGAAGTTTTTGCGCGAGTCGCGTTCCAGCAGGTGGAGGATATTTTGCTGCAAGTGCGCGCAGACGGTTTTGGCGTCGGCGGAGGCGTCCACCATTTGGAAATTGAATTCGGCGCTTAGGCGATCGAATTCGGTAAGCAGGGCGGATTGGTAGCTGCAGAAGCTGTCGAACATATCGTGGCCGGGGTATAGATCCATTCCCGATTCCCAGTAATCGAAGCCGCGGCTGAAGACTACGCGCGGTAGCAACTGATCAATGCCAAGGCGCAGGTAGAAGACCGCGTCGGGTTTGAGCGCGACGCTGTAGATGCTGCGAATCCAGCGGGGGTCCATGCCGCGGACGATGGCGCGCGCCATGAGCGAGTAAATGTAGCGGTCGGTGAGTACAATGAAGCCGGCGCGCAGGGCGGGCACGATTTCATTTTCGAGGCGATCCACGAAATCCGTGGCGTAGAACAGGGCTTGCGTGACGCGGCCGAGATTATTGCCTTCTTTGGCGCGACGAATTCCGTCGCCGGCAAGGGGCGAGCGCGTCATGCCGGTATCCACGACGGCGTGGCCTAGCTCTTCCAGCCACGGTTTCAGCAGGTCAATCTGAGTGCTGCGTCCAGCGCCGTCAGTGCCTTCGATGACGATCAATTTGCCGGCGAGATCGCCCAGGCGCATCTCCGGCAGAAGCCTTCCGTAGGTTTCTCTCATGCTTGTACCCTCAATTCCTTGGCTTTATCCAAGTGTGCTTTCACGATTTGGCGGACTTGCATCTGCTGGACTTCGATGGGCAGCGTCGCATCCACGACGGTGAGGCCGAATTCCGGAATCATTTTTTCGTACTCGGCGAGAATGCGGCCCTGGAAGAGGCGGAAGCTTTCGACGGAATCGTCGGCGAGATTCAGGTCCATGCCAGCTTCGTAGAATTTGAAACCGTCGCGGCCATCGAGCAGGCGATGGATGGCGGTTTCGAGCGGGACGCGGAAATAGAAGGCGATGGCGGGTTTCACGGCGAACGCGTAAAGCTCGCGGACCCAGGCGCGATCCATCCCGCGGGCCACGTCGCGGGCGAAGGCCGTGTAGACGTAGCGGTCGCAGAGGACCACGGCGCCTGCTTTCAGCAGCGGCAGAATGCTCCGTTCGGTGCGGTCGGCGAAATCGGTGGAATGAATCAGGGAGAAAGTGGCGGGCGTGAGCAACTTTTTCTTTTTGCCGTGCTTGGTGGTGTCTTTCACCAGCGGCGAGGAATTCCATTCGCTGAAGACCACGCCGTAGCCTTTTGATTCAAGCCATTTGTGCAGCAGGCTCAGCTGGGTGGATTTTCCGGAGCCGTCGATGCCTTCCACTACGATCAATCTGCCGGGGAAGTGATGTTCGCCGTAGTGGCGGACCATCGAGACGGCGGGTTGCAGCGGAGCAAAAACTTCAAAGGGGCCGATACGCACGCCTGAACCAATCTCCATTTGTCTCCTTGAGGCGATCGCGGCTGCCGATTGCGGCCCTGAATGCCACGCGCGGCGGTTTGGCGATCAAATTTGGGTTGCCGTCCGCTGATGAGAGGCAGCGGATGACGCCAGTAAAATCCTCCATCTGGGCGAAAGATGCAGCAGCTATTCGTGGGGAGTGTATCGAAATGAGAAACAGGCTTCGGGGAAGGCTGCAGGTTGGTTTGCCGCGGTGCCGGCGCTAGAGCCGGTCGAATCGCAGGACGCGCGAGCGGTTCAGCTCGAACCGGTCAGTTCGGAGTGGGGGGCGGAGTCGGGAGGCAGCGCACGAATTACCTGCCGATCAAATGCTCAAGAACTGGTCCTAAGGTGAGCGCAGGCAGGAAACTGAGTCCACCCATGATGAGCGCTGTTGCAATCAGCAGAATTGCGAACAGCGGCTTGTCCGTGGGAACAGAGTTTTGTCTCTCTTGCCTCTTGATCTGGCGGGCGAAAAGTCCAGCAAGCGCAAGCACGGGTACGGCAAGGGCGAACCGTCCAACCATCATTACCAGAGCGGTCGTGAAATTGTAAAAAGGAGTGTTCGCATTCAATCCCGCAAAACTCTGGCCATTGTTCGCGAAACAGGACGTGTACGCATAAAAGATCTCGGTGAGGCCATGAGGTCCGGTATTTGTGACCAGCCCGTCCAGCCCCGCTTTCGTCGCCACGGCCAAGGCGGTAACCGACAGAACAGCGAGAGGACATGCGAGCGCATATAGCGTGACGAATTTCGTTTCCAGCGGCCCCAGCTTCTTGCCGAGGTATTCGGGCATTCTGCCGATCATCAATCCGGCCAGGATCAAACCTACCAATGCGATCATAATAATGCTGTAAACACCCGTGCCCAGTCCGCCGAATATGATTTCTCCCAAGAGCATGTTTACCAGAGGCACTGCGCCGCCCAGCGGCGTGTAGCTGTCGTGCGCTGAGTTGACCGAGCCTGTTGCTGTATTGGACGTCACGACGGCTGCTAGAACAGACCCACCGATGCCAAAGCGGACTTCTTTGCCTTCCATGTTGCCGCCCGCTTGCCCCTTCTGCGCGCGCAGGGAAAGACTGTGCATCTGGCCCAGCCGTACGTTTCCCGTCTGCTCAGCCCAGCCGCACAACATCAGCCCCGCCACAAACAGCACGACCATAACGGTGAACAACATCCAGCCCTGGCGCGGCTCTCCGATCATCCGGCCGAATGTGTTGGTGAATGCGGCCGGGAGCAAAACGATTGCAAGCAGCTCGATAAAATTGCTAAACGGGGTAGGATTTTCGTAAGGGTGAGCGCCATTCGCATTGAAAAAGCCGCCGCCGTTTGAGCCGAGATTCTTGATGATTTCAAGCGCCGCCACGGGGCCTTGGGGGATCACCTGCTCGTTTCCATTCAATGCAGTGGCCTGCGCATAGGGGTGCCAGTTCATTGGCACCCCTTGCCAAACCAGAAGCAAACTGCCGAACAATGATATGGGCAGCAGTATCCACAAGACAGAGCGCACCATATCCACCCAGAAATTACCCAGTTTGAAGGTCTGCTCGCGCGCCAATCCGCGAACGAAAGCCACGCCGACTGCCAATCCAGATGCGCCGGCGAGAAAGTTTTGCACGGTCAAGCCGACGATTTGGCTGGTATAACTCATCGTGGTTTCACCGGCGTAGGCTTGCCATGTAGTGGTGGTGGCGTAACTGATCGCGGTGTTCATCGCCAGGTCTGGGCTCATTCGCGTGCTTTGAAATTTAGGGTGAAAGTAGGGCAGGAATTGTTGCAGCCGCAAGATGGCATACAGCGTGAGAGCCCCGATCAAACCGAATACGATGAATGCAACGCAGTATTGCGCCCAGTCCATTTCCAGCTCAGGGTTAACGCCGGTTAGCCGGTAGATCAGGCGTTCCAGCGGGCGCAGCAACGGATCGAGGATCGTGTTCTCGTCGCCAAAGACTCGGGCCATGTACCCACCGAGCGGTTTAACGAGAATTGCCACGATTACGACAAACACAGCGTATTGCAGAAGACTGGAGGCGCTCACGTCACCACTCCGACGAGTTCGCAGGGGACCAAGCTCGCCTCACTTCGTCAGGCTCGACTCACAATATGCCCTAAGAAACTCTCGCGTCATAACCCGCGCTAACTGTTCATTCGTGATCAAATCGCTGCTGGCCGGCACGGGAGATGGGAACAGTTCTAGCAGCGGCACTGATTGAAGTGCACGCCACGTTATCTTACAGCTCAAGCGGCTTTCGCCGGTGAATGTATCAGTTCGGAAATTCGGCCACGCGAGCGGAACGAAGCTACTGTCAGAAAAATGCCCAGGACGAGATCAATGGTCATGTACAAATAGAAAAACTGGCTGTAGTGCATTGCTTCGAAATACGCGACTGAACTTCCAGGCGGCAGAAGCAAAAAGATCACCCCTTTAATAAGCGAGATCCAACCGACAAGCGTGACGACGACCGGCAGCGCGCCTCCCGACCACGCATTGTGTGCCAGAACAACCGCAAGCCCGGCGACCAGCGCCAAGAGCGAGGCAAGAAACAAAACTGGCGCGTTGTGAACGAGCGCCGTCATCACCTCCACGGTCGTTTGCTTATGCCACATCATCGCCGTCGCAATGAACAGGCAGTACAAGCCCATCAATCTCCCGAGATAAATTGTACGAGGCATCATCACATCCTCCCACGCAACCTCAAAGATGCACACTAACTAAGCCAATGATTCGGCGCAACAAGAGCTCAAACGAGCCGCATTTTAGGATCCTTCGCCGCTCCGTTTCATTTCCGCCAGGCGCTTCACAGCGTTTAGCAGACAGCTGGGAGAGTCTCCCTTTGACACGAAGGCATCCGCGCCGGCCTGCTGAGCCATGTCGCTAATATCCTCTCGATCGTCCATGCTGAAAATCAGAATCTTGGTAGCCGGAGAAACTTCGCGGATTTTGCGAGCCGCGGCGAAGCCGTTCATCACTGGAATTCGCACGTCGAGAACAATCACATCCGGCTTAAGGTTTCGCACTTTTTCAACCGCTTCTCGACCGTCGCATGCTTCTCCGCAAACTTCCCATGCTGCATTCGATGCCAGAAGGTCGCGCACACCAGCACGAACCATCGCAGCATCATCGGCAACCACGATGCGAGTACTGACCTCCGCTGAAGTGGGCATCATGTCCTCCATAGACGACAGAGTAACGGCATGCGCCAGCGGTAAAAGTGAGACCAGTCACTGCCCTAAGTGACCCACCTCACAAAATGAACCAGGCACTGGACGGTGGCCTAGCCTTCGGGATCGCCCAGCGAAAGCGTCGCAGCGTCTCGGTTCTTAAAGCCGGGGCCTTTTGACGTCACTGTTGGTCTTATCACTGCCGTCCCCGCCTTGTTCGGCCAGCCCAAACATGTTGCGTCCTCCGGGTGCAGCAAGAATGCTCCAATTCGGTAAATACATGCGGCCATCATCCGAAGCAGCTCGCGCCGCATCAAATGCTCGACGGGCAAAGAGCGACCTTGAGATAAACGGGAGAAAAGGAATGTCTAAGAAACTGGAAGGCAAGATTGCACTGATTACGGGCGGATCGCGTGGCATCGGCGCCGGAATCGCGAAGCGCCTAGCTGCGGACGGCGCGAGCGTGGCCATCACGTACACCAAAGGGGCTGATGCAGCCGCAGCGGTGGTAAAAGAGATCGAACGTGGCGGCGGAAAGGCGATTGCGATTCAGGCCGATGCCACGGATGCGGCAGCTGTCAAGGCGTCAGTAGAAAAGACCGCCGCAACATTCGGTCGCATTGACATCCTCGTGAACAATGCGGGCACGGCCATTCCCAAGGCGTTTGAGGAAACCACTTTGGAAGAGATGGATCACATGCTTAACCTAAATGTGCGCGGCGCCTTCGTTGCGACGCAGGCAGCGCTGAAGCACATGAAGAACGGCGGCCGCATCATCATGATCGGTTCATGCGTGGGCGAGCGCATGATGACACCCGGATTGGTGGCGTATTCGGCGACGAAGGGAGCGATCAAGATGTTCACGCAGGGCTTGTCCAGAGAAGTGGGAGGCAGGGGCATCACGGTCAACAATATCCAGCCTGGACCGATTGACACGGATTTGAATCCGGCGGCAGGCGATTGGGCGGTGCCGCAAAAGGCTAACACGGCGCTTGGCCGCTTCGGA
The DNA here is from genome assembly GCA_050012455.1 of Candidatus Acidiferrales bacterium. Taxonomy (GTDB): domain Bacteria; phylum Acidobacteriota; class Terriglobia; order Acidiferrales; family UBA7541; genus Palsa-295. Next base: position 287,946 of record JBEKHD010000007.1, on the reverse strand, counting down.
ACTGTGGACGAAGTCGCCGCGTTGGTGGCTTTCGTGGCTGGTCCTGATTCGGCGTACATTACGGGAGCGAATCTGACCGTTGATGGCGGCACGAACGCCTAACGGACGGTCGCATCTTCCCGAAAACAACGGATAGAGAGCCGGAGGCACGAGCGATGAGCGCTTACATGGTTTTCACGCGTGAAAAGACAGTTGATCAACGCGAGATGGATGTTTATGCAAAAGGGGCCAAGGCAAGCGTGGCCGGCCACGAACTGAACGTTCTTGCGTTTTATGGTGCTCACGAAGACCTGGAAGGGCCTCCCACAGAGGGCACCGTGATCTTTCAGTTTCCCACCATGGCTGCCGCGAAAGCGTGGTACGACAGCCCGCTCTATCGCCAAGCCCGCGAGCATCGTTTCAAGGGAGCGACCTATCGCGTCACGTTGGTCGAGGGAGTCTAGAAAACCTCAAACGCGTGCGATAGGAACGACTAGAAACGGTCGGAGACGGTTCAGCAAGCTACTGTGGAGCGCCGGACTATGCGGGTTGCCACAGTTCGATTGGATTTCCCTCAGGGTCATGCAGGCGGGCAAACCGGCCGTAGGGATAGGACTCCGGATCAACCTTCACTTCGATTCCCGCAGCTTGTAGCTGGGCCGCCATTTTTTCGAGATCCCGCACTCGAAAGTTCAACATCCAAACCTTTTGGGGATCGCCGAAATATTTGCTCGTCTCAGGGAAGGGAGCGAACGCGGTTGATCCTGCCTCTTGCTCCCACGAGGTTTCCCCTTCCTTCGTTGGTACTGGCAAAATCCCAAGGTGCTGCTGGTACCAAAGCGCCAACGCTTTCGGATCCTTGGCTCGAAAGAAAAATCCTCCAATTCCGGTCACCTTTTCCATTTCCTTTCCTCCGGCGATCGCATTGCGAACAGCGCCTCCCGCGGGGGGAGGAGAGGTCTTTGGCTGCACGGTTGTCTGCGCCGCTGTGGCGAGTTGGTTCCGTCCCAAGATGAAGCTCGACCCGAAAGCGACAGACAGAGTGCGAAGCAGTTGGCGTCTTAGGAAAAGCATCCCAACCTCCGGCTTCCGAGAAGAGCGCGGCGCGAGATACGATACCTGCGCAAAACGAGTTCTGGAAGCGAAAAGATGAGGGGCTGGGCGATTTGCAGGCAATCCGGAAATTACCCTCGCCCCGCTTGGAGGCGGGCACTTTACGGCGTAGGAGCAGCCGCAAATTTTCTCAGAAGAGGTTCGCGCGAGCTTCCGGTCGCTGCGCTGACGTCGACAGCAGGACGCACTCTGCCCCTAACGATTTGAAGTGCTGCCTGGATGACGACTAACTGCGCCCGGTTGCACCGCGCACGGGGTTTTGCTGATTATGCGTGGGCCGCGTATTCCGTTCGACCGGCGCAGGTCGAGTGCGGGCACTTGCAATCAACGTCCGGGATTTCTTCCATCGCCTCGCACTGCGGGCTGCAATATTCGCCCGAGGTGACCTGACACGTACAAACCGGGTGTGCGCATTTCTTGGATTCGCTGGCTGCCATAGGCCCTCCCCTTTTGGGTGCTGAAAGGCGAGAGTGTAACAGTTTCTCGGGCCAAAACAGAATGACATCTACTAGAAATGTGGGCAGGTCCTAGTACAGCCAGTAATCGGAGTCCGACGGATTCCTCCAAGCGTGCCAGCTACTGCGACGTGGGAGGTGGTGCTATTATCCGCTTTCGCGACGGCGGTGCTTGTGCCGGCAAGTTTCTTGGAACGGAAGCACGGGCCGGCGCATCTTCACTGTTCGTAAGCGACTTCGAGCCGTGAATTTGTCGGGCACTCGGCCCGATGGCAATCGAGACAGAAATGACACAACTCAGGAGGCAGTTATGAGCACAAACGCAGTGCGTGGCATCGAAACCCGCGTCGCGCCAGTTGACATGAAGTTTGAGATCGTCGTGATCCCCGTTTCGGATGCGGAGCGCGCGAAAGCGTTCTATGCGAAGCTCGGGTGGCGGCTGGACGCCGATTACGACGACGGAAAAGGCTTCCGAGTGATCCAGTTCACCCCGCCTGGGTCCGGGTGCTCGGTGATCTTCGGTAAGAACGTCACTCCGGCGGCGCCCGGGACTGCGCAGGGCTTGTACTTGATCGTCTCCGACCTTCAGGCCGCTCGCAAAGAGCTGCTCGATCGCGGCATCGAGGTCAGCGAAGTGTTCCACAACGAAGGCGTGTATGCGGGCACTGACGAGACTTACTTGTTTGGTAGCGTGCGCGTCAGCGGTCCGGATCCCGAACATCGCAGCTATCGCTCCTTCGCGTCGTTCAAAGATCCGGACGGCAACGGTTGGCTGTTCCAGGAGATTACCACGCGGTTGCCCGGACGCATTGATTCGACTGCGACGACATTCGCCTCAGCAAACGATCTGGCGAACGCGATGCGGCGTGCCGAGGCCGCGCACGGCGAGCATGAGAAACGCCTCGGCGCGCGAGATGAGAATTGGCCCGACTGGTACGCCAAGTACATGGCGGCGGAGCAAGCCGGGACGGAGCTGCCGAAGTGAGCGGCTCCGGCGTGAGCCCCGAACCGGCACTTACCGGGCAGACCGTCGTCGTGATCGGCGGTAGCTCGGGCATTGGGCTCGAGACGGCCAGGCAAGCGCGGTCCGAGGGTGCGAATGTCGTTCTCACGGGCCGCGACTCCGACCGTCTCGAGCGCGCCGCACGCGAGCTCGGCGCTCTGAGCAGCAGCGCGGCCTTCGATGCCACCGACTTCGAGCGCCTCGATCGTTTCTTCGACGAGCTGCCGGCGCAGGTTGATCACATCATGGTCACCGCGGGCGGCCCGTACTATACGCGGCTGGCAGACATGGATTTCGCGCTTGCGCGGCGCAACGTCGAGCAGGAATTTTGGATGCCCCTCCACGTCGCTCGCCGCTGCGCCGGCAAGGTTCGCGCCGGCGGAACGCTTCTATTGATAGGAGGGATCGGCGGTCGCCGGCCGTCGGCGAGCCCGCTCGTCGCGGCCTTCACTGCGGCGATGCCCGCGGTCACCAAGACGCTGGCTTTCGAGCTGGCGCCTGTTCGCGTCAACCTGATCGCTCCTGGCTTTGTTGACACGCCGCTCTCGGCCTCGCTGCTTGGAGCTCAGCTGGAAGCCCGCCGCGAGCACCTCCGCGCGACACTCCCCATCCGCCGTGTGGTCGGCCCGGGTGACATCGCCATGCTCGCCCTCCACTTAATGACCAACACCGCAATCACCGGCGCAACCTACGACATTGACGGCGGCCAACAGCTAGTCGAAGGCTAGCCATAGAGGACGGCGATTCTGCGGAGAGCGAAGGGTGGTGCTTAGAATTCCAAAAGGAGGAACGCCATGAAACGGATCGGTTTATTGCTGCTCGCGGTTGCGGCCCTGGCCGGAATTTTCGCCTACATCGCGCACGCGTCTGGACAGTCGGATGGAGACTCCTCCCCGATCTACGGAGTGAAAATCCCGGCGGGATATCGCGATTGGCAATTGATCGCCGTGAACCAGCTCCACTTCGCCGGCAAGGGCGAGCAGTTGCGCGCGCAACTCGGCAACGAAATAGCGATCAAGGCGTTTAGGGAAGGGACGCTGCCGTTCCCAGACGGCAGCATCATTGCGGCGATTCATTGGACTCGCGTCCCGTCGGAAGCCAACAACAAGGTCCTTGATGGTCCATTCCCCGGCACTGAATCGTTCGTGATCGGGGCGCCTGTGAATGTGCAGTTCATGGTGAAGGATTCAAAGAAGTACGCCGCGACGGGCGGCTGGGGGTTTGGTGATTTTAAGGCTGGAAAGGCGGGCGATAAGGCGTTGCACGAGGCCTGCTTTCCCTGCCACATACCTGCGAAAGATCGCGACTATGTCTTCGCCCGTTACGCATCCGCGCCTTGATATCGAGATCGAGCTATCACGTGCAACAGATCGGAAAGAAATAATGACATAAGGACGGAGACAGCTATGACCGCCAACGAAGCCAGCGGTAGCGCCCCGGCCAGTAAAGCGAGCGCCCAAGCTGAGATGAAAGTCGAGGTCATCGTCATTTCGGTCTCGGACATTGACCGTGCAAAGGAGTTCTACTCGAAGCTTGGGTGGAGACTGGACGCCGATTCCATGCTCGGTGACGACGTGCGCAGGGTCCAGTTCACGCCACCCGGCTCCTGGTGTTCGATCCAATTCGGCACTGGCCTCACTTCCGCTGCGCTCGGCTCGTCCAAGGCCTACCTTGTCGTCGCCGACATCGTGGCCACCCGGGAGCGATTGGTCGCCGCCGGCATCAAGGTGGGGGATTTTTTCCACATTGGGCCAGAAGGCCGGAGCAGCGGTCTGGATCCCAAGCGTGCCAGCTATCGCTCGCGCGCCACTTTCAGCGACCCCGACGGAAATGTCTGGCTGCTGCAGGAAGTTACCACTCGGCTTCCCGGGCGGATTGATGCAGGCGTAAGTCCGTTCGGTTCCGTGCGCGATCTGGCGAATGCGATGCGGCGCGCGTCCGTGGCGCACGGGGAGCACGAAAAGCGCATCGGCGCGGCCGATCCGAACTGGCCCGATTGGTACGCCGAGTATATTGTGGCGGAGCAGGCCGGCGGAGAGCTGCCGCAGTGAGCGAACTGGTGACGGCGAAGCGCGACGGGTGGTGCGCGAAATTTTGAGAGGAGGGACGCTATGAAGCGGAGCGGTCTCTTGCTACTTGCAGTCGCAACCTTGGCCGGCATTTTCTCCTACATGGCCCACGCATCCGGACAGGACGATGGCCGGGCCGTGCCGATCTTCGGAATCAAAATATATCCCGGATACCGCGATTGGAGGCTGGTCTCTGTGGCGCACGAAGAAGGCAACCTCAACGATATTCGAGCCATTTTAGGAAACGATACAGCGATCACGGCTTATCGCGAAGGGAAGCTTCCCTTTCCGGATGGTGCCGTCATTGCCAGAATTGCCTGGAGGTACGTCCCGTCGGAGGAGAACAACAAAGTTTTCGGCCGCGCTCAATCCTTTGTTGCCGGGTCCCCTACCGATTCGTACCTCCAATTCATGGTGAAGGACTCGAAAAAGTACGCTGCGACGGGCGGCTGGGGTTACGCTCAATTTGATAAAGACGGCAAACCTGCCGAAGAAGCGCCGCTCAAAACCTGCTTCCCCTGCCATGTACCCGCGAAGGATCGCGACTATGTGTTCACCCATTACGCACCTTGATACCGAGAACGAAACGACGGGGATTGCAGAGCCTGAATAGTACGTATCCGAGAAGGAAGAATGTCTACGCGATTAATCAAAAGAATTTGTGTGTTCTGCGGATCGAGTCTCGGCGCGCGGCCGGAGTATGCGCGAGCGGCGGCGGAACTGGGGCGTTTGCTTGCTGGTTCGGGGGTTGGGCTGGTGTACGGCGGAGCACGGGTGGGATTGATGGGCGCGCTGGCTGATGCTGTGTTGACGGCGGGCGGCGAGGCGATTGGGGTGATGCCGCGCGCTCTGGTGGAGAAGGAAATTGCGCACAGCGGATTGACTGAGCTGCATGTGGTGGAATCCATGCACGAGCGCAAGACTTTGATGAGCGATTTGGCGGATGCGTTTGTGCTGTTGCCCGGAGGATTTGGAAGCTGGGAGGAATTTTGCGAGGTGGTGACGTGGCTGCAGCTGGGGATGCATCAGAAGCCTTGCGGCGTGTTGAATGTGGCCGGTTATTACGACTCGCTGATTTCTTTGACTGCGCACGCGGCTGCGGAAGGATTTCTGCGGCCTGCGCACAAAGATTTGGTGATCGTGGCGGACAAACCCCAAGAGTTATTGTGGCAACTGAGCGCGGCTCCGATTCCCACGGAGGTGAAATGGGTGACGAAGGGCGAGCGGTGAATTCCGGTGAGGTTCCCGCGAGCGATGCGGCGCAGCCTAGGGTCGGCGTTGGCGCGTTGCTCGTTGATAGGCAAGGGGATCAGCAGGGACGCGTGCTGCTGACGCTGCGGAAATTTGCGCCGGAGGCGGGATGCTGGAGCATCGTAGGCGGCAAGCTGAATTTTCTGGAATCGCTGGAGGATTGCGCGATTCGCGAGGCGTTGGAGGAGGTTGGTTTGACGATCGCGATCGATTCTTTGTTGTGCGTGACCGATCACATTCTGCCGGCGGAGGGACAGCATTGGGTTTCGCCGGCTTATTTGGGGCGCGTGCTCGCGGGTGAAGCTAGGAACTGCGAGCCGGAGAAAACGCGCGAGGTGCAGTGGTTTCGGTTGGACGAACTTCCACAGAAGCTCACCATGACTGCAAGAAACGCCATCGAAGCGTACCGACGACGCTTTGGTTTTTATTCCTCAGCTGTCGGCTCGAGCTAGTTTTTGTCGCGATGACAAATTCAGAAACAAAGTCAACTACGCCCGCCTAAAAAACAGGCGGCCATTACAAGTTCAAGAGCAAAACCGACGGCAGAACCAAGATGCCCGCTTCGTCCCGAGAAGCGCGGGACGAAGCGGCCGCTACATAATTCAAAAACAAAGTCCAAGTCCAAGGCAACGTCAAAGGCAAAGAGCCGGCGGGACGCCGGCGCTACAACGTTAAAGGCAAAGAGCTGGCGACACGCCGCGACCTCGGGTGATTGACAATCGCGGGGGAGTGGTGGAGAATTCCCCCTAGGCGAACAAAAAGCGAAGATTGTGGTGGCGCTTTTGGACGCTGACGATTGACCCGACCATGGCCGCCAACTTTGCCGCGCTGCGCTCGAAGGTGGAACTCGCTCTGGCGGGGCGCGTGGCTGCGCCATTCAACTATCGCGACCGCCAGGAGGTGGTCACTGTTTCCAGCGGCATTCCGGAAATTGATTCGCTGACCGGAGGATTGCCGCGCGGGGCGCTGACGGAAATTTTTGGGCCGTCCTGTTCGGGACGCACCAGTTTGCTGCTGGCAGCATTGAGCGCGCGCACGGCGCAGGAAGAAGCTTGCGCGTTGATTGATGGAGGCGACGCTTTCGATCCGCATTCGGCGGAAGCGGCCGGAGTGGAATTGCGGAAATTATTGTGGGTGCGCTGCCGGAATGTGGAGCAGACGCTGCGCGCGACGGATTTGCTGTTGCAGGGCGGAGGATTTGGATTGATTGCCGTGGACCTGAGCGATATTGCGCCGCGGCTGGTACGGCACGTGCCACTGGATTCCTGGTTCCGTTTTCGGCGCGCGGTGGAAGATACGCCGACGATTCTGATGCTGCTGGAGCAGGAATCGAACGTGAAAAGCTGCGCTTCGTTGGGATTGCGGCTGGAGGCAGGAGCGGCGGGGTGGTCGCGGATGCCGGTGGAGGGTGCGGCGGGGCAGATAGAGGATTACTCGCGTTTGCCTTGGGGATGGTTGCTCGAGGGACGGAGCGCGCGGGGGGAAGTGTCACGTTCGCGGATGCAAAAAGGGAACGCGGGATATTTTCGCGGCGGTTTTGATTTTGTCGCAGCGCAGAGGGCAGCCGGCGAAGGAATTTTTGAGACGCGGATGGATTGGGATTTTTTCAGCCTGCCGATTGCAGCCAAGCGGAAATAATTGTTGTTGTGGAATCTGGCGATGATTTTGCCGGATGAGGCCGTGCATTCGAAAAAATATGGCGTTTGCTGCTATTCACGTTGCGAATTTCATGGTGCAGGCGGTGCTGCGCGCTGAGGCTGAATTGCGTGAAAAGGCCGTGGCGCTGGTGGATGGGACTGCGCCACTGATTAATGTCGTGGCGGCGAACGAAGCGGCTTGGCGCGCGGGGATTCAATTAGGGATGGCGCAAACGCAGGCGCAATTGTGCGGCGTGGAAATACGGCGGCGTTCGCGCGCGCTGGAGAAGGCGGCTCATGCGGCGTTGCTCGATCTAGGGTGGTCCATGTCACCGCGCGTGGAAGATCACGCGCAGGACGCGATTCTGGCGGATCTGGCCGGGCTGAATTCTTTGTTTGGCGCGGAGGAAAACATCGCGCGGGAATTTGTGCGGCGCGCGGCGGAGCTGCGTTTGCGCGTGCATGTGGCAGTATCCGCGAACCTGGAAGTGGCCGTGCATGCGGCGCGCGGCTTTGCGGGAATCACCGTGATTCCGGAGGGAGAGGAGGCGCGGTATTTGAGCGGCTTGCCGGTGCAGACGCTCGCGCCCTCGGTGGAAGCTTTGGAAACGCTGGAGCGTTGGGGCATACGAACGTGCGCGGCGCTGGGAGCGTTGCCGGTGCTGGAATTGTCAGAGCGATTGGGGCAGGAAGGAGTGCGCTTGCAGGAATTGGCGCGCGGGGCGCACAGGCGTGCGCTGGTGCTGGCTGAGCTGGCGGAAATTTTGGAAGAAGAGATGGAGCTGGATGATGCGGTGGAGGATTTGGAGCCTTTGGCTTTTGTGCTGGGGCGATTGCTGGATCAGGTGTGCGCGCGTTTGGCGGCGCGAGCGTTGAGCGCTGCGGTGATTCGTGTGCGATTTGATTTGGGAGATGCGTTTGAGAGGGAGGAGCAGGTTCTGAATGAAAATGTTCCGGCGAAACGGTATGCGGAAAAAACTGAAAGTCGCGCCTCGGGGGTTGGTTCGTCTGGCGGCAACGGCCAGAGCGGAACTTCAGCGGCTAAAGCCGAACTGAAAATGCGGACGAATGTCGTGGCTAAAGCCACGACCCACCAAGATTCCCGGGTTAGCACGCAAGCCCAGGATTTTTCTACTTCCGTGAATTGTAAGGGCGCGACGAAAACGTATGAGAAGGTTTTGAATCTGCCGGTGCCGATGCGGGATTCGAAGATGCTTTTGAAATTGCTGCGCTTGCAGTTGCAGGCGGATCCTCCTCCGGGTGCGATTGTGAAAATTAGGCTGGGGGCGGACCCGGCGCGGCCGCGTTCGACGCAGCATGGATTATTTGTGCCCAATTCTCCGGACCCGGAAAAACTAGAATTGACCGTGGCGCGGCTGACGAAATTGGTGGGCAACGCGAATATCGGTTCACCGGAATTAACGGATACACACCGGCCGGGGGAGTTCCGGATGAACAAGTTTTTCCCTTCGATGAATGAAACGAAAGCGCGGGGAAAGATGGGCAAGAAATCCGCGTCTGGCGGTAATGACGAGCCTGCTGCCGCGCGCAGGCCGGCGACGGGTTGCCGGATTTTTCGGCCGCGTCTGGCGGCACAGGTGGAATTGCGCGAAGGGCGGCCAGCGAAAATATTTTTTCGCGGTTTGTATGGGCGGGTGGTGACCGCGTCCGGGCCGTGGCGGATTTCGGGAGATTGGTGGCGGGAGGATGCATGGCAGCAGGAGGAATGGGATTTGGAGATTCGGTTTGATGGCGGGGATGCGGGCTTGCATGTGAATGTGCCGGCGAATGTGCATGCGATCGCGCCGGTGCAGGATGTGAAAGCGCACATGCGCGCGGGTTTGTATTGCGTTTATTACGATGGGGCGTGCCGGAGTTGGTTTGTGCGGGGAATGTACGACTAAAGATGAATGCTGATGTACACAGAACTACATGCCCGGTCGGCCTTCAGTTTTCTGGAGGGGGCTTCGATACCCGAGGAACTGGCGGAGAGGTGTGCGGAGCGCGGGATGGCGGCGATGGCGCTGCTGGATCGCGACGGAGTGTATGGAGCGCCGCGATTTTATCTGGCGGCGAAGAAAATTTCAGTGCGCGCGCATATTGGAGCGGAAGTGACCTCGGCGGCAGGGTGGCGTTTTCCATTGCTCGTGGAAACGCGCGCGGGATATCAGAACCTCTGCCGGCTGATTACGCGCATGAAATTGCGCGCGCGCAAGGGCGAAGGGCATGTCTCTGACGCAGAGGTGGGCGAAAGAGCCGCGGGGCTGCTGTGCCTGACGGGAGGGAAGGAAGGGCCGCTGGCGTATGCGCTCGGGCGGGGCGGCGTGGAAAATGGATTGGCGTGCGTGCGGCAGCTCTGCGAATTGTTTGGACGCGAAAATGTGTACGTGGAATTGCAGCGCCATTTTGACCGCGCCGAGGAAGCGCGCAATCACGCGGCGGTAGAAATCGCGCGGAAATTGCAGCTGCCGCTGCTGGCGACAAACGGCGTGTGCTACGCGCAGCCGGAGCGGCGCGAAGTGCTGGACGTGTTTACCTGTCTGCGCCATCACCGTACCCTGGAAACCGCGGGGCGGTTGCTGGGGCGCAATTCCGAACGCTATTTGAAATCGCCGGAGGAGATGGCGCGTTTATTCGCGGATCTTCCCGAGGCCATCGCCAATACACAGCTGGTTTCCGCGCGTCTGCAATTCAATTTGCAGGATTTGGGGTACGAGTTTCCGCGGTATCCGGTGCCGGACGGCAAATCCCAGGCGCATTTTCTGCGCGAGCGCACGATGGAAGGAATGATTTATCGCTACGGCTTCCAAAACGAGAAGGCGCGCGCGCAGATTGAAAAAGAATTGGGAATGATCGAGCGGCTGGGGCTGGAAGGTTATTTCCTGATCGTGTGGGACATTATCCGGTTTTGCCGCGAGCGAAATATTCTGGTGCAGGGAAGGGGATCGGCGGCGAACAGCGCGGTGTGTTACGCGTTGCGAATTACGGCGGTGGATCCGGTGGGAATGGATCTGCTGTTCGAGCGATTTCTTTCCGAAGAGCGCGGCGAGTGGCCGGATATCGACCTCGATCTGCCGAGCGGCGATCAGCGTGAGAGTGCGATCCAGTACGTGTACGAGCGCTATGGAAAATTGGGCGCGGCGATGACCGCGAACGTGATTACCTATCGCGGAAAATCGGCGGCGCGGGAAATCGGCAAAGCGCTTTCGTTTAATTCCGAAACGCTGGATCGCTTGACGAGCCTGGTGAGCGCCTGGGAATACAAGAGCGAGAACGACACGCTGGCGCGGCATTTCAAGGATGCTGGCCTCGATTTGCAGCATCCGCAGGTTCGCAAATTTCTCGAACTGTGCGTGCAGTTTCAGGATTTGCCACGGCACCTGGGCCAGCATTCCGGAGGGATGGTGGTTTGCCAGGGGCAATTGGATTCGGTGGTGCCGCTGGAGCCCGCGACGATGCCCGGGCGCGTGGTGGTGCAGTGGGACAAGGAAGATTGCGCGGACATGGGCATCGTGAAAGTGGATTTGCTAGGGCTGGGGATGATGGCGGTGCTGGAAGAATCGCTGGAAATTATTCGCGACAATTACGGCGAGGAAATCGATTTGGGGCGATTGCCGTCGGACGATCCGGTGGTTTACGAAACGCTGCGCAGGGCGGACACCGTGGGCATGTTCCAGATTGAAAGCCGCGCGCAAATGTCCTGCCTGCCGCGGCTGCGGCCGGTGCGTTTTTACGACATTGTGGTGCAGGTAGCGATTATCCGGCCCGGGCCGATCGTGGGAAAAATGGTGAATCCGTATTTGAAGCGGCGGCAGGGGCGCGAGCCTGCTACTTGTTTGCATCCGTCACTGGAGCCGGTGCTGGCACGGACGTTGGGCGTGCCGCTTTTTCAGGAACAGCTGCTGCGCATGGCGATGATCGCGGCGGGATTTAGCGGAGGCGAGGCGGAAGAACTGCGCCGCGCGATGGGTTTCAAGCGTTCCGAAAAACGCATGAAGGATATCGAACTGAAACTACGGCGCGGGATGGAACGGAAAGGGATCACGGGCGAAGTGCAGGACACGATTGTGCAGTCCATCACTTCTTTTGCGCTGTATGGATTTCCGGAATCGCACGCGGCGAGTTTTGCGCTGCTCGCCTATGCCAGCGCATATTTGAAATGCCATTACCTGGCCGCTTTCACGGCGGCGATGTTGAACAATCAGCCCATGGGATTTTATTCGCCGGCGACGCTGGTGAAGGATGCGCAACGGCATGGGTTGAGGATCCGGCCGATTGATGTGACGTGTTCGGGCTGGTTGTGCAAGCTTGAAAAGCAGGGTGAAGCACTGGACGTGAATCTTACCGTGCGGCTGGGAATGCGTTACGTGCGGGGATTGCGCGCTGAGATTGCGGAGGGAATCGTGCGCGAACGGAATACGCGCGCGTTTACTTCGCTGGATGATTTGAAATTGCGCGTACCGGCGATACGCAAAGCGGAGCTGACGGCGCTGGCGGAAATTGGCGCGCTGAATTTTATCGGTGCAGCGCGCGGGGGGCATCGCCGGGACGCTTTGTGGCAAGTGGAGCGCGCGGCGCGCAGTGCGGGACCGTTACTAGAAAAATGCGAGCCGACGGATTTTGCCATGGGTGCTGAACAGGATGCGAGCGAGCCTACAACGACAGCAATAGAAAAGACGACAGGGAATTCACCGCTGCTGCCGATGACGCCGGAAGAACGGCTAGTGGCTGATTTTCGCGGGACGGGGATAACCGTAGGCCCGCATCCGATGAAATATCATCGCGCGAACATGAAACGGCAGGGAGTTCTGACGGCGAGCGAACTCAATCGCCTGCCGAACGGGACACATGTGCGCGTGGCGGGCGGGATAATCGTGCGGCAACGGCCGGGCACCGCGAAAGGTTTTGTGTTCCTCAGCATCGAGGATGAAACGGGAATTGCGAACGCGATTTTGACGCCGCGAGTATTTGAAGCGCACCACGTTACGATCGTGAATCAGCAATTTCTGCTGGTTGAGGGACAGCTACAGAATCAGGACAACGTGGTTTCCGTGAAAGTAGAGAGCGTCGAGCCGTTGTCCATCACGCGGGCGGAAACCACGTCGCACGATTTTCACTAAAGCGTTCAGGCGCTGGCAGCGCTCTTGCGTATGGGAGCGGCCGTCGTGGTATCGGTGTGGTGCAGAGCAGGAGCTTCGGCTTCAGTCCGGGTTTTGAGTTGTTCTTCGGCTGCCAGCCAATCGGCCAGATCATGGCCAGGCTCGCCGCCGCGTTCCAGGAAAATCTGGTACGCCAAGAATTCAATTTCGGCCTGCGAGGGGACTTTCTTTGTTGCGTCAGACATGGTGTGAACCTCCTCTAGAGCGCATTATACGCCTGCTAAAGTGCGATGGCGTACACAGAAGAAAGTAATTCCAGGGCGGGTCCCCGTTACCTGGGTTTGCGCGGCGTTGCTCTTGGCTTCAAACGTTTGCGACGGGTTAACTTGCGATTGATGAGCTTGTGGGCCGGGCGCCGAGTGCGGCGCGAAAGCTCGATTTCACGTTCGATAGAATGAATCGCGTCCTCGGGGATGTCAATAAATTGCACGCCGACGCCGACTCCGGGGATGGAGTAACGAACTTCGCCGCGTGCGTGCACTTCCAAGCCGGAGAGCGCGAGGCAGAAACTTAGGTTCAGCACGGCGCCTTCGGCATACTTGCGGCCGGTATTGATGAACATCCCGCTGGTGCTGACGTCCGGCACGCGCGAGATGATGCGCTCCTCGATGCCTTCGTATTGCAGCGCGATTTGCCGGATGCTGTGGATGCGCGGAGCCAGGCGCGCGGTGTCCCAGTCTTTCGTTATCTTGGCGGCGCTCATTCGTTCACCACTCCTTGTGGAACCAGCGCGAGGCGCTTGGCTCTGGGGGTTTTCGGGGTTTTGGCGCCGGTCCGCTTCTTTCCGCAGAAGGGGCAAAAGGAGAACGCTGCGGAAAGTTCGCGCGCGCACGAACCGCAATAAACGCCGCTGACCGATGCGAAAGGTACGACGCGCTGCACTTCTTCCAGCGTGGTGAGTCCGTCGCGCACGTGCTCCAGGGCATACTCCTGCATCAGCTTCATGCCATTTTGCCGCGCGAGCGTGCGGATTTCGTCGCTGTGCCCGCCTTCGCGGATGGAAGCGCGGATGGGTTCGTCCAGCGCGAGCATTTCGTAAATTCCGATGCGGCCCTTGAAGCCGGTAAGATCGCAGATTTCGCAGCCGTTGGGCGCGTTGTGAAATGGCGGAGGGTCCAAGATTCCGGCCTGCACCAATTGCGAAGCGTACTCCGGCGAGGTGACCATCGGTTTGGCGCATACACAGAGACGGCGAATCAGCCTTTGCGCGATGATGGCGGTAAGCGAAGTGGCGATCTGAAATCCAGGAATGCCCAGATCCAGCAAGCGCGTGACGGCCGAGACGCTGTCGTTAGTATGAAGGGTGGAGAGCACCAGGTGGCCGGTCTGCGCGGCTTTTAGGGCAATTTCGGCGGTCTCCTTGTCGCGGATTTCGCCGATCATGATGACGTTGGGATCCTGCCGCAGGATGGAGCGCAGGCATGACGCGAACGTCAACCCGGCCTTAGTATTTACCTGCACCTGATTCAATCCAGCCACGGCGTATTCCACCGGATCTTCCACGGTGATGATATTGATCGAAGGCCTGCGGATCAGCAGCAGCGACGAGTACAGTGTGGTGCTCTTGCCGGAGCCGGTGGGGCCAGTGACCAGGATCATGCCTTGCGGCAGGCGCAACATCGGGCGCAGACGCTCTTCAATCCACAGAGGAAATCCGAGCTTGGACAAATCCTGCAGCGGCGCGTCACCTTCCAGCAGGCGCATCACAACTTTTTCGCCGTATTGCGTGGGCAGCGTGGAAACGCGCAGGTCAATGCGGCGGCCGCCGATTTTTACCAGGAAACGGCCGTCCTGCGGAGCGCGGCGTTCGGCGATATCCATGTCTGAGAGAATTTTGATGCGCGAGGCGACGGAATTTTGCAGGGCTTTGGGAACGCGCTGGTATTCGCGCAACATTCCGTCTACGCGAAAACGGATGGCCGTATCTTCGGAATGCGGCTCGATGTGAATGTCACTGGCCCTGCGTTCGGCGGCGGCTTTGATCATCGAGGCCACCAGCATAACGGCGGGAGTGGTCCGGGATTTCATCCGCAGCTCGGACTGCATCTCCTTCATGGCTTCCACGTTGCGTTCCTGGGAACTGGAGGAGATAAACTCCATCTCTGCGTCCGCCGAGGACAGCACGATCTCCTGCAAGGAAACCACGGCGGGAGCTGCTGGAATGTTCGCGGCCGCGGCTTCTGATTCTGCCGAAGGGTAATTCATCGCGATGGCCGCTTCGACCTCAGCGCGAAATCCCAGTCTTGGCGAAATTTGCATTCCAGATTTGAATCGCAGCTCATCCAGAAAATGAAGGTTCTGCGGTTCGGCCATGACGGCTACCAGTCTGTTGCCGGCGATTTCCAGCGGGAGGGCACAGCAACCGCGGGCCATCGCGGGAGTGATCAACCGCAAGGTAGCGGCGTCAACTTCGACGGCGTGGCAGTCGAAGTAGGGAATTCGCGAGACCTCGACGAGCGCGGAGACCAGATCCGGCTTGGACACAGCTCCGCGCTGCAGCAGCAGCTCGCCCAAGTGCACGAGCTTGCCCTGCTGATCCTGAATCGCCTTATCGAGATTTTCGACGGAAACCTGATTCCGTTCGCGGAGGATTTCTCCCAGCCGCTTCTTCTTCATGGCGCAGGCGCCTCGCAGAGCCCTAAGAGCAGACACAATTCTGGAAACGGTTGTAGACGGAAGGGGTAAACTACATCTTTTATAACACAGGAGCGTCCGCAAATGGGGCAGGCTTGTGATTGTTTCAGGGGCAATTTCCATCGCGGCGCATGGCGGAGAAATGCGCGTCGTGCATTGCGGGCGGTGCTGGCAGACGGCTTGAACGAGAGTGGTTGTAATGTTTGATGCGGGGTCGGCTAAAAGTGAAGGAACGCACAACGTGACGCGACGAGTGTTCCTATTTGGAGCAGTGGCGGCAATTGTGGGTGGGGTGGCGTGGCGCTACGGGGAATCGCGGCACGCAGCCGTGAGCGCCGCGCCGGACACGCGGCCGGCGACGGTCTCGATCGTGGAATTTTCCAGCGCTGGAACGCGGCAGGAAGCGAAGCAGGTTCCGAGAATTATCAAGAGCGACCAGGAGTGGCGTGCGCAGCTGGGGCGCGGCGTTTATGAGATCGCGCGAAAGGGTGACACGGAATTCGCATTCAGCGGCGAATATTGGGATTGGGAAGAGAAGGGCCTGTTTCGATGCGTGTGCTGCCAGACCGCGCTGTTCAGCTCAGCGGCGAAATTTAATTCAGGAACGGGCTGGCCGAGTTTCGTCGAGCCTGTCGCTGCGGAAAATATCGAAACGCGCGAGGATCGCAGCTTTGGAATGACGCGCACCGAGGTTTCCTGCCGGCGGTGTGATGCGCATCTGGGGCATGTCTTTGATGATGGGCCGCCGCCGACGGGGTTGCGGTATTGCATTAATTCAGCGTCGTTGAAGTTCTTCAAGTTTGCCTGAAGGACCGGCCAGTGCCGCGCTACTCCGCTGGGTGACTGATCAATGTGTTCTGGCTGGCGACACAGAGCCAGGTTCCATTTTGCCTGACCCAGGTATCCGTAAATCTTCCGTGGCGCAAGATGGGCTTGCCCTTCACGACGCCTTTTTCGCGATACATTCCAGTGACGACCGCGCAATCGCCGTAAACCGGGACTTTCAGGTTTTCGTAGATGAACTGATCACCCTCGGGGCTGGAACTCTTAACGCTGGCGAGGAACTGCGCTTTGTCCATCGACGAGCCGTCGAATTCAGTGTCGACGAGCGTACTGTCGAGAAGCTGATCGAGCGCGTGGGCGTCCTTGTGTTCCTCCGCTAGATTCCAGGCTTTTTCGAGTGAAAGAATGAACGCTTCGTCCGAGCTCGTGCTGTTGCGTTCTTGCGCGTGCAGCGGCATAGAAAAAATTACCAGCGCCAGGCATAGCAGCGATGCGATTTTCATGTCGGACTCCGAACGAAATGAACGAGCGATTGACGCTCTGATTGCCTTGCTTATCGCATTTCACAGGCGAGTTTTCAGGAGAGATGAACGAGTGGTGTTCGATGTGAGAGATGGCCGACCGTCGCGACAGTTTTCCGCATGACGCGCCCGCAACATCCTCATACCCCTCGGCATGGGCGCGAATAGCAGATCCCTCGATCGCTGTCGCGATCTCGGGACGTCACCTGCCGTTTGTTGGCCGCAAGGATGGGGATGGGTCAGGCGCCAAACGCGCGTCAGCGATTTGTGCCGTTTTGTTCGATGAAAGTCAGGGCATCCATCACGGTACGAAAACCGCCGCGCGAGCCGAGCATATTGGTTTCGGCTTTGGAATAGAGCGGGCGACGGCGGGAAGAGAACGTCGAGGGGTTGAATGCGCCGCGATTGGTGTGAAAAACCCAGACGTATTCGTGATGGCTCTTGTCCGCGTCCGAGGCCGAGATCACGGCATCGTCTACCGTCGTGAGCGGCGTCCAGTCGGAAAAGCCATTGATATCGGTGTGGACGGCGTTGGGCATGGTGACGTTATAAAAGGGCACGTCGTGGGTGAAGATGACCACGAAATCCACTTGAGCGGGCGAGGGAGCGGGGCAGACGCTGGGAAAGGCCTTATGGCGATTCTGCGCGAGCCATTTATATTGATTGGCGGAAAGGCCGTAGGCGGAAAAATATTGGGTGCAGTTGGCCTCTTGGTTGTTCAGCGCGGCCACTTCGGAATCTTCGTCGCCGTCTGGATCCGCGGGCCGCTTCACAGTTGGCCTGGTGACGCTGAGCGGTGCGCGTGAAGTGGTATCCGCGACTGGTTGCAGCGTTGCGGACGGTTCGATGGTCATGCTGCTGGCGTTGTTGGCATCGTTGGCAGCAGGTGCCGGAGCGGAAACGGATACGTTGGACGCGGTCGCGACGGGACCGGGATTGCTGACGGCGACGACCGCGGGCGCTTTCGTCCGAGCCGTTGCGACGGGCTCGGGCGCGGAGACTGCGACGGTCGTAGCCGCGCGCGAGGCTGTGACTGCAGGCACGCTTGCTGTCATCGGCCGCGGTGTTGGGGGGGGAGCGGGTGTCTTGTACTCCACTTTCGCGGGAGCGGTCGGTGCGACGTGGTCTGCGACGGCGATCGCATTTGTGTTGGAAGCAGAGTTTGAGTTCTTTGCGATCACCGCGGTCGCCACGGGTGCTGGCGGCGGTGCAGCTGCAACAGGAGCAAGAGCCGGGGCAGCGGTTGAGAGCGTGACGGTCGTTTGCGGAGCAGGCTGGCTGGGCGCGAGTGGTTTTACAAGCGCGGGTGGCGTAGTGCTTGCGACTGTCACCGGAGCGCTGGAAAGCGCGGCTGCGGGCGCATCAACGGAATTGTCTGGAGCGCGCGTACCACGGCGGGCGGCGAAAGCGGCTGCTGCAGATTCCACGTCGTTCGGTTTCTCCACGGGTGGCGGAGGCAGCGCGGATTTCGGGAAAGAAGTGTCTAGCACGTATCCTTCGGTGCCATCGGCGGTTTGGATTTTCACATAGCCCTTCACGCGGTCGACAATCTGCACCGGGTCGTTGCACTTGAGCTTGGCGGCAACGTTGAAATCGGTCAGGGATTCGTACACCCACACGCGGTCTTCATTCGGCGCGCATTTGATATTTACCGTGCCGCCGGCTTTCGCGGACGGACCCGCAGCGGCGGTTATTAGTAGCGCGAAGGAGATCACAAGGGTGCGAGTCATTTTGCCTCCGAAATTTGCGACTGCTGGCGTGGCCGGACGCCGCGTGAAATCTGTTTTGAGTACCGGCGAAGAATGACGCTGGCGCGGATGTTGCGCGAAGCGGCAGGCCGCGGTTTGGCGGCGCCAATGAGCAGTACGCTGCCTTTGGGGCGTTGCGGAATCAGCAAGGAAGAGAGGTTGCACGGCATTCCCCAGGATTCACGGCTTTGGTAATCGCCCAAACCTGCACTGTCAGTATGAGGACAAGCGAAACCCGGGGACAACTGACCAAACGTCTAGAAATGGGGCAGGGTCGGCCAGTTCACTTTTTCATCGCCCCGAAAGGCGAGGAGGTTAGGGAGGTAAAGGAGGTGAAGGAAGTGAAGGAAGTAGGAAAACGACCTGCGGTGGCAATGGCCTCGGTTAGAGCGAAAGAAGGATGCCCGCTGCGTCCCGAAAGGCGCGGGACGCAGCGGCCGCTACAAAATTGTTGCGGTGATTGCATTGGTGGCCGTTGCCACGGTCGCGATGTTATTGCGGCGGACCGGCCGTAGGCATGGCGCACTGCGCGCAGAGTTTTATTTTTTGTGGTGGCCGGCGCGGCGCTGCTTGTCATAGCGGGCGAGTGCGGCTTCGATTACGGGGTAGGCGACGGCGGCGGGGAGGATTTCGTCTACTTCGACGACTTTGCCTTCGAGCTGCTTGTAGTCCTGGAAAAAGCGGCGGACCATGGCGAGTTTGTGGGGCGGCAGCTCACTAGCTTCGTGGTAGGAATTGTATTCGGGATCGGCAGTGGCTACGGCGATGATTTTGTGGTCAATCGTTCCGGAGTCAATCATAGACATCAGGCCGATGGTGCGGGCGTGCATGATGGTCAGGGGTGTGACCGGCACCTGGCAGAGGACCAGGACGTCGAGCGGGTCGTGATCTTCTGCGAGCGATTGCGGGATGAATCCATAGTTCGCTGGATAGTAGACGGCGGAGTAGAGAACGCGGTCCATTTTTATGATCCCGCTGGCTTTATCGAGCTCATATTTGACGCTGGAACCTAGGGGAATTTCTATCACCGCTTGAAATTCGCGCGGAATGTGTTCGCCAGGGCTGAGGTCGTGCCAGGGATGCATGTATTCCTCCGGGAACAATTGTAGCGAAGTTGTGGCGTTCAGAGCCGGTGAATTTATCGCGTGCGGATCGAGTCGCGAGATGGAGCAGCGGGCACGGCATGCCGCGCCCCTACGTAATGCGACAAAGGGGAGCTGCGGATACCTTTAGTGCGGGGTGCTACATTGGGCGTCTACCTGGGTTTGCAGCGTGTCGTCGAGGGTGGCGCCGCGGTGGGATTTCGCGGAGCAGACCTGGTATGGCGTGAGCTGAAGCGCGCCGCGCAGGTCGGCGCCGTCGAGAGTGGCGTCCTGCAGATTTGCGCCGTTCAATACCGTCCCGTTGAAATGCGCGCCGCGCAGATCGGCACCTTGCAAATCGGAGTCAATAAATATGGCGGTGGCGAGCTGCGCATTCTGCAGATGCGCGCCGCTGAGTTTGCTGGACCACAGGTAAGCTTGTTGTAGATCCGCGCTATCGAGATTGGCGCCTTCCAGGTGAGCCTCGCGCATGTCCGCCTTTTCCATATTGCCGCGCACGAGCGAGGCATTTTCAGCGTGGGCGCCGTAGAAACTGACGCCGTCCAGGCGCGCGTCAATCAGAACTGCATCTGCAAGCGACGAGTAGGAAAGATTGGCGCCGCGCAGATCCACGCGCGTGAGGTTTGCGCCGTCCAGAGTGGCCCGGTCAAGGTTGGCGCGATTCATTTGCGCGCGATCCAGCACCGCGTATTTCAGATTGGCCTGGCCCAAGTCCGCGCCGCGAAAATCCGCTTCGGACATGAAGGCGCCTTGAAAATTGGCGCGGAACAGATGCGCTCCCGCCAGAAAAACACCATAGGCCTGCGCGTAACGGAAATTCGTACCGTTCAGATGCGCGCCGCGCACCGCGACAATCTGATCGTCCGCTCCGGTCCAATCCGGCGGGCGAACCGAGATGGATGCCTCGGTCAATTCCGCGTAAGGATCGAAACCCACCAGCCAGAGAACGCTTGGCGCCCAGCGGCGAATGCTCGCGGATGCGTATTGCGGCGCCCGCTGCTGGTCGTGCGGAACACCGGCGATGGTGCCGATCGAGAAGAAAGAGAGCAAGACGAAAAGAGCGATCAGAACGCTGGCGGGCTTGAGGCGCTTAAAGCGAGCGATCGTGAGACTTTCGGGTTTACCTTGCAAGACCCAGGATTCGGCGGGACGGCCGGTGCTGGTGGTGCAATAAAGCGCCGCCGCGACAGATAGCAGGATCAGCGCCTCTTGCAAGATCGTGCCGTGCATTTCCTGCAGTGTGAGGTAACGCGCCCAGAAAAAAACCAGAACGAGCGGCACGGTCCAATAGGCGAGGAGCACCGAGAGGCTTTTTTCGATCATGCGCGTCGAAGGAGCGTCGGGATTCATCCAGCGGAAATGCATGCGCAGCAGGCCGGTGATGATGCGGGGGCCTTTTTGCCCGAGCACGCGGCCGTCTGGAAATACCGCGGGGAGTTCGAGGACGGTGTCCCACACGCGCTGCAGGTTGTACAGAAACCAGAGATACATGGCCAGCAGCGCCGCCGGAGCGATCAAATAGATTTCGTCGGTGGGCGCGGCGGCAGCAGCAGCGGCGGAATGCAGATACGGGATGATGGCGGAATCGGTGATCAGCTGGACGTCTTTTGTCTTCCAGATCGTCAGACAGGAGAGCAGGCTGACGGCGAAGGTGGTGACGAACAAGCGCGCCGCGGTGGCGGATGTGCGTTGAAATTCCGCGAGCGCATTAAACTCCAAGATTGTGCCGGGCAGGGACGCTTCGTGGAGATTCGCTCCGGCCAGTTGGCGGGGCAGCAATCCCATGGCGGATTCGAGAGACGCGCCTTCAAGGTTCGCACCTTCCAGATTCACGCCGACAAGGCACGCCTCCGCGAGATTCGCGCGAACCAGGCAAGCGTCGCGCAGATCAGCGAGCAGCAGGTCGGCTGCCTTCAAATTCGCGTCTTGCAAATCCGCATAACGCAAGTTGACGCCGATCAGTTCGCGATCCTGGAGCTGCGCGTTTTGCAGATCGGCTTTGCCGTCGGTAGCGGCGTGAGAATCGAGCCACTCTTTGTGGTTGGCGAGGGCTTCTTCGAGCGCCCACTCGGCGGAATCGATTTTGGGTGCGTCGGGCACGGCGTCAGGCGCCGTGTCGGTGGGCAAGAGTTCCGCGGCCATGAATTCTGCGCCTGGCACGACGTCTTTCTGGGGCTCGGTCAGCGTAAGCTCGATCGGACGGGCTTCGGGGTTCGCGGTCGGCGTGGCGTCCGGGTCAGCGTCCGTGTGGACTTCTGCGATGGCTTCCGCGCTGAGTTCTGCTTCGGAGTCCTGGTCGACGGCGTCTTTCACTTCCAGACTTGCATCGGCGTTCGAACTGAACTCGGGAAGCGGGTCGGAAATATGCGCGTAAGAAAGGGCGGCCTCCGCAGGCATGGTTTCCGCGGTCGGTTCGTCGAGCAGAAAATTCTTGATCAGGAAATCCTGCAGGACGGCGGCTTCGTTGACGGCTGGGGCTACAGGCTCAGTGGCTGGGGTAGCGGCGGTGCCGTCGGAAGATTTCGGCGGCGCGAGATTGAGGCTCGCAGACGCGTCGGGCGGAGGATTTAGAACCGCCGTCTTGCCGCTGTGAAAGATCGACTTGAAAAGCGATGCCATCGAATGAACCGCGTCCCCCAAGAATGAAGCCGAGCTACCACGCAATAGCGGGAACTAAGCCCTCATGCGCATTCAGTATTTTAGTCTGTTTTCAAGCGCGCCAGACGAGATCGTAGCGCGAAGGTTTCCGAAAACATGCCTGTCCGATAGTGCAAGAGGGGTACAGCTGACCGGGGGTCCTTGTGGATAACGCCATTCCGGTGCGGCGACTTGGCTGGAGTGAAGGCTTCTCGCGAAGGCGCGGAGGCTTGCGCAGTTGACAGCCTTTAGCGGAACTGACGGCTGCATGGCGACGGTTTCCGCAGTATCCTTATGTCCGCAGACATCTATAGAGCACATCGCGGCGGCCGGATTGGCGGCTGCGTGGTTTTCGAGGGAGGGAACGTGGACGCCAAAGCGTCGCCCGCAGTGAAAGCGCAGACACGCACCGAATCGGACAGCATGGGGAAGATTGAGGTTCCCTGCGACCGTTACTACGGCGCGCAGACGGCGCGTTCTCTGATTCATTTTGATATTGGCCGGGAGACCATGCCGCCGGAATTGGTTCGCGCATTCGGTGTGCTGAAGAAGGCGGCAGCGCTGGTGAATAAGGATTTGGGAAAACTTTCGGCGGAGAAAGCGAAATTGATCGTGCAGGCGGCGGACGAAGTGATCGCTGGAAAGCTCGACGAGCACTTTCCATTGCACATCTGGCAGACCGGCAGCGGCACGCAGACGAACATGAACGCGAACGAAGTGATTTCCAATCGCGCGATTGAGATTGCCGGTGGCGTGCTGGGCAGCAAGAAGCCAATTCATCCGAATGATGATGTGAATATGTCGCAGTCCTCGAACGATACTTTCCCCACCGCGATGCACATCGCAGCGGCGTCGCGCGTGGCAGAAGCTTTGATCCCTGCCGTGGAGAAGTTGCGCGATGCGCTGGCCACTAAGGCCGGCGCGTTCGCCGACGTGGTGAAGATTGGACGCACGCATTTAATGGATGCGACACCGCTGACGGTGGGGCAGGAAATGTCCGGCTGGGTGAGCCAGCTGGATCGAGATATCGAGCGGCTGCAGATGGTTCTACCGGGACTGTATGACCTGGCGATCGGTGGCACGGCGGTGGGCACGGGGTTGAACGCGCATCCGGAATTTGCAGAACGCGCGG
This sequence comes from Candidatus Acidiferrales bacterium, assembly GCA_050012455.1. Classification (GTDB taxonomy): domain Bacteria; phylum Acidobacteriota; class Terriglobia; order Acidiferrales; family UBA7541; genus Palsa-295. The sequence goes on along the minus strand of JBEKHD010000007.1, from coordinate 264,722 downwards.
CGCGGAAGATTTCCGAATTGACGGGTTTGCCGTTCGCGTCGCATCCCAATAAATTTGCCGCGCTGTCGGCGCATGACGAGATCGTTTTCGCCAGTGGGGCATTGAAAACACTGGCGGCATCGCTGATGAAAATCGCGAACGACGTGCGCTGGCTGGCTTCCGGCCCGCGCGCCGGCTTCGGCGAATTGATTCTGCCGGAAAACGAGCCGGGATCTTCAATCATGCCGGGAAAAGTAAACCCGACGCAGTCTGAAGCAATGACCATGGTGGCCGTGCAAGTGTTTGGGAACGATGCTGCGATCGGGTTTGCCGGGTCGCAGGGGAATTTTCAGTTAAATGTTTTCAAACCCGTAATGATTCATAACTTTTTGAACTCGGTCCGCTTGCTGGCGGACGCCTGCCGTTCCTTTGTGGACCATTGTGTTCTGGGCATGGAGCTGGATCTGGGGCGAATCGAGCAGAATGTGAAGAATTCGCTGATGCTGGTGACGGCGCTCAGCCCGAAAATTGGATATGACAAGGCCGCCGAAATCGCGCATACCGCTCATCATGAACACACTAGCCTGAAGGTAGCGGCGCTAAAGCTCGGATATCTGACGGAGAAAGAATTCGACGAGTTGGTGAGGCCCGAGAACATGACGCATCCTTGAGGGAGTGCTGTGTCTTTCGTTTCTGGTGTGCTGATTGCGAGCCTGCGGCGTTTCTTATCGGCACACTTGTCGGCAATTTTTGCCGCAGTTCCGCGATTTGTTTACTTCTTGGAAAAATCTTAGGCGCAACGCCGATTTACTTTGACACCTTCGTTCGCGTTCATTAGAGTTTGTTTCCCTTCCTAACTTTTCTTTTTAGGTTTGCCCCCTTCCTCTGGAGCAGTTATGCGTTTGTTAGTCGCTGAGAACGATCCTGCGCTCGCCACGTTTTTGCAGAACAGTTTTGGCCATGAACACTACTCGGTGGACCTGACGGACGACGGTGAAGACGCCAAGCAGTGGGTCGAGGAACGCAATTACGACCTGGCGATCCTGGATCTAAATGTTGCGCGAGATGAGGGCACGCAGATCTTGCAGCACTTTCGCAGGACGCAACGCGACCTGCCAATCCTGGTGCTTTCCAGCCGGAACCGCGCGGAGGAACGCGTACAGATTCTGGACCTGGGGGCCGACGATCTGGTGCTCAAGCCATTTTCGTTTTCAGAGCTTTCGGCGCGCGTGCGCGCTTTGCTGCGCAGGGGTAGCCGAGCGGCGGAAGCGGTGCTGCGTATCGAGGATCTGGAGTTGAATCGCGTGGAGCACTCGGTAAAGCGCGCGGGCCGCGCGATTGAGCTGACGCCCAAGGAATTCGGGCTGCTGGAATACCTGATGCGGAACGCGGGGCAGAAGGTGACACGCGCGCAGATCATCGAACACGTGTGGAACCTGTCGTTCGACACGATGACCAATGTGGTGGATGTATACATCAATTATTTGCGGAAAAAGATTGATGGCGCGCCGGAGCGCAAGTTGATTCACACCGTGCGTGGAATTGGCTACGAAATGCACTCAACTACAAACGGTGGAGCGCAGGCGCGGCAATCGTAGCGAAGGGCCGGGGTGTTTCATTTGAGGACTCGGTGCGTTCCATTGTGGGCCGCAGCAATGGACAAGAATTCATGAGGTATGCAGAAATAGCTCGAAGATAAGAATTTCCTTAGGCGGCGAGGTGGCTCTGCCGCATACAAGGGAGAACAGGACGATGTCAGCAGCCAGCGCAGGAATGACCAGTGCCGGATCAGCGAGGATTCTGGTGGCCAGCTCACGAGCGGATTTCCGCAAGCGAGTTCTGAACTGTTTGGCGTCATGCGTGGCGTTGACTTGGGAAGCGGCCGGGGGGGCGGACGCGCTGATCAAGTTGGAATCGCAGGAGTTCGGGACCGTGCTGCTGGATCCGGAGATCGAAGACCTGGACGTGCCGGAGCTGGTGGGCATGATGCAACAGCGCTACCCGCAGTTGGAAGTGGTGGTCATGGACCGGGGGGATGGAACGCAGCAGCTGTCATTCGAGATCTCTGGCGAGCGGATGAACGAGCCTGGTAGAGCGGAGCCCGTGACCCTCAGAGAACGAGCGAGAGCGGAGGAATATCCCGCGGTCGAACCTTCGAGTGCGCCGACGGTGCCACACATTCGTACCGATCCACTGCCCGGAATGATCGGCAGCAGCCTGCGCATGCAACAGCTTTATCGCCTGGCGCGGCTGGTAGCGCCGCGCGACACGGCGGTGCTGATTGCCGGACCGACCGGGACCGGGAAGGAATTGGTAGCGCGCGGAATTCATGCGTACGGCAAGCGCAGCCGCGGGCCTTTCGTGGTGGTGAACTGCGCGGCCATACCGGAAAGTTTGCTGGAGGCTGAACTGTTTGGTTTTACGCGCGGCGCGTTTACCGGGGCAGTGCAATCCCGGCTGGGGCGCATACACGCGGCGCAGGGCGGCACCTTACTGCTGGACGAAGTGGGAGAACTGCCGCTGGGGATGCAGGCGAAACTCTTGCGGTTCGTACAAGAAGGAGAAGTGCAGCGATTGGGAAGCGCGGACTTGTTTCGCGTGGATACGCGGCTGATATCGGCGACAAACGTGGATTTGCTGCAGCGTGTGAAGGAGAAGCAGTTTCGCGAGGACTTGTATTACCGGCTGGCCGTATTTCCGCTGCATCTGCCGCCGCTGCGGCTGCGCCCGGAGGACATTTTGCCCTTGGCGCAGCATTTCCTGGGACTGCTGTGCGCCGAGGCGCAATGTCGGGAGAAGAGATTCACTCTCGAGGCAGTACAGCAGCTGCGCCAGCACGCCTGGCCGGGCAACGTGCGCGAACTGCAGCACGGAGTGGAGCGCGCATTCGTGCTGGCGGAAGCAAACGAGCAGATTGGGGCGGAATATTTGTCGCTCGGCTCGGAAACAAACTGACCTCAGAGAATTCTTAGGGCATTTTCCGCCGCGTGGCACCTGCCGTGCATGGTACTTCTTGCCATGCCTGCCACGTCACAAGCGTTAAAGAATACCGAGCATAAGAAAGAGCCGCCGCGGCTGCGTCCTGCGGCGAGCGCAACGAAGCGCACGCTGGAGAGGGCGTTTCAAAGTTTTGCGGGAGCAGCGGAGTCGCTCGAAAAATCCTACGGGCAATTGCACGCCGAAGTCTTGCGCCTGCGCTTTGCGCTGGAACGCACCAATTCCGATTTGGCAACGAGCCTGGAAGAAAATGCCGGGATGCGGCGTTACTTGACGCGCATTTTGGAAAACTTGCCGTGCGGGGTGCTGGTGGTGGATCAGCAGGGCCAGCCCAGGATGATGAATCCAGAAGCGCGGCGCTTGCTGGCTGGAGACGGGGAAGCGCGGTGCGCGCCGTCATTAAGCGATGCAGGCAGCACGTCGAATGGCGCCGACAATTACCTCGAGCTTGTGCCGGAAGCAATGAATGGTCTGCTGGAAGCTTCTCGCATGGAGGGCGCCGCAGAGCAAGAGCGTCAGATTCTGACGCAGCAGGGCATGCGCACGATAGGTCTGGCCTGCGCGGTGCTGGGCGAAGGTTCGCGCGCGGGAGCGGCGAGCGAATCGGTATTTATTTTGCGTGACGTGACCGAAGAGCGGCGGCGCGCGGCGGAGCGCGAGACGGCGCGGCGCAAGGAGTCCTTGGCGGAGATGGCCACGCTGCTCGCGCATGAGATTCGCAATCCGCTGGGCAGTTTGGAACTTTTTGCCGGGCTATTGGCCGATGCCACGGCGACGCAGCCGGATCTGCGGCGCTGGACCGATCACATCCAGGCGGGACTGCGCTCGCTTTCGGCGACGGTAAACAACGTCCTGCAATTCCACAGCGCGCCGGCGCCGCAACTGGCTGCTGTAAATCTGGGCCGGCTGATGCGCGAATCGGTGGAGTTCCTGCGGCCGCTGGCGCGGCAGGCGGGTTTGCGGATCGATTTGCAGAATGCGCTGGGCGAATTGGAAGCCCCCGCGGATGCGCATCGCCTGCAACAAGTGTTCTTCAATTTGTCGCTGAACGCTTTCCGCGCGATGGCGCTGGGCGGCACACTGGCAGTGCATTTACGGTGGGCGGATCTGGACACCTTCAGCAACGTGCAGATCGATTTCGCGGACAACGGCCGCGGCATCGCGCCCGAACATTTGCAGGAAATGTACGAGCCAGGATTCACGACGCATGCGGGAAATCCCGGGCTGGGCCTGGCAGTTTGCCGCACGGTGATGGAGCAGCATGGTGGCGCGATTCGCGCGTCGAGCGAAATGGGCAAGGGCACCACGTTTTCATTAATTCTGCCGTGCGGAGGACGAGGCGCATGAACCAACAAGTTCTGGTGGTGGACGACGAAGCGCCGATGCGCGCGGCTCTGGAAGCGCATTTCGTGCGTGACGGTTGGGACGTGATTACCGCATACGGGGTGCGTGACGCGCTGGAAAAATTCCGCCGCGAGCCTTGCCCGCTGGTAGTGACGGACATGCGCATGCCGGACGGCGACGGCTTGCGCGTGATGCGCGGCTTGCGCGAGCTGGCTCCGCAGGTAGGCGTGATTTTTCTCACGGCGTTCGGCTCGGTACCGGACGCGGTGAGCGCGATTCGCGAGGGCGCGAGCGATTATCTGGTGAAGCCGGTCTGCTTCAGCCAGCTGAAGGAAGTCGCAGAGCGCGTGCTGGCGCGCGCCACATCGCGAGTGTGCAGCACACGCGCCCAGGACATTATCGGTGATTCAACTGTTCTCAAGGAGTTGTTGAAGCGAGCGCGGCAGGTCGCACGGACCGAGATGGACGTCCTGATCGCAGCCGAAAGCGGCACCGGGAAGGAATCGCTGGCGCGGTTGATTCATGAGGCAAGCGATCGCCGGCATCGCCCGTTCGTGGCCGTGAACTGCGCCGCGTTTCCGGACACATTGCTCGAAAGCGAATTGTTCGGCCACGTGCGCGGAGCGTTCACGGGAGCAACCGGGGCCAAGCCGGGGAAATTCGAGCTGGCGCATTCCGGCACGCTGCTGCTGGACGAAATTGGCGAGTTGCCGCTGCCGTTGCAACCGAAGCTATTGCGCGTGTTGCAGGAACGCGAAGTGGACCGCCTGGGCGATACACGACCGGTGAGCGTGGACGTGCGCGTCATAGCGACAACCAATCAGCCACTGGGGAAACTGGCGGTGACAGGTAAATTCCGCTCCGACTTGTATTACCGGTTGAATGTAGTGCCGCTGACCCTTCCTCCTTTGCGCGAGCGCCGCGAGGATATCCCCATGCTCATTGCGCATTTCCTGGCCAAGTACGCTCCGTCAGGAGACCGAGCCGCGCCAAGATTTTCCAGTGAACTGATTGCGCGCTTGCAGGAACAGCAGTGGCCGGGAAACATCCGCGAGCTCGAAAATTTCTGCCGCCGCACGGTCGCGCTGCACAGCGATCAGACCATCGGCCCGGAGCTTCTCGACGAATCGGACAGCGCAGAGGCAGCAGTTGCAACACAACCTGCTCTGTGCCTGCCAGCCTGCGGCCAGCCAGCGGCTAGCGCCGCACCGGGGCAATCGCTGCGCGACATGGAGCGGCGCCTACTGGAATCGACTCTGGAGGCGCACGGCGGCAATCGCACACGCGCCGCGCTGGCACTGGGAATTTGTGCCCGCACCATGCGCAACAAAATTCGCGAATACGGATTGCCGCCAAGGAGGTACGCATGAGTTACAGCCTGATTGATACGCCAAACGTCCCATTTCTCGAACGCTATCTGGATCTCACTACCTATCGCCAGACGCTGCTGGCAGCGAATGTGGCAAACATCGATACGCCGGGCTATCAAACGCGCGATGTGGCGTTTCAAGGCGAGCTGGCTTATGCCAGCCTCGTCGAGTACAGGGAACCGTTGCGGCCATTCGCGCGCGCCGTGCAAGGACTGATGGTTCGTCCGGACGGCAACAATGTGAGCCTGGACCGCGAAGGCCTGCTGCTGGCGCAAACGCAGTTGCAGTACAAGACGGCAATCGAACTGATCCGCGCGGAATTTCGCACCATTCACGGCGCCATCAACGATGGCGCGGAGAGCTAGCCATGAACCTATTCGGACTTCTCACGATCAGCGGAACAGCACTGCTCGCCGAGCGCGAGCGCGCGGAAGTCGTCGCGAGCAATTTGGCGAATGCGGAAACCACGCGCACGCCCGACGGCGGGCCGTACACGCGGAAGCACGTGGTGTTCGCGGCGGAACGGCCGTTTGGGCTGCCGTTCGGGCAGCAACTGGCGACGATGGTGGATTTCAGCGCGCGCGGCGTGCAAGTGGACAGCGTCCTCAACGATCCCACGCCGCCGATTCGCCGTTTCGATCCCGGGCATCCCGACGCCGACGCGGATGGTTATGTCTCTTCGCCCGCTATCAATCCGGTGGAGGAGGAAGTCAACCTGATGGGCGCGGCGCGCGCGTATCAGGCGAACATTTCCGCGGTGCAGGCCACCAAGAACATGATCACGTCCGCGCTGGAACTGCTGAGCTGAGGCGCGCGGAACAAAGCGACTCATCGCTCACGCAAGCAGCAAGTTGTAGAGGAGATGATTGATGGCGAATCCGATCGCGGGAATTGCGTCCGCCACACCGAGTACGCAACCCAGCAGCGCCGCCGCAGCCAGCGGCGGAGAACAGAACGAATTTTTCCAGACGCTCGATGGCGTGATGAACCAGGTGAACGACGCCTCGGGCGACGCGCAAACCAAAGTGCGCGAAATGTTGCAGGGCAACGGGCAGGACCTGCACACGGCGATGATTGCGGTGGAGAAAGCGGACTTGTCCTTCCAGCTGATGATGCAGGTGCGCAACAAAATCATTCAGGCTTACCAGACGATTTCACAGATGCAGTTCTGAACCTGCGCGCAGCGCTTTGCAAGCCGCGCTCCCGCGACTTATGCGGAGCAGTGGGGCGGCAGTCTTTATTGAAGTGATCGCGCATGACACAAAGACCGGGGGAACCATTCAGCCGTGGAGAAATTCCTAAAACAGGCCGGCGAATTTTTACGCGCGCTTACCCTCAATCAGAAAATGCTGCTTGGCGTTGGCGCCGTGCTGGTGGCGGTGGTGCTGGGAACGTTTGTGAAGCTGACCGAGAAAGCGGACTTCAAGACGCTTTATTCCGGCCTGGCAGGACCGGACGCGCAGGCGGTGGTGCAGCGCCTCGCCGCGAAAAATATTCCCTACGAAGTTTCTACGGACGGCACCAGCGTCAGCGTTCCCGCGGATCAGCTCGACAAAACGCGGCTGGATTTGGCGGCCGAAGGGATGCCGCAGACCGGGCGGCTGGGCTTCGAGCTGTTCGACAAACCGAACTGGGCGGGAAGCGATTTCGCCGAGCAAGTGAATTATCAAAGGGCTCTCGAAGGGGAACTGGAGCGCACCATCCAAACGCTGGGTAATGTGGAATCGGTGCGGGTGCATCTGGTGCTGCCGCACGAATCGCTCTTCAGCGACCGCGAGCGCGTGGCCAAAGCCGCGGTGGTGATGAAACTGCGCGGCGGCAACCTTTCCGATGATGAAGTAAACGCGGTGACGCATCTGGTGGCGAGCGCCGTGGACAACCTGGCGCCGGAAAATGTGACGTTGATTGGCGCGGATGGACGCACGCCGCTGGTGGCGAAGGGCCACGATCCGGCGCACGGCACGTTCGCGTCGGTGGAACTGGAAACGGGCCTCGCGGAAAAACTGGTGGCCACCCTGACCCCCGTTGTCGGGGCGGACCACGTGAAAGCGAGCGTGACGCTTGCTTACGACCAGAGTTCCGGCGACACCACGCAGGAGATATACGACCCGACCAATCCGGTTTTGTTGACGGACCAGGTGCAGGAGGAGCGCTTTGGAGGGTCGCCCGCGGCGGGAGTCCCGGGCACGCCGAGCAACGTACCCAGCGCGCCTCCTAGCACAGGCGCGAAATCTCCGGGAGCAGGGGCCGCGGCAACTGCGGCTCCGGCAACGCCAGCTCCAGGGACTCCTGCAGCGGTAGCCGCCGCAGCCACAGCTGCGCCGGGCGCCGCTGCGGGCACAACCGCCGCAGGACAGGCGCCTGCTGGCCAAGCCACGACTGTTGCGGGGAAGTCGTCGCCGGCCGGCTCACCGAATCCGATGATTTCTATTTCGTCGGAGTCTGACGGTCAACACAGCGAGAGCCGCACGTTCGCGGTGAGCAAGACGCTGCGGCACGTCACGGATCCAGCCGGGCGCATCCAGAAAATCGCGGCCGCAGTGCTGGTGGACGACTTTGTGGAAGTAAAAGACGAAAAGGGGAAGAGCACGGAAACGCGGCGTAAACGCACGCCGGAAGAAATGAAGCAGATCGAGGATTTGGCCAAGGCCGCAATCGGCTTCGACGCTACGCGCGGTGACGTGCTTTCGGTGCAAAACGTTTCGTTTGTGAACGCCCCCATCGAGAAGATCGTTCCGCCGGCGATCATCGAGCGGATTCGCGTCGTGGCGGAGAAATGGATTTGGCTCGGGCGCTACGTCGTGCTGCTGCTGCTGTTCGGCATCGTTTATATGCTGGTGCTGCGCCCGGTGAAGGACCAACTGATGAAATCGTTCGCACAGCACGCGGCTGCGCCTGCCGCAGCTTTGGCAGCAGGCGCGCAGGACGGTTTCTCTGCTCAAGAGCTGTCCGCTCTGTCGCAGGAACAGCTGCAAGCGGAGCTGGGCCGTAGTAGCTCGGACGTCGAGAGAGTCATACGGCTGAAAAAACATCTTACGGAAAAAGTGAAGAAGGAACCGGCGCAAGCCAGCCTGCTGATTCGCCAATGGATCAATGAGGAGAAGAAAGCCTGATGACGGCGCCGCCCAGACCGCTGACGGGGATGGAGAAAGCCGCGATTCTGCTGGTAATGCTAGGCGAGGAAGCCACTACCGCAGTTTACAAAAGCCTCTCCGGGGATGACCTCACGCGCCTAACGCAGCAAATCGCTTCGCTTGAAAATGTGCCGCCCGCGGCGGCGGACCAGGTACTGGCCGAATACAACCGGCTTAGCATGACCCAGGAATTTCTGGTCGAGGGCGGACCGGAGATCGCGGGAAAAATGCTGACCAAGGCTTTCGGCGAACAAATAGCCAAAGCGTTGCTGGACCAGGTGATGCTGGCGCGCGAAGAGGTTTCCAAGACGTTCGAAGCGCTGCAGAAGGCCGACCCGCAGACGCTGGTGAAGTTCGTGCAGGGCGAGCATCCGCAGACGATTGCGATGTTGCTGGCGCAGCTGGGAGGCAAGGCGGCCGCCTCGCTGCTGGTGCTCCTTCCTGAAAAAATTCGCGGGCAAACCATTAAGCGGCTGGCCGAAATGCAGCAATTTTCTCCGGAGATGGCCGGCAAGATTTCGCTGGTGCTGAATCGCAAGATTGCGTCGCTGGGCGATCAGAACCGGCGGTCTTACGGCGGCGTGAAAACCGCCGCGGAATTGCTGAACCGTATCGAGTCTACCGTGAGCAAGACGATTCTGGAGGCGGTGGAATCCGAGGACGCTCGCCTGGCGCTTTCCATTCGCAACAACATGTTCACGTTTGAAGATCTTCTGGGGGTGCCGGAAACCGGAATCCGCGAACTACTTACGGCGGTAGACAAGAAGAGCTTGGCCATGTCGCTGAAGGGTGCGCCGGAAGATTTGAAGAATCACATCTTCAAGACCATGTCGACGCGCGCGGTGGAGATGTTGAAGGAAGACATGGAAGCGCTGGGCCCGGTGCGCGGGCAATCGGTGACGGCGGCGCAGCAGGAAATCGTGCAGGCGGCGCGCGCGCTGGAAACGCAGGGCAAGCTGGTCCTGAACAACGAGGCAGAGCAGGCCATGATCGTCTGATGAGCGAAACGGTGCCAAGCGAAGCTGCGCATGTTGTGCCACTGACGTATCGTGCTGCGCCGGGATGGGCAGCGGCGCAACCCGTGGAAAATGCAGCCGAGAACGCCGCCGCAAGCGCGGCGGGAGGGCCCAGCGCCACAGCGGGCGCCATGCCTGCTTTGTCCACGGAACAGCAGCGCAAAGCGTCCGAAAAGCTTTGCTGGGAGGAAGGCGTGCAGGAGGGCCTGGCGCGGCGCGAAGCGGAATTTTCGACCGCTAATTTGCAGTTGCGAGAAGGGATTGCCGGCGGTCTGCGCGATTTTGCGCAAGCGAGGGACGCTTACTTTCACACCGTGGAGGGGGAAGTCGTGGCTCTGGCGCTGGCCGTGGTGCGCAAGATCCTGCGGCGCGAGGCGCAGGTGGACCCGCTGCTGCTTTCCGGCTTGGTGCGCGTGGCGCTGGAAAAGATGGTGGCCTGCCAGACGGTGCGCATGCGCGCGCATCCTTCGCAAATCGCCGCGTGGCATGAATATTTTGCGCAGCAAGGAGACCTGCCGATTATGCCGGAGCTTTCCGGCGACGCGACGCTGGAACACGATTGCTGCCAGCTGGAAACTGAGCTGGGCGTAACCGATCTGAATCTGGATATGCAGCTCAAAGAAATCGAGAAAGGCCTTTTCGACCTGCTGGCGCAGAGACCCGCGCCGCAGGGGGCAACGCCGCAGACGCCAGCGCCACAAACACCGCCGCCACCAGCGCCAGCTCCGCAGGAAGCGCAGAATAGCGAGCCGCGATGAGTGCGAAGGAAGAACTGCTCGCGCCGTTTTTCCGCAGGCTTTCGCAGATTCCCACGTGGAGTTCTTCCGGGCGCGTTACGAAATCCATTGGCACGCTGGTGGAATCCGACGGCCCGATTTGTTCGGTGGGCGATTGCTGCGAAATTATAAGTTCCGATGCGGAAGTGCATCCGGGCGAAGTGGTGGGGTTTCGCGGGCGCTCGGTGCTTTCCATGCCGCTGGATCGCCCGGGGGGCATTCGATTTGGCGACCGGGTGGTGACGCACGGGCTGCGCCCGTCGCTGGCGGTGAGCGATGAATTGATCGGGCGCGTGATTGATGGCACGGGCGCGCCGCTGGATTCACTCGGCAGTTGCCGCGCGCCGGATTTCCGGCCGATTCACGCCTCGCCGCCGCAGCCGCTGGAGCGCACGGCGATTCACGAACCACTGGGCTGCGGCATTAGCGCGATTGACGGGATGCTTACCTGTGGCCGCGGGCAGCGTGTGGGAATTTTTGGCGGCAGCGGTGTGGGCAAGAGCACGCTGATCGGCATGATGGCGCGGGGCACGGCGGCGGATTTGACGGTGGTGGCGTTGGTGGGCGAGCGCGGCCGCGAGGTGCGGGAATTTCTGGAAGATGCGCTGGGAACGGAAGGATTGAAGCGGTCGGTTGTGGTGGTGGCGACTTCCGACCAGTCTCCGCTGCTGCGTTTGCGCGCGGCGCTGGCCGCAACGGCAGTGGCCGAATATTTCGCGGCGCGGCAGCGGCATGTGCTGCTGGTGGTGGATTCGCTGACGCGCGTGGCGATGGCGCAGCGCGAAATTGGCCTGGCGGCCGGTGAACCGCCGACGGCGAAAGGATATACGCCGTCGGTATTTTCGTTGCTGGCGCAGCTGGTGGAGCGCGCCGGGCATTTCGGCGCTGGCAGCATCACGGCGTTCTACAGCTTGTTGATGGAAGGAGACGACCAGCAAGATCCGCTGGTGGATGCAGTGCGCGCGCTGCTGGACGGCCACATCGTGCTGGACCGACGGCTCGCGGCGCAGAATCATTTTCCGCCGATTGCGGTGCTGGATAGCCTCAGCCGGTTAATCACGGCGGTTTGTACGCCCGCACACCTGCTGAAAATTCAGCGCCTGCGGAAATTGCTGGCGGCTTATGCGGCGTCGGAGGATTTGATTCGCGTGGGCGCTTACCAGAAGGGCGCCGATCCCGTGTTGGACAAGGCGATGGAAGTGATCCCGGCGCTGAACGCGTTCTTGCAACAGCATCGCGGCGAGAGATCCACTTATGAGGACGCGCGCGCGAGGCTGCTCGCGCTGCCAGGCTAAGCGCATGCCATTTCATTTTTCGTTGCAGGCAGTGTTGCGACTGCGCACCAGCTACGAGCAGATGGAGAAGCTGCGCTTCCTGGCTGCCGCCGCGGCGGTGGTGCGAGCACGCGAGGAAATTGCGGCGCTGGAGGAAGAAACACGGGCGGCCCGGCAAAGCCAGCAAGGAAGATTAGGAAAGGGAGTGCTGGCCGGAGAGCTGCATTTCGCAGTTTCCAGCGAAGGCGTGCGCGTGCAGCGCAAACGCGCCATGGCAGCGCGGCTCGCCGAGCTGGAAAAGAAGCAGGAGGCGCAGCGACAAGCGTACCAAGCCGCGCGGCAGAAGCGCGAGATTCTGGAGAACCTGCGCCAGAGGAAATGGGACGATTATCGCCGCGAGCAGGCGCGGCGCGAACAGCAGCAGGTGGACGAGTCGTTCTTGCTGCATCTCGCGGCTGGGAGCGGGCACAAACCAGAATAACCTTGCCGCGCGGTGGGGCAAAGGTTGCCGTTGGCGCGCGCGGCGGGATGTACGGTCATGGAACTGTGCCGTGCGCGGAGTCGCTAACGCATTGAATGGAAACGGTCATGCGGATTCAATAGAACGCTATGACACCACGAACACTTTGGTGGTGCGTGTGCAATCTCCTCGATGGCAGTAGGACCGTCGATGACAGGCCTCGCACCCATTTCGGACGCAACACCGGTCGGAGCAAACTCCGCGAGCGCGGCGAGTTCCGGCGTGCAGGCGGCCGGCTCACAACGCCCTGCGGATTTTTCTTCTGTACTGAATTCCACTGCAAACACGCCGCGAACTACGCAGGGTGAAACGCCAGGCAAGAGCGTGCCGACTGCGCAGACGAATTCGACTCATTCGCAGAAAACGCAGACCACGCAAACGAATTCGCAGGCGAATCCGCAGGCGCCAGCTGCTCCAGCGCGTGTCAACGTGCCTGCGGCGGTTCCTGTTCTCATTTCATCTGCGCTGACGGCAGGCGCTTCGACACCCATACCTCCCCCAGTTCTGACGGCAACGTCCGCATCGCCGAATTTAAAGTCCGCAGAATCGGGATCAACCCCTGTCGCGAATGCGGCGGTTGCGGCGGAAGCGACTGAGGCTGCTACGGCGCCAGAGCCAGCGGCAAAGCCAACACCAACACGAATGGCAACGCCAACGCCAATGCCAGTGGCGGCGCCGGACGTGCAACTGGTGGATGCAACTGAAAGCGAAATCGCGAGCGCCGAGCCGCCCGCTACAACAGTTGGAACGGATGACCTCAGCACGGCGCAAACAGAAACCTCGCAGATTGGTTCTATCAGTGGTGACGTGAACAACCCCGTAAATGCCGCCGGAGATTCCAGCGCTGCCCAGCCGATGATAAATGCGGAGCAGAACGCGCCGTTGGCAGCAAGGCCGGAAATTGTAGCGACAATTTTGTCCGCAGTAGCGATTGCCGCGGCAGGGAATCGTGCGCCAATGGATCCAGCGCCGTCAGTAGCGTCGCAATCTGGTAGTTGGCTGCAGGATCCTGCGCAACGCCATTCCGAAACTTCCACCTCGACTTCTGCGGCGGCGTCAACTGACAAACCCGCAACGACCCCGGAACTGGCTCCCAAACTCGTGCCTCTGCAAACAGTCTTGCCTGCTCAGCTCCCTGCGACAAACGAAGCACCATCGGTTCAGAGTGGTGCGCACAATCACGAGACCGCTCAATCGAGCGCCGCGGAAACATCTCTACCAGCGAATGGCGCGGCTGCGAATTTTAGCCTGCAAAAAGCGATCTCGGATGCGCATGACAAGCTGGTGCAGGCGATTGATGCAAACCTGCAAGCGGAAATCAGCGCGGCGCCCACGAAGGCGATTGGCCCTGCAAACCCGGCCAACGGTGGTGGCGAAAACGCGGCAGGGCAAAACCCGCAGAACCCGTCGTTCAATTCCAGCGCCCAGGATTTGCTGCAGCAATGCGGCGATGCTGCGGCGGGCATCGCACCGATTCCGTCAGGAAATGCCAGCGAGATGGTTGCGCTGAGCGCGAGTAGCTCACCCAGCACCGTGGTGAAAACCGCGGGACTCCCGGGGCCGGCGACAGATGCATCACTGCGGATTGTGCCGGATGCTTCGCAGCTAGCTACGAACGCGCCAACCACGCCGACGCCGCCACCGACCGGCGGAGCGGGCGCGAGCACACCGCGACCGGGGCCACCGCTGCCGTCGCCTTTGCCGCCGGCGCTGCCGCAATCGCTGAACGATGTGGCCAAGGCGAGCGAACTCTATCAGCGCGTGGGCGGGTCGGAAATGCACGTTGCCATGGAAACCGATCTGCTGGGCGCGGTGGACTTGCGCGCGACGATGCATCAGAGCGCGTTGACAGCGACCATCGGCGTGCAGCGCGCCGACGTGCAAGCGCTGCTATCGAACGAACTCCCGGCCTTGCAGCACGCGTTGGCGGAAAAGAATTTTCACGTCGAGCAAATTTCGGTGCTCAACAATTCGGTCGGGGGCCGCGCAGGTTCCAGCGGCCAGCAAGATGCACCCGCGCAAAGTCAGAATCCGTTTGCGCCGCGGGCAGCCTACGCGCCGATCGCCGCGGAATTGGGAGCAACCGCGGGCAGCGCAGAGGACTTGCGGGCAATCACGAGCGCTTCAGCGATGGCCCATGCCTGGAGCGACGACGGTGGACGAATCAGCGTGCACGTGTAAGGGCGAGATTGCACAAGGAGAATGACAGATGCTTCCCATCAGCGTACTGGATCCGATCACGCCGCAACAAGCCAGTATGTCGTCGTATCTCGCGACGCCGAGCAGTGCGGCGGCGCCTAGCAGTTACAACACGGCAGCCACATCCTCATCTTCCAGTTCGTCGTCAAGCTCCAGTTCCGGCCCTGACAATCAACTGACCGGAAACGATTTCATCACCTTACTGGCGGCGCAGCTGCAGGCACAAGACCCGCTGAATCCGATCGATCCGACCACGTTCGTGACGCAATTGGTGGAGTTCAACCAGCTGGAGCAATTGATCGATATCAATCAGACGCTCACGGGAGTGGCGGCGCCGAGCACGAGCGGTGCCACGCAATCGATCCAATCAAACCAATCAGTGCAGCCGAATCAGGCTATGCCGTTAAACCAGTCGCTGGCTACGGCAGCGTCCGCCGGTGCAGCGGCCAGCAGATATTTATAATTCCAGGAGGAGTCCGATGGGATCATTCGCAACTTCACTTTCGGGATTGCAAGCAAATTCACAGGATTTGGAAGTGATTTCCAACAATCTGGCGAACCTGAATACGACTGCTTATAAGGGCGCCACCGCATCGTTCCAGGATCTCTTCTATCAACAACTGGGAACCAGCGGAGACGGAAACTCGATTCAGGTGGGAGTGGGCACTAAAATCGGCTCGATACCCGCGGACTTCACGGAAGGAAACATCCAGTCCACCGGTGTCGCCACCGACGTGGCCATCGAAGGGACCGGATTTTTTGTCGGCTTGAATCAGGGCCAGGACGTTTATTTCCGCGCCGGGAACCTTTCCACGCTGGCTGACGGAACGTTGGTGGCTTCCGATGGCAGCCAGGTATTGGGTTTTCCGGCGGTGAACGGCGTCGTCGATCCCAGCGGATCGCCGGGGCCGCTCGTGCTCGCAACTGGCGCAATCAGTCCGCCGGTGGCAACGGCCAACGCGGCGATCACTATGAACCTGGATTCCGGCACGCCCGTAGGCGGAGCTTTCAGCACCGCGCTGACCGTCTACGACTCGCTGGGCGCGGCACACGTGCTGACTTACAACTTCACGAATACGGCACCGTTGGAATGGAACTATTCGATCACCATTCCTGCTGCGGATGTAGGCGGAGTAGCGGGCGCACCTCCCGTCGTGGTCAAAGCCGGGACGATGACCTTCAGCGGCACGGGGCAATTGCTGACTCCTGCTGCCGACGTCGCCGCCATACCGATTGCCGGCCTGGCGGACGGCGCCAACACGCTGACGTTTAACTGGAATCTCTATGCCCCAGGCCCGGGCGGCGCAGGAATTATCACGCAGGACGCTGCGGCGTCTTCGGCATCGAACACGCAACAGGACGGCTACGCCAGCGGCTCGCTGGTCAGCTACTCGATCGGCGCCGACGGCACCATCGACGGCTCCTTCAGCAATGGACAAACCCAAGCGCTCGGACAGATTCTCTTGGCCAGTTTTCCGAACCAGGAGGGCCTATCACGCATCGGCTCGAACGAATTCGCACCGACGCTTGCTTCCGGCGCTGCCAACATAGGCGTGGCCGGATCCGGCGGCCGCGGAACACTATCGGGCGGAGCGCTGGAAGAATCAAACGTGGACATCTCGACGCAGTTCGCCAACCTGATCGTGGCCGAAAGCGGGTATCAGGCGAATGCGAAGGTGGTGACCACGCTGGATACGGTGGTTCAGGACACCATCAATCTGATCCAGTAAATTCACGGCACGCAGAAGCTTGCGAATGATTTGCCCGTCCCCGTGCGCCAGCGGCGTGCGGGGGCGGCGGCCATTCGCGAGACGTTCCTCATGAGAGTTCTCAAATCCTGCGCGGCGACGGCGACCGGCGCGCAGCGTTTTGCGGAGTGCCGCGGCCGGGCACGCTGCGTTGAGCGGCGCAAGGAGCGTTAATTCAATTCGTTCGCGAGGCCGCGTGAAATGCCGCGACGCGCTGATCCTCTTCCTCTTCGGCTCCTCAATTGCAGTGATTCATTCACACGCATGACCAACGAAAACACGTTCGGAACACGCGCGCGAAAAGAGTCCGGCGGCGGCGTGGCGATGACGGTGTTGAGTTTCGTTGCGATCGTGGCGCTGGCGGTGGCCGGATGGTTGTGGCTTCGCTCCAATTCGGCACAACCTTCTGATGCGTTGAGTGCTACGGGCGAAGTCAAAGCAGTGCTGCATCTGGAGGGCTTCGTCGTCAACCTCAGTGGCGCATCGGGCAACGGCTATCTCCGTGTGGGAATTGATCTGGGCCTGGGCGCCGCGTTGCAAGAAGGGGAGCCGAAGTCGGCTGCTGTTGCGCGCGTGCGCGACAGCATTTTGAGCGTGCTGGGTTCGTGTTCGGTGGAAGAACTGCTGACCGTGGCAGGCAAAGCGAAATTAAAAGACGACTTGCTCAATACGATTCGCGAACGTGCTCCGGAGATTCAATGCGAGGAAGTGTATTTCACGGAATTTCTGGTGCAGCACTGAGCCATGGCGGCGAACCCCATTGCGGTGATGCCCGCACCAGCAGCGGCCGCGGCGGGCGAGCCGGCCGACAGTTGGGGCGAGCTGCTGCAGGTCTCAACGACAGTGACGGTGGACGTGCCCATTGCGAAATTAACCGTGCGCGAATTATTTCAGCTCCAAAAAGGTTCGGTGCTGGCTTCCACGCAGTTATCCGGTGTGCAGGTGCCGATCACCGTCAGCGGGCGGCTGATCGCCTGGGGTGAATTTCAGGTGTCGGGCGATCATCTGGCGCTGCGCGTCGTGGAGCTGGCTTGAAATGGCCGGCGAGGTCCGCGATGAAATTCGATGACCTGACAGCAACTGCGGGCAGTAATTTCTGGCGCGGGGGATTTTGGCCCTGGCGGCTTCTTTACAAGCTGAGGCCGTGGAACCGTCCGCCGCGCAAGTTGCAGTTGCGCGAAACCGTGTCGCTCGGGAATCGCGGCCTGCTCGCCGTGGTGCAGTATCAGGACCAGCAATTTTTACTCGGCTGCACGAACACTTCAATCGCCATGCTCGCGCGACTTGCGGATGCCGCGCCAGCGGATGCGGCCAACGGGCAAGAATCGCGAAAGGAGGAATAGATTTTGCGCATGCCGCGACAGCAGAGCAACAGCACGCTGGCCAATATAAATATCGGCGTTATCGCGGCGCGCTCGAGCGCGTTCACATTCGCTCTGTGCTGCGCGCTGGCGTGGCCGGCGGCTGTGCAGGCGCGTCCTGCCGCCGGTGCGGCGCAAAATCTGCCGCTCAAGCTGCCGGCTTCGACGGACACCACCACCTGGACGATCGTGCTGGTGTTGACGCTACTGACGATTTTGCCGGCGCTGCTGCTTTCGATGACGCCGTTCGTGCGCATCATCATCGTGTTCCATTTTTTGCGGCAGGCCCTCGGTACGCAGACCGCGCCGAGCAATCAGACGCTGCTGGGCCTGGGACTGTTCCTGACGTATTTCGTGATGCAGCCCGTCGCCGCGCAGATCGGGCAGGTAGCTGTGGTTCCTCTGGAGCGCCACGAAATCGCGCCCATGGATGCGCTGCAGCGCGCTTCGACCCCGTTGCGCGATTTCATGCTGAAATTCACTCGCGAAAAAGATCTGGCGCTGCTCACGGAACTAGCGCACATTCCGCGGCCGCGCGAGCCGGAGGATCTGCCGATGCGCGTGGTGATTCCCGCCTACATCCTTTCGGAGATGAAGGCCGGCTTCCAGATCGGCGCCGTCTTGTACCTGCCGTTCATGGTGGTCGACATGGTCGTCGCGGCCGTCACCACCTCGGTGGGCATGATGCAGTTGCCGCCGGTTATTATTTCGACGCCGCTGAAGATCTTGTTGTTCGTCGTCGCCGACGGCTGGAATCTGGTGGTGGGCTCGCTGCTGAAAAGTTTTTATTAGCTTCACAGGAAAAATGGGAGCCCGCGCATGGGTATGAAGGAAGCAGTGGATTTGACGCGACGCACGCTGGAAATGGCCTTTCTAGTGAGCGCCCCGATTTTGGCCGCGGCCATGATTATGAGCGCCCTGATCAGCTTCGTGCAGGTGCTTACGTCCATGCAGGACATGACGCTTTCGACCGTGCCGCGCCTGGTCGCTGTGGCGACATTCGCTTTCTGGCTGATGCCTTGGATGACCCACAAGTTGGTGGCGTTCACCATCGCGCTCTTCGGCAATTTTCGCCAGTTCGCGCAGTAACGCGCGCATGAAACGCAGATGACGCGCCAAGGAAAACAGCATGGAAGCATTTGTAAGTCACGCGCTGCTGCTGGCGCTGCGCATCGGCGGATTGATGACGTTCGCACCGTTCTTCGGCAATTCCGCCGCGCCAAACACGGCAAAGGCCGCGCTCGCGCTGGGATTTACGGCGCTGCTCTTGCCGCTGTATGCAGCGGCGCCCGCGCCGGTAACGACTGGCGTAGCGGGCTGGGTGCTGATGGCGCTGGGCGAAGCGATGATCGGTTTG
The DNA here is from genome assembly GCA_050012455.1 of Candidatus Acidiferrales bacterium. Classification (GTDB taxonomy): domain Bacteria; phylum Acidobacteriota; class Terriglobia; order Acidiferrales; family UBA7541; genus Palsa-295. The sequence goes on along the minus strand of JBEKHD010000007.1, from coordinate 245,647 downwards.
CTGATGGGGATCACCACACAGTTCGTGTTCGACGGGATGGAGATCGCGGGGCAGGTGATCAGCTTCCAGTTCGGCTTTTCGCTGGCGAACGTGATTGACCCGAATTCGCTGGTGGAAGTTACAGTGCTTTCTACGCTGCACACCCTGGCGACGCTGCTGATTTTCATGCAGCTCGGTGTGCACCGCTGGCTACTGCGCGCGACGGCGATGAGTCTTGAAATGATTCCGCCGGGAAGCCTGGTGAGCATGCATCTGCCGGTGGAGGCAGTGCTGAAAGCGGCGGCCGCGATGTGGCTGGTGGGCGCGGAATTCGCATTTCCGGTGTTGCTGGCGACGCTGCTGGCGGATTTCACGCTGGGATTTCTGAGCAAGGCTGCGCCACAGTTTCCCGCGCTGCTGTTCGGGATCTCGCTGAAGGTTTTGCTGGGTCTGGCGGTGCTGTACGGCGTGGTTGGTTTCTGGCCGCGCTTGCTGGGCCACTATTTTTATCAGGCTTTGACAACGCTGGAACATTTGCTGACGGTGGCGCGCTAAGGGAAATTTACCATGGCCGACGAAGACAAAAGCCAGCCAGGAAGCCCTAAAAGGCGGGAGCAGGCGCGTGAGCGCGGCCAGGTGGTGCGCAGCCGCGATTTGCCGTCGGCGCTCGCGCTATTGGCTGTGGCGAGTCTTTTGCGCTGGGGACAAAGCGGCTGGGTGCCGGTGTGGCGCGATTTACTGCGCCACCTTCTGGCGGCGTCCAGCCGCTCGGACATGCGCATCGTGACGCCGCTGCTGAATTGGACCGCGTGGGGGGTGATTCGCTGGGCCGCACCAGCCATGGCAGCAGCCTGGGGGATTTCGTTGTTCGGCATGGTGGCGCAAAGCGGCTTCGTGTTTTCGCCGAAAGCGATGGAACTGAGTTTCTCGCGTTTTAATCCGGTGAATAACGTCTCGCGGATTTTTTCCTTCGGCGGCTTGAGTCCGCTGCTGAAATCGCTAATTCCGCTGTCCTTTCTGGCGTATCTCGGTTCGTCGATCCTGCTGCGCGAGTGGTACCAGATTATGCACTCCTCGCAGCGTGGATTGCCCAGCGGGATGGCGTGGCTTTTTGCGCTGCTCTACGAATTTTCCTGGAAGGGTGGGATGGTGCTGCTCACCTGGTCCGGTGTGGATTACGCGCTGCAAAAAATAAATTACGAGCGATCGCTGCGCATGTCCAAACAAGAAGTGCGCGAGGAAGGGAAGGACGCGGAGGGAAATCCGCAAACAAAATCGCGTATCAAGCGCAAGCGCCGCGAAATGCGCCGCAAGCAGATGCTGCAGCGCGTGGCGCGCGCGACCGTGGTGATCACTAATCCGACTGAATACGCCGTAGCGCTGGAATACATCCCGGAAAAAATGGGCGCGCCGGTGGTGGTGGCGAAGGGCCGCGGACTGCTCGCGCAAAAAATCAAGCGTGAAGCGCGCTGGTACGAGATTCCCATCATGGAAAATGTGGCGCTGGCGCAGGCGCTGTATCGCACGGTGGAAGTCGGAGACACCATTCCCGCGAAACTCTATACCGCTGTGGCCGAGGTGCTAGCGTTCCTCTATCGCGCGCAGGCAAATCTGCGCGCGGAGCAGGAACGGCGCAGGGCCGCGGCGGCGTCCGCGGCCGCCCCGGCAGGCGTTGCCGGCGCTGGAACTGGAGCGCCTCCGCGTTAACGAGCAAGCATGCCAGCCATCGCCAAATCGGCTTCACCTGTTCCAAATCTGCGCAGCGATTGGCTGCTGCCCATCGCCGCGGTGGGCATTGTGTTCGTGATGATCGTGCCGGTACCGGCATTTCTGCTGGATCTGCTGCTGGCGGTCAGCATCACGCTTTCGGTTTTGGTGCTGCTCGCGGCGTTGCAGATTCTCCGCCCCGTGCAGTTTTCCGTCTTTCCCACACTGCTGTTGCTGCTCACGCTATATCGCTTGTCACTTAATCTGGCCAGCACGCGGCGCATTCTGCTGCACGGCAATGAAGGCACGGCCGCCGCGGGGCACGTGATCGAATCGTTCGGACAGTTCGTCGTGGGTGGAAATTACGTGGTGGGCTTTGTCGTGTTCCTGGCGCTGATTGCGATTCAGTACCTGGTAATCAATCACGGCGCGGTGCGCACCGCAGAAGTTTCCGCGCGCTTCACCCTGGATGCGCTGCCCGGAAAGCAGATGGCGATTGACGCGGACCTGAACGCCGGAGCCATCGACGAAAAAACTGCGCGCAGCCGCCGCGAGCAAATCACGCGCGAGGCGGAATTCTACGGCGCGATGGATGGCGCGGCGCGTTTCAGTCAGCGCGATTCACTCGCGACGATTCTGATCACCGCGATCAACATCATCGCCGGATTCCTGATCGGTGTTTTCCAGCTGGGCATGCCCTTTCGCGAGGCGCTTTCGACGTTCACGATCCTCACCGTCGGTGACGGCCTGGTGACGCTGATTCCCGCACTGCTGGTTTCAGTTGCGGGCGGCATCGTGGTGACCCGCGCAACTTCGGATGACGCCATTGGCACGCAATTGGGCAAACAACTCTTCGCCAAGCAACGCCCGCTTTTGATCGCCTCGGGGGTGATGCTGAGTATGGTGCTGATCCCGGGCTTGCCCAAGATTCCTTTCCTGCTGCTGTCCGGAGCCTTGGCGTATATGGGATCTCGGATCAAGGACGAAAAAGCAGCGGCCGCGAAAGAGGCGGACGTCGCGCCGAAGCCCGGCATGCAGGAACAGCTCGAAGGGCTACTCAAGCTGGACGAAATCAGCGTGGAAGTGGGCTACGGCCTGATTCCGCTCGTTGATCAAAAACAAGGCGGCCAAATGTTGCCGCGCATTCGCGCGCTGCGCCGCCATCTGGCCACCGAGCTGGGCTTCATCGTTCCGGCGATTCACATCACGGACAACATGCGCCTGAAACCGCGCGAATACGTGCTGCGCTTGCGCGGCGTGGAAATCGCGCGTGGCGAGACGTATCAGGACTGGCTGCTGGCAATCAGCTCGGAGGCCTCGCCTCCGCCTCTCGAAGGGATTGAAACGCGCGAGCCTGCCTTCGGAGTTCCGGCGCGCTGGATTCCAGCCAAGCTGCGCGATATGGCGCTGGGCGCGGGCTACGCCGTGGTGGAGCAGACCTCGGTAATCGCGACGCATTTGGCCGAAGTGATTCGCCGGCACGCGCACGAAGTTCTCACGCGCCAGGAAACCAAGCGCCTGCTGGACTCGCTTGCCGAATCGCAACCGAAGCTAGTGGACGAACTGGTGCCGCGTGTACTCAGTCTGGGCGAAGTAGAAAAAATTCTGCAGCAGCTTTTGCGCGAGCAAGTCTCGATTCGCAACTTGCCGGCAATTCTGGAGACTCTGATCGACGCTTCCGCGATCAATCGCAATGTAATCCTGCTGGTGGAGGCGGTGCGCCAGACGCTGGGACGCGCGCTGGTGCAGCCGCTGCTGCAGGAAGACGGGAAGCTGAAAGTCCTGGCGGTGGATCCGGCGCTGGAAGATGAGATTGCCCGTGCCTTCGACCCGCAGTCGCCAGCCAGCCGCACGCCTGGGCTGCAAACCAATTTCTTACGCCGCGTACTGGACGGCTTGCGGCGCGTGGCGGGCGATCAGGTGGCCATTGCTTCGCCGGTGTTGCTCTGCGGCAGCCCGGCACGCTTTCATCTGCGCCGCCTGCTGGAGCCGTTCGTTCCGCGCATCGTCGTGATATCTCCGGCGGAAATTCCTGCGATCGTTTCGGTACAGTCGCTGGGAGTAGTGCAATGAAAAGTGCGATGAAGCACAAACCGCGGAAGAGCGAGCGCAGCGCGGAGATTCGGCGCAGGCACGAGCCTGGGGAGAGCATGTGAACGAAAGCATACAAGAAACCGAACAGATCGCGGCCGAGTCCGACGAAGCACAGCGCGAAAAACTCCTGCTCGAGCACTTGCCGCAGGTGCGTTACATCGCGCGGCGCATACATGATCGTGTGCCGCCGCAGGTGCTGCTGGAGGACTTGGTACACGCCGGAATTCTGGGCCTGATGGACGCGGTAAAGAAATACGATCCCAGCAAGAACGTACAGCTGAAGCACTACGCCGAATTTCGCATTCGCGGCGCGATCTTAGACAGCCTGCGGCAGGTGGATTGGAGCCCGCGCACGCTACGCCGGCAGGCGCGACGCATGGAACAGGCTATTTCCGACTGCAAAGCACGCTTCGGCCGCGACCCCACCGAGCCGGAGATCGCCGCCGAAATCGGCGTCAGCCTGGAGAGCCTGCAACATCTTTTGGGCGATTTGCGCGGGCTGGACATTGGCAGCCTGCAGGCAGAAGCCAACGAACCGGGCGCGGGCGAAGGCGCGTTGCAAATCAGTTCGCGAGTGGACGAAGAGGATCCCTACCATCAAACGCTGCGTTCGGAGATGACTGCACTACTCGGCAAAGCCGTGGGCGAATTGCCGGAACGGGAGCGTGAAGTGCTCGCGTTGTACCACTACGAGGAACTCACCATGAAAGAAGTGGGCGCGGTGCTGGGCATCGGTGAATCCCGCGTGTCGCAGATTCACACCACGGCCCTGCTGCGCTTGCGTGTCCGTCTGCAAGAACTGCTGCATGGGAAGGTAGCCATTCCAACCGTGTTGCGAGGGGCATCTTCGCTGGAGACCCAAACATGGAAAAAATTCTAACCCAGGAGGAAATCGACCAGTTATTCCGCGCGTCGCAAGGTGGCGCGGCAAAGCCGAGCGTGGCGGCAACACGCGCGGTGAAAGAGTGCGATTTCCGGCAGGCCGGCCAGTTAAGCAAGGACCAAGTGCGCCAGGTAACTCAGCTGCACGAACCGTTTCCGCCCAGCCTGGGAAGCTCGCTGGGCGCCTACCTGCGCGTGGGAATCCACGCCAATCTGGTGGCCGTCGAGCAAATATCCTACAACGAATTTCTCAGCCGCCTTCCCGAGCAGACCTACGTGGCGACGATTTCTCTGATGCCGGCCGAAGAGTGGGCGGCCGTGCAGCTGGAGATGCAGCTGCTGCTTCCGATGATTGATCTGTTGCTGGGCGGTTCCGGGCAAGCCACGGCTGAACCGCGAGACTTGACGGAAATCGAGGAACAAATTCTGGAAAGCGTGGTCGCCGTGATTTGCCGCGAATTACAGACCACCTGGCGTGCGGCTTTGCCGCTGGAATTTACGATGGGGCAACGGCTGAAGCAAGCACAGATCCTGACTTTAATGATGCCGGGTGAGCGCGCGCTGTATCTGAGCTTTGAACTGCTGCTGAACGACATTCGCGGCTTGCTGAACCTTATTTTTCCCGCTTCGATTTCCAATGCGCTGCTGCGCAAGCTGGCCCTGCAAGGAATGGTGCGGCGCAGGCCTTCGGCGGTGGATTACAGCGGCCGCCTGCGCGCACGCCTGCTGGACTGCGAGTTCACCAGCGAATTGCAGCTGACGCATCTTCCGTTACGCATCGGCGACATTGTGAACTTGCAGCCCGGCGCCATCTTGCCCTTGCATCGCGCGCTGCATGATTCCATGTCCTTCGCGGTGAACTCTCATCCGATTTTCCGAGGCGTGCCGGTCAGCTGCGGGCCGTTGCGCGGGGCGCTGCTGCAGGAAAAAGTGGAATCGTCGGACGTCAATCGAGGAGAGCGCCCGTGAGCCCTGATCCTGTTCCGGATGTCAGCGGGATCGACCTGGAGTTTTCCCGTCTCTGGGCGGAGAACACGGCGCGCGTTTTGGAAACGTTGCACGGTTCGGCGTTTATCGTGAAGCAGCAGTCCGCCGAAGACGCCGCGGCCGGCGCGGTAGCCGCGGGCGAAGGCGAAAAACTCTGGATCGATTTCAAGGCGTCGGGGAAGCTCGCCGGGGATCAGGCTTTTCAATTCAGCGCTCTGGATGGCGTGCGCATGGCGCAGATGTTGATGTCCGAGCCAGTGGACGCCGCAGTAGAAATCAACGAAGGCCATCGTGATGCATTGAGCGAGCTGTTTCGGCAGTTCGCGGGCGTGGTTGCCACCGCGTGCAAAGCAAAGTATGGCGGGGCGGTGGAATTTCAATTGGAGTCCGCACTGCCGCCCACTTGGCAGCCTGCCAGCTGGGCAACTTGGATATTTGCGGCGCCGCAGCTGGCTCCCTTGCAGTGGAAGCTTTTGATCAGCACAGAGCTTCACGCCGCGCTGCAAGCCGCTAACGCGAAGACCGCCCAAACCCCCGCGCCGGAGGCCGCTGCACCGCCCTCCGCAGCGCCGCCTGCCGCCTCACAGCCACCAGTGACTCCTGCTCCTGCGGACGCTGCTAAAGCATCAGCCGCTCCCGCCGCGAACGGCGCCACTCCGAATCTGGACCTGCTACTGGAGGTGGAACTGGATGCCAGCCTGCGCTTTGGGCAGCGCGAGATGCTGCTGCGCGAAATTCTGGAGTTGCGTCCGGGCTCGGTGGTCGAATTGAACCGCCAACTGCAGGAGCCGGCGGAACTGCTGGTGGGCGGCCGCATCATCGCGCGCGGCGAAGTGGTGATCGTGGATGGGAATTACGGATTGCGCATCACGGACATCGTGCATCCGCAGAAACGGCTGGAGTCGCTGAGCACGTGAGCGCATTGAAGCAAGCCCGCGCGGCGCTGAGTGAAATGCTGCGTCGCAGGAGCGGTGGGCAGTGCGAGAACGCGAATTGCGCGTACACCAATCCTCTGCGGAAATTTTTGCGCCGGCACGATGGCGGAGTTTTTTTGCAGGGGCGATGGTATTGCAGCCTGGATTGCTTCGAGCAGGGAATCACGAACGCGTTTGCGGAGCTGATCAAGCTTCCCGACGAACCCTTGGCGCGATTGCACCGCATACCGCTGGGCCTGCTGCTCTTGGGACGTGGCGTGATCACCGAGATCGAGTTGAAAACTGCGCTGCAGGCGCAACGCGAGACGGGAAACGAGCGCCTGGGACGCGCGCTAGTGCGGCTGGGAATCGCTTCGTCTGACCAAGTCTCGGAGGCGCTGGCCGCGCAGTGGGGATGCGTGGTGTTTCCAGTCGATCAAGATCAGCGCTATCGCGAATGCTGTCAACTGCTTCCGATGGCTCTGCTGGAATCGTCGCGCATGCTGCCGATGCGCTACATGAAAGAGAGCCAGTTGCTGTTCCTGGCCTTCGCCGAGGACATTGATCACACCACGATCTATGCCATCGAGCGGCTGCTGCCCGGCCGCACGCAGCCCTGCGTTATCACGGAAGCTGCCATGGACCAGGCGTTGGAGGAAATTCGCAGTCGCCCGCGCCCGGATGAAATCGTCTTTGAGAATTTCCTGGAGGCCGCTGAAATGGCGCGCATCATCCGCGATTACGCGGTGCAAATCGGAGCGGAGGAGCTGATCCTGGCTCGCCCGCGCCGTTTTTTGTGGGTTCGGCTGAAAGCGTCCGGGCAGTCCTGGGATCTGCTGTTTCGCCTGCCGTCCGTAGCACCGCACTGAAACCTTCTTGGCACAGCGCGGGGAGCGCGTTGCCGGACTGCGCCCCGCGCTCGACCGTGAATTCCACTAAAGCGTGTCCTCGCACAGCCGATACATCCTGTGTTGGTGAATTGCTCTAACAGGGAAACCGATGTCCCAGGCAGCCTGCAGCCAGCCGCGCGACGCAGTTCAAACCAAGAACAGACCTTCCCGTCCGGACAGCAGCAGGCTTTCGACCGTGGCACGGCACAACGATTCGGGTCGCGGCCAGCCATGGGAGCACGCTCGCAGCGCTGCCACATCGGATTTGATCAGGCTATTGGCTGCCGACGCCGTGGACCTGCGAGAGGTGGGCGATGCGATTCGAGTTCACCCGGAACTGGAATCGTTGGTGCTGCAATTGTGCGATTTCCTCGTTCTGTCTCCGGGGGTTCCAGTTTCCAGCGTCGAAGAAGCCGCCATCGTGCTGGGGAAGGACCGCCTCCGAATCGTGGTACACGCCTGGTCGTTGAATCGCTGTACGGGCGACGCTTGTAGCGCGCCGCAAAGTGGGATTGCCGAACTCGCAGCCGAACATCAGGAAAACGGCGCTGCACCAGCTCCGATGACTGACAACGTTCTCACACCGTTCCTTTCGGCCGAGTTTTCGGAGGAAATTCTGAAACTGGCGAATCTTTTTCATTGGGTGTGGCGCGATGCCCTTTCGGTCGCGAGCGGCGCCGGCGAGAACCACGCCGCTGGCGTGGACAACGAACTGAAGCAAGCGGCGCTCTTGACCAACCTTCTTGTGCGGGACCTGCTGTCCCTCGTCTCGACGCTGAAGCTCACCGATATGAACTCGGAGCAGGAAGCGGTGCCGCCAGAGATCCTGCAAGATCTAAGTTGAAGAATGCGATGGTAGCGGCGCATCCGGGAATCGGTCGCCGCTCCGCAACGAATACACTAAAAGCCCAAGTCCGTCTGCTGGAGATCAGGCCAGCCCTGGAGCGATTGACGTGAATGCCATAGCTACCGAGAAGCGCGGCGCACAAGTCCGGCCCGACGCCACTTGGCCGGCGCTCATGGTGAATGCCGCGCGCGAAGTGTTTCAAATGATGGCGGGGATCGATGTCGAGCATCACCTGGACCCACCCGGCCGTCCCAGCGGCAGCGTTTCGGCGTTGATTGGCGTAGCGGGAGCCATATCCGCAGTGCTGCGCGTGCGCTGTTCGCCGGAAACCGCCGCGCACGTGGCGATGAGAATGTTGGGCGGCGTGGAACAGCCGGCCAAGGCGGCTTCCGAAGATGCCATCGGGGAAATCGCGAACATGGTTGCTGGAAATTTCAAATCGAAGATTTCGACGTTAGGCGACGGTTGCGTGCTGTCCGTTCCCACCATCGTCTCCGGAGAAGATTACGAAGTGCGCCAGGTAGGAAAGGGCGAACGGATTGAAGTCTGCCTCGATACGGAAAACCGGGTGGTCTGGCTGATCATGGAAATATCCAGCTGACGAAGAATGGCGGCGTAAGAATGCGGCCAGGGCGAGCGCCCGCGGCATGGTTTGCCGGGTGCGCTTTTGTTGCCATGCAGAATGGTCACTGCGTGCGCGCGCCGCACGCCGGTCCGACCCACAAGCCGCGCAGAGTCAACGATACTCCTCTGCTGTAATCCCTCCTCCGTTGGCGCTTCCTGTGCATCGCTCATCGCGGGACACAAAACATGAACAGCGGATACTATGCAGCGTTTACGGGACTTGTCGCGCGACTGGATGCGCTCGACGTCATCGCCAATAATCTCGCCAACGTCAGCACGAACGGGTTTCGTGGAGAACGCGAATTCTATTCGGCAGTCACCGCCAGTCTGACCGGGCAGGTACTGTCGCCGCTAAATCGCGCCATCAACGATTTTGGCGTGCTGGGCGGCGCGCACGTGGATTTTAGCCAGGGGAGCCTGCACGCCACCGGAAACAATCTGGACCTAGCGATCGAGGGCTCCGCGTTCTTCGCAGTGCAGACGCCGCGCGGCGTGCGCTACACGCGCAACGGTTCCTTTCATGTGAGCGCCACGGGGCAGTTCATCACGCAGAACCAGGAACCCGTGTTGGGCCCAAACGGACCCATTGTCCTGCCGCCAGGTGACGTCACCATTGGCGAAGACGGTACCATCGCGGTCGCCGGAGCCATTGCCGGGCAGGTGCGTATGGCGAGATTCTCGCTCGATACGCAGTTGGTTCCAGAAGGCGACAACAATTTCATCGCGCCGGCGGGCAGCGAGCAAATCGCGACGGACTCCAAAATCGAGCAGGGCATGCTGGAATCCGCCAATCTAAATCCGATCCAGCAGACCGTTGCGATGATGGACTTGCAGCGGCACGCAGAATTACTCGAGCGCACTTTGTCCGTCTTTCAGAACGATCTCGATAAGACCGCGATCGAAGACATGGCTCGCGACTGAACGGTGACCGGGAATTCGTGATTTAAGGAGCTCGCATGTTTCGTTCTTTGTATTCGGCAGCAAGCGGAATGGAAGCGCAGAATTTGAACCTGGACAATATCGCCAACAACCTGGCGAACTCGAACACCACCGGATTTCGCAACCGGCAACTGCAATTCCAGGATCTGCTGTATCAGAACGTCATCTCGCCTGGAGGCATCAGTACGCAGCAGACCATTATTCCCACCGGCTTGCAGATCGGCCTGGGATCGCGCCCGGCGGCAACCGAAATAATTCAAACGCAGGGAAATTTCGATTTCACAGGCAATCAGCTCGACCTGGCCATCCAGGGCCAAGGATTCTTTCAGGTGCTTTTGCCTAGCGGCGAAATTGCCTACACGCGCGCGGGGAATTTCACCGTGGATAACGTCGGCAACCTGGTGGATACCAACGGCGATCCCGTGCAGCCGGGCATCACGATTCCCACGAACGCGCTGACCATTACAGTGGGCAGCGACGGCACCGTCAGCGTCACGATTCCGGGGCAGCAGCAGCCCGCGCAAGTGGGAGCCTTGCAGCTCGCCACATTTCAGAACCCAGGCGGTCTGAACAGCGTGGGGCAGAACCTGTTTCTCGCCAGCGGCGCGTCCGGCGATCCACTGATCGGCACGCCGGGCGGCGCCGAAGGGCTGGGCACAATTCAGCAGGGCGCGCTGGAGCAATCGAACGTGAACGTGGTGGAGGAATTCATCAATCTAATTCTCGCGCAGCGCTCCTATGAGGCCAATTCTCGCGTGGTGCGCGCCGCGGATGAAATGTTCCAGACGCTGAATGGATTGACGACGTAACGCGAGGCAGTCGAAATGATTCTACGGCGAACAATCGCAGGCAGCGCAGTCCTTACCGTGATGTTGGCGATGAGTGCATTCGCCAGGGGCGCCGAGCGCGTCGCGCTCAGGCCTTGGACGGTGGCGCATGCCGGCACGGTCAGCACCTGCGACCTCTCGCCCGAGAAAACTCCACCGCAGATCCGCGATCGCGCGGCTGGGATTCCGGCCGATCGGCCGCCACTTTCCTGCGCGCGGGCTACGGGGCGACAGCTTGAGCTGCAGCACTCCTTTGGCAATTTCCCACACGCCGGCGCCGCTGCAACGATTTCGACCGCCGCCGAACTCACGCGTCCGTCCAGAGTGCTTTCGCGCACGGAAATTCTCGCCGCGCTGGCAGCGTCCGCCGCCGTGAACCAATTTTCAGGCCTGCAATCGCTCCGCCTCGAAGACATCGTCTCCGCCCCGGACATTTTGGTTGCCGAAGCCACGCCGAGAATCGAAATCACAAGCATCGGCCCCGATATCAGCGGAAGCGCGCTACGCGTTCGTGTGTGGATTTCCTCCGAGCCGCGGATTCCGCCGTTCTGGATCACATTACGTCGCGTGATGACCCCGTCGGGTGCGGCTGGGGACGCAGCCGCGCCGCGAAGCCTCGTGCCCGTCGTTCCGGTGAGCACAGCCGCCACGGCGTCCGTAAATGAGGCACTGAACCAGGTGGTTGTAATTCCACGAGGCAAGCTCGTGCAGGTAGTAATGCGCGGAACCGGCATGCGCATTTTGGCCTCCGGTACCGCCCTGGAAGCAGGGCGCCAAGGGCAGAGGATTCGCGTGCGCAGCGAGTACGCGGGGAAAATAGTGCTGGCGACCGTCCTCAACGCCGAGACCGTCAAATTGGAATTTTAAGGAGCGAGGAAATCATGCAGTGCTCACGCACAGCGCCACACTTTGCGAGCCGCGGCGATATTTCACGCAATCTTCGCACGCTTTTTACGGCTGCGGCGCTGCTGCTCAGCGTTGGAATGTCCTTCGCCGCTCGGCCGTGCGCCGCACAAGTTCAAAAACTAAAGAAAATGCTGAAACCATCGAACCAATCGGATCCTCTGGAGCAATACCTGAAAGCCGCACGCGTGGCTGGCATAGTCAACGAACCGACCACGGGCAGCCTGTGGAGGTCGAATGGCACCATGGCCGATATGGCCTCCGACGATAAGGCGCGCTACCTGGGCGACGAAATTACGATCCAGCTTGCGGAGTCCACCACTTCAGCGCAGCAGGGGAGCGTGCAAACGGCGCGTACGATGTCGGCGTCGTCCGGTGTTGCCGCGTTTTTTGGGCTAAGCAATCCAGCGGCAACGAATCTTTTCTCGCCCAGCTCCACGCAGACTCTGGCTGGCAAAGGGCAAACCTCGCTTACCACTTCTCTGATAACCACGATCGGGGCCAACGTAGTGGAGGTATTGCCTGACGGACTGCTGGTGATTGAAGCGCAGCGTCAGGTACGCGTCACGGATCAGAACGAAACCATCGTCCTACGAGGGATCGTGCGGCGCAGCGATCTTTCGCCCACCAATGTGGTGCTTTCGACCTCCATCAGCCACTTGGAAGTGAACGTGGTTGGCAAGGGTGTGATCACGGAAGGCACGCACCCGCCCAACCCAATTATCCGCATTATGTTGCGTGTGCTGGGGTTCTGAAAATGAGAAGTGCGAGGGTTACATTTAATTTCGTGGCGCTCCTCGTTTTCACGCTCCTCGGCGCCGCCACCACCTGTGCCGACGAGCCCAAGCACGCCATCCGTCAAGTTCGCTTGCGTGACATATCTACCGTGGAAGGCGTGCGGGACAATATGCTGATCGGCTACGGCCTGGTAGTGGGGCTGAAAAAGACGGGCGATAGCCAGCAGACGCAGTTTTCCACGCAGACGCTCGCGAACATTCTGGCGCGCATGGGATTACAAATTCCAGTGTCCTCGGTGCAAGTCCGCAACGTTGCCGCGGTGTTCGTCACAGCCACGCTGCCGCCGTTTGCGCGTCCTGGAACACGCATTGACGTCACTGTCTCTTCCATCGGCGACGCCAAGAGCCTGGAGGGCGGGCTGCTGCTGCTGACGCCGCTGCGCGCGAGCGATGGCCAGGATTATGCGGCTGCTCAGGGGCCGTTGGTGCTGGCGGGCTACACCGCCGGGGCGCACGGCAACACCACCACCGTGAATCAGCCGACCGTTGGGCGTGTACCCAACGGCGGCATTGTCGAGCGGGACGCCTCCGTTGATCTCTCGCACTTGACTCATGTCTCCATGCTGTTGCGTGATCCCGACTTCGGTGTGGCGCGCGATGCTGCGGCCGCGATTAATAAAGAATTCGGACGCGGCGTCGCAAGGGCGCTGGATGGCAGCCGTATAGAAGTGAATGCCTCTGGACTGATGCCCGACGGAATTTCCGTGTTCCTGGCGAAGGTCGGCGAAGTGCAGGTGGCGGTTCCTACGACCGCGAAGGTCGTGGTCAACGAACGCACCGGCACCGTTGTCATGGGTAGCGACGTAAGTCTCGGCGCCTGCTCTATTCTGCAGGGCAGTCTTGCCGTAAACATCTTCACTACCTACGAAGTATCACAGCCTAAGCCATTTTCACCGAACGGCACCACAGTGGTTGTCCCAGAAACAACTGTTACGGCGAAGGAGAGTCCTGCGCAAGCCGTCCGCTTAAAAGAAGGCGCGACAGTCGAGGACTTGGTTCGAGGACTGCAAGCGATTGGCGCGACTGCGCGGGATATCATAGCCATTCTGCAAGCCATCAAGGCTGCGGGGGCGCTGCAAGCGGAACTGGAGGTTATCTGATGAGCACGAACCTGAGTCCGAATTTGTCGGCGACACTTGGCGCATCGAGCTTGCGCAGCCAGGATGCCAGCAATGCAGCGCACGGCCCCGCTGCGGTGGCGAAGTTGCGCAAGGCGGCAGCGGAGTTCGAGGCCCAGCTGCTATCCAGCTGGTGGACCACGATGAAGCAGAGCGGAATGTCCGGCGAAGACGAGGACAGCGATCCCGGCAAAGACACGCTCGATCAGCTGGGCATGCAGGCAATGTCGAGTGCCGTAGCCAACGGCAGGGGCGGCTTGGGGATAGGCGATATGTTGGTGCGCAGCTTGCTCTCTAACCATCCGGAAATCGCGGGAGACAGCGCAGCGGCAGCGAATGGCGTGCGGGTAACAACCGGTCGGACCAGCGGAGGGTATCGAGTAGAGAGCGACTAAAGCCCGCGCAGTCAGTAACATGGCAAGGAGACAAGCAGTCCAAGACTAAGGCATTCAGGTCGAGTGCGCGCGATTTAAAAAAAGCGGTCGGGCAATTAAAGCTTTCTCATGGGCCGCCGATTGATGAGTTAGAGGCTGGCACACCCGGCCCTACAGAGGACGCACGTGAGAATCAATCCAAACCCCATTCCGCAGGAAACGCAGCCGACCGACCGCACGGGAGCGGCAGGTTCGGCGACGCAGTCGACCGGCACGCAAGCCACGAGAACAGCGACCGGTCAAGAAAGTGGTGATCAGGCGCATCTGTCTTCGGATGCGCTGCAGCTTTCGAATCTCAGTTCGACGCTCGCCAACGTTCCGGAAGTTCGCCAGAGTCGCGTGACGCAAGTAACGCAAGCCATGCACAACGGTGACTATTCGGTGAGCAACCAGCAAATTGCGCAGTCGATGCTGCGCGATTTTCGGATGAGTGGCCCGCCGAGCCAGTAAAGCGATAAGGAGGGGAAGATGGCTGAGCCAGCCGCAGGCATCACTCGCGCCACTTCCTTCGGAGAACGGGAACCGCCGGCATCGCGCTCCAGGCAGAAGGGGAAGGCGCCAGTGAAAGGCGCAGCGCCAACCGTTGCTCCGGATGTTACGGCACCGGCTGAACCTGCCGATGCGGAAGAGATCGAAAAGCACGAACTCGATACCATGGCCTGAGCTATGTCCGAAGAAATCACCAACCTCACGAGCGCGCTGGAACGCAAGTTAATTCTGTTGCACCAACTCACCGAAGAATTGTGCGCGTGCCGCGCTGCATTCGTCGGAATGAATCTGGAAGAGATTTACGTGCATATCGAAAAACAAACGCAAATTTGCGAGCAACTGCGGAAAATCGAAGCGGATCGCGCCGCGGCCTGGCAAGCGATCTCGACGAGCTCCAGCGAGCCTGCGAACGATGGGACGCTGAGTTCCTGGATCCAAAGCCTGGAGCCGCACTCTGGCCACCGCCTGCGGCGCGTGCTGGTCGAACTGGCGGTAGCAGAAGGCGAAGTGCGGCACGTCAACCACGTGCATTCTGTGCTCTTGGACGGCGCGCGGCGCACGCTGCATGTTCTCTCCAACGCCATGGCCACGCTTTCTCCCATGTACGCTCCTCCTTCCGTTCTCGAAGATATCTCCGGCACTCGGAAGCGCGCATGAGCCTGTCGGTCAGCCTGTACACCGCGCTATCCGCGCTCGATGCCGATCAAGGAGCGCTCGCCGTCACCAGCAACAACATCGCGAACGTGAACACTCCTGGATACTCCAGAGAGGTTGCACAATTCACGGAGAGCCCGATCGTAACGTCGGGTGATTTGCAATTCGGCACCGGCGTGAATCTCACGGGCGTGCAGGGCATTCGTGACAATGTCTTGCAGCTGCGCCTCGATCAGCAGGCGCAAACGCAGGGCCAGCTCAATACTTTCGTTAGCGGCATGAATCAGGTGCAATCCGTGTTCAACGAGCCCGCAGGCTCGGGACTACAATCCGCGATCAGCAATTTTTACAATTCGTTTCAGCTGCTGGCTGCCGATCCCACCAACCTCGGCTTACGCCAGACCACCATCAGCGATGCGCAAACTCTGGCTGCGGGCTTCAATCAGGCGGCCGCCGCGCTGACTGCCGAACAGCAAAGCGCCGATCAAGGTGTGACCCAGACCGTGGGGCAAATCAACACTCTCACCGCGCAGATAGCCTCGCTGAACGGCCAAATATCCGCGGCTGCGGGAGGCGGACAAAATCCGAACTCCTTACTCGACCAGCGCGCCTTGGCGGTCAACCAACTCTCGCAGCTGGTCGACGTGCAATCCATCACCGCCGATTCAAACAGCTTGACGCTTACGACCAAGGGCGGAACGTTGCTGGTCACCGGCAATCAGAGCTTCAACCTATCCACGCAAACGAATGCCGCAACAGGTTTTCAGGATGTGTACGCGCAGGGCAGCGATATCACGGCCTCCATCCAATCGGGAAACCTTGCCGGCTACATTCAATTAAGGGATCAGGAAGTTCCGTCGCTCACGACCAAGCTGGACACGCTGGCTTCCGGAATCGCCACTACCGTCAACACGCAAAGCGCCGCCGGCTTCGATCTCAATGGAGTCGCGGGGGGTAATTTCTTTGTACCGCCAGCGGCACTTGCCGGCGCCGCGTTGAATTTGTCTGTCGCGGTTACCAATCCTACCAAC
The DNA here is from genome assembly GCA_050012455.1 of Candidatus Acidiferrales bacterium. GTDB lineage: Bacteria > Acidobacteriota > Terriglobia > Acidiferrales > UBA7541 > Palsa-295. The sequence continues at coordinate 229,531 of JBEKHD010000007.1, read as the reverse complement.
GTCGCGGCCAGCGGCGATGGCACCCCTGGGAACAACGCGAACGCAACGGCGCTCGCCGACCTCCAGAATCAAACGAACATCGGCGGCCAGACTCCGGTCGACTATTATTCGTCCATCGTCTTCCAGGTGGGCAACGACACCGCGAACGCCACATCGTCTCTCGACGGTCAAAATCTGATCATCCAACAATTGCAAGATCAGCAAGGCGCCGAATCCGGTGTCTCTCTGGACCAAGAGGGAGCAAACATCGTGCTTTATCAGAACGCCTATAGCGCGGCCGCTCGCGTGGCAGGTGTCATTTCCACGCTCTATCAAACAGCAATCAACATGGGATTGGTGACCACATCATGAGCAGCTCACGCGTCAATCCGAATATTCAGCCGGACCTGCTGGCTGGCCTCGCGACGATTCAGCAGCAACTCAACCAGGCCGATCTGGAACTCGCCTCCGGACGCAGCATCAATGCGCCCTCCGACAATCCCGTAGGCACACAGTCTCTGGTGCTGAATCACGCGGAACAGGCGGAGAACGATACATTCCAGCAGAACGTAGGCAATTTGCAATCGCGCATGCAAACGGCCGATTCGGCGCTGAGTTCGGCGGAGAACGCAATCAACCAGGCTATCTCCTTAGGCGTGGAAGCCGGTGATTCCGATCTCACGAATTCGCAGCGCTCGGCTATTGCTTTGCAGTTGCAGGGAATTCAGCAGCAGCTTGTGAATACAGCGAACACCAGTTACAACGGCACTTACCTTTTCGGCGGCACGCTCGTTGAGGCCGCACCGTTCACGCTCAATCCGGCCGCGCCCGCCGGCGTCACGTACAACGGCAACGATTCCGTCACTTCGGTGGAAATCGACAGCGGTGAGAGCGTCAGCGTCAACGTCCCGGGCGACCAACTGTTTCTGAATCCGGGCGGCAGTTTGCTCGGCTCACTTAATCAGCTGGTCATCGCGGTGCAGACGAATACCGGAATCGCCGCGGCGAATGTCGCCTTCGGCCAGGGCGCCGCGCAATTTTACGGGCAAAGCGTCGCTTACGGTTCCACGCTGGACCAGTTGCAGTCGACCGGCACGCAACTCGCTAACGAAAACGTCCAGCTGCAAACCCAGGAGACAGCCATTGACGGCGCGGACATCCCGCAGGTCACCAGTAATTTCAGTCAAGGGGAAGTGGCTTATCAAACTTTGCTGGAAGCCGAAGGCAAAATCCTCAATCTTCCGAACCTGCTGAGTTACATTCAGTAACCGCGTGCGGCGCGGCTTCGTTTGCATCCACTCCGGAACAAAATCAACGGAAGGCATTTCACTTTGTGGAAACGCTGAATGATGGCGTGCCGGTCGTTCTGCAGGCGGATCGAATGTTGCGCGTGCTTGCCGCATCAGATGTGCAGCGTACCGAGGACTTCCGAAGCTTAGCCGATGTGCTTCGCCAGGTCAGCCCAGCAATGAACCGCGCCCAGGTGGGCTTGCTTTTTTGCCATTTGCACGCCGCGGATTCGCAAAGTAATTTCAAAATTGCGCAGCCGGGCCCGCAACTCCTGCAACGTCTCGGTGTACTGCGCGACTTCGTTTTTCCACTCGTCACCTGCTTTCACGCTCTGCGGAGCATCGCGCAACACCGCTTCAACTCGGTTCAAGCTGGCAGCGAGCCCCTTCATCGCGCCGCGCGGTTGCGACGCGGGATCGGGAGATTGCCGGGTCTGGTCCAGCCACCGGCGGAAATTCCGTCGCGCCTCGCAGATGGTTTCGAGCGCAGAGTTGCTCATACCAGGTTGGCCCTTGCCGCGCGTGAGGCCTGGGGATTCTTCCGTCTACCGGACATCGCCGGCACCGGGGCTTCTTCCCCCGAATCCGCCGCGGCTTCATCGCCCGAGACCTGCCGATCGACCAGTTCCCAGGCCAGCTTGATGTTGGAACACTCCGTTACGATCCAGTCCATCGTGACGCCGTTGGTTCGGACATTCGCCTCCATTATTTTGCTGCGCACCAAATCGTAAAAGAGAGAAAGGTCGCGGGCAACCCGGCCGCCTTTCTCGAAATTCAGAATGCCTTGGAGGTGGCCCACCACCGCCAGCGCGTGGTTCAAGGAACGAGTGCGCTCCTCGATGTTGCCGCTTTGCGCCGATCGGCAAGCCTTGCGAACGGAATGAATAATTTCCTCGTAGAGAATCACAATCAAGCCCACAGGGCTTGCGCCGCGGACGGCGGATTCACGATAGGCGCGCGCGGGGTCGCTCATGCGCCACTCAGCGAACTCAGCTGCGAAGTGATCTGAGAAAGCAGCAGCGGCAACTCCTGCAGCGTTGAATCGACCTGGTCGTATTCTGCGGTCAGTGCTGTTTGCGTGGTGTTCAACTGGTCCTCAAAATCGCTGATCTGGCTGGTCAGGTCCGTCTGAGTTTGCGCCAGCCCGTTCGCGTCCTGCGTTAACGCGCCGGTGACAGGGTCAGCGACCGTGGTCAGGCTATTCTCGAGATTCGTTCCGAAAGTTCCCGGTGTCGTCGCCTGAAAAAATGCCTGTATAGCTGCAGGATTGGATTGAAGCGCCGCTTCCAATTGCGAAGAGTTTACTGTTAGTGTCCCATCGTCGTTCATGGTGATGCCCAGATCGCCGAGGCTGTTGACAGCGCCGTTTCCGCTCATGGCGAATGCGGACGAACCCAGGATCTGTGTCTGGGTGAGGGCTATGGTGCTGTCGGTCGCAAGTGGCCCCTGCTCACCGGTCGTCGAGTTGATGGCGAACTGTGTGTTCAGGTCACCTATGACTGTGTTGTACGCGCTCACGTAGTTGTTGATCGCCGTTTCCTGATCGGTGACGTCCGGCCCGACCGAAATGCTCACGGCGGCGCCCGGCGACGCCAAGTTCAACGTCACTCCCTGGATCGTTCCCGTCACCGTATTCGATGTGCTGGAAATTGGGATTCCATCCACCGTCAGCACGGCGTTTGCTCCAGCGACCGCCTGTGTGAAGGCCGGCAATCCAGCAGACGAGGAGACCGTCAGATTTCCGGGCGCGCCGGAAGTATTGCTGACGATGGCGAGCCGCGAGCCGTTGGCGTCAGTGATCACGCTGGCCGAAACTCCGATGTTGGCGTTATTGATGGTCTCCGCTAATCCACCCAGCGTGTTGTTCGTGTTGTCCACCGTGATGGGTACTGCTGTTGCCGCGCCGACTTGAATTGAGAGCGTGCCGGTGGCCAGCGGAGTGGAGCCGGTAGCGAGCTCGGCGGAATAGGCGGAAGACGTCGTCGCCAAGCTGGTGACTACGATTGAATGGGTACCGCTGCTCGCCCCGGGCGTGGCGCTCGCGGTGAGAACGGTGGAATTCGAGGATGCTGCAACCACATCGGTTAACGGGCCCGCAGGATCCGTGAGCGTGAACGCGGCAGATTGCAGAGCTTGCACGTCAGTGGTGAAGCTAGCGAGCGCGGTCTGTTGGTTCGATAGATCGGTCTGCTGGCCTTGCATCACCGCCAATTCTGCTTCTTGGTCGGCCATGGCGGCGGATACCAGGGTACTTACGTCAATTCCCGCACCGAGTCCTCCGCTACTGGTGGTAGCTTCGGATCCGGAGATGATCGACCCGCCTACCGAGGTGCTACTCAAATTGTCCCCCAATGCGTTCCAGGCCGGTGCCGTTGAATGTGAATCCCAGCGGACTCACGCCAAACCGATCCGACATGGGCGTCTGAAACATACCGACAAAAGCGGACTCCCGGAGGGCGTTTTAAGAGACCTGAACGCCCTCCGGAGAGCCATCGTCTTAGTGCAGGAGGTTCAACACCTGCTGTTGAGCCGTATTAGCCTGCGCCAGTGCTGAAATACCTGTCTGCTCCAGGATCGAGTACTTCGACAGGTTTGCCACGACCGTAGGTATATCTGCTGCGGTGATCTGATCTTCCGCGGAAGTCACATTTTGAACTTCAGTGTTCAAGACGTTGCTGGCTGCCGTGAGCCGGTTGATGCCGGCACCGATCGTGCCACGATCCAAAGCAACCGTGTTGATGGCCGCATTGATTAGAGTCAACGTGGCCTCTGGGTCGGTCGCGCCGCCTGCTCCAGGTGTTCCAGTCAGCGAGGTGCCGAAGATCGCAAGCGCCGACGCAGAAAGCCCGTTAACACTCACTCCGATGGTTGTGGTTCCCGCCGCGCTGGAATCGCTCAGGAAGATGGAGGTTGTCGTTGCCGCCGTCGCGCCAAAGATCGTCGCTCCGTTAAACGTCGTGTTCGTTCCAATGCTGTTGATTTCGTCCAGAATCTGCTGATATTCGTCGTCGAGCGCGCCACGTTGTGCAGAGGACACGGTGCCCGTAGAGGCCTCCGTAGCTAGCGTTACCGAGCGGTTCAACAGTGTGGTGACTTGCCCCAACGCGCCATCGGCAACTTGCAAGCTGCCGACACCGCTGTTGGCGTTGGAAACCGACTGGGTTAACGCTGTAACGTTGGCTTCGAGGCCGTTCGCGATCGCCAAACCTGCCGCGTCGTCCGCACCGCTATTGATACGCGATCCAGAAGACAACTCGTTCAGGGTGCTGTTCAGGCTCGATTGGGTCAGGTTCAACTGATCTTCTGCAACGAGTGAGGGAATGTTATTTAGAACGCTGAGTGCCATGGGACTGCTCCTTCAATTCACTACAATTATCCGTGCCGAGGCCGGGAGCCTTTCTCACCGGCGGGTTGTCCCCTCTCGCCGAAGGCTGCAGGTCCACAGAACGGATTGCTTTTTGCTCCTCACTGAGCCAATCGGCCCAGGCTCAGAGTACTTTAATGACTCGGCAGCTGGCGGGTTTCCGCAGGTGTGCCATTTAGAAACGTTTCAACGCTGCTCAGATTCGCCTGTAACGGCTGAGAATCGGGAAACACCACTAAAGCTTCTCGCAGAACGTCTGCGGCCTTCTGCCACTCCTTCATGCGTGCGCGTATGCTGGCAGCGCGCTGGTAATCTTCCGGCCGGGGCTGCACGGCCTTCAGCTTCCTTTCCGCAGATTCTGCCGCGCCGCTCAGGTCGTTCAGCCACACTTCCACCAGGATGAGACGGTCGTACAATTCAGGATTCGCGGGCTGATCTTCGATGGCTTGGCGGATTCGGCGTAGTCCTGCACGCGCATTCCCGCAGCGCGCCTCGGTGAGTCCGAGTTTGCTATGCAGAGTGGAATTCCCAGGCTCGCGTTTCAGCGCGCGGCGATAACGAGTTTCCGCCGCTGGGTAGTCGCCGAGGTTGTAACAAGCATCACCGGCCATCTCGGCAGTCCAAGCGGTTGCGTGTCCGGTGCGTTCCGCACGCTGGAAGCATCCCAGTGCCGCCGGAAAATCTCCCAGCCGAAAATGGCATATTCCGGCGAAAAACCATGCCACTCCGAAGTTCGGATTCAGCTCGCAGGATTGCTGAATCGCCGTCAGTGCCTCTTGCAGGTTGCCGAAATTTTCTAGTTCCGAGACGCCCAATTCGAAATGCGCCTGGCTGTTCTCCGGCATGTCGCGGACTTTTTGGCGCCCCAGCTCGCGATAGAAAAGCAGTTTGCGGGCGCGCTCTTCGGCATCGCGCAGCATGCCCATGTGATGAACGATCAGTTGCGAATTCCCCAGCTTGCGTTCCGTGCTGATGATGCGCCAGCCGACGGTCTCGTGCACTCGGCCGGTAAAGTAAACCTCAGGATCGCGGCGGAAAAGGCGCACATTCTCGTGGTCAATATAACCAGCGCAATCGCGCGCCGGAATATAATCGGAATCGTTGGTCTTCGCGGGGCGGTCCCAGATCTTCGTGTCCAGACTGTTCACGTAGTTCCGGATAATCACCTGATAGCCGGCGAGGCTGCGGTTTGCCAGCAGAGGCGGCAGCAGGCTCGATACCTGCGGGTCCAGACGCTCGTCCGCATCCAGCATCAGCACCCAATCCGCGGTGACCTGCGCGAGGGACAGATTGCGCGCCTTGGCAAAATCGTTCTCCCAAGGAATTGAAATTATTTTCGCGCCCGCTGCGCGCGCGATTTCAATCGAGCCGTCACTGGAACCGGTGTCTGCCACAACAATCTCAGACACCACGCCAGCCACGCTAGCCAGGCATTCCGCCAGGTCGCGTTCTCCGTCCTTCACGATCATGGAAAGCGCCAGATTTAGCATAGAGCCCGCATACGCGGTGTGAGCAGCTTCTTCATCCCTTCGCAGTCACAGATCGGCAAGAAATTCCGACCTTTAACCGGGCGTCGCACCGCCGCGTGACGAAGTACGACAAGGCAGAACGGGCAAACGGGATGCCAAAGAGTCCAGAGTTGAGCGCGAGGGGGCGCGCCAATTTCTCCCGCGGAGCTGCGCCAACACGACACATCGCCAGTAACCCAAGCACTGAGCCTGCCGATGTTAACGGTGTGGCACGCCGCGTGCCCCTCGCGACGTGTGGGTATCTGTCACTCGAGATTATGAAACCCTAATGATCCATCTCACTCGCCTCAACAACCGGCCGCTGGTCGTGAACGCCGATCTGATCAAGTTCATTGAAAACGCTCCGGACACCGTGATCACCCTGGTCACCGGCGACAAACTCGTTGTGCGCGAATCCGTGCAAGAAGTTCTCGATCTCGTTCACGAATTTCAGGTTCATTCCTATCGCCGAATTGCTCCTGGCGTCTCCGCGGACTCGACCGCGCCAGAACCGAGTGCAGCCACTTTCGAGAATTCGCCGGATCCGGGTAGCGCGGATAAAGAGAAGCCGTGATATGAGCCGCGGCATCGACAAAAGCAGCTGGGCGGGCATCATCATCGCCGCGGGAGGAATCATTCTCGGCCTCACTTTGGAGGGCGGGAAGATCATGCAGATCGTTCAGCCCACTGCCGCGTTGATTGTGTTGGGTGGAACGCTCGGCGCGGTCATGCTGCAGTTTCCGTTGTCCATTGTTCTAGCGGCCTTCGGGTCACTCGCCACCGTATTCTTCGAGCGCGACGACGATCCGCTTCACGTCGTAAAGGAAATGGTGGTTTACGCGAATAAAGCCCGCCGCGACGGGATCGTCTCGCTGGACCGGGACATTGAAAAGATCCAAGATCCCTTCCTCAAAAAATCGATCATGCTCGCGGTGGACGGCACCGAGCCAAGCGAACTGCGCGCGATCATGCAGCTGGAACTCGATAACCGGGGCGAACGCGACGACAACATTCCGCGCGTCTTCGAATCCGCGGGCGGCTTCTCGCCCACGGTCGGCATCATCGGCGCCGTGCTTGGCTTGATTCAGGTAATGCAGCATCTGGACGATATCAGTGAAGTAGGACGGGGCATCGCGGTCGCCTTCGTGGCCACCATCTACGGGGTCGGGCTCGCCAATCTTTTTTTTCTTCCCGCCGCGGGCAAACTCAAGATCCGTTTTCGGGAAGAGGAGCTGCGCCACGAAATCATACTGGAAGGAGTGATCTCGCTGATGGAAGGAATGAACCCACGCATGTTGGAAATCAAGCTGCTCGGCTTCATTTCGCAGAGTGGCGCACAGCCGGTGAAGCCAAGCAAATGACCGCGCGAAGAAAGAGAAGGCGGCGCAAGGACGACCAGGTCAGCCATGAGCGCTGGCTGGTTTCCTATGCTGATTTCATCACTCTGATGTTTGCATTTTTTGTAGTCCTGTATTCTTCGGCGCAGATCGATAAACGCAAGGCTGGGCAGCTGGCGATGGCCATGCAAGTAGCTTTCCAGGAGATGGGCGTATTCGACGCTTCGAATTCCAAGGTTGCACTGGCGAGCGGCCAACCTCCGCCTCTAGCAGACGCCAGGGTTGTGGCTGACGCGCAGCATCGGGAGGGCGCAGGCCAGCCGCCCATTCTGGCGCAAAGCTCGCTCGGCACTTCCGTGGATCGTCCCAAGATGAACGAAGTGCAGAAGAAACTCGAGATCGCCCTCGCCCTGCAAATTGACAATCGCTTCATTTCCGTCAAGCCCAATAGAGACGGCATCGTGGTAAGCCTGCGCGAGGCGGGATTTTTTCAGAGCGGTTCCACCAAGCTTGGTCCGCAGACGATTCCAGCGCTCGCCGCGATCGTGAAAATAATCGGCCCGGAAAAGATGGACATCCGCATCGAAGGCCACACCGATGATGTACCCATTCACAACGAGAAATTCGATTCGAACTGGGAGCTTTCAACTGCCCGCGCCACTGAGATCATCAAACTCTTCATCACCAAATTTGCCGTGGCTCCCAATCGCCTCTCGGCCTCCGGTTATGCCGAATACTACCCGACGGCCTCCAACGATACTGCTGAAGGCCGTGCCACGAATCGGCGCGTGGATCTGGTGATTCTGAATTCGATTTCGGATGCGGGCGTACCCACGCCCACCGTGATAACTCCAGCCACGATTCCCCAAGCGGCCGCGCAGCCGTGAACGTAGCGCGCCAATCCGCGCGTGCGCAGGCGATGCGCTGCCGCCAAATTTCAGATCATGGAGTTCATCGCGCGGGACGAGCATCCGAGATGCGCGCGAAAAAATTGCACTCCGTTCAGTTCGATTGAGGAGCTGTAGGCGGGGTCGCAGCAGGAGTTGCCAGGGTAGGCGCTGCCGGAGCGGGCGTGGCGGCATTCGACGCAACTTCCTTCACTACTTGTGCGGCAAGCTTCTTGCTGACAGGGCACGACGTGTCGTTTATTCGGCACTGTGCCAGCGTCAATGTGCAGCCGCAATCGCAGGTCTCGGAATTCATGCGTTTCAACGCCGCTTTCTTCTGCTCGGGATTTAGCCCGGTAAAATCAACGTTGGGCAGTTCGGTCGCGAGCACCGCATTCTTCAGAAATATCTGGCCGGTGTCGTCAAAGGTCTCGATCGTCGCATCCACGGGCAGTCCCAGCAGCAACCGGACCTCAGCCTCATAGAGCGCGTTCGAAAAAAGCCCTTCGTGCTTCTGCACCACGTTGCCATCCGTATTCACCACGAACAGCGTCGGCAATGCGGCCACGCCGCCATATTCCGCCACGATCGCGCGGTCGGCCATTACGATGGGATAGTTGATCCCGGCTTGTTTGGCGAATTGCCTCACTTCGGCCGGGTCATCGTCATCCACCGACACGCCCACGACCTGCAAACGATCCTTGTAACGATTTGCCAAATCAATCAGTACGGGAATTTCCGCGCGACAAGGCGGGCACCACGTAGCCCAGAAGTTTATAAATACAACTTTGCCCTTCCACGCAGCGGTAGATACGGGGTTGCCATCCAGATCGTTCACCAGAAAAGCCGGCATCGGCTGCGGATGATTCGCAAATCTTACGACGTGACTTTGCGGAGAAGTCGCTGCGGATTTTACTTTGCTTGCGGCCAGTACGTATGACGCGGACGATGTTGACGGCGCCACCGCCTTCACTGTTCGCGGCCGTTCGGTGCGACTCGCGGCGAGTCCGATGGCCAATCCAGCGAGTCCAGCCACCAACGCGAGCACCAGAATGAGCGATCTCTTCATTTGCCGCCGTGCACCCTGCACCATTATGCGGCACAGAGATTCAGCGGGCAAGGTTGGAAGCAAGCGGCATTGCGCAAAAAAGTGAAGAGCGGCGAAAAAGGAAACAGATTCAAACCGGGACCTCGATTCCCGAATCGGCGCAGCCCGGCGCTTTTGCCGTCATCTGCAAAAGTTAAGTGCTTGAAAATACGTTTCGTCCCAACCCGCCGCGCCCGGCACTTGGGCACTCCACTTGCATTAGGTAGGGCGTGGGTCGCGCTCCAACACGATCCGCATCGTCCAGTAAGTGGGGAGGAAGGGGCCCACTTGCAGGATGGTATGGGTCGTTCCCACCTGCCTCTGAGAGGGAAGCTGGATGGATGACCCCATGATTCGGTCACGCCTAGGCCGGATCACCGGAGCGCGATCTTTGGGGCCCTGGATCCCAAGCCGGGGCCCCTCTTTTTTTCTGCAGCCGCTTGCTGAGCGGTAACCGTCAACCTCCCGCTTCAGTTTCCGGCCCGTTTCGTGATAGTTTCTCGCCATGAACACCTCGCTCATTCTGTGCCTCGCCTTCGCGATCGGTGTGATTGCTGGCCTGCGCGCATTTACCGCTCCCGCAGTAGTTTGCTGGGCCGCGCATCTCGGCTGGATCAACCTGCATGGTTCGCATCTGGCATTCTTGGGATCCATAATTACCGTCGTGATCGTAACCCTGCTCGCGATTTTCGAGTTGGTTAACGACAAACTGCCCAAAACGCCAAGTCGCACCACTCCCGGCCCCCTGGGCTTTCGTATCCTAACGGGCGGGCTCAGCGGCGCGGCGCTGGCGATCGCGGGCGCACAGGTCGTACTGCTTGGTGCGATTCTCGGGATCGTGGGGGCCGTCGTGGGAACGTTCGGGGGCTACCAGGCGCGCCACCAGATCGTGACCGGCCTAAAAATCAAAGATATCGGCGTGGCTCTGGCGGAGGACTTGATCGCAATCGGCGGCGGGTTGCTAATTGTTACTCGGTTCTAGTTTGCGCAGCACGGGAATCCTGGCCTGGCGCAGGACGTTCTCCACGACGCTTTCGCGCAATCGCGAAGCGTCGTAATCAATGTGGAGATAGTTGGTCTTTTCATCCACGCGAAAACTCTTCAGGCCGTAAGTATTTGCAAACGCGCCCAGCGCACGGAACTGCTCGGGCTTCAGGAGTCCTTGCAGTTCGTATGTAACCGTCATCTGTGTCATGCGTGTAATTATAGCAGGTGAAGCGGCGGACGTTTACAACTTGATCCGTCGCAGGCGTAGCGCATTGGTGATCACCGAGACCGAACTGAACGTCATGGCTGCGCTCGCCAGAATCGGGCTCAGCAGCAAGCCGAAAAACGGGTATAACACTCCAGCGGCGACGGGCACCCCAACTGAGTTGTAGGCAAACGCGAAGAAGAGGTTCTGCCGGATGTTACGCATGGTTGCGTGACTAAGTTTTCGCGCGCGCGCCAAACCCCGGAGATCGCCCTGCAGCAGTGTGATTCCGGCGCTTTCGATTGCCACATCCGTGCCGGTGCCCATCGCGATGCCGACGTTAGCTTGCGATAGCGCCGGCGCGTCGTTCACGCCGTCGCCGGCCATCGCCACGATATGCCCCTCTGCCTGCAATTGCTTCACGACTTCGTTTTTCTGTTGCGGCAGCACGCCCGCGAAAACTTTTTCGATCCCTAGTTTGCGCGCAACCACTTCCGCGGTTGTGCGGCTGTCGCCCGTGAGCATCACAATGTGGATTCCGTCGCGGTGGAGCTGTGCGATGGCTTCGGCCGTCGTCGATTTAATGGGATCGGCCACGGCGATTAATCCCGCCGCTTTTCCGCCGAGCGCGACGAACATCACCGTCTCGCCATCGCCCTCTCGCAGCCGTGCTTTCTCCTCCAGCGCATCGAGCGAAATATTCAACTCTGTGAAGAGCGCGCGATTTCCCAGCGCCGCGGTTTGCCCTGTTGTTTTCGCGAGCACACCTTTACCTGTGCGCGACTGGAACTCGCTGCTCTCGCCTGGTCCAATCCCTCGCTCTTTCGCGCGGGCGAGTATCGCCGACGCCAGCGGATGTTCGCTCGCGCGCTCGAGCGTCGCCGCAATCCGCAATATTGCCGCTTCATCGAATCCCGGCGCTGCGATCACTGCCACCACCTGCGGCCGGCCCTCTGTGAGCGTTCCCGTCTTATCCACTACAATGGTGTCCACTTCTTCGAGCGTTTCAAGCGCCTCGGCGTTCTTCACCAGGACACCGGCCAGCGCGCCGCGCCCCGTACCCACCATGATCGCCATCGGCGTTGCCAGGCCCAGCGCGCAAGGGCACGCAATTATCAGCACCGCTACAGCATTCAGCAGAGCGTGCGCCATACGCGGTTGCGGCCCCAGCGCCGCCCACACCACAAACGTAAGCACCGCGATCAGCACCACCGCCGGAACGAAATAACCAGCCACGCGATCGGCCAGTTTTTGCACTGGCGCGCGGCTGCGCTGTGCCTCGCTCACCATTCGCACGATCTGCGCGAGCAGCGTTTCGTTGCCCACGCGTTCGGCCCGCATCACCAGAGTGCCCGTGCCATTAATCGTGCCGCCGATCACTTTCTGTCCCGGAGCTTTCTCCACGGGAATCGGCTCGCCGGTCATCAGCGATTCGTCCACCGCGCTTACTCCGTCGGTGACGACTCCATCCACCGGGACTTTTTCGCCTGGACGCACGCGCAGCATGTCGCCCACCTGTATATGCTCAAGCGGCACATCCAGCTCCGTGCCGTCGGCGCGAACCAGCCGCGCATTTTTAGGCGAAAGGCGCAGCAGGGAACGAATCGCCGCCGATGTCCGGCTGCGCGCGCGCAATTCCAGAACTTGGCCGAGCAGAACCAAAGTGGTGATCGCTGCGGCGGCTTCGAAATACACAGGCACTTCGCCGTTCATGCCGCGAAATGTTGCAGGGAAGATCTGGGGAAAAAGTACCGCGACGACGCTGTAGAGGAACGCCGTGCCGGTTCCCAGCGCGATCAGCGTAAACATATTCAGGCTGCGATTGACCACCGAGGCCCAACCGCGCTCGAAAAACGGCCAACCACCCCACAGCACAACTGGCGTCGTCAGAGCCAGCTCGATCCAGCCCATCGCGCGCACGCTCAGCACGTGCTGCAACGGCTGACCCGGAATCAGGTCCGACATCCCGAGCGCGAGCACCGGAATCGTCAGCACGACGCTGGCCCAAAATCGGCGCGTCATCGAAACCAGTTCCGGATTTTCCCGCTCCTCCGCGATCACCGTGCGCGGTTCGAGCGCCATGCCGCAGATCGGGCAAGACCCCGGTCCAGGCCGCACGATTTGGGGATGCATCGGGCAGGTATATTCAACGCGGGTCGTGGGAGTGAGCGGCACCGATGGTTCCAGCGCCATACCGCATTTCGGGCATGGCCCCGGAAAATCCTCGCGGACTTCCGGGTCCATCGGGCAGACGTAAGCACTCGCCGCGGCTCGTTTAGTGTCGGCGCGCTCAGTATTCCGCAAAGCTTCATGCGAGCCAGCCAACGCAGGAGCCGCAGCCGGGGCGCCCGCACGGCTAAATTGCACCAGCGCGTTGTCGCGCGGCATCTCTTGCGAAACCTTCGCGCCCAAGTATTTCGCAGGCTCCTCGCGAAATTTATCGGCGCATCCGCCGCAGCAAAAATAATGAATCTTGCCGACGTATATCGCCTGCGCGGTTGCCCGCGCCGGGTCCACCGTCATTCCGCAAACTGGATCACGTTCCATCGCTTCACCTTGTCTTGCCGCCCCGCAGTGCTTCGCCCCGCGCGCTGTTACCGCGCGTGCGTATAAATCAGCTTCATCAGTTCGTCGTAAGTCGCTTCGGTCTGCGCCGCGTTTCCTTTGCGAATTGCCTGCGTGGCGCAATGCCGCAAGTGATTGCGCATCAATCCACGACCAACGGCGCGCAATGCCTCTTGCACGGAAGAAATCTGCACCATGATATCGGGGCAGTAGCGGTCCTGCTCGACCATGCGCGCCAGGCCCCGCACCTGGCCTTCAATACGCTTCAATCGTTTCAAATTCGCCGATTTGATCTCCGGGCTCACGCCCGCCGCTTTGCGCCTCCCGCCATGCACGTCGCATGCGCAAGTTGCGGGATGGCCCGGCGGTGTGCCGCGTCGCTGCATGGTGATATACCCCCTGGGGGTATCTTACCGTAAGCCGGCACAGTCGTCAAGCATGGTGGAATGTCAGGGGATATTGGGGGCACGCCTCATCGGCGCGTGATGTGCGGAACCTTGTTACTTCGCGTCCAGCAGCGAATCAATATAAACAGTCAGCTCCGAACTCGTCCAATCCTGCGGCCCCACGATTTTGCGGTCGAGTTTTCCGTTGCGCCCGATCACATAGGTGTCCGGATACATGGTAGTGCCGTACTGCTCGGGAATCTGCTTCGTGGCATCGCGAAATGTCGGAAAGCGAATCTGATAGGTCTTCAGGAATTCGTCGTAAGCCTGCTGATCGTCATCTTCACTGACGCCCAACACCATGCCGCCGCGCGACGCGATACGCCGCTGCAGCTCATTCAACGATGGTGTCTCGTCGATGCACGGGGGGCACCACGTCGCCCAGAAATTCACCAGCACCACTTTCCCGTGCAGGTCTGAAAGCCGCGTCGCCTTGCCATCCAGCGGGAAGGAAAAATCCTTGGGCGTCGAGCCGCGCAAGCTCGGCTCTCCCTGGCGGTAATCTGGATGCGCAAATAGCACCAGCAGGCCCGCAATGAACGCGAGCACCAAGCCGGTATTCAGTTTCCGTTTCAGTCCTTTGTCCAAGCACCCTATAATAACGGTATCGGCGAATCGAATGCGAGCGATTTGCCAGGCCCGTCGTTGGCCCGCGCAACAGCTTTGGCGCGGGCTCCGCGGGAATCATCCCACAAACCTCAGCCCACGGAGCGGCTCCGCAGCACCAGCTTCCACAACAAGATTATGGTTTCCGCAATCATTCCGGGACGCAACGAAGAAGATTCCATCGCGCGCGCGGTGGAATCCGTAGCCGCGCAGGCCGAAATCACGGAAGTCATTGTCGTGGACGACCAATCTACCGACCGCACCGCCGCCATCCTCGCTGAGCTTGCCGCGCGCATCCCCAAACTAAAAATTCTGCATACGCGCGCGCTGCCGCCGGGCTGGGTTGGCAAGAATTACGCCGTCGCGCTCGGCGCGGACGCCGCGCAAAGTGAATGGCTGCTATTCACTGATGCCGATACCTGCCACATGCCGGGTTCCACGCGACGGGCGCTTACAGATGCAGTGGATCACAACGCCGTGCTAGTTTCCTATTCACCGGAGCAAGAGCTAGGCTCGTTCTGGGAGCGATCCCTGATCCCTTTCGTCTATTGCCGCCTCTCCGCCAAATTTTCCTTCGCGCGCGTCAATAATCCAAAACTGCCGGATGCCGCCGCCAACGGCCAGTTCCTGATGGTGCTTCGCGACGTCTATCAAAAAGTCGGAGGCCACGCAGCCGTGGCAGGAGAAGTTCTGGAAGATGTAGCCCTCGCCCGCCGTGTGAAACAAGCCGGCTACCAGATTTATTTCGTTGCGCCCATCGGGACAGTGCGCACGCGGATGTACCGCAGTTTTGCCACGCTCTGGGAAGGATGGACGAAGAATCTCTACCCGCTGATGGGCGGCACGACGAAGCACGCGCTCCTTGAATTAATCGAAGTTTTTCCTGCCGTAGAGATCGTCGCGCTCGCCTTGTTCCGGGCGTTGCTGCGGGGAGCGTATCGGCCGACGCTGTGGTTGCTGGCAGCTCTGCTGTTGCTCGCGATTTCTCGGCGCTGCGTGCGCTTTGGCGAGCAGCTTTACCGGAATCTCTACCCGGTTTCCTACATCAAATACTATGTCCCCGGAATGTGTCTTTATAGCGCCGCGCTCATTGCATCCTGGTGGAAAAATACGCGCGGTTCGGTCGAGTGGAAGGGCAGGAGCTATCCATCTGGCGCTCAGCCCATAGCGCAGAAGCCGCTGCCGCAAAGGACGCCATGATCCGCATCACACGCAAAGTCGAGTTTTCGGCGTCCCACTTCTATAACAATCCGAATTTTTCGCCGGAAGAAAATCGCCGCATCTTCGGCAAGTGCAATAATCCGCATGGCCATGGGCACAACTACACCCTGGAAGTCACTATCGCGGGCGAACCGGACCCGGCCACTGGCATGGTCCTCGATCTGAAAGAACTGAAAGACATTCTGCAGCGCGAAGTGATGGATCGCATGGACCACCGCCACCTGAATTACGAGGTGCCCGAACTCGCCGGCAAGATTCCAACCTGCGAGAACATTGCGGCCGTGATCTGGCAGCTGCTGGAGCCGAAAATCACTCGCGGCGAGCTCGATCGCGTGCGCCTCTACGAATCGCCCAACCTTTTCGCCGATTGCACCGCCGGCTCCACAAACGGGGCGGGGAAGCGCGCATGAAGCTTTCGCTGACGCGCCGCTACGATTTCGCCGCCTCGCATCGCCTCCACGCTCCGCAATTGAGCGATGCAGAAAACCGGCGCATCTATGGCAAATGCAATAATCCGTACGGCCATGGCCATAATTACGCGCTTGAAGTCACGGTGACGGGGCCCGTGGACCCGGCCACGGGCATGATTACCAATCTGGGCGACCTTGACCCGTTCGTCGAGCGCGCAGTGCTTGAAGGCTTCGATCAGAAGAACCTGAACGAAGAAGTCGCGGAGTTCAAGACCCTGGTGCCCACGACGGAAAACGTCTGCCGCGAGATATTTCGCCGCCTGCAGAATTTTCCGGCCGCCAAACTGGAGCGCGTGCGCATCGAAGAGACCAGCAAGAACAGCTTCGAAGTCGGAGCCGAAGAATTTGCGTGAGGAGCAAATCAAACATGAGTGAAACAGCCGAAATCATAGTCCCGGAGCCTGTCTCCGGAAAAATTGCGGAGCTTGTCCGAGAGATTCTGGTGCAGCTGGGCGAAAATCCCGACCGCGAAGGGCTGCGCCGCACCCCCGAACGCTTCGAGAAGGCGCTGCGCTTCCTCACCAGCGGCTACCGCCAGGATCCCGACAAATTGCTGAACGGCGCCATGTTCAACGTCTGCTACGACGAAATGGTCGTCGTGAAAGACATTGAACTTTACAGCTTGTGCGAACACCACCTGCTGCCGTTCTTCGGGAAATGCCACGTGGCTTACTTGCCCAAAAAGAAGGTTGTCGGCCTGAGCAAAGTCGCCCGCCTGGTAAATATGTACGCACGCCGCCTGCAAATTCAGGAGCGCCTAACACACCAGATCGCCACGGCCCTTCAGGAAAAACTTGATCCCGCCGGCGTAGGCGTGATCATCGAAGCTCGTCATCTCTGCATGGTCATGCGCGGCGTGGAAAAACAAAATTCCACCACCACGACGAGCGCGATGCTTGGCGACTTCCGCGAAAACAAGCAGACCCGCGACGAGTTCCTATCGCTGGTGAGCTCATCTCGACGATAGTCGACCCGAGGCCAACAGCCGCAACGATGAAATTCGCACGCGTCACATTTCTGGTCGCAGGAATTTACGGCTTGATCGGGCTGACTCCGCTGTATTTCCTGGAAGGGATGATCGGGCGTCAGACGCCGCCGCCCATCACGCACGCCGAGTTTTATTATGGTTTCATCGGCACTGCGTTGGCCTGGCAGTTTGTGTTCCTAGTGATCGCGCGCGATCCCGTGCGTTACCGGCTGTTGATGCTGCCGTCAATTCTGGAGAAAATCGCCTACGGAATCCCCGTGCTCGTCCTGTATCTGCAGCATCGCATCGCCGCAGCGTCCGTCGCAATCAGCATCGTGGACTGGAGTTTCGCCGTACTCTTCGCTCTCAGCTACGCGTGCACGCAAAGCGCTTAGCAGTACGGCTAGTAAGTGCACCCACTCCCGCCAGCGGGCACGCGTGCCCGTCACGTAGCACGTTTTTTGGGATACACGTGCAAAGCTCGCAGACCTCGCCACCCTTCCGCCGCCGAAAATTCCTTTGTACAGCAATCACTGTATGTTAGCATTTTAAAGTCGAAGAGAGACCAAGAGCATAGAGCAGGGCACGACGTTTCAGGAGGGGTCGAGTTGAGCGCAGCCAAACTGGCATTGATCGAGCAGTTCCGGGTTCACACCAAAGACACAGGTTCACCGGAAGTGCAGATTGCTTTATTGAGCGAACGCATCAGCTACCTGACCACTCACCTTAAGTCCCACGCAAAGGATCACGCCTCACGCCGCGGATTGATCATGATGGTCAACAAGCGCCGCAGGCTGCTGGACTATCTGAATCGTCGCGACCCGGATCGGTATCGCGAGATTGTGGAACGACTTAGTTTGCGCAAGTAGCGCGGATTTCTTGAGCGGCCCTTCCGGCCGCATTTTTATCCACCGCACAAACCATAATTTTCAGGCGACATGCGGGCCGCGCGGCGCGCTGTCGCTCGTCGCAAGATTTTCCGCTCCGTTTTCTTCTTTGTTCTCTCCCTTCGCGGTATTTCCCGAGACTGAAATCTCGTATCTGAATCAAGCGTCCCCGGTGAGCCGGGGCAAAAAGGATGTGCAGTTATGTTTGAACAAGTTAGTTTGGAAGTAGGTGGGCGTACCCTGACTTTCGAGACGGGCAAGATGGCCCGTCAAGCGCACGGCGCGGTGGTGGCGCGTTATGGCGACACAGTCGTGCTGGCAACTGCCTGCATGGACAGCAAGGCGGCCGAAAAAGATTTCCTGCCCCTCACGGTGGACTATCGCGAATATACCTACTCCGCGGGCAAGATTCCCGGCGGATTTTTCAAGCGTGAAGGCCGCCCATCGGAAAAGGAAATTCTCACCTCGCGGCTGATTGACCGCCCGCTGCGGCCGTTGTTCCCCGAAGGCTGGTCCAACGAGACGCAGATCGTTTCCATGGTGCTCTCCGCGGACAGCGAAAATGATCCCGACGTGATCGGCGTCACCGCCGCCTCCGCTGCGCTCTACATTTCGAAAATCCCATTTACCACTCCGATCGCCGCCGTGCGCATCGGAATGCTCGAAGGCAAGCTGGTCGTGAACCCCACCGTTGCCGAGCAGAAGACCAGCACGATGAATATCGTCGTCGCCGGCTCCGATAAGGCCATCGTCATGGTGGAATCGGGTGCTCTCGAGGTTTCCGAAGACGCCGTCGCCGACGCGCTGGAATTCGCGCATGCGGAAATTCGCAAGATCGTCGCCGCCATCCGCGAATTGCATGGCAAGGTGAAGAACGAAAAGGTTTCCTTCACACCGCCGGCATTCGACGAAGCGCTATACAAACAGCTCCAACAGCAATACGGCGAGAAACTGCGCGACGCATCGGACACGGCCAAGTACCCCAAGTCCGAAAGCTATAGCCGCATAGACGCCATCAAGAATGAAATCTACGCGACGATACCTCCGGAAGATGTCGAGAAGAAAAAGCTCGCTGCCCGCGCTTTCGAGCGCCTGCGCGAATTCATTTTCCGCGACGATATGCTCACGCGCCATCGCCGTCCGGATGCACGCGCCTTCGACCAAGTCCGCGAAATCACTTGCGAGACGGGCGTTCTGCCACGCGCCCACGGCTCCGCGCTCTTCACCCGCGGTGAAACGCAATCGCTTTCCACCGCCACGCTCGGCACCAAGGAAGACATGCAGCGCCAGGACCTTCTCTTCGAGAAGGACACCTTCAAGCACTTCATGCTCCACTACAACTTCCCGCCGTTCTCCGTCGGTGAAGTGAAATTCCTGCGTGGTCCCGGCCGCCGCGAAATCGGTCACGGCGCGCTCGCCGAACGAGCCCTCGCGAACCTGATGCCGTCGGATACCGATTTCCCCTACGCCGTGCGCTGCGTCTCGGACATCCTCGAATCGAATGGTTCTTCCTCCATGGCCACGGTTTGCGGTGGCTCTCTCGCTCTGATGGACGCGGGCGTTCCGCTCAAGTCCGCTTGCGCGGGCATCGCCATGGGTCTGGTCGTCGAAGGCGACAAATACGCCATCCTCACGGATATCGCCGGCGCCGAAGATCATTACGGCGACATGGACTTCAAAGTTGCCGGCACGCGGCAGGGAATTACCGCGCTGCAAATGGACATCAAGGTCGCGGGCGTCAGCATCGCCATGATGCGCGAAGCCCTGGCCCAGGCGCGCAAGGCCCGTCTGCAAATTCTGGACATCATGGACAAGACGATTTCGTCCGCGCGTCCGGAAATTTCGCTCTACGCCCCGCACCTCTTCATGCTCAATATTCCGACGGACAAGATCCGCGACCTGATCGGTCCGGGCGGCAAGAAAATCCGCGGGATTATCGAGGCTACCGGCGTGAAGATCGACGTGATGGACGACGGCAAAGTGCACGTCTTCGCGTCCAGCGGAAAATCAGCCGAAGAAGCGCTGAAGATGATTCGCGACGTCACCGCCACGGCCGAAATCGGCAAAACCTACCTCGGCACTGTGGTGCGGATCGCGGAGTTCGGCGCCTTCGTCGAGATTTTCCCGGGCACCGACGGCCTGCTGCACATCAGCGAAATCGCGGAAGCGCGCATCCGTGCCGTCCGCGACGAACTGAAGGAAGGCGATCAAATCCTCGTGAAGGTTCTGGCCATCGAGGGCAACAAGATCCGCCTAAGCCGCAAAGCTGTTTTGCGCGACAAACAAGCCACCACCAAGACCGAAGCCGCAACCTAACCGCAGAATACGTAAACGAGATTCGTTGCGAACCACTCGCCGGAATTGCCAATTAAAGGGAACCAAGCCGGGAGGTGAGAAATCACCTCCCTTTTTTATTCTTCACGGCCGCTAATTCGTTCGATATTCGCGCCCACGTCCTGCAACTTCATCTCGATCATCTCGTAGCCACGGTCAATGTGATAAACGCGATCAATCCACGTAGTGTTGTCAGCAACCAACCCAGCCAGCACCAACCCCGCGCTGGCCCGCAAGTCCGAAGCCGTCACCGGCGCACCGCTCAGCGGCGTAGGACCTGTAACGACCGCCTCATTACCGTCAATCTGAATATTCGCGCCCATGCGAACCATTTCGCTCGCGTGCATGTATCGATTTTCAAAGATGGTCTCGCGCACGCGTGACACGCCCTGCGCCTGCGTCGCCAGCGCCATGAATTGCGCCTGCATATCGGTGGCAAATCCCGGATACTCTTCGGTAGTGACGTCCGCGGCTACTAGCTTCTTCGCCGCGCGCACGCGCAATTTGCTGTCGCCCTCGCATTTGATTTCCACACCGCAAGCGCGTAGCTTTTCAATCACGGCCTTCAGATGCCCCGGCTCGCAATCGGTCAGCAGCAATTCGCCGCCCGTGATCGCCCCGGCCACCAAAAACGTTCCCGTCTCGATTCTGTCCGGGATGATCGCGTGCGTCGCGCCATGCAGCTTTTCCACGCCCTGCACACGCAAGGTGGAAGTGCCGACGCCCTCGATCTTCGCTCCCATCTTAATCAACAACTCGGCAAGGTCCGTAACTTCCGGCTCCATCGCCGCATTTTCCAGCACGGTCTCGCCCTCGGCCAGCACCGCAGCCGTCAAAATATTCTCCGTCCCCGTCACCGTGATTTTCGGGAAACGCAAAGTCGTCCCGCGCAACCGTTTCGCCCGCGCCTCCACGTATCCGTGCTCGACCTTTGTTTCCGCGCCCAGTTGCTCCAGCGCTTGAATGTGCATATCAATCGGCCGTGCGCCAATCGCACATCCGCCGGGCAGCGAAACGCGCGCATATCCAAAGCGCGCCACCAGCGGCCCCAGCGTCAGCACCGAAGCGCGCATCGTCTTCACTAGCTCGTAAGGCGCCTCGCGCATGGACACCGTCTCCGCCTGAATAATAAATTCGCTGGGCGGCAAATCCGGGCTTTCCACCCGACAGCGCATGTGCGCCAGCAATTTCGCCATGGTGATAATGTCGCGGACGTGCGGAATATTCTGCAGCGTCACCGTATCGGCAGTCAGCAGCGCCGCAGCCATCGCGGGCAACGCCGCGTTCTTCGCGCCGCTGATGCGCACCGTGCCTTCCAGTTTCCGCCCGCCTTGAATCTTGAACCGATCCATGATTATTTCCCCTGGCCTTTCGCAATTACTCGCCGCTTCGGGTTCAGCCCTAGTGCCATGCGCACATTTCCGCCAAACCTGCGCAGCGATCTCCGCGCCGCCACGATGTTTGCGCCTGTCTTCAACGTCACCAGCGCCGTCGGCAGATCGTGTCCCGTCTGCCGCAGTGCGTGTTTCGCCTTAGACGCGCTGACGCCCGCGGCCTCCGTCAGAATCTGCGCGCCCCGCCGGTGCAACTTCTGATTTGTCAGCGCTACGTAGATCATCCAGTTCTCATAAACTCTGCCGAGCCGCACCATCGCCGTAGTGGAAAGCATGTTCAGCACCATCTTCTGCGCCGTGCCGGCCTTCATGCGCGTGGACCCGGCAATCGCTTCCTGGCCCGTTTCCGGCGTGATGGCAATTTTTGCCATGCGCGCCAGAGGCGACTTAGGATTAGATGTCACCGCGACCGTCACGCATCCGCGCCGCTTGGCCCATTCCATGCCGCCGAGCACGTACCGCGTGGTGCCACTCGCCGCGATCCCGACAACCACGTCCCGCGCTGTAACCCCGGCCTTGGCCAGATCTCCTGCACCGTTCGTTGCGGAATCCTCCGCGCCTTCCACCGCGCCGCGCAGTGCCTTCGCGCCACCCGCGATTAGCGCCTGCACCATCTTCGGCCGCGTGCCAAATGTCGGCGGACATTCCGCCGCGTCCAGCACCGCCAGCCGGCCGCTGGTTCCCGCGCCGATATAAATAAGCCGGCCGCCCTTGCGAAAGCTCTTCACAATCGCATCCACAGCCTGCGCGATTTGCGGCAACACGCGTTGCACCGCCAGCGCCACCCGCTGGTCCTCATGATTCAGCACGCGCAAAATCTCAATCGTGGACTTGGTGTCCAGCCCGCGCGTCCGCGGGTTGCGCTGTTCCGTTCTGGTTGGTGTCACCGTGCCCTCAGTCGTCAATCGGCCCACAAACGGTCTTCGGTTAATTATACCGATACGCGAGTCCCAGTATGGGGCTTGAAACGAATTCCGGAAGCCTATGTGACGAGGCAGTTATCGAGCGGTAGTGGAAACGTTCCCGAAGCCCAGCGCCTGTATGATCGCGTCATGAATGGTCGGCCGCACCTGCCGAATCTGCTCGTTTGCGCGCGTCGGATTCACGCGATTGGTCAGCAGCACTACAAAAAGATCGCGTTCCGGGTCAATCCACAGCGAAGTTCCGGTGAATCCTGTATGCCCGTAGGCGCTCGACGAGAAATAATGTCCGGCAGCGGAGTTCGGCGGCGTCGGCACGTCCCATCCTAGCGTCCTCGCCGAATCGCCGACGATTTGCTTTGCCGTAAATTCCTGGATCGTAGCGCGCGCCAGTAAACGATGATGCGCGTAAATGCCCCCGTTCAGCAGCATCTGCGCAAACGCCGCCGCGTCGCCAGCGGTGCTAAACAATCCGGCATTCCCGGAGACGCCGCCCAACGCAAACGCGTTCTCGTCGTGCACTTCGCCGCGCAGCAACCGCGCGCGGAAGTCGGTGTCCATCTCCGTTGGTGCGATGCGCGGGCGCAGCGAAGTCGGCGGGTTATACATCGTGTCGCTCATCCCCAGCGGCGCGAAGATATGCCCCTTCGCGAACTGCTCCAGCGTTTCTCCCGTCAAACGCTCGATGATTTCGCCCAGCAAAATAAATCCCAGGTCGGAATATTCCACTTGCGTTCCGGGCTCGTGTACCAGCGGTTCTGCCAACACTTTGGCCAGCACCGCGTCGTGGCCTTTCGCTTCCTTGTAGATATCGCGATGCGCCGGCAATCCCGAATCGTGCAGCATCAACATGCGCACCGTAATCCGCGCGCGCCACGAAGCATTCGGATCGGATTTCGCCGCCGCGGAAAACTCAGGCAAATAGCGCTCAACGGGCGCATCCAAATCCAACCGTTTCTGCTGCACCAGCATCATCGCCGACGTAGTCGTCACAATCACTTTCGTCAGCGACGCCATGTCATAAATTGTGTTCTCCGTCACTTTAGGCGCTTTCGCATCGCGCGTGAGCGACCCGAACGGATACACCGCCAGTTGATCGTGATGCCCAACCGCGAGCACCCCGCCTGGAAACGCTCCCGCGGTCACGAAGCCATTGAGCAAGCCGAACACTGGATGCAACTGGTCTTCCATTTCCGAAGACGCGGGCCGCAAAGTCATCGGATTCGCAGCCACTCGCAGGCCATCGCCGCGCTGCACCGTTCCCGGCACGGTGACCGGAATCTGCCCTTGCGTCGCCACGTGCCCAAACAGTGCCCGCACAGCCGCCACTTGCGAAACTGAGTTCGTCGAAAATTCAGCAAGCCAAGTTTTCGCGCCCGGAAATCCCTCGATCAAATACGGACTGCCGAACGCTATGACCACGGTCGGCTTTCCAGTTGCGATCATTTGATTTACGAACGCGCGCTGCTCGTCGGGTAGCCCCACATTCCCCTTACGATCAGCGACGCGCACAAAAAGCGCCGCGATGGCCACGTCGTAAGTATCAGCTGGCGGCAATTTCAGCGAGCTCACGTTCGCGAATTGCATGTCCGCGCGCAACGCCTTCAGCGAATCCACACGCCAGCGAATTTCCGGCTCGATGGTCTCGCCGGGATAGGGATCGGCATCCGCGGAAAGCGAAATCAGGAGCACACGCAAAGGTTTCGTCGCGTCCAATGGCAGCAAGTGCGCCGTATCGCGCAATAAAGTCACTCCGCGATCCGCAATAGCCTGCGCCTGAGCCGCAAATTCCGGCCGCGCGAATTTCTCGTCCAAATGCGCGATATCCGCCAGCCGGTTCTTGTCCAGCCCCAGCCGCGACTTGGCCTGCAAAATCCGCCGCACGGATTCATCCACGCGCTTTTCCGTGATTCGCCCCGACTGCACCGCGCGCTCCAACCCCGCCATCGCAGCATCCGGCACCGGCGGCATCAACAACACGTCCGCGCCCGCCTCCACAGCGCGCACCGCCGCTTCGCCCGGCGGATAACGCGATGTTACGCCGCCCATGTCCATCGCGTCCGTAACTACCAGTCCCTTGTATTTCAGTTCGTCGCGGAGCAATCCGGTCAAAATATTACGCGAAGTTGTCGCCGGCACGCTTGCGTCCGGCTCGAACGCGGGCACGGCTAAATGTCCCGGCATCACGGAACCGACGCTCGCGCCGATCGCCGCGCGAAAGGGCACCAGCTCAGTGGTTTCCAATTCTTTGCGGTCCCCCGGCACAGTTGGCAGCGCGAGATGCGAATCCACGCTCACATCGCCATGCCCCGGAAAGTGTTTCGCGGTCGCCAAGCCGCCGTTTTCTTCGATGCCGCGAATTTCCTGTGCCACAAACTCGCCCACGCTCTGGGGCTTTTCGCCAAACGAACGAATATTAATGATCGGATTGTCGGGATTATTGTTCACATCCGCGTCCGGCGCGAAAATCCAATGCACCCCCGCCGCGCGCGATTCGAGCGCGATCACTTTTCCAATCGTGTAAGCCAGCTTCGGGTCGCCAGTTGCGCCCACGGCCATCGCTGACGGAAACGACGTGCCCTCATCCAGCCGCATTCCCGTGCCACTCTCGAAATCCGCGCCAATCAGTAGCGGAACTTTCGCGCGCCGCTGCATTTCGTTCGTTAGCTCCGCCGTGGGATACACCTGGCTGCGCTCGATCCCCAGCGGCCCGCGGATCGTTCCGACGATAAATCCACCCACGTGATTTTCTTCCACCTCATGCACCAGATTTTTGTAGTCCACGCTCTCCGCCGAAGTAAACACGCCAAAATAATAGGGCATCAGCATCTGCCCCAATTTTTCGCGCAAAGTCATTTTCTTCAGAGTGGATTCAACCCATGCAGAATTTGCAGAGGTGACGCTTGCGGCTGAGCTTCGTGCTTTCGTGGCGGAAGTTTTTTGCGACCGGGCGTAGGCTGTCATTAATAGGAGCAGGAGCAGCGAGAAAATTCCGAGTTTACGCATCGCACGCACTCGGAAGGTTCCATGTTGACGCTCGCATCCCGCGGCTGTATATAACACACGGTGGCATGCGGCACAACGAATCCTCCCCCATCATGTTTCGTATCGGTTTCGTACTGAGTTTGGTCGTCTGCGCCGCCGTCATCGGTGTGAGCGCCGTTGCGACCTGCGCAACTCACCGCGATTCGTCGCCAGCAAAGCTTCCGCAGTCCGCAGACCACACGAAAACCGGCATTGACGTCCTCGAAGAGCAGAATTTCGCGCCGCTGCGCGGCAAACGCGTCGGCCTCATCACCAATCAAACCGGCGTGGATTCCCAAGGCCGCCGCACCATTGACGTCCTCGCCCACGCCGACGGCGTGAAACTCGTCGCGCTCTTCAGTCCCGAACACGGCATCGCCGGCCAACTCGACACCGCCAAAGTCGGCAACGCCACGGATGCCGCCACAGGTCTGCAAATCTTCAGCCTATACGGCGATACGCGCCACCCCACCGACCAAATGTTGCAAGGCCTGGACGCTCTGGTCTTCGATATCCAAGGCGCCGGCGTGCGTTTCTACACTTTCATCACGACCATGGGTTATTGCATGGAAGCCGCAGCAAAGCACAAAATCGCATTCTTCGTTCTTGACCGCCCCGATCCGCTGGGCGGAGAAAAAATCCAGGGCCCGATGCTCGATCCCTCGCGCATCTCATTCGTCGGATATTTTCGTTTGCCGGTGGTCTATGCTATGACGTTCGGCGAGTTGGCCCAGATGTTCAACGCCGAAAATAAACTGAGCCTTAGCCTGCACGTCGTTGCCATGAAGAATTGGCGTCGCAGCCAGTCCTTTGACCAGACTGGCCTAACATGGATTCCGCCGTCGCCCAATCTGCGCACCCTCAACGAAGCGGTGCTCTATCCCGGCATCGAAATCCTGCAGGCGGCTGGAGTTTCCGTAGGCCGCGGCACCGACGCGCCGTTTGAACAACTAGGCGCGCCCTGGATCCAGTCCGATCCAGTGCTGAATTCCTTGACCGCGCGGCAAATTCCCGGCGTCAGTTTCACCGCCGCCAGTTTTACTCCGAGCGAAGGCCTTTACAAAGGCGAAGCCTGCGCCGGCGTAAAACTCACAATCACCGATCGCAACGCCTTCGATTCCATCCGCACCGGCCTGGAAATCGCCGACGCGCTCCATCGCCTCTATCCCGAGCGCTTTGAGGTTACGAAGCTGATGGATTTGCTTGCCTCGCAGACCACCGTGGACGCGCTCATCGCTTACCAGGCCCCCGCGAGCATCATAGCCGGCTGGGATAGCGACCTGGCGGAATTCCGCGCACTACGCACAAAGTACCTGCTCTACAATTGAACGCTGTAAAATTGTTGCGCCCTGCGCCGGCGCAAGCCGCGCTCGCGTGCGCTAATATAGCTTGGTGCGAATCGTCTCGCTGCTCCCCTCAGCCACCGAAATTCTCCATGCGCTCGGCGTCGGCGACCAAGTCGTCGGCATCACGCATGAGTGCGATTTTCCGCCTGAAGTGGCTGGCAAGCCTGCGTTGATCAAGCCGCGCGTGGATCCCACCGCCGCGCCCGCCGAAATTGATCGCCAGGTCAGCGAACTCGTCGCGCGCGGTGAAAGTATTTACGCGGTTGATGCTAACTTGCTCGAATCTCTCGCGCCCGACCTCATCGTCACGCAAGACTTGTGCCACGTTTGCGCCGCATCGCCCGACGATCTCGCCGCGGCGCTCCGACGCTTCTCGTGCCCGCCCCGCGTGCTGACGCTCACACCTCACTCACTCGAAGACGTCTGGCAGGACATCATCCGCACTGGCGAGGCGACCAACACACTCCTGCGGGCGAAAGCGCTAGCGGCCGAACTGAAAGCAAAAGTGCAAGCTGTTGCGTCAAGCACGGCGTCGAGCGCCGCGTCCGCCTCCGTGCCCGTCTCCGCGCAAGCAGTTGGCCGCACAGTCGACCAAGTCTCCGCATCGACGACGGCACAAGCTCCTGGACGTGAAGGCGCCCGCCCGCGCGTAGCCTGCCTCGAATGGCTCGACCCGATTTACGTCGGCGGCCACTGGGTTCCAGAAATGGTGGCGATCGCAGGAGGCGAGGACGTATTCGGCCGGGCGGGGCAACCGTCATTCAAAGTATCCGCAGACGACGTCGCGCAAAGCAACGCCGACGTGATCCTGGTCATGCTCTGTGGGTACGACGCAATGTGCAACGCCAAAGAATTCCACGCCATGAAAATCCCACCGAACTGGAACAATCTCCCAGCCATCCGCAATCGGAAAATCTTCGCAGTCGACGCCAACAGCTACTTCTCCCGCCCGGGCCCTCGCCTTGCCGACGGCGTCGAGCTGCTAGCACACCTGCTCAATCCACAAAGATCGCACCGGCATCCGCCCGAAGCCGCATATGTGAAGCTTTAAACCTCGCGGCGAAACGTTATCATCGCGCTGCGTCGTGTCCCAGCGCCGTAGGCGCGGCATAAGTTAGCCCAGGCCGGAAGGCCTGGGAAAAATCGCGAAAAGAGTTGGGAGCGCCGGAGGTGCGACACCTGCATCGCTCTGCCCGCAGCGTATAAGTGCCGAGCACTAACCGCGAGTCTCCGCGCCACGATCCCGCCACGCGCGATAGAACAAAAGCCCCGAGAGTATCAACGCCAACCCAATCGACGACCGCACCGGCCTCTCAATCCAAATATTCACTGTGAGCGCCAAGGCGCCCGCAACGAACAGCGCCGGCACTACCGGATAACCCCACGTGCGATAAGGCCGCCGAAGCCCAGGCGAGATCCGCCGCAATCGGAACATCGCGACAACGGACAGCGCGTAAAAAATCCAAGCCGCAAATACAAACAGGGAAGTCAGCTCCTCGAACGTCCCAGTCAGAGCCATCAATCCCGCCAAAGTCCCCTGAAAAATCAGCGCCCCGCCCGGCGTGCGAAATTTAGGATGCACGATCCCCGTAACCCGAAAAAACAATCCGTCCCGGGCCATCGCATAAGGCACACGAGCGCCGCTTAGAAGGGACGAGTTCAGCGTCCCCAGCGCCGCAATCACCATCGCAATCGTGATCCAACCCGCCGCGCCCCGCCCCGCGAAGCTCGCAACCACATCCGACGCCACATGCGAGGAGCTCGCGACGCTCGCAAACGGCAGCGCATAAAAGCACACCGCGCTAAACAGCAAGTAAATGCCGCCGACCAGAATCGTTCCCCCGATCAACGCCAAAGGAATGTTGCGCTGCGGCTCCTCTACCTCGGATCCCACGCGGTTCAGATCTTCCCAGCCGTCATAAGCCCAAAGCGCAGCCGCCAGCGCGGCAAAAAACCCACCCATCGTGCCAAGACCGGAACCAGCAGGCCAAAACGGATGAAAATGCTCCATGCTCCCATGTCCAAACCAAAATCCGGCGGCGACAATCGCCAAAACCGAAGCGATCTTCAAAATCGTCAGCGCAATCTGCACGCGTCCGCCCAATCGCACGCCCAAATAATTGATGAAAGTAAAAAGCGCGATCGCAGCGACCGCCAAAGGCTGCGCCCAAGTGAATTCGAAGTCGTAAGGTTTGCCGGAAAAAGGGCTAGTGAGATGCCACGTAAAAATCGGCACAGCAATCGCCGGAATCAGAAAACTAGAAAATCGCGCAAACCCTGCCGCGATGGACGCCGCCGAACTCGATTCACCCACGGTCGAATGCATCCACCCAAAGAGAAATCCCCAAACCGGTCCCAACCCTTTGCGCAAATAAGCATACTGCCCGCCCGCTTCCGGCAACGCCGCGCCCAACTCCGCAAACGAAAGCGCCCCAAAAAGCGAAAGCAGCCCGCCCACAATCCACGCCGCATATACGATGCTCACCGACCCGCCCACCGCCGCCATCTCGCCCGGCTTCAAAAAAATACCGGTCCCGACCATCGTGCCAATCACGATGGCCGCCGCAGCCCAAGGCCCCAGCGCGCGTATCAGGTCAAGCCGCTCGCCCTTCTTCAATGAGATGCCGATAGAGTTTCTCCCGCGCTGCGCAAAAAAGCTTAATGCGGCAGCGCGCGCGCAACATTCCCCGATCCGCGCACCAATTCACTGGCAATCGTACCCACCGCAAATGTCACGATCGTGCCCGCCAGCACGTACCAAGTCCACGCCAGCGGTGTGAACCGATTCAGGGCGACCATCGCGGCAAGCCCCGCTGCAAACCCGACCAGTGCGCCACTCTCATTCGCGCGCGCATTCCAAGTCCCCAACAAGAACACACCCAGCAAAGCCCCGTAAGTGATGGAGGCAATCGTCAACCCGGCCACCAGCACCGGTCCCCAGGGAATCAGTGCCAGCAACCCAAGCACGACGCCCCATAGCAAAGTCATCCGCCGCGAAGCGCCAAGCGATTGCGCCGTGGTTTCCGCGCGGCGCGCGCCCATATCCATCATGCTCGATGAAGCCAGCGAGTTCAACGAGCCGCTCGCGTTCGACATCGCGATAGCAAAAATCGAAGCCAGCACTATTCCCGCAAGCCCCACAGGCATCCCATGAACGATAAATGCCGGATAAATTCGATCGGCATCGCCCCCAGGCACAACCAGCCCCCCATTCCTCATGTATACAAAAAGCATCACGCCAATCACTAAAAACAAACTGAACTGCACCAAAATGATCACGCCGCTCACTAAAAGCGCCTTCTTGCTGTCCCACTCGTTCCGGGCCGCGAGCAATCGCTGCACCATCGTCTGATCCGTGCCGTGACTCGCCATCGTCAAAAAAGTTCCGCCCAGCAGCCCGGACCAAAACGTGTAACTCTGCGTCAGACTGAACGCAAAATCGAAAATGCGCAGTTTTCCCCCACTGGCCGCGGCCACCTGAGCAACCTCCGGCCAACCGCCGGGAATTTTGTGCAACAAAAGAAAAAACGCCGCCACCGATCCCGTCAGATACAAAAAGAATTGCACCACGTCCGTCCAAATCACCGCTCGCATCCCGCCCTCAAACGTGTAAAACATCGTGAGCACCGTAATAATCAGAATCGAAACGCGATCGCCGGTGCCAAACGCCACACTAACCACTTTTCCGATCGCCGAAATCCGCACACCCTCCGCCAACGCCCGCGTCCCCATAAAAACGACCGCCGCCACGGACCTCATCCGCGTTCCGAAACGCTTTTCCAGGAGCTGGTAGGCGGTATAGAATTCACCTTGGAAGTATTGTGGTATAAGTACCGCGCAGAGAATCACTCGAGCCACGAGGTAGCCCAGCACCAGCTGCAGAAATCCAAGGTTTCCGCCGTAGGCAATCGCCGGCGTTCCGATGATGGTGAGCGTGGAGGTCTCTGTCGCGACAATCGAGCAAGCCAGCGCCCACCACGGCGCCGTGCGGCCGCCGAGAAAGTAATCGCGCAGATTTTGCTGGCCACGCCGGAATCGCGCCCCAAAGAGGGTGATGCCCGCGAGATAGAGCAGCAGTATACCGAAGTCGATTGGGCTGATTTGCATCGCGCTGAACTAAATTCCGATGTAGCTGTAGGCCGGGCGATGCTAACTGCCCGCTTTGAACACTGTCAAGCATGGGGAAACGAATGACTGAAGAAACTCTCGCGCCGAGCCCTTCCTTCTACCTTGGATTCGACGGCGGCGGCACCAAAACAGATTGCATTCTGGTGGACGCGGATGCAAACGTTCTCGCCCGCGCCACCGCAGGCCCTTCAAATCCATTGCGCGCAGGGTACGCCAAGGCCTGGTTCACGCTCAGCGATGCGGCCGACGTGGTCCTTGAGCGCCATCATTTGAAAGCCAGCGATATTCGCGGGATCTGTGCTGGAATCGGCGGCGCCGGACGCGAATCCGTCGCAAAACGCATCGCCACTTTCCTGGAACGCGCTTTTCCCGAAGCCGCGGTCGCGGTAACCACGGATCTCGCCATCACTTTGAATGCCGCCGTGGGTGAAGGCGAAGGCATCATCTTGGTCGTGGGTACTGGTTCGGCCGCCTACGGGCGCGACGCGAAAGGCCGCACTGCCCGTGCTGGTGGACGCGGCCCATGGTTCAGCGATGAAGGCAGCGCGTTCGACATCGGCCGTCGCGCCATGGCAGCGGTCGTTCGCGCCGAAGAAAATCGCGGTCCACAAACCGCTCTATCGGCGCAAATGTTGAAGTGGCTAGGTTGCAACGAATGGACTCGCGTGCTCGACTGGGTGCTGAAAAATCCGGATGACGTCTTCCCACGCGTCTTTCCCCTCGTCGGCGAGCTCGGCGACAAAGGCGACTCCGTCGCCTGCGAACTTCTCAATGCAGCCGCTGCATCGCTCGGCGAGCTGTCCGCCAGTGTCATCGAAAAACTCGCGTTGCAGAAAAGCGAAATTTCCATCGCGAAAGCAGGCGGCACGATCGGGCGCAGCAAATTCTTCGACGCTGCGATTGACGCGCGCTTGCATGACCTCGCGCCGCGCGCCCGCGTCGTCGCACTGCAAATGAAACCCGCGGAAGCCGCGGCGAAAATGGCGATTCGGCTCGGGGAGCGCAAGGCTCATGCCGGATGAAATGTCCGCGCGCGCACAAACTGCGCAGTTCGCGCCCAAAGAAGACCTGCAGGCCTTGATCCACGAGCCCGAAGAGGAAACTCTCCTCGCCCTGCTGGAAAATCCGCTGATCGACGAAACGCACATTTCGCAAATGCTCGAGCGCCTCGATCTCTCCGCGAACGTCCTCACCGCCATCGCCGAAAAAGGGAAGTGGACGGTGAGCGAAGGCGTGCGCTTGCGTCTCGCTCGCCACCCGCGCACGCCGCGCCGCTTTGCGATGGGGCTGCTCCGCCATTTATATTTGTTCGACCTGGTGCGCCTGAGCCTGCTGCCTTCGACGCCTGCCGAAATCCGCCGCGTCGCCGAAGAATTAATGATCACCCGCGTGCCGCAACTTCCGATCGGCCAGAAATTGACGCTGGCTCGCCGCGGTCCCGCACGGGTCGTCGGCGCGCTCCTGGCAGAAGGCCACCATCAAGCGATCAAGCTCGCATTGGCCAACGCTTTCCTCACAGAAAGCCAAGTATTGAAGGTCTTGGCGAAACCCGGCGTGACCGAACGCGTCGTCGCAGCGATTGCACAACATCCGCGCTGGTCCGTTCAGTACAACGTCCGCGTCGCGCTAGTTCGTAATCCGCACACGCCGATACCGGTGGTCCTGGCGTTTCTCCCCAATCTAACGCTACGCGATCTGAAGGACCTCGCGGCATTAGAAGGGATATCGCCACACGTTCGGCGGTATATTCAAAAGGAACTTGCGCGGAGGCCAGGCGCGAAATAACAGCGCGCTTTGGCGCGTCATCGATGCGTCGCAGGAAATAAACGAGGCTCCATGCCAAATCGCAAAACCCAAATCCGCGTAATCGTAACCTTGGGCGCCGCCCTTTTCCTCGGCGTGCTCCTCTATTCCTCGATGCAGCAAACCAAAAACGAATACGAAGTCTGCCAAACCTTCAAAGGCGCGATGCACTGCGCCACCGCTTCTGGCGCCACCGCTCAGGAGGCCATTCGCAGCGCCCAGGGAATTGACTGCCAGATGCTTGCCAACGGCCGCGACGAAAATATCGTTTGTCTCGACACGCCTCCTACCACCGAACGCCAGGTGAAGTAGAACAATTCATCGCTTTCCGGTGTCTAATACACGAAGCGAACGTGCGTCCGGCGAACACCGAGACGAGACTGTCGGCGATGGCGACAGTGAATTGACACCCAACCGCGCGCCTCATAACATCAGACCGTTGCAGCACGAGGGGACAGACTTCACGATGACGCGTTGTTTGAACTGTGGGGCGGAACGGCTGAGCGATACCTGCGACGCCTGCGGCCTCAGTTCTTCCGCTGCCGAATTTTCCTTGCGGCGTTCGCTGCTCAATCGCACCGCGTTATTTCTCGTCGGCGCAATCGCCTTCATCGTTGCCAGTGGACGCTATCCGGCTCTGGAGCTCGATGGGATCGTGATTTTTATCGGCGTGGTGTTTTTTCTCACGCTCGGCCTTGCCATCATCGTCGAGCGCCGCGCGCTGCGACATCAGGAAGTTGAATCTCTGAAGCGAGTGTATTACGGCCTGCTTCCGCTGCCTTGGCTGCTGGCCGTGCTGCTTTACGCCAACGGCGCGCTCGATCGTTCTCCCGCTCACATCGAAAAAGCCCGCGTGATCAGCAGATTTTCGATGACAGGCCCGGTCCCGAGCCGCCGCCTCATCGTCACGTCCTGGCGCGCCGGCCATCGCCTCGAACGCATCCCGGTTGACCGCATCGACTTCGACCGCTTCACAAACGGAGATGTCGTCGACGTCCAGGTCAAAGATGGCCTCGTAAGCATCGCCTGGGTAGCCGGCGTTTCCCGCGATTAACCTTGCGTTGTGGACCTGCCCTACGCTTTCTCTCTATTCTCCGTTTCTCTGGTGTCCGCTGTGGTAAATCTCTGGCCTTTCTCTGCGCCCTCCGCGTCTCTGCGCTAATCGTCCCTGCTTTCTCCTCGCCGCAATCCCGCGCCTAAACCCTCGCCGGATTCTCCCGCTTCAAAAATTCCCCCGCGCCAACCTTTCCGACAAACTTTCCGCCCTCCACAATCACCCGCCCCCGCGACAAAACCGTCTTCGGCACGCCCTTCACTCGCGTCCCCTCAAACATCGAATAATCCACGCGCATATGATGCGTCTTCACGCTGATGGTCTGCTCTTCGTCAACATCAAACACAATCAAATCCGCATCCGACCCCACCGCCACAGTCCCCTTGCGCGGATACAACCCAAACAATTTCGCTGGTGCCGTGGAAACCAGCTGCACGAACCGATTCACAGAAAATTTCCCGCCATGCACCCCGCCGCTATAGACCAAACTAAGGCGATGCTCGATCCCCGGCCCACCGTTCGGGATCTTCGTGAAATCGTCCTTCCCCAATTCCTTCTGCTCCTTCATGCAAAATGGGCAATGGTCCGTCGAAACCACCTGCAAATCGTCCTTCGCGAGCCCCTGCCACAATTTTTCCTGATGCCATTTCTCGCGCAACGGGGGCGTAAAAACATACTTCGCGCCATCGAATCCCGGCCCATCCATATTATCCAGTGACAAGTACAAATATTGCGGGCAAGTCTCCGCATACACCCGCAACCCGCGATCGCGCGCCTCGCGCACCTTCTCCAACGCCTCGTTGCAAGAAAGATGCACGATGTACACTGGCGTTCCCGCCATTTCCGCCAGCGCAATCGCGCGCGAAGTCGCCTCCGCCTCCGCCGTCACCGGACGCGTCAGCGCATGATATTTCGGCGCGCGTTTTCCCTCCGCCAGCGCCCGCTGCACGATCACGTCAATCGCGCCGCCATTTTCCGCGTGCATGCAAATCATTCCGCCGCAGTCCGCCGCCACTCCCATCGCCTTGAAAATCGATGCATCGTCCAGCATGAAAACGCCCGGATACGCCATGAACAATTTAAAAGTAGGTACGCCCTCGCGCACGAACGCCTTCATCTCATCCAGCTGCGCCCCTGCAATATCCGTGATGATGCAGTGAAACGAATAATCAATTACCGCCTTGCCGTCCGCCTTCTTCATCCAGGTGTCGAAAGCGTGCCGCAGAGTCTGCCCTTTGTACTGAATCGCAAAATCAATCAAGGTGGTCGTCCCGCCGTAAGCCGCCGCTACCGTGCCCGATTCGAAATCGTCAGCGCTGGTAGTCCCGCCGAACGGCATATCCAGATGCGTATGTACATCAATCCCGCCCGGCATCACTAGCATCCCACGCGCCTCAATCACCCTGCCCGCGCCTTCGGCCGGCAAATTCAACCCAATCGTCGAGATTTTCCCGCCGACGATTCCCACGTCGCCAGCATAGGTGTCAGTAGCCGTAACAATCGTCCCGCCACGAATCAAAGTGTCAAAGGGCATAACCCCCATCCTCCTCATCACTCCCGCGAAGCGTTGTAGCTTACACCTCTTCCATATTTCTTTGCAGGTTAGGAACGATTGGGTTGTGGATCGCTCTCCCACGTCGCGACCTGTCGGGTGCTAGCTTTAGCGGGCTGCACCAAAACGCCCTTGATAGTCAAAGAGCAGCCCGATGTGATAAATCAAATCCATGAACAAACCCAATCCCAACGCCTGTGAGGATGAGAACGGAAACTGCAAGGTATGCGGCCATCCCTTTGACCCGCATCTGATAATAGCCTGCGACAACAATGATCTTGCGAAGGGCGGAGAACTGCGCTGTAAGGTTCCGGATTGCGACTGTCTTCGAACGCTAGGTTTCGATCTTAGCGACAAACAACGGATAAAGAAGCTCGATTCGCTGCTCAAGCCGCCTTCGTAGCTTCGAACTCGTCCGCGAATCCCTTGACCTTCCTCGCAATCCCTAATGCTAGAATGGCGTCTCTTTTCCAGCCTAAGGGAACAACGACAACTCCATGACGCTGCGCGAGACGGCTCCCAAGCTTTCGCCCGAGCAATACGAGAAGAATTTCGCGGAGATATCGCCGCGCATGACCCCTCGCCAGGCCGCTGTCGAAGCCGCCCGCTGCCTCTTCTGCTTTGACGCGCCCTGTACTGTCGCATGTCCCACCCACATCGACGTCCCGTCCTTCATAAAAAAGATCACCACCGATAATCTGCGTGGCTCAGCCCGCGTAATTCTCGAAGCCAATATCCTCGGACACAGTTGCGGTCGCGTTTGCCCCACCGAAGTCCTCTGCGAAGGCTCCTGCGTGATGCACGAGAAGGAAGAAAAGCCGATCGAGATCGGCCGCCTGCAACGCTACGCCGTGGACCACGTACTGGATCGCAATATTCAGCTTTTCCATGCAGGCTCTCCCAACGGCAAACGCGTCGCCCTAATCGGCTCCGGCCCCGCGTCGCTAGCCTGCGCCGCCGAACTAGCAAAACTCGGCTATCGCACCACAATTTTCGATCGCAATGAACTCCCCGGCGGCCTGGACACCTACGGCATCGCCGCCTACAAACTCCGCGCCAAAGATACTCAGCGCGAAGTCGAGCTCGTCCGCAGCCTGGGCGTGGAATTTCGTCAGAAGACCACCATCGGCAGCGACATCACCTTCGCCCAACTCGAAATGGATTTCGACGCGATTTTCATCGGCGTCGGCCTCGGCGATACTGGCGCTCTCAACGTTCCCGGCGAAAATCTGCCCGGAGTCGTCGGCGCCATGCAATTCATCGAGCCGACCAAAAGCCGCCCGTTCGCGCAACTGAACATCGGCCGTCGCATCGCCTGCATCGGTGCTGGCAACACCGCGATTGACGTGGTCACTGCCGCCAAACGCCTCGGTGCCGAGATCGTTCACTTGATCTATCGCCGTGGCGAGCAGGACATGCCCGCCTTCCGCTACGAATACGACCTGGCGAAGCTCGACGGCGTAAGCTTTCACTGGCATGCGCGACCTGTCAAAATCTTGGCCGATGCGACCGGCAAAGTCGCCGCAATCGAATGCGTACGCACCCGCACAGAATCCAGCGCGACCAACAAACGCAGCCAAATCGCAACTATTCCCGGCAGCGAATTTCAGCTGGAAGTTGACATGGTGGTCCGCGCCATCGGTCAGGAGCCGGTTACGAACCTCGTGCGCGCGGTACAGGGAATCACATTACGCGAAAACGGCACCATCGCCGTCAGCGATCGCTTTCAAACTGGCAACCCCAAATATTTTGCAGCAGGCGATTGCGTGAACGGCGGCAAAGAAGTAGTGGATGCGGTCGCCGAAGGCATGGCCGCCGCCCGCGGCATTGACGCGTGGCTCGAATCGCCGCGCGGGAAGAATTAGTCACCCGTGCGCGTCCCCGAATCATGGAGCGAGCGCCTGCCAGTCCTGGAAGAACTCGAGCAGCCCTGGGAGCCTGTCCCGCGCGCCGCGCTGATCGTCTGGATTCTTTTCTACGTGATCTTCCTCTACCAACGCGCCCGCGGCACCGGCCTGATGCTCTTGATGGACGGCGTTTTCGTTCCCATCCACGAAGGCGGCCACCTGCTCTTCCGTCTGGGTGGCGAGTTCATCATGGTCGCCGGCGGCACGTTTCTACAATTATTCGCTCCCTTCGCGCTAGCCACTTATTTTTTCTTCCGTCGCCAATCGCAAGCCGTCGCCTTCTGCCTGTTCTTTTTCTTCGAACAGTTTATTCCGATCGCCACATACATGGCGGACGCACGCGCTCAAGACCTGCCGCTACTTACGGTAGGCGACGCCGACTACGTAATCCACGATTGGAATTATCTGTTCGGCAAACTAGGCGTCCTCGATCACGACATTCAAATCGCCAGTGCCGTGCGCGCAATCGGCTGGGTAGGCATGCTGGCAGTAGTAATCTGGCTGATCTGGCGCGGCGTAAACGACGTTTCGTCTCCGTCGCCCGAGAACGCAATTGGGAGGTAATCCATGTCCGACCTAAGCGTCAACTTCTGCGGCCTACGCTCCCCCAACCCTTTCTGGCTAGCCTCTGGCCCGCCCACCAATACTGGCGGCCAGGTGATGCGCGCGTTCGACGCCGGCTGGGGCGGCGCCGTCTGGAAAACGATCGGCGATCCGATCCAGAACACCTCCTCGCGCTACGGCGCCATCGATCTAAACGGCGTAAAAATGATGGGCCTCAACAACATCGAACTAATCAGTGACCGTCCCATCGCCGTAAATCTCGCAGAAATCGCCGAAGTAAAAAAACGCTACCCTAAACATCTCGTGATCGCCTCTCTCATGGTCGAATCTAAACGCGAAACCTGGCACGACATCGTCCGCCGCGCTGAAGACGCCGGCTCGGACGCGCTCGAACTAAATTTCGGCTGCCCGCACGGCATGAGCGAACGCGGCATGGGCGCCGCCGTCGGCCAGGTCCCCGAATACACCGAGATGATCACGTCGTGGGCGAAAGAAGTCGCAAAAACTCCGGTGATCTCAAAACTCACGCCAAATGTCACGGACATCACGCACATCGCGCTAGCCGCCGAACGCGGCGGCGCCGACGCCGTCAGCCTGATCAACACCATCAATTCGCTGATGGGCGTCGATCTCGAAACTTTCGCGCCGCGCCCCAACGTGGCAGGGAAGTCCTCCCACGGCGGCTATTGCGGCCCCGCGGTAAAACCCATCGCGCTTCATTTGCTTTCCAGCGTCGCGAAAAAAGTAAAAATTCCCATTGTCGGTATCGGCGGCATCGGCGATTGGAAGGACGCCGCCGAACACATCGCTCTCGGCGCATCCTGCGTGCAAGTCTGCACCGCGGCCATGCACTACGGTTTTCGCATCGTCGAAGATATGGTCGACGGCCTGGTCGCCTACATGAACGACCACGCCTACCGCTCCACCGAAAATTTTCGCGGCCGAGCCATCCGCAACGTAATGGACTGGGGTGACCTTGACCTCAATTACAAAATCATCGCCAAGATTGACGCCAGCCTGTGCATCGGCTGCCAGCTCTGCTACGCCGCCTGCGAAGACGGCGCGCACCAATGCATCGAACGCGCGCCCCAGAAGAACGCGAATGGCAAGCACAATCCCAACGGCATGGAAGTTCACGTGCCGCGAATCATGGAAGAAGAATGTGTAGGCTGCAACCTCTGCGCGCTAGTCTGCCCCGTGCACGGCTGCATCACAATGAAGGAAATCCACACCGGCCTGCCGCCGATGTCCTGGAAACAAAAAACCAAGCGAGCAAGTTGAAGCCGATTTCGCGCCACACTTCATCTGGAGTGCGGCGGCTTGCCGCCGCTTTTGTAAAAACCGAATGCTCGCCAAGGTCGACCTAGGCGAGGCCTGCCTCGCCTGAGTAGACCACTAGTAGAACGCCCGCAAATCCGGCATGTGCGGCAATTCCACATCAAGTGCTCGCCCGTAATCTCCCAGCGTCAACTTGACCATCTCCGCCGGCCCCACGTCGCGCACAGTCCACCCGGTCGTCGGCATCAACCGCGATTGCAAAAATAGATCCCCGCTCTCAAAATCCGGCCCCTTGGCCTGCAAATCCGAGGGAAACACGTAATAAGCGACCTTCCCCTTGATGTCCAGCGCCACATACCGACGCCCCAACTGCACCAGCACCAGATTCGCCTGCTTTTTCTTTTCGGTTTGATACACGTTCCAGGTAAGCGGCGTCTTGTTTTCAAGTTTTAACTGCGCGCGCCCCACCGATTTCCAAAGAAAACGCTCGTTGTCACTCGCACCAGCGCCGGCGACGAACGCGATCGCGCAAACTATCGCCAAGATCGGCAACGCTGCCCGATCGAACGCATACATAGCGCATCGCCGCGAAAATTCCCGGCGCGCCGACGCCTTCCGTAAATTCATTCCCATTGCACGCGCACTTGTTTCGCCGAAATCACCACGAATCCCTTAGCGCGCCCGTGCTCCACC
The DNA here is from genome assembly GCA_050012455.1 of Candidatus Acidiferrales bacterium. GTDB lineage: Bacteria > Acidobacteriota > Terriglobia > Acidiferrales > UBA7541 > Palsa-295. The sequence continues at coordinate 189,729 of JBEKHD010000007.1, read as the reverse complement.
ACGTCGCGCAAGATCGCCACGTCCTGCTCGCAATATTCCGCTACCCGATCCTTCAGCCCAGCCCGCCACCATTTCACAGCTTCAAGCCCATCGCCGCTCTTCGCGGTCCCCAGCGTATCCTTGGCGAGCTGATCGAGCTTCACGCGATGCCCCAGCTGCTTGTGCAGCAATTCGTGAACGTCCATCGAGCGTTTGCGGACGCCTTCGACCGGTGCGTAAGCGCGCAGCACTTCAATATCAAACCGATTGCCATTAAACGTAATCACGTGCGTAAACTGCTCCAGCTCCGTGATCAACTTCAGCGCATCCTCTTCATACCATCGCCGGAATGCATACTCCTTATCCCAAGTCACAGCCACCGCGAGGCCAAACGCGCGGATGTTCCCCCACCCTCCATCCACTTCGCTCGAAATCCGCAGCGTCTCAATATCCAAATAAATTTCGCGATCGAATAATCCAGCCAGGTAAGTGTCCTCTCGTTTCCGGTAGTCTAGGTCCTGAAGTTGTAGCGCTCATCCCGGTTCGCGGTGTGGGCGCTGTTGACTTTGTTTCCGCAGCAGATTCCGCCGCGCGGTCCGGCCTAATACAGACTCGACTCGCGCTTCCGGCCCGTGTAATCAATGTAAACGATCTTGAGGTCGGTATAAAAATCAATCGCCGCGTGGCCCACTTCCCGCGGCCCCACACTGCTATCCTTCGCCCCGCCAAACGGCACATGAGCCTCACCGCCCACTGTCGGCGAATTCACATGCGTCATCCCTGTCTCGATCTTATCTACAAACTCAAAGATTTTGTTCGAGTCGGTCGAATAAATCGAACTCGAAAGCCCGTAACGAACCGAATTCGCCACCTGCAACGCTTGGTCGAACCCTTTCACGCGGATCACGCTAAGCACCGGCCCAAAGATCTCCTCCTGTGCCAGCTTGCTATCCCAAGCGACGTGATCGAACACCGTCGGCGCCACAAACCACCCCTTATCGTAACGCGCCCCCGTCAACCGCTCGCCCCCGCACAAAAGTTTCCCCTCGCCCTTCCCAATCTCAATATATTTCAGTACCGTGTTGAACTGGCTCTCGTCCACCGACGGTCCCATGTCCGTCCCCGGCTCCAGGCCATCGCCCACCACAAATTTCTTCGCGCGCGCGATTAGCATCTCGACGAACTTGTCCGCGACGCTTTCTTCAATCACCACGCGGCTCGTAGCCGTGCAACGCTGCCCCGTCGAAGCAAAAGCGCCAGACAGCACCGATTCCATCGCCAGCTGTAAATCCGCGTCCGCCAGCACCACCACCGGATTCTTCCCGCCCATCTCGCACTGAATTTTCTTCAAATGCGCCGCGCCCGAAGCGTACAACGCGCAACCTACTTCGTTCGATCCCGTAAACGAAAGCCCGTGCACGTGCGGATTCTGCACCAGTTCATCGCCCGTCTCGCGCCCCGACCCCATCACCAGATTCAGCACGCCCGCCGGGAGTCCGGCCTGCTCGAAGATCTCCACTATCTTCATCGCCGTCAACGGCGTCAGCGTGGCCGGCTTGAACACCACCGCATTTCCGCACACCAGCGCCGGCGCGATTTTCCACACCGGAATCGCCACTGGAAAATTCCACGGAGTGATCGCGCCCACCACACCCAGCGGCTGCCGTATCGTGTAGGAAAAATTCTTGGGGAGTTCGCTCGTCAGCGTTTCGCCGTTCAAACGCCGCGCTTCGCCCGCCATAAATTCCAGAATATTGATTGCCCGCTGCACTTCGCCCAGCGAATCCTTCAGCGCTTTGCCTTCCTCCCGCGTCAGCAGCCGCGCCAGCGATTCCTTCTGTTCCTGCATAATCCGCGTGGCCGCGAAAAGTATCTTGCCCCGGTTCGGCGCCGGCGTCTCGCGCCAGGCAGGGAAGGCCGCCTTCGCCGCCACGATCGCTTCCTTCGTTTCCTGCCGCGTCGAAAGCGCTATGCGAGCCACCACCTCGTCGGTGTTCGCAGGGTTCCGCCGCTCCACAATCTTCGCGGACTTCGACTCCACCCACTGCCCATTAATGTAATTCCTGCAAAGCAGATCCGTTGTTATCGCCGTCGCCATGTATGGTCCTGTCAGTGAGCGTGATTCTGCGCGTCCACACTCTGAATTTTATTCGCTTCGAGGCTTCCCCAGAAGCCCGTAGACATCGCGCCGATTGTAAAAATGAGCAGCGATACAGAGCCAGACGCACAGTATGCAAGCGTCAAACAAGACGCTGTAAATATCGTCGAGCCGTCTCGTACTTAAAGCGTGCACGAACTCCTGAATTAAAGCATACACAAAATCCGCCGTCAGCAGATAGATCAGCCAAAGTGCCAGCTTCGCTCTTCCGATTACTAGCAGGCCGGTGAAAACGAGGACCGCCGGAACGACCGTCATTTTGAGTACTGAAATCCAATTCAGCCCTGCCGCGTTGCCGATCGCGGTGACGATCAACATCAACGCCAAGAGCGCCCCGATCAACACCATCATCGACCCGAGAAGAGTCCCCCGCCCGTAGTCTCGCGGATCGGTAGGCGACGACGATTCGGATTCTACGGCTTCAACCCTCACTTAAATGGCACCTCAGCAAACGATTTATCTAGCAGCCGTATCCCCTCATCCACATCCGCCTTCGAAATATTCATGGGCGGAGCCATGCGAATTACGTTCCCATACATTCCGCCCTTGCCTACCAGCAAACCATTTGCCCGCGTGCGTTCCAGCACCTGATTGGTCTCTTGCGGCGCGGGCTCCTTCGTCTGACGATCCTTCACCAGCTCGAGCGCCTGCATCATCCCCATCCCGCGCACATCTCCAATCAAAGGATACTTCTGCTGCAGCTCTTCCAGCTTCTTGCGGAAGTACCCGCCCACCACAAAAGTATTCTCCCGCAGATTTTCTTCCTCGATGACTTCAATCACCGCCCGGGCAGCCACAGACGTCACAGGATTACCGCCAAACGTAGCGATGTTCAACCCCTGATATTTGTCCGCCAGCTCCGCGGTAGTGATCGTCAAACCAACGGGCACGCCATTCGCCATGCTCTTCGCCGAAGTAATAATGTCGGGAGTCACTTCCCACTGCTCGATCCCCCACCATTTCTTTCCGGTGCGCCCCCAACCCGTCTGCACTTCGTCCGATATATACTGCCCGCCGTAATTTTTCACGATGCGATAAACAATCTTGAAATATTCCGGCGGCGGGGTAATAAATCCGCCCACGCCCTGAATCGGCTCGGCGATAAACGCCGCAATCGAGCCGCTGGTAGTCGTCTGAATCACGCTCTCCACGTCATTCGCGCAAGCCACGTTGCACGACGGATAAGTCAGGTGCAGCGGGCAGCGATAACAATAAGGATTCACCGCGTGCGAAATCCCCACGCTGATCACCCCGCCCTTGCGCCACGCCGATTGCGCCGTCACAGACTTCGCAATCGACGACCCGCCCGAATAAGCATGGCGCAGCGCCACAATGTCGTAACTCGGCGAAGCCATCCGCGAAAGCATGATCGCCGCTTCGTTGGCTTCCGTGCCGGAGCTCGTGAAAAAACTCTTCTGCAATTTCCCCGGTGTAATTTCCGCCAGCTTCTCCGCCAGCGCCACTACCGCTTCGTTCGGGAACAGGGTGGAGGTGTGCTGCAGCTTGTCCACCTGCGCCTTGATCTTCTCCGTAACCTTGGGATTGCAGTGCCCCACGCCGATCGTGACGATCCCGCCGAAGAAATCGAGATACTTGTTGCCCTCGATGTCCCACAGGTATTGCATCGAAGCGTGGTCCGCCACCAACGGGTGCTGGTAATAATTCGTCACCGAAGGCCAAATGAACTCCTTATGCTTCCGCACCACCTCGTCGCTGCGTGTCGCCACCACTTTCGGCGTAGTAGTCATGTCAGTTGGCCCTTTCCTTTGGTTGCGTGCTTTTCCCGTTCATTTAATCTGCAGCGTCCACCGCTTTTGCGCCAGCATGGGTCCGTGTAATCTCGCCATACGATTCGGGCCGACGATCGCGATAAAATTGCCATGTTTGCCGAACTTTATCCATCTCTTCTAAATCCAAATCCGCGACGAGCACTTCGTCTTTGTCACGGCTAGCCTGCGCGACAATCTTGCCCCGCGGGTTACAGAAGTAGCTCTTGCCGTAGAACTCGCCAATATTCCACGGCGCTTCCGTGCCCACGCGATTGATCGCGCCCACAAAGTATCCATTCGCCACAGCGTGCGCCGGCTGCTCCAGCTCCCACAGATATTCGCTCAGCCCCGCTACCGTAGCCGACGGATTGAACACAATTTCCGCACCATTCAGCCCGAGCACGCGCGCGCCCTCAGGGAAGTGCCGGTCATAACAGATGTACACCCCAATCCGCGCGAATTTCGTCTGAAACGTCAGGTATCCTGTATTGCCAGGTGTGAAATAAAACTTCTCCCAGAATCCCGGTGCCACCTGCGGAATGTGATGCTTGCGATATTTCCCCAGATATTTCCCGTCAGCGTCAATCACAGCCGCGGTGTTATAAAAAAGCCCAGTCATCTCGCGTTCGTAGACCGGCACAACCATCGCCATAGCATATTTCTTCGCTAGCTTCTGCATCCGCTCCACAGTCGGCCCATCCGGCACCGGCTCGGTCATCTCGTACCAGCGCGCCTGCTGCTCCGCGCAGAAATAAGGCCCGTTGAAAAGTTCCTGCAAACACAAAATCTGCGTTTTCTTCTTCGCCGCCTCGTGGATCAGCTTCTCGTGCTTTTCCACCATCTTCTTGGAAATGTCGCGTATGGAATATTTCTCCGGCGACCACTCGCAGTGCACCTGAATCAACCCACAACGCACCATACGAGACATCAAATTCCTCCCGAACGCCGCAAATCACACAAATCGTCTGCAAAGTTTACTCTGCGCCACCAAAAGCGGCAAGCCAGCCGAAGCGGGATGCCGTAGTTGATTTCTGATCGCGTTAGCTGACACGATCAGCACAAGAGATGCACGCCGGCCTTGTAGGGCGGCGTGGATCAGGCAGAGCGCTCGGAGTCCTGTTGATCTTTGATCGTATATTCTGCGGGCACCTGAAACAGCGTGGCATCAGGTTCCGACCGCTCGAGATTCGTCAGGCGCGTTTCTCTGTCACCCGAGCGCGGGTCGGACCGTTTTTCCAGAAGCGTAACTCCCATATCCTTGGCGATCCAAACCTGCCATACGACTGTCAAATCTCGATCATTGCCTTCCATGCCTGCTGGGATCGTTTTCGTGGTTCTCGTTCCGGTTGCCGGAAGGCCTTCCATCCGTTGCGTCCCCAGGTGCTCGACCACCGTCTTCGGTCCAGCGTCTTGCGCAGGCGGGGAGGCTGAGGAGGCCGCACGTTGCGGTTGCTCGGCGACCCCTGAAGGCGTTGTCTTCTCTGGCAATTTGGAGCGGTAAGCAATTGCAGTTTGCTCCATCAGCGTGTAGCCAAATCCTGCCACCGGGTCATAGATCACGACCATGTTAGGTGCTTCCGGGACGTCCTTGGCGATGTAGACCGGTGCGTAGCTCTCGTACCGAATCCTGCCCAGAGAATCGCGATAGCTGTGTGCTTTCGTGTTCGTCTGAATATGCGTCCCATCGGCCAATGTTTGGTTCCGCTCGACCTCGATGTGGGCTGAAACGGGACAGCCGGAGACGGAACTCATTTGCGAAGGGACAATACTTCTGCCGCCGGGAGCGCATCTGGCGGTGGGAGTTTGTGCCGAATCTGTGTAACCTAGCGGCCCCAATACTCCGCATACGAGGACTACCTTCAGAAGAGCCTTCACTGCGGGTCCCGCTGCCATTTGACTATGCGGCATCCAAAGCGATCCGCCCGGAATCGCAGATTACTCCAATTAATTGTCACCTTTCAATTATTCAAGCCGCAGAGAAGGCTTCCGCTCTTGGTCGGCCTGACGCCGGAGGCGTGGCCGGCTCAAATCGTAGATTTACCCGAAATCAGCGCTCGGCCTCGATTGTTTCTTCGTACGTTTTGCGACGCGGAGGCTGGCATCGCCACCGTCGCCAAAAATCACACACGATTCGCGCGCACTGCCCGTATAATTCCGCGGACAACGTTAATGGACCGATTACTGAAAAACTTGTTTCGTAGCCTAGGCCGCATCTTCCCAGATTGCATCACGCTCAGCCAGGCCATCGCCTTCAATATGTTTCTCGCTTTTTTCCCAATCCTTCTCCTGGCCCTGGGCGTGATCAGCAGCACCGCGTCCTTCCACGGCGCGCTGCGCGAGGTGCCGGACCGCCTCAGACTCATTCTCCCGCCGGGCAGCGACGACGTCGTCGCGCAATATTTCATCCGCAAAGGCCAGCATCCCTGGAAATGGTCGCTGCTCGGACTGGGCGGCACTCTGCTCGCCGGCTCGCAGGTCATGGTCGGCTTCATCGAAGGATTCCGCGTCATCGAAGGCGATCCGCTCCGCACTGGCTACTGGCGCCTCCACCTGCGCGCGCTCGTGCTACTGTTGCTTACGATCGCTCCCACGGTGGTGGTCGTGATTCTTACGGTCTTCGGCAAACAAGCCCGCGCCTGGCTCGTCCGCCAATATGGACAACCGCTGCTGATTCACGAGCTCGAAATCGTCTTCCAGGCCGTCGTCGTCTTCGTGCTCTCGATGCTCACCTTGGTGCTCCTCTATCGCCTCGGGCGCCCCGGCCATCGCGGATTCATGAACCTGTTTCCCGGTGCCATCCTCTCAACAATCCTGTGGTGGGTCGTTGACGTGGTCTTCGGTGTTTACGTTCGCAAAATGCCCTACGACGTAGTCTATGGCGGCCTCGCCGCCGCGATCGGCTTGCTGCTCTGGATGTATTTGACTGCAGTAGTGGTGCTGATCGGCGCCGCCTACAACGCCGAATCGCACCAGTCCGCCGAATCCCTCAAGCGCCTGAGCCACACCTTGCTGGGTTAAGTCCCGCTGGCTTCGCGAACGAAAATCGCTCTGCCGCATTCCGCCTGCCGAGCCCATTTTCGACTGTGGAGGCTCGCCACGGCTTTCGCCGAAGCGCAATGTCCGGCAACAAAACGCTCTAGGCGAAGCTTGCCTCGCCGGCCGCAGATTCAGGCATCAGCCGGAATCCCCCTTCGCCATTGTTGACCAGTAGGCCCCTAGGCGCAACTTTAGCGCACCCCCAGGGTTAAAATAGACGCAGGCAATGAAACTCATCCGTGTTCCTGAGCGCCTCGTGCGCTCCGAGGCTTGTCCAGTGCGCAACGACAGAACCCGTCAGATCGCCAGTCGCCTGGACGTCCCCGGTTCCGCTCTTCTCGCCGGTCTTCTCGCACTCGCCCTTGCGATAGCGGTCCCGCACGCCAGCGCCGCAATTGACGCGCAGTCCAACGACCAGTCCAACATGAGTCCGAGCAAGACTCCCGATCACGTCGCGCTAGACAAAAAGTTCAAAGGCAAACTCCCCATCACCGAACTGACCGAAGACGAAGCCATCCTGCACGCCATGAATCGCCTGGCCTACGGCCCTCGCCCCGGCGACGTTGACCAAGTCCGCCAAACGGGCCTGGAAAAATGGATTGAACAGCAACTTCATCCTGAATCAATCAACGACGCGGACTTGAATCTGCGCCTGCAGCGCTATCCGAGCCTGGAGATGTCCTCCAAGCGCCTGCTCGAGGAATTTCCGCACCCCGACCAGAATGCTAAGCAACAGGGCCTCACCAAGGAAGAGGCCAAGCAACAATATGAAGATCAGCTGAAAGCCAAGCAGCAAGAAGCCGAATCGCAAATCATCGTCACCGGCAACGACAATCTCGATAAAGCTCAGCAGCAACTAGCCAAGCTGCAAGGCCCCAACCGCATCGTCGCCGAACTTTCCATGGCCAAGGTGGATCGCGCGGTTTACAGCAAGCGGCAGCTAGAAGCCGTGATGGAGGATTTCTGGTTCAATCACTTCAATGTCTTCGCGAACAAGGGCGACGACAAGTGGTATCTCACCGCCTATGAGCGCGACACCATTCGACCGCACGCTATGGGTAAATTTTCAGATTTACTACTGGCGACCTCGAAAAGTCCCGCGATGCTCTATTTCCTCGACAATTATCTGAGCGCTGATCCCGGCGCCGTCGCGCGCCAGGAAGCGCTGAAAAATTTTCGTCGCGCGCGTTACCAGGGAGCATTTGCAGGCGGCTCCATGCCCACCCCCGGTACATTTCCAGGACCAGCCACCAGCGGCCCGCCGGCGGCGAATGGCGTCGCCGCTCCCAAGAAACCCGACCGCGGCCTGAATGAAAATTACGGAAGAGAAGTGATGGAGCTTCACACCGTCGGTGTGGACGCCGGATACACCCAGCAGGACGTGATTCAAATGGCCGAATGCCTGACGGGCTGGACCATTCATGAGCCGCGCAAAGATCCGCAATTCTTTTTCGACGAAAAAGTTCACGGCGAGGGCAAGAAAGTCGTGATGGGTCGCACCTTCGATTACGGCGGCGAAAAAGATGGCGAAGAAGCGCTCAAAATGCTCGCGAGCAAGCCCGCCACCGCGCACTTCATTTCCCTCGAGCTGGCACACCATTTCGTTTCGGACAATCCGCCCGCGTCTCTAGTTGAGCGCATGGCGAAAAGTTTCGCCGCGAGCGGCGGCGACATTCGCACGGTGCTGCGCACCATGATTTATTCGCCCGAGTTTTGGTCGCGGGAAGCGTATCGCTCGAAAGTCAAAACGCCCTTCGAACTGGTAGCCAGCACGTCGCGCGCGCTCAACGCCGAATCCACCATCTCTCTGCCGCTGTCGCAATGGGTAGGTCGCATGGGCGAGCCGCTCTATCTCTGCCAGCCCCCGACGGGATATTCCGACAAAGCCGAAACCTGGGTAAACACCGGCGCGCTGCTGAATCGCCTGAATTTCGCGCTGGCCTTCGCCGGAGACAAAATGGGCGGCGCCACGGTGGATCTGAATCCCATGCTGGGCGAAGAAGCCGCGAAAGATCCCAGCGCAGCCCTGGCCCGCTCGATCCAAATTTTCCTGGATGGCCAAATCACGCCATCCACGCAAGCAACGCTGGAAGCGCGCCTGAAAGATCCACAAATTCTGCAAGCGCGCCTGGATGACCCAGTGAAACAAGTGAACGAAGGTCTAATTGTAGGCCTAGTCCTAGGCACTCCAGAATTTCAGCGCCGATAGCACGCACGCAATTTAGGAGCACCGTAATGACGATCTCACGACGCTACTTCCTAAAAAACGGAGGCGTAGCCATGCTCGGCATGGCCGCATTGCCCTCGTTTCTACAACGCGCCGTAGTCGGCACCCCTGCGCCCAACAAAAAGAAAATGGTCGTCCTGTTCCAGCGCGGCGCCATGGACGGCCTCAACGTCGTCGTCCCCTTCGGCGAACCGAATTACTATCACATGCGCCCCACCATCGCGATTCCTCAGCCGCGCCAAGGCAGCACTGACGCCACGCTCGATCTCGACGGTTTCTTCGGCCTGCATCCCAGCCTCGCGCCGATGCTGCCACTCTTTCGCAACGGACAACTAGCCATCGTGCAAGCCGTCGGCTCCCCCGACCCCACGCGCTCGCACTTCGACGCGCAAGATTTCATGGAATCCGGCACCCCCGGCCGCAAAGCCACCGACGACGGCTGGCTCAATCGCGCCCTGCAAACCCTGCCCGAAGAAAAGCCGTCGCCATTTCGCGCCGTCGCATTCGGACCGTATCTTCCGCGCACGTTGCAGGGAAGCGCGTCAGCAGTCGCCATCCCGGATCTCAAGCAATTCAAAATGAACGGCCCGCAACAAACCACCGAAGGCGGATTCGAAGCGATGTACGCGCAAACAATCGATCACGCGCTGCGCGGAGTCGGCACCGAAACTTTCGAAGCCATTGACCAGCTCAAAAAAATAAATCCCGACAAGTACCAACCGGAAAATGGAGCGGAGTATCCGAAAAATCGTTTCGGCCAAAGCCTGCAGGAAATTGCAGAGCTGTTCAAGGCTGATGTGGGTCTCGAGGTAGCGTTCCTGGATAGCGGCGGCTGGGATCATCACGTCAACGAAGGCGGCGTGCAGGGCCAGCTTTCCAATCTGCTGCGCGATCTAGGACAGGCAGTGGCCGCCTTCAATCAAGATATGGGCGATCGTATGGGCGAGGTAGTTTTCGTCAGCATGTCCGAATTCGGCCGCACCGCGCACGAAAACGGTAACCGCGGCACCGACCACGGCCACGCCAATTGCATGTTCGTAATGGGTGGCGACATCAAAGGCGGCAGAGTCTACACGCGTTGGCCCGGCCTCGCCGAAGGCCAGCTAAATCAAGGCCGCGACCTGGCGGTCACGACGGACTATCGCAGCGTCCTAGGCGAAATCATCAACAAACACCTAGGCGACCGCGACCTGAGCACAGTCTTCCCCGGCTTCGCCAATGACCCCCGCCAATTCTTAGGCCTGGTAAAGACGTAAGGTCGGAAGCAAGCGGAGGCGGATCCGTGTGATTGATTGCGGGGCGAGGCCGATATGGAGTGCGGCGGCTTGCCGCCGCTTTCGCATGAACCTGAAACTCACCGCGGTCGACCCAGGCGAGGCTGGCCTCGCCTAAGAAAGCGTCAACATTCCCTTCAATCCGGAGCGATCCCACGCTTTCCGATATTTCCAAGGTATAATGAAGTTTATGAGCAGAGAGAAGTAAGTGAACTCCTCAAGAAAGCCCTCGAACTCCCAGTGGCAGATCGAGCGGAACTGGCAGGATCCATACTCGAAAGTCTCGATCAGGCCGAAGACAAATCGGTCCAAGAGGCCTGGGAAGCTGAAATCCTCCGACGCATGGAAGAGCTCGATTCAGGCCGCGTCAAGCCGGTTTCTCACGACGAAGTTCTCCGCCGACTCGCTTCCGCAATCGAATGAACGTCAGGCAGGTCCGGTGGCATCCGGAAGCCGGTGCCGAGGTTGAGGCGGCGGCTCGCTGGGCACCCCCGCGAGCGAAGTGCCGCTGCTGCGGAAAGATTCGTCGAAGAAATCAAACAGGCTATGGGGAGATTCCTAGAGGTTTCGCAGCGCTGGCCGACGGGCTTTCGCGGGACGCGAAACGTGAAGCTCCCTTCCTTCCCATTCCTCATCAGCTATCGCAAGTCGGATCACACCATCGCAGTCTTAGCTATAGTGCACGGACGCCGCCGTCCCGGGTACTGGATGGAAAGAGCCTAGCGAGGCCAGTTCTATTCGGACCCCTTAATCCGCATCCCGTAAAACGAACGGTACACAAAGAAGAACGACACTAGGAAGAACGCCGCAGCCAAAATATGCGTCAAATTGCCGCCAGTTTCAGCCGTCAACTGCACCGCGAGCTCCACAGCCAATAATCCAAACAGGGTAGTAAACTTGATTACGGGGTTCAAAGCCACCGACGAAGTATCCTTGAACGGATCGCCCACCGTATCGCCCACCACGGTAGCGTCGTGCAACGGAGTGCCTTTCTGCTTCATCTCCACTTCAACGATTTTCTTCGCGTTATCCCAGGCCCCGCCTGCGTTCGCCATGAAAATGGCCTGGTACAGACCAAAAATCGCGATCGAAATCAAATACCCGATAAAGAAGAAAGGCTCAACGAACGCAAACGAAAGCGTGCCAAAGAAAACCGCGATGAAAATATTCAGCATGCCTTTCTGCGCATACTTCGTGCAGATGGCCACCACCTTCTTGCTGTCTTCTACGGACGCCTTCTCCACGCCCTCTAGCTTGATATTCGCCTTGATGAATTCCACCGCGCGGTAAGCCCCCGTAGTAACCGCCTGCGTGGAAGCCCCCGTAAACCAATAAATCATCGCGCCGCCGGTCACCAGTCCCAAGAAAAACGGCGCATGCAGAAGCGAAAGTTTGTCCACGTTCTCCGTAATTCCATTCGTCAACGCCATGATGATCGAAAAAATCATGGTAGTAGCGCCGACTACCGCCGTGCCGATCAGCACCGGCTTCGCCGTAGCCTTAAACGTGTTGCCCGCGCCGTCATTCTCTTCGAGCAATTCCTTCGCGCGCTCAAAATTCACATCAATATTGAAATCCTTCTTCAATTCCTGCTTGATGTTGGGAATCGTCTCGATCAACGAAAGTTCATACACCGACTGCGCGTTGTCCGTCACCGGCCCATAAGAATCCACCGCGATCGTCACCGGCCCCATCCCCAGAAATCCGAAAGCCACGAGGCCAAAGGCAAACACCGGCGCCGCAATCATCAATCCGCTCAACCCCTGCAAGCTCACCAGGTAGCTGATGGACATCAGCAAAACCATCGCGAGACCAATATAATAAGCCGAAAAATTCCCGGCCACGAACCCGGACAAAATGCCCAGCGACGCCCCGCCTTCCTCCGCCGACGCCACCACCTCTCGCACGTGCCGCGATTCGGTTGAAGTAAACACTTTCACCAGCTCGGGAATAATCGCCCCCGCCAAAGTTCCGCAGGAAATAATCGTCGAAAGCTTCCACCACTGGGTCGAGTCGCCGTTCAGCACCGGGATGATCACCGACGAAATCGCATAAGTCATCGCAATCGAAACCAGCGAAGTGATCCAAACCAGCGAAGTCAGCGGAGATTCAAAATTCATCTTATCCGCCGAAGCGAAACGCGCCTTGGAAATGAAATCGTTCAAAAAGTAAGCAGCCGCACTAGCCACCAACATTGCAATGCGCATCACAAAGATCCACACCAGCAACTGTACCTGAATCGTCGCTTGCACCTGCGGGTCCGCATTCTTCACGCCGAGCAAAATAAACGTAATGAGCGCGACGCCCGTTACTCCGTAAGTCTCAAACCCATCCGCGCTCGGCCCCACCGAATCGCCGGCGTTGTCGCCCGTGCAATCGGCGATCACGCCTGGATTGCGCGCGTCGTCCTCCTTGATCTTGAACACAATCTTCATCAAGTCGGAGCCAATATCTGCGATCTTCGTGAAAATTCCGCCAGCGATGCGCAGCGCAGCCGCGCCCAGCGATTCGCCAATCGCAAATCCGATAAAGCAAGGCCCCGCGTAATCTCCCGGAATAAACAGCAGAATAAAAAGCATCATCAGCAATTCCACGCTGATCAGCATCATCCCGATGCTCATCCCTGCTTCCAGCGGAATGTGATAAATCGGAAACGGTTTCCCGCGCAGCCCGGCAAACGCCGTGCGCGAATTCGCGAACGTGTTCACGCGAATCCCGAACCAGGCGACGCCGAAGCTCCCCATGATTCCGACCATGCTGAACGCCAAAATAATAATCACGCGCATCGCTTCGTAGTGCAGCAGCACGCCGAAGTACAGCACGATCACTACGGCGATAAACGCTTCCAATAGCAGTAGGAATTTTCCTTGTGTGATCAGATAGGTCTTGCAGGTCTCATAAATCAACTCGGAAATCTCGCGCATCGCGCGATGGACCGGCAGGTTTTTCAGCTTCGTGTAAATCGCCAGGCCAAACGCCAGGCCGAACATGCAAAACAAAATGCCAAACAGCAAAAGCTTGTGCCCATCTATTCCCAGAAAATTCACCGAGGACAAATCCGGCAGCTTTAGATTCGCTTCACCACCCGCCGTTTCCGGCGCCGCCTGCGCTGCGCTGGCGCCCAACAAGATCGCGGTACACCCCGCCGCGCCCACTCGCCCGGCGCGACATCCCAGCCTCCACAGAATTTGCAGCACTTGCAGCATTAGTTGCCCCCCGGCATGCGCACTTTTGCGCACGTGTAACCCCAAGCTTGTACCGACATTCTTCCTCCGGATGAAGACTCCTTGATCGGGGAGCCTGCTGACAGCGAGAAGTAACTGACTTGAATGGCCTTTTGTATCAGGAAACCCAGCGCACGTCAAGAAATGAAGGGGTTAGCGCAGCTACGCTGCTCGCGGATTGGTTCAATGGTGTCCTGCTTAGTTTCTGCAGGAATGAGCCCGTCGCGGAAGCTGATCTGTCTCGGACCGGCTTCTTCTCACGCTCCAGGCTTCAGGCGAACCGGTCTGAGCGTGATTTCACCCTCGGAAGTTACGACCTTCAAGGCATCGCCGTCCCGCAGCCTCACTTCGTCGCGCACGGGCTTAGCAAGAACCATGCCACCCTCTTCATCAACGATTACCGTGGTTTTCATAACGCTATTCTACCACCCATCTACCATCTTCGAATGGCGCGCGCTGCCAATCTCGGCGATTCTCCACCTCTTCGCGACGCACCAATACCCCGGCTACCCCTCTCCCTGGTACTGCCACAGATAAACCGGCAAAGAATCCAGATCAAAATACATCCGGTAATAGTAATCCGGCCCCACCGCATAAAACGGCCGGAACTTCGCCATCACGTGCTTGCCATCCGGCGGCACGACGCGGTAGACGCTCGGCCCCTCCTCATCCGCCACGAGCCACTTGTTCAGATCCTCATCATGGTAGGGAAGTCTGAAAACCGGCTCGTGCACGCCGCCATCCTGGACCAGGACCACCGGCCCGCGCACAATGGCCACGCGATGCGGATGCTGTGCATCTACCGGCAGCATGCGCAACGGCAAAGGAATCGTAATCTCCACGCGATCGCCCGAACTCCACTCGCGATCAATCGTCGCCCAGGTTCCGGGCGTGCAACGAACTTGCGCCGCACTGCCGTTCACCTTCAGCGAAGCGCCCTGCGCCCATCCCGGGATCCGGAAACTCAGCGGAAACTTTGCGCCGTGTTCCATCTGCAATCTAAGCGTGCTGCTTTCAGCTTCCGGATATTGCGTCACCTGCGTCACTTTCACATCACCGCTCGCGCGTTTCCAGGTCACTTCCGACGGGACGTACAAGCTCACATACAAACCGGCATCAGACTTGGCCGGTTCATCCTTGTAGTAAATTAAATCGTGAAAGTTCACCACATCCTGGATGTAAGTTCCCGAGCAACACGTATAAGCATTGCGGCTAAAGATCTTCACTCCTCCAGCCATCCGGTAATCCGCATAATAAAAATGCCGCCCCGGACCATTAATTTCCAGCGATGCGCCAATCCCGTTGTACAGCAACCGCTCGGCCCAATCGCCGTAGCGCGCCTCCCCCGTAAATTGCGTCAAATAGCGCGACATCTTGAAGCCGGCCCAAGAACCGCACGGCGCCTCGAAACAATTCTGCTGATATTCCAGCGCCTTGCCCAGACTGCCCGCCGGCATGATCCGCTCCACCGGCCCGTATCCTCCCGTCGCGTAGGTCTGCGTGTTCTGCAAATAGTCGTAAGCGTTCTTGAGAATCTGCAGATATGCCGGGTCGTTCGTCACTGCGTAAGCCATCGCCGCGCTGCTGAATGTATTCACGTGGCTGTAGG
Organism: Candidatus Acidiferrales bacterium; assembly: GCA_050012455.1. Classification (GTDB taxonomy): domain Bacteria; phylum Acidobacteriota; class Terriglobia; order Acidiferrales; family UBA7541; genus Palsa-295. Next base: position 174,453 of record JBEKHD010000007.1, on the reverse strand, counting down.
CGTGCACCCCTGACGCGTCCGCGGGCGCCGCCGTGTTCGCAAACTTGTTCCAATAAGAGTGATACAACCAGACATCCGCAAAATCCTTGTACTGCGCGTTTCCCGTCAACGCGTACGCGCGGAACAAATTTTCCGGCAGCGTGTACCATTCCAGCGGCTTCCCCGAATGCATTGCCCAAGGCTCCGGATTCGCCGGGGCCCGCGTGCGGTCGAAGGTCTTGCTCGCATAATCAGTCACCTTGGAAAGCAACGGCATCGCTTCCGGATCATTCACATACTCGTGCATGTCGACGAGCCCGCAGGTCAGCTTCTCGTATGGATAAGGCCGCATCCGGCAGTTGCCGTCAGCTCCCACGGTCTTTGCAAATTCCGTCAGCAAGTACGAGGATTTGTCGCGCATCGCCGTGTCGCCCGTCGCGCGATACATCCGAGACATTCCGCTCAACCATTGCCCGAACACCGTCGCGCTGTCCGTCTCGCACCATCCGCCCAAAGGTTTACCCGGCGCTGGCAAGCCGGCCGCCGCGCGGAATCCCTGCAAAATGTCGTCGTTGGACACGTTGAAATAGAAATCCCGCGCCCGCAGATATTGGTCGTTCCAGCGGCTTTTGCCCAAGCTCACGCCGTCATAGTTAAACGTCTGAATCTTGTTCGGAGCAGTCGCCGCGGCCGACCCCCCAGACAGCGACCGCAGCGCACCCGAAGCCGATGGCGACGTTACTTTCGACGGCGCAGGCGCACCCGCCAGCGATCGCCTGACCCCCGCCAACACGCCCGTGGCAGCCACAGACTTCAAGAACTCCCGGCGACTCCGCGATTTCGTCATGTCAGAGGCCCTCCAAACAGTCTGGATAAAGTATACGCTACGCGGAGCCTACCGCCGGCTCTGTCCCGATGTCAATCCGCTTTTCTGCGCAAAACAAATGCCGCCGCCGCTGTTGGCGCGCGCACGCGTCGACCGCCGCTACGTCCTGATTCCGGTGATGGTGGTGATTTCCTACTGGGATGGATTTGCAGGAGCTTGCGCAGGCTTACCAAATCGCACTTCGTAAAACATCAGCGCCTTCTTCGATGCAATGATCGAAGCATCCGGCACGTACAGCACGGCCGTATCCGCGAGCGACATCTCATAATTCACGTTGAAATATAAAAATCCATGCAGCGCTCCCATCGGCGGCACCACGTCCGCATCCAGCGTCAAAGGCCTCAAAATCTCCGCCAGTTTATCCGTCTTCTTGTCGCCGCTCGGCAAAGGAATCCCGGCGATCCGCGGCCGGTTCGAAGGAGTCACCCCGCCAGGATGCGCCACCAAACCGGCTACGTCCTCAGGGGCCAACCAGTCAAGCTCCTGCCGGTTGCCTTTGCGCAGCTGCACTTCGAGCTGAATGGTGTTGATGTCCACGCGGATCGGATCGTTCGTCTCATTGTGCATGAAAATTTCCACGGGCAATATTCCCGCGTCCAACGGATTCGCTTTGCCGAATTTTTCCTTGCCCCGCGCCTTATCCACGTAGGGATCGGCTGTCACAGTCAGGCCATCGTGATGGTCGTGAGGGAGCGCCACGGTGGGATCTGGCGTAGCCTGCTTCCCCTTGGTTGCCGCAGGATTGTTCTGTGCGAGAGCGGGCGGGCCGCCGTACAGCAGCAGGATCGCTGTGGCAAAAAAAGTGAGTGAGCTTCTCGTCATCCTGCTGTGCGATGCCTCTGCGCCGCCGGAAGTTGTGCGCGTTTTATCGCCGTGCCACTATAATACCGGGTCAGCGCGCGGCAAAGCGTCTTTCCTGGTTCATGTGCGCGACACCCAAGGAATGTATTTTTTCTATCGCATCCTCACCGCAGCCGGCATGTTCCTCCTCGCGCCGTATTTCGCGCTGCGCGGATGGCGCGCCGGCGAGCCTTCTCGCGCCCTGCGTGAGCGTCTCGGAAGCTTGCCGCCCGAAATCGCGGTCCGCGCTGCAGCCGCATCTGCGGCCGCTACGGTAGATAACGGCTCGATCTGGATCCACGCGGTCTCAGTAGGCGAAGTCCTGGCTGCTCAGCCCCTAATCGACGGCCTGAAACGTCGCTACCCCAGTGCGGTAATTTTCGTTTCCACCACCACAGAGACCGGCCAGCGCCTGGCCCGCGAACGCCTGCAAACCGCCGACGGCGTCTTCTATTTTCCCCTAGACTGGGTCGTGCCCGTGCGCCGCGCGCTGCGCGCTATACGCCCGACGCTCGTCATCATCATGGAAACCGAAATCTGGCCGAATTTTCTACGCGAAGCCCATCGCGCAAATATTCCGGTCGTTTTCGCAAACGCACGCGTCTCCGAAAAATCCTTCGCCCGCTTCAAACAATGGGAATTCCTGGTCGGACCGTTTTTCCGCCGCACCGTGCAAGACGCCGAGCTTTTCCTGGCGCAGTCGCCCGAAGATTCAGCGCGACTGCAGGCCATGGGCGCCCCGCCAGACCGCGTCGCTGTCACCGGAAATCTAAAATACGACGCCGCGCCTCCCGCCATCTCCCGCTTCGCCGCTTGGCTCGAGCAACAAATTCGCCAGCAGGAACGCTGGCCGGTCCTCGTCGCTGGCAGCGTCATCGCCGGAGAAGAAGAATCCGTCCTGGCTGCCTACGATCTCGTGCAACGCCAGTGGCGCCACACGCTTCTGATTCTGGCTCCGCGCAAGCCCGCGCAATTCGCTGCCGCCGCTGCCATCCCCGCAGAAGGCGGATGGAAGGTCGTCCGCCGCAGCGAACTCGACCTTACCTCCACGCTCGACGAAGCCGCCGACGTGCTGCTCCTTGATTCCATCGGCGAACTAGCCGGCCTTTACTCGCTAGCCGACGCCACCTTCGTGGGCGGCTCGCTGGTCGCATCAGGCGGCCACAATATCCTCGAGCCAGCCTGGTTCGCCCGGCCTCCAGTTTTCGGCGCGTCCATGGAAAATTTCAAAGAGATGGCCGACCAATTTCTCGACGCGCACGCGGGAGTGCAAGTATCGACAGGTCCCGGCCTCGGCAAAGTATGGATTCAACTCATACAAGACAACGCCATGCGCGAACGTATGGGCGCAGCCGCGCGCGAAATATCCCAGCGCAATCGCGGCGCTACAGAACGCTCACTCGATCGCATCGCCGCCGTTTGGCGCAACCGCTCCGTCAAGGAGCACAGCGCATGACGCTGAAGCAATCACTGCTCTGGCCGTTCACGCTGCCCTACGGCGCGGCCGCACACCTGCGCGCCCGCGCCTACCGCAAAGGCATTCTGAAATCTCAGCATTTGGATGGCACGGTGATCAGCGTCGGCAATCTGACCACCGGCGGCACAGGAAAAACTCCCATGGTCCTCTGGATCGCGGAACGCTTGCTAGCCGAAGGACGAAATGTCGGCATCCTCACCCGTGGATATCGCGGCGAAAAGGTCGCGCCAGCCTTCAAAAATGGTCCGCAGTCAGCCGCACTGAACGCCAGCGCCATCACAAGCGACGAAGTCCGCCTCCTCCAATCTCGCCTGGGCGATCGCGTCCACTTGGGCGTCGGCGCAAATCGCTACGAACGGGGCAGGGAACTCGTCAAGCGCGGCGTGAATTGGTTCATCCTCGACGACGGCTTCCAGCACTTGCAGCTAGCGCGGGATGTTGACATCGTCCTGATCGACGCGACAAATCCCTTCAGCGGCGGCCGCCTTCTGCCGGCTGGACATCTCCGCGAGTCGCGCTCCGCGCTCGCCCGCGCCGATATCATCGTAATCACGCGCAGCGCCCACGCCCCCGCCATCGAATCCGCCATCCGCCGTGATTCCGCAGCCCCGATTTTCTACGCGCGCCCAAAACTGGACGCCATTCTCCGTTTCGCCGGCGTCCAACCAGCCGCCGCTGTTGCCGTGGAAGCACTACCGAAACTTTTCGCATTCTGCGGCATCGGCAACCCCGCCGCATTCCTCGACGACTTGCGCAGGTGGGGCCTGGATATCGTGGGCCACAAATTCTTTCCCGATCATCACCGTTACACCGATCACGACGACCAAGAAATTCCCCAGTTGGCGAGCGAAGCAGAAGCCAGCGGCCGGATTTGCACAGAAAAAGACATCTACAATCTGCGCGCAATCACAGGCGACAAATTCCCGACGTTCTACTGCTCCATCTCCATGGAAATAGACAACCGGGACGATTTCTGGCGCACGGTGCACTCCGCAGCCTCTTCGCGCCTCAACGTTGCGCAACGAAAGCTCCTGCTGCAGCCATGAAAATGCAACCGCGCGTCCAATTGCCGCACCGGACGCCGCTGTGATACGTTTCGACGCGGCCATCGAACACAAAATCATCGAGGAGCTTGGTTGACCAACGTACGCCAGCAGCGCAAACGATCCACGCCAGCGAATACAGCCTCCGGCGCCGTCGCTAAAGCCGACACTACCGTGGACCTGACCCGCCTGCTCGACATCGTCGCCAGCTTCCCCCGCCAAACCATCGGCGTAGTCGGCGATTTCGTCCTAGACGAATTCGTCTCCGGTGAGATTTCCCGCGTCTCCCGAGAAGCCCCGGTCCTGATCCTGCGCCATCGTCGCACTGAGTCGTATCCCGGCGGCGCCGCCAACGCGGCATTCAACCTAGCCGATCTCGGGGCCCGCGTCCTCCCCGTCGGTGTAGTGGGCGACGACGATGCCGGCCGCCAGCTCCTCGATCATTTCCGGCGCAAACGCATCAACGTTTCCGGCATCCTCCGCGCCCGCGATTGGGTCACACCCACTAAAACGCGTTACCTGGCTGGCTGGACCCACACCACCGAGCAACAAGTCCTCCGCGTAGACCGCGAACCGACCGCGAAACTTACCGCCAGTACAGAAAATGCGATCGCAAGCAAAGCTCGCAAAATCGCGCAACGCGCCAGCGCAGTCCTTGTCTCCGACTACGGTTTCGGCGCCGCCTCTCCCACGCTAACAAAAAAATTGAACGCCAAGCTCCTAACCCTCGACTCGCGCTACCGCCTGCTCGAATTTCGCGACGCCGGAATCACCGCCGCAACTCCCAACGAGCCAGAAGTCGAAGCCGCCTACCACGCCCGCGTTGGAACGGACGTTCGCAAGCTGGAAGATCTGGGCCAACGAGCCCTGCGCGACTTGAATCTTGAAGCCCTCGTCGTCACCCGCGGCAAAGACGGTATGGCGCTTTTTGAACGCAGCCGCGTCCCGCGCAATATCCCTATCTACGGCTCTGATTCTCCAGTGGACGTCACCGGCGCAGGCGACACAGTGATAGCCGTTTTCACCGTCGCCCTAGCCGCCGGCGCGTCCTATCTCGAAGCTGCGCACCTGGCGAATTACGCCGGCGGTATCGTGGTAATGAAGCGCCGCACCGCCACCGTGACGAGCGCAGAACTAACTGCTGCTCTACGCCAGGACGCCACAGCCACCGCCGCACCGCAGCAGCACTGAAATCGCATGGACACCCGAGAAAAAATTGTCTCTCGTCCAGGACTGACCGGCATCCTCGAAGAACATCGCCGGGCCAGCCGCAAAATAGTCTTCGCCAACGGTGTCTTCGATCTCCTGCACGTCGGCCACGTCAGATACCTCGAAGCCGCCCGCGCCGAAGGTGATTTCCTGGTAGTCGGCATCAATTCCGATTCCAGCACAAGAAAATTGAAAGGCCTCGGCCGTCCAATCCTTACCGAACGCGCCCGCGCAACTTTAGTGGCCGCGTTGCGTTGCGTGAATTGCGTCGTCATCTTCGACGAGCTCGACGTGAACTCACTACTCAAAGAACTTCAACCAGACGTCCACGCGAAAGGCACGGACTATACCGGCGACACTGTCCCCGAGCGCGAACTCGCTGCCCTGCTAGGCATCCGCGTGGCCATCGTCGGCGATCCCAAGCGACATTCCACGCGCGATTTGCTCGCGCGACTGCGTCACCCCGGCAATGCCTGACGCGCGCTTCCTACTCCTCCGCCTCGGCTCGCTCGGCGATGTGATCCACGCCCTGCCCGCAGCTTCCGCGCTGCGTGACGCGTTTCCAGAAGCTCGCATCGACTGGCTGATCGAACCGCAATGGCACCGCCTGCTCGAAGGCAATCCCGATCTCACCGAAATCATCTCGCTCGACAAGAAAAGCGCCGGTGGTCTCATCGGCACCATCCGCAGATTGCGCGCTGCCCACTACACCTGCGCAATCGATTTTCAAGGCCTCTACAAATCCGCGCTCCCAGCTTTCGCGTCGGGCGCACCTCGCCGCATCGGATTCGCCAGCACCTACGCCCGCGAAGGTTTTGCCTCGTTGCTATACACCGATCGCGTCAATCCGCGCGGTGCCCACAAAGTGGACCACAATCTCACACTCGCCGAAGCTGCGGGCGCGGTCGTTCGCAGCGCTTCTCTGCGATTTCCTTTGACCCCACGCCTGGAAGATGAGAAACAAGTGACGCAAGAACTCGCCCGCCAGGACATTGCGGATTTCTACGTGTTAAATCCGGGCGGCGGCTGGCGCTCGAAATGTTGGCCCCCTGAACGCTACGGTGAACTGCATCACCGCCTAGCCGCGCAAAATAGCTGGCGGGGAATTGTCAGTTTTGGTCCCGGAGAAGAACTTTTGGCGCAAGAACTTATCAGTGCGGCGGGATCTCGTCCGCCCGTTGCCATTCCCTTCGGTCTAGGTCCGCTGATGGCATTGCTGCGCCGCGCAAAATTCGTAGTCTCTGCGGACACAGGCCCTCTGCATCTCGCGTCCGCGCTTGGCACACCAGTCGTCGGCCTCTACGGCCCCACCGATCCCGCGCGCAACGGCCCCTATGGCGGCCGAAATGTCGTCATTCGCAATCCCAGCAAGAGCGAAACGACTTATCGCCGCGGCGCGTCCTATTCTTCGCCCATGCTTTCGATCACCGTAGACCAAGTCGCCGACGCAGTTGCACATCTCATCAGCAGCGCGAAATCCTGAGGCCCGCGAGTGACCACCAAATCAAGCGAACTCGTCGCCGCCCAACCCAGAAAATTCTGGATGCGCTGGCGCGTGCGCATCGGCTATCCCGTAGCGGTGCTGTACTGGCTCCTGGCCAAACCCACGCATCACTGGATCGCCATGGGTGCAGCCGTCGCCGGTTTCGGCATTCTCATCCGCGCCATCGCCGCAGGGCATCTCAGCAAAGATCGCGAGCTAGCCACTGCCGGCCCCTACGCCCGCACGCGCAATCCGCTCTATCTCGGCAGCGCATTTCTGGCTGCCGGATTCGCCATCGCCGGTCATTCCTGGTGGGCTGGCAGCCTCATCGCAATTTATTTCGCGGTGTTTTATTACGCCGTGATGCGCAACGAAGAACAAGACCTGCGCGTCCGATTCGGCACGGTCTTCGACGAGTACGCCGCAAGAGTCCCGCTATTCCTACCAGATTTTTTCGGCTCGGGGTACATGCAACACCCGGAGACCAAATCGGATCAGGCATTCTCGTGGCAACTCTACCGCCGCAATCGCGAATACAAAGCCTTGATCGGCACCATAGCCGCTCTGGCGGTAGTGTGGCTCCGCATGTGGCTGCAACGCCGCTACGGCTATTAGTTAACTGGGAAGGGAACTGCGTAACGATTGGCAGGGCTCACTGCAACCGATAAACCGCATGCATCACGCGCTGAAATTGCGGGCGGTAAATCAAATCAAACGCGCGCTCTTTCCCGGGAAACATATCCAGCGCAATCTTGCGCGTCTCCGCGACCATCTGCGCTGCGTCCTCCGGAGACAAATCTCCACCGGCAATCGTTTCCAGAGTAATATGCACCAGGATGCGCAGCCTGCGAATGCGGCGGCTCTCTTCGTCAATCTCTTGCTGCGTGGGCTGAACCGAGGGGTCGTCCATATTTGACCGTGGCTACGGAAAACTAGTATGGACCCAAGACCCGGAGGGGCACAATAGTACTGTGGCACTGTTTTTGAGGAGCCTGACATGCCCGAGGAATATTCGAACGAACGCGTAGTGATCGCGCACATGGCCGAAAACGCCACCGAAGCCCTGGTTATCCGCGGCCTGCTGCAAAGCAAAGGCATCCAGTCGCCGGGCTCCGTTTCCACCGACCCTTTCCCGATCCCTGAAAATCCGGAAGGGCCGCACAACGTCGAAATCTTCGTCCTGGAATCCCAGGCTGACGAAGCGCGCAAAATCATCGCTGAATATCAGTCCGCCAATAACGTCTCACTCGAAGATTCCGACAGCTCCGCCGATTCCAGCAACTAAAGCGCCTTCTCCCGTCCGTTGCGTGGTTCAGCTAGCGGCCCCGCTTCGCGTCGCTGCTGACAGGCCCAACTGCGCGTTCGCCTCGCCTGCACCGTAATCCAATTTCGGATACCAGTCCGTCCCGCGCCCCTCTGGTGTGTAATCGAAAACGTTCCACAGCGGCCAGATCCTATCTACATGGCGCTGATTCTGTCCCGGCTCTGCCGGCGCGAACAACAGTTCCGTGCCATACGTGTGATAAATCCTCCCATCACGCCGAGAAAACACGCTCAAGGAAGGTATTTGCTTCGCGTCAGCCGTCTCCCCGTGATAATCGTGGTCGTAAGAATTGCCGACGGAAGACAGCAGTCGCAGGTTCCGCCAGCCGCGTCCGCGCGCGAATGACCGTATCCTCTCCCATGGAGATTTCGCGACCACCACCAAATTGATCCGGTCGTTCACGTGCGGCGCCGCTCCGTTCAATCCATCCAGGATTGAAGTGCAAGAAGTGCACGCCGACTTCATTTCCGGCCCGTACATCAAGCTGTAAACAACCAAGGAATCCTTGCCCGGCCGGAATAATTCCGAAAACCGCGTCTTCCAGGCCGTCAGCGCATCCTGCGGATCGGTCGCTCCCTCATCGAACACGTAGTCCTCTGGAATCGCCCGGCCCAGTGGAAGCTTGCGGCGCAAGGCAGCGATTTCCTCTATTTGTCTGCGCAACTTGATTTCGCTCTCAAGCAATTCGTTGCGTGCTTCCCGATAAGCATCGCTCTCGCCGGGAAAACCAACGGAATGTAAGGCAGCAGTCATGGATCCACCTCCAAAGCCAGCATCTGAGCACTTCCAAACCGAATTGTTAAGTAGAGATTTATTTTCTGGGCCGCGCGGCAAATCGCCACATGAACCCAGCTCCGCGAATCGGAAGGGGCGGGCGGGAGCTGCCACGCTGTTGGCGGACGCAAATGGCTGAACGTAAGCCTAAAAGCAAAGTCAACTACGCCCGCCTGAAAAGGCAGGCGGCCGCTAGAAAGGAAAATTCAAGGACAACTGAAACCGCCAAGTGCCGGCGAGACTCGCGCCTACCGGCAAGCAGGTCGGCGCTACGAGAGCAAAGGCAACATCAACTGCGCTTGCGTAGCCGAACGAGGGTCTCCATGTGGAAGGTCTGAGGAAACAGATCGAACAGATGCACTTCTGTGCAGTCATATCCGGCGTTGCCAAATAAAACCAGATCGCGCGCCAGCGTCGGCGGCTCGCATGAAACGTACGTCATCCGCGCGGGCCGCAGCCTGCTCAGGCGCTCGACTGATTCGGGCGTCATACCAGCTCGCGGCGGATCGAGCACCACTAATTCCGGTCGCTCCTTGTTGCGCTTCAAAAATTGCTCCACTTCCGCCGAACGCACTTCGATCGAGCCTTTTCCGCGCGTATTCGTTTCCAAATCGCGCGCCGCCGCCGGATTTGATTCCACGGCCAACACTCGGGCGAAGCGCTTCGCTAGCGGAATTGAAAATAATCCCACGCCGGCGAAAAGGTCGATTGCAAATCGTCCGACCTCTTCGCGCTCCACCACCTCCCGCGCCAGTTCCTCGACCAAGAACCGGTTCACCTGAAAAAAGGAAAAATGCCCCACGCGATACGAAATACCACCTACGGCATAGTCCACGAATCCCGGCCCGTACAATTCCATGCGGTCGTGGCTCGGATCGTGGAACAACAAACTGGCGATCTCCGGCACGACTCGTCGGAATGTTTCCGCGTGCTCGCCCGCCCGCGAAGGAAAACCCGCGAATGTCGCCGTCAGCAGGACCTTCGCGTCCGCCGCATCCACGAACGCCTCAATCTCCCGCAGTCCCCGCGGCAAAGCGCTAGCCGCCAGCGCCGCACGCAAAGAAAGCAACGTCTTCAGCAGCAGCGGCGAGATGATCGAACAATCTTCCACCACGCACAGTGCCGTCGAATTCGCGCGGAAATATCCGATGCCCAGCTTGGCCCCACCATCCGCGCCAGTTTCTGGCGTCGCTGCATCGCCGTCCGAAGCTTCCAGCGGCCGCACCTTCCACTGCGCGCGGTTACGATAAGCCCACGGAGGAGAGCCGTGCGTCGTGATTTCCCCGGCCCACTCAATCTTCCCAATGCGCCGCAAAGTCTCGCGCAAAATCTCGGCCTTGAATTTCAACTGCGCTTCATAAGGTATGTGCTGGTAATCGCATCCACCGCAAACGCCGAAATGCGGGCAGCGCGCGGCCACACGTTCGGGCGCCGCCTGCAGAACGCGCTCGACCCGGCCGCGCACAAATTTCTTCTTCTGCTCGACGGCTTCGACAGCCACGCGTTCGGCCGGCAGCACAAACGGCACAAAGACGGTAGAGCCCTCGTGATGAGCCAGCCCTTCGCCGCCGTAAATCAATTTCTCAATCGTAATGTCCAAACGAATTCACCTCGTTATCCGCCGCCTGCTGCACAGTTGAGTCGCTGCGCCGAAACTCGGTCCAGCGCCGTAGGCGCGGCAGAAGTTAGCCCAGGCCGGAAGGCCTGGGAAATCACGCGAGAAAAAACCGGAGCGCCGTAGGTGCGACACAAGCTTCGGCATAATTGTTGGCTCGAGCTGCAATGGGACAAGAATCGCCTGAAACGATTCGCGGCGCCGGATTGTTCAGCGCACCTCTAAGTCAAATAAAAAAGGCTCAACCGCGGCACATCAAAATGCTCGAACAACCGCTTCTGCGTATATTGCCTTTCCAGCTGAGTCAATTGCTCCGCGGACATCTTACGCCGATAGGGTGCCAGCGATCGGTCCATTTCGCGCCGCATCACGAGCAACGCCTCTTCGTCAGCGTCCGCCGCGAGCGCCGCTGCCAATTTTTCCTCGAGCACCGTCATCCGCCGTTCGAAATCTTCCAGATCCAGCGCTTCGGGCGCGTCCAGCAGCGACAAAGCATCATCGAGCTTCTGCGCGGTCTCGTCAAAGCGCACAGCCAATCCAACACCAACAGCCGCTCCGGTTTTTGCGCGCAATTTCCCGGCAGCCGCCCGCAAACGCGCTGCATTCCGCTGCAGATATTTTCGCAACTCGTCGCGCGAGAATGGTTCTTCCGTCGCGCGCGATGATTTCACTTCTGGCCCCGTGCCCGCAGCCGCCTCCGCCGCTTCCTGGGCGGCGTCGAGCACCGCATCCACACAATACGCCAAACTTTTTAGCTGCCGCCCGCCCGCAGCCCTCCGCGAACGCGCCCAACTCTCAAACGCGCGGTCGATCCCCTTGAGCACCGCGCCAATCGGAATCCCCGCCTTCTGCCAGGTCTCCAGAATCGCCCAATCCAAGGGAGACACGAGCAGATGCGCCCCGCGCTTCCGCCAAAAATATTCCTCGATCTCTGTAAAATAATTGAAGTAGTTAAACGGTTCCATGAGGGAGAGTAAATTCCCGTAAGCCTAGCCCACTTTGGGGTGCGGCGACTCGCCGCCGCTTTCGCAACAACGTTAGACTCAGCGCGCCCAAGCTAGGCGAGGCTTGCCTCGCCCACTCAATCGCGGATCGAAGGCGCAATGTTTGTCGACACCGCGAGCCGCAGAAAGAATTTGCGAGCCCTTCGCACATCCGAATCCACCGCCGCGTGAACACTAACCCCTGGGCCGGCCCGCCGGCGCCGCCTTCTTCTGCGCGGTCTCCTGATTCCGATCCCAAATAATCCGCAACCCTTCCAGCGTCAAAAACTCATCCACCGTCTCAATATGCCGCGAAGCCCCGCCAATCAAAGCCGCTTGGCCTCCAGTGGCCACTACCTTCGTCTTCGCCCCCATCACCTTCTTCATGCGGTCCAAAATTCCATCCACCAAATCGGTGTAGCCATAAAAAAGCCCTGCTTGCATTGACGCCGCCGTATTCGTCCCGATAATTTTCCCCGGGTCCTTAATCTCCACACGAAACAACCGCGCCGCGCGCGCAAACAGCGCGTCTGCTGAAATCCCAATTCCCGGCGCGAGCACTCCGCCCATATATTCGCCGCGCGCCGAGACTGCATCAAAATTAATCGCCGTCCCGAAATCCACGATGATGCATGGCCCGCCATATTTTTCGAATGCCGCGACACTATTGACGATGCGGTCCGCGCCCACTTCCTGCGGGTTATCGTACATCACCGGCATCCCCGTCTTGATTCCCGGCTCGACAAACAGCGCTGTCTTGCCGAAATATCGTTCCGCCATTCCCGCCAGCCGCGAATTCAATTGCGGCACCACGGAACTGATAATCACTCCGCCGATTTCGCTCGGCTCGAGAGCCGCCAAAGTAAACAGATCGCGCGTCAGAATGCCGTATTCGTCTTCCGTCTGCTCGCGCGCCGTCGTCAGGCGCCAGTTCGCCACTAATTCTTTGCCGCGAAAAACTCCCAACACTGTGTTCGTGTTGCCCACGTCCAGCGTCAGCAGCATCAATCGGCCTCCGCGACGTCGCCGGAAAGAACTAGCTCGATCCCGCCGCCATCGTCGCGCAGCACACGCAACACGCCGCTCGGCTCTAGGCCCGCCGTGCTTCCCGTAAAAGTTTCCCGCGCCGTCGTGATGCGCACGCGCTTCCCTTGAAAATAGCTGGACACTTCCGCGAAGCGCCGCAGAATCGGCGTCGCGCCTTCGCTGAGGAACTGATTGTAGTAGCGATCCAGGTGGCGCAGCAACCGTATCAGCACTTCCAGCCGCGAATGCACCTTTCCCGTTTCCATCCGCAGTGAGGTCGCCATGTCTTCCAGGCCTGGCGGCATCTTCGTCTGATTCACGTTTATCCCGATACCCACCACCGCGTAATGCATTCGGTCCGGTTCGGCGTGCATTTCGGTGAGGATTCCCGAAAATTTCCGCCCGCGCACCAGCAAATCGTTCGGCCAACGTATATCCGGCGCGGCGTCCAGTTCCTCCGCGGCCGCGTCCCGCGCCGCCAGGCCCGCCACCAGCGTCAGCAGCGGCGCATGAGCCGGGGGAATCGGCGGCCGCAGCAAAACCGTGCAGTGAATCCCCGCCGATTTCTCCGAAACCCATTTCCGCCCCGCGCGCCCGCGCCCCGCTGTCTGTTCTTCCGCCAGCACCACCGCGCCATGCGGCTCGCCCTGCTCGCCCAGCTGCATCGCCACGGTATTCGTCGAATCAATTTTAAAAAAATGATAAATGCGCCGCGCAAACGGCGTGCCGTACAAGCGATGGCTCAAAAGTTGCGCCGCCAGAATGTCCGGAGCCCGCTCGATGTGGTATCCCGTCGCCGCATGTCCCTTCACGCGCACGCCCACTTCGCGCAATTTCTCAATCCAGCGCCACACCTGCTGCCGCGTCACCCCAATTTCCTTGGCGATCTTCGCCCCGCTGATCACAATCGTCGAATTCTCGGCGAGCAAAGTCAGCAACGCGTCCAAACGCCGGTCCGTAGTCCCCGGCAAATTAGCCATCCGTTTTGTAGCCATGTGGACTGAAAAGCATACGCGACGGGTGCGCCGCCGACAAGCCGCGTCCGCAACTCGCAAGAGGAGTCTCAGGGATCGTGGCTTCAGCAAATCCGTCCGAGTCTTCGCCAGCTATAATTCCGGCCGAACTACATCGCCAACATTTTGCGAGTCGCAGATTTTTTGCAATCACCAGTAAGCCTGTGATACACGTAGCGGCCATGCTACGTACTCACGCCTGCGTTTTAATATTGTTGCTGCCACTGATGGTGGCGAGCACAGCAGAAACGACGGACTTCAGTGGCTCGTACGCTTTCACCCCGGCGAAACATGCTTCCAAAACGGCGAAGGACATCACCGAGACTTTGACCGTCATGCAGACCGCGACCGACATTGTGGTTACCAGGGTCGCGAACGGCAAGTCGTACACGAACACCTTTCCGCTCGACGGCAGAGACGGAATTTACTATACCGAAAATCACACAAAGGGAACCTGCAAGGGACACTTCAAAGGTAACCAGCTCTTCTTGGATGCAACTATCGCGACTCGTCCTCTTGAAAATGGGCTTGTCGTGATAATCCGCTTCAAAGAACGTTGGCAGCTATCGCCTGACTTGAAAACTTTGAAGATGCACGAGGAGGTCGAGAATCCGCAGCTGTCCTTCAGCGCTATAGAACCTTGGACTGATATTTACACTCGCAACTAGCCTAGCCGCAGCTCGAACGCGACTCGTTCAGAGTCAACTATTCCAGTTGCTTTAAGCGCTCCAGCAATTTCTGATACTCAATTTCGCGCCCAGCCAAGGTCCCCTTCAAATCCTCCACAATCTTCGCCGGAGCTTTGCTCAAGAATGCCTCATCCGCCAGCCGCGCCTTCTTCGACTCAATATCCTTCGCCAGCCGCTCGTTCTCTTTTTTCAGCCGTGCAATCTCCACTTGCTTATCCACTGCCTCGTCGTACGTGATGCGCAAGTCAAATTTTGACGTTGAGCGCACCGCCGCGCCGGTCGCCTCCAAGTGTCCGGTGGAAGTCTGCAGCCCGGAAAGATTCGCCAATTGCAACAATGGCACCAGGTTCGCTTCCACCAGCTTCCGAACCGCCGCGTCGCTCGTTGAAAAATCCGCCGCCACCTTCTTCTTCTGATCCACCTTCATTTCCGCGCGAATATTCCGCGCGGCCGCAATGATTTCCTGGATCAACGCCATGTCGCCGTCGGCACCGGCGTCAATCCAATCCTCGCGCCGAGAAGGGAACCGATCCAGCGCGATGGAGCGCGCTCCCTCCGGCTGCGGCAGCTTATGCCACAATTCCTCAGTCAAAAACGGCATCACTGGATGCAACAGGCGCAGCGCTGCGTCCAAAACCGCGAAAATATTCCGCCAAGCCGCCAGCGCCATTTCGCGGTCCGCCGACGAAAGCTGCGGCTTCACCCACTCGATGTACCAATCGCAAAAATCGCCCCAGAAAAAGTGGTAAATCGTCTGGCAAGCCTCATGAAAACGAAATTCATCCAGCGCCTTGCCCGCTTCTGCCGCAGCAGCCGCCAACCTCGAAAAAATCCAGCGGTGCACCAACTCGCCCTCGCCCTTCACGGCATAAGGCGCCGCCGCGCGCACAGCCGGTGCCGCCAATTCTTCCAAACTAAATCCCACCGCAGTTTCCGCCTTCTCCAAATTCATAAACAAAAACCGCGCCGCGTTCCAAATCTTGTTCGCGAATGCGCGCGCGCCCAGAATTCGGTCCTCGGTCAACGCGATATCGGTCCCGGGTGCGGCCATGCTTGCCAGCATGTAACGCATCGCATCGGTGCCGAACTCCGCGGTTAATTTCAGTGGGTCCACGCCGGTGCCCTTGGTCTTGGACATCTTCGCGCCTTCCGCCGTGCGCACCAGCGAGTGCAAGTACAGTCTACGGAAGGGAATTCGCTCGGCTTCCGTTGCACCCGACGCCAGATGCAACCCCAGCATGATCATTCGCGAATCCCAGAAAAATAAAATGTCATACCCGCTGATCAACAAGCTCGTCGGATAAAATGCGCGCAAGTCCGGCGTATCGTCCGGCCAACCCAAAGTCGAAAACGGCCACAGGGCTGAGCTGAACCAGGTATCCAGCACATCCGGATCCTGCGTCAATTTCCCGTTGCCTGCCGCCCCGCACTTCGGACACTTCGTCGGCACTCCCGCAGCTCGCGCGTGCCCATCCACAATTTCGACGCTCGAATCCGTCGCCGGAACCATCTCCTTGCAATCCGCGCAATGCCAGATCGGAATGCGATGCCCCCACCACAGCTGCCGCGAAATGCACCAATCGCGAATATTTTCAAACCACTGCAGCAGGATCGTCCGCTGATTGTCAGGCACCACCTCAATTTTCGCCTCCGGACCGAAAGCGCCTGTCACCGTCTTCCGCGCGTCCTCCGCCAGCGGCTTCATCTTCATGAACCACTGCGTCGAAACGCGCGGCTCCACAATCGCCTTGCAGCGGTCGCAGGTCCCCACCGAATGCGTGTGTTCGGAAATGTGATCCATCAAACCGATTTCTTCCAGGTCGGCAATCACGCGCGCTCGCGCCACGAAGCGATCGAGGCCGGCATATTTCCCCGCGGCCTCGTTCATGTGCGCCTCATCGGTCATCACATCAATCTGCGCGAGGTTATGCCGCTTGCCGACTTCGAAGTCGTTCGGATCGTGCGCCGGGGTAATTTTCACCACGCCGGTGCCGAATTCCCGATCCACGTACGTATCCGCGATGATCGGGATCTCGCGATTCATCAGCGGCAGCAGCACCTTCTTGCCGACCAGATCCCGGTAACGTTCGTCCTCCGGATGGACGGCTACAGCCGTATCGCCGAGCATCGTTTCCGGCCGCGTGGTCGCGACCACTAGAAATTCCTGCGCGCCGGCCACGGGATAGCGAATGAACCACAAATTCCCAACCCGCTCGTTGTGCACCACTTCCAGATCGCTGATCGCCGTCTGACAGCGCGGGCACCAGTTGACCATGTACCGCCCGCGATAAATCAATCCCTCGCGATACAGCCGCAAAAACGCTTCCAGCACCGAGCGATAGAGCGCCGGCTCCAGCGTAAATTTCTCGCGTGTCCAGTCGCACGAAGCGCCGAGGCGAATCATCTGCTGCTTGATCACGCCGCCGCTTTCCGCTTTCCATTTCCAGACGCGGCGCTCGAATTCCTCGCGACCCAGCTCCTTGCGATTGATGCCTTCCTTGGCCAACATTCTCTCGACCACAAACTGCGTCGCAATTCCAGCGTGGTCCATTCCCGGCAGCCACAAAGTCCGCTCGCCGCGCATGCGATGCCAGCGCACCAGCATGTCAATCTGCGTGTGCTCCAGCATGTGCCCGATGTGAATCGACCCGGTCACGTTTGGCGGCGGCAGCGCAATCGAAAAACGCGGCTGCTGGTCGCTCGGCACATCCGGCGTACCGGAATTTTCCGCGCGGAATAGCTTCTGCTCGAACCAGGCCTTGGCCCAGCGCTCCTCAATCTCCTGCGGCTCGTAAGCCTTCGGTATTTCGCGCGCCATCTGCTCCCCAATAGGAATTCGACTTTACGATTACACTGCGCCGTCGCTGCAAGAGAGAATCAATCAATATACGGGGCAGGGAAGCAAGCCGTCAACGCGCAGGACCCGTCGCCAGCGCACTGGCAGTTCCCGGATTGCCAATCTCCGATCGGAAAAAACATACGCGCGTCCGTGAACGCCCGATTTTCGCTGTCGAGCTAATTTAGTGGAATTCGAATTACTTCCCGTGTAGAGCCGTGACCCTTTAGGCTACTTCCTGAGCAGAAAGCGTAAGGGAGAAATGTGTTCATGACCCGTTCACAGAGCCATCGCCTTCTGTTCGCTGTCCTGGCGCTAACGGTTGTATGCTGCAGCGCCCCGTCGAACAGCGTGGCGCAGACCCCCAAGGCCACCACCGTAGCCGCGCCCTTGATATTTGAACAAAATAATGGCCAAGCGCCCGCGCAATACCATTTTCTCGCTCGTCGAGATGGCGTGGAGTCGCTCTACGCCGCAGACGGCGTGGATATTTTTGTTCCGCAGTCCCATTCGAGCGCTTCTCGCCTGCAAATCAGATGGAAGGGAGCCGACCGCGGGGCAGCTGTTTCCGGTGAAGCTCCGCTACCGGGACACTCGAACTATCTTCACGGATCTGATCCCACTCGCTGGCTACGAAATATTCTCCAATTTTCGCGCGTTCGCTATCAACAAATTTATCCTGGAATTGACCTGCTATTTCATGGAAACGGCGATGAGCTCGAGAACGACTTCCTCGTGGCGCCTGGCGCCGACCCAACTGAATCTCGCGGCGCTGGCGCTTGCGGCGCTGCTGCTCGCGCTACCCTTGATCGGCCTGGTGAGCTGCGGCGGCTCGGGCGGCGGACAACCGACCTCCGCAACCACTCCGCCCGAAACCTACACCGTGAATTTCGTCGCAACCGGCACCGGCGTTTCGCGCTCGATTCCGCTGACTTTGACAGTGCAGTAAAAGCTGCGCCGGAACTGTGCCCCTTTCTCCCGAGGCTGCCTGGGGTAGCTAGGCCTTAGTTGTTCGCCCGACCAAGCTTACTCCGAGGGAAGACTCGACAACGCCATCTAATCAGCCGAGGGGCGATGAGGCTGGCGAGGCTCGGATCTTGCACGATTACGATGTCGGCGTCTGTAGGCCGCGACCTTCTGGCGGTTTCCGCAAATTCCCATACTGCACCAGCGGCGGTGGTGGGACTTGGTTTGATCGGAGAACCAGAGCACGCAGGTGTCGCCTTCGCAGCGTCTCACTAGCTTGAAGTCGGCCGTCGCCAGCAGATCAGCAGCTGCTTCAGCCACGGGTGCGAGAATAGCCTCGGCAGTGTCGTTTCGCCCGACTTTTTCAAGCCGTGGCGAACGCGGCTTGGTCCAAACGAGCCGGGGATGACTCTGTGCGCCAGCGAGAAAGCGGTTGAGGACGGAAGGATCTGCGCGGCGGCCAGCCTTTCGTCTCGCCACAAGCACGCGAATATTCTCGCGCAGCGTTCGCGCATAAGTCAGAATAGATGTCCGCGTCGCATGCGACACCACTTTCGGGGCCGGAAGCCCTGCTTGCGTGAGCCAATGCAATACGTCCTGGTCGCGCCCCAGCAAGTCCACTATTTTCCCATTCACTCGCATGCGAGTGTTCAGAAAATCCAAAGCCAGATTGCCCGCCAGGAACGGCGGGCTAGGCTGTGCACTTTGCTTTCTTCGGGACCGGGTCAATTGGATAAGACTCGGGAACAGTGTAACCGTGAATCACCGTATTGACAAGTTACAGGCATTGTGGTGTAACCTGTCACGGTTACTTTGTCTGGTGTTGGTAGTGCGGCGCCAGCAATCTCAGGAGGAATCATCATGGCTCAGAATGTATCAGCGGCAAAGCAAAAGGCCGGTGCGGTTGTGCCTTTTACATCCATTCACAAAGTCGAAGCGGATGGTATTCAAGTGTTTTACAGGGAGGCAGGCGATCGCGAGGCGCCAGTGGTTCTGTTGCTGCATGGATTTCCGACTTCGTCGTTCATGTTTCGCGAGTTGATTCCGCGGCTGGCGGATCGTTACAGGGTCATCGCGCCGGACTTGCCGGGTTTTGGATTTACGGAAGTACCGGAGGAGCGAAAGTATAAGTACACCTTTGACTCGCTGGCCGCGACGATAGCCGCTTTTACGGAAGCTATCAAGATCAATCGCTATGCAATTTACATTTTCGACTACGGAGCGCCGACGGGTCTCCGCTTGGCCATGGCCCATCCCGAACGGATTACAGCAATCGTTTCACAAAATGGAAACGCCTATGAAGAAGGACTCGGCGACGCATGGGGCCCGATCCAGAAATATTGGGCTTTCCCCAACGCGGAAAACCGCGAGGTCATCGCGAAGAATGTGCTCACACTGGAAGGCACGCGCTGGCAATACACGCACGGAGTAACGAATCCAGATAGCGTGGCGCCGGAATCCTACACTTTGGATATTGCGCTGATGGAGCGGCCTGGAAACAAAGACATTCAGCTGGATCTGTTCTTGAATTATGCAACCAATGTCGCGCTCTACCCGGCATTCCAGGAATATTTCCGTAAGTCGAAGCCTCCTTTGCTCGCAGTTTGGGGTAAGAACGATCCCTTCTTCATTCCCGCAGGGGCAGAGGCATTCCGCAGGGACCTCCCCAGCGCGCAAGTGAAGATGCTCGAGACCGGGCATTTTGCTTTGGAGACCCACGTCGTGGAGATTGCCGCGGCAGTGAAAGAGTTCCTCGACGCGAACAGAGTCTAACGCGGGAAACGAACGAGGGAGGGTCGATATGAATGCACAGAAGGGAACGGTCGTGTTGGTGCATGGCGCGTGGGCTGACGGATCTTGCTGGCAGAACGTGATTCTGCCGCTCGAACGCCTGGGCCTTGGCGTGGTCTGCGCGCCACTCCCTCTCACCTCGCTCACGGACGACATCGCGGCCCTTTCCAGGACGCTGGAGAGAACCGACGGGCCCGTCGTGCTCACGGGGCATGCTTACGCCGGAGCAGTCATCGCCGGGCTTGCCGACGATCGAATCAAAGGCCTCGTGTACGTCTCGGCTCTGGCGCCGGGTGACGGTGAAACGGTCGCAACGGTCTTCTATCGCGAGCCGCCGCACCCGGAGGCTCCTCGTTTGGCGCCCGACGCACACGGATTCATTTGGATGCCGGAAGAAGGCTTCCGTAAAGCAGTCGCGCATAAAGCTTCGGCCAATCAAACAACAATCATGGCGGCGGTGCAGCGACCGATTGCCCTGAAATGCATTCAAGAGGTGACTCCGGCGCCAACGTGGAAGATGAAGCTGACTTGGTACTTGCTCGCAGAAGAAGATCGCATGATCAAGCCGACGACTCAGCGTTTCATGGCCGAGCGCATGGGCGCGAGGATCCGCTCTCATCCGGTAGATCACACCGCAATGTACACGGAGCCGAAGATAGTAGTTGATGTTATCTGGGAAGCCGCACGCGAGACGCTCCCGCTCGGAATGTCAGCGCGACAAACTGCGAGTTAGCGCCGCCGGCTCCAACGGACAGCGAGCGGGAATCCTGCCAGCCTGTGAACTTCATCTAGAGGAAACGGCAATGCCAGATTCTGTAGCCATCGTCACCGGCGCCAGCCAGGGAATCGGAAAGGCCACCGCGCTGCGGCTGGCGCGGGATTTTTCATCGCTCGTTTTGATCGCGCGAGACGAGGCGCACCTGCAAGAAACAGCCCAACAGGCGAAATCCTCCGGCGCGGAAAGTCTGGTGCTTCCGCTCGATCTTCGCGAGCCGGCGGCCGCTGAGAAGGTCGTGAACGACACGCTGCAGCGCTTCGGCCGCATTGACGCCGTCGTGAATATCGCCGGCGCCGTGCCACAAATCGATCTGTTTCAAATGACCGACGCGCAGTGGGACGACGGTATGGCGTTGAAGTTTCATGGCGCTCGTCGCCTCACTATAAAAGCTTGGGATGCCTTGAAGGCTTCCAAAGGCTCCGTTGTACTGCTCTCTGGCCTGGCCGCTTGGGACCCCAAGCCGGGATTTGCCGCGGTTGCTGCCACCAATGCAGCGATTATCACGCTCGCGAAAGCCCTCGCGGAGCAGGGCATCAAGGATGGCGTGCAGGTCAACAGCGTTTCGCCCGGAGCAGTGATGACGGGCCGGCGGCAATCATTTTTTGAAAAGTGGGCGCCGGCGCACCACCTTACGGTGGAAGAAGCTATTAAAAATTATCCGGAGGAAGCTGGCATCTCGCGTTTCGGCACTCCGGAAGAGATTGCGGATCTCCTCGCTTTCCTGGTGTCACCGTCCGCGAAATGGCTAACCGGAGCCGCGCTGCGGATGGACGGCGGCGAATTCAAAGGCATCTGACGTAGCGGCGCCAGCCCTTCGAATTGACACTATCGGCCTGCCTGCTGCAGATAGATCATCGGAGTGAATTGCGATGTAGCTTGGAGATTCCAAGGCGCCCATCCCGCAGAGCGGGACGACCCCTGCAAATTCAAAAGCTCAGACAAAGTCAAAGGAAGGAGCACAGGCAGAATTGGGCCTGTGCCACAAAGTCGCGTTCAACTGCGCTCGCCTGAACAGCAGGTGGCTGCTGCAACGTCAAAAAGACCAAGATTGCCCATGCTACCTCGTCCGAATTGCTACCGGTCTTTCTTCTGCAGTTCGCTTTGCAGCAAGTTTTCCACGAGAGGCTTCACGCCTTGCGAGAGCAGCTCTTGCAGATGCGGGCCGAGCTTTTCCATGACTTTGCGGACCATATCGTCCACGGCTTCGGCATCGTTCCCGCGTGCGGCAGGCTGCTCGGAATTTTGCGGCGGCAGCACCGGCGGCATGAGGAAGGGAATTTCCGAAAGCGCTTCGCGATTGGGCGGCGGCAGCGTGGGGATGCGCTCGAAATTTTGGATCGCAGGCGGCTCGGCCGGCGCGGCGGGTTCGGCGAAGAGCGAAGCGTTGGATTTCGAGAGCGCTTCCGCTTCGCGCGCGGCGGCTTCGCGGTCCCAATATTCTTCGTTGGGCACGGGCTGCGGTTGCTGGGTCACTTCGGCGTACGCTTCCTGCTCGCGTGCGTCGGCATGTACTGGCGCTTCATCTTCATCGCGCGGCGAATATTCCGTGGCGTCGTGCAACGGTTGGCTGCCGAAGAGCGGCTCGGCGGGCAACATGCCGGAGAGGCTGCCGCCGTTTACGGGGACGTCGGCTGGAGCGGGCAACACCTCTGGCAACGCCTCGGGAGAAAGCGCGGGCGAAAAATCCGCGGCGCCGCTGGTAACGGGTTCCGGCTCGGCTTCCGCGTTCAGGCCTTCGGAGACGGTCGCGGTCGCGGAGTAATCGTTGGAGCCTTCCGCTCCGGAACTGGATGGCGCAGGCTCCTGATGCTCGGCTTGAATTTCGTTATGCGCGTCCTCGGAGAAATGGTAGGAGGAGCCGCCGAATTTTTCGGCGCTCTGCGAGCCTTCGGAAAATTGGCGCGGCTCGGCGTCGTCACGCGCTTCGTCATGAGCATTGGCGGGTGATTCGCTGTGTGAAGTCGCCGCGAATTCCGCGGGAGCAGCTGTCTGCGGCTCGGGTGTTGGCGCGAAAGCCGTAGCTTCGATGATGGGTTGCGTCTCCGCAGCCTGGTCCACGAAAGGAGCGCTGGAGCTCGGTGCTTCTTCGACGGACGCGGGCGCTATTTCCGCTGCCGCTGAAGATGCGGCGACGAGCAAAGGCTCTTGCGCTGCCGGAGGCTCCGGCGCTGGAGGCGCTGAGAGATTGGTCATCCAGTGATTCGCGGAAGTGTCGGTGGAACTGCCGGACGGTGCGTCGGCCGCAGCGTCGTCCGATGGGCTCGCGGAAGCTTCGGGCGTTGACGGCGTGAGCATATCCATCCAGCCGCGCATGCGCGAGACCAGCGTGGGCCGAGGCGGCGGCTCCGGAGCAGCTTCGAGCTGCTGGACCGCAGGCGACGCGGCGACCGGGTTTTCAGGTTGCGACGGCTTGGCGAGTTCGCCTTCAGTAAATTTCGCTTGAGTGTCCGGTTCTTCGACGCGCGTGAACCCGGCGGCGAGTTCGATCTCGGGCTGGTCTTTCACGTCCCAGGGGTTGGGTTTTGCAGCCGGCTCCGCGGAGGCTTGCACGGGCGCGGGCGTCGGTGTGATTTCGGTGGCTGGTTTATGCGCCGCTGCCGGAGCTTCGACTTTCGCGGCGGTTTCTTCGGCGCCGGGTTCGTCTGTCTTTCGGCGGCGCGGAGGGACGTCCTTCTCCGATGGGAAAGTGATCGGCTCGAAATTCCGTCCGTAGGAATAGACCGGATCGGCGGCGACATTCTCGGGAACTTCGAAGTCGGCTGCATTGCGCCGCCAATCGTTGGCGGTGGCGGAACTGTCGAATTCGTCCTCGTCGTCTTCGGCGGCAACGACCGGAGTTTTCGGAGCAGCGGGCGCTTTCGGGCCTTTCAAATCTTTGGCGGAATCTTTCGCGGAGGCCTTGGCACCCTTCTTAATTTTGGGCGTCGCTTCCTCGTCATCTTCTTCGACTTCATCCAGGTCAATCGCGCGCACGCCCTTGCCAAATCCGTAAATAACGGCGGCTTCCTCGGCGGTGGGCTCGGGGAATTCCGGCAGCGGCTTGGGCTCGGCCTTCAGCGGAACTTCAGGCAGGGCCGGCGGCAAAAGCGCTTCGGCGGCGACTTCTTTCGCTCTGGCAAGCTCGGCCGCGACCTTGGGATTCTTTTCCAGGGCGGACATCACCATGGCGATCAGCGGATCAGGCGGAACGAAGGGCTTCTTCAACACGCCATCCGCGCCGACGCGACGCGCTTCTTTCTCATCCAGGGGATCGAACGCGCCTACCAGCAGAATCACCGGAACGTGGGAAAAGCGCGGGTCTTTCTTCACGAATTCGCAGACTTCGTAGCCGTTGCGCACGGGCATGAAGACGTCAGCCAGCACCAGATCGGGATTCGCGTCCGGGAGGCGGCGCACCGCGGCTTCGCCATTGCCGACGGCGATGACTTCCACGCCGCGCTCCTGAAAAGCGAGCACGACCATCTTTTGGATATTGGTGTTGTCGTCCGCAACCAAAATTCTGGGCACTTTAATCCCCCGGGCGGCATGCCCCCATACGAGACGCGCCTAGCCCTGAACATAGCTATTGCAGCACCCCGGAGCAAGGGCGTCAACAAAGTCGAGGTACAGGAGTGCTTGAGTTGTTAGCAGGGAGTAACTAGGAACTAAGGCGAGCTTACCAGGGGATCAACTTCTTTATTCCCTTCTTTTTCTTGCTCGTGGACTCTTCGCTGGTGTCCACCGGAGTGGGCTTTGCGGGCGTGGAGGCTCTGTCCGCGGATTGTGCGGCGGGCTGGGCTGAACTCGAGCCGCTGGCTGCTGCAGGAGTCGCGCTGTCGCCCGTCGCGCCCGGGTTGGAAGAGCTTGAGGGGCTTGAACCGGCCGCTGCTGACGAAGTGTTCTCCGCCGGTGGATTCGCGGTTCCTGATCCGTTCAGTCCGGCATCCACTGTGCCGTTGGTGGATGGCGGCGCGACGACGGGGCTGGTCCCATTGGCGCCGGGGGCGGGCGTGGCAGTCGCAGGCTGCTCTGATGTCGGCTGGCCTTTGTCGTCCAGCGGCGTCAGGATTTCGGCCCCTACGCCGGTTTGGTTCGTATTCGATCCCACGGGCGCGGTGGTGGCATCTTCAGGCGTGACCACTTCCGAGCTGGTTGACGAAGTCTGCGTGCTCGCTCCTGCAGCGCTGCCCGTCAGTGTGAATGACGGACCCGCGGCGCCGGGCCGCAGCACATCTGTGGCTGATACCGCATCGTTCGGCGGAGCCATTTGCGGCATCCCGCCACGCGCGGCGCTGGATGTGTCCGGATTCCCCTTGAGCATTCCGAGCGGGAGTTTCACCACCATGCTCTGGTGATGCGCTTTTTCGTAGAGCTGCTGTTTCTGCATACGCACGATGGCATCGGGATCGGCGGAAGGCACGGGCCGGCCCATATCTTTCAGGCGCGCTTTGGCGCCGGGCGCAACCTTCGAAAGCGGATAATCGCGCACGATGCGGTCGTAGCACCTGCTGGCGAGATCGCTCCAATGATTCTTGTCGTCTTCATTCTTGGAGACTTGTTTGGCGCGCTCATAGATATTACCGAGCATCCACAGCGCATCGTCATTTTGGCTGTACAGTGGGTAACGATCGGTGACTTCCACCAGGCGCGCAGCTGACGCGCGAAAATCCGCTTTCGTATAGTAGTAGTAGGCGACTTTGTAATCGCCATCGGCGAGCACTTCCTGCACATCGCGCAGATACTGTTCGGCTTTGGGGACCAGCGGGCTTTGCGGGTACGAGAGCAGGAACGCTTGAAAGGCGTCTTCCGCGGCTTCGCCTTGAGTTTTATCGCGGTCGGATTTTTCCATCATCTTATAGTGTGCCAGGCCGATCTGCATCTGGGCGTACGCTGCTTCATCGAGGAACGGAAAAAAAGTGCGGAAATCGTTGTACTCCTGAATGGATTGCGTAAGGTTGGTGGTGCCGCCTTCCTTATAGTAGGAGTCGGCCACGGCTAGCTTGGCTTTGGCGAGGTATTCGCTGTCCGGATAGGTGTTGATCAGGGTTTGCAGCGCCAGGCGTCCTTCGATGTAGCGGCCGGCTTTCAGATCTGCTTGCGCGCGATCGTAGAGCACCTTGTCCGGCTCGGCCGTGGTGTTTACGTCGATGGTCTGCTTCTTTTGATCCTTCTTTTTCTTGCTCACGGCAGTCTGCGCAGCCGGCTTGGCTTTGGGTTGGGGTTTCGGTTTGGCCGTCGCAGTGTCGGCCGCAGTGGGCGTGGGAGGAGGCGCGTTCTCACCGCTGCCGCCGGTCTGGGGCGTGGGTACCTGCGCGCGCGCGCCGGGGCACAGCAGGAGCGCTGCGCCGAAGGCGAAGATCAGCAATGCCACGCTACGATAATGTTTCAGTTTTTTCGCTGCCATCGGATTATTCCAGTCAGACGTTTGCAAGGTTTTTATGCCTTTTGGCTCAAAGCTTGAGTCGCGAGTTTTTTCAACTGGCGCGTTGCAGCCGCTGGATCAGCTGTGTGGAAAATCGAGGTCCCCGCCACGAACGTGTTCGCTCCGGCCTGCGCCAGCTCGGCCGTGTTTCCGGGATCAACTCCCCCATCCACTTCAATCCGGAAGCTGGCATTATAGCGCGACCGCATCTCGTTCAGCTGGCGAATTTTCTCATAGGTATTGGGGATGAATCTCTGACCCCCAAAGCCTGGGTTGACGGTCATTACCAATACCGTGTCCACCTTGTCGAGCACTTCGCTCAGCATGCCCACCGGCGTCGCCGGATTGATGGCCGCCCCCGCTTGCGCACCGAGTTCGCGGATCATCGCGAGCGCACGGTCCAGGTGCACTGTGGCTTCCTGATGCACCAGGATACGGTTGCCGCCAGCGCGAACGAAGTCCTCGATATAGAGTTCGGGCTGCTCGATCATCAGATGCACATCCAGGGGCAGGCGGGTTGCCTTGCGAAGTGATGCGACCACGGGAATTCCCAGGGAAATATTCGGGACAAAGTGGCCGTCCATGATGTCCACATGAATGATATCCGCGCCGGCTTCTTCGACGACGCGGACGTCTTCGCCGAGTTTGGCGAAGTTCGCGGCCAGGATGGACGGCGCAATTTCAATGCGTGCGTAGGTCATGATGGTTCGCGAATTCTAGCACAGGCGTTTCCCCTGATTGGCAGTTTAAGCAGGCGGGCAAGATTCGGGGTTGTGTCTTAGTTGGAGATGCCGAACAAGTAGAGTGCAATGAACAAAATGCCGATTAGGTAGAACATGGCAACATCCCAGCAAAACCGTTTGGGTTCTTCGCCACGGCTTACAATACCGCCATCGCGTTCAAAGGTTTCTCCAGTGAGCGTGAAAACCACCGCCACGAGCAGCAAGATTATTCCCATAAGCAGGAATCTATGCTGCCGGTCAATCAGGTATGAATAGTGGTCCATTTCCTGCTTCGCCTTTGCGTCCATACTCCCAGGAAAGTAGGCGCCGGATCAACGCAATTTCAAGTTGAGACACCAGCAAGTTCCGACGCGAGACGGTCGGCCGAACTACTCCGCCAACTGCAGTTCGATCGTGGTGTTGGCGTCGAGGCGTGCGCCGCGCGAAGGAGTTTGGCCGATCACGGTGCCGTGCTGGCCGCCGGCGACTGGAGCGAATGTGAGCTTGGCGACTTTCAGCCCCGTGCCGGCGAATTTCGATTCCGCTTCTGCCAGTGAAAAGCCAACCAGTTCGGGCATTACGTACGCCGGCGAGTGCGCGCCCAGCGACACCAGTAGGTCGACGTGAGGGCTGGTGACGTCTGAGGTTCCCGGCGCGGGATCCTGTTGCAGCACCTCGTCCGTTTCCGTTCCTGGCACGTACAACTGAGAAATTTCGCCGACCTGCATGCCAGAGCGCAGCAGTTCGATGCGCGCGGCGCGAATGCTGTGATCGGTAAGTACGGGAATCGTCGCCTGCTTGGGGCCCAGACTGATCACCACGTGCGCGTATTGGCCGATTTTCACTTTCATTCCCGGTGGAGGAGTTTGGCGCACGACCGTATCCGCGGGCAGGGGATTGAACATGCGGTCCTCAACTCTGAAAAGCACGCCGCGCCCCTGCAACAACTGCTGCGCTTCAACGGCTTTTTTCCCGACGACGTCGGGCATAGCGACTTCGCGGCCTTGGATGGCGAAGCGCATGGCCGTGAGCGCACTGAGGAAGGCGACGGACATCAGGATGAAGGCGAGTAGCGCCATGCGGAAAATCCATTCGAGCCGTTCGCGAAACGTCATTGATCAGCCTCGTTCGTAATCTGGCGTGGGACGATGCGCTGTTAGCCTAACACGACTGACTGCGGCGAAAGTTCGTCGCGGATCGCGCTCGCGCTCAGGCGGTTAACGTCGGCGTCTCGTCCGTCTTACGTCCTGCTGATCATTGCCGCGAAGAAGCCGTCTGTTTCGAGCGGGCCGGGCGTGGTGCGGAAATATCCGTCGCGGTCAAACAAGCTTCCCGCGTCGCAGCCTGGAATAAGCTTTTCCTTTAAGCCGTTCGCGATATCCGTGGCCGCGTTTCGCCGGAACCCGCCGACAGTGCGCAGCGCTTCTTCCACTACTTGCTCATTTTCCTCCGGTTCCATCGAGCATGTGGAATAGACCAGACGGCCGCCGGAGGCGAGGCGCTCGAGGGCCGATTTCAGCAGCGCGGTTTGTAAATCGTGAAATTCTTTCAGCTGTTCCGGCTGCAGGCGCCAACGAATTTCCGGATGGCGCGCGAGTGTGCCGGTGC
The DNA here is from genome assembly GCA_050012455.1 of Candidatus Acidiferrales bacterium. GTDB lineage: Bacteria > Acidobacteriota > Terriglobia > Acidiferrales > UBA7541 > Palsa-295. The sequence goes on along the minus strand of JBEKHD010000007.1, from coordinate 146,010 downwards.
CGGAGCAGGGCGCATCTACCAGGATGCGACCGAAGAATGGGCCGAACGGCAGCGGCCTTGCTGCGTCCAGCTCTACTAAACGCGCTTGTGATAGGCTCAGGCGCTTGAATTGTTCGCGCATCGCGCGCAAGCGATGCGCGTGGCGATCGGCAGCGACTACGATGCCGCCGGGGCCTGCGGCGCGGACGAGCGGAGGCGTCTTGCCTCCCGGCGCGGCGCAGAGATCGAGCACGCGATCGCTCGCATGCACGTCGAGCAGCAAAGGCACGGTTTGCGAAGCTTCGTCCTGGATGGAGATGGCGCCATCGCGGAAGGACTGCGTGCGCGTGGGGCTGCCGCCGCTTACGGCGAATGCGGATTGCAGAATTTTGCCGGGTTCGATGCGCAGTCCGGCGTGCTGCAACGCGGCGAAAATTTCGTCGCGGCGGCCGACATCTTGCAACGTACAGCTCAGGCGCGGCGCGTGGTTGTTCGCTTCTAGCAGCGCGATCGTTTGCTGCTGGCCCAAGCGCGCGAGCCAGCGCTCGACCATCCACGTCGGATGCGAGTGCAGTATGCCCAGACGCTCAGCTTGCGGCGCATCTTGGGCAACGAATTTCTCGGCCGGCACGCGCGCTTCGTTTGCGGCGCGACGCAGAACGGCGTTCACCAGAGTCGCCGCGGAAGTTTTGCGCGCGCTCTTTACCAGTTCCACCGATTCATTCACCGCAGCACGCGCCGGAATACGTTCAAGAAAGCGTAATTGGTAGAGTCCGATTCTTAGCGCGAGCGCGACCGGAAGATCCAGCTTTGCAGGGGGCCTCCTTAACTGGCGCTCGAGCAGAAAATCGAGCAGGCGGCGCCAGCGCAGCACACCCATCACTAATTCGGTGGCGAGGCCGGCGTCGTCGGCTTTCACGCGCGCGCTCAGCTCGGCATGCAACACATCGCTCGCGTACGCGCCTTCAGCTTCTACGCCGCGCAGGACTTCGTAGGCGATTTTTCGCGCGGGACTAATCACGATCCGAATCGCTCACCGGGCGCGAGGCGCGCGCCATTGGCAAATTCGCGCGCGGTGACGCGCTTGCGACCTTCGAGGTGCAGAAATTCCAGGCGCAGCGCGGTTTGTTCCCCGCAGGCCACATTTATTTCGCCGCCATCAACGCTGATCGTACCAGGCGTTTCGCGATGCGCCTGAGTTGCGGTTGTAGGGTCGGGTCTAAGACCCGCCCCTACGGTTGCTCCGCTCGCGACCGGCGGCTCCGTTTCGGCGGGCTTGCCCCAGATTGCGCACTGCTTTCCGCGGAATTGCGTGAATGCGCCCGGCCAAGGTTGGAAGCCTCGGATGTGATTGTAGATTTTCTGTGCGGGGAGCTGCCAATCGATTCTGCCGTCTTCTTTTTTAAGTGGAGGAGCGAGAGACGCTTGCGAATTATCCTGAGGCACCCGCGCGAGCGTTCCTCGCTCGAGACCGCGCAGTGTTTCGACCATCAGCGGCGCGCCTGCTTCCGCGAGGCGCGCGTACAGTTGCGGGGCGGTTTCGTTGGGCGCAATTTCGGTTTCTTGTTTCAGTAGCATTGGGCCTGTGTCCAGACCGGCGTCAATCTGCATGGTGGTTAGGCCAGTCCGCGTCTCGCCGCTGGCGATGGCCCAGTGGATCGGTGCGGCGCCGCGATATTTTGGCAGCAGGGAGCCGTGCAGGTTAATCCACCCCAGGCGCGGGATGGCGATCAGGCGCGCGGGAATAATTTGACCGTAGGCGATGATCACGACCACATCGGTCGCGGCGGCGCGAAAATATTCGTACGCTTCTTCTGTGCGGATTTTCTGCGGCTGGTACACGGGGATTCCGGCGGCGACGGCGGCGGATTTTACCCACGAGGTGGAAATCTCTTGACCGCGGCCACGCGGGCGATCCGGCTGCGTGACGACGCCTTCTATTTTGAACTCGGGATGCGCCAGCAGTTCGCGCAGTGTGGGCAGAGCAAAGCCTGGTGTGCCGCAAAAAATAATTCTCAGCGGCGGCACGGACGCCCTACCACTCGCCGGCCTTTTTCAGCTTGCGGATTTTGCGTTTAATGAGGTCGCGCTTGAGCATGCTCAGGTGCGTGATGAACAGGATGCCGTTGAGGTGGTCAATCTCGTGGCAGAAGGCGCGGGCGAGCAGGCCTTCGCCGCGGCGTTCGAACTGAGCTCCGGTGGCGTCCTGCGCGCGGACGGTGACGTATTGCGGGCGTTCGACGTAGCCGCGGAAACCGGGGAGCGAGAGGCAGCCTTCTTCTTCGCGCTGCTGGCCTTCGGCGTAAATGATTTCCGGATTGGTGAGGACCATTTTCGCTTCGGGAACTTTTCCGTTGGAGACATCAATCACCGTGAGGCGCAGGCCGACACCAATTTGCGGCGCCGCTAGGCCCACGCCATTGGCGGCGTACATAGATTCGAACATGTCCGCTATGAGCTTCTGAAGATCTTCGTCGAATTTTTCTACGCGCTTGCCGGGAGTTTCCAGGACCGGGTCGCCGTATTTCACGATCGGATGAATCATCTTCGGTAAGTTCCTATAGGGGCGCGCCCATTCATGCTTCGCGCCACTTATTACTTAACACGCGCCAATTATCACTAGTATTCGTCGAGTTGTTTCTGATAGCCGTCGAAATTGCGGCGGGTTTCGCCAATGGAATCGCCGCCGAATTTCTCCAAGAACGCGCCAGCTAATTCCATGGCGACCATTGCTTCGCCCGCGACCCCACCCGCCGGAACCACGCAGACGTCGGAGCGCTCATAGGCAGCTTTCACCGCTTCTTTCGTATTCAAATCGGCGGTGAGCAGTGGGCGGCGCAGCGTGGAGATTGGTTTCAAGTAACCGCGCACGACTACGTCGCTGCCGTTGGTAACGCCGCCTTCCAAGCCTCCGGCGCGATTCGAGGAACGCTCGAAGCGTTTCTTCGTGGCGTCGTAACGGATCTCATCCTGCACTTCCGAGCCGTAGCTGGCGGCATTCGCGACGCCCGTGCCAAATTCTACTGCCTTCACGGCTTGAATGGACATCACGGCGTGGGCGATGCGCGCGTCGAGTTTTTCATCCCACTGCGCGTGACTGCCCAGGCCCGGCGGAATACCGCGCGCCACCACTTCAAAAACCCCGCCGACGGAATCTCCGGCGCGCAGCACGTGGTCCACCTCCGCGACCATACGGGATTCGGTACCCGCATCCACGCAGCGCAGGGGTGATTCCAGATTTTCGCACACCACGGTGATTTCGTCCCACGTCGCGGTGCGTTCCAGATGAACGTGGCCCACCGCGATGGTGTGACTGAGCACTTCAGCGCCGAATTCGCGCAGCAATAATTTCGCAAAGGCGCCGGCGGCGACGCGCGCGGCGGTTTCGCGGGCGGAAGCCCGCTCGAGAACATAGCGCGCATCGTGGAAATTGAATTTCAGCGCGCCGGCCAGGTCCGCGTGACCGGGGCGCGGAGCCGTGAGCTGTCGTTGAGCACTCTTGGGATCGCTGTGGTCTGCGCCTTCGCTGTCTTCGACATCTTCCACCGGCAGCGTTTTCTCCCAATTCTTCCAATCGCGGTTTTCGATGCGGACCGCAATCGGCGCACCGATGGTTTTTCCGTGGCGCACGCCGGATAAGATGTCCGCGGCATCCTTCTCGATGCGCTGGCGCCCGCCGCGGCCGTGCCCGAGTTGACGGCGATGCAACTCGCGCTGAATAAAATCCAGATCCACGTGCACGCCTGCGGGCAGTCCGGAGACCCAGGCAATCAAGGCCTGCCCGTGAGATTCACCGGCGGTGACAAATCGCAGCATATTTAGGTCGGACCTCGCGTGCAGGCACGAATCAGAGATTCTACCGGACGCTTCCACTCGCGTAAAGCCGCGCTGCGCGAGAGTGTGCTGGAATTGGACGGTGGACAAGAGTGTGCTGCAGCGGGAGAGCGGAATTGATTCGCAATGCTCGGCGGCGCGTCAGAATTGCCAAGTGAATTTCACGTAGGCGCTGCGCTTGATTTCGGTAGTGGTGGTGCTGCCTGTGAAATCCACGAACTCTTCGTGATGATCTTTCAGAAGGTTCTGGCCGACGAGGCTGAGCGAGGACTTTTTGTTCCACTGCCACGTGAGGCCAGTGTCGAATCGCGTGTACGACGGGATGATGGGGTCGGTGAGGCGATCAACGAAGTAGAGGGACGCGTCCCATGACAATGCGTGCGGCAGCGCAACATGCGAACGCAACTGGGCGGAGTTCACGGGAGTGCTGCCCTGGCTGGCGGCAACGGAAGTGGTGTCTCCGCTAGTGGGCGCCAGGTGCATATGAATTTCCTCGAAAGCAAATCCCGGGCTGACAGTGCAACGCGGGGCGGCCTTCCAATTCGCAAAGAGTTCGAGGCCGTGCGATTCTCCGTGCATCAGATTGCCGTAGATCAACGGCAAAACCTCATGGGGAGGCGCGGGCGTGGCAGCGAAGAAAGGCGCGCCGGGTTCCACCGTTTGCTGGTGGGATTGCGCGTTATAAAACGCCGCGAGGTCCAGGGACAGCTTCTCCGCGAAAGACATGCGGTAGCCTGCTTCATAGGCGATTGTTTTTTCATTGGCGAAGTTGGGATTCCCGAAAAGAACGACGGCGACGGGCCCATCCGGGCCGGTGAAGCCGCCGAGATTGCTGTCGAAGGAATGATCAACTTCTGCGGGAACGCGCTCGGCCTTGGAAATGGCGGCCCATAGTGTTTGTCGCGCGGTGGGCGTCCAGGCCACCCGCACGCTAGGTTGCGCGTTCCAACCGTTGTAGTAACTGCGTTCGATTTTCGTGCCGACCGTGAGGAATAGGCGGTCCGGAACGAGAACGATTTCGTCTTGAATAAAGGAACTGAACAATTGGCTGTTCACGTTCGGCGGATTTAGTGAGATCGCCAAATTGCCGGCGGTTCGGGATGAGGAAAAGCGATACTCGACGCCCCAATTCAGATTTTGCCGTTCGCCCCAGGCGAAGTGATGCTGGAAGGAGACGTCAAAAGTGCCGCGAGTTTCTCCGAGTGCATCTTTGCGCTTGTATCCATCATAGGAGAGTTGCAGGTTGGTGCCGGAAGTAGTGGAGAGGGTGTGATCCCAGACGGATTGAAAATAGCCGCCGGCTAAATCGACGTAGTCTTCCGCGCCAGGGATGCGCGGCATGACCGCGGAAGGGATGCTGAAGGTCGGACTACCTTCGCGGCCGTGATAATAATCGCCTGCGAACATGACCGTATCGCTGGAGGAGAAAACAGAGTCCGTGCGGAAACCGATCCGCGCGAGGTTCCAACCGTCGCCTCCGTCCTGTCCCGTGAAACTGGGAAAATGATCCTGATTGAAATATTTCGCGAATGCCCGGAAAGTGGTTTCCTGGCCAAGTTTGCCGCCGTACTGGAGTGTTCCGAAGCCCTGGTCCACGTTGCCTCCTCCCGCGGCGACCAGCGCCCCGGAAGTGTCCGAAGCTTTCTTGGTAATGATGTTGATGACACCGCTTACGGCGTTGGCGGCCCACACGGACGAGCCGGGTCCTCGAATCACCTCGATGCGCTCGACGTCTTCCAGAGGCAAGTCCAGGACGTCCCAGAAAACTCCGTTGATCGTGTTGGAGTAAACACTGCGACCGTCGAGCATCACCAGCAACTGATTGCTGAAACGGCCGTTGCGGCCGCGCGCGGTGATGGCCCAAGTATTGGCGTTGATTTGCGCGACGTCTATGCCGGGCACCATGCGCAGCAGATCGGGGATGTTCAAGGCGTTGGAGCGGCTAATGTCTTCGGCGGTGATGACGAAAATGGCGGATGCGGTGCGCGAGATCTTCTGCTGCGTTTTTGAGACGGAAGTCACTTCGATGTTCATCAGGTCTTCGATCGATTTATCGGCGAGGTCCGGTGTTGTGTCTTGTGATCGAGCCGGGACGCTCATCAGGAGCACCATCGCCGCAGTGAGCAGGATACGCTTCAAAGTTCGGGCGATTCTCGATCGAACCGATACCGAGGCAAGGCCACCTGCGCCACGGCGTATTGCGTCGGCGCGTCGTGTGTCACGAGACAGCCGCGGTGCCGCCAGCATTCCTCTCCCTCCCTAAGCGCAGGTTCCCCGATGCAGAAGCGACAATCGGGGCATATTGTGGGAAGGGGGAAATGCCTTCAGCCGAGCACAGCTTTACATTTCATGTGCCCAAGGGTTCACAACGAGAGGAGGACTGCGCCTAACTCCGGAAAGAACGCCGTCTTTGATTCTGCCGCTTCCGAACCGCGCTGGGATTAAAAAGCCGCCCTGGATGCCTTATGAGTAATTTCGCAGACGCGGGGGAAGAAGCTTCGCCGCCGCGGCGGATTCTGCTGCGGATGTTTGCTTGACGCCGCGCGGATCAGCCGTTACGCTTCCGGGGACTCGGCGCAAGCGGCGCATTCCGCCCGCCACGCGTCGCCCAACATGCCCGAAGCCAGCGCCACCCCATCGCTCACTGCGGTTTTCGCTGATGTAGCAAAACGCCAAGTTGCGGCCGTTCAGGACTATGCCCTCCTCAGCGTGCAGGCGTTGCAGTGCATGTTCTCGCCGCCGTACTACTGGCTGGACACGCTGGAGCAGATGGACATTGTCGGTGTGGGCTCGCTGCCGATTATCATTCTGGCCGGGCTTTCCATCGGCGGCGTGCTGGTGCTGCAAACGGCTGCGCAGTTCCAGCGGTTCGGTGAAACGGCGCTAACCGGGGACGCCGTGTCTCTGGCGCTGGTGCGGGAATTGGGGCCTGCGGTTACGGCTTTGTTGGTGTCCGGGCGCAATGCGTCCGGCATGGCGTCCGAGCTCGGTTCAATGGTGGTGACCGAGCAAGTGGACGCGATGCGCGCGCTAGGCACTGACCCAATTCGCAAGCTGATGATGCCGCGGGTGATCGCCACGGTGCTGATGGTTCCGCTGCTGACCGTGGTGTTCGACTTTGTCGGGCTATGCGGCGGATTTCTGGTTGCGTACACCACGCTTCGACTGGGAGCGGTGCAGTTCTGGACACGCGCGATCAACGCGCTGGACATCGGCGACGTGGTGCAGGGCCTCACCAAGCCAGTGGTGTTCGGGTTGATCATCGCGACGGTGGGCTGCTACTGCGGATTGCGGGTGAGGGGCGGAACGCAGGGTGTGGGGCGCGCTACGACGACGGCGGTTGTGATTTCCTCGGTGTGCGCGTTGGTCGTGGATTTCTTCCTGTCTCGTCTTCTGCTGTATCTCTTCCAGTGATGGCATCGAGCCGCGCGCGAATTTGGGCGCAACTCTCCGCTTGATTCCACCGGTTTCCATTTATAATCGGACGCATGACGCGCGACGTCCCGCCGCTTGACTCCCCCCGGAACGTTGCAAACGCGTTGCGCCCGTCGCCGCGTGACAAGCGGCAACGGGAAATCCACACCGTTCCTGGCGAGGCGCTCATCTCCCTCCACGATGTCCACGTGGGTTTCGAAGACCGCGAAGTTCTGCAGGGCATTTCGTTTGACGTGGCCCACGGCGAGACCAAAGTGCTGCTGGGTGAAACTGGTACGGGCAAAACCCTGATCATGAAGCTCGCGGCCGGATTGATTCAACCCGATTCGGGGCGCGTGCTGGTTATGGGGCACGACGTTAGCGAAATGCCGGAGAGGGAGCTGCTGAATTTTCGGCGCTCCATCGGATTTGTGTTCCAGGAAGGCGCGTTGTTTGATTCCATGTCCGTCTCCGACAATGTCTCCTTCCGCTTGCGTGAGGAAGAGATGGACGAAACGGAAATCGAGGAGCGGGTGCGCGAGGCGCTGCGCTTTGTGGAGATGGAGGACGCGTTGGAGAAATTTCCTGCGGACCTTTCCGGCGGAATGCGACGGCGGGTTTCGATTGCGCGTGCGCTGGTGGATCGTCCGCCGGTGGTGCTGTACGATTCGCCGACGGCGGGACTGGATCCGGTGACTTCGCAGACGATCATCACGCTGATCCTGCGCGGACGGGATTTGCAGGATGTGACCGCGCTGCTGGCGACGCACCGCGTGCAAGACGCGTTCGGACTCGCGAATTTTCGTTTCGATAAGGCTAGCGGTCACGTGGTGGCGCTCGGCGGCAACGGCGAATCGGGCTTGGCAGAATCGCTGGCCGCACGCGAGAAGGCCGCGGAGGGCGGGAAAGAGCGCAACCTGACGCAGCCGACCAACGTGCTGGTGTTGCGCGACGGAAAAATTTATTTTGAAGCTCCGGCCGACGAGTTGCTGCTCACTAAGGACGAATATCTGAAAAAATTCTTGGCTTCGGCGGAATGAGACCGTCATTCGCATTCACTGAGGAGGCAAGGGCATGGCGCAACGCAAGCAATTGACGTGGACCGAGCTGCGCGTGGGACTTTTTGTGCTGGTGGGGCTGTTCATTATTGCGGTGGCGATCTTCTACATTACAGGCGCGGGGATACTGGGCCCGAAGTATCGCCTCTACACATATCTGCCTGAGGTGGAGGGCGTGACCGCCGGCGCACCGGTGCGGCTGGACGGCGTGGCGATTGGGAACGTGGAAAAGGTCACACTGAATCCCCATCCGACGGATCGCACGCAGAGCATTCAGTTGATCTTGCGCATTGACAAGAAATTTATGTCCGACGTGCGCACGGACTCGACCGCCAGCCTGGTGACCGAAGGTTTGCTCGGCGATCGTTACGTGACGATTAAGCGTGGATTGACCGGCAATCCCATGCAGCCGAACAGCACGGTGCCCGGCGCGCCCGCGGTGGCAATGACGGAGATGGTCGAGCGCGGTACGGATTTGCTGGTGACATTGAACACGGTGTCGGGCGAACTCCAAGGGATCGTGGACCAAGTGAAAGGGGGGCAGGGGACGGTCGGCAAGTTAATCACGGATCCGGCGCTCTACAACAACGTGAACGCTACGGTGTCCCGGTTGAACTCGATGGTTGGCTCGATTCAGGAGGGCAAGGGCACGTTGGGAAAATTCGTAACTTCGGATGAGTTGTACACGAAGGTGAACGCCACTGTGGACAATGTGAACGATGTGATCGGTGCGGTGAAGGAGCAGAAGGGAACTGCGGGTAAGTTGATTTACGATCCCGCGGTTTACAACAGCGCAAAAGGCTTTCTCGACAACGGCAATGCCGTCTTGAGTGATGTACGCGCGGGGAAGGGTTCATTGGGGAAATTTGCCACCGACGAGGCGCTTTACAATAATTTGCGCGATGCTTCGGCGCAGGTGCGCGACGCTTCGGCGAAATTGAATGCCAACCAGGGGACGGCGGGGAAATTATTCACGGATCCCAATTTGTACGACAATCTTACGGGAATGACCGGCGATTTGCGTTTGCTGATTGGAGATTTTCGCAAGGATCCGAAAAAGTTCCTGCATGTGAAGCTGGCGGTGTTTTAACCGATGCCGCAAAGCAGGTCTGCGGCGGCGAATTTCTAAGGCCGGGAACAATATTGCGCGGAGGCGCGCCGTGAGCGCGTGGACGCCAACGGATCGGCGAATCGGGTTGTTCTCGGCGGTTGCTGTGCTTCTGATTGTCGTGATCTATCGGAGCACGGGATTTATGGGAGTGGTTGCGCGGCCTCCGCACTTGCGCACCTTGCAACAGGTGGACCCTTACCTGGCGATTCTTGAGTACCTGATCATACTTGTCGCCATCACGTTGGTCGTGTTGATGTCCGCGGTGTACGCCTACGCGCCGCCGGAGCGAAAGACATACGCCCTTGCGGCGCTCGCCTTCATCGCAATTTTTGCCGCGCTTACTTGCAGCTTGCCTTTTGTTGCGCTTACCGTGGTGCGGCGCGTTGAATCCCAGTGGGCTCCTGAGTTTTCACGGCAATTATCGTTTGCGGGAGGAGGGCAGTGGCCGACTCTGGCGCTGGCGGTGGAATTGCTGGCGTGGGATTTTTTCTTCGGGCTGGGAATGCTGTTTGCGGCGCCCGTATTCCGCGGTGGTCGGCTGGAGAATTCGATCCGCGGGACCATGACCTTGAGTGGGTCGCTCTGCGTGCTGGCGACGCTTGGTCCCATTACCGGCGAGATGCGGATTCCGTACCTTGGGATTGTGGGGTATGCGTTTGTGCTGCCGGTGATCTGCGTTCTGCTCGCGGTTCTTTTCGCGCGAGCCACTCCCCGGGAGCCCAGCAACTTTTGAGCTGCTATTTCGTAGTGTTGGGGGAAATGCGCAGCCACCAGACTGTGCCGGCGTAATCGGAGAAGCAGACGTGGCCGGCGGATTCTTCCAGGACGCCTTTGGTGCGATCCGAGAATTGCACCGTGGCGACGATGCCAAGCGGCACCCATTCATCCCAGTCCGCGTAGCGCGAAACTTCCGTGGTTTGCGCAGTTAGCACCGCGGCGATGTGTTTGCGGAGTTCTTCGCGGTCGGGTTTTTCCTGGCCGGCAGCGAGGCGGCGGATGATCACGACCGCGATGGGGGCGCCAAACAAGTCACTGACGGTAACTGGCTTGTCGAAGTTGCGGTAACCGTCTTTGGTTGCGCCGGCCGCGCTACACACTTTGCCGAACGGCTCGGCGGGAGACAAACGTGGCGTGCCATCGGCGCTGACGGGTTCCTTTGAGTTCGAATCGCTGCTCGGCGACTTCTTTTCCAGTTCGACGACGACCCTGGGGTCTTTGTTTTTGTCTTGCGCGTGGCCGGGGTGGGCCGCGATGATCGCGAGCGCGACGATTACGAGAAGATATTGCGGTGTTCTGAGCATAGCGTTTTCCTGGACGCGATGCGCCCGGGAACCGGGATTGTACTGCAAATCATCGCGACGGATGCAAACGTCAGGTGACAGCGTCACGTAGGTTCACGGACCGCAAGCCTTGCGTGCGGCAGCTGCGGCGCGGAAATTCGCTGCCTGTGATTCAAGGGGCGGGGAACGCACCGCGTCCTCGTTTGCAATTTCCGCGCCGCTGAATTCACGCTGCGGCTTGTGGTCCGTGCTACGCCTCGTCATCCAGCACGAGCTCGATTTCCCGGTCGGCTTCCTGGGCTTCACCGGGAGCGACGAAGCCGGCTTGCCGCTTTGGCCCGCGCGGGGTCAATGTCCAGGCGATGTCTTCCATCTGGCGAAGCGTTTGCCGGCCCTTGTCTTCGTAGGTAGAACATTCGCGCACCGGGAAGAACACTTGCCTTTCCGGCCAAGTTGCCTGACATACCACGACCTTCTCGCTCTCGCGGTAGCCTTTGACGATGAGCGAACGGAAGCAAGTGTCGCAGAGCGACGGACCGTGCGTCGCTGTGCCGTTCTTAATGTTGACGCTCATGTGATTGCTCCTTTCTGGAAGCGGGAGTCTCTCCGCTTCAAAATTTCTGCTTCTTCGCGCGCCTGCAGACACACGTCCACGGACGCTTAGGCGCACACATCGCGAGACGAGCGCGATCGTGACCCGAAAAATGGGTTGCGGAACCGGGAACTACCCCGGCCGATGGTTCGAGTTATGTTGTGCGCAGTTGAAAGCTAGGGAGACGTTACCGTGAGGGGTCGTTGAACATACGGCCACAATCCCGGCGCAGCGTCTTGGCCGCTGGCTGCAACTGCGAATTGTGTTGGCGCATGATCATGCTGTTTTTTCTCCAGCGTGCGCAAACTTACGCGAGGTGGAAGGGGAAGGCAACGGGAAAGTGGTGAACGGGGAAAAATTCGTGGTGGACGGTTTTTGCGGCGAGGTGAAATGCGGAAATCGGGGCGGGCGCGCGAGAGCGCGGTAAAGACTCACAGCTTACGACTAGACGGGCGAGGCAAGCCTCGCCTGGAGCGCTTGGTTGGGGGACTATAAGATTCCTCGAAAGCGGCGGCGAGCCGCCGCACTCCCTATGGGGCTCGGCTTACTCGGATTGGCCTGAGTGTTCTATGGCGACCTCGTGGATGCGGCGAAGGTCTAGTTTGCCGCTGCCCAGGTGGGGGAGTTCTTCGATTTGGAAGAATTGGTTGGCGCGGGGGATCCAGAGATTTGGCAGGCCGGAACTCGCTAACCTCTCAAGCACCGGCTTGAGCGTCTCGGCGTTCAGCGTGTGCAGGACCACCAAGCGCTCCCCCTTTTTGCCGTCGGGGACGCCCGTAACCACGAAAATCCTTTCTGCGGATTCGGCTAGCTCGTGCAATTTTTCTTCAATTTTTATGTGGGGGACCATTTCGCCGCCGATTTTGCTGAAGCGGCTTAGGCGGTCAGTGATGGTCAGGAAGCCGTCTTCGTCTTCGGCCGCGATGTCGCCGGTGGTGTACCAGCCGTCTTGCAGGACTTCGCCAGTTTTTTCTGGTTTGCCGAGGTAGCCGAGCATCACGTTCGGTCCCCGCACGAGCATCAGGCCGGGCGTACCGACTTCACGGCGCTCGCGCGTCTCGGGATCCACGATCCGCACGCTGACGCCTGGCAGAGGATGGCCGATGCGTCCGCGTTTCGAGCCGACCTGGCGAAATCCGGGAGCGCGAAAATCGCGTGTGTTGACTGCAACCACGGGTGAACATTCCGTGCAGCCGTAGCCTTCGAGCGGGCGGATGCCGAAGCGATCTTCGAAAGCGAGCGCCAGCGGCTCGGGCAGTTTTTCCGCGCCTACTACGACGAATTGCAGGCTCCCGAAATCTTCGGGCAAGCAGCGGCGCGTGTAGGCTTGAAGAAACGTCGGAGTGGCGAGCAGAAATGTGACTTGATAGTCGCGGACCAATTCGCTTACGGCAGTCAGGTCGAGCGGGCTGGGATGAAAGGCCACGCCGACGCCGAGGACTGCCGGCAGCCACAGCGTCACCGTGAAACCGAAAGAATGAAAGAAGGGCAGAACGCCAAGAAGGACGTCGCCTTTGCCGAGCATGAAAGTTTGGGCCATCTGGTCAATGTTGGACATGATGTTGTAGTGCGAGAGCATCACGCCCTTGGGTTCGCCGGTGCTGCCACTGGAAAAGATGATGCTGGCGAGATCGTCGAGCGATTGCGGCTTTGCGGAACTGAGCGCGCGTTCGAGCAGGCGGCTGGGAAGAAACCAAAGCAGCAGGGCCGCGATTTTTTCGCCCAGACGCGGCCCCGCGGCGATTTCTTCGAGCAGGATTTGTTTTCCTGGCACTTGCAGCGGAAGTTTTTCGAGTAGCAGCTTGGTAGTGATGACGATTTGCAGATTGCATTGCTGCGCGCAGGACGCAAGAGTCTCGTTCGACGCGGTGTAATTCAGATTCACGGGAATTTTTCCGCTGATCGACGCCGCGAAATTCACCAGCGCGCCGGGAACCGACGGCGGCAGCAGGATGCCCACCATTTTCTGCTCGGCCCATACACGGCGCAGGCGCCTGGCTAGAAAAATCGAACTGAGCAGCGCGTTGCCCCAGTTCATGCGCGGCCGGCGTTTGTCTCCCATCGCGAAGCGGAAGGGATAGTGATGCGCGGTGCGAATCAGCGAGCGCGGCAGCGTATGCATGCGACTTTTGTGATGGCGATACGCTTCGCTTTGCAATTCCTGGACCGCTTCACGAACTTCAAAGGCGGTGGCGGTCGGTGGCATGGGCGCGCCGAAACTTACCGTTACCGGGTAGGGGATCTTGCGCGGAAGTTTCCAGAGGAAGCGGCCGCGTTCGTAGCTGAAGATGCTGCCCCAGACGCCATCGAGATTTACGGGAACGATGGGCGCATCCACATTTTTCATGATTCGTTCCATGCCGCGGCGGAAAGGCAGCAGCTGGCCGATGCGCGTGATCTGGCCTTCGGCAAAAATGCAGACGATTTCGCCGTTGCGTATGGCGTCGCTGGCTTCGCGCAGGGAATGGATCATGTCGCGCGGGCGGAGCTGCGAAGAGATGGGGATGGCGCGAATCATTTTGGCGAAAGGCTTGATGTGCGGCTGGTCGTAGATGTCCTTGAACATCAGGAAGCGGATGTGGCGGTCGGTGGAAGCAAGGAGGAGGAGCGCGTCGACCAGCGACATGTGATTGGAAACGAAGAGCGCGCCGCCGGATTCGGGGATGTTGTCGCGGCCTTCGACGCGGATGCGATAGATCGAATGCGTGACCATGAAGAGGACGAGGCGGAGGAGAGAATCGGGCAACAGATAAATGGAATAGGCGGTGGTGACTAACGTGAGGATGGCGCCGTCGAGGAAAACGCCGGCGGGAGTTTGCTGCAAGACCGTCGAGAAGAAAAAGTACGCGCCAGCGGCAAGGAACACACCCACGAATGACAGCAAGTTCGCTGCGGCGATAACGCCGCCTTTTTCTTCGGGGCGGGGGCGATGCTGAATCAACGCGTTGAGCGGCACCGCAAAAAATCCGCCGAAGAAACCGAGGAGCCAGAGATCGGGGATTCGCAGGCGCACAATATTCACGATGAACGTGCCTACGTGTTTGGCGAGCGGGACTCCTGTGTGAGCCGCGGCTACCTGAAACCAACCGGCCAGCCCTTCTGCGGGACGTTCAAAATATAGCAGTGCGCCGAACACGGTCATGCCGACAGCACCCAGTGGAATTAATCCGTATTCAATTTTCCCGCCCGAGAGATAGCCCGCAGCGAAGCTGCCGAGGCCGATACCGATTCCGACGGCGGCTTGCAGGTAGCTGATGTGTGTGTCGTCAATCCGCAGGACGTCATGGCCGTATACGACGATCGTGAATTGCAACAGCGCGGCGAGAAACCAGAGATAGCAGTTGCCGAGGACGGCCCAACCGAGCACCCGGTCGGCGCGTATCGTTCGTAGCTGCGTGGCCAGATCGCCGAACGGATTCCAGCGGAACTTCTTCGTGGGGTCGGCGGCCGGGACGTGGGTGATCCCGAAGCTGGTTGCCAGGCCCAGTAGCGTGCAGCCAAGCAATACCACTCCAGCCATCGCTTCGTGGTTGCGGTAGTGTCCGGCGAGAAAGCCGGCAGCCATCACGGCCCCGATGCTGCCGATGAACGTGCCGAGTTCAATGATGCCGTTGCCCCAGGAAAGCCGGCGCTCCGGCAGAATTTCCGGCAGCAGGCCGTATTTCGAGGGGCCGAAGAGCGCGGATTGCGTGCTGATCAGGAAAACTGCTGCGCATTCCAGTGGCAGATTGTTAAGCCACAAGCCCAGGATGGTGACGCCCATGACGAAGATTTCCATCAGCTTGGTGCCGATGACTACGTGGCGTTTGCTGTAGCGGTCGGCGAAGTACCCGCCCGTGAGCGAGAAGAAGATGAAGGGAAGCGCGAAGAGCGCGCCCACGATGAGGACGAGCAGGTCGCGCCGCTCCTTCGGGAAATTCATCGCGACTACGAGATAGATGACCAGGAATTTTATGGCGTTGTCGTTGAAGGCGTTCTGGAATTGCGTGACGATCAGGCTCCAGAAGCCGAAGCGCCATCCGGGCTTCGCGGCGAATTGCGATTCGGCAGAAGTAGGCTGTTCCTTCATTTGAATTGCGCGGCGAGAACGGCGTAGCGTAAGCGCACGCCGATAAGATTGAGAACTTCGCCAGTCTAGCGATACGGCAGACTACTAGCAAGAACGAGTGGGGAAGTTCCGCGGCGAGGAGGGTGAAAATGACAACTGGATGGCCAGACGACATGCCCGTGACGCAGGTTCGCATCGCACGGCCGACGGATCGTCTCGACGAAGTCGTGCGATTCTATTCCGAGGGCTTAGGTTTGAAAATCCTCGGTTCGTTCCATCAACATGACGATTACTCCGGATACATACTGGGACTACCCGGACGCGAGGTGCACCTGGAGTTCACTCAGCACGCGAACGGAAGCCCGTGCATTGCGCCCAGCCGCGATAACCTACTTGTGTTGTACATGCCGGATCGCGCGGCGATTCTGAGAGTGGTCAATCATCTGCGCGACCGCGGGCACCAGCCCGTGCCTCCAGAGAATTCCTACTGGGAGGAAAAAGGCGTGACGTTCGAGGACCCGGATGGCTGGCGTATCGTGCTGATGAATATGCCGGGATTTGAGGTCGGATAGTTGAGCTGTGCCCGGCTGCAGGGCGCGGGGTGTCATTGCAGCGGCGGTGAGTCGTTGAACGCAACTGAGCACGGCACAGCGCGCTGGGGATTCGGTGAGATCAGTCGGTGAGTTTGCGGAGCCAGACTTGGTAGCCGGATTCTAGGACTTCGAGCTTACTAGTATAGAGGGCAAGAAACGTGTCAATGGCGGGTTTGGGGACGCCGTTTTGATTGTGCTGCGGATCGTCCCAGAGATAATCATCGAGGGCGATTACAGCGCGAGGTTTGGCGAGGCGGAAACTCAGGATCGCGTCTTCGAGGACGTCAACAGTCGAGTGGCCGCCGTCAATATAGATGAAGTCGTAGGCGGCGAAGGGCAGCGTGCGCAGGGTTTCGCGCGAAATGCCACGCCGGAACTCTGTGCGTTTTTCTCCCCCCGCGCGCGTGATGTTAGGCCAGAGCAGCGGCTGGTCGTTGCAATCGAGGCAGAGCAGGCGCGAGTCCGGCGAAGTGGCGATATTTTGCAGCAGCCATGTGGAGGCGCGTCCTTCGAAGCAGCCGATTTCCAGAATCGAGCACGCGGTGCCGCGCAGGGCCTTCAGGTGCTTCCAGAAACTCGCAATATTTCCTGAGAACCAATCGGCGGTGAAGCTGTAGCCCTCGGTGATTTGCCTGGGCGGAGCGGCGCTGGGCTGCGCGGGCTGAGTTTCGCAAAGTGCGAGAAGCGAATCGACGTACGAGTGTGTGGCGCCGGTGCTGTTGACTAGTGCTTGGCGCAGGAAGACGGCCGCTTCGGCGCGCTTGCCGACGCTGAACAGCAGGACGCCGAGGTTGGCGGTGGCGTCGCGGTGCGAAGGCGCCAGCAGGAGCGCGCGCCGCAAAGCACGTTCGGCAACGCTGAGCTGCACGACGGCCCAATCGTTCCACAGGTCGGCGGATTCGCCTTGCAACAGGGCGGTTGAAAGCATAGTGGAGGCTTCTATGACCTGACCATCTAGGAAGAGGCTGGCGGCGCGGGACCTTTGGCTGCGGGGATTCGGATTGGGGAACGGGATCGTGTTTTCGACTGGCATGGGAATCGTCGCTGGAGACTTGAGCAGGCCGGTGGCCAGGAATCGCGCGGGATTATTAGAAATTGCGCAGGGGTGCCGCTGCGGGCGGCGTTCGGCGCGTCCCACAGGCGAGCAGTTGTTTGACAGCAAGTGGCAGACGCCGGCGCGTAATGAGAGGCGAATCAATGGCTTGCACTCCTGTCGGCTTGGCAAGTTGGTTGCATTCGCTGTGAGGTAGGGAGGCGTGTCAATGAAAATCAATCACGAGAAGCTGCGGCAATCGGTTCGCGTTTTGGCGCTGGTGTGCGCTTGCGGTTCAGTTTTGGGAATCGTTGTCTTCGCGGCGGCGGCCTCTTCACCAAGCCCGCGCCGGGACGTGACAATGGGCGTTCCGCCCGACGCCGATGCTTTGGTTCCAGCGGACGATGGCGCCGCGACCGGTGAGAGGAAATCCGAAAGCTTCGTGAAGCGCACGAACGTCGTTGAGTACCCCTTTCAACTAGACCATTCGACGGATGTAGTCCGGCTAAATCTCTCTGTAGAAGTCGAGCACGGGTTGGTCCGCTGGGAATTAATCGATCCATCGGGCGCGGTGCGGTCGAATATCAGCACCACCGAACGAGCGCGCATGGACGACACGGAACTGACTGGCATGCAGGGCAAATGGGTGTTGCGCATGAATTTCGAGGACGCGACCGGCCGCTATCAAATTGATTGGAGCCGCTAAGACGCGGATTTTTTGGACGCATGCAGCGCTGAAGCTTGGGAGGCGCACTGATGAATGCACTCTGGAAGAATGTTCGCTATGGAATGCGCGTGCTGGCGAAGAGTCCGGGGTTCACGTTGGTGGCGGCACTGACGCTGGCGCTGGGAATTGGCGCGAATGCGGCGATCTTCTCGGTGGTGTATTCGGCGCTGCTGCGGCCGCTGCCGTATTACCAACCGGATCGCCTCGTGACGCTGGGTGAGGGCCGCACGCAGACACGGGACAACGAAGAGGTGAGCCGCAACAGTTCTTACCCGGATTTCATGGATTGGAAGCAGACGACAAAGAGTTTTACGTCGTTGACGGCTTATAACTTCGACACGTTTACTTTGACGGGGAACGGCGAGCCGAAGGCCGTCTTTGCCATGCAGGTGCTGCCGAATTTTTTTGCGACGCTGGGAGTGAAGTCTGCGCTGGGGCGCGGCTTCGTGGATGGCGAAGACGTGGGTGACGGTCCGCACGTGGTGATGTTGACATACGGCTACTGGCGGAGCGATTTCGGCGGCGACCCGAAAGCGATTGGACGCACCATCACGCTGGATAACAAGCCGGCGACGATCGTCGGTGTGCTGCCGCGCGATTTTCAATTTGCGCCGTCGAATGATTTTCCATTGTGGGTTCCGATGCACGCCACGCAGGACTTGCTGACGCGGCGAAACCTGCGATGGATGCATGTTTTTGCGCGACTCGGGCCGGGAGTGAGCATGGAGCAGGCGCACGCGGAAATGGATGGGATCACGGCACAACTGGCGCGGGAATATCCGCAGCAGGATGGGTCCGTGTTTGTGGCGATGGGCACGATGCGGCACAGGATCGTGGGGCGGGTGCAGCCGTTGTTGCTGGTGATTTTCGGCGCGGTGGGATTTGTGCTGCTGATTGCTTGCGCGAACGTGGCGAACTTGATGATGACGCGGGCAGCGGGCCGGCGGAAGGAATTCGCGATACGCACGGCGCTGGGCGCGAGCCGCGGCCAATTGATCGCGCAACTGCTGACCGAAAGTGTGCTGTTGGCTGCGCTGGGCGCGGCGGTTGGGTTTGCGGCGGCGCAGTGGGGCGTAAATGCGTTGATCGCAGCGATTCCGCAGCCGGTGCTGAGCTCGTTGCCGAATTTGCGCGAAGCGGGGATGAATCTGCCAGTGCTTTTGTTTCTTTGCGGCGTCACATTGCTGACCGCGGTGTTTTTCGGATTGGCTCCAGCGCTTTCTATGTCGCAAACGAAAGTGAGCGACGCGCTGAAGGACGAATCGCGCGGAGGGACCAGCACGGCGCATGCGCGATGGCGCAACGCAGTGGTCGCGGCGGAAATCGCGGTGTCGCTGGTGCTGCTGGTGGGCGCGGGCCTGATGTTGCAGAGTCTGCATGCGTTGCTGCATCAAGATGCGGGGTTTGACCAGCGGAACTTGCTGGTGTTCTCGGTGAACTTGCCGGATAGTTCGTATCCCAGCGACAAAGATTATCCGGGCGACAGTCCGGCGGCGCGGTTGTTCGAGCACCAGTTCAGCGGCAAGCTGCGCAATTTGCCGGGCGTGCAGGGCGTGGGAGTGACCAGCGCTTTGCCGATTGGCGGAAGCGGGGGAACTATTCGGTTTGTGGTTCAGGGTCGTCCTACGGCGCAGGGGCAGGAAGACGAATGCGACATTATTACGGTGACCGGGGATTATTTTTCGACGCTGAAAGTGCCGCTGATTTCGGGGCGCACGTTTTCTGCAACGGACAAGTTCGATGCTCCCTGGGTGATGATGGTCAATCAAGCGTTCGTGAATAAATATTTTCCGAACGAACTCGCGGTGGGGAAACGCATGCGGTTTACTTTTGATCCGAGGGAGCCTTATCGCGAGATTGTGGGAGTGGTGGGCAATGTTGCTCAGGACGACCTCGCGGGTCCGGCGACGCCGGTGATTTATGTGGCGAATGAGCAGGGGCCCTCGACTTTTCTGACTTACATGGTGCGGACGGCGGGCGATCCGGCGGCGTTTGTGGGCTCGGCGCAGGTGGCACTGCACCAGCTGGATCAGCAGTTGCCTCTGATCCAGCCGCAAACGATGGAGCATTTTACCGATCAGACGCCTTCCGTCTTTCTGCGGCGGTATCCTTCGCTCGTGATTGGTAGTTTCGCGGGGCTTGCGCTGGTTTTAGCGATGATTGGATTGTATGGGTTAATTTCGTACACCGTGCAGCAGCGGACGCGTGAGATCGGGATTCGCGTGGCGCTGGGCGCGCAACCAGCGGATGTGCTGAAGCTCGTGATCGGGCAGGGAATTGGCGCGGTGCTGGCGGGCGTGGGGATTGGTGTGATTGCGGCGCTGGCTCTGACGCGATTGATGGCCAGCTTGCTGTTTGGCGTGCGGCCGACGGACCTCGCGACGTTCGCCAGCGTTGCGGTGCTATTGACTGGCGTGGCGCTGGCGGCTAGTTACATTCCGGCGCGGCGCGCGATGCGCACCGATCCGTTGAACGCGCTGCGGCACGGGTGACGGTTCTGGCCATTACCGGTTGCGTTCCTCACAAAAATAAGCCGGCGAGACGCCTGCCTACCGGCAGGCAGGCCGGCGCTACGGAAGCCGCACAGGCAAGATTGTTGCCTGTGCTACCCGGCCGCTATTGTTTTTCCAGCGTGGCGTCGAGATTGGTTTTGGAACCGGATAGGACTGTCATGTCGCGGCTCCAGGGTTTGAAGCCGTCCAGTGAGACGGCTACGGAGTGTTTTCCGGGGGGAAGTTTCAGGTCGGCCGGGGCGTTGCCTACGAAATTGCCGTCTACAGAGACCTCTGCGCCTGCGGGATTCGTGGAAACTGTGACTGTGCCGGGCGCAGATGACGGCACTTGCGTCGCGACTACCGACGCGGGAATCGCTACGGGAGGCGCCGCGGGTTTTACCTCAGCGGCTTGTTTTGTTTCTCCTGCCAGTTC
Source organism: Candidatus Acidiferrales bacterium (assembly GCA_050012455.1). Taxonomy (GTDB): domain Bacteria; phylum Acidobacteriota; class Terriglobia; order Acidiferrales; family UBA7541; genus Palsa-295. The sequence continues at coordinate 125,413 of JBEKHD010000007.1, read as the reverse complement.
CTCCGTTACTTGATCGAAGAATTTGTCGGCCATGCGGTCGCCCGCGTCGAAGTCGAGGCTGCCGCTATCTTTCTTCTGCACGTTAATAGTGAGTGTGGCGCCGCCAACTGGCGCAGGTTCTATGGACGCGTTCGCGATGAAGCCCTGGGAGAAGGCGGAGGCGCCGGTGCTGAAGGTAAACAGCAGGTTTTTTTCGTCTACGAAGGTCACGACGTGGCGATCGCGGGCTGTCTTGAGCGCAGCTTGGAAAACGTCCTGTGGCGCGTTGCCGTAGGTTTTCTTTTTTGGTTTGGCGGCGGCCAAGGACGGCAGCAACAGGGTCATCGCTACGACGATCAGGAATGTTCTTCGCATGGGTGGGCTCCTTCGAACCTGCTCCGCCAGCTGGTGCAGCGCGCCGAGTATACTCAGCTGACTCTACACGGATTGACGTAGGTGTGTGGGATGAGGTTGCATGATTGTGGCGCGAATATGTCAATGCGGATTGCCAATTGTGCTGGCGGATTTCTTGTGCTCTCGCGACGCGTCCAGGAGAGTGCAGGGCTGTGCCACGGTTTACGACTGAACGGGCGAGGCTTGCCTCTCCTGGTGCGGTTTGCGGTTAGTCTGGCTTCTCGGCGAAAGCGGCGGCAAGCCGCCGCACTCCATATGGATTACGCAAGTACGCGTAATGCGGATTTCGCGGTTGCTGCTGGGGGCGGTGGGACGTTTACTTCTGGGAGCGGGTGTTCGCGTTTCGCGTATTTTGTGGCGATGTAGTCGTCCACTAGCTTTTGAAACGCGGCGGAGAGCTCGTCGTAGGTGCCTTCCAGCGTGTTGAAATGTTTGCCGTCAATGTAGACGGGGCAGCGGGGCGCTTCGCCGGTGCCGGGGAGGCTGATGCCGATGTTGGCGGCTTTAGATTCGCCGGGACCGTTGACGATGCAGCCCATCACCGCGAGCTTCATATCTTCCACGCCTTCGTAGTAACGCTTCCACTCGGGCATTTTGTCGCGAATGTAGCCCTGAATGCTTTCCGCTAATTCCTGAAACGTGGTGCTGGTGGTTCGTCCGCAGCCGGGGCAGGCAGTGACACTGGGCGCGAAAGTGCGCAGGCCGAGAGATTGCAGCAGCTCGCAGGCGGCGTAGACCTCGTCGCGCCGATCACCACCCGGACGCGGCGTGAGCGAAACGCGAATCGTGTCTCCGATGCCTTCATCGAGCAGAATGCCCATCGAAGCGGAAGACCATACGAGACCTTTTGCTCCCATGCCCGCTTCGGTCAAGCCGAGATGCAGCGGCTGATCGGTCTTCGAGGCGAGGTCGCGATAAATCGCGACCAGATCGTGCGGGCGGGACACTTTGCACGAAATAATTATTTGATCTTTGCGCAGGCCGCATTCGAGGGCCAGCGCGGTGGATTCCAGGGCCGAGAGGACCATGCACTCGTTGATGATTTCTTCGGAGGATTTGCCGAGGTCTTTGTCCGTGTTTTCCTGCATCTTGCGCATCACCAGCTCTTGATTCAGCGAGCCGCCGTTCACGCCGATGCGCACGGGCTTGTTGTGATCTCGCGCGACCTTGCAGATGGTGGAAAATTGCTCGTCGCGGCGCTGGCCGGCGCCGACGTTGCCGGGATTTATGCGCAATTTATCGAGTGCGCTAGCGCAGGCGGGGTATTTCGTAAGAAGCACGTGGCCGTTGTAATGAAAGTCGCCGATCAGGGGGACGTCACAGCCGGCATCGAGAAGGCGCTTCTTGATTTCCGGCACGGCGGCCGCGGCTTCGGGAATATTTACCGTGATGCGGACGAGTTCGGAGCCGGCCTGGGCTAGTTCGAGGCATTGTTGGGTGGTGGAGGCTATGTCCACCGTGTCGGTGTTCGTCATGGACTGGACGACGACTGGCGCGCCGCCACCGACTTGGATTTTCCCAACTTTTACGCCTACGGTTTTGTGCCGCTTCTGTGTCATGTCCTGTCTATTGTAACGAATTGACGAGGTATCGTGCTAGCGGTGCTTGGCGGCGGTGCTATGGAGTTCAAAGGCACCACAGATGAACGCAGATGCACATTGATAAAAGAAGATGATAAAACGAAAACAGATAGTGTCGCCGCGAGCTAGACCTAGTATTCGGGGCGGCGGCCGATATTGGCGGACTTGCCGTTCACGCGCGATGGCGGTGGAGTGATGGTGGCCATCTTGCGGATCATGGCCAGGACGAGTTTTTTATCGTCGTCGGAAAGGGTCGTGGAATATTTTTTGATGTCCGCGAGGAAGCGGATTTCTTCTTCGGAGAGTTCGCCGAGCATCTTGCGAGTCTCTCGGTCTCCGGGCGTATCGCTGCCTGGGAAAAAGTCGGCGAGGGAGATTTCCATGGCCTCGGCAATTTTCGCAAGGGTTTCGAGCGAGGGAACGGTGTGGCCGTTTTCGACGCGCGAGAGGTAACAACGGAGCAGCCCCGTGCGGCGCTCGATATCGCCTTGGGAAAGCCCGCGATCGGCGCGGTAGGATTTGATTACTTCTCCGATGTTTACCTTTGGTTTCTCTTTGGGCATGGTATCTTTCCTCTAACTAGGGCGTATCTTACGAGTAACCCTCAAATTAGCGCAAGCGATATTTCGAGTATTGTTCCTCACAAGAACATTTCTGTGGTGAAACGTGCTTCCGACGTGCTCGGTTACACGATCTCGGCGTGAATTCATCGCGTCCCATGACAAGAGCCCGGATAGGACTCCAAGAGTCTGTTCCGGCCGCTAGATCGTGGACTGCGCCACCGGAGTTTGCAGCGGCGCTACTTCCCTGCGTTTGCCGGCGCGCTTGTTCTCATATAGAGCGATATCGGCACGTTTCAAAAGTTCCTGAGGTGTTTCACCGGCGGCGTAATCGGTCCAGCCGCGGGAATACTGCAGGCGCAATTTCTCATTATCGAACTCGAACTCCATGCCTTCCAGGCGACCCAGGACGTGCCGGACCTCTTCGGAGCGGCATTCCGGAAGCAGGGCCATGAATTCGTCGCCGCCCAGGCGCACGGCCAGATCCGAGCCGCGAATGGCGCGTTGCAGGCGATCGGCGAAGCCCTTGAGCACGGTATCGCCCGCGGCGTGTCCGTGCCGGTCGTTAATCTGTTTCAGGCCGTCGAGGTCCATCAGCAGCACGGTGAGCGGCCGGCCATGGCGTTGCGCGCGGCTGATTTCCTGTGCCAGGCGCTGCTCGCCGGAACGGCGATTGTAAAGACCGGTGAGCTGATCGAGTGCCGCGAGCTTGTAAACCTCAGACGCCAGAGTTTCCACCTTAGCGAGGGACTGCATCTGGTCGGCGACTTCGTGACGGAGTCGCATGAGCTGGACCTGCTGATAAATCAGATAGACGCTGAAGACCAGAACGAGCCCCACCAAGGCACGCACGGCCTGGTTCAGGTAAAACGAGTAGGAAGATTCCTCGCGACTGAGCATAGCAGGGAAGGCGAATGACGCTACGGCGAGCGTCAGCAACAGAATCACTGCGACCGTCGTACTCCACAGCCACCACTGGCGGCGATCAAGGTGGTACAGATGCTCGCGAATTTTGTCCGGCTCGAAGGGCGGAGGGGCCTGACGCTCCGACGGCGCCGAGTTCTGAGCATGAATCTCCGACATGGGTCCTCGCTGGTGTACGACTCGACAAAGAATGCCAGAGCGTGGACAGGCGGGATATACGTATGTACCGCAGGGGTTCCATTCTGGTAACGGCATAAAGGCCTAGTAACGAGACTACTAACTTGAGGTCGTTCGGCAATAAGTACGAGCGAAAGGATCCGTTGAAAGGCGCGACAGAACCGTAGCGCGCTCCTCGCTGCTTCGCTGTTTCCCCCGAATAAGCCCACATTGGCATTCCTGCTTTGAATCCCAAGCATTTTCCGTCGCACGAGGTTTTGCTCGCTCCGCGCCTGTACGGTCACCACGCGCTAAAACGCGCCCAAGACCAAAAACAGGAGATCGCAATGAACCGGATAGCTTCAGCAGTGGTGTTTTTGTTTGTGGTTTTCAGCCTGGAGGCAAGCGTCGCGCCACTCAAGGCAATGTCACACAACCACTTGACGGCAATGTTTGATGGGACGCAACCGCCGGTTCCGCCTAAGGCGGCGTTTCTGGATGGCACGCAGCCCCCTGTGCCGCCCAAAGTGATGGAAGCATTCGCTCGAGTGTTGGATGGGACGCAACCGCCGGTTCCGCCTAAGGCGGCGTTTCTGGATGGCACGCAGCCCCCTGTGCCGCCCAAAGCGATGGAAGCATTCGCTCGAGTGTTGGATGGGACGCAACCGCCGGTTCCGCCTAAGGCGGCGTTTCTGGACGGCACCCAACCGCCGGTTCCTCCGAAGATGACCCAAGCGTCCGCCTCGGTGTTCGATGGCACGCAACCCCCGGTCCCGCCCAAGGCGTTGGCGGTGGCGGTCTAATAGGCGGGCTTGATGCGGTAACGACGGGCTAAACGGTCGAACAGAACGCGCTGGCGGGGGGGGAGAAACCTGTAATTCTCTCTCTGGATTTGTGCTACGATTTGCGCCAGTAACGGACATGTTAAGTTTACTTCTGTGGCTCGCCGGGTTGTTGCTTGAATTCACGCTGCTGGTGCGTTCCGTTCAGACCAAGACGTTCACCAAGTACATTTATTTTTACGCTTATATTTCCTGCGTATTCATCGTATCCGCGGGACTGTATATCGGGCGCTCGCAGCTGGGATTTTATGAAGCGTGGTATTGGCCGACACAGTTTGCCACGCTGGCGATGGGTTGCGGAGTGGTGTTGGAAATTGTGCGGCAAGCGCTGGCTTCCTATCCCGGAGCCGAGCGCATGGCGCGACGGGCAAGCTGCGCGGTGTTTATAGTGACGTTCTGTCTTGTGGAATGGAGTGTGGCGAGTCGCGCAGTTTGGTCCACGTCGGCTGCGACGGTGGACCTGGAGCGGGATCTGCGCGTGATTGAAGCGCTGGTGCTGGCGACGATTCTGGCGATCGTTTTTTACTATCGTGTCGAGCTTGGTAAGAACGTCACTGGCATGATCGTTGGTTTCGGAGCGTACGTGGGCGTGAGTTTGACGACGCTGGCGCTGCGTGCGTTCCTAGGACCACGCTTCGATGGAATCTGGAGCGATTTGCAGTCGGCCTCGTACTTTTTTGCTCTGATCGTATGGACGGTCGCACTATGGTCTTACAGCCCGAATCCGAAGCCGCCCGCAAACGGGCGGGGAGGGCGGGGCGGCGGAGGCTACGACGCGCTGGTTCACGGCACACGAGCGCAGTTGGAATCGGTGCGCTCCAATTTGCGTGGGGCGGCGGGCTCATGATTGGGTTGCTGCTCTATTTACTGGTGGGCATCGGCCTGCTGATCTTCTTGTGGCTGCTGGCGCGAAGGGAACGCGCGCCGGTCGAGGGATGCGGGCGGCAGTTCGTGGAGGCGCGACAGGCGTTGCGCACGCTGCAGTTGGGATTGTTGCCAGAAAATCTGATCGAGCGAATATTCGATCCTGAGGATTTTCGCTACGTGACGGGGGTAGGCTCCGGGGACATTGGAAATCTGTTTCTGCAGGAGCGTAAGCGGATTTCGCTGATGTGGGTCCGGCGGGTGCGCTGCGAAATTCGCAATCTAATGCGATTCCATCTGGATTATTCGCGGCTGCACGCAAAGCTGAGCGTAGTAACGGAAATCCGCCTGGCACTGGATTTGGCCCTACTGCTGCTGGCTTGCCGCGCGTTGCGCATCCTGCTGTACTCGCGCGGGCCGTACGGAGCGCGCGCGGTGGTGGGCGTGCTGACAGCAGCCGCCGGACGCGTTTGCGCGGCATCGGAAAAGTCGCTGGCATTTTTGAATCCGCCGGCGCTGGAATCGTTCCGCCGCAGTTCGGCCGGTGATGGGGCGGCGATTTAGTCCATGGGCGCCCCACCCAAACACATGGATGTGCTGGCGGCGACGGACGATCTGCGCCGCCGCACTCTGGTGGAGATGACTCAGCCGTTGGAACGATTGATTTACCTGGCTTCGACGCGCGACTACAACACCGGTTTGTATTATCACCACGGGCTCGCGGCGCGTTTTTCAGAAGAAGCTGCCTGTGAAGCGCTCGCGGGATGCCATCGCGAGGCATTCGAGGAACTGGTGGCTGCGTCGCTGGAAGAGCTGGTCCACGAGCTGGAAGCGTACTTGCGAAGCACGCGCGTCGCGCCCGGCGATTTCATAGCGGCCTGGAAAGGACTGGAACCCTATCGGGTAGCCGTTCCAGTGGGAGTTGATTCGCTATCCAGCGAGCTTGTTTTTTCCAACCTGAAGGTGGCCCTGGCTATTTTGGAGGCGCGTCTGATGGTTCGCACGAAACCAGGCGCATCGCGACCCCTGTCACCTGTCCAATGATTTCCGCTTCATCCGGGTAGGGGAACTGCCGGATCGCCGACCCCGAAAGAGGGTGGGGGACGAGAGTGAGTTCCGAGCCTCGCAATTCGACCCACGAACACGCGTAGCTGTCGCGCAATTCGATAAAGTAAATGGGCCGGTCGAATTCGGTGCGCCAGCTGGAGGGGTGGGTGCGGTTCATATGGCTATCAATCTGTACGAATGACCCGGGGCGCAACACCGGATACATTGAAGAGTCGTCCATGCCGATATATCCGTACTGGCAGTGGCGCAAGTCCAGTTTCTGAATGAATGAAATCGGAACTTCGCCCCATATTTCCACCATCCGCGAAAGAAGGTTGGTCTTCTCCAGGTTGAAGCCGCGGTCAAAACGCACGGGGAAATTCATGATTTTGTCGGTGGCGGGAGCCTCCAGCGTGGCCAAGTGGGTATTCTGCAGCGGTGTGGACATCTGATAACGCATGGTTTCATCGAGCAGGACGCCAAAGGCGGCAAGCAGATCGGTGAATTTCGCGCGGTAGATAACACTAAGGCTGAATAGTTTGTAGATGCTGGGGACAGAATTCCGGTTCTCGATCTGCGTCAGCCATGCGTTGGAGATGTAGAACTCCTCGTTTTCGGACTCGAGGGCAATCTTCCTGCTTAGTTCTTCCACTTCCCGCGTGGTTACGCCTATACGGCTGCGGAGCTCCCGCAGTTGATCTCCTGAACGTGTCCCTGGCTCCATTTGCGTGACCTATCCCCGGAGCCCAACGGTCCGGTAGTCTGAAGGTGCGGGGGGATGAAGCTGCCCACCCGCTTAATCCTACGAAGAACGAAAATTGCCCCGGGCCTGTGCAGCAGCTCGTGGCGGCTTCCTTCTTTCCGCCTTTGGGAATCGAAAATACCGACGAAAACCGGAAAATGGAAAAGTCTGCTTTCAATTGGAAGCAGATTCCCGTTTCCACGCGCGATTGGTCTGAAGAACCCGGAAAATCCGCAGCCCTCAAAAAGTGCCGCCCAGGCGACGGTAGCAAATTCCCAAAGCTGCCCTAGGTTATCTCAGGTCCAAGTTAGAGCCAAGGGCCGACCGTTAAGAAAGCGAAAACAGGAGCACTGGGGATCGGTATAAGTACCGATACCCCTAAAAATTATACGAAGTTACGCGTTGGTAATAACAGCGTACGACGAATGCCTGCGCGCGATTTGCCCGGCTAGAGTAAGGCGAACAGAAAGCGGCGGTTCACTTTTGGCGTCAGCAGGCCAGAGAAAGGTAGCGGCGCGGTCGAGGGTGTGCCACTCTGGCACAAGTCTCTGGCGCCGTTGGGAGAATCACTCATGGGCGGATTTTCCGGCACACCTGTCAACCCCGGGGGGCCCTACCGCGAACACCGCGAAGTTCCGCGCTTCACATTGATCGCCAGCATCGAATTGCGCGAGCCACACACCGACACGCGAATTTCCGGCCGCATCTCCGAAATCAGCCGGAAGGGATGCTACGTGGACGTGCTGATCACGTTGCCGGAGGGCACCGGGCTCGACGTCCGCATTTCGCGCGATCAAGGCGTGTTCGAAACCAAAGGCAAGATCGTATACGTGCAGCACGGCATGGGCATGGGCGTGACTTTCCTTAATCCCGCGCCCGAGCAACTGAAGTTGCTGGATTCCTGGCTGGCCGAAATATCTTCGTAGCGTCTCTGCACCGAACTTTTTTCGCGCGGCGACTGTGATGCGTCTGCCGGCGCGATTTCAGAATTTCCGCGTGCGTGCGGTAAGATGGCAGCTACATCTGTGGGGAGGCCATTAGTGGGTTTTAGTGCTAGCACTCGTCAGCTGGGAACCGTAACGGTGGTGGATGTGCGCGGAAGATTTACGCTGATCGAAGGAGAAGCGGTTCACGAATTGCTCCTGGACCTTTTCGAAGACGGGCGCAAGCGCGTGTTGCTGAATTTTCGCGACGTTTCCTACCTGGACAGCTCCGGGATCGGGCAGCTGATCCGCGGATTGTATTCGGCGCGCAAGAATAATGCTGAGTTGCACGCTGTGGATCTGAGCCCGCGTGCGCGTGAAATCCTGCATATGACCAATCTGCACACGGTGTTCACCGATTTCCCGGATGAACAGACGGCGTTGCGCACGATTGACACGCAGTAACTTTCCAACACCTCAGGATGCTTTGCCGACAGCAATCGCGGGCGTTCCGCTGCCCGCGAAGACCCGCGCACAATTAATTATTTTACGATCACGCCGCAGGCAATGCGCGCGCCGGAATTTCCTGCTGGGTCGGTCTTGTAATCGTCAGGCGCGGCATGGATCACAAGTGCCGTGCCGCCGGGTTGAAATAGCGAAGTCGGGCCATCGTGCAGTGTAACGTTGGCATCTAGTAGCGACGCGGTGCCATGGCCGTCGGCCCCCACTTCTAGATTTAGTAGGTCGCCGTTGTGCGGGCCTTCAGGGTTGTCCCTTCCGTGTTTTTTCCCCGCTGGATTGAAATGGCCGCCTGCCGTTTTGAAATCGGGGCCTTCGCATTTTCCGACGGTGTGAATGTGGATGCCATGCGTGCCGGGTGTTAGTTGGGTCACGTCCACGTCAATGCGCACGCCGCGTGCGGACGAGGATAAGATGGCCGTGCCGATTTTCTGGCCGGCGGCGTTGACGATGTCCGAGTGCGCCGATTGCGCCATCTGCGCGGATGACTTTTGCGGTGGCGTAGTGCGGGCCGATGCGGACTGCGGTGCGATGCTTGAAGCGCACAGAGCTGCAGCTAGGATTGCGGTGCGAATTTTCATTGCTGGAACCTCCGTCGGTGGGCTGGATTCACCCTGTTTATAGATGCGCCAGGCCGGGAAAAGCAACTGGCAATGTTTTGGGCGATCACAGAAAGCGCAGAACGATCAGGGTCATGTCGTCGTGCTGCGGCGCGCCTGCGGCGAATTGATCGGCTGCTTGCATGATGCGCATGATGATTTCCGAGGCTTCGCATCCTTGCGCCGCAACGACGGTGGCAATCAGGCGCTCTTCGCCCCATTCTTCGAGCGCAGGATTCATGGCTTCGCTAACGCCATCGGTGAAGATGACAAGACAATCGCCCCAGGCAAGCGTGAGTTCCGCTTGTTGATATGCGCAATCCGGAATTAATCCGATGACGGGGCCGCCCTCGTCGAGCCGTTCGATTTTCTTGCTGCCGAGATGTTCGACTCCGGCGGTTCCTCCACTCGTATCCGCGCGAAAAAGCAGCGGCGCGCAATGGCCGCCGTTCACGTACGTGAGACGGCGCGACTCTGGGTCGAACTGCGCGTAGAAAAAAGTGGCGTAGCGATCGGCCGAGGAAGCTTCGTACAAAGCCTGATTGACGCGCGACATCAGCGCAGCGATTTCGTTCCCGGCGCGCATCGCTTCGGCGCGCAAGGAAGCCTGCAGGCTGGCCATCATCAGCGCCGCGGGAATACCCTTGCCTGAAATATCGCCCAGCGCGACGCCGAGCATTCCGCCGGGCAGCGCGAGGAAATCGTAATAATCGCCGCCGACACCCAAAGCAGTGCGGCAGCGTCCGCGATAATCCACACCGGCAACCGGCGGCAGTTTCTGCGGGAACAATCGCTCCTGCACTTCGCGGGCGATTTCGATCTCGCGGTTCATTTTTTCGCGGCGGCCCACTTCGACGGCGATGGCGCTGGTTAACTGCGCGTTAGCGAGCGCCAGGCCGGTTTGCGTCGCGACAGACTTCAGCAGCCGAAGGTCGCTGCCGGAGTACGGTTCTTCGGAACGTTTTTCACCGAGCGCGATAACGCCGAGAAGTTTTTCCTTCATGGATAGAGGCAACAGGAGTTGCGGGTGAAGGTCACCAAGCGTTCGCCTTTCCTCTTCCGAAACCGAAGAAGAGTTAATCCAAGAATACTGATCGTCGAGATAAATCCGTTCGGGATCGGAATCCCGGCGCAGGCGCTGAATCGTGGCGGCGGAATCCGGCAGGCCTCCCTCGGGTGCCGATGCGTAACCCATCGCGTAGGCCGGCCGGTACCAGCCGCCATCTTCGAGCAGCACGGCGACGCGCGGCACGTGCAGAGATTCGGCGATGCGCTGTGCGACACGTTCCAGCAGGGGCTCGGTTTCGACGATGGTTCGAACTTCATCGCTCAGTCCGGAAAGAATCTGTTCGGCGTTGTAGGCGTCGCGGAAGAAACGGCGATCAACCCACACGCGAACAGAGCCCGACAATTTCCGCAGCCACAGGATGGCGATGAAACTGACGGAAATAATTATTATCTTCTGGGGCCGACTGCGCTCGGCGCCGCTTTCCAGAGTAACCGCTGCCGTGACGATGATGCTGGTGAGGATGATTTGCAGAACCAGGACGCCGTGGCGCGCCAGCGCATACTGCAGGCCTTGACGAATTACCACGCGCACGTCCATCGCGCGTTGCACCACGATCGCGTAGGCGAGCGTCACCGGGAAAAACATCAACATCAACAGGCCGCCGAGGACCAGCCACTCCGGGAAAATCTGCTCGAGCGGCTTGCCTTTGAAGATCTGCACGATGGAGAGAATGAAAAGCGGCGTCATGGCGAGCGTCGCGCCGGCGTATACCAGATTGAAGCGGCGCTTGACGTCGCGCGATGCTGCCAGGCCCGATTTGATTTTCATGGACGCGAAGAAACTGCCGACGCCGGCAAAATTAAGCAGAAAAAGCAGCGGGCTCATGTGTTCCAGAAATGCGGACAGCCGTGAAACTGCGGCGAAATTTTCGATTTCGCCGACCTGTTCGACGACGATTAGAATGGCGACGACGATCAGGGTGGGAATAAAAATGGCGGTGGTCCAGCGCCACCAGCGAGGATCTTCGCGTTCCGTCGAGCGTTCCGGGAAATACAAGCCGAACAGGAACATGAAGAGAGGCCACTCGGCACCGACGGCAAATCGATAGATCGTCGCGAGATCCCGAATCCCCGGACCCCAGCTTTCGATCCCGGCATTGTAAAGAGTGGAGAGAGGGAGCAGGACCGGCACTAACAGCCACGCAGAAGGATCGCGCGGGCGCACCGCGGCGACCCAGAATCCCAGCAGGATGCAAAAGATGGGTAGGACGATTTTCAGCGTCACGACCATCACAACGCCTGCGCTGCTCAAGAAGAGCCGGTGCGGCTGGAGGGTCACGTTTACGGTCCGCGGGGCGGCATCGCCGGGCGTGCGGACGGTTACTTGCATCGAGTCGCCCGCTGCGGCGTGTGCTATCGCTTCGCCGTAGACGGCTGTGGCGGTGAAAGGACGTCCGTTGATGGCGACGAGGATGTCACCTTCTTTTATTCCGGCATCGATTCCGTTGGGGAGCACGAACGTGGCGTGCGGCTCGCCGGCGGTGTAAGTGGGGATGAAGGGCCAGCCAACAGCCTGGTGATGAAACATTTCGGGGAAGTAGTAGAGCATCGCGCGGGCTTGGTACGCGCAGACGAGCACGAAGAGGATCGCGAGGCAGATGTACTGCAGAGTGGCTGGCTTCTTCGGCGCCATGTCAGGTCTAGGAGGAGGATATCATTAGTCGCGGTGGATAGAAGGCGGGGAGCGCATGGTACGCGACGCTGGTGCGGATTTTACCGCAGAGACGCATAGGGCGCAGAGAAAGGCGAAGGCAAGCGAGATCCTTTGCTGCGCTCAGGATGACCGCGCAAGAAGCGTGTCGCGTCCGCTGGATTTATTTTGACGTCTTAGCGCTGAGTGATTGTGAGCGCTATCGGTTGAACGCTCGGACTTGGTGATGCGCTTGATTGCAGCGCCGCGGGAACTGCGTTCAGCGTCGTCGCGGGCGCGTTCTTCGGCATGTGGCAGCCGGCGCCGACGGGCGACTTCAGCGGGTGCGCTACGTTGGCGCGGAATGGGCTGGTTTCCTTGATTCGCGTGCGCACGCCGTCAATCGTAGCTGGAATCGCGTTGTGCGCTTTGCCTTTCAGCACGAAGATCATCAACGCGGGATCGCCGGGGCTATCGAGGCTGGCGCTGACCCCGACGCCTACGACCGCGGGATCGCTCATCAGTTCGGCTACGTGTTGCTCCTTGATGGTTTTGGTGTGCTCGATGGCGCTGGCCAGGATTTCAACGGCTTGCGCCTGCTCCGATTGCGACGCGAGTTGCGCGCTTTGCTGCGTGCTCAAAGCGCCGCGCGCGGAATCGGAATTCGATTCAATCAGGCGCGTGCGTACTCCGTCAATCGTCGTCGGAATGCCGGCGTGTGATGCGCCGGGCGCGACGAACATCAGGACGGCTGGCTCGTTGGGAGCGTCGAGGCTGCCGCCCCCGCCGTAAGCCGAGACGCCAGGAGTATTCATGATTTGCGTGCTGTAGCTCGCGGCAGCTGTCTGGCCGCGCTGGGCGATGCCAGCGGGAAGAGCAGCGGCGGATTGCGGCGTCACTTTCACTGAGCTGAGGCCCGGCAGTGAGCATCCCGGCACTGCGTGCTGCGCGCCGCCGACGAATGTGTAGGTATGGCCAGTGCTGGCGTGCAATGCGTTGAGCACATCGGCGACCGGGTTTCCGATCGCACTATTTTCATTGCCAGCGAACATCAGCGCTACCGGCTGTGCTGTGGCCGCATCGACGGCAAGCGAGCCCGAATCTCCGTCGCCGATGAAGTTCTGGCCGTTGAACATGTTCCCGACTTCGATCTCGTCATTGTAAGTGACCGAAAACGAAGTGGCGGTCGCGCAGCCCTCTGAATATCCCACGATCAGGCCGGTTAGATCGATGCTTTCAACCTCCGCGCACGTCAAGCCCGTTGTGCGCCCACTTTTCGCCAGTAATTCACTCATGCTGGCAGCCACGCCCGTGCCCGCTGCGGGCGGTGCGGGTTGCGGCACGCCGTTGGTGACCGCTCCCAATTCCAAAATGCTGCCAGTTAGGTCCACTTGTCCGGTGGTGATTTGGGCGGTGGTGACGTCCACAGGAAACGCCGGAACGGGTTGATTCTGCAGGCTGAGAATGTTGGTCACAGTCGCGACGTTGATCGTCCCGATGAGAGAGCAGTTCGTTTCAATTACTCCGGGCTGCGTCACTTCTTGTCCGACAGTTGCGCCATCGCTCATACCCAGGACGTGATTGTTGGAAAGGATAACGAGTGCAGGGGGCGTAGCATTGCTTGTCAGCAACGATCCCAGCGTTCCGCCAAAGCAAAATCCCGGCGCCGGGGTGAGGCAAATAGCGTCCGCATTTCCCCCGGAGGAGCCGAGCGGTACGGGTGCCGTGTACGGCTGCATGTTCAGTGAGTCAACGGTGAATCCGACGCTATTGGTAGCATTAGAGTCAGCCTGCGAAGTGGCTGTAACGGTGAGGGTGGCCGGATCGGTGCTGCTCGCGGTAGAAAGCGTCGGCACAGTATTTGGCGCCACGTACATGCCGGCGGCGGACATCGTGCCGCAAGCCGATGCCGGCGTCGTATTGCAGCTGAGCTGCCAGGTGACGGCGGTATTCGAAGTCCCGGTCACAGTGGCGCTGAATTGCACGGTCTGGAAGGTCTCGATGTTCGACACGTCGGTAGTGATGGTCACGCTGACCACGGGCGGAGGGCTTCCTCCGTTCCCGCCGCCGCAGGCCGCCAGCCCAAACGCTCCTACAACGGCTAATAAGCTCGCCAACCACGCACGCTTGTTCATGGGCTTATTCCTTCGAACGAGATGTGCAAACAGATATTTATGCTGTCCCTTCGGTACTTTCGCCGGCCGCACAACGTAGATTTCCTGGAGCACGGCGAGAAATCCCCTCATGCTGCCTTCTAACCCGAGCCGCGAGATTTTGATGCAAAAATAAAGCGGCAAATTCGAATCACGACTTCTTCCATCTGTAGCAGATGCAATCGCAGCAAGCAAGGTTACTCGCGCCAACGCGATGTGACAATTTCGCAACAACGAAGGTGTGAAAAAGTCACCAGGCGATTCCTTTATTGGGAAGCGTCGCCGGGGCGGCCGCGGGGGAAATCCAGTGCCGGGTGCCAGACCCGAGCCGAGGAAAAACCATCGAAACCAGGCCAAAATTACATAGTGCCGGGTCCTCGCCGGCACATGGGCCCGGGCGTTCCTAGAGCGTAACGTCTTCTCCATGCTCCACTTCGGAAATGACCACAGTGCTGGCAGAAGCATTGCGAGCATATCCAGTGGACGAGCGAACGCCGCAATTAAGGGCAGCACTTGGGGCGAGTGAATGCGCCAGCGATCGCAAAGGGGAAAATCGAAATGAACACAGACCAATTGGAAGGCAAATGGAAGCAGATAACGGGGCAGGTGCGGCAGAAATGGGGGCACTTAACCGACAGCGACATTCAGGTGATTGCCGGTAAGCGCGATGTTCTTATCGGACGCGTGCAAGAACGCTACGGCCTCGCAAAAGAAAAGGCCACGGCGGAAGTAGATGGGTTCCTGAAAACACTTCATGATCAACCCGAGCAACATGCGGACAATTCCTCCAGTGAAGAACGTAGCGAACGCACCAAGGCCCACACAGCAGGCTCGCGCTAGCAGCAGAGCGAAGCAGTAAAGCGAAAACGACGTGTTGAGACGTAGCTTCGTGTGCTCGACCCAAGACCGCTTGCGCTCCTGGGTCGAGTGGCGGAGTTTTCTTTTTGCCGTTGCTGCGAGAGTTTGCGCTATCGCTAGCTTGTTACTGGTCGTCGTACTCGGTAGGCACGTCGTCTTCGGGAACTTCCTTCGTAGTGACATCCCCCTGGTCGGGATCGCGCGCGTTTTCGACGCCGCTAATCACTTCCGCCTCGTACTCCTGACCCTCTTCGCTCAATTCCTCGACGCTTTCGGAATCGGCGGACTCCTTGCGGGAGAGGCCTTGATTGTCGCCGGATTGTCCGCCCGCGCCGGGACCTAGGCCGCGGCGGCTGGGCGAGACAATGGGATTGGAGACCTCGGCGGGCGCGCGGGGCCGCGTCTTCTTGCGCCGCGCCGGCTTCTTGTTCGGCGTGATCTTTTTTGCCTGGGCCTTTTTCTGGAGGATTGCTTTCTTTTTTGGGCTTGCCGGTTTCTTCGCGGATTTCTTTTTGCTTGCTGATTTTTTCTTGGCCATGCGTGGAGTCTATCACCCGTAGTGGGGCGGAACAACTGGGGTGAGGCTTTATCGAAACGTCAAAAGATTCAACACAGTGAACGCGGAGAAAGCATTCCCAGCGAACGCTTGTGCGGCGCAGGCAGCGAAAAGAATTTCAAGGTATAGTGAGGAATGCTCGGAAGACAAGCCAATCCCGGCGTCGAACGCATGGGCAACCGGATGGAGCGCCAAGAAAAGAAGAACAGCGGCGAGGGCAAGCCCGCGAAAGCGAAATTCGACTGGAAGCTGCTGCCCGACGTTCTGGCGCTGATCAAGCCGCGCCGCGGAGTTCTGGCGATAGGTTTCGGGCTGATGGTGATTAACCGGGTTTCGGGACTCGTCCTGCCCGCTTCCACAAAATATTTACTCGATGACGTAATTTTGAAACGGCAAGCACGCCTGCTGCCGGTGATCGTCCTTGTGGTGGTGACGGCGACGGTGATTCAGGGACTCACTTCCTACGCGTTGACCCAACTGCTCTCCAAATCTTCGTGGCGCATGATCTCCGAGCTGCGCGAAAAAGTGCAGGCGCACATCGGACGGCTGCCGGTATCGTATTACGACGGGAACAAAACCGGCGTGTTGATTTCGCGGATCATGAGCGACGTGGAAGGCGTGCGCAACCTGATCGGCACGGGCCTGGTGGAATTCGCGGGCGGAATCATGACGGCTGTGATCGCCATGGTGTACCTGCTGCGTACCAGCGTGAGCATGACGGCCGTCGCGTTCGTCGTGTTATTTATTTTTGGCGTGGCGCTGAACCGCGCGTTCAAGACCATTCGCCCGATTTTCCGCGCGCGGCCGAAGATCAACGCCGAAGTGACGGGCCGGCTGACGGAATCCATCGGCGGAGTGCGCGTGGTTAAGGGCTACCACGCCGAAGCGCGCGAGGAAAAAGTTTTTGGCGCGGGCGTGCAGCGGCTGCTGGACAACGTGCTGCAGACCCTCACCGCTACTTCGTTGATGAGCCTTTCGGCAACCAGCCTGATGGGGATCGTCAGTGCGCTGATCATGTTTCTTGGCGCGCGGCAGATTCTGGCGGGGACTATGACTGCTGGAACATTCTTTTCGTACACATTGTTCCTGGGATTTCTGGTGGCGCCGGTGTTTCAGATTGTCGGGATAGGGCCGCAGATCACCGAAGCTCTGGCGGGACTGGAGCGCACTCGCGAGGTGTTGAACGAAAACCCCGAAGACGAAGATCCCAACCGGCGCGAATCGCTGGAGCGCATTCGCGGCGAAGTGATTTTCGAGGATGTGAGTTTTTCCTACGATACTGGTAAGGAAGTGCTGCACGAAATTGCGTTTAACTCGCAGCCGGGAACGGTGACTGCGCTGGTGGGTCCTTCGGGCGCGGGAAAATCCACGGTGATCGGGTTGATCGCGGCTTTCTACGTGCCTACGAGCGGCCGCGTGCTGGTGGATGGCGTGGATTTGGCGAAAGTGCGCCTGGATTCCTACCGCACGCAGCTGGGCGTGGTGCTGCAGGAAACTTTTCTTTTCGACGGCTCGATTCGCGAGAACGTGGGATTTTCGCGGCCGAATGCCACGCACGAGGAGATTCTGGCTGCTTGCCGCATCGCGCGCGTAGATGAGTTTGCGGAAGGATTCGAGAACAAGTACGACACGGTGGTGGGTGAACGCGGCGTGAAACTTTCCGGAGGGCAGCGCCAGCGCGTTTCCATTGCGCGCGCGATTCTAGCTGATCCGAGGATTTTGATTTTGGACGAGGCGACTTCCAGCCTGGATTCCGAATCGGAAGCGTTCATTCAGGAGGGCTTGCGCTATCTGATGCGCGGACGCACCACATTTGTGATCGCGCACCGGCTATCCACGGTGCGGCGCGCCGACCAGATTTTGGTGCTCGAGGCCGGCCGAATTATCGAGCGCGGCACGCACGCTTCCTTGTACGCCGCGCGCGGACGCTATTTCGATCTCTATACGAAACAGCACGGCCTGGAATCGAATCTCTTTCTCGCCCCCGGCGAGGGCAGCGACGGATCAGCGGACGCGCAGGATGCAAACGGCGCCGCGTCGCGCGGTTCGGGAGGCGGGACACAAGCAGAAGCTGCGGCCCTGCCGGAGGCGATCCGATTGATTCGAGGCGGCAGCGGAAGTTAAAGCGGGAACGGGAGTCCTTGTAGGTAGTGGCTTCAGCCACAACGAAGACCTTAGATAGTGACAGCGGCGCTCACGTACCGCCAGGCGAACTCATTCGACGAGCTTAGCCTATGAACAACCGCAGGAACCGGAAGGCTGCACGGGCTCTAATCCGGCAACCGGATAGCCGTCGAAGCGCCAACAATCCAGACCGCCAATCAACTCTTTTACACGGAAACCAAGCTGGACCATGTTCAGTGCTCCTTTGGTCGAGCCATTGCATCGAATCCCATCGCAATACGTAACGATTAAAGCCTCTTTGTCCAAATGCGCCGTCGTTGCCGCAGTCATCGTGCGATGTGGGATATTGACAGCGCCAGGAATGTGGCTTGTTCCGTAGGCCTCCGGCGATCGCGTATCGACAAGAAGGATCTTGTCCCCTCGTACAAGGGCCTCATTCAAATCCCAGGGGTCGATTTCGTACTGGAGCTTGGCTTTGTAGTACCGAACCTGATCCTCCATGCGTATCTCCCATCAAGTCAGCCGCCATGATCCACTAGAATCCGGAGTCGGGCGGCCACCTAGTCGAGCCACTGCGGATTCATAATCGTGCCATCGAAATTGTGGGCCGTTTTGTATAGCTCGTGCTCGCCACCCTGCGCGGCCTTCTCGGTCTTTGCTAGCAGCGTCGCAGCTTGTTCCTGGCTCAGCGGACGGAACGTGCGCGCGGTCTGCAGCGCTTGCTGCAGGATGGGCAGTGTGTCGCAGCCAGTGATGACCACGCTCGTTGGCAAGTTCAACGCGTATTGCAGGCACTCCACCGGCTCCGCCGTTTTGCTCCGCAAGATCAGGCCGTTTCCCAGCGGCTTCATGCCCAGCACCCCGATGTTGTGCGTCACCAGCACGGGCAGCACTAACTTTTCGAAGCTATCGTAGTGCGCGTCCATCAAGTTCAGCGGCATTTGCACGGAATTGAAAGTGAACTTGTGCGCGAACGCGGTGTTCAGCATTTTCAGGTGAACTTGAGGGCTTTTGTGGCCTGTAAAACCGATATAGCGGATCTTGCCCTGCTGCTTGGCGGCGAGCGCGGCTGCGAGCGATCCATTCGGCGCGAAAATCGCTTCGGGGTCGGTGTCGCGAATCACCTCATGGAATTGCAGCAGGTCAATGTGATCGGTCTGCAGCCGGCGCAGCGATTCATTGATCTGAGAAGTGGCGCCCTGCTTGGTGTGGCTGTCAATTTTCGTCATCAAAAATGCTTTTTGCCGGTAGCCATCCTGCAGCGCTTTTCCCATGCGGACTTCGCTGGTGCCGGCGTTGTAGTCCCAGCAGTTGTCCAGGAAATTGATGCCTTCATCGAGCGCGGTGCGGATGATGCGTATGCTGTCCTGCTCGTCGGATTGCATGCCGATGTGATATCCGCCCAGGCCGACGGAGGAAACTTTCTCTCCGGTGTTGCCGAGCGTCCGATAGGGAATTCCGTTCCTCGCGTCCGCCGCTGATGCATGCGCGTGCAAGTTCGCGGACACGTGCGGCTGCAAACTGCCCGCCATGGCCGAGGCTACGGTGGTGCCGACCGTCGTCTCCAGGAAGCGGCGACGCGTCAGGCCTTCTTTTACTTTTTGATTTTCACTATCCGAAGAGGGGCTCTTCACGGCGTTCTCCCTGGGAGGCGGGAATGGTCCTGCGCGCGACTGGATCGCGCCACGAACACAAATACTACTTCGGTTCCGCTGCCGTATCAACCGCGAGAAATTCACGACCTCTGGCGATCGGCGATGGCGGCAATGAGCGAGGAAGAAAGCACGCCGCGCAGGCGGCCAGTTACTAGACCGCTGATGCGTTCTGGCGCTATCTCAAGCACAACTTGACTGAGCGCTGCAAGGCTGCGAAACTCAGGAAAAGCTAGCGCCCGGATGGCGGAACTGGCAGACGCGCGAGACTCAAAATCTCGTGACCGCAAGGTCGTGGGGGTTCGATTCCCTCTCCGGGCACCAACCAAAGTTCACCCAACATTGTTGAATTGTGATTCGTCGCTATTGCCAGTGCGGATCACGCCGCAGGTTGCACCTGGCGCGCGGGGACTGTGTTCTTGAATGCCATGCGCCGTTCGAGCTTTTCGCGAAGTATCCTGCGTCCGCGGTTTACTCTTGATTTCACGGCCGGGATCGAAACTCCCAGGATTTGCGCTGTTTCCCTCACCGACTGCTCGCCAATCTCCCGGATTTCCAGCGCCGCACGGATTCCAGGCGTGAGGTCGTTCATGGCCCGGTAAAGGATTCGCCGCTGCTCTCGCTGAGAGTAGCTCCGTTCCGGGTTCGGCCTGGAATCGGGAATTTGTAGCGGCATGGCAGTTTCTTCGTTTGCGCTCAATTCATCGATAGAGACGACGTGCGAACGCCAACTGCTGCGGCGCAGCATCAGCGCCTGCTGCGCAAGGCGCACGGTCGCACCCTCCGTCGCAGGCTTCAGATGATCGACCTCAATTCGCGTGCCTACTGTGATGGCGCCGGGCGGCAGCTCGCCGCGCACGGCTTGCGCAGCGGCGATTTCCGTCATGCCCGCCATCGCGGGAGTCGAGAGTACCGCCGGAAGATTCGGATCGAACGCTGCGATGGTCCATTCGCGCGGGATTACTCGCTCGATGGAGGATTCCAGGCCCACGCCCGGCCTTCCTGCATCTGCCGGTCCCGGAGTTCCGGAGCGTTTTACATTCTTGATGGGATTGCTGGCGCGCTTGCGCGGCTTGGCTGGTCGCTTCATCGCGAAGGTTCGCGGTTATCGGCAGCCGAGGGCGCGGCAGCTCGCGCGCAGGCTATCGTGCGTGGATCGAGGAAGCTGCGTGTGAATTCCGCGACGGTGATGCCGAGCTGCGCCCACAGGCGGCGTTTGAGGCTGCGATAATCCTGCGAGCCACTGAATACGTCGCGAATCAGATCGCGAAACGCAGGTGAATAATTCAGCAGTTGCACCATGCGCGTGGTGATCGCGCTCCCCAGAAAATTTCCGCGGAAAACTTTTTTGGCAATGTTGGCGGCGAATTCCAAGTCCGCCGAAAAGGCCGCGCGCAACTGCGCGGGATAAAGTTCGGGTTGCCCTGCCGCGATAGCCTGCGCCAGCAAGTCACCGGAGCGCAGCGCGTAGTAGAGGCCCTCGCCGGTAATGGGATCAACCGTGGCAGCCGCGTCGCCAGCCATCGCCCAGTTGCGGCCCATGATTTTACGGCTGCGAATGGTTTTCGCTTGCGGCGAAGGCAGCACATGACTGTAAAACTGTGCGCCCGCGCGAGGAATGTTTTCTTCCTCGAAAAATGCATCCAGGTGGCGGCGCAGAACGGGCGTCGAAGTCTGCCCCATCTTCGCGCAAATGCCCACGGAAAGATGATCCGCGCGCGGAAAAGACCACAGGTAACCCTCAAACTGCTTCAGAAATTTGATTTTGATGATGTCTTCTTCGGTGGGAACGAAGTAGCCCATTGTGACTTCCAAATCCTTCGAGCCGAGAGCAGTGGTTTCCGGCAGCAGCTGGTTGCGTGCTCCGGCGGCTAACACAATAAAATCCGAATAACGCTCTTCGCCTCCAGCCATCAGACTGACGCGCGGGCCGTTCGTTTTCACATTCGTGACGCGTGAGCAGACCGCCGTGCATCCGGCGGCGATGGCGCGGTCGAGTAGCAGGCCGTTCAGCACTTTGCGCGCGTAAATCACGATGGGATGGTTCATTTCAAACTGCGCGCGATGCCCGCTGCTGGAAATGAGCTCCGCCTTGCGCACGATTTTTTTCGGCTGCGGGGAATCGAGCAGGAAGGGATAAGCTTCGATGGCTTTATGAGTTAAGCCCCCGCCGCAGGGTTTTTCCCATACGAGGCGCTCGTCATAAATCGTCACCTGAAAACCGGCGCTGGCCAGACGTTCGCCACAAAGCGCACCCGCAGGACCGCCGCCGACAATCGCTATTTCTTTCATGTCCCCTGCTGTGACCTGGCTCAAGTTAGAGGGAAAACGCAGGCAATGAACCAGGAGCCGAGTATAGCACCAAATAATGCCGCGGCTGTGGCGGAGGCGATGCGAGACCGTAACGCATCGGTAGCAAGCCTTTGCAAGATGGAAAACGCCGCCAGGTACACGAAAAGCAGGGGAATGAGCACCTGTCCGCTGGCGAACAGATACCAGGCGAGCGTGCAGGCGAGAAATATTTCCGCGCGCAGCAGCAGGAAAATTGCGAAACGCACGGCGCGTTCGAGGCCGTGATGCACCGGACCGAGCACAACTTCTTCGGCGAAGCTGTACATCCACATCACCGGAAGCAGGCCCGCGAATCGCAGCCAGCGCGGCGCGTTCAGCCAGGCGTCGTCGAGTTGCCAATTCATCCAAGCGCCGATGGCGAGGAACGTGGCGAAGCCTAGAATCGCGCTGACGACGAGCTTTCTGCCGGGGAGCGACGCGTATTCCATCGCGAAGCCGAAATTGAAAATCAGCAGCAGGATGCCAACCATCAGCAACAGCGACGCGAGGTACGCGCCAGTATAGAGATGCAGGAACTTCAGCGGCACACCGAGGACCAGAAGCAGAACGCCGAGCATCGCGCAGAGCGCAGTTTCGCCGAGAAGATACCGAGTGGACGGATGATTTCCGGGCGATTCAACTTGTGCCTCGCTAGTGGTTGCGGCGTTTGTCGCGTCGGCTGTCACGGGAAGCACGGCGAATTTCGCCGCCACTGCCACGACCATCGGAAACAGCAGCAGAATGCCGAGAAAGCCGAGCACACCGCCGGCGAGCCGTCTGCGCCCCCTGCCGAACGTTTCATACGTGGCCAGGTCCAGATTCAAAGTGAGCGTATCGGCGGCGATATCGGGAAACAGCGTCTGCATCGCCCACTTTTCGGAATCATGCGCCACGCGACGGTCGGAGAGCAGGCTGGTGTGAGTCGAGCGCGGCAGCCAGCGCAGCTCGAACGCGCGCTGCTGCACGAAGTCGTCCGGCGCGGTGCGCTCGCCGCCGGCTGCGTCGGCTAGACTTTGCGCCACGCGTTTCAGGATGCCCAAATCCGCGCTCGCGCTGAACACGAGCAAATTTGCCGGCATGCGCTGCGGCGCGTTCATCGGAGCTGGCGAAAGTGCAATGGTAGCGGCGACGGGATCGCGATCAGCCATGCGAATGGCGATCGCTCCGCCCATCGAATGGCCCAGCAGGATTGTGGTTTTGGGGTCGAGCTGCCCGCTGTGAATCAGCGATTCGACGGCAGCGGTAGCGCAGTCCTGCGCGTGTGCGAACGAAAACGCGTCGCGGCTGTCGCCGTGGCCCGGCAGGTCAATCGCATACGCGCGGAAACCGTGTCCGGCAAAATCTTCGCCGAGATACATCATCAACCGGCGATTGGCTGAAAGCCCGTGAAGCAACACGATGCTGCCGGCAGGTTTTACATCAGCGGGTGGGTCGAGAACCGTCATCGGAGTGTGGCAGCCGCCCGCGTCGAGCCAGATTTCCTGCTTCGGCAGCTCCGCGACGCGAATCCAGCGCGAGCCGAGCGCGAGAAATACCACGCCCACAACCGCGAGAATGATTTGCCAGAGCTTCACAGGCAGCTCCGCGGCGTCTCCGCGCGACATGGTAGAATAGCTTGTTTGTGTTTTTCCGCTGCGGCGGATCGAGGAATGTGCAATTGGCAGTTGTCTCGCAAACCGAATTGATTCTCCATCGTCAGGAGTGGAAACGCAACGGAAAGCGCGTGGTGTGCGTGGCCGGTGCGTTTGACCTTCTGCATCCCGGGCACATCCGCTTGCTGGAACAGGCGCGCGGCTTGGGCGACATATTAGGAGTGGCGCTGCAAAGCGACGACAGCGTGCGCATTGCGACGCAACAAGCTGCGAAACTCGTCGGCGCGCCCAGCAGCCCGAGCTCGTCGCTAGCGGAGCGACATTTCGCCGTGCGGCCCATCACACCGCAGGCCGAACGCGCTGAAATTCTGGCGGCGCTCGCAGCAGTGGACTTCGTCACAATATTTGACGAGCCCACCGCGGGCGCATTCATCGCACGTCTCGCACCGGATGTGCTGGCGCAAGGCGGCGAACCAGGCGCCAGCGAAAATGCATACGCGGATGACGACGCAGTAACCGCAGCGGGCGGACAAGTAGTGCGCCTGCCGCTCGAACCCGGCTATTCAACCTCCCGGCTGGTCGAACGCATTTCACAACTTCAAGCATGATTCTTCCCCTGGTCAGCGAGCTTCTCGCGCGGGTGGCACGCCGCCCGGTTGTCGAGGAAACTTTTGAGGCGCTGCGGCGCAGCGGCGGCGAAGTGCGTCTGGCCGGCCTCACCGATTCCGCGAAAGCGCTGCTGATTCCGCTGGCGTTTGCGGAACTGGGCCGCCCCGCCGTGCTGCTGGTGGATACCAATCAGCGCGCCGAGGCGTTGCTCGAGCCCGTCCGCTATTTTTATCGCGCGGTGACTGGTAAACCGGGGCGGCGCGTGGCGCATTTGCCTGCGCACGAAGTGCTGCCGTACGAAAATCGTTCGCCGCACGCGGAAATTTCCGAAGACCGCGCCGTCGCGCTGTGGCGTTTCGCCACCGGCGATGCGGATTTGCTGATCGCGCCGGTGCAGGCCGCGGTGTGGCGGATGCGTGATCGCGAATTTTATTCGCAGCTGGCGCGCACCATCGCGCGCGATGAGTCCATTCCGCATCAGGAGCTGATCGATTTCTTGTCGAGCGCCGGTTACGACAAGCAGATTACCTGCGAGATGCCGGGACAATACGCCGTGCGTGGCGGCATCATCGATATTTACTCGCCGGAATCGCCGCAGCCGGTGCGCGTAGAGCTGCTCGGCGACACCATCGAATCCATTCGCGCTTTCGATCCCAATACGCAACGTTCCACGAATCCCGTAGAGCGCGCGACCCTGCTGCCGCTGACGGAAT
Organism: Candidatus Acidiferrales bacterium; assembly: GCA_050012455.1. GTDB lineage: Bacteria > Acidobacteriota > Terriglobia > Acidiferrales > UBA7541 > Palsa-295. Next base: position 100,978 of record JBEKHD010000007.1, on the reverse strand, counting down.
ATCCGCTGCGCGCCGAAACGCTGGAGCGCGCGCGGGTCTCGGTAGCGTCTGGGCGGGAAGACGACGCAGCGCCGAGCGGTTTTTACCCGGGTTGGGAATTTCGCGAGGCGTTGCGTGAGAATCGCAAATCAACGCTGTTTGATCTCACCGTCGATCCGCTGATCATCGCGGATGAACCTTCGTTGTTAGCGGCGTCCATCGAAAAATACCGCGCGCAACTAGCCGAAGCCTTCGACGCGGTGGAAGATCCGTTGGCCGAGCCGCCCGACAAGTTTATTTTCGACGACGAAGAGTGGAATCTGGCGCTGCAAATGGCGCCGCGCCTTGCGATCGAGCATCTCGCGGTCGAGGCGCCGGAATCCGGCAACGGCACTTCCGCTCCCGGCCATGGCGGTGCCGGGGCCACTCGCACGCTGCACACCCAGCCAACCACGCGCTATCACGGAAATGTCGCCGCATTCATCGCCGAAGCGCGCAACAGAATTGCGGCAGGCGAGAACGTGATGGTTTCCGCCGCCAGCACCGGTGAACTCGAGCGCTTCGCCGACATCTGCCACGAATTTGAATTGCCCTACCGCATGGGCGAGCTGGAGGAAAACGCCACGGTAACGCGTCTCGCTGAAGAAGGGAGCAACGCCCCAGGCTCGGCGATGTTGCTGACTAAGGCCCCGCTGTCCGAAGGTGTCGTCTTCACCGACGCGAAGGTAGTTTTCTACGGCAACGCCGATCTTTTCGAAACGCAAGCGCCGCCATCGCAACGTTCGCGCGCCCGGCCGAAAACCGCAAGCTTCTTCAGCGATTTCAGCGATCTGAAACCCGGCGACTACGTTGTTCACGTGGATCACGGCATCGGTCAATTCGAAGGGCTGCGTCAGGTGGCAATGGAAGGCGCGAACGGCGAATTCATGCTGCTGCGCTACGCGGGCGACGCAAAATTGTACGTGCCGCTCGCGCGCCTCGATCTGATTCAGAAGTACACATCGCTAGGTGGCGTGGAACCGCAACTCGACCGCCTCGGCACCACGGTGTGGGAAGCGCGCAAGTCGCGCGTGAAAAAATCCGTCAGCGACATGGCGGAGCAGCTTCTGGAACTTTACGCCGAACGAAAAATGGCCGTGGGGCATCCGTTCCCGGCCGACACGAATTGGACGCACGAGTTCGACGACGCGTTCGAGTTCGAGGAAACCGCCGACCAGCAACGCGCCATCGAAGACGTGAAGCGCGACATGGAATCGAATCTGCCCATGGACCGCCTGCTCTGCGGCGACGTCGGCTACGGCAAGACGGAAGTGGCGATGCGCGCGGCGTTCAAAGCAATCGCCGATTCGAAGCAGGTCGCCGTTCTCGCGCCCACTACCGTGCTGGCGTTCCAGCATTACCAGACTTTCAAGCGGCGATTCGCCGCGTTTCCCGTGCGCGTGGAAATGATCAGCCGCTTCCGTACCGAAAAAGAGCAAAAGAAAGTTCTGGAAGAAGTGGAAGCCGGCAGGGTGGACATCCTCATCGGCACGCATCGCATCCTTTCCAAGGATGTGAAGTTTCAAGACCTCGGTCTGTTGGTGGTGGACGAAGAACAGCGGTTCGGCGTGGCCCACAAAGAGCGGTTGAAGGAAATGCGCAAGAATGTCGACGTGCTGACCATGTCCGCGACCCCCATTCCGCGCACGCTGCACATGTCGCTGGTGGGTTTGCGGGATATGAGCGTGATCGAAACGCCACCGAAAGATCGCCTGGCAATTCAGACCACGGTCGCGCCTTTCAGCGAGACTCTGGTGCAGCGCGTCATTCAAGAAGAGCTGGCGCGCGATGGCCAGGTTTTCTTCGTGCACAATCGCGTCGAATCGATCATTTCGCTCGCCGCGATGATCAAGCGCCTGGTACCGAAAGCGCGCGTCGTAGTGGGCCACGGCCAAATGCGCGAGGCCGAACTCGAAAAAGTGATGTTGCAATTCATTCGCGACGAAGCGGACGTACTGGTCTCGACCACCATCATCGAGAACGGCCTGGACATTCCGCGCGCCAACACCATCGTGATCAATCGCGCCGACCGCATGGGACTTTCGGAGCTTTATCAGCTCCGCGGCCGCGTCGGCCGTTCGAATCAACGCGCCTATGCCTACTTGCTCGTCCCGCCAGATACCACGCTCACAACTATTGCGCGCCAACGCCTCGCAGCGCTCAAGGAATTCAGCGACCTCGGCGCGGGCTTCCGCATCGCCGCGCTCGACCTGGAACTGCGCGGAGCAGGGAATTTGCTGGGGCGCGAACAGCACGGCCACATCGAAGCGGTCGGCTTCGACATGTACTGCCAAATGATGGAACGCGCCGTGGCCGAGCGCAAAGGCGAGGCGCTGGCGCCCGAACGCCGCGCCACACTCAACCTGGGACAGGAAATCCGCATCCCACCTGAGTATATTGATAGCGAGAACCTGCGCTTGCGGATTTACAAGCGCATCGCCAGCGTCACAAATGATGCGGCGCGCGCGGAGGTTCGTCAGGAGTTGGAGGACCGCTTCGGGCCGCCGCCGCCGTCGGTGGAGAATCTGCTGGATTATGCGGTGCTGAAGGCGTTGGCGGAGAAGCTGCTCGTGGCGACGATTGACCGCAAGGGTGATCAAGTGGCCATCAAGTTTTATGATGACACGCCGGTGGGACCTGATCATGTGGTGAAATTGCTGCGCAAACGCCGGGGTATGCGCCTGGACCCTTCCGGGGTGCTCTGGCTCGACTGGAAGAGCATCCAGGGCGGGCCGATGGGCGCAACGAGAAACGTATTGCTACAACTACAATCGTAGGGATAAAATTTGAGGCCAGTGAACCCCATGAAAAATCGCAATTTCGCATCTGTCTGGATACTCAGCTGCGCGCTGGTCATCAGTGCGGCGCTTCTACCGGTCGGCGCGCACGCGCAAGCCAAACCTCTGGTGGTTGAAGAGATTATCGCGCGCGTGAACAACGACGTGATCACCATGTCCGACTACCAGAAAGCCGAAGAGCAGCTGCGCGAGGAAGTGGCGCACGATTGCCAGGGCTGCCCGCAGGAAAAGCTTTTCGCGCAGTTCAAAGAGCAGCAGAAGGATTTGCTGCGCGGCCTGATTGACCAGTCGCTGATGGTGCAGCGCGCCAAAGATATGGGCATCAGCGTCGAGTCCGACGTGATTAAGCGCCTGGATGACGTGCGCAAACAGAACGGCCTCGCGAGCCTGGAGGATTTGGAGAAGGCGGTGGAAGGCTCCGGCCTGGCTTGGGAAGATTACAAGACAACGATCCGCAATGGGCTGCTCACGCAGGAAGTGGTACGGCGGGAAGTTGGCTCGCACATCAACATTGGGAACGACGAAGTGAAACAATACTACGACGCGCATCCGCAGGAATTCACGCGGCCGGAGCAGGTTGTGCTGTCGGAAATCTTCCTGAGCACCGAAGGCAAAAGTCCCGAAGAAATCGAATCCGTGCAGAAGAAGGCGGAGGATTTGCGCAACCGCGTCATGAAGGGCGACGACTTCAACGAAATCGCCAAGCGCTATTCCGAGGGCAGCACGGCGAAAGACGGCGGTGAGCTGGGCACCTTCAAGCAGAGCGAACTGGCGCCGCAGCTGGAGGAAGTCGTCTTTAAAATGGAGAAGGGCCAAATCACCGACGTGATCCAGACCAAGACAGGATTCGAAGTGCTGAAGGTCGAAAATCATTATCTGGCCGGTTTGCAGCCCCAGGCCAAAGTCGAAAATGAAATCATGAACCGGATCTACATGCAGAAGATGGAACCGCAGATGCGCGATTATCTGGGGCAACTGCGCGAAGAAAGCTATGTAATGGTGAAGCCGGGCTATACCGACAGCGCAGCCGTGGCCGGCGCCAGCGTAATTACGGAAGTGCAGCCCACACCCGACGTGGTGCAGAAGAAGAAAGAAAAGAAGAAAGTGCCGCTGCCCAAAGTAAACGGTCAATGAAATCGCATTACGTTTCCGACCTCCAGGACGGGCAAGCCGTCACATCGCTGTTTATGGTCGGCGTGAAAGAAATCCGCACATCGCAGCGCAGCGGGAAATCCTGGCTGGAACTTGCGCTGCGCGACCGCACCGGTTCGATCCCCGCGAAAATGTGGGACAACTTCGAGGCGCTAGCGAAAACTTTCGAAGCGGACGACGTGGTGCAAATTCGCGGCCGCGTGAAGCTTTACAACGGCCAGAAAGAAGTGACGCTGGAGCAGATTGTTCCAGCGGCCGTGCGCGATTACGATCTTTCCGATTTTCTTGCGCACACGAAATATGACGTCGACAAACTTTATGCGGACTTGGGCGCAGCGGTTGCTGCGGCCAAGAATCCCTGGATCAAGCGGCTCCTCGAAAGCGTGGTGAACGATCCGGCGATCGTTCCAAAGTTGAAGCGCGCGCCTGCCGCGATGAGTATGCATCACGCGTTTGTCGGCGGATTGCTCGAGCACACCGTCAGCTTGATCGGTCTCGGACGCGAGGTCACGGAGCACTATCCGGAATTGGACGCGGACGTTCTGCTGGCGGGCATCGTGCTTCACGACATCGGCAAAATTGACGAATTGAGTTACGAACGCGCTACGAACTACACCACCGCCGGCCGCCTGCTCGGGCACATCACCATCGGCACGCTGCTCGTGCGCGAAAAGATCAAGGCGATTCCCGGATTTCCGGAGCCACTCGCGATCCTGATCGAGCATTTGATTCTGAGCCATCATGGCACTTACGAATTTGGCTCGCCTTCTTTGCCGCAGACGCGCGAAGCGATTGCGCTGCATTTTCTTGACGACATGGATTCGAAAATGGGGGCGATGCGCGCCACGCTGGAAGGCGCGTCGGGCGGCGAAGAGTGGACCGAGCGCAACCCGGCGCTGCATCGGGCGCTTTTGCGCACCGATAAATTTCTTGCAGGCGAAGATGCCGGGGGGCAGCCGGCGGAGGCTGCGGCGGGCAATTCCGCCCAGCGGGCCGCATCCGGTGCGCCGCGCAATCCCGGCGGCACGCGGTGACCTTGAGCGCGAGTGCGGATACGAACATCCATGACTGAGTTCAACACACGAATTTCGCCTTCTCCGCGCCGCGCGCTGCTCGATCTTGCGCCGCTGGAACTCGACTGTATGAACACGCTCTGGCCCATGGGCCAGGCCACTGTGCGCGAGATTCGCGACGGTCTGGCCGCGCGACGCCCACGCGCTTACACCACTATCATGACCATCATGGATCGCCTCGCGCGCAAAGGCATCGTCGAGCGTCGCAAAGTCGGCCGCGCTTACATGTACAGCCCGAACTTAAGCGCCGAAGAAGCCCGGACGCAGGCGCTGGGTCAGGTGATTGAGAACTTTTTCGGAGGCTCGAAAGAAGCGCTGCTCGCGCAATTGAGCGGTGATGCTCCGCGCGCCAGGGCTGCTGTGGCGGCGGTCGGACCGAATGGCGACGGTCTGGAAGAGTTGGTGCCGACGAAGAGGCGTGATGATTCCTGCTGAGCTGAAAATTCGAAACAATGTGATCCGCCCGGCGACGATCCTTGCCCCCATGGCCGGAGTTACAGATACGGTGTTCCGCCGCGTGATCCGATCGCTCGGCTGCTGCGGCCTGATCATGACGGAATTCACCAGCGCTGAAGGCCTCACGCGGAATTCCGCGCGCACGCTGCATTATTTATATTTCGACGCCGACGAACATCCCATCGCTGCGCAGATTTTCGGCTCCGATCCAAAGGTGATGGCTTCCGCCGCCGCCCTCACCGAAGACCTCGGCTTCGATCAGGTGGACATCAACCTGGGCTGCCCCGTGAAAAAAGTAGTGAAGTGCGGCGGCTCGGGATTGCTACGCGATCTGGTGCATCTCGAAAAATTATTGCGCGCGGTGCGCGCCGCCGTCACGATTCCGCTCACGATCAAAATCCGCTCCGGCTGGGATGAAAATAATATTGTCGCTGTGGACGTGGCGCGCATGGCGGAGCAGGTCGGAATCGAAGCCATCGCCGTGCATCCGCGCACGCGCATGCAGGGTTACAGCGGTTCGGCCGATTGGAACGTGATTCGCGCGGTGAAGCAGGCAGTGCGCATTCCGGTGATCGGCAATGGCGATATCCGTACGCCGCAAGACGCGGTACGCATGGTGGCGGAAACCGGATGCGATGCGGTGATGATCGGTCGCACGGCGTCTTCAAATCCCTGGATTTTTCACCAGATTGCGGATTTCATCGCAACGAAACGTTACGATGAACCCACCGAAGTCGATCGCTACCGTTTGCTCTCCGGCTATTTTCGCAGCCTGATTGCCGCCGAAATGCCGGACGCCATCGGCAAGATGAAACAGTTCGCCAGCCTATTCACGCATGGCGTGCGCGACGGCGGGGAACTGCGCCATGCGGTGCATCATGCGCACAAGGCGGCGGAAATCCTCGATGTTGTGGACGCGTTCTTCGCGAACAGTGCCGCACCAGCCGGGGACTGAATCCTGGCCTGCCGCTCCGGTTCCAGCCGTAAGGTCAAAAGGTTTTACACAGAGAATACAGAGGAACTGGGGAGAAAAATCTGAGAGAGGCCGCGCCTGACGTTGTTGTCTCTGTGTCCTCCGGTTTTCTCTGTGTTCTCTGGGTTAATGTTTTGACCACTTCTGACGCGAAGACAGCCCGTCACTCATCGCGTGTGATCAGGAGCTGCTTGTAAGCCTCTCGCCGTGTCAACCCGCGTTCGCGCGCCACTTGTTTTAGCGCTGCCTTATTGTCCACGCCGCGTTCCTTCATGATTTCCGCCACGCGCCGCGCCAGCGGAATCTTCGCCTGCGCGTCTTCGGCGGCAGTGTGTTGCACCTCGCCGTCAGCAGGCCCGATCAATAAAATAATCTCCCCGCGCGGTGGTTTCGCGCGCGCGGCCTCCAGCAAGTCTTCCAAATGCCCGCGCATGAACTCCTCGTATACCTTGGTCAATTCACGCGCCACCACCGCTGGGCGATTTCCCAGAATTTCCACCGCATCTTCCAGCGTATCGAGCAGCCGGTGCGGTGCTTCGTACAGCGCCAGCATGCGCGGCTCTCCGGAAAGCGCGCGCAATCGTTTGCGCCGCTCGGTGGGCCGCGAAGGCAAAAATCCAATGAACGTAAATTCCTCGATGGCCATTCCCGAAGCCGCCAGCGCCGCCACAAACGCGCACGCGCCCGGCAGGGGAACCACGTGAATGCCATGGCGCAGCGCCAGACTGACCAGTCTGCCCCCCGGATCGGAGATCCCCGGCGTGCCGGCGTCAGTCACCAACGCAATCTGCGCGCCCTGCTCCAGTTCGATCACGATTTCAGCCGCGCGCGTGATTTCATTGTGCTCGTGGTAACTCACCAGGCGCTTCTGAATATCAAAATGCGAGAGCAGCTTCAGCGTTTGCCGCGTGTCTTCGCAGGCGATCGCATCCGATTCCTTCAGCACGCGCAAAGCGCGCAAAGAAATATCTTCCAGGTTGCCGATAGGCGTCGCGACAACGTACAGGCATCCTGCAGCCGTCTCGTTTTGTTTCGTTTTCATCATGTTAAGTTCGAAAAAGTGATGAACGGACGCAGTCTAACACATCGCCAATCGCGTATTTTCGGCACACGGTTTTGGAGCGGCGGTCTTCAGACCGCCATCGATCGAAGACACGATCGAACGGATACAGGGTAGGGGCGCTGCTTGTGAATCGCGCCGCGGGATCGAAGGGCTGCGCCCCCGCTTGCCGCGTTGTCAGCAGCGTCGCCGCCATGCCCGAAGCGCCCAGATATCTATCGACGCTCCGCCGCTGCGTCCGCAGCCGCAAGCGTGTTACTATTTTCTTTACACTCAACGTAGGGAGGAGTTCCGCATTGCCGCTATACGAATACAAATGTGCCAAGTGCGCGCATCAATTCGAAAAAATCGAAAAGCATAACGCGCCAACGACGCAGAAGTGCCCCGAATGTGGCGGGAAAGCCGAGCGCATGATTTCCGCGGCGGGCATTCAGTTTAAAGGATCGGGCTGGTACGTCACCGATTACAAAGGCAAGAATTCCGGCGCCACGTCCGTCGAAGGCTCGGGCGACAGCGCATCGGGAAAATCGGGAGATTCATCCTCGGATTCGAAAGTCTCCGACGCGAAATCGCAAGATTCAAAATCGAGCGACGCCAAGACCGGGGAATCCAAATCCGAGTCCGGCGGCGCAAAATCTGGCGACTCGAAGTCTTCCGGCGAAAAGAGCTCGTCGAAGAAAAAGAAGTAACGCGCTGAAGTGAAGCTCTGAAGTAACCTACTAGAGTTCCAGCGTCTTCAAGTACCTGCGGAATTCATTGCCGAATTTCGGATTCTTCAGCGCCAGCTCCACGGTAGCTTTCAGGAAGCCCAGCTTGTTTCCGGCGTCGTGCGTTTTCCCCTGATGCACGTGAGCCCACAGCCCCTCGTTCTTGGCCAGCGCGCGCAGCCCGTCGGTGAGCTGTATCTCGCCTCCCGCGCCGGGCTTGGTTTCCTCTAGGTAATCGAAAATTTCCGGCGGCAACACGTAGCGTCCGGAAACTCCCAGGTTCGAAGGCGCCTCTTCCGGCTTGGGTTTTTCAACCATATCGTTCAGTTTCAGAACACTATCGCCCCAGCGCGGAATTTGCCCGGGGCTCGAAGAAATCACGCCGTAAAATTGCAATTCTTCGCGCGGCACTTCCTGCACGGTGATCGCACCTTGTCCGGTGGCTTCGTAAATTTCGATCAGCGCGCGCGTGGCTGGCACCGGACTTTCCATGATCACATCGCCCAACAGCACCGCGAACGGCTCATCGCCGACCAATTCGCGCGCGGTGAGCACGGCGTGGCCTAGGCCCAGCGCTTCGTTCTGCCGCGTATAACTGAAATGAATGCCACCGCTGATGTCGCGCACCATCTGCGCCAGTTCCGGCTTGCCGTGGTCTTCCAGAAAATGTTCCAGCTCGGGAGCGAAGTCGAAATGGTCTTCGATGGCGCTCTTGCGGCGGCCGGTGACGAAAATTACATTTTCAATTCCGGAGGCGATGCATTCCTCCACCGCATATTGAATTAGCGGCTTATCCACCACCGGCAGCATTTCCTTGGGCATCGCTTTGGTGGCAGGCAAGAAACGCGTTCCCAGCCCGGCCACGGGCAGCACAGCTTTGCGCACACGTTTTCGTTCGGAGCTCATAGTCCTCTTAGTGGATTGAGGCCAGTCGCCTAAACAGGCCAGGCGTGCCAGATCGATTTTATTTTACCCTCTGGGGTCGGCTTGGTGGGGAAGCGCGATCGCAGGAGTTCGTAAACGCAACGGCTTTATAATTTCCGGACAAGCGCTGAAATTGTCATCCCACAGGCGTCTTTTGCCGGAGGGATCCGCTTTTTCCTCAGCAGTTGCACGCAAAACGCTTTCGCGCAAGCGTCGCGCGCGGAAGAGCTGTTCGCACGGCTATGCTACCATATTCATTGCGAACCTTTACGCAACCAGACTGGAGACATATTTTTGACCACGCAAGGCAAAATTATTCTGGGCATCGAATCTTCCTGCGATGAAACCGCGGCAGCCGTCGTCTCCGGCGGCGATACGATTCTGTCCAGCATCGTCGCGTCGCAAATTGCGATTCACCGGAAATATGGCGGCGTCGTGCCGGAGCTGGCTTCGCGCGAACACCTGCGCCAGATAGTTCCGGTGGTGCGCGAGGCGTTGGAACAGGCCCGAATCACGCTACAGGATCTGGATGCGGTCGCGGTCACGCGCGGTCCAGGCCTGGTAGGCGCGCTGCTCGTGGGCATCACGTATGGCAAAGTGCTGGCGCAAGCGCTGGGCAAGCCGTTGATCGGCGTAAATCACCTCGAAGGCCACGTCCATGCTGTGTTTCTAGAAGCGCATGCGGCGAAGCTGCCGCCACCCGAATTGCCGGCGGCCTGCCTGATTGTTTCCGGCGGCCACACTGTAATTTATGCGGTGACATCAGAATCGCAAAATGGCGCCGCGCACTTTTCCTACGAACGACTGGGTGGCACGCGCGACGACGCGGCCGGGGAAGCCTACGACAAAGTGGCCCGCCTGCTCGCGCTGGGATATCCCGGCGGCCCGGTGATGGATCAGCTAGCGCAGTACGGTGATCCGCGGGCGACCCGCTTCGGCGAGCCGAAGATGAAAGGCAACGCCTACGATTTCAGCTTCAGTGGAATCAAGACCGCCGTGCTGTACCACCTGAAGCGCCATCCCGAGATGCAGCCTGAAATTCACGCGCGCAAAGAAGCGCTCGCACGCGGAGAACGCAGCGCGGAAACACTGCGCAAGCTATCCAGCGCCGCGACGCTGGATTTGATCGCCAGTTTTCAACGCGCCGTCGTGGATGATCTAGTCACGCGCACCATCGCTTCCGCCCAGCAAAATAATGTGCGCTCGATACTCGTATCCGGCGGAGTCGCCGCCAACCGTGAATTGCGCGCCTCCTTCGAAGCCGAAACCAAGCGCCACAACCTCGCCGCATTCTTCCCCAGCCGCGCCCTTTCTACAGACAACGCCGCCATGATCGCCGCCGCCGGATACCCCCGCTTCGTCGCCGGCCAACACGAAGACGCCACTCTCAACGCCGAGCCAAATCTCCCGTTGGCGTAGGAAACGCACAAGGAATTCTTCGATTCGTTGTCCGAGGGCCCGCGTTTGGTAATGCGGCTCGCGCGTGGACGGCTTTGATGCCCTAGCGTTTCGCCATGCACGCCGAATCGATGATCCGGTCGAACGTATTCGGCTCCTCTCCAGACCGTAGCTGGTAGCTCGCAATGTCATGACCCGAGAACAATGAACTGCGCCAATATCCACCACGTTGTATGCGCCCGCGGGCATCCATCCCAACAACATTCCCGGCACTGTCCTTGATCCATCGTTCCTCGAACGATTCCATATCCAGCGAGTCGGCGGCGCCTGTTATTTCCTCTGAACTTCTAGAAATGATCAGTTCCGCGGAGGGAGCCTCTTTTCCGCGCGGGTAGACGAAGACGGCCTGCTCATCACCAGTATCAAACGGACTGGATTCCATATGCTTTGGCAAAGTGAATAGAACGTAGAATCCAACTCGACGGGAGGAGTGAACCTCCCCGCAAGCAGGAATCACCCAATCCGAATGCTTCGCCTCCTCCAAAGTCACTGGAATGGAAGCGCCACCTGGTTCCACGGTAAGAGCCAAGGGCCGGTAGTTTGGATCTTCGAAGCGGAGCTGCTGTCCCGAGTTGTAGAACGAAAATTCTCCCTGCTCGTTCGTTACAGTCTTTTGACGATCGGGAGGCGAACCCCCGAGTACATCGTCAAAGACCGTGAATCCTTTCACTGGTTTGCCATCTATACCAATCAAGACACCACGAATGTTGAGATTCGCTGAGGGGACGGATTCAACGTCGGAAACATCGGTAATCACGAGCAGCGCACAACAACCTAAATGCCCGTATCCACCAAATTCCACCGATCCTTTTGCAGTTCCGCGTTCCTCACCTGCAAAAAACCTTCCAGTAAGCGTCGCTGTAACGGAGTACTCAGGCTTGTCTCCGTGCCGCGCAGCGACTAGCGCGTAGAGCCTGTGGAAGTTCTCATCCTTGTTGATTGCGTAAGGGACATCGTTCACCTTCAAGTCCACGCCCGGCTTCCTGACATTATCGTTTGCCGTCGAAGCTACGATCCCCGGCACGTCTCCGCCGAACGCCAGCCAGATGCCCTGTTCTGAATCGCAATTCCTGACACCCAGAGAAAAATCCTCAAAATGATCATTAAGCGTTCCGCGGACGCGTACCAGCTTTCCGTCGAAAGCCTTTGGATTCCTGGCGAGGTCGCATCCGGGCACTTCCACGGGATTTTCCTGCGCATAAGACGCTCGTGGAACAAATAAGAAACTGGGAAGCACCAGGAATAGAAGCAATCTCTTTGACATGTTTAGGTAGGAGCTTTCCCGCTCGAATACTACCAAAAACGGGCAGCCAACTCATACGCCGCTCGTTGCCTTCTGGCTGACTCGTCAATTCGTAGCCGGTTTTTGGTGCCGCGTGAACTTATTGACCAGCAGCTCCGTGGCGCGGCTTAGCACGTACCACGACAGCGTCCCGGCTACAACGATCCAGATTGCGGCGAGCGGGGCGAACTTTGGCGTGAGGGCATATGCCAGCAGTGAAACGGGGAAGTCGGCGTGCATCACGAAGTCCCAAATTACCACCAGGTACTGAAGGCCTGGCACGAAGTAGCGCAACGTGCTCATCAAGCAGGCGCAGAAATGGAGGATCGGCAGAAAGTAGATCCAATCGGGATGCGCTTGACGAGTCAGCGTACGCGCTCGTCGCACGAGCCGCATCGGTTCATGACGCGCGTCGCTCATATCGTCCACGCGGAAAAAGTAGAGTCGCAGAATTCAACTTTCACGGAAAACTCCCCCAGAACTAGATCAGCGGCGGCTCGAAAATATACGCCATGCCGTCTTGCGTCATGGCATATGCCTTCGAACCGTCCACGCTCCAGCGCAAATCCACGATTCCTTCAGCGGCGTACTCGTCGAACGTGGTTTGGCGGCCCAAGTCCACGAGAAACAGCCGGCCCTTCGCTGAATTTTTTAGCCACGAGCTGTAGCAGATGCACAGCGGCAGATGGGGATGGCACACGCACAATTCCGCGCCGAAGGGCAGCGGCTCGAAAGCCAGGCTCTCCACGTCCAGCCGGTAAGCCTGTCCCGCGGCGCAATAAATAATTTGCCGGCTGTCGGGCGTCCACGTGAGGTCCGTAATGTGCCCTTGCGCTTGAAACACATTTTGCGTACGCAGCGCCGGCACATCAGCGAGCACGATGGAGTCGTCGGCCCAATCGCCGCGTATTTCGATCACGCTGGCCAGGATTTTCTCATCCGGGCTAAACGCCGTGCGCCCGTAACCGCCGAACGCGCCTTCTTCGCCGAATTCCGCTTCGTAAGTTTGCCGCTCGAACCCATCCGGCACGCCGATTTCCTTTGTCGCCGACTGCGTGAAAGGCAGCGCACCTGCCCCCGCCGCCCACAGCCGCAAGCTCGAGCCTTTGCCGCCCGCCGAGGCCGCGGCGAAAAAATTGCCCGCGCCGGACCATGCCAGGCACGCCGGGAAATTCTTGAACTCGCCAAACGTGCCCAGCAGCATTTTTCCCTGCAGATCGAAAATATGGAGCGCCGCCTGCCACGCACTCCATGCCGCCACCAGATGCCGCGCCGAAGGCGACCACACAAACGCCGCCGAAAAATCCTGCGCCGCGACGCCAGCCGCCGGACCACCCGCTTCCTGCGGCACCGCGAGCGCCAAGGTCGGCCCTGGACGTTCAATGTCGTACAACACCACACGCTGCGAGCCGCCATGATCGGGAGGAGCAATCAGGCTCACGGCACCCGTTGCGGAAATCGCTAATCGCGACGTGGAACCGGGAAAAACCTTCTTGATCAGCCAGTTCGAATCGCGCGCCATGTCCCGCAGGCCGCGGACCACCAGCGCCGCCGAACGCACCGCCAGCCCACGCGAGGCAGTAGGCACGATTTGCTGACCGCTGTGTTGCGCGGTCTGCGACTCCGGTGATCGTTCGCGTGTTTCCGTGCTCACAGGCCCCGCCACTCGGGATTTTCCAGCCGCCGTTTGGCCTGCGCGATCTGATCTTCCACTTTTTGCACCATTTCTTTAAGCACGTCGCGCCCGTGGCCCCGCGCTTCGTCCAGACGCACCTTCAACTGATACAAATCCGACCGCAGCAGTTCCTGCAGTTCCGCTTCGATCTCCGCGAGCCGTCCGCGCGCCTGGCTGATGCGGCGAATCACGCGGATCAATTCCGCGCCGGGTCCTTCGCCCTGCACGGCCTCCGCGCTCCATTCGTATTCCGTGAAAATCTTTCGCAGCCGAGTTTCGTCGCCGCGTTCGTAGGCTTCGTTTGCCTCAGCCATCAATTGCTGGCGTTTGGCGCGGTCTGCGCGGTCGGAAGTCAGATCCGGATGAACCCGTTTCGCGACTTCGCGGTACAGCCGCTTCATTTCCGGCGAAGATTCGAAAGCGCGTGGCGTGGCTTCGGATTTCTCTCCGGCGGTGGATTGCGTTTCGGCGGCGCGTGTGCGAGCTTCCCGCGCAGCCTGTTGCGCGCGAACGTTCGCAGGCTGCTCTTGCGCCAGTCGCTCGGCCACAGCGGCTTTCAATTCATCCAGTTCAGCATAACGCGAGCCGACGTGATGCAGATATTGCCGCTCGAACGCGCCCAACTCGGCGCGCAAATTCGCTGAACGCAGTTCGCGTTCGGCTAGCTCGCTCTCGATCGCGGCTTGCTCCTCTCGTTTGCGCTCAAGTTCCTGCTCTTCTGGATTCAGCGCTGGATTTAATGCGACATTCTGCGTGGAATTCGGCGCCGCATCCGCCGACGAACCGGGAATGGGTCGTCCAGCCGCGTCAATTTGCGGGTTCGCGGCAGGGATGTCCGTCGCCTTCAGCGCCATACGCTTCGCCTCTGAGAGCTGCGCGATTTGCCCCACAACCATTCATTTGTAAAGAGTCCCAAGTTTCCAAGGGCCGGAGGCGATCGCTCCCTAAATTGTAAGATGCGCCCAATTTCCGGGCAGGGGTTCCGCGCGTGCGGTTTCCAGAAGATGACAACTGTACGTTAGTACAGGCCGTCATTTGCATGACGTCCGGGCTGCCGCTGGCTTCCTGGTGCCTTTGAATTTGCAGTTGAACTCGCCGTTGTAGCGGCGCACTTTAATGCGCCATCGGTGGCGCGGCTCCGCTCGATGGCGGTCTGAAGACCGCGGCTACAAAGGCTCACGCCTGCCAATTTGGCCGCACGCGCACCACTTGTAACGCATCGCTATCCTTTTTCATTCATGCGAGTCTTTCTGTATTCACCCGCATCCAAACGCTAACCCAAGGAGCAACCTCAATGAGCGAAACCATCCCGCAGTACGTCGAACGAATCCTGGGATACGCCGAAGGCCAGCAACCCCTGAAAATCCAGGCCGCCAGCGCAAAAAAGCTCGAACGCCTCCTGAAAGGCGTCCCCGCAGCAAAGCTGCGCAACCGTCCGGCGCCGGACAAATGGTCGGTCGCGGAAATCATGGCGCATCTGGCCGATAGCGAAATCGTCACCAGCTTCCGCCTGCGACAGATCCTCGGGACTCCCGGCGCGCCCATCCCCGCGTATGACCAGGATGCGTGGGCCAAAGCCTGCCGCTACGAAAAACGCGACGCGCGCAAGTCGCTCCAGATATTTGGCGCGTTACGCGAAGCGAACCTCGCGCTTCTGAAGTCGCTCTCCGCCGAGCAATGGCAACACCACGGCATGCACTCCGAACGCGGCGCCGAGACGGTCGAACGCCTGGTCACGCTCATCGCGGGCCACGACCTGAATCATACTCAGCAGATCGAGCGCATCGTGGCCCCAGCAAAGAAACGCGGAAAATAAGAAGGGGACAGAAGCAGCGGGAAGGGAACCACCACACAAAAAAAGGGCACAATCTTCGCAGATCGTGCCCGCCAGGGTTGATACGAAAAATTCACTCCGGAATTGGCGCGCCCTCCGGCATTTGCAGTTTCGCTTTGGCCAGCGCTTTCACCAGGTTGGCTTCCACAGCTGATTCGGAAGTGTTGCGCACCGTGGCGAGTTCACTGACGAGGAGATACTTGGCCCGTTCCAACATTTTCTTTTCGCGGAAGGAAAGCGGTTTGGTGCGGCTCAGTGCCACCAGACCTTTCAGCACTGCGGCGACCTCCATCAACGAGCCCGTCCGCATGCGATCCGAATTTTCCTTGAAGCGGTGTTTCCAGTCGTGGTGGGAAGCGGAGCGGCCTTTTTCCAGAAACGAAATCACCGCACCGGCTTGCGTGTTGCGAATGATGGGGCGCAGGCCAACGCAATCCACGTTTGTCTGCGGCACCATCACTTTCAAACCGCTCGAAACGATCTTCAGCATATAAAATCGTTCCGATCGTCCATTCACATAACCGTAACTGATCTG
Organism: Candidatus Acidiferrales bacterium; assembly: GCA_050012455.1. GTDB lineage: Bacteria > Acidobacteriota > Terriglobia > Acidiferrales > UBA7541 > Palsa-295. The sequence goes on along the minus strand of JBEKHD010000007.1, from coordinate 85,033 downwards.
TTCGATGACCCCGACTCCGTGGTTCGGATACACAACCTTTTCGCCTAGTTTAAATTCACAGGACATGGATGCACGATCCTCCCCGAAAAGCATATTTAAAGTTTAGGCACATGGCCTGGAAACGTCAAGAAAAATGGGTGGTTTGGCGGGCTGTCTCAAGTCTGAGAAACCGAATGTTTTCAGTAAGATTGGCCCCCAAATTGCCCTATACTGGTGCACGTGCTTATCCTCTCTCTGGATACCTCTTCGCCCGCCGGAAGCGTCGCAATTCTGCGTGACGAAATCACACTTGGCGTCATTTCTACGCGCGCCGAAGAGAACTATTCTTCGCGTATTTTCCGTCATTTGGAGTTTCTGCTGAGCGATTTGACATTGAAACTAGACGATTTTGACCTGTTCGCCGTATCTGCCGGACCTGGTTCTTTCACGGGATTGCGCGTGGGATTGACGGCCGCGAAGGGCTGGGCGGAAGTTTACCGCAAGCCTGTGGTTGGAGTTAGCGCGCTGGCGGCCGTGGCATTTCAGGCGCTCGACGGTAGCACGGTTTTAGTACCTGCTCTGGACGCGCGACGCGGGCAGATTTATTTTGGCGTTTATCGAACGACGGCAGCGGGGCTTGCGCCTTGCGGTGAGGAATTCGTGGTCACGCCGGAAGAGTTCGCCGAAAAGCTAGGTGCGCTAGCGCACACTCGTGACAGCGATGGCAGTGGCACGAAGTCCGGCGCGGGCGCTGACGAATTTTCGATCGTTACGCCAGATGCTTCGGTCGTCGCAGTCGTGTCGCGATTGACATCCAATCTGACCGCGGGGTTCGCCGGGCTCGAAATCGTCTCGAGCGTGCTCGCGCCATCCATCGGGCGTATCGCTCACGCGCGTGCCTTGCGCGGCGATGTAAGTGACGCGCTCACGCTCGACGCAAATTACGTCCGCCGCACCGATGCCGAAATGAAATGGAAGGACGGCTAACCATCTTGACGATCCGGCCCCTGGAATCCCGTGATGTGGAAGCCATCCTAGCGATTCAAGCCGCCTGTCCGGAAATCGCGCAGTGGACCGCGTGGGATTACGATCGCGTAGCACGCGGTGAAATGGCCGGATGGGTGGCGGCAGAGAATTCGCATTTTGGCGTGAAAGGCGGCGCTGAAATCGCCGACGGGATCGCGGGCGAGGTCGCTGGGTTCCTCGTTGCGCGCCGCCTGAGCAGCGAGCTGGAAATTCTCAATTTCGCTGTAGAGTCCGAATGGCGCCGCTGCGGAATCGGCGCCAAGCTTTTAGGCGCAGCTTTGCAGTGGGCGCAGACGTTCCTGGCTACGCAAGCCATTCTCGAAGTACGCGCATCAAATCTTTCCGCGCTGCGTTTTTACGCCAACCACAAATTCGAGGTAGTAGGCCGCCGCCCCCGCTACTACACAGCCCCAGTAGAAGACGCCCTGCTCCTTACGGCCCCGCTCGCGTAGCGTGGATCACGCTCGACTAGCCGCGTATCGCGCCGTGGCTCGGCATACGTAGGGGCGGGTCTCAGACCCGCGCCTACAATCCAAAACCGCCGCGCTGTTGCTTGGGGTTGCTCTCTCTGCGTACTCTGCGTCTCTGCGGTAATTGCTTCCGTCATTCTCAGATTTTTCTCAGCAGTTTCTCTGTGTCCTCTGTGTTAAATCTTTTGACGTGCACTCCTCACCCGCATCTCAAAACCGTCAACCAATCTGATACTGTAACCGCGCGAGGCCAAAATGCATCTCGAAGAAACCAGCCTGCAACTCCTGAGCGATTCCCTGAAGCAACTAGACGCCGGATTCGCCGCGCTACCACCAACCACAGAAAACGCATCGTCACGGCAAGACCCGCGCCTGGCCGCCGTAATGGCCGAGGTCGCCACCAAACTCCAAGACAACTACCCGTATTTCCACCCTCTCTACGCCGGACAAATGCTCAAGCCCCCGCACTCAATCGCCCGCGCCGCCTACGCCCTAGCCACCTGGATCAATCCGAATAACCACGCGCTCGATGGCGGCCGCGCCAGCTCCGCCATGGAAAAAGAAGCCGTCGCGCAAATCGCCGCGATGTTCGCCTGGCAACAGCACCTCGGCCACCTCTGCGGCGGCGGGACGATGGCGAATCTCGAAGCTCTCTGGGTTGCGGGCCAACTCCATCCTGGAAAGAAAATCCTCGCGTCCGATCAATCGCACTACACGCACGAACGCATCTCGGCCGTGCTGCAGCTGCCGTTCGCGCATGTGCCCACAGACAATCGCGGCCGGATGGACGTCTCAGCACTGGAAAAAGTACTAGCAACCGGCGACGTAGGCTGCGTGGTCGCGACAGAAGGCACGACGGGCACCGGCTCCGTGGACCCGCTCCCCGAAATTCTGCGCCTTCGCGAACGCTACAATTTTCGCCTGCACGTGGACGCCGCGTACGGAGGATATTTCACGCTGGCATCAAACCTCGCCGCCGAAACCCGCGCTAGCTTCGACCTGATTGGCCGCGGCGATTCCATCGTCATCGACCCGCACAAACACGGCCTGCAACCCTACGGCTGCGGCTGCGTCCTGTTTCGCGATCCGCAGGTCGGCGCAATCTACAAACACGAATCGCCCTACACCTATTTCACTTCCAAAGAACTTCATCTAGGTGAAATCAGCTTGGAATGCTCGCGTCCCGGCGCTTCCGCCGTCGCGCTGTGGGCCACGCAACGCCTGTTGCCGCTCGCCCGGGGAGGGGAATTCGCCGCCATGCTTGAAGCGTCGCGCGACGCTGCGGTCGAGTTCGCGCAACGCCTAGCCAATGACGAGCGCTGGCTGCTCCTGCTCGCGCCGGAACTCGATATCGTAGTTTGGGCGCCGCGTGCAAAAACCATCGCCGAAATCTCCGCGCTCTCGCAACGCATCTTCGACGCCGCAGCCAAACAAAACCTCCACCTGGCCCTAATCCGCGTGCCCATAAAATTCTTCAGCGCGCAACACAACCTGCAAGCCTCCCCAACCGACACAGTCCTCTGCCTCCGCTCAGTCCTAATGAAGCCCGAACACCGCGACTGGCTCGACCGCATCTACACAATCCTCTTGCGGGTCGCCGATTCTGTCGTGGGAACGGTTTTGTAGCGGCGCACTCCAGTGCGCCATCCATATCCCGGCATGAATCGCAGATGTTCTCGAGCCCGCGGTCAATGCGTCCACTCAGCCCGCCGCGACTTCTTACCTATTGGCTTCCACAACCCAAATGTGATAATTGTTACAACCATGTGAACGCTTCTGCACCCCTGGAGGGAATGGATGCCGATCACGACGCATGATATCCGGCAGTCCCTGTTGGAATCGAACCAGGAATACCGCCGGCTCTTCGAAGAACACTCCCGCTGTGAATCCCAGCTGAAAGAACTCGTGAGTCAATCCTACTGGAACGTCGAAGACATGGAACTGGAAATCGGGCTAAAGAAAATGAAGTTGCGCCTGAAAGATTTGATGGAAATGATCGTCGCGCGTTATCGCCACGATCACGACATGGTCCATCACTGAATTTTTTACCGCTAGGGCCCGCGCAGTACTCGCACTTCTGTCGTACAATACCGGTGCATTCGCCGTACGTTTCGTTCGACGTGTGTTAGTCCCGCTATCAATCGCGCCCCGGCGCCCGTACGCGCCGTATATTCTCGCGAGCAAAGGATTTCGCCCAGGTCCATGATTAAAGACGCGTACCGATTCGCCCTGCCGCCGCTCATCGCCGGCCTACTCTGCTTCGTTCCGGGCTGGAGAACTCTCGGTGTAGTGCTGATTCTCCTAGGACTCTTCGTCTTTTATTTCTTCCGCGATCCGCAGCGTGTGATTCCCACCACCCCCGGCATCATCATCTCCCCCGCGGACGGCAAGATCGTCGAAATTGTGGACGAGATGCTGGACTCCGTCATGGGCCATCGCATCAGCATTTTTCTTTCCATCTGGAATGTGCACGTGCAGCGCGCGCCCGCCACTGGCCGCGTCGCCGACGTGGTCTACCGCCCCGGCCTCTTTTACGCTGCGTTCCGCTCCGACGCCTCGCGTGAAAATGAACAAAACATTATTTATCTTCACACGCCTCAAGGCAGTGTCATTTTCAAACAAATCGCCGGAGCAATCGCGCGCCGCGTGATATGCTGGAAAGAGGAAGGGCAAGAAGTTGTAATGGGCGAGCGCGTCGGCCTGATTCGTTTCGGTTCGCGTGTGGATATTTGGCTGCCGCTGGATACGCAAGTACTCGTGCAGCGCGGGCAGCACGTAAAGGGCGGCGAGAGCGTAATCGCGAAATGGAATTCAACGACATAGATCCCATCGGTCAAGAAGAAGAGCCACGCCGTCACTTCCGCAGCCATCGTTTGCGCCGTGGCGTTTACATTCTTCCCAGCGCATGCACCGTCGCTAACATGCTCTGCGGTTATTACGCGCTTCTTGCGACCCTCGACGGAAAAATTACGGATTTCGATAACGCTGCGTGCGCGGTTGGAGTCGCCTATCTTTTCGACGCAATGGACGGTCGCATCGCCCGCGCCATGAAGACCGAAAGCGCTTTCGGCAGGGAATTCGATTCTCTCGCCGATGTCGTGAGCTTTGGCATGGCCCCCGCTTTCCTCGCGTATGCGTGGGGCGTTCGCGCCATCGCCGCTGCCAATGCGCCCGAAGCGCTCCACCTCACCCAAACCGGCTGGCTCGTCGGGTTCTTTTTCGTGGCCTGTTGCGCCTGGCGGCTCGCGCGATTTAATATTCAGGGCATGGCGCCCGGGGGCAATCGTTATTTTGTCGGATTGCCAACTCCTGCAGCCGCCGGCGTGATCGCGGCGACGGTGCATTTTTTCCATGGCCGCCCGATCGAGGATGTTCGCGTCTCTTTTCTGTGGCTAGCCTTGCTGGTGGTGCTCGGCGTATTAATGTCCAGTACGCTGCGCTTCTTCAGCTTCAAGGATATTCCGCTCACACGTCGCCAACCGTCTCTCGCGGTAATCTTGCTCGCGCTGCTGGTCGGCGCCGTGGTGTATTTCTCGCACGCTACCTTGCTTCTGCTTACCTTCGCTTACATGGTGCACGGCCCAGTGATGCAACTCGTGCGCACCGTGCGACATCGTCTCGCTTCGCGGCCTGCCTAGACCATGCCCCCAGGGCCTGCGAAATCCACACGCGTCGCTATCGTTGGCGCTTCTTCCTTGCGCGGCAAGGAATTGAAGCTCGTCCTCGAAGAACGCAATTTCCCCGCAAGCGATATCGTGCTGCTGGATGAACCGGCCCTGGCCGGCACGCTCACCGAAGCAGCTGGCGAACCAACATTCATTCGCGCGCTCGAAGAAGATAGCTTCGAAGATGCACGCTTTGTATTTTTCACCGGATCACAGCAGGACGCCGCCCGAAACTGGCCCGCAGCGCAGCGTTCCGGCGCCGTCGTGATTGATCTTAGCGGCGCGCTGGCCGCGAGCGGTGAATCCACATCCTGGATTCCGGCGCTAGCCACTGCGTTACTGCCGCGCCCGGGCCTCAACGCTGCGAAGGCTACGAACGGCGCGAACGCCGAGCGGAAATCCGTAGCATACTCCTCGCCCGGTTCAGGTGTGATCATCGCGTGCACGATGGCCGCGGCATTATCAAAATTTTCGCCCCTGCGCACCGTGCTTCTGCTTTTCCCGCCAGTTTCCGAACGCGATCAAGCTGGCGTGGACGAACTCGAAGCGCAGACCACGAATTTGCTCTCCTTCCGCCCCATCGTGCAGCCGGTCTTCGACGCGCAAGTCGCCTTCAACCTGCTGGCAGGCTATGGTCCCGAAAGCAAACCCACGTTCGCCGAAGTCCGCGACTCAATCGCGAAAGACGTCGCGGAATATCTCGCCGGCCGCGCGCAGGCCCCTGCGATTCAATTGGTGCAAGCGCCAGTCTTTTACGGATATGCTTTCGCTGCCTACGCCGAATTTGCCGCGCCGCTCGCGGGCGAGCAACTCCAAGCAGCTTTCAGCAATCTAGGTGTGAAGGTTGTCGCACCCGAAGACCCGCGGCCGACCAACGTCACCGTCGCCGGTGAAAGCGAAATTTATCTGGCGCGCATCGAGCCGGACCCAAATATCGCAGCGGGCGCGTGGATTTGGGGTGTCGCGGATAACCTGCGCCTCGCGGTTGTGAACGCCGTGCGCATCGCGGAGGAATTGGTTGCAGAACCGCCCGTACAATAAAAATCCGCAGCGCGCCGCGCAACTCGCGGTGATTGGCGCGCTAGTGCTCGTCGCCGCCGTCGCCGGCTGCGGCTATCACGTCGCCGGCCGCGCCGGAAATCTGCCCGCTGAATGGACCACCATCGCCATCCCCGCGTTCAAGAACGACACCACGCGTTATCGCATCGAGCAGCGCTTCACTGCCGCTGTGATACGCCAATTCATCCAGCGCACCAAATATCGCATCGTGCAGGATCCCGCGAATGCCGACGCCGTTCTGCACGGCGAGGTGCTTTCCATCGAAACCGATCCGCTGCTTTTCAACGCCACCACCGGCCAAGTGACCACGATGCTCGTCGTCGTACACGCCAAGGTGCGGCTCATGGGCACGAAAGACGAAAAGCCCGTGTACGAAAATAACGACATGGTCTATCGCGACGAGTACCAGATTTCCACCGACGTGCAGAGCTTTTTCGAAGAGCAGGACCCAGCGCTCGAACGCATGTCCCGCGATTTTGCCGCCCAGCTGGTCTCGAATGTTCTGGAGAATTTCTAGTGCCCAATCTCTCGCCCGAAAAATTGATCGAGAAGCTGGCGAAAGGCAAGCCCGTGGGTGCTATCGTACTCGAAGGCAGCGATCCCTACCTGCGCGATCTGTGCCGCAACAAAATCATCGAATCCTACGTGCCGGAACCGATGCGCGATTGGGCGCTCGCGCGCATCAGTGTGCGCGGCGGCGACTGGGGCGAAATATTTCAGCGCGCCGAAACCATGCCCATGCTAGCCCCGTGCCAGGTTGTGCTGATTGACGGTGCGGAAACCATTCAAGGCCGCGCCAAAGTTGGTGATGCCAGCGACGAGGATGACGAAGATAGCGGCAGCGGCGACGACCCGCGCAAGGACACGCTGAAAGCTTTTGCGGATTACCTCGAAAAGCCGGCGCCGTTCACCGTGCTGGTTTTCGAAGTCCCCAAGCTCGACCACCGCCAGCGCCTCTACAAAATACTCGCGGAGAATGCGCTGATCGTCGAACTGTCGCTCGGCAACGAATCTGCCGCGTCGCTAGCCGCGCAAATGGCCAAAGACTTGGGGGCGGAAATTGACCGGCCCGCCGCCACGCTCCTCGCGGACATTCTGAACAGCGAACCCGCCCGCATTCAGCTGGAAATTCAGAAGCTCGCGTCCTACGTGAAGGGCCGAGGTCGCATCACCGCCGCCGATGTCGAAGAACTGGTTGTCGCAGCGCGCAAAAATACCGTCTGGCAACTGGCGGACATGCTCGCCACCCGCCGCCGCGACGCCGCGCTCGAATTCCTCGATAATTTGCTGCGTGAAGGCGAAGAACCCATCGGCCTGGTCGGCGTGCTCGCCTGGATGTACCGCAAACTGATCGAAGCCCGCGACCTGCCCGCCAGCACGAGCGGTTTTCAGGCCGCCCGCACACTGGGCATGCGCCCCGACGCCGCCGAAGCCGCCATCCGCAACGCCCATTGCATCCCCAAACAGGATTTGATCAACGGTCTGATCGCCCTAGCCGAAGCCGATAACCAACTAAAATCCTCAAACCCAAATCCCCGCGCCCTTATGGAATTTCTGCTCGCGCGCCTGACGTCGTCCACATCCTCAAGCGCTCCCGCTGCCTAGCAGGCATGGACGGGTTTTCGCCGTCATTCTGAGCGCAGCGAAGGCTGCCTCCCGCAGGCAGGAATCTCTCTTGGTGGCGAGCTCTTATACCCCTAAACGAAAAAAAGCGCCCCGATTTCTCGGAGCGCCCTGAAATCCATCTAGACTGGAACCGCAGACTCGCTTAGTTTTTGACTCTTGCTACGCTTTCTTCTTCGCCTTCAAAGCATTCAAAGCCAACGTCAGCCTCGACTTATACCGGTTCGCCGTATTCTCCGTCAAAGTCCTCTTGCGGATCGCCTTGTCCAAATCGGAAAACGTCGCCGAAGCCAGCTTCTCGGCCGTCCCTGCATCGCCCGCAGTCAAAGCTGCGCGCATCCGCCGGATCGAACTCCGCACCCGCGTGCGATTCATGCGATTGATCGCCGCGCGGTGCGCCGACTGCCGGATATTCTTCAATACCGATTTCGTCTTCTTCTTATGCTTGATCGTCGTGCCCTGAGCCATTCAGTACTCCTTCGTGGTCTATTTCGAATTATTGAGAATATCCGACGCGCCGCTTCCTGTCAATTTCGCAGGCCGTTTGGCAGCGTCCTAATCTGCCTCGCAAGCGCATGCCCACGAGCGACGCTCCATTGGCGATACCGCGCATTTCGCTATCCGATTTCGCCAGCCTGCCCATTTTGGAGTGCAGCGGCTTGCCGCCGCTTTTCTTAGCCGAAGCTTGCTTCGGCGTTTGCTCCACAGCGCAAGGCGTTCCCATCGCGGGGCTTCTGCGATTTTGTTGAATTGCCTGCGCACAAATTAGGCCGCTACTAGCGTTTTAGGCGGTCGCTTTTCTACTTCGTCTGCTGCGACTTGATGTATACGCTCAGGTTAGTAATGCGCAACGTCACTTGCATTTCGTCCAATTCCTTGCCAGCTTCAAAATCCGTGCCCCATGTGGGCATCTCCGCTGGACCATGGTCGGGCAGCGTCACCCCGTGGCGCAATACATCCGCAAAATAAGCATCTGGGAATTTGCCTCCATGGCGTCGCGCCAGCGTGGTCAGATCAGGCGTCACATCTTTGAACGGGTAGGGTGCCGGTCCATTTCCTTTCAGATCATTCCCATGGCAGGCGGCGCAAAGCTTCTTGTACAGCTGTTCCCCAGATGGGACATCCGCAGCCGAAACCTTCTTGCCTCCTTCTTCTTTGATCGCGGGCGTCGCTTGTATCGAGGCGAGGTAGTTCACAAGGTTGTAGACGCGCACGTTTCCCCGGTCCACGTCCGCCTCCACCTGGTGAAAAATCGGCCCCCAGATCGGCATTTCGCGCGAGCCGTGGACAGCCAGCATGTCCTCGCCCGTAATCGTGTTTCGCACGAGCTTCGCCGGGAACTCTCCTCGACTATTCCTGGACAGCAGCGTCAAATCCGGCACTGTGGCCTTCAAGGCCGCTGCAGCAGGGCCGTGCCCCTTCCCGTCTATCCCGTGGCAAGATGCGCAGTACGCGCGATACAAATCCGGCCCCTCCACGGAGCGAATCAGCTGCTCGAATTGCTGGTCCGAATCCGCGGCTCCCTGAGCCATTGCGCCGCTCGCGCCGCCCAGTACACAGGCGAGCGCCAATCCGGCGTAAAGATAAAAACGTGCCTGGAAATTTCTGATCCTCATTCCCGTCATATTCGCTCCGCTGAGCACCCGGCTCTACGCTCGGCTCGTCAGAATCGTCTAATGCTTCCAATGACGACCCTGCCATTGGACAATAAACAGCGCTACAACAAGCAGCACCATGAAGAGGACATCTTCACGAACCATCGTAGCCTCCTTTCTCTTCTTTCGGGATTTATTCTCGACTGGCGTGGTCATTACCGATGTACCGAACGTCTCAACACGGTGTGACAATGGTCACAATTGCATTGCGCTGGTTGCGTGCTGAAGGCAGGCCCGCCCCTAGAGGCTAGGAATCACGCAGCGCTATCTCCTCGGATCGTTACAATCTCGTGTAACTTTTCGCGCGGGCGCGCGTACTCTAGGGTGAGAGGATTCCTGTATGGCCCAGAGCGGTTATAGGAGGCGCAGCTCGATCGGTGGCGCTCTCATCGTCATTGCCGTCGGCGTGTTCTTCCTGGTCATCAATCTGCATCCGGACCTCAACGCCTGGGACATCATCGGGCGTTACTGGCCCGTCCTATTGATCGCGATTGGCCTGGGGTACATCTGGGATGCCTGGATGGACCGCACCTATTCCCAGCCCGATGGACGTCGTCACCATTCGGGAGCTCCCATAGCCGTGCTTGTCGTCCTCCTCATTCTTGGTTTCGCGCTCTGGCATGGACGCTATTCGCGCCCCATTCTGCACGAAACACAGGAAGTCAGCCTCCAAGGCGCGCAATCCGTCACCGCGAATATTGATATTCCCTCGGGCTCGCTGGATGTGGCCGGCGGCGCCAGCCAATTGTTGAACGCCAATTTCGACTATCACGAATACGACGGTGCGCCGCACGTCGAGTATTCGGTCTCCGGCGGTCGCGGCGATCTCTCCATCACCCAGGAAAATAAGGCTCATGTCCGTCTCGCCATCGCGCGCAACGATTGGCAACTGCGCTTTGCCGATAACGTCCCGCTGGAAATGAACGTGCAAATCGGCGCCGGCTCCAGCAATCTGCGCCTGCAAGGACTCAACGTGAAGAGTCTCGACGTGCAAGCCGGCGTCGGCCAGATGAATCTCGACCTCACCGGCCCGCGCAAATCCGATTTGCACGTGGACATTCACGGCGGCGTCGGCTCGGCCATCATTAGCCTGCCCATAGAAGTCGGCGTGCGCGTCCACGCCTCCGGCGGTATCGGCTCCGTTAGTCCCCACGGCCTCACGCGCGAAGGCGACGACTACGTCAACGATGTCCTCGGCAAAACCCCCGCAACGATTGACCTCACAATCGAAGGCGGCATCGGCTCCATCAGCCTGCGCATGGATCACTAGCTTAGCCCGCCAACTGAGGCGCAAGAAATAGCCCCAATGATGCGTTGAAATCGGAGGGGTGTGCGTATATTGTATGCAATCACTCGCGCGCCTTCCGTCTCATTCCATCACCGCGAGCGGAGGCCTCATGCATCCCAATCGCCGCCAAATTTTAAAATCAGCCAGCGTCGCATTAATGGGCGGAGGCTTACTCTCCCGCATGGACAAAGTCGCCGGAATGCAATCCGCTCCATCTCGCGCGTCTCTCGCCCAAATCGTCAATCAACGCGCCACCGGTGCCAGCGAAGAGCTACTACTCGGCGCAATGCCCGGCGAAGAAGGTCCCCCGCAACCCGCGACCGCTGACCGCCTGTCCCTCGAATGGAATAAACAACAAGTCCGCCGCTTCAAGGAAATTCTCGCGCAACGCGGCATCGAAGCCTTCGTTCTGCGCGACCGCTGGAACATCATCTATCTCACCGGCTACTGGCACACGCCCACCGAACGCCCACAAGCCGTCTTCATGAATAAAGATGACGAAGGGCCGTGGTATCTCTACCCTGCGCTCGATCGCGACCTCGTCACCAGCTGGTGGTTCGGCGGCGGCTGGCTCTACTTCGATTACTTGCACGCCGAAGGCGCGTTCCCTGAGTTGGGCAAAGTCGTCCAAGGCAAGACAGTGGATCTCTTTCAGTTTTTTCTCGAAGGCATCAAGAAGCACGGCGTGCAAGGCAACAAAGTCGCGCTCGACGGCGAGTTTTTTCCGGAGCAAGCCGCGACGGCCAAAAAAATCCTCCCGGACATCGAGTGGGTGAACGTCAGCGACGTGCTCCTAAACATGCGCGAGGTAAAAACTCGCGAAGAGCTCGCGCTGAATCGCCGCGCGTACACTTATTTCGACCGCGCCCACGCGTACGCGCGCGATTACATCCTCACCTACGGCACAGATGTCACGGACTACGAAGTCGCCACAGCCTCCACTCTTTGGATCAATGACATTCTTTACTCCGAGCTGAATCTCGCGAACGGCGCGCCACACCACGGCGTCGCCAGCAAAGTGGAAGTCGGCTGCCGCGTTGGTCCGCTGTGCGCCTACCCGCATCCCAATCAACCGCTCTTTAATCGCATCCAGCGCAACATGCCGCTGCAGGTGGAAGGCGCCGCAACCATCGGCGGACAAGGCGGCGAAAACTATCGCATGTTCATCCTTGCCGGCGCCGACGGCCAGTTCGACCCGCACATGCAAAAACTTTGGGAAGTCAGCAAACACACCTGCGACATGCAAGTCGAGCTGCAGAAAGAAGGCGTCACCTGCTCCAGCATCGCCTACGAAATCCACAAATATCAGGTCGCCAATGGCGTGCAGGATTACATTTATCACCGCCCGGCGCACGGCCAAGGCTCCGAAGGCCACCAGCCCCCATACCTCGCCCTAGGCGATTACACTGTGCTACAAAAAAATATGTGCTTCTCCGAAGAGCCCGGCCTCTTCGACCCCAAAACCGGCGTAGGCTTCAACTGGAGCGATGTGGTAGTCACAGGCACAAAATCCGGATACCGCATGAGCCGTGTCCCCTACTCAAAAGAATGGTGCTGGATCAAGTTGTAGCTCCATCGTCTACGAGCATCTCAATCGTCAACGCGTCAACCGAGGGCGTTTTGGAGTGCGGCGACTTGCCGCCGCTTTTCTTAGCCGAAGCTTGCTTCGGCGTTTGCTCCGCAACCCACACTGTTCCGAACCGGCATCTTCGGTGAACTGCTGATTTATTTTTCCGCAAAATACGGCGCTACCATCCACCCCCATTGACACTTTCCCCCTTCACCTTTAGGCTAGCGCGACTGGCTGCCTGTGCCCCCGCACGCGCACACGCCGGACGGAGTGCGATGCAACGCGACGAAATTCTGAAGCTGCTCGAACAAGTAGGCGCAATCCGCACGGGACACTTTGAACTATCCAGCGGACGCCACAGCGCGACTTACATCCAGTGCGCGCTCGTGCTACAGCATCCGCAACATGCTGAACAACTCGGCCGCGCCCTCGCCGAGCGTTTCAAGGATCACACCGTCGCCTGCGTCGTCTCGCCCGCGCTCGGCGGCCTGATTATCGGCCACGAAGTGGCGCGCGCTCTCGGTGTCCGCTCGATTTTCGTCGAACGCGACCGCTCCGGCCAAATGGCGCTGCGCCGCGGCTTCGAGCTGAAGCCCGGCGAACGCGTTCTGGTCATCGAAGACGTCTGGACCACCGGCGGCTCCACGCGCGAAGCCATCGGCGTAGTAGAACAGGAAGGCGGCCTGGCCGTTGCCGCCGGCGCCATCATCGACCGCAGCGGCGGACGCCTCGAGCTCAACGTCACCGCCCGCGCCCTGCTCGAAATGGAGGTCCCCAGCTACGAACCCGACGATTGCCCCCAATGCCACGCCGGCGGCACAGCCACCCGCCCCGGCTCCCGCTTCTCGCGTTCCCAGCCATAACGCCTCGTCATCCTGAGCGAAGCGAAGGATCCCTCTTCGATTTCCAAAGCACCCTCTCCTATTCCGCCGTCCGCGCCTTTTCTCTGCGCTCGTCATCGTCATTGCCTTTATCTGTGTTCAACTGCGTTCATCAGTAGTGCCTTTGACCTGCTTTCACATGCGATAATCCCAGCAGCCCGATGCAAACGCTCAAGCTAACCATCGCCTACGACGGCTCAGACTTCCACGGCTGGCAACTCCAACCGGGCCTCGCGACAATCCAAGGCGCCCTGCAAGACGCCCTCCGCCAAATCACACAAGAACCGATCACCATCCACGGCGCCAGCCGCACCGACGCCGGCGTCCACGCGCTAGGCCAAGTCGCACATTTCAAAACGCACTCCACGCTCGACGCCCACGAAATTCAGCGCGGCATGAATGCGCTGCTTCCAGCGACCATACGAATCGTCGCCGCGCAAGAAGTCGGCCAGGACTTCCACGCCCGCTGGCTAGCCCAAGGAAAAACCTACCGCTACCGCATCTATCGCGGCGAAGTCCTCCCGCCCTTCGATCATCGCCGCGCCTTCCACTATCCCTGGCCGCTCGACGAAGCCGCCATGTCCGTCGCCGCCCGCGCCTTCGAAGGCCAGCACGATTTCACTTCCTTCGCCGCATCCACGGGCTCGGAAGAAGACGACAAAGACCGCGACATGCAGCGTACAATCCATTCCTCCGAAATCGTGCGCGACCACGAGCGCGACCACGAACGTGAACAGGGGCGCGACGAAATCGCCTACGTCGTCCGCGGCCGCTCCTTCCTGCGCTACATGGTGAGAAAAATTGTCGGTACCCTAATCGAAGTCGGCAAAGGCCGCTTAGCCCCCGCCGACATCCCAGAAATCTTCGCCGCCTGCGACCGCTCCCGCTCCGGTCCCACAGTCCCCCCCGAAGGCCTCTACCTGGTAGCCCTCGAATATCCCGACCCCGCCGATTCTCTCGCGATGCACGCCGCCCGCCGCCGCGAACGAGCCACGTAGCGCCGGCCTGCCTGCCGGAAGGCAGGCGTCTCGCGGCGGATTGGTCTTGGTAGCATAGGCAATCAATCTTGCCTGTGCGCTTTTGGTGCGAATTTCCTTGTTGACGCTTCACGTAATCAGTTTGCGGCCGTCTCTCCACATTTCAGTTACAATCACGAAAGAAATGGCGGTCCCTTCACAGTTCGCTTCAGCACCACCGCGCGCCGCGGCCACGATTGACTCCATCAACCCCGCCACGCAGGAAATAAACGCACAATTCGCCGTGACGCAGCCCAGCGACCTGCCCGCGATTTACGCGCGTGCTCGCAGCGCGCAAAATCAATGGTCCGCGCGCCCCCTACGTGAACGCTGCGCCATGCTGCGCCGTCTCCGCGATGCGATTTTCGCGCGCCGCGAAGAAATCGTGGACGCAATCACACGCGAAGCAGGGAAGCCGCGCGTGGAAGCCATCTTCGCCGAAGTGCTCCTCGCGCTCGATACCGCCGATTTTCTCGCGCGCCAAGCCCCGCGCTGGCTGCGTCCCGAACGCGTGCCGCATCACAACATCGCCATGAAAGCAAAGTCCGGCTGGCTGGAATTCGATCCGCTGGGCGTCGTCGCCATCATCTCACCGTGGAATTATCCCTTCTCGATTCCCATGGCCCAGGTGATTCCCGCGCTGGCGACAGGCAACGCTGTTCTGCTGAAACCCTCCGAGCTAACGCCATGGTGCGGCCAGCTAGTCGGCGAACTGGTCGAGCAAGCAAAATGTCCTCCGGGCGTGGTGCAAGTGCTGCAAGGGCGCGGCGACCTAGGCGCCGCAATCATCGAAGCCGGCCCCGACAAAGTTTTCTTCACCGGCAGCGTCGCTACCGGCCAGCGCATCGCCGAAGCCTGCGCCAAAAAACTAATCCCCTCCGTCCTCGAACTCGGCGGTAAAGACGCGATGATCGTCCTCGCCGACGCCGATCTCGAAATCGCCTCAAGCGCCGCCGTCTGGGGCGGCTTCATGAATTGCGGCGAAACCTGCATCTCAGTCGAGCGCATTTACGTCGAGCAGCCAGCAGCCGAACGCTTCACGCAGCTCTGCGTCGAAAAAACAAAGAAGCTGCGCGTCGGCCCCGCCACCGATCCCGACGCCGAAATCGGTCCAATGATCCGCATGGCCCAGCTCGAAAAAGTTGAAACGCAATTGCACGATGCTGTCGAACGCGGCGCGCAAGTTCTCACCGGAGGCAACCGCCGCTCCGATCTCGGTGCTAATTTCCTGCAGCCGGCCGTCGTGAGGAACGTGGACCACTCCATGCAACTGATGCGCGAAGAAACATTCGGCCCTGTGATCGCCATTCGCGCGGTAGCCACGGCCGATGAAGCCGTCGCGCTCGCGAACGACTCCCCCTTCGGCTTGAGCGCCAGCATCTGGACCGCGGACAACGTTCGCGGCCGCGATATCGCCTCCCGCGTGCGCGCCGGCTCCGTGATGGTCAACGACGTCGCCAGCTACTACGGCATCACCGAAGCCCCCCACGGCGGCCCCGGCGCAAGCGGCTGGGGACACACCCATTCCCGCCTTGGACTGCTCGAAATGGTTCGAGTAAAATACATCGATGTGGACCGCTTGCCACGCATCGCGAAATCCTGGTGGTTCGGTTACACTGCCGAGCTGGCCGCCGCCGCCGGTGCGTTCGTCGAGTCGCTGTTCGCGCCCACCTGGCGCCGTCGCTTAGCAGCGATGATGAAGAAGCAAGGGGCACGCGGTGTAGTCTTTCGCCGCGACAGGATTTGAAGAAGGGAAGCCAGGGGAAGCTGAGGATGCACAGCAGATAGTGGAAGCAGAGGACCGGGGCGCCGTCTCTGTGTTCTCCGCTTTTACTCTGCGTCCTCTGTGTAAATCCTTTGACTTCGTTGTTTCGGTTGCGATTTCAGAGACATGGGAGCGAATCGAATGACTGACGCGACTCCAGAAACGCCCACACCACCCGCTCCAGCAGCCGCAACTCCAGCACCTCCGCCCGCAGCGAGCGCTGCCGCGCCCACGGCCGAACCAGAATCCCCCGCAGCCCCAAAAATCAAGCCCAAGAAACCCACCATGCGCGCCTGCGACGAAAAAGACGCCAAAGGCAAGCTCTGCTGCGGCCACCTAAAACGCTGGTACGACTACCCAAAAGAAATCGAAGCGCTGGTCGGGAAAAAAGCCGAAATTTATCGCTGCGAATTTTGCCACACCATCTATAAGCCCGGCCTCACGCAAGCGCCGCGCAGCTACACGATCCGATATTAAGGATCAGCCGTTGAATTCGTCGTCATCCTGCTTGCCCTGAGGTAGGTGGCGAAGGGAGCGCAGCGAAGGGTCTCTCTTCGAATTCTCGTTGCAACGAGGATCGGCAATAGGTTGTCATCGTACAAAATGAAACACGAACTAATCCACGACTGGAACACCTTCACCGGCGCCGAAATCCCCACCACCCGTCCCGTCGCCCTGAATGACGAAACCCTACGCGACGGCCTGCAGAATCCCTCCGTCCGCGATCCCAGCATCGCCGAAAAAATCGAAATCCTGCACCTGATGGAATCGCTCGGCATTGACACGGTAAACATCGGCCTCCCCGGCGCCGGTCCGCGCGCTTACGCCGACACCGAAGCCCTCGCGCGCGAGATCGTCACCTCGCGCATGAAAATCCGCCCCAACTGCGCCGCGCGCACCCTGAAGAACGACATCCAGCCCATCATCGAAATTTCCGAAAAAGTCGGCCGCCCCATCGAAGCCGCCACTTTCCTAGGCTCCAGCCCGATTCGCCGCCTGGTAGAAGATTGGACTGTCGAGCATCTCCAGCGCACCACCGAAGACGCCGTAAAATTCGCCACCTCCGCTGGCCTGCCGGTGATGTACGTCACCGAAGACACGATCCGCACCGACCCTTCAACGGTGATCACTTTGTACTCCACCGCGATCCGCGCCGGCGCGCGCGCCGTCGTTCTCTGCGACACAGTCGGCCACGCCACTCCGCGCGGTGCCTACAATCTGGTGAACTTCGTCATCGAAGAAGTCGTAAAGCCGTCCGGTGAAAAAATTCGCGTGGATTGGCACGGTCACAACGATCGCGGCCTCGCCATCGCGAATTCACTCGCCGCTATTGCCGCCGGAGCCGATCAAGTCCACGCCGCCGCGCTGGCCCTGGGCGAGCGCGTCGGAAACACGCCGATGGAATTAATGCTAGTCAATCTGCGGCTGCTAGGTCTGATCGAACAGGACCTCTCGAAGCTCAAGCAATATTCCGAAGCCGTCTCGAAAGCCACGCACACGCCAATCCCGCCGAATTATCCGGTAGTCGGCCGCGACGCGTTCCGCACCGCCACCGGCGTGCATGCCGCCGCCATCGTGAAAGCGTACAAGAAGGGCGACCAAGAGCTCGCCAACTCGATTTACAGCGGCGTCCCGTCGCATCTCTTCGGCCTAGAACAAATCATCGAAATCGGCCCGCTCAGCGGCCGCTCCAACGTTATCTACTGGCTTGAAAAGCGCGGCGTCCCAGCCAGTGACGAGCTAGTCGACCGCATCTTCGCCTCCGCAAAACAAGCCGAGCGCGTCATGACCGAAGTAGAAATCCACGCGATCATCGCGTCCGCATCCACCCCAGCCAAAATTCCTTAGCGACGCGCCTGAATCGTCTCACCGCCGTGTACAATGTTCCTGTCCGGCGCCGGAATTCGCCGAACGAATCTCGTGAAACTCACACTGATCTGCGGTATCTTTTTAACGATGGCCACACTTTACGCGCGCGCCGCCGGTGACTCGATCGAGAAACTCGCCGACGACCCCGCGTGCGCCCGCGGCCTCGCATGGATCGACACGAGCTCCGCCTGGCTCACCGACCAGCAGATCCATCTCACCGAAATTCCCGCCCCTGAATTCAAAGAAGCGCCCCGCGCCGAATACCTGAAGAAAATCTTCGAAGCCGCCGGCCTGAAAGTTCAGCTCGACCCAATCGGCAACGTAATCGCCGAGCGCCCTGGCACAGACGCAAACAGCGTCGTATTACTCGCCGCGCATCTCGACACCGTGTTTCCAGCCGGTACCGACGTGCGCGTGAAACGCCACGGCAATCGCCTCACCGCCCCGGGCGTCGCCGACAATGGCGCGGGCCTCGCCGCCCTCGCTGGCCTCGCGCGTGCGCTGTCCGAATCGCGCATCATTACAACGAAAACGATTGTTATCGCAGGTGACGTCGGCGAAGAAGGCGAAGGCAACCTGCGTGGCATTCGCGCACTCGTCGAATCCTACGGCTCGCGTCTCGCTGCCGTAATCGCCGTGGACGGCGCCTCGACCGAACACATAACCACGCAAGCCATTGCCTCCCACCGGTTCGAAATCGCCATCATCGGCCCCGGCGGACACAGCTGGTCTGATTTCGGCGCGCCCAATCCCATTACCGCGCTGTCCCGCGGCATCGTGAAATTTTCCGCGATTCCGGTTCCCGACGATCCGCGCAGCTCCTACAATTTCGGCATGATCGAAGGCGGCACGTCCGTAAATTCCATACCCTCACGTGCTGCCGTGAAAGTCGATCTGCGCTCCGAAGACGAAGCTCAAGTAAATAAAATGGAGCGCGCCCTGCGCGATGCCATGCAATCCGGCGCGCGCGAGGAAATGGCTATAGCGCACGACGAAAACGAAACGCTCCGTGTAATCGTTCGTTCGCTCGGTTCGCGCCCGGCCGGAAAATTACCGGACAACGCCGCGCTGCTCGAAATTCTGCGCAACGTAGATCGCTTCCTCGGCAATCGTTCGCGCCTCGAACGCAGTTCCACCGATGCCAACATTCCTCTCTCGCTCAACATCCCCGCCGTTTCGCTCGGCGGCGGTGGAAAAGGCGGCGGCTCGCACACCACTGCCGAGTGGTACGACGCCTCCGGCCGCGAAATGGGCCTGAAACGCCTTTTCCTCGCAACTGTCGCGCTCGCCGGAGTCCAACCGTAGAATGTCCCGTCGTGTTCTCCTGACTTTTTTCATCGGTGCCATATGCGCTGCGACTCTGATAGCCGCGCGCGCCGCGAATTCCGTAGGAGAATCTCCCGTTGCAAAATCGAGCGCTTCGCCCATCGCGCAAGCCCCTGCGCGGCTTTCGCCAGCGCAAGGTCCGGCCGACCTCGTCCTCACGAACGCAAAGATTGAAACGATGGATCCAGCGCACGAATGGGCCGGTGCTGTCGCGATTCGCGGCGAATCCATCGTCGCGGTGTCCTACGTCACTCGCGATACTGAGGATCTGCGAAAAGCTTCCGCCGCCGACTCGCCGGACATCAAGCCGTGGCTCGGACCCAGCACACGCATCATTGATTTGCGTGGCGCGTTCGTGATGCCCGGCTTCAACGACGCGCACGTGCACATCGGTCAATCCGCGCTCGCGAAACTCGCCGTTGATTTCACAGGCGTCCAATCACTCGCTGATTTCCAGCAGCGCATCCGCGACAATATGAAAGACCGCGCCCCCGGCGAATGGATCACGGGCTTCGGCTGGGACCAGACTCTCTGGCCCGGCCGTCGCGATCCCAAACGCGAAGATCTGGACGCCGTGTCCACCGAGCATCCCATGTTTTTTGCACGCGTGGACGGCCACGTAGCCGTCGCGAATTCGCTGGCGCTGCAGCTAGCAGGCGTAACGCGAACCACCCCACAGCCACCAACCGGCCATATTGTTTTCAATCCACAAACGAACGAACCCACCGGCCTGTTGCAAGAAGACGGCGCGACCAACCTCGTATTTTCCCACATCGGTCCGCCATCTTCGGCCGAGCGCCGCCGCGGCATCGAGCTGGTTCTCGCCGACGCCGCGCGCAACGGCATCACGTCGCTGCAGGATTGTTCCTATCTGGAGGTCAGCCGCGACGTTTCGTTCAGCAAGGAAAATTTCCTGGTCTATCAGCAGTTGCGCAAGGAAGGGAGGCTGACCGCGCGCATCACCGAGTGGCTGGATTTCACAACGCCCGTCGCCCAGCTCGAAGCACTGCGCAGCGAATGGGGCCCAACCGATCCGTGGCTCAAAACCGGCGCCCTCAAAGCATTTCTCGATGGTTCGCTCGGCTCGCGCACCGCCGCGCTCTTCGCGCCATATTCGGACGCGCCGGGTACCTCCGGACTTCTGCATGTGGATGAAGCGAACCTCGCGCCCATGGCCATCGAGCGCGACCGCGCCGGATTTCAGCTCGCCTTTCACGCGATCGGCGATCGCGCGAACCACGTCGCGCTGGATACTTTCGCCGCAGTCGTCGCCGCAAACGGCCCGCGCGATCGTCGCGATCGCGTCGAGCACGCCCAAGTCGTCGCGCCCGAAGATTTCGCGCGTTTTGGCAGCCTCGACATCATCGCGTCCATGCAGCCGTCGCACCTTCTCGATGACGAGCGCTGGGCCAGCGACCGCCTCGGCCCCGAACGCTCGCGTGGCGCCTACGCCTGGCGCACCATGGAACAGCACAATGTGCATCTCGCGTTCGGCACAGATCATCCCGTCGAGCCGCTCAATCCTCTGCGCGGAATTTATGCCTGCGTCACGCGCCAGTTGCCGCAGGGCGGCGCCAGCTGGCAGCCCCAGGAAACTTTGCCGATCAAAGATTGCCTGCGCGCCTACACGGTTGGCTCGGCCTACGCCGAATTCGAAGAAAAACGCAAAGGCACAATCGCCCCAGGATTGTTTGCGGATTTGGTAGTGTATCCGGTGGACCTTCACAAAATCCCCGCGCGCGACCTACTAACAACGAAAGTAAACATAACCATCGCCGGCGGCCGCATCGTCTACCAGCACCCGGAAACTCTAGCGACGCACTAAACCCAAGCCTTGTTTCTCAGATTTACCTCCGGTTTTTCTCCGCATCCTCTGTGTCAAATGTTTTGACGTTACTTCTAAAACCCGCGTCATCCGCAACTTCACTTCTCCACCTCGACTCCTTGAATCTCCCCGTCGTAAGTCTTTCCCTCCACCGTAACAAACGTAACCTTCGCCTCGCGTCCCTTCAACTGCGTGCAAGGCTCGAAATTCCCCGCGTCAAACGCCACGTCCTGCTCGAACTGCACCCGCGTCGCATCGCGCGCGTGTAAAATATAAGTTCCGTCCCCCGCGTCCAGGTTCAACGTAAGCTCGTGCCCGTTGCACAAAACCTGCGTCACCGCGCCTTCCGCCGAAGCCTTCACCGGCTCGGCATGCGCACCTTCGACGCCCAACCGCCTCGCCTCTCCAGAATTCCCCGCACTCCCACCGCCGCCTTCGCCATTACCAACCGCCTGCACTGTCAGCGATTCCACCTCGCCCATCTTTCCGCTGCTGCCCACCGGCTGATATTCCACCGTGACGCGTTGGCCCTGAATCGCCGTGCAGGGATTAAACGGTCCGCTCGGTCGCGTCGTCACTTTTATGTGGTACCGCGCGCCCGGCTTGACACGCAAAGTCAACGTTCCAGCGCCGGTGTCCAAGTCGAATTTCAATCCGTTCATGCAACTCAGCTTCGTCACCCTCCCTGTGGCCTCGCGCAGACTGCCAGCGTTCGGCGCATCATCGCTAACCGCCTGCGTGCCCTCGTTATCTTGCGCGGCTGGCGGTGAACTCGCCGCTGAACCCGAAGCCGATGACACCGCGGAAGACCGCTGCGTCGCAACCGGCTCAGCAGGATCAGATTCGCCTCCGGAGTACCGCTCTTGCTGCTGCAGGAAAGCCAAAAAGTTACCGGCCTCCGCTCGCTCCATGGGATTGGCGGCGTCGTCCCGCGCATGCGCTGCAATATTGCGCGCTTCCTTGTAGCGATTCATGCGCGCCAGCACCTGCGCTAAATCAATCTGATAAATCGTGCTTCCGGGCTCGAGCGCCTGCGCCTTTTGCGCCAGCTTCAGCGCTTCCGGCAAATTGGCTCCTTGATTCGCCATATACACGGCCAGCACGCCGTAAGGCGGCGCAAATTCCGGGCTGACGGCGATCGCCGTGCGCAAGTCCTCCTCCATCTGCGTGTCGTCGCCAATGGTCCCGCCCTGCCGGGACGTTAGATAGGCGCGCAGGAATCGCGTCAATGCGTTATTCGGATTCAATTCGATCGCGCGCGTGAAATCCGCCAGCGCCTCCGCGTGCTTGCGATCCTCATACTCCGCGAATCCCAGGTATTGATAACCGAGCGCCAGTTTCGGATCGAGCTTCACCGACTGTTCCAGCAGCGGGATGGCATCCTGGGTCCGTCCTCGCACCGCCGCAAAACCGCCGCGGTACGCATCCACCTCGGCCTCCGAGAGCTCGTGCGCTTGTAAATCGCCGGCGGGAATTTCCGGAGGTGGCGGCGCTTTGATGTAATAGAACGCAGCGTTACCGATGTATGCAAATAGCACCGCTTGCAGTTTTTTCAGATCTCCGAACGCTTGCGCCGCCGCTTGCTCCTCTGTCGCCCCCTTAGTCACCGCATTGACGTAAGCCTGCAGCATCGGCCTATGTGCAGACTTGTCACCCACCATCAGGTAGTGCGTCAGCGCCCAGGATTCCGCATAGAAAACCGAAATTTTATTTTGCTCGTTGTAATACGGAGAGTTGTGATTCACCTTGAACAGCACGTCTAGCGGCATCAATCCGCCCTGCTTAAGCTCGATAATTAAATCCGGATCCGGCCTACCCATCCCCACCTCGGAATCGCCGATCTGCGTGTTGCCGTAGAATTCCGCGAGCCCTTCGGACACCCATACAGGCAAGTTTGGATAATAAGGCGCGGTCAACGAGTGGAAATATTCGTGATAAATCGTGTTGTAGGGATTCGACCCCGGGGCATCGAGCAGGATCGTCGCAAAATATTGATTCATGTTTTCCAGAAACATTCCCGCCGGATGCGCGTGGCCCTTCATCCAATATTCCGGCAGCAAGGCCTTCATCGAATCCTCGTCCTTCACGGCCAGAATGGTGATCACCGGGCTCTGGTGTTTGCTGGCAAGTTCCAGCTCGCGCCGAAAGACCGCGCGAATCTGCTCAAAACGAATTGCTGTCTTGCGTGCCTGCTTTTCCCCCGCATTGCACACCACGATGAAATTCGGGCTGCGCGCCTCAAACCACGTTTCATGTTTCGCGCCGGCCACGGGAGTGGTTAGCGGAGTTGCCAATAGAGTTGCGACGCCGAGAAAGGTAAGTACGACTGCGGTTAATGGACGAGTCATAGGTGGCACATTCTGTACTACAGCGCGAGACGCGCGTCAATAAATGTGGCGCGCCGTCGCCCTGGCGTTACTCGTCTTGTCACCCCCGCGCGCAGCGCGTAAACTCTTCCGTCCATGCTCAGCAAACATTTCCGCGCGGACCTCGCACTGGGTTTCACAGCGCTCATCTGGGGTGCCACGTTCGTCGTCGTGAAGGACGCGCTCGCTGACGTTTCCGTCTTCATGTACATTGCCGTGCGTTTCGCGCTGGCCGCCGTGGTGATGGCGATTTTCTTTCACCGCTCGCTGCGCGGGCTGACCCGCAGCTCGATCTGGGCGGGCGCTCAAATCGGCTTCTTCATGTTTGCCGGCTACGCGTTTCAAACCACCGGCCTGAAATTCACGTCGCCGTCGAAAGCCGCCTTCATCACCGGCTCAAGCGTCGTGATCGTGCCGCTGCTGCTTGCGGCCTTCAGCAAACGCCGCGTCAATAAATGGATCTGGGCCGGCGCCCTCGCCGCGCTCGCCGGCCTCTATTTCCTCACC
The DNA here is from genome assembly GCA_050012455.1 of Candidatus Acidiferrales bacterium. GTDB lineage: Bacteria > Acidobacteriota > Terriglobia > Acidiferrales > UBA7541 > Palsa-295. The sequence continues at coordinate 61,143 of JBEKHD010000007.1, read as the reverse complement.
GTGCCACCCGAAGGTTTCGGTGGCCTGAATCGCGGCGATCCCCTAGTCTTCGGCTGCGCGGTGATGTTCGCAGTGCACATGATCTTCATCAGCCGCTACATCGAACATCACTCTGTGGGCGCGCTAGCCGTAGTGCAGGTCGCCACGACAGCAATTCTCGCGACGATCGCGTTGCCATTGCTCTCAATCACCAACGTCGAACACCCGCACTGGGTCTGGAGCGGCACACTAATCTTCGCTGTGCTAATCACTGCCATCGGCTCCACCGCCTTCGGCTTCTCAGCTCAAACCTGGGCGCAGCAATATACGTCGCCCACACACACCGCAATCTTGATCAGCCTAGAGCCAGTCTTCGCCGCGTTAACCTCCTGGCTTCTCGCACGCGAACATCTTGGAGGCCGCATCCTGCTAGGCGCCGCACTAATTTTCGCCGGCATCCTCCTAGCCGAACTAAAAGGCCCAGCCCCGATCGCGCCGGAGTCCCCCGAGCCAATAATCCGCGCCCAGGAATAATCAGTCGCTTACAAAAGCGGCCCGCGCTACAAAACCGTATGGAGTGCGGCGGCTTGCCACCGCTTTCGTCGAGGCCAAATGTCTGGCAACAAAACGCCCCACGCGGGGCTTACCTCGCGCGCTGGAGACGCCAGCCCGGAGACCTAGCGCAGGCAACTTGCCACGACGCAAGGTGCGGCACTACAAGAATTTATGTCGGTGATCTCAGCGAGGGAAAAATCAGTTATGCCGCGCCGATTGCGGCGAATCACTATGATGCTTCACATCCACAGCCTCATACATCGCCGGATGTTTCAAGTACTTGGCTTCGAAAGAAGAAATCCGCGGTTCATGCACCAACGTAAGCCCAATATCATCGAGCCCCTTCAGCAAACAATCCCGCCGGAACGGATCCACTTCAAACGAATAGCGCAGCCCCTGGTCGTCCGTCACCACCTGATGCTCCAAATCCACAGTAACGCGATAACCTTCCCGCTTCTCCGTCCGCGCAAAAAGCTCATCCATCTGTTCGTTCGAAAGCGTCACCGGCAAAATCCCATTCTTAAAACAATTATTGTAAAAAATGTCCGCATAACTCGGCGCCAGAATCGCGCGAAACCCATAATCCAAGATCGCCCAAGGCGCATGTTCGCGGCTCGATCCACACCCAAAATTCGCGCGCGCCACAATCACCGAAGCCCCCTTATAACGCGGCGCATTCAAAACAAACTCGGGGTTCGGTTTTTCCCCTGGCAAATACCGCCAATCATAAAAAAGCACGCGCCCATATCCCTGACGCGTCTGCAATTTCAAAAATTGCTTCGGCACCATCTGATCGGTGTCCACGTTCACGCGATCCAGCGGCGCCACAACTCCCGTATGCTTAATGAAAGGTTCCATCGTCACTCCACTCCGTCCACATTATTCCACTTGCGGATGTCCACGAAGTGGCCCTCGATCGCCGCCGCTGCCGCCATTACCGGACTCACCAGGTGCGTGCGCCCGCCCTTGCCCTGCCGCCCTTCGAAATTGCGATTCGAAGTGCTCGCCGAACGCTCGCCGCTCAGCAGCACATCATCATTCATCCCGATGCACATACTGCATCCCGCATCGCGCCATTCGAAGCCCGCCGCAACAAAAACTTTGTCCAGCCCCTCGGCTTCCGCTTCCGCCTTCACCACGCGCGATCCAGGCACCACCAGCGCCTGCTTCAAGGATTTCGCGACGTGCCTGCCCTCGACCACCTTCGCCGCCGCGCGCAAATCCTCCAGCCGTGAATTCGTGCATGAGCCGATGAACACGCGATCGAGCGAAATATCCTCCATCGCCGTCCCCGGTTTCAAATCCATATAGACCAGCGCGCGCGTAGCCGCCTCGCGATCCACCGGGTCACTAAAGCTAGCCGGATCCGGCACGCGGTCAGAAACCTGCGTCACCATCCCCGGGTTCGTGCCCCACGTAACCATCGGCGCCAAATCGCGTGCGTGCAAGGTCAACGTGTCGTCATAGACCGCGCCGGTATCGCTCGGCAAAGTCTGCCAGAAATCCACCGCCGCCTGAAATTCCCGCCCGCGCGGAACAAACGGACGCCCCTCCATGTATTTGAAAGTCGTTTCGTCCGGCGCCACCATCCCCGCCCGTGCCCCGCCTTCGATGGACATATTGCACATCGTCATGCGCCCTTCCATCGAAAGTCCGCGCACCGCTTCGCCTGTGTACTCGAAAACGTGCCCATTCCCACCGGCAATTCCGATTTTCCCGATCACCGCCAGAATAATATCCTTGGCCGTGACGCCGTGCGGCCGCTTGCCAGTAATTTCCACCTTCATCGTTTTCGATTTGAATTGCGTCAGGCACTGTGTAGCCAGCACATGCTCGATTTCGCTGGTGCCGATTCCAAAAGCCAGCGCGCCAAACGCCCCGTGCGTCGAAGTGTGGCTGTCGCCGCAAACAATCGTCTGCCCCGGCTGTGTGATCCCCAACTCCGGCCCGATAACGTGCACGATGCCCTGGTTCTTGCTGTTCATATCGAACAAGTGCACGCCCGTCTCCGCGCAATTGCGTTCCAGCGCTTCGAACTGCCCGCGCGCGTCCGCATCCAGCACCGGCAGCAGCCGATTCTTCGTCGAAACGGAGTGATCCATCGCCGCAAACGTCAGCTCCGGTCGACGCACTTTGCGCCCCGCGGCCTTCAGACCCGCAAACGCCTGCGGCGAAGTGCCCTCATGGATCAAATGTCGATCAATATAAATCAAGGTGGGCTGCCCCGGTTCTTCCCGCACCACGTGGGCATCCCAGATTTTTTCGTAAAGCGTGCGTGCAGCCATTCGTTTGGTTTCCTGCCTGGGGAACTTCGTCCCGGTAATCTGGATGAGAGCCAGCCACAGTCAGCCGGCCAAGAACCATTGTAACAATTCCGTCATCTTCCGCCAATCCTTCGCGCGACACCAACGCGCGTGCGCCACCCGCCCCCCGGGCGTTCGATCTCCCAAAGTCTTCGACCGCTCGTACAGCCGATCTTCACGACCCCATTTGCGTCTGCCGATCCGATTCTGTGAGATGCAGCGGCGAATCTGGACTTGGCCTCTCACTCGTGTGCGATCGACCCGGCGAGGTCCCTCAACGGCAGTTTTGAACCACTTATGCTCGCATGAGTGGCGAATAGGCTACGAAATCAGGCCAGCGGATTGACTTTATCTCCGCGTGCGACATACTAAACATCCCCTTCAAGTAGCACTTCCCGCGAAGTTGTCTTTCTCAGAAGCTACGTCGCGTGCTGGTAGGCACGATCCCCTAAAACACTGCGCGAAATCCTGTCTGCGACCGCCTTCCGTCGGCAGTCGGCGCGAAAGGAGATGCCATGACACGCGAAATCGAATCGTTTCGTCAGCAACGAATTCTTAAGCGCGTGGTGTCGCTTTCCCGTGCAGCCGCTGCATGCGGAGCAGCGGTCGGAGTCATCGTCTTGCTGGGTTGGGCATTCGATGTGCCCGTCGTCAAAAGTCTGGGTCCGCATCTGGCAAGCATGAAGGCGAACACGGCTCTATCAATGTTATTGGCGGGTGTTTCGCTCTGGTGCCTGTCCGACGAATCACGGCCCAAATGGAAGAACCGTGTCGGGTATGGCTGCGCAATTCTTCTCTCACTCATTGGCGTCTTCACATTATCCGAGGCCGCGCTTCGCGTGGACTACGGCATCGATGGGATGCTGTTCGCGGACCATTCGCCCCGCGCGGGCATGCTCGCGCCAAGCCGGATGGGAATCAACACCGCGATATGCATCACTCTTCTTGGGTTCAGCATGCTTCTTATGGATCGGGAAACGTTGGGTCGCCGCTACTCGCAGACGCTCGCGGCAGTGACTGGAGCTGTCTCGCTGTATGCGGTGATCGGTTATGTGTTCTCTGTGCGGGCTCTTTATTCGATTTACATCTTCTCAGGAATGGCGATTCACACCGCAATTACGCTTCTAGTGCTTTCGCTGGGCGTTTTGCTGGCCCGGCCCGCGTACGGATTCATGAGTGCGATCAGCCGCGACGATGCCTCCGGTGTCCTCGTGCGGAAACTGCTGCCGATCGCGTTGGTAGTGCCAACTGCAGCGGGTTGGCTGCGGTGGGAGGCCCAAAAGGCGGGCTACTTGGACACCGAGACGGGCATCATCCTGTTCTCGACGTTCAACACCCTGTGCCTCATCGCCTTCATTTACGTGGGCACCCGCCTATTGAACCGGCTCGTGAATCAATCACAAGCGAGCGAAGCGCGTTTCCGGGCGCTGCTGGAAGCCACGCCCGACGGCATCGTGGTTGTCGACAAGCACGACAAAATCGTTCTTGTTAATACCCGGGCGGAAGAGATGTTCGGGTATGCGCGGAGCGAAATGCTCCGGCAAGACGCGAAACTGTTGTTGCCGGGGAAACCGCCCGCATCACTGTCAAAGCAGCAGCGTATTTTTTTTCGCAACCCCCAGTCGCCCCCCACCGACGCGGCCATGGAACTCGATCTGCTCCGCCGGGATGGAACTCAATTTTGCGCGGAGCTGAACTTGCGGCCGCTGGAGACGAAAGAGGGCGTGGTGGTCCTTAGCGCCATTCGAGACATTACCAGACGCAAACAAATCGAAGACGAGCTGAGGCGTAGCGAGGAAAAACTCCGTCTACTAGTCTCTGGGGTCAAGGATTACGCGATCTTGATGCTCGACCCCGAGGGTCGAGTAACGACTTGGAATGAAGGCGCCGAGCGTATCAAGGGCTATAAAGCCGAGGAGATCATCGGCCAGCACTTTTCAAAATTCTATACTCCAGAAGCAGTCGCGGACGGCCACCCTGCCAAAGAATTAAAAGCGGCCGTGGAACACGGACGTTACGAGGAAGAAGGTTGGCGCGTGCGCAAAGGCGGAACGCGTTTCTTCGCGAACGTCGTGATCACCTCCATTCGCGATCCGCAAGGGCAGTTACGCGGCTTCGGTAAGGTGACTCGAGACATCACGGAGCGTAACGAAGCGCAAGAGGCTCTGTTCGACGAAAAAGAACGCGCGCAGGTCACGCTCAATTCCATCGGCGACGCCGTCATTTGCACGGACATCTCCGGGCGCATCACCTTCCTTAATCTCGTCGCGGAGCGGATGACCGGTTGGCTCTTGCCGGAGGCGGTAGGCAGGCCGATGAGAGAGGTACTCCAAATCGTCGATGCCGCCAGCCGCGAAATAATTCCTGACCCTATGGCGTTGGCGGTTAGGCAAAATCGCACGACAACGCTCCCGGAGAACTGGCTGCTGATCCGCCGGAACGGTTACGAAATTCCGATCGAAGATTCGCTGTCTCCAATTCACAACCGCGAAGGAACAGCCACCGGGGCCGTAATCGTCGTTCGCGACATGAGCGCAGCCCGAACAATGGCGTTGGAAATGGCCCATTCCGCCCGGCACGACTTCCTGACCGGCCTGCCCAATCGCATGCTGATCCAAGACCGAATTTCCCAAGCAGTCGGTCTCGCCGTGCGGCACGGCGGCAGGCTGGCGCTGCTATTTCTGGATTTGGACGGTTTCAAACACATCAACGATTCTCTAGGGCACGCGATCGGTGACAAACTTCTTAAGTCCGTAGCGGAACGCCTCTTCGAATGTGTCCGCACTTCGGACACGGTGGGCCGCCTGGGAGGCGACGAATTCCTGTTACTCCTGTCTGAAGTCGGGCTTGCGGAAAGCGCGGCCATCACCGCCAGGAAGATTTTGGCCGCGGTCGCGGCGCCGCACGCGGTTGATGGACACGACCTTCACGTCACCACCAGTATTGGCATCAGCATATATCCGGACGATGGCTCGGACGCCGCGACCCTCATCAAAAATGCCGATACTGCCATGTACCAGGCCAAGGAAAATGGACGCCAGAGCTACAGATTCTTCAGGTCGGAGATGAACGTCCGGGCTGTCGAACGGCAATCGATCGAAGAGGATCTGCGGCGTGCTCTGGAGCGGGACGAGTTCTGCTTGCACTACCAGCCGAAGGTGGATTTGAAAACGGGCAGAATTACGGGCGCAGAGGCGTTGCTGCGCTGGACCCATCCCGTTCGCGGTGCAGTACCCCCGGTGGAATTTATCTCGGTCGCCGAAGCCTGCGGACTGATTATCCCGATTGGCCGTTGGGTTCTGCGCGAGGCGTGCAAGCAAGCGCAGTCCTGGGCGCAGGAGGGCCTGCCGCCCCTAACCATGGCAGTGAACACCTCGGCAATGGAGTTTCGCACCGAGAATTTTCTCGATGGCGTCCTTTCGATCATCGAGAGCACAGGCATCAATCCTGCCTCGGTCGAGCTGGAAATAACCGAAACCGTGCTCATGAAGCACGTCGATTCAACGAGATCCGTGCTCAAGACATTGAGAGCCGCAGGAGTCCATCTGGCGATCGATGATTTCGGCACAGGTTATTCGAGCCTCAGCTATCTCAGAAAATTTCCGGTCGATTCTTTGAAAATCGACCAGGCCTTCATTCGTCAGATCACTCTCGAGCAAGACGAAGCGAAGCTCGTCATCGCCATCATCGCTCTGGGCAGAAGCCTTGGACTACGCGTCGTGGCTGAAGGCGTCGAAACAGACGCCGAACTCCGGTTTCTTAAGGCTCACCACTGCGACGAGGCGCAGGGTTATTATTTCAGTCGCCCGCTTCCGGCCGCGCAATTTGCCGCCTTGCTCATCGGTAGATCACAGTTGAATCTCGCTGTCGTTCCCGCATAGTGCCTCCGGAAAACCACTTCCACGGGCCATCCTCACGGTTTGGTGCAATTGAGAGCAAACGCGTGGTGTTCGTTGACTTGCCTTTTGCCGCACCCTAATATGTGCAACACATGCCCAGCGCCGATCCGCTGCTCGAACAAACTTTCTCGCACTATCGCATCGTGGAACGCCTCGGCGGCGGGGGTATGGGCATCGTTTACAAAGCCGAGGACATCCGCCTTCATCGTTTCGTCGCCCTGAAATTCCTGCCGGACAATGTCGCAAAAGACCCGCAAGCCCTCGCGCGTTTCCAAAGAGAAGCGCAAGCCGCCTCCGCGCTCAATCATCCCAACATCTGCACGATTTACGATATTGGCGAAGCGGGCGGCAAGGCGTTCATCGCCATGGAGTTTCTCGACGGCCAGACGCTGAAGCACATCATCACCGGCGGCTCCATGGAACTCGACAACCTGCTCGATCTCGCGATCCAGGTTGCCGACGCGCTCGATGCCGCACACAGCGAAGGCATCGTGCATCGTGACATCAAGCCCGCCAATATTTTCGTGACCAAGCGCGGCCACGCCAAAGTTCTGGATTTCGGCCTCGCCAAAGTTTCCAGCGCCAAAGCCGTCAGCGGACGCAGCGCCACCATGCTTACCGTCGGCGTGGATACGGCGCAACTCACCAGTCCCGGCACTTCCATGGGCACGGTTGCGTACATGTCGCCCGAGCAAGTTCTGGGCAAAGACCTCGACGCGCGCACCGATCTTTTCTCCTTCGGAATCGTGCTCTACGAAATGGTCACCGGCAGTCTTCCATTCCAAGGCGATACCTCCGGCGCGATCTTCGACGCCATCCTCCACAAGAATCCCGTCGCGCCCGTCCGCCTGAACAACAACCTGCCCCCAGAGCTCGAGCAGCTGATTTTCAAAGCGATGGAGAAAGACCGCGACCTTCGCTACCAAAGCGCCGCGGAAATGCGCGCCGACTTGAAGCGCCTGAAACGCGACACAAGTTCCGGACGCGTAAGTTCAGCGAGCGGCTCGATAGCCACGACAGCGGGGGAATCAGGCTCTAACGGGAGCATCCCAGCCGCCGCGCAGCAGGGAAGTGGCGCCGCGCAAACAATCGCGCCACGGCACAGCCTGAAAATTCCCATCCTGATTGCAGCGCTAGTAGTCCTCGCGGTGGTGGCCTTCGCCGGCTACAAATTCCTCACGGGCCCCCGCGGCCTGAATCTGCAGAACATGCAGATCACTAAACTCACCGATAGCGGCAAAGCCACAGGCGTCGCCATCTCTCCCGACGGACGCTACATTGTGTACGTCCTCGCAGACGGTGAGCAGCAAAGCCTCTGGGTGCGCAACGTCGCCACCAAAAGCGACGTGCAAGTCCTCGCGCCAGACGTAGTCTCCTTCGCCGGCCTTACCTTCTCGCCCGACGGCAACTACGTCTACTTCGTGCGCTCCGACAAGAGCACTACAAGTTTCCGCTATCTCTACGTCATGCCCGTCCTGGGCGGCACCGCGCGCCAGTTGGTTCGCGATATTGACAGCCCTCTTACCTTCTCGCCCGACGGCAAGCAGTTAGCCTACATGCGCGGCGTGCCGGAACACAATAATGTGGAGCTGCGCGTCGCCGGCATCGACGGTACGAACGATCGCCTTCTCGTCGCGTTGCCCAATTGGCCGGGATTTATGGTCGGCGGCGCCTGGTCACCGGATGGAAAGACCATCCTCGCGTCGGGATTACAGATGGGCAAAGAAACGAAATGGGTGGTGACCGCCGTCAGCGTCGCCGACGGCGCGATGAACGATCTGCTCTCTGGTTCCGCGCAGCTCGGCAGGCCTGCCTGGTTGCCCGGCGGTAATTCCTTCCTGATTTCCATTGGGCAGATGCCAGAAAATCGCACGCAATTGTTCCTGGTTTCCTATCCAAGCGGGGAAAAAAGTCGCTTCACTAACGATCTTTCGGATTACGGTCAGACGTTGGAAATAACGCAGGACGGAAAGATGCTGGTGGCATTGGAGGAAAACAGGAGCGCGCACGTATGGATCGCGCCGGGCGGAAAAGCCGCGCAAGCAAAACAAATCACCACGGGCGAAACTCCCGACGATGGCGTGGCCCCCGGTCCCGCAGGAAAGCTACTAGTGCGCAGCCGCGGCAGCGATCTCGCGGTGATGAATGCCGACGGCAGCCAGCGCACGCTCGTGCGTCCCAACGTGCGCAACTATATTTCCATGTCGGCTTGCGGCGATCGCTACCTGGTATTCGATTCCTACGAGGATAATAAGCTGCGCCTGTTGCGCACCGATGTAGACGGCTCTAACACGCTTAAACTGAGCGATGACGTGTTTAACTCGGACTGTTCCCCCGACGGCAAGTGGGTGCTGTTCGATTCGGCCCACAAGCTCTTCCGCGTTCCCATCGAGGGCGGCGCTCCCGTTGAGATTTTCAAGTCTCCGAACGGCCTAAATGGAGTGATATCGCCCGATGGAAAATGGATCGCCCTCGGCTACCAGGAGCTGACTCCTGCGCCGGTAGCGAAACTCGCGATGATTCCCGCCGCAGGGGGAGCGCCCGTGAATGTCTTTGTCCGGCCGATCGGCGCCAATACATTACGTTGGTCGCCCGATCAGAAGAGCATCCAATACCTTTTGACCCGCCGCGGCGCTACGAATGTGTGGGAACAGCCGCTGGCCGGTGGTCCGCCACGGCCCGTGACCGACTTCGCCTCCGGCCGCATCTTCGATTTCGCGTGGACACGCGACGGTAAGCAGCTCCTGCTGGCGAAAGGCGAAGAATCCAGCGATGTCCTGCTTGTCAGTAACTTCCGCTAATTTCTTTCGCAGTGGCGGCATGGCGCAGGCGTCTGGCCGGCTTGGAGTTGCTTTAGAATTTGTAGCGGCCGGTCCCGCAACGCGGGACCGGGCAGCACTTGCCGTTGGTTTAGCAGTTGTAGCGGCCGCCTTCAGGCGGGCTCCTCTGACTTCCTCTTGTGACGACCGAACCGATCCGCTTCGCATGTACTGCCCCCGATCCAACCTCGGCGCCGTAGGTGCGAGACAAGCTACCGCTGCGAAGAATGATGGGTGCATATAAATGCTTCGGATTTTCTGTAGCTCTCGTGAAGCCCTAGATCCGCCGCGATTGCCGCTCAATGTTTATCGTCCGGCCCCGGCGTCCCGTCAGACCACTCGCCCACCGGAATTATAAACACCGTAAGCCGATCTTCTTTGTTCGTGGAGGCCAAGATCGGTGAGCCGTCCAGATTCGCTCCCCAAAGCGCGGTTTCCGTCTCTGGGACGAAGAACATTATGTGCGGGTGCCAATGCTTGCCCCGATCGCCCAAATATTGTTCCTTCGACAGCATGTAAGACATCGCGCCGGGCTCCAGTGCCGGCAATTCCTTTTTCTCGAAGCCGATCCGGATATCCTCGAACATCTGCGCCTTAGTCCGCCCAGCCAATATTGACTCCGTTTTCTTGATCGTAAGCGGCAGGTAAGTTCGCGCGGCGGCCGGGTTGAGGCAGATCGGCCCTCGCAGCTTGGGATTCCAAAAATCAGGATCGTCGATCGGAGCGGTCCACCCTCTCTCCACGATGCACACGAAACCGTTTGTTCCTTTCACGGCGACTTCGTAGCCGTGCCGCCCCATCACCATTACCTCGGCATCCTTTGAGATGGACTCCGGCGCGGCGCTGCGCGCCAGCGCGATCTCGGCATCTCGCTCCATCATGTATTGTTCCACCGGCGCCATGTTCGGATAGAGCGTCTTGGTGTCTTGCGTCTTCGCCGGTCTCGCCGTCACCAGTCCGAAAATCAGCGCGCAACCAATCAACGGGATCGTCGCAAATGATTTCCGATTCATTGATTTTTCCTCCATATGCGCATCGCGTTTTCGAATGCGCGCCAGCGCGAAGCTATTCAATCCGCCGCACAACGGGCCCATCCTTGCTTCCCGGAGCTCGCGCCCCGTGCTCCTGCAAAATTGCCGCGGCACGATTGGCGGCTTGCTCCGCCGTCACGTGGACAACCACCACCGCGCCGCCCTGCTTCACGTGGCTCGCGTAAAATTCCTGCTCGCCGATGTAATCGGGCTGCGTGCCGGATTCATCGCGCACCTCGCGTTTTTCCAGCGCACCGCCCTTGCCGAATAGACGCTCGATCCAGCCATGGGGTTGTTCGCCGGACTTCGTGGAAGGCTCGCCCGGCGTGTTCGCGGTGCGTGCGTCCTCGTCAATCTCGCCGATCACTTCCACTTGTCCGCCCGTGATGCCTGCCTGCTCCAAATCCTCTACCGCGTCTTCCGCATCTGCGTAGCTTTTCAGAATCCCGACGATCACATATTTCATGATTTGGGCCTCCCCAAGATCCGAACCGCCCATCAACTATAAGTCTGACGCAATCAAACGACGAAACTCGACGCCGTGCGCTACTTTGCGCTCACCGCCAGCGACTTTGAGAACAGCCACGGAAACAATTTCGGATCGTCGTAAGCCTTGTCCCAGGAAGCATGCCGGATGCCGGGAAATTCCGTGTAGTGAACGTCCGTCCCGATCACCTTCATCGCCGCATACATCCGCTGCGATTCTGTCACCGGCACGATGTCGTCATCCGCACCGTGAAAAATCCACACTGGAGTATTGCCGACCTTCGCGGCCGCTTCGGCGTAGCTCTTCGGGTCATCCGCCGGTATCCATTGCGCAAGCGCGGGATTCGCTTTCAGCGCGCCCGCCGATGGGCGGATGCCGCCGCAAATCACGATCAGCGCGGCGAACCGGCCCGGATATTTTTCCGCCAGGTACCACGTCCCGTATCCGCCCATCGAAAGTCCCGTCAAGTACGTGCGCTGGACATCGCCGTGAAATTCTTTGATCGCCGCGTTCAGCGCGGCGATCGCCAGCTCGTCCATCGGCGGCTGCAGCCACCACACATTTGGCCGGCACTGCGGCATCACCACAATCGCCGGAATAACGCTGCGGTTGCTGCGAATCGCCGTGCCGATGCCCACGTCAGTCTCTTGCAGTCCGTCTTCGCCACGTTCCCCCGCCCCATGCAGGAACAGAATCACTGGCCATTTCTCGTGCGGCGTCCAGGTGTCCGGTACGAAGACCTGATATTTATACGTCGTGCCTTGCACCGTGACACTGCGATCAAGAAATCCAGTTTCCTGATTTTTTGCGTGAGCCGGAATTGCGATCAAGAAACAGAAAACCAGAAGCGCCAGTAATTTTCGCGATGCAACGGGCACGAGTCCCTCCGAACTCCAAACTTTAGCACGAGTTTTTGGCATTCGTCCGCGCCCATCCGCATGTTCGAAAGCAATCCGGCGTCTCAGCCGCACCTGCGAGCACTATCACTACCTGCCGACTCTGCTAAGTTGCGGAGAGCCATGCATCCCGAGCAGCCAGCAACCGCCGCTAACGGGCCCTCGTCTAAGGCAGTGATGGGTCGCCGTCTGGAACTCGACGCCGCGCGCGGGCTGATGCTCGTGTGGATCACGCTGACGCATCTGCCTACAGCCGCGAGCGCCTACGTTAACCAGCCCTTCGGTTTCGTGTCCGCCGCCGAAGGCTTCATTTTTCTGTCCGCGCTTTTCACCGGCCGGATTTATTTCCGTCTGGCGGAGCACGATGGCTACAAAGCCATGACCGTAAGGCTCTGGTCGCGGACGTGGCGGCTTTACTGTTATCACGCGCTCCTGCTCGCGTTCGCATTTCTGGTCGCGGTGCCCATCGCCGAACTCGGCAATCGTCCTGGCCTGCACAATCTGCTGGATTTCTACTTCATGGCCGGCCGCAAGCGTTCCATCATCGAGGCTTTCCTACTGATCTATCGCCCGCCGCTTCTGGATATTTTGCCGATGTACATCATCTTTCTGCTTTTTACCTCCGCCGCCCTGCTCCTCGCACGCAAAATCGGATGGAAGCCCATTCTGTGGACAGGTTTCTCTCTCTGGGCGCTGGCTCAATTCGGTCTGCGCGCCGATGCCTATAAGGTCGCATCGAAAATTATCCCGGCGCACATTCCTCTGAACGAAATGGGTTCCTTCGATCTATGGGCCTGGCAATTCTTGTGGATCGGTGGCGTGTGGCTAGGCGTACGTTGGGCGCAAAATAACCTGCCAATTGAAAGGTGGGCTAAGCGCGCTGCAATTCCCGCAGCATTAATCGCCGTGGCCTGTTTTGTCGTGCGAAGCGCCATCGAGCACGGCTTGCAACTCGGCCCCACCGAATTCCTCTTCGATAAATGGCACCTGGGCCCGCTGCGCCTGGTGGATTTCACCGCAGTAGCGATGCTGCTGATTGCCACGCAAGCCATTTGGAAGCCGCTGGCACTCGGCCCGTTGGTCCTCATGGGCCAATCATCGTTGCAGGTATTTTGCGTCCACCTGCTTTGCTGCTTCGCCGGGCTCACGTTGCTAGGTAACGCGTCGATGCTGAACGGCGGGAAGCAGTTCGCGCTGTTAACCGGAACATTCGCCGCCATGCTGCTAACCGCGAAAGTGTTCGCGAAAAGCGAATCCAAGCACGAACGAAAACCCAAAGCAGAAAGCTCGACCGGTCCGCGCACGACGATCGTGCAGACAACATATCTGTCGCTGGGAAAGGAATCAAAGGAAGCAGAACGATCTCGCTAACGACAGTTTCGCCGAAAAATGAAGTGAGCGGCGCCGGCCTGCCTGCCGTTAGGCAGGCGTCCCGCCGGCTCTGTTGCCGTTGAATTTGTAGCGCCCGGTCCCGCAGAGCGAGACCGGGCAGCCTTTGCTGTACTTCGCTCGGCCTCGCCTAAGACCGATCTGCGCCGCGTTTAGCCCGCGACACCCAGCCTCAGCGCCGTAGGTGCGATACAGCATTCCCGATCCCGCCGTGATCAGTCTCCATAATCCCGCATCTGCTTGATCGCTGCCGCCCTACTCATACCGCAGCGTAATCATCGGATCCACGCGCACCGCCCTCCGCGCCGGCACATAACAACCCAGCGCCGCCACCCCCACCAGAACCAACGACGCGGAAACGTAAGCGATCGGATCGAGCGCTCCCGTATTCACCAGCAAACTTTCCAGAAACCGCGATAGCCCCGCCGCGATCGCCACGCCAATCACCAGACCCGCGCCCACCAACTTCAATCCGTACCCAATCACCATCCCAAAAATGTTCTGCTTCTGCGCTCCCAATGCTATGCGCACCGCAATCTCGTGAATCCGTTGATTCACGGCGTAAGAAATCACGCCATACATCCCCACTACCGCGAGCAGCAAACTCAAGCCGCCAAGCGCCCCGGCAAAAGTCGCCGCGATGCGCATAAAAAAATATCCGTTTCCGCCCTCGAGAGATGTTGCCATCGGCATCACATCAAACACCGGGAGATTCGGATCCAGTGCGTGCACCTGCGCCTGCACCTCGCGTGCAATGTCCGCAGAAGGCAGCGAACTATGAACATGCAGCACGCGCACCGAAGAATAATTTTGCGTCAGCGGCACATAAAAATACGGCCCCGGATCCTCCGCGATGAATGTGGCCTTGCTGTACTTCACCACGCCCACCACTTCCACGGGCTGCGCGTCGTCCATCCCGCGCCGGAAGTGATGTCCAATCGCATTCTGTCCCGGCCAAAGTTTTTCCGCCAAATATTGGTTGATCACCGCGACCGGCTGCGTCGTAGCCTGGTCGCGCTCGTCAATCGCGCGCCCGCGCAAGATTTCCATTCCCATCGTGCGAAAATAATCCGCATCGACTTTGTTGAAGCCCACCGTTGGCACCTGGCTCGCCGGCACGCCGCGCTGCGATTCGGTCCAAAGCGGATTGCGCCCCGCGCTGTAGTAGCCCATCGGCACCGAATAAGCGAACGCCGCGGAGTCCACACCCGGCAAAGCGCGCACGCGGCTGCCGAGCTGGCGATAAAGATTCGCGCCACGCTGCTCGTCGTAACCAAGCTCGTGCACATCCATCGTGAGGTTCAGCACATGCTCCGGCTTGAAACCCAAGTCGGCCTTCTGAGCATGCTGCAAACTCCGCAGGAAAAGCCCCGCCATAATCAGCACCACCAGGGACCCGGCCGTCTGCGCCACCACCAAAACGCCGCGCAAACGGTTGTGCGACGTTCCGCCCGTATTGCTGCGCCCGCTCTCTCTCAAAGTGTCGTTCAAATCAATTCGCGTCGCGCGCCATGCCGGCACCAATCCCGCCAGCAGCCCCGAAATCACGGCCAGCGACGCGACGAACAGAAACATCCGCCAGTCAAGAGGCTGCGTAGTGCGCAACGCCATGTCGCCCGGCAGCTGCAGTGTTTCGATCCATTTCATCAGCCACACGCCGATGAACGCGCCTCCCACAGCGCCCAGCCCCGATAGCAGCAAGCTTTCCGTAAGCAATTGCCGAAACAGCCGCACGCGCCCTGCTCCCAAGGCGGCGCGCACCGCCATTTCCTTCGCGCGCATCGAAGCTCGCGCCAGCAGCAGGTTCGTCACGTTTACGCAAGTCACTACCATCACCAAGCCCACCAGCCCCATGAACACCGAAGCGATCACAGGCCAGAAACTCGCCGACGCCGCCTCCGGCCGCGCCAATTTTTCCGGAATCAAATCCATCTTCAGCCCCGCGTCTGTCTGCGGATACGCCCGCGCCAGATTGTCCGCGATCACCTGCAGTGAAGCGCTCGCCTGCGCCATGGAAACACCCGGTTTCAAGTGCGCCAGCACCCGCAGCTGTCGCTGCGTGCGGTCCGTAAGAACGTCCATCGAACCAGCGCTGCTCGCAAACATTCCCAGCGGCACATAAGCATCCGAATCCACGATATAAAACGTCCCGAAAAATGGCTTCGGCGCCACTCCAATAATCGTCACCGGCTGCCCGTTCAGATTCACGCTCTTACCCACCACCGACGGGTCGCCATTGAACCGCCGCATCCAATAAGCGTAGCCGAGCACGATCACCGGATCAGCGCCCGCCGTCTCGCCCTCGCTCGGCAAGAAAACCCGCCCCAACGCTGGCTGCACGCCCAGCACGGAAAAATAATTGCCCTTGGCAAACGTCACAAAAACGCGTTCGCTGCGATTCCCAGCGCTCAGCCCCGCGAAGTTCACCAGAAACGCCGTCATGTCCGACGTCACGTCGCTGTGCGCCTCAAAATCCTGCAAATCGGCGTTCGAAACCTCGTGGGGAAACGCCGCTTTGGGATCCTCGCAGGCCATCACAATCAGCCGTCCCGAATCGCGCACCGGCAGCGGGCTAAACAGAAACGAATTGACGATGCTGAACACCGCCGTGTTCGCGCCAATCCCCAGCGCCAGCGTCAAAATCACCACCACGCTGAACCCGGGATTCTTCAGCAGCATCCGCATCGCCACCCGAATGTCCTGAACAATCGTCCCCATGGCGCCTCCATAATGTTGGTTGAGAATCTCGATAATGCGAACGCTACCGGTAATGCCAGACTGGCCCTGACCGTCTGGAGCACCTTCGTTTCCAAATTGGCTGTTGCGCATGACGCTGATCACACATGAGTTACTTCAACTGTCGAGAAGCACGTTCAGCCGCAATGTCCGCGCATGGGACGCGCCGTATCGTGAATGGACAGCCGGCAAATTACGTAAGCCACACTATTTCCGCGCGAATCGAGTCCAAACCTCAGCGAAGCGCCGTAACACCGCGCCCGTGATGTCTCGGCAGCATCCACCCCTATTTACAATCTTTAGACTGGCGCGCGACAACCACTCCGACTCCGAACGTTACCTTCCTCTACGCAGTCACAAAACTCTTAAGGAGCAAACAGTGAAAATCCGCTTCACCGCAGCAGCACTCTCGCTTTTCCTGCTTTTCGGAGCCAAATCCGCTCATGCGCAGGCCGGCAGTCTTGACACCACCTTCGGCGCTGGCGGCATTGTCGAAACCAGCTTCGGCGCAAATTCCAACAACTTCAGCTTTTTCGATGCAGCCCTGGCCCCCAACGGTGACATCGTCGTAGCCGGCACAATCGAAAACTTCAATGGGCAGGAAGCGCCCTGCGTCATCATCCGCTACCTTCCCACAGGCGTTCTGGATACCACCTTCGGCACCGGTGGAATTGTCACCCTCACAGCGCCTGGCTTTGCCAGCCTCTCCGGCATCCTCGCCGTGCAGTCCACCGGCAAAATCCTGGTGCTCACCGAACCCGAAATCAACGGCACATTCGTCACCGCGCTGCAGCGCCTCAATATCGATGGACAGCCGGACACCACGTTCGGCACCGGCGGCCAGGTAGTCGTCAACGTCACCGAACCTTCGCCGTACACCGAAAGCCCCAGCCTCCTGCTCGCCCAGCCAGACGGCAAAATCCTTCTCGCCGGCACCGCCACGCTGCCATTCCGCAGCAAACTTACGCCACTCACGGTCCTCAGCCGTTATCTTTCCACCGGCGCGCCAGATACCACATTCGGCACCGGCGGGTCCTCCTCGGTTGTGGCTATCGAAACTCCCACGACCCTGGCTCTGCTCTCTGGCGACGGCATTCTTGCGCTGAACGACACAAACCAGATCGCGCAATTCAGCTCGACCGGCGCTTTGCTCTCGACGCCCACCGGCGGCACCGTCATCGCCGTCACGCAAACCGGACCCGTCACTTTTCAATCCAACGCCGACTTCCTTGTTGGCGGTGGCACACAGGGTCCTTTCGGCAGGCGCAACATCGAGGCTATCATTGACCGCTTCCTCGTGAGCGGCGTTGTCGATTCCAGGTTTTCGTCTCCCGCAATCAACTTCGGCGCCAATGTTCCGGTTGTCGTCAGCGGCGTCTCCGGCATTGCGGTTGACTCGACCGGCAGAATCATCATTGCTGGGAGCTTCTCCAACCTATCTCCGGCTGCCAGCGAATTTGGGCTGGCCCGCGTGGCAGCAAATGGCGCGTTGGACTCGACTTTCGGCAACGACGGCACCGTCACGACCACCGTCGGACTGGAAAGCGGCATCGCCAAAATCCTGTTGCAGTCAAACAACGAGATCGTTGCCGTCGGCACGACCCACGTCACCAACGGCAGCACCACGGAAGATCTAGCCATCGCACGCTATCGCGCGCAGTGATCGGAGAAGATCAACCAGCGCGCGCGCCGAACGCCAATGACCGGCGTGCGCGCCCCGTCGCGGTGACTACCTGAACTGCTTCGGAAAATGTGCGAGGTTCTGCCAGAGTCACTCGGCGGAGCCTCGCAGTTTTCCTCGCCTTTTCGAATTCAAAATAAAGCTTCACCCGGAAGGTTCATGTGAGCAGCCCCAAAAAAAGTGCAGGCCATTCGTGCGCAAGCTGTGCAAAAGCGAAAAATAAGAACGTTCGACCCATTGACAGCGTTCTGTGTCGCAGTTCAAATCTACTGTTGGGCGTGGGGACCATGGGAACGGTATCGAGCGAGCCGAAGTGCAACCCGAAGTGCCAGAAGGGCCGCTGCGCGGATTATGCTGACGTAGTTCTGCAGTCGAAAGATTACTGCCTCGATCATTTTATCAATCACTGTTACGAACGCCTCGAAATGTTCGAGCCGCTGATTCGCTCCCGCGCGCTGCAACCGGCACAGAGTCTGGCCGCGCGCGATTTTCTGCAGGAGTGTTCAAATCGCGCCGTGGTCGTCTGCTTCCGCCACGCGGAATTGACTCACGCCGACCGTCCGCGCCTGCTGCAAATCCTGCTCTGGTCCGAAGATCTCCAGCGCCTCCTGCGCCGCCCCGGCAATCAGCCAACGGCTTCAACTCCGCAGCTCAACTCAGTTTGTTGTTAATTTAGTTCGCCAACAGCGAAGCCAGGAACTACCGACTGGCAGTCGATTGCCGCGCATTCAGTCACTCGATTCGCCGGCCGGTGTGCACCGATACGGGAGAGCCCTCCGCAATAAACGCGGAGTCCGGCGCGCGGCGCAGGGCTGCTCCGAACTCGGGGCCATAAAGCGCGTCGGTGTTGCCTTCGAAGCCGCCCTTCGTGCTGACCCACACACGCCAGGGATAGTGCGAAACGCGGTATTCAATTGTTTCGCTCGCGCTTTTCGCCGAATAGCCCCAGTAGTGTTCGGTGATGAAATTCTCGAGCGTGTCTTCCGCCACGCGCGAGGGCGCACCGCTAGCCTGCGCGCTCAATCGGAATTGCGTGCCATGCCATTTCCACCCGTATTCGGCGGCAATAGCCTCCGCGTTCTGCTCGATCCGATGCTCCATCGGACAGGAATCATATTTCTCGCCGTACATCAGCCGTGCGAACCGGGCGATCGCCATCCGCGGCACCAGCTCGCGCACAAACACGACTCCGCGCCGCACCTCGCTGCCCTCGCGCCGCCGCACATAAAAACGTAAATTCACTTCGTCGAAATTGCTGTGGAAGGGAACTGCGAGGAAGCCGTAAAGCCTGGTGCGCAAAAACCGAAACCCTACCAGACTTATAAATGTCCGGCCTTCGAAGCTATCCAACTCGACGCCGCGCGGAACGTACGGCCGCAAAATCGCCGGCTCAACCTCATAATTCAACATCACCAGTTCGCGCCACTCTGCCGACAAAAAGACCCGGCGCTCCGCCATCAGTACGCTACAGTGAACCGCTGTCCCTGAAACTGTGGCTTCTCGATTTCATCCACGATGGCCACCGCGAAATCCTCGGCGGAAATATAGCTCTTGCCCTTGTCGTCCACCAGCAGCTGATCCGTCCCGGTACGATATTTTCCGGTTCGCGTGCCCGGAGAGATCAGCGCCGCGGGACTCACCGCCGTCCAGTCGAACTCCGCCATTCCCGCCTTGCGATAAACCTCCAGCGCCTCGCGATGCGCCAGTGCAATCGCTTTCCACTCGGCGGGAAAATCCGGCGCATCCACCAGCTGCAAGCCCGGCTTTACTTCCAGGCTTCCTGCGCCACTCACCGCAATTAGCCGTATCGGCTCCACGCGGGTCAGCGCTTCGATCAACGCATGCGCCACCTTCAGCACCAAATTCGGATCGCCCTTTCCCGGGCCGTAAGCGCTTACTACGACGTCGTGGTCCACTGCCGCCTTCGCGATGGTGTCCGGCTTGAAAATGTCGCCGGTGTGGTAATCCAATTCCGCGCGATGCTCCCCGGTGCCCGATGTCTCGCGCACTAGCGCTGTCACGTGGTGTCCGCGATTCAACGCTTCATGCAGAATGCGCTGCCCGATCATCCCGCTGGATCCGATGAGCATGATTTTTTTCATCGCCTAGTCCTTTACTCGGGTGCCTGGTCAATTCCAGCAAGCATATACGATTCTGGGAATAGCGAGTCAGTTATAATTTCCTGAGCGCCGGGCGAAGGTCGAAATTGCGCGTGGCCGGAAGGGTCCGCCCTCGGGAAGGAAATTGCGCGCTACGCCAGTCCCGCTTCCGCCTCGCTGATCGAACTATACGTGTCAAAAAGCGGCGCAATTCCGGTTAGGTGCAGCACGTTGTGCACGCGATGATTCAATCCCACCAGCGCCAGCTTCCGCCCCGATTTGTGGCAGGAAACGAACGCTCGCACCAGCGCACCCACCGCCATCGAATCCACCATCGGCACCTCGGTCATATCCAGAATCAACCGCGGCTCATCGACCCCCGCCACGGCGTCGACGAAAGTCGCCGACGCCGTGGACGTGAACGCCCCCTTCAACCGCAAGATTTGCTGCCCCGCACGGCTGCTCGGCTGCGAGACCACGCGAAACGTTTCAAGCGACATGTCGCGCATTCTAGTCCACTTCCGCCGCGTGAAGCAACGAACCTCCCGCACAGTTTCGCGCCGAGTCTCCTCGACGCATTTGCGCAATCATCGAGTCCGGCCCTTTGTTCCCTTCGCGCGCGACAGCGTCAGGTTCCGCCCACAATCAACAGTTGGAAACGGCGAAATTTCCGATTATATTGCTCCGGAAAATCCCTCGCATCATGCTCCGTCAAGGCGTTGGGAAAAAAGAGGGCGCATGAAATTACGAATCTTAATTCTTGGTGTTCTGGCGCTGGCATTGGCGTGGTCCGCCGCGGCCGATGCTCTCCGCCTCACCAACGGCCAGGTGATCTACGGCCAATTCGTCACCCGCACTCCGCAGGGAGTTCAATTCACCGGCCAGGACGGAGTGACGCGGTCCTATCCGCCCGACCAGGTAGCCTCGCTCACGTTCGGTCCGGTGCCAGCTCCGCGGCCGCAGCCTGCACAGTCCACGCAAATGGTCACTCTGCCCGCCGGCACCGTGATTCTCGTCCAAACCAATGACGAACTCGACACCGAGTTCACCGAAAGCGGCCAGGTTTTTTCCGCCTCGCTTTCGACGAACCTTGCCGACAACTACGGCAACGTGGTAGCGCACATGGGCGCACCCGTCTACGGCCAGGTTCTACTCTCAAATTCGGCGGGCCGCGCCACCGGCAGATCAAAGTTAATTCTGCAGCTCACGCAATTAGTGGTCCGCGGGAATCCGTATCCGATCGTCACCAACACTTTTGACACCGAAGGAAAAAGCTCCAGCCATCGTTCCGCCTTCCGCTTGTTCGGCGGCGCGGGTTTAGGCGCCGCGATTGGCGCGATCGCTGGCAACGCAGGAATGGGTGCGGCTATCGGCGCAGTCGCTGGCGGGGTCGGCTCCGTCGTACAAAAGGGAAATCAAATTCAAATTCCCGCCGAGAGCCAGCTGCAATTCACGCTGCAGCAACCAGTGACGCTGCCGGTGTTGTCGTACTGAAACAACAGCGCATTCGCGCAATAGAAATAAAGAATCGGAGGCACTTATGAGCACACTTATTAGCGCACTGACGAGCATTCGCTTCGCAGTATTAGCCCTGGCTCTAGTCGCTGCAACCGGCCTGTGCGCGCAGGGAACTCACGTTCAGGATCTGACGAGCAGCAAAGCCCTCAACACCGAGGCCTACATCGAACTTCTGCGCGCGGACCTCAGCTCCAAAAAAGAACAGATCGTACGCGAGACGATGGAGCTCAACGACCAGCAAGCCGCGATCTTCTGGCCCATCTATCATGAATATCAAGCCGACCAAACCAAGCTCACCGCGGAGAAACTCGCCCTCGTCGCGGACTACTCCCAGAACTTCGCCACCATGACGGACGACAAGGCCGACCAGCTAGCCCAGCACGTCATGCAGCTCGACGAAAAACGCATGGCCCTCCGCGAAAAATACTACGGCATCATGAAGAAATCTCTGTCCTCCACGCTAGCCGTGCGCTTTTTTCAGGTCGAACACCAACTACAACTAATCGTTGACCTGCAAATCGCCGCCAACCTGCCCATCATCGAGCAGAACGATCCACAGTAAGCAAGTTTCGCCCTCAGATTCGTTTTCGTAGCGGCGCACTTCAGACCGCCATCGTTCCGATTATCACGCCAGATCGGGCGTTTCGGTGCGGCTCTAAGCGAGGGGATTTACTTGGTTTCTGGCGCAGGCGGCGCGGCAGCAATTCCGTTCACAGCTTCAGTCTCATTATCATAAATCTCAAAAACCTTGATCAACCGCGTCAGCTCCAGCACTTCTCGCGGATGCTTGTTCAACCCGTATAGCGCAAACCCGCTCTTCAAAGTCCGCGCCAGCTTCAATCCTTCCACCAGCGATGCCACGCCCGCGCTATCAATATAATTCACTCCGGACATGTTCATGACCACGCGGTTCGTGCCCTTCTTGTTCAACGCATCCATCAGCGTCTTACGAATTTCCGGGGAATTATATAGAGTTACGTCGCCGTTGATGTCCACGACCGTCGCGTGCCCGGATTGGCGAGTGGAAATATTCACGAAAGATGGCCCGTGCCGCCTGCTACCACCGCGGTCCCGAGCCTGTGCCCGTAACCGCGCAATGCGAAGTAACCGTCAATTGATAAAACTCCACGGCGCCTGAACGGATCTGGGCAACCCTAGGCCTTCTGCAACAGCACATCCGTGGATTGCACCACCACCGCAACCGTATCGCCGACTTTCAGATTCATTTCTTCCACGCTGCGACGCGAAATCACGCTTTCCACCAGGTGTTCACCCACAGACACGACCACGTGGGCCATGATGTCGCCAATCTGCAGCTCCTCGATCTTGCCTACCAGGCGGTTGCGTGCCGAAATTCTCATGCCGGGATAATACCTTGTGTGCGAGTACCTGTCGAGGATGAGATTGCGTGCAATGGTAATTCTCGCCCATCGGCCTAATTCTCAGAATATTCCAAGAATACGATTCCGCTCTTGTACGCCGTGTGCCCGGTCAGTTTCAGCTTGGCCTGCTTCGCAGGCACCGCCAACAACGTAATCCCTCCGCCCTGCCCTAAAAATTCGCGCGCCCGTATGTCGATTACCCGCCAACTGCCTTTCGGTGAGCTAGCTGGGCATCTCCGCTTTCCGCAATATCTCTCACGGCACACCCGGCCGCTAACCGTTGAGAACCCACCACATACTTGCTACCGTTGTCGAGTGTCCATCCACCCAGACGACCTGCCGCCGCAGAATCGCCGCCGCAGCAAGCGCGTACACGTGCGTATTCCCGTTTTGGTACGGCTCCAGGACTCCAAGAAGAACACCGTCGAGGAAAAGACCCATACCATCATTGTTAATTCTCACGGCGCGCTGATCCTCCTCGCGACCAAGGTTAACGTCCAACAAATCGTCCACATCGTCAACGTTGCCAGCGGGGAAGAATTGCTCTGCCGCGTCGCTTGCCTCGGCTCCAGCTTCATGGGCAAAACGCAAGTCGCCATCGAATTCATAATGCCAGCCCCCAAATTCTGGCGCGACCGCCCCGCCACCGCCGAAGCAGAATCCGTCCGCCGTTAACCTCTATTGCCGCAACCGAATCCGTCTCGCCAACACACCCGATCGCCTCGCTAGTAAGTTTCGCGAGCCGAGCCCCATATGGAGTGCGGCGGCTTGCCGCCGCTTTTGCCGAAACTCAAAATCCGGAACCGCACCGCTCCGGGCGAGGCTTGCCTCGCCCGTTCCCCGCCCATCGCTACCGCATGTTTCTCAGCCGCGCCCGACAACTTTCCTGTTGCTTTCCCAAAGGAGATATGTCATCTTCCTGTTGGAAACCCAAATGGCCGCCCGATGAAACAAAAAACCGATGTCCCGCAAGGCACTTTAGCGTTGATGGTGCTGAAGACTCTGGATGTCCTCGGCTCGCTCCACGGCTACGGAATCGCCCGCCGCATCGAGCAGATCAGCGGCGATCTCCTCGCCGTGAATCAAGGCACGCTGTACCCCGTGCTGCTCAAGCTCGAACAAGAAGGCATGATCGCCTCCGAATGGGGCGCCTCCGAAAATAATCGCAGGGCCCGCTTCTATCGCTTAACGAAGGAAGGCCGGAAGCAGCTCCAAGTCGAGACCAAGGATTGGCAACAAACGGCCGCGCTCATCGGCCGCTTCTTCACAGCCAAAGCGGAGGACCTGTCATGAAATTACTGAAGCGGTTTTTCGCGCGACTGTCCGGCTACGCTAACAAGCGCGCGCAGGACGAACGGATCAGCGAAGAGATTGAAGCTCACATCGCCATGCAAACCGCAGAAAATCTCCGCGCCGGTCTATCACCAGTCGAAGCCCGCCGCCAAGCCATCCTGAAATTCGGCGGCAGGGAAGCGATCAAAGAAGATTACCGCTCCGAGCGCGGCCTGGTGTTCTTCGACAATTTGGCGCGCGATTTGCGCCTCGCTATCCGCATGCTGCGCAAATCCCCCGGCTTTACCGCGGTTGCCGTCCTCACTCTAGCAATGGCCATCGGCGCGAATGCCGTGGTTTTCGGCGTATTGAATGCGCTCATCCTGCACCCGCTGCACGTCCCGCAGGCGGAGAGCCTCTACGGAATCCAGCATGGCAACGACGCGTTGTCGTACCAATCCTATCCAGACTATCTCGATCTGCGCGATCGCAATCGCAGCTTTGACGACATAGCTGCGTACGACGCCGCGCAAGTGGGGCTCGACACCGGCGGAGATCCATCCCGCGCCTGGGTATTTCTAGCGAGCGGGAACTATTTCGACGTCTTGCGCTTGCAGCCGTTCCTCGGTCGTTTCTTCCACGCTTCCGATGAGCACGGCCCAAACAGCGCGCCCTACATCGTGCTCAGCTACTCCTATTGGCACATCCATTTTCAGGACGATCGCGGCGTCGTCGGCCGCGTCGTTCAGGTGAACAAGTATCCCTACACCATCCTCGGCGTCGCGCCGCCCGGATTCAACGGCACCTTGGTATTTTTCAATCCCGGCTTCTACGTGCCTCTCGTGAATCAGGAGCAAGTAGAAGGAGAGAATGACTTGAACGCGCGTGGAAAGCGGTTCATCTTTCTGACGATGGGGCATCTAAAGCCGGGAGTCACGAAAGCCCAAGCCATCGCGGACTTGAACTCAATTGGTTCCTATCTGGAAAAAACCTATCCAAAGGACGACGACCAGAGAACCTTCACCCTCGCTCGTCCCAGTCTGTACGGCGACTATCTCGGCAAGCCGGTGCGCGCGTTCATGACCGGATTGATGTTTCTCTCAGGGCTGATTCTACTGGCCGCATGTGCCAACCTCGGCAGCCTTTTCGGCGCGCGAGCCGCTGACCGGTCGCGCGAAGTCGCTCTGCGGCTTGCACTCGGAGCGAGCCGAGCGCGCATCCTGCGGCAACTTTTTACCGAAGCGCTGCTGCTTTCACTGATGGGCGGGGCTCTCGGACTCTGGGGCGGCTTCGTGCTGATGGGCGGGCTAAGCGCCTGGCAGCCATTTTCCAGATGGCCGGCCCAACTTGCCGTGAATCCAGACGCAAATGTTTACGGCGTGGCTCTATTCCTCACACTAGCCAGCGGATTTCTGTTCGGCGCCTTCCCGGTGAGGCAGGTGTTGCGCACGAATCCTTACGAGATCATCAAGGCGTCATCGCGTGGCGTGACCGGGGGCCGCGTCACCTTCCGAGACCTGGCGCTGATTGTGCAGATCGCCATCTGCGCGCTGCTAGTCACGTCGTCCATCGTGGCCGTTCGTGGATTGCTGCGCTCGCTGCACAGCGATTTAGGTTTTGAGCCGCGCAACGCCATAATCGCCGACACCGATCTCAGCATGGCCGGTTACAGCGGCGCGCGCGTACCGCAATTACAAAAACGCATGATAGACGCGGTAGCGAAGATTCCCGGCGTACAGTCGGTCGGATTAATTGACTGGGCGCCGTTGGTCAGCGGAGGCAACGTCAATTCGCTCGTCTTCAGCGACGCAACGGCAGACCTAAGGCAATCGAACGCCGCCGCCCGCTCCTTCCAGTTCGGCATCTCTCCCGAATATTTCCACGCCGCGCACACCGCGTTGCTCGCGGGCAGGGCATTCACCTGGCAGGACGACGAAAATGCGCCGCGCGTCGCCGTGATCAATCAGGAGTTTGCGCGCAGGGTCTTTGGCTCCGAGGCGAAGGCAATGGGCGAATACTTCAAAAGGCCCGATGGAACGCGCCTGCAAGTGGTAGGCATTGTAGAAGACGGAAAATATGCGAGCCTCACCGAAGATGCCAAGCCGGCGATGTTTGTCCCGTTTCTGCAATCGCCTTCGACGCAGACGTATCTCGCGGTGCGCTCTGAGCGCGATCCAGCGCAACTAGCCGCAGCCATCCGCGCCACAATGCGAAACCTCGATTCAGGTCTGCCCGTGTACATGGGGCCGTGGAATAAGGAACTGGAAACCACCCTCTTCGGCTCGCGCATGGCCGCAATGACGCTTGGCGTGATGGGCATAATTGGCGCGATGCTCTCCATAACCGGCATCTTCGGAATGGCGGCGTACTCCGTGAGCAAGCGCTTGCGCGAGTTGGGAATTCGCATGGCGCTCGGCGCGCAACGCAAGGAAGTATTGCAAGCAGCCCTGGGCCGCGCGCTCAAATTGCTCGGCATCGGCTCCGCCGCGGGCCTGCTCCTTGGAATACTCGCCAGCCGCGTGCTGTCCGCGATCGTCTATCAGGCCACGCCACGCGATCCAATCGTCTTGTCCGGTGTAGTCGTAGCGATGCTGCTGCTCGGCCTGGTAGCAACATGGATCCCAGCCCGCCGCGCCCTGTCAATCGACCCAGCAATCCTGATGCGCGAAGACTGAATTCTCGCGAGCCGAGCCAATATGGAGTGCAGCGGCTCGCCGCCGCTTTCGTAGAAGCGCAATGTGCTCCACAAAACGCCCAAGGCGAGGTTTGCCTCGCCCATCCCAGCCGTCGCGCCAAATTCACTCGATGCAGTCTACATGGACTTTGTAGCGACGGCCTTCAGACCGACATCGATCCGATCCGCAATCCCAAAAACAAAGGGGGTAGGGGGGCTGCTTGTGAAGCGCCCGACGGGGAGATTCATCCTTCGATCCCGCAGCGCGGGATCGAAGGGCTGCGCCCCAGCTTGCCAAGACGTCGACCTCGCGACTTCTCGCGTTCCTCGCACACCACTCGAGACGGTGATCGCCGCGACAACTTTATACAATCATGTTACAATAAGTTTTCCGCTCTTTGAGTTTTTGCAGTCCTTGCGCGCCTCCTTGAGCGTGTTCGGCGTCCCGGCACAGCGCAATCCTTTTTCCTTTCGTTGCACGAAAGTAGGATCAGCTTTGGATTCGCGGTCGTATAGCCGAAGCAACGGTTGTGCTGTGCTCAGGAGAATCACCATGAAGAATCTCTTTGTCGGCAACATGAGCTTTCAGACCACCGCGGATGATCTCCGCGCGCTTTTCGAACCCTTCGGCCAACTCGCGCGCGTGCACGTCGCCACCGATCGCGAGACCGGCCGCGCGCGTGGTTTCGGTTTCGTCGAAATGCCCAACGACGCCGAAGCGGCGAAAGCCATCGCAGCGCTCGACGGCAAAGACGTGGGCGGTCGCAACTTGAAAGTAAATGAAGCCCGCCCGAAATCAGAATCCGGCGGCAGCGGACCGCGCGGTCCCCGCGGCGGTAGCGGAAGCGGCGGTGGTGACCGTGGTGGCAGCGGCGGCAAAGATGACAATCGCGGCAACAGCGGAGGTCCCCGCGGCGGCAATAGTGGCGGCGGCCGCAAGGAAAGATTCTCGAACGAAGATTATCGCGAAGTCGCGCGTCAGCCGCGCGAGCCTCGCTGGTAACAACCGCATCTGCGCATTTCGCCGGATGCGAAATCGTCCATAACTTCTACCCCTTCAGGAGATCGGAATGACGACAACATTCAAGAAGCGGCAAAAGGAAATGAAGCGCCAGGATAAAGCGCGCGCCAAGGCGGAACGTCGCCTGGAGAAGAAAGTAGATGGAGTTCCCGGCGGCGTCGGCGACGACGGCATTGCCTGGGACGAGGGCGTCGGCACCCCCGGCGGCCTGCGCGTCCCGGAATTTCTGGACACGCCCGAAGACGGCACCGAACCGGAAACGCAGCACTAAGAACCAATCAATGACCCCGAGCCCGCGCGCACTCTGACGCTCCCGTACCAACACACGGATGTCTCTCGCAGTGTCCCCGCACCGCCCCAGATTTCACCAACCGCCGCCAAGTTTTTGACCTGGCTTTTGTAGCGGCCGGTCCCGTTTTTCGGGACCGGGCAGCCGTTGCCCTAGGTTCATCCGTGCGCCTCAGATTTTCTCTGCGTCCTCTGCGTCTCTGCGGTAAAGGCCGTTGCCGTCTCAGATTTCCTTCCGCCTTTCCTCTGATGTCATGAAAGATGCGCCTCCTGGGGCGAGCGTTGTTATGCTCACTCCGAACCGGTTGGCATCGGCTGAAACAGGAGGCGCAAATGGCGGTGTACATCGGAGTGGATTTGCACGTGAGAACCCAAACCGTTTGCTGGATGGATACCGCCGACGGAGAAGTGCACCAGCGCATGCTCGATCACGAGCATGACGATGTCGCGGCATTTTATACGCAGTTTCCGCCGGGAGCCATCGTGGGTGTCGAGGCTTCCGGCTACGCGTTGTGGTTTCACCGCATCATCGAACAAACCGGGCACTCCTTACGCGTGGGCGATGCTCTAGCCATTTGCCAGTTCGCCCGCCGCCGTTAGAAAAATGATCGGCGCGACGCGCAGCTCTTGCTCGACCTGCTCGCCCACAATGATTTTCCCGCCGTTCACATTCCTTCTCCCGCCAGCCGCGATGTTCTGGCACTGCTGCGCTATCGTCATCGCCTGGTGCGCATCCGCACTATGCTGCGCAACGGCCTGCAAGCCGTCGCTCTCAGTCATCGCTTGCGCCTCGGCCCAAAACTTTTCACCGCGCGCGGCCAACTCCAGTTCGCTGCCTTGCCCCTGGACGGCGCCTTCGCCGCACAGCGTCAACACTCGCTGCTTTTGCTCGCCGCGCTGGCCGAACAAATCGCAGCCGTCGAAGCGCAACTAGAACAGCGCGCGCAAGACGATCCCCGTGTCATTCGCTTGCGCACCCATCCCGGCGTCGGTCTGCTGACTGCCCTGGCCGTGGTGCACACTCTCGAGCCGGTCACCCGCTTCGATCGCGCCCGCCGCATCGCCGCCTACTGCGGCTTGGATCCCAAAGAACATTCCAGCGGCGACACCCAACGCTTCGGCCACATCACCCAGCAAGGCAACCGTCTGCTGCGCTTCTTGCTGGTGGAAGCCGCCCGCACCACCATTCGCGACGATGAAGATCTGCGCCGCTTCTATTTCCATCTGACCGCGCGCAAAAACTCTGCCATCGCCATCGTGGCCGTCGCGCGTAAATTAGTGTTGCGCTTGTACCGCATGCTCCGCGAAGAAATCGATTACGACCAGTTCCGGCGCCGAGGTCGAGACGCGCGACGTGCCCGCCAGGACGATAGCCAGGCTGCTGCTGGCTGAGTCTCTGATGGGGCCGTCAGCCTGTCCGGCCTCGCGCCGGATAGAGCGAAGCCGTCCTCATGAGCCACGGGCTCGAATAGATGAGTGATCGCGACCCGGCTTTCCGCGTCGCTGATCGATACCCAGATAAGCACGGATCGCGAACTCGACCGATGCCAACCGTTCCAGTTCCTCTTCGCCTACACCGGCGGTCTGCCACCGTCCCAGGAAATCCCTGTCAAAAAAACGCCCTTGACCCCGGCGCATCCCTCATAGATGTCCTCTGTGTTATGGCCTTTGACTTTCTCCGCACCCGCTGCCCTTACCTCCCTCGACAAACCGCAACTCCCTCGCGGTTGCCGGGTTGAATCACGTGGTATACTCTGTTTTCGGCGCACTCCACGAGGTTCTGTTCTCCGCCATTCGGGCAGTCAAAGATTCGCAGCGCATAAGGAGCACCGGAATGGGCATTGAATTTCAAGAATTATTCAGTTGGATGCGCCGCCGCAAAATCTTCGCCACTCTGCTCGTCGTCTGCACCCTCGGTATCGGCATCATCATTGGCACGCTGATTTCCGGCCGCGTCCAAGCGACCCACGACCAGACCGCCACCGGCGCCACGCTCCTCGCCGTGCCCGATCCCGTCACGCTCTCCAACGCCTTCTCCGCAATTTCAAAGAAACTAGGCCCCGCCGTAGTAAATATCTCCACCACGCAGGTTATCGAAAAGCCCAAGGGCGGCAGCAAGACGCCCAAAAAATTCGGCGACCCTTTCCAGGATTTCTTCGATCGCTTCTTCGACGCGCCTGACAACAGCCCCGACGCCGAACGCAGCCTAGGCTCCGGCGTAATCGTGGACAAAAAAGGTTTTATCCTCACCAACGATCACGTAATCGATCAGGCCACCAAAATTCAAGTCGCGCTCGACGGCGATTCCACCAAATACAACGCACGCGTAATTGGCTTCGACAAAGACACCGACCTAGCCGTAATCAAAATTGACGCCGACCGCGAACTCCCGGTAGCTAAGCTCGGCAATTCCGACGGCGTGCAAGTCGGAGACTGGGTCCTCGCCATCGGTAGCCCCTTCGGCCTGAATTCCACAGTCACTGCGGGCATCATCAGCGCGAAAGATCGTTCCAATGTCGGTCATCAGTTCCAGCGCTTCATTCAAACCGACGCCGCCATCAACCCCGGAAATTCCGGCGGCCCACTCGTCAACATGGCCGGCGAGGTAATCGGCATCAACACCGCCATCTACACCGGCAGCCGCGGTTTCGAAGGAGTCGGCTTCGCGCTGCCATCCACTGCGGTGATCAATGTCTATAACCAGCTAATCACCAACGGCAAAGTCACTCGTGGCTCCATCGGCATCACTTTCCAGGAAGATCGCAGCAATAATCCGGTACTCCTGAAGGAACTCGGCGTTCCCTACGGCATCGTTGTCGAAGCCGTCGAGCCGGGCAGCCCTGCCGATAAAGCCGGCCTGCAGCCCGGCGACGTCATCACCAATATCAACGGCCAGCCCGTGCACACCGGCGCGGACCTGGTAAATCCCATCGCGGAAACCGTCATTGGCCAGTCCGTGCAAGTGCGCTACGTCCGCAACAAACAAACCAAAGACGTCCAGCTCACCGTCGCCGACCGCTCCAAAATTTTCCCGCAGGTAGCGCAGGCCGCCGAAGACCAACCGGATCAGTCCGACACGCCCGGCCAATACGGTCTGCACGTCGAAGAACTCACGCCCGATCTCTCGCGCAAGCTCGGCATGTCCAAAATCACCGGCGTGGTAGTCACCGAAGTCGAGCCCGCCAGCTTCGCCGAAGACGTTGACTTCGCCCGCGGCGACGTAATCACCGAAATCAATCACGTTCCCATCAACGGCCTAAGCGACTACAAAGCCGAAATGGCCAAGCTCCACCCGGGCTCGGACGTCCTATTCAAAGTAGCCCGCCACAGCGACAGCGACCGGGTCCTAACCCTATTTCTGGCCGGCGCAGTCCCCACAGTCCTAGCGCAGTAAAAATCGCGCGCGACCAGGCACGCGTGGCACAGGATTCAGGCCGTGCGCGACGATTTTCGTAGCATAGGCGATCTCGCCTGTGCTCTTCGGTTCTCTGATGATGCAACGAGCATTGTCATCCCGGGCCCGGCGCCTATGCCTCATGCCGGCCGAATTCTGCCTGCCGCAGGCACGGATCTCTCCTTCTTTCTCTGTCCCATCCGCTTGTCCCCTGTGCCTTTGGTGAAAATTCTTTTGTAGTTGCTTATCTCTGCGCCCTCCGCGCCCCTGCGGTAATCCTTCGTCTCGCGCTCAACTTCACGCCGTCCGCGCCGCCGCACCCTGCGGCAGTAAATCCGCAAACACAAACCCATCCCGTTCCACGATGTCGCCCACCGTAACCGCCACTTCCGCACGAAACATCGGCCCCGCGCAAGCAAACGTATGAAACTCCCCATTCTCCCCGCAAGGATCCACTCCGCGAGGCAAATCCGCCAGCAACTCCGCATCAAACCGTCGACCCGCAACCCTTCGATCCAACTGCCGCGGATCCACGCAAGTCAAATAAGCACGCAACCCGCCCGCAATCATCTCCTCCGCCAGCGAACGCGTCTCGATCCCCCACAAAGGAAACACAGGAGTCATGCCGCAGCGAGCAAGCTGCTTTTCCCGATAAGCCCGAATATCCTGCAAGAAAAGATCCCCGAAAATCACATGCCGCACGCACTCATCTCGAGCCTGCGCCATAGCCTCGCTCATCGCACCCTCGTAAATCTCATTAGAACAAGGCGAAGGAATCGGCACCTTCACCAAAGGCAATCCCGCCGCCGCGGCCTGCATTTCCAGCAAACTCTCCCGCACCGCATGCATCGCCACCCGCCCATGCGTGCGATTCACAGTAGTCAGCAACGCCACCACCTCAAATTCGCCAGCCAGCCGCACCGTGTGCAGCGCCCAAGCGCTATCCTTCCCGCTGCTCCAAGCCAACCACGCCTTCGGCCGCGCGTTGCCATGCGATTGCAAATCGTCAATCATCAAGTTGTCCCATCACTCGCCGCAATTTCATCGCGCCATGATACGGCCGGCCCGCCTCCTTCGCACGCCGCAAAAAAGCCGAAGACCAATCGAAACGCGCCGCCCACCGTACTTGTACCAAAGTACAGTAACCGTTTGAATCCTCGTCTCCGCTTTGCCGTCTCACCTCGCCGCTCGCTGCTCTACTCTATAACTCCAGTCTTCAAGGGGCATCCATGGCGAACCCTTCAGCTGCCGGAAATTCGTACCGTTCCGCTCGCCGTAGCACGCGTCGCGATGAAGCTGTGCTCGTCACAGTCTCTGGAGTTGACGCGCGCCGCGGACCTTACACTGAAAAGGTCTCGACGCTCACCATCAGCTGCCACGGCTGTAAATATCCGTCCAAGTATCAAGTTCTTCCCGACGCGATGGTGACCCTCGAGCTGCATCCTGCGACCAACGGCGCTGCGAAAATCTCCACGCGCGGCCGCGTGAAGTGGATCCAACGCGACCCCGACACCGGCGGGCCACTCTACACTGCGGTGGAATTCGAGAACCCGCAGAACATCTGGCCGGTCTCCGCGCCACCTGCAGATTGGCTGCAATTCGCGGAAGCGCACGAGCGGGAGCGCAAGCTCGGCCCCGAGCCTGTGCAAACGAAGCCGGTCGCGGTCCTGCGCCCTGAAATCGCCATCGCCGCAAAGAAGCCCGAGCGCGCGAGTATCATCACCGCCAGTGAAGCTCCGCGCACGCAACCTCTGCCTGCCGGTAATCGCTCGATCGCTCCGCTGATGGGCGAATTCCAGCAGCAAATGGAATTAATGATCTCCGAAGCTGCGGCCACGGCCGTGCGCGAAAAAACCGCGTCGCTCGCAAACGAAATTCGCGCCGGCCTCCGCGACGATGCCAAGAAAATTCTCGTCCAGGTAGCTGCACAGCAAGCCGGAGACTGGGCCACGCAATGCCTGAAACAGATTCAGCAGGCCAGTCAAGAAAGCGCGCAAACACTCCACTCCAAGTGGACAAAAAAAATCGCCGCCGATTTCGGTGAATCTCTGCAGCGCATCGAATCGCGCCAGCGCGAAGTAGAAGTCCTCTCCGAGACGCTCTTCGCCAATTCTCTCGAGCGCCTGCAACGCACCCTCGAAACCTTTCACCAGGACGCCGTCGAGCGCCTCGTCGTCCGACTGAAAGATCGCATGGCTCCCGCCTTCAAAGATGCCAAAGAAGTCGCCGGAAGCCTCGCGCAGCGCACCGAAGAACTGGAAAAAGCTCTAGCCGATTCATCACAAAAAACCGCGGCCAAGATCGAAGAAACCTGCGAGCGCCTGGAAAAACAATTTGAAATCGTAATGCGTGCCCGCCTCGACTCCGCTCAGGAAGAACTCGAGCGCCTAGCCCGCGGCGTCGCGGCCTCCACGATGCAAAATGTCACTGCTGCCTCGACGCGCCACGAAAAAGAAGCGCAAGCGCGCCTCCGCCAGGAATCCGACCGCGCCGTCGAAAACGCCAACAAATCCCTGGAACAAAAAGCAGCCGCCACCTCAAACGAATTCGCGGCCGAGCTGACGCACTACAGCCGTAGCCACCTGGAATTCGTTAGCGGGGCAATCGGCGAACTAGCGAAAGGAATCGGCAAGCGCACGAAAGCCTAGCAGGGAATCGGGGGCTGTCTGAGAGGTAGAAAATGTCGTAGGAAACGCCTCTAAAATCTCGGTGAGAACGACCGTTTTTCGTCAGGGCACGGCTTTAGCCGTGCCGTAAACGCAGCCAGGGCGGAGCGGCTTTAGCCGCTGAGGGCAAGAATCCCGGATCTTCGCTCAAGCTCAAGAGCACGAATCCGGGGTCGCGACGATGCCAGCACCACGAAAGATCGAAATGGAACATCAGCTCGAACCATCAACAGAAGTCCGGCTCCTCGTCGAGCCCAGCTGGTGCGCCGGCGCGTCCTGCAACGCCACCGCGGCCATCGATTTCGAAGGCCGCTCGCTCTGCCTCGACCACTTTCTCCCCGCCTGCATCCACGAACTGGAAGCGCGCAACGAACTCCTGCGAAATCTTCCGTTCGATGCCGCCGCAACGGAGGAGTTCAAAGCTTTCGTCACCAACTGCGCCCAGCAAGCCGAAAAATTAGCCGCGAAACTCGAGGAAGGAACCGCCGAAGATCTAAACGAAGACTCGCGCCTCACCCGCGCGCAAGCCAAAACCAGCCTGCTCGATTTTCTGCTGCGCATCTCGCGCCTAACCCAACAAATCCGCCGCAGTCCGCGCGTGACGTCATCCATCGCCGTCTGGCTGCGCCGCGAAGATCCGCACCAGACCTGGCACGAGGAAACCTGGACCGTCAGCACGAGCCGCCACGGCGCCGCGCTCCTCTGCCGCCGCCCGGTGGAGAAAGGCGGCACCGTCGTGCTCTGCCGCAAAGACAAAGGCTCCCGTGCGACCGCTCAAGTCGTCTACAGCCGGCGCGATGACGAAGGCCGCAAGCAAATCGGCATCGAGTTCTGCGACCCCGTCGATTTCTGGGACCGCGGATAGATTCCAGCTGCCCAGCGGATCTCCGCAATCAGTTCGACCGCCCTCAGCGACTCGCCGGCGGCACAATCCCGTTCATCCGCAAATATTCCACCATCTGCCCATAATGATCGTAAGCGTGCGCCACGCCAAACATCGCCAAACGTAGCCGCGTGGACTTGCTGTGCTCCGCGATTTGCAGCATGTTCTTGGTGGTCAAGGTAGCCGCGGCCCTGTGTCCCAACGCAAATGATTCCTTCAGCAACGCGATGATGTCCGCCTTGCTTTTCACGTTCGCAGCGCCGTTGTCGCCTTTCAAATCGTCCGGCACCTTATCCCCGGTAATCGGCGCCCAAATAAAATAGTTTGAAATCGCCACGTGCTTCACCTGCCCGGCAAACGTGCGCACACCTTTGTAGTCGCTCCCCGGGATCTTCAAGCTCTCCGGCGAAAAGTTGTACTTATCTTCCGGCATCGCTTCGGCAGCGCCCACGAAATCCTTTTCCACCGCACTGATAGCGCCGTCCAGCACCGAAGCCACCGTCGGCGCAGCCGGTTGTGCCTGCAACGTCTCAGCCGCAGCTGGCCCATTAGCGCTCGCGGAGATTGCCGCGCCCGGTTGCAATATCAAAACTGCACAAATAAGAACCGCCAACAGCAACACACTACGTGTTCGATTCATCGCGGTCGTTCTCCTCAATTTTGTAGTGGTAGTCTTTCTGGTCCGTTAAACGTTCGCGTGCGGATCGCTCAAGTTCCCGCATCACTGCGGCGCGACGCCTTCAGCAATCAATAGGCGCGTTTTAGCGGCACTCAGCCGCAGCGGCTTCACCGCCGCATACGCCGGCGAATCGTACCACTCGCGCGCTTTCTCCACGCTTTCGAACGCGATGATCACGATGCCCTTCGCTGGCTCGCCCTCCATAGTCTGCGGCTTGCTGTCGAGCACCACATAGTGGTGATTGAAAGGAGCCAGCGTTGCCGGCAGCCCTGCGACATATTTCTGCATGGTGACGGGGTTCGTCACCTCCACTTCCGCGATCACGTACCCCGGCGCCGCCTTTGCTTGTTGCGCGCGAATCACTTCCGCGCCCACGACTCCAATCGAGACTCCAATCACCAGGGCGAACACCAGCTTGAAATAGGCATTCATGGGTTCATTCTCCTGCGCGTGTTGGTCGGATGACCGCTCGCGCCAACAAAGTGCTGCAAAACCCATTTCATAAACGTTGAACCCGGAAGGGCGGGGCTTTCGCCACTGAGGCCGCGCGCTCTGATCGCAACCCAATCTTCAGAAAACAGCCCCTATTCATAACGTAGCGCCACCAGCGGATCCACGCGTATCGCACGTCGCGCCGGAATATAGCAAGCCAGCAGCGCCACCCCGATCAGCAGCAGCGCCACTCCTACGAACGTCACAGGATCGGTCGGCCGTACGCCATAAAGCACTCCAGCCATCAAATGCGCGACGATCAGCGCGCCAACCAACCCAAAAGCAGCCCCAGCCAGCGCCAACCCCAATCCCTGGCCCAGCACCATGCGCAAAATCGTCCGGCTCTGCGCTCCCAGCGCCAGTCGAATCCCGATCTCATGCGTCCGCTCGCTCACCAGGTAGGAGATCACGCCATAAATTCCGATACCCGCCAGCAGCAAAGCCGTCAGCGCGAACAACCCCACAATTTCCATCGAAAAGCGCCGCTGCGATAGCGACGCGGACAGCACATCATCCAACGTCTGCGCCCCAAAAACCGGAAGCTCTGGGTTCACCGACTGCACCTGTTGCCGCAACTGCCCGGGAATCGTCGCCGCATCGAGCCGCCCGCGCAAGAATATGGCCCAGTCCTTAGCCGTCCTCTGATACAAGCTCAGGTACAGTTGCGGCGCGCTGGAATCCGCCAGCGATTCCGTTCGTGCATCTGCGATTACGCCGACCACCGTGATCCATGTGCGCGGAGAACGGTTTCCGAGACCAGGCAATTTGATGTGCTGGCCAACCGGATTTTCGCTGGGCCAGTGCGTCCGCGCGAATGCCTCGTTGATGACCGCAACGTCCGGCGCGTTCTCATCGTCCGCTTCGCCGAACAACCGCCCCTGCAGCAACGTCATGCCCAACAAGTGAAAATATCCTGGTGTAACGATGGAAGCGTTCACCAAAGGCGCCTCGTTGCTCGGCGTTTCGTGACCTTCCATGATAAACGGGAACGAATTCAGATCGTCTCGCCCATGCCCCAAAGGAAGCGCCGCCAGATCTCCCACCGCGATTTCTTCCACTCCGGGCAGCGTCCTGCCGCGACGCAATACTTCGCGCAAGAATGGCGCCTGCTGCGAAGCCGTTCGATAGATGTCGGTCGTCGGATCATTCGGTACTGGCAGCCAGGTGCGCACGGCCATTACATTTCGCGGGTTGTATCCCAGCTGCGCATCCAACAAATCCGCAAAACTCCGCAACAGCAGCCCCGCGGCAATCATCAGCACCAGTGACAACGCAAATTCCGTCACCACCAGCGCGCGCCGCGTGCGCGCCTGCTCTCCCGACGCGGAAGCCCCGCGCCCTTCCTGCTTCAGCATGTAAGTCAAGTTCGCCCGCCCCGCATGCAATGCCGGAACCAGTCCGAAAACGGCGCCGGCAATAACCGTCGCGCCGAACGCGAAAAGCAAAACAGGCAAATTAATCGTTACTTCGTTCAGCCGCGGCAAGCTGTTCGGCACGATTTGCAGCAGAAACCCCTTCGCGCAAAACAAAATCACCAAGCCCGCCACTCCGCCGACCAACGAAAGCAACAAGCCCTCGGTCAGCAATTGCCACGCCAACCGTTTGCGCTCGGCTCCCAGCGCCTGCCGAATCGCCATTTCGCGGCCGCGCGCGCTCGCACGTGCCAGCAACAAATTCACCACATTCACACATCCGATCAACAGCACCAATCCGACGGCCCCGAGCAGCAGGATCAAAGATTGGCGAACATCGCCCACCACCGTCTGCTCCAGCGGCACCAGCCGCACCCTCCACGCACTCTGCAGCGGATAGTCTTGCGGAAACTCTTTCTGCAACGATGCCACCAAAGCGTCCAGCCGGCTCTGCGCCTGTGCAATCGTCAACCCAGGTTTAATTCGCGCGATCACCCGCGGTAGAAAATGCGACGCGCGCAATGGGTCAAACGCTGGCGGCCCCGCAAATCCCGCCGCGGCCCACAGGTCCGTGCTCTTTTGCGCGGCGGTTTGGCCGGGGTCGTGAAAACTGGCAGGCATCACTCCGATGATTTGATACAAGTCGTTGTCCAGACGAATGTTCTTGCCCAAAATCTGCGGGTCGCTCGCGAAGGCCCCCTTCCACAATCGATCGCTGATCAGAACTTCCAGCGTGAACCCGACTGTTATATCCTCCGGATTAGACGGATTAAAGGAGCGGCCCAGCTCCGGCTCCGTGCCCAATAGCGCGAAATAATTCGGCGACACCGCGGCGAAAAGGATTCGCGTCGGTTGCGACGAGCCTGTCAGGTTCACATCCCCCCCGCCCGCAGGCGCAACGTTTTCAAAAATTCCGGAGCGCTGAAAATCATGCCATTCCGGCACCGACATTCCCACGTCCTGCGCGCCCACCCCCGGCAGATCGTCAATGACGCTGACGAGCTGTTCGGGATGCGGATACGGCAGCGGGTGCAGGAGCGTTGCATCAACAACACTGAATATCGCGGTAGTCGCTCCGATCCCTAAAGCGATCGTCAGCACAGCAATAGCGGTGAACCCCGGAGATTTGCGCAGCATGCGCGCCGCATAGCGTACGTCCTGCCAGAAGTGGTCCCATCCGGGCCAACGGCTGGATTCGTAGAAACGTTCCTGCACCCGTGTCACGTTTCCGAATTCTCGCCGCGCCTCGGCTCGCGCATCTTCCTCGCTCATTCCCTGTTCCTTCAGGCGATCCGTCTCCATCGCCAGGTGAGCTTCGATTTCAGCGCCGAAATCGCTCGCCTTCCGCGTGCGTCGCAACATGGCTTAGCCCTCCTCACTCTCCAGAACGCGCCCGATCGCCGCCGCCAACCGGTTCCACTTGCTGGTCTCTTTCACCAGTTGTTTGCGCCCCGCCGAGGTCAGCGTGTAAAACCGTGCCTTGCGATTATTTGTCGAGGTTCCCCATTTCGCCGAAATCCAGCCGCGCTCTTCCAGTCGTTGCAGTGCCGGATAAAGCGCGCCGTGCTCGACAAGCAACTCTTCATCGGAGGTCTGCTGAATCGCACGCGCGATCCCCTGGCCGTGCTGCGCTCCAAAAATCAAAGTGCGTAAAATCAGCAAATCCAGCGTGCCCTGTAGCAATTCCAATCGTTGGCCGCTCTCTCGGGTAGACATGTCACCCGAATACTATCCCTTCCGGGTAAGATGTCAACCTGAAAACGCCTGGAAGCGACGCCATTGATGTCGCACTGGGAAGGGCGGGGCTTCAGCCCCTGAAGCCACGTCTGTCGATCAAGGGAACCAAATTAAGAGAAGCACACCCCTACACCTCGGGATTCGCCCGTCTGCCGCCCGCGCAAACCCTTTGCCTCCTCTAGCATCAAACTATATTCCGCGCTGGTTGCTCGATACGCGCCGCCACAGATGTCCCGGCTTGAGGCCGCGCGGAAAATCACCATAATAAGGTATGCATCCGCGCCGGACGCTTCGTTCACCGAAGCCCACCGCGCGCGGTGGGGAACTGAAGCGGAGAAAAATGAGCAAGCTTCCCATCGCGGCATCGCTGTTCCTTACATCGCTGGCCTACGCGTGCACCGCGTCCGCGCATCCTGCGAGCGCTGCCCCTAGAACGCCGAGCCCGCAGCAGTCCACTACATCCTCCGCGCCGGCAAGTTCCTCCGGGGCGACAACCACAACCGCCGCCAAGAAAAAGAAATCGACCAAGAAACATCACGCATCGAGGCGCGAACCCACGCAAAAAGTTCCCACGCCGGAGCGCATTTCCGAAATTCAGTCCGCGCTGGCGAGGGGAGGGTATTACCAGGGTAATCCTAACGGCAAGTGGGATTCGAACACGGTAGGCGCGATGCAGAAATTCCAATCCGATAATGGCCTGAGTTCCAGCGGCAAAATCGACGCGCCCAGCCTGCAGAAATTGGGACTAGGTTCCGGCACCGCGGGCGTAGACGCCCCCAAGCCTGTCGCGCCTGCCAAGTCCGCCACCACCACAACAACCTCAGCGTCCAGCGTCACTCCGGCTCCGAATTCGACCGCCCCGAAACCGCAGCGCTAATGTTGATCGCTGCTTTGGGCTGAGGGTCTAGCGGAACCAGCCTGAATCGGCGCCGGCTTTGCGGCCTTCTTCTGCCAACTCTTCCAGCTGACGCTCGTAACCGTCCTTCTGTTTCTGCACCTGCTGGATCTGCGCGTTGCGGTCTTCGACGAAAATTACGCCGGCCTGCGCTCCGCTCATGGGGTCCACGCTCACCGCGCCGTGCTTCGCGATCTCGTCCTGAATCTCACTAATCTTCTGGTCGCACGCCGCCATCTGCCTGCGGATCTCATTCGCTCGGCCGCGCCAGTACGCCTCCTGATTATTTCCCGCCGCGCTCGCTGGGGCACCCGCATACGAATTCGCGCCACTCGGCGAGCCGCCGCCGCTATTGCCTCCGCCCACTACCGAGACGCCGTGGCCCGAGAGTGTGGACACCGAGTCGTCGTTGAACACTTTCGGCTTAGAGGCTTGGGTCTTCTGGGCGCGGGCGCGTCGCGCGGCCTCGCCTAACGATTCTGCCGCGGGCGCGGACTGATCTTGCATCTGCGGCTCAGTCTGTGCAGCCGTCGCGGCCGCTGGCTGCGTTGCGTTGCTGGCCGGAGGCTTGGCCGCGGGCGCGCTCTGCGTTGGCGCGGCGGCGCTGCCCGATGTCGCAGCACCAGCTTGATTCTGCGCGTGCGCGGGCGGCGCGAAAGTTGCGCCTAAACCGACCAGCGCCAGCAAGAGAGAATTCCGCAGCGCATCGTTCTTGAAGTTGAATAGTCCGCTCATCCCATACCTCCGGCTTGAAGCGATCTTCACTCCACGGTATGCCGCCAGCTGCGGGCGGTCAACGATGCGGATCGTGTAGGTAGCCGCGCCGTTACCTGTACTAACGTCCAGTCTGAAATGTGCCGTCCAGCCTCGATCGCCGCGCTGCCTTCAGCTGGCAGTGTGCTGAATCGGACAGATATCGCTGTTCCATCACGCTAGTCTCTGGCCAGCCAGAAACAGGCGGCCCCTTCTCCGTGCTTTTCCGCGCTGCGTTTGGCCAAAAGGCGGAAGCATGAAGCGTCCTATCGGCGTTACGGCCATTGCCATTTTGATGTTTCTTGGTGCTGCGTTTTTGGTCTTGGGATCGGTGGCGTGTTTTGTCGTCGGCGTGATGAGTTTCACGGGCGGGGAAGGGCGCGAGCCGGTTACGGCAGCGATCGTCGGCATGGCGCTGGCTGGGGGATTTTCATTGCTGTTTCTCGCCGCGATTTACATCACCCTGGGAGTCGGCGTGCTGCAATTGCGCGAGACCGCTCGGCAGTTGTGCATGGCCTCCATTTCGCTCGGCGTCGCCTTGACGCTCGCCGCGCTTTTCCTTTTTGTGCTGCATCCGCCCGCCGCGATGATCGCGGCGCAATTGGCTTTCATCGCCGCATACATGGGCACGCTGTACTACCTGGTCAGCCCGGGTGTGCGGCGCGCATTCACTCCGGTTCTGATCAGTGCTCGCCTGCGCTAAAATGTTATGGCGAGGAAAAAATGCCGCCACCGCTCGACACAATCCTGAAACGCTTTGAATCCCCCGACGAAATCCGCACTTTCGAAAAAGGCAAATTCGAGATCGTGCGCATCGGCCCGATGACAATCGGCCGGGCCACCTACCAACCCGGGTGGCGCTGGTCCACTGACGTGGGCCCCACCGTGGGCGCCTCGCGCTGCAACGTCGAACACGTCGGGCTTGTAATTTCCGGCTGCGCCACCGCCGCCATGGACGACGGCACCATCCACGAACTCAGCCCGGGCACGCTTTTTTACATTCCGCCCGGGCCTCCGGGGCACGATAGCTGGGTCGTCGGCGACGAGCCGTACGTCTCGCTGCATTTTTCCGGCGCCGAGGACTACGCCCACAAATAAATCGCGGGCGAGCTTGTTCGCGCTTCTATTTGCCAACATAGACCTCGCCGAAATGGCGGGCTAGCATTACTGCCATGAGCAGGCCGCCGATTCCCAGGGCGACTACGCTCGAAGTTTCGCGGATGAAGAATTCGCCTACGCGAAAGACCAGCCAGTAGCCGGCCACTAAGTTGAGCGCGCCCCACAGCACGTTCACCACGGGGGAAGATTCACCCTTGCCGGGCGGGGAGGCGAAGGGTGAAGGGAATCGGCGGCCCATCAGGCCGCTGACGAAATGCGGGATGGCATTCACCAGGAACATGCCACCGAAGAAGAACGCGACGTATTCATGCCAGGCCATAGGCCCTCCTTGCGTGACTCGTGACCCGTGACTTGTGATTCGTGACTTGTGATTCGTGATTTGCGAATCGTGTTTTGTGGCGCGCCGCGGTGAAAATGGCCGAAACAGTAGCGATTAGAACGGGTCGCGGTTGTTTGTTTTCAGTCATTTGCGGCCGTTTTTAATTTTAGCGCAGTAGCGATTAGAATTTGCCGGTGAGTGCGGGGAGAAATTGGAAATGGTGGGATTGCCGCGTTGCGGCTTGGGGCATTGGAATTGCGAAAAACACGACAAAAACTAGAGATTAGAACGGGTCGCGGTTGTTTGTTTTCTGTCATTTGCGGCCGATTCTAATCCTGGAGCACTAGAGATTAGAATTTGGTGGTGAGTGCGGCGAGAGATTGGAAAAGGCGGGACTGCAGCTTGTCCGGCGCGCTCGCGGCGAATCAGCTCGGGGCGGACCCTTCGAACCTGCACTGGCAGGTTCTCTGGGTAAACCTTC
Organism: Candidatus Acidiferrales bacterium; assembly: GCA_050012455.1. Taxonomy (GTDB): domain Bacteria; phylum Acidobacteriota; class Terriglobia; order Acidiferrales; family UBA7541; genus Palsa-295. The sequence goes on along the minus strand of JBEKHD010000007.1, from coordinate 18,284 downwards.
GAACCTGCCACAGCGGGCAGGGTCTCAGGGCAAGCCGGCGCTGAGGTGGCGGCGCTCTGTTCCTCCACGCAAGGCCTTGCCGTTTTCGCGGCATGATATCCATTAAATGAATTGTACAGGGTATACTCGGCGCGCGGATTGGCCGGCAGGGTTTCGGCGATTGCGACGCCGGCCTGCGATGGATTGCGCGACGAAGCGCACCATTGCAACGCTACTGTGATTTCAGCGCACGGAGGCGCCTAGCTCCTATGAAATCATTCCGAATCTCTCTGCTTGGCGGTGTTGTTTGCTTGCTGCTGCCGGTGTGGGCGGCAGCGCAACAGGGTGGGCGAGCGGCGGGCGCGACCGTCGCCGCGAGGGCGGGGAACACCATCAATCTGCCGGCGGATACTGCGGTCATCAGCAGGCTTGTGGCGAAATTTGACTCGGGGCGCATGCAGGTGGGGGATCGCGTGGAAGCGCGGGTCAGCCACGACGTGAAGGTCGGGCACCAGGTGGTGCTGCCGAAGGGAGCGATTGTGGTGGGTCAGGTAGCCCATTTTGTGGCTCCGCCGCCGGGGAATCTTTATGGGGTGGTGATCAGGTTCGATACGGTGGAGCTGAAGAACGGCGGGACGGCTGCGTTGCATTTGGAGATTCAGGCGATCGCGCCGCCGCCGGTGGTTTCCGTGAACGGGATCACGGATCAGCCGTACGACGGAGGGAATCATGTGCGCGCTGACGCGCACGGCGTTGAGACGCTTACGGCTGACAGCAGGGGTGTGTTCTCGCTGCCGGATGTGGTTCTGGGGATTGAAGTTATCGGCAAAGGAAACGCTTCGATCATCAATTGCACGAGCCAGAAAATTCGCTTGGACAGGGATTCGCAGATCGTTTTCCGCGTAGCCAACCCCTAGTAGGTGGCCGGGCCTCGGCGGGATACCTCAGGGAAAACCCCCAAATGTGTGCAGATTTGAACATCGCGGAGGGTTAGCAGTCTCTAAGATGGCCCATCCGTCGCAAGATCCTGGAAATCGGCGACGGGTAGGCACGATTCGCGTCGCTGCCTGTATGCGGCAGCCCCCCCTTCTGCCGGCGGTTCAATTCATCTGAAGGAGCACGACAAGCTCATGCGCCCGTACCGCACACGCAATCACCTCAGCGAGTTCATGCACAAGCTACGCGGGAAATGGATGGAGTTCAGCAACGGAATTGTACGAGCGGTGGGCAGGGAACTGACGCAGATGAATCAGGAAGAAATGCGAGAGAAACTTCGCGCGTATAACCGGCGCGAGCGATCGCGCGAGCAATCACAGCAGTGAGGCCACTCTATGACCGAGCAAGCACGTCCGAAACGCCCGTCACCTGATTTTCGCTTTGGCCGCCAATGCACGGATGAACGGCGCAGCCCGCTCGTGGGCGAGCGGCAGATTTTGGAGTTGATAGCGCTGGGTGCGCCGCTGCCGGGGATTTTGAATAAATTGTGCACGATTTTGGATGTGCGGATTGGGAATGTGGTGTCGATCGTGTCGCTTCCCGGAGCTGGGGAAAATTATAACTGCTCCATGACGCGCAGCGCGCAGCAGGTGGGATTGGAAGTGTTTTCGTCGAGCGCGATTGTGGGCTCGGACCGGAGCATCCTGGGAACTTTGGAGGTTTATGGATGCGATCCGCGGCGGCCGACGATGCTCGAAACTCAGCTGATCAATCGCGTTGCGTATCTGGCGTCGCTGGCGCTGCAACGTCCGGAACCGGAGGGCGATTTCGCGCGGCCTTGCGTGAAGGCGCGAAGCAAGCTGGGCGGATTGGTGGAAAAACCACCACTGATTAATTGAGGAACGCGTGAGGTGACGCGTGACGCAGCTTGCGAGGCAACGCGCGGCAGGTTTCTGAAATTTAAGGCAGCAGCGCAAAGGTATCGGTTCGACGGCCAGGACATGTACAACGAATTTTTCTCATTGCGCGAAAACCCTTTTAACGTAAACCCCGATCCTCGCTTCCTGTTCCTGACGAAGCAGACGCGGGAGGCGCTCGACGGCTTGACGCACGGGATCAAGACGCGCAAGGGGCTGCTGCTGTTGACCGGGGAAGTCGGCACAGGGAAGACGACGCTGCTCAATCACCTGCTCGATTGGCTGCATCAACAGCAGACGCCGACCGCGTTCATATTCAATTCGCATCTGGAAGTGAGCCATCTATTTGATTTTGTGCTGACGGATTTTGCGGTGAAGTTCGATTCCGGTTTGAAAGATAACGCGGTGTTGCGTTTGCAGCAGTGGCTGCTGGAACGCTATCGCGCCGGCGAGACTCCGGTGCTGATCGTTGACGAAGCGCAGGGCCTTTCGAATGACGTGCTGGAAGAAATTCGCATGCTTTTGAATCTGGAAAGCTGCAGCGAGAAGTTATTGCAGGTGATCCTGGCCGGGCAGCCTGAGCTGGAAGAGCGCCTGCAGCAGCCTGCGCTACGACAGGTGAAGCAGCGGATCGCGTTGCGCAGCAGGACCGCTGCTCTCACTCTGGCGGAAGCTCAGGAGTACGTTCAGGCGCGTTTGCACATTGCAGGGTCGGACGTGACGCGAATCTTTGCGTCCGAAGCTGTGGATGCTGTGTACTTTTATTCGCGCGGAATTCCTCGAGTGATGAACTTGCTGTGCGAGCACGCGCTGATCAACGCGAGTGTCGAGCAGGTCCAGCCTGTGCCGGAGCACTTCGTCGCGGAAGTCGCGCGCGAGTTTCAGTTCGACGATATCAAACCGGTCGCTTCTTATTCAGGGACTAAAGATGCCGCGCACTCCGGTCCGATTGCCGTGCAATCGCGATTCATGAACGCGCTCGTCTCGCTTACAGGCCCGGCCGAACCAATTTTGCAGGCGTATCCGTCCCCGACTGTGATGCGCGCTCCACGCTGGCTAGGTTCGCCGGATTTTAGCCCGGTGCCGGAGGCTGCCGCGGAGCTTTTGGATGGCGATGATGTCACGGACGATTGTGGCGATACTGCGGATCCCACGCCATTAAGCGTTCCTGCCGCCCCGACTGCAGTGCCCTGGCAGAGACAATTGCAGGAGAAGCTGCTTTCGGACTGGACCGCATTTTTCGTGGAAGTCGGCAGTTCGCTCGTCACTGATCCGCCAGACAAGGCTGCCGCGCAGCCAACGGGACAGCCAATGCTACAGCGCCCGCTTCATCCAACCACGCAGCGCACAATGCAGGCGGCCGCGCAACGCGCAATTCAGCCGGACGCGCAGCCTGAGGTGCAATCGGTCCCGCCGTTGAACCGGCCACGCCTGCATCTGGTCGAACCGAACGCGGCCTCCGATCCGCCATCGGTCGCCAGCCGTCGGTCCGCGCGCCGTCCTGACGCCTTCACTCACCCGTCATTCAAAGCAGATGCCGCGAAATCAGATTCGCCACGCTACGGCAGGGTAAGAGTCGTCGCCCTGCGCCTGATTCTGGTTCGCTGGACCATCAAATGGAGTACTGGGCTGTTATCCTCTGCTACCAGCACTGCCTGGGCCCCGCCGCCCGCGATCTTGTTTCAACTACCCGGATGCTGGATTCGGCACGCTAAGTCGCACTCCGCAGCACTTCTTGAGCGCGCGGAAAAACTTGTCGCCCCGCTCACTTCCGTAAGTTGGCCGCAAGTGAAAACCACCACCACGCGCTGGCTACGCCAACCCTGCGATCCCACGCAGTGGCGCCTGCTCGACCCACGCCTCTTCGAAGATAGGTCCCGCTTCAATCACAAGGAATGTGATCCCCAACCGGCCGCCCGGCGTTAATTCCGCCGCGTCTCAGGTTGTCCTCCATATGCTGCTCTGTAAGTGGATAAGCGGAGCGCTCAGTCCCTGCGAGCGGGTGCGTCAACGTTGGTTTTCCGGCGGATAGGGCTCTGCTTCGACGACCGTGAGCCATGACCGTGAGCCATGGAAGTACCGATTTCGAGGATTTCAGACCTGCGGGGAGGCCGTTGAATGGGGGGAACTGCAGCTTTAGCTGACGCGGGGCCTCTGCATTGGCCCGGGTAGCACCCGTCGCCGGTACAAAACCCCAAATTTCATGATGGCGAGGAAGAAAAAGGGAAACAGCCCCCAGCCCTGGTTGCGGTTCCTCTCTCCGCTCCCTCGCCATTCGTCAATAATTGTATGCATTGCGCTAAATGGAAACTGTTCTCTTTTGTACAGTTCGATAAATATTCTCTGAGAATGCCCGCTATGCGGCAGCTCTGTCATCGTTCGTCGTCGTTCATTGGACGCTCCGGCGTCCTCCGCCGGGCCTTGCCGCCCGCCAGAGAGACCGGGACTTATTTGGGAAAGTGTACTGATTTGAACAGAAACTGATTCTCACTGAGCTTAACATTTGAGCGTGAATGGAATCCCCGCCATTCCTCCTGGGAGAACACAAATGAAGTCTAGGCCAGTCTTTCTGATTTGCGGAGCGTTCCTGATTGCAACGCTCCCGGTTCGTGCCGACAGCCTCTCTTACACCGGCGCGGAGCACGATTCCCGAAACACCGAAAATTCCGACACTGTGATCCACAACTCCGGTACGAAATTCACCATGCCGACGACGGCTGAAGTCTCGCTGCAGCCACTCTGGGTCGTTGCTCCGGGCTGGGCCAGCGAATCCGCCCACACTGCAATTTCTACCGAGCCTCACAATACTGTGATCTCCGCTAGAGCCACCGGCATGTCCTTACTACCGCTAGACACGCCGGACATCGATGGACGTGTATCGGACCCCACCCCGGCGATATCGTCCATCGGTGGCTTTGGGTCGGGTAGCGCGCTCTCTGCCGGGCGCCCGGAGGCTTCTGTTATTGTAGGCACAATCTTCCCTTCGTCGTTGGACGTGACGGTTCCTTCCAACTCTTCCACTCAATTCCGCTCGGGAGATTCGGCGTTGTCGGTCTTCGATAGCGAAGGCGCGCGGAACAGGATCGGACGTGAACACGGCAAGGGCGGCGACGGCAAGGATAAAGGCGTCACAGGCTCGGCATCAGTTCCAGTCCCGGAACCCGCAGCGCTGCCGCTTTTGCTGTTCGGCCTCGCGGGGCTCGGCATTCTGGCTCGGCGACGCGGCGTGTTCCCGACAACTGCATAGTCACGCGATGACTGCGCTCGCGCGGCGGTCGCGTCTCGGATTCCGCACGAATCGCGGAATACTCTGAACGCAAAGCAAAGATTGATTGCAATGTGTTCATAACGAGACAGACCGCAGCGGGTTGAGCAACTATTCTTGTCCACCAACTGAATTCTTCCGCGCTGCTGCAAGCATTCGCGAAGTTCGCTACGGCAATAGCGCAGATGTTCCGGCACCCGGAAGCAAGGAGATGAAAAAATGCTTGGGATAATCGCCGCGGTTCTCATCGTTCTCTGGCTGCTTGGCTTTTTCGCGTTTCACGTCACATCTGCGTTCATTCACATCATCCTGGTGGTCGGCGTGATTTTGCTCCTCGTCCATTTGCTGCGAGGTAGTACGTCGAACGCGTGAGCACGTCCGCCGGTGCGCGCCGCGGCGAAAGCACTGCATCCGAATCGCATCACTGGACATTACGTGCGGAAAGTTGTCCCCACTTTCGCTGAGTCAGCAGAAAGTAGCCGCACAAGGAGTCATCTATGGCTCTTATCCTCCGCTTCAGTTTTGCAGCGCAAGTGATCGCAGCCTTTGTGATCTTTGTGCTGGGCTACATCGGACTGTTCGCGACGTTGATGCTCGCCCTGGTCGTTGTCAGATTCCTGTACGAAGGCGTGAAATGGCTCAACGCGCGCGCAGCTGCAAAGCGGCCCGTGGTCATCCCTTTCCCGCAATCGGTCAGCAACCAAAGCCAAAGCGAAAGGCGCATACCAACGTCCGGCACGCAGCTCATAAACGAATCAGCGCGCGTGCCACTCACGTTTCAGCCGGCGCTTCATCGCCGTCGTGCAACGCAAATTTCGCGTTAGATCACCCAGGAGGCACTCCATCATGAAAGACAGCACGAAAGACACCGCCGCAGGCACATTTCACGAAGTCAAAGGCTCCATCAAAGGCCAGGTGGGAAAGCTGACCAACGATCCAGACTTGGAAGCCGACGGGATCGTCGAAGAAATCACCGGAAAAATCCAAAAGAAAATCGCCCAGGTGGAAAAATTCATCGAGAAACCGTAGACACGCAGCGCGATTGGTTCACTGGCTGGCGCACGAGCTCGGTTTCCCACGCAAGCTCGGCTTCGCCTACGAGCACGACCGAAAGAAGGGGAGGAAAGTCATGAATTTCGCAGCGCTCAGCACCACGCAGATCATCATTTCCATCGCCGTAGTATTGGTGGTGGGGTTGGCATGCATCGCCATCTGGCAGTCCAGTCGCAAACGCCGCACGCAAAGACTTCGCACTCAGTTCGGCAGCGCTGAATACTCACGAGCCGTGACCGAAGGCGGCAGCCAACAAAAGGCGGAGGCCGCTCTAAACGCCCGCGCCGTACGGGTCGAGAAGCTGCACATCAAGCCGCTCGGCGCCGGCGATCGCGCGCGCTTTATCGAATCCTGGGCCAAGCTTCAGGCGCGCTTTGTAGACGGCCCCGGAAGCGCCGTGACTGATGCGGACCAATTGCTCGGGGACGTGATGTCCACGCGCGGCTACCCCGTCAGCGATTTCGAACAACGCGCCGCGGATATTTCCGTGGACCACCCACTCGTTCTGGAAAATTACCGTGCAGCGCACCAATGCGCGTTGCGGCAAACCGACGGCAAGGCCAACACCGAAGATCTGCGCCAAGCTATGATTCATTACCGCACGTTGTTTGAAGAGCTTGTGAATGAGCCGGAAATCGCGCGCGCCCAGACCGCGTAACGCATGACGCGAAATCCCGACGGTGCCGCGTCCGCACGCATTTCCAGCGGTACGCAGCACCGCCGGGAGATCCGCTAACCCAGCGCTCAAACTGCGATTCTCGCTATGTGTTCGTTTCAGGACAGAATCAACACCGCTTCCCGACTACGATGACAGCTCGGATCAATCAGTAAAAATTCGCGATAGGAGAAACAAATGGCCCCTGAAACACCGCATAAATGCGCTCACCCCGTGTGTTCGTGCCAAACCACTTCCGGCAAGTACTGCAGCACCCAATGTGAAGCCATGGAAAAAACTCCGGACATCGACTGCACCTGTGGCCACCCAATCTGCAAAGGCAAGACGTCCTAACCACCGCGCCATCGCCGGGCGAAGAAAAGCTTCTGCGGCAACCAAAGGAGCAACATGACCAAGCTTACAATCACCGCCGCCATGCTCGCGCTGTTGTCAGCTGGATTGATGTCCGGCTGTTCCGGCACCGCTGCGGAGTCTCCCGATGTCTCCGACAGCGTTCGTAGATCGCTCGACCAAGCCGGCCTGAAAAATGTAACCGTCAGTGAAGACCGGGATCAAGGAGTCGTCACGCTGGGCGGCCACGTCACCAACGATGCCGACAAGCTGCAAGCGGAGACGGTTGCGAAATCGCTGGCCGGCGCACAAGTTGTCGCCGATCAGATCGCCGTAATCCCCGTCGGCGTGGAAAAAGAAGCAAAAGCGGTGAACTCTGATCTGGACGATGGCATCGAAAAAAATCTGGACGCCGCGCTGATTCAGAATCACCTGCACGAGAGTGTGAAGTATGCGGTGAAGAGTGCGGTAGTCACGTTGACCGGCGAAGTAAATTCGCAAAACAAGCGCGCCCGGGCCGAATCAGTGGCCAGCGCGGTGCCTAACGTGGCCCAAGTCGTCAACGACCTGCAGGTGAAGAACCAGAAAGCTAGCTCCTCGCAGTAGCAGCGCGCGGCACCGGAAGGAGACAAAATGTCATTCGGCCTCTATGCCACAGGATTCGCAATCGTGATTGCCGGCCTCATCTACGGCGCCTACCTGATGCACATGCCAGGTCGCTGGATCGCCGTGGGCGCCATCGTCATGTTAGGCGTTGGAATTCTCAGCGCGGTGAAGGCGACGCGGCAAAAAGATCCCGCAGGCTAACGCCAACGCGAGTCGCAATCGAAATTCACTAGTGACTATTTAGAAAAAACGGAGGCTTTCGATGCTGTTACTGATCATTATCTTGGTGTTGCTGTTCGGCGGCGGTGGTGGGTACTACGGCTATTCCCGCTGGGGCACGGGCGGCGGACTAGGCATCGTCGGCACGGTGGTGGTGATCGTCCTGATCGTCTACCTGCTCGGCGGACTGCGCTAGCGGGTTTTGCTCTTCGCCCTGCGAACAGCAGGGGCGAAGGGAGGCGCGGAACACCTTATCCTGGCACGGGTGGCCCACCCCTGGGTCCGACCACCCTGCGACCAAAAATGTCTTCAAATGCGATATGCTCCCGAGCGCGATCAAGCGCACAGGGAGAAATCGCATGTCAGAGTGCAACCGAGCAACGAAATTCCGCAGCGAATTCAACAGGCGAGATTCCATCAAAGTAGTTGCAGCGCCAGGCGCAGTGCGGGCCGGAATTTTTGCCGCAGTTCTGCTCTTTGCATTGATGTGCGCCGTCGCGACGCCGGCGCAGCAAGTCGCGGCAGCAGAATCATCGGCCCGCGTGGTGAAGTACGAACCAACCTACGCCACTGTGAAATTCGATTTCGGCCCGGCGGATCCTGTCGCGCACGTAGCCCCCGGCGAGATTCTCGAGACCGACACGCTGAATTGCACGGAACACTGCGCCGGAATTCCAGCGGACAAACTCGAGCTCGCGCGCAATTCCAACTTGCTGACCGGACCGTTCTACATCGAAGGGGCCGAGCCGGGCGACACGTTGGCCATCGAATTTCTGGAACTTCAGGTGAACGGAACGAAAGGCGAGGGTGAAATCGCGCCGGGATTTGGCGCGATCAATTCCACGCACTACACACCCATGCTGAATCCAGATCTACCGCGGCACAGCTGGTCCTACGCGATTCATCAGGAGAGAGATTCAGCGACGTATCAGGCGCATGATTCGAGTTTTTCCGTGCAGATTCCGCTGCATCCATTTCTGGGGTGCGTCGGCGTCGCGCCTTCGCTGGGCGAAACGCGCAGTTCGCTGGTGCCCGCGGAATTCGGCGGGAATATGGATGCTTCGGAATCGAGCGTGGGCAACAGGTTGCTTCTCGCGGTGAATGTTCCGGGCGCGCTTGTGTATGTGGGTGATGGCCACGCGGCGATGGGCGACGGCGAAATCGGGGGCACGGCGATCGAGGTGCCGATGCATGCGCGTTTGCGTTTTCGCGTGATTAAGGGCGACGCTTCCGCGTGGCCTCGGTGGGAAAACCAAAATGAATTGATGGCCGCCGGGATTTATCGCCCGCTTGACGACTGTCTGCGCATCGCCTTCACCGAACTGGTCCACTGGATTCACCAGGACTACGGACTTTCGGAAATGGACGCCTACGAACTGCTCTCCAAAGTGGCAACGATTCACCTGGCGGAAATGGTTGACCCAAATTATGTGGTGGTAGCGAAGATCAACAAGAAGTTCTTGCCACCGAGAAAGAACTAAGCAGCGGGCGGCGCGGGATCGGAATGTTGACGGCGGACCCGGGATCACTTCGCATTTCGTGGCGCCAAAAAAGCGAACGCCCAGTGCCTGTCCCCGGTCGGGCACTGGGCGTTCTTTACAGTGTTTTGCACGGCACTGTCTGGCACCCTTACGCAGGGGAACGCTAGCTGTTTGGCTGCGGTTCGATCCTGGCTCGGGTTGGCCGTCGGCATACTGCCCGGAAGCACCCCGCAGGGCAAATGGCAGCACGGGACAAATCGGGACATTTCAGGATTCTGGCGTGGAAAACGGCGATAGGACTTGGTTAAGTCGCGCAAATCTTGCGCTTACAGCAGAACCCGGCGGGCGAGGGGAGGGGCTGCCATGAGGCTTCTGGTGGTTGCGTGGGGTGCGTTGTTTCTCGCAGGGGCAAACCCAGTTGCAGGGCAGGCGAAGCATTCGGTGAAATGGGAGGAGTTGACGTCCGCGGACTTCCGCAGTGGCATCGCGGAAGCCCAAGGAACCTGTTTGCTGCCGCTCGGGATCGTGGAAAAGCATGGGCCGCACCTGCCGCTAGGCACCGACCTGCTGGATGTGCGCTATGCGGCTTTGCATGCGGCGGAGCGGAACTATGCCGTGGTGTTCCCGGAATACTATTTCGGGCAGATTTTTGAGGCGAAGCATGAAGCGGGAACGATTGCTTATAGCGCCGAACTGCAATTGCGGTTGTTGCAGGAGACGACCGACGAAATGGCGCGCAACGGGTGCAAGAAAATCATCATTGTGAATGGACACGGCGGAAACGAATACTTGCTGCCATATTTTGCGCAAAGCCAGCTGGATAGGCCGCACGACTATGTGGTGTATGTGCAGTGGGGGCGCGAGGAACCGAAGGGCGGTCCGGAGAAAAAGGACCATGTGGACATGCATGCGGGAGAAACGGAAACGTCGACGATGATGATTGCGCGGCCGGACTTGGTGCATCAGGACCGGGCGGCGAGTGAATCCGGCGCGGATCAGAAACGCGTGAATTTGCCGGATGATGTGTATACCGGCATATGGTGGTACGCGCGATTTCCGAATCATTATTCAGGCGACGGAGCGCTCGCGACGAAGGAGCTTGGGACATTTGAGATGAATGCGTGGATCGCGGCGATAGACGAAGCGATTCGCGCGGTAAAGGCGGACGAAGAAAGCTTGAAATTGCAGACCGAATTTTACGAGAAGAGCAAGCATCCGCTGGATACGCGTCCGTGAGCGCGGTGTTATTTCGGGCGAGGCTGGGGCAATCGTGCTACGGTCAACTGTGATGATTATGGATATTCTGGAGCTTCCTTCTGCTGTGAATCTTGGGAATCGCTCGTTTGTGGAGCTGCCGGCATGAAAATTCTGAGCGCTGCTGAAATGCGGGAAGTGGACGGGCTCTCGACCGCGCGCTACGGGATTCCTGGGCTCACATTGATGGAAAATGCGGGGGCGAGCGTGGCGGAATTCATCACGCAGCGCTGGCCGGATTGCGCAGGCCAGCGAATCGTCGTGCTATGCGGCAAGGGGAATAATGGCGGAGATGGATTTGTGGTCGCGCGGCATTTGCGCGAGTGGGGCGCGAAGCCGGAGCTATATTTATTCGCGGCAGCGGAAGAAATGCAGGGCGATGCCGCGACGAACTGCAAGCGCTGGCGGGAAGTTTCCGGCGCGCTGCAGTTAGTGCGCAATTCGGGCGATTTGCAGAGCGTCAAACCCGCGTTTGAGTCCGCGGAGATTATTGTAGATGCGCTGCTCGGCACGGGGACGCGCGGCGCGGTGGAAGGGCTTCTGGCGGAAGCGATCGAAGCTGTGAACAAGCGGCACGGGCCAGTGCGTTCGGCGGTGGTGGCGGTGGATATTCCGTCCGGGCTCGTGGCGGATACGGGCCAAGCGATGGGCGCGTGCATCAATGCGGCTTTTACGATCACTTTTACCGCGCCGAAGACGGGGATGATTTCCGGCACGGCGAGCGATCACACGGGACAAGTGGTTGTGCGCGATATTGGATCGCCGCCGGAATTGATTGACGAGGTGGGGAAAAGTAACGTTCGCTGGATTGACTGGCGCGAGGTGAGCGTTTTTGCGCTGCCGCGGCGTTCGGATGCGAATAAGGGAAATTACGGCCACGCTTTGATCGCGGCGGGATCCGTGGGGAAGAGTGGCGCGGCGGTTCTGGCGTCATGGGCGGCTTTGCGAGTGGGCGCGGGGCTCGTGACAGTGGCAACGCCCGAGCCGGTGCTGCCGATTGTGGCGGCGCATACGCCGGAAATTATGACGGAGTGGCTTCCCGCTACGGATGTGGGCAGCATTTCGATGCGGAGCTTTGAGTACGAGCGCTTCGATAAATTGCTGAAGGGGAAGCGGGCACTGGCGATAGGGCCCGGATTGAGCACGCACGACGAAACGCAACAATTTGTGCGCAGGGTGGTGGAGACGCGGACGGTACCGACGATTTTGGATGCCGATGGATTGAATGCGTTTGCGCGGCGCGCGCGAGAGCTGCGAAATGGAAGTGGCCCGCTGGCTTTGACGCCGCATCCGGGTGAAATGGCGCGGTTGCTGGGTTGCGGGATTCCGGACGTGCAGGCGCAGCGGCTGGAAGTGGCGCGAAAGTCGGCGGCGGACTGGGGCGCGAGCGTGATTCTGAAGGGTCAGCAAACCGTCGTAGCAGCGCCGGATGGACAGGTATTCGTGAATTCAACGGGAAATCCGGGGATGGGCACGGGCGGGACCGGCGACGTGCTGACGGGGATGCTCGCGGGATTGACTGCGCAATTTGGCGTGACTCCGTGGGTGCGAGTGCTGGCGTTCGGAGTCTATCTGCACGGACTGGCGGGCGATATCGCATATGCCGAGACGGGCGAAGCACCGCTGATGGCGTCGGATCTAATCCGGGCGATTCCGCGGGCGTATCAGCAATTTTATGCAGAGTGCGGCCGTGGGTAGACGCGAGATTGAGACGCATTCATCGGAAGAAACAATCGCGCGGGGCAGGGAAATTGGCGCGGAATTGAAGGCGCCGGTTTTGGTGCTACTTTCCGGGGATTTGGGGGCAGGGAAGACAACCTTGACGAAAGGGATTGCGGCGGGGGCGGGAGCGGCACGGGAAGACGACGTCACCAGCCCTACATTCACTCTGGTGCACAAGTACGAAGGGAAATCGCGCGTTTATCACGTGGATCTATATCGCGTGGGCGATTTTCATGATCTCGAGACGCTGGGGCTGGAGGATATTTTCAGCGAGAAAGCGATCGTGATTGTGGAATGGCCGGACCGGTTGAAGTTGCGCACGGATTGGCCCGTGGTGCGGATTGGGTTGGAGCACGTTTCTGAGAATGTGCGGAGGATTGTGATAGAGGACGGCTAATTCTGTGACGCACTCTGGGGGCGATTCTTGAGCGGCGGCCTAGTAGAGACACGCGAGGCAAGCCGCCGCACTCCAAATTGGGCTCGGTGCGGATGCGATGTAAGCACGCGAAGGATGAAATTGTGGGCAGCACCTTTCTTCAGGGTTTCTCTGCAGGCTTTTTTGGTTCTTTTGGTTTTTCGATGACCTGGTGGGTTTGAACGGAGAAGAGCTGGAAGTCGGAGAAGGTGTGCTCGATGATCGTGCGGCGCTTGCCGTAGTCGGTGTAGGCTACGGCGGATCTGGGTAGCCATAGCTGCATGTGCCGCGAAGAAAACTCCACAGGCGCGTAATCGATGGATACCGCGTTTGCGCGCAGCTCGATGATGGGGACGCCTTTCACGAGATTTGTTTCCAGGTGCATGATCTGGCCGGAGTCGACAGCGATCCAAGCGCGGCCTTTCAGACTGACGGGAAAGACGTTCGCTTCCGTGCCCATGGAAAGCGTGCGGGGGCGGATGCCGTCAACCTGGCGGAAATAAACGACCCAGGCGGGCTGGTTATTCCACTGGGTGAGGCCTTCGCAGCGCATTTCGTAATCGGCTTGCATCACTGGATAAAAAATCAGCGCGAGGACCGGGAGTCCCTTGTCCACGATTGTGCTGAGGTGCGCGTTGTCGCTGCCGGCGAGAGGCGTGCGGGTTTCCTGGACTTTGAGCGGGCCGGACTGTTCGCCGAAATCGACGAGATAGTCGAAGTTTTCGGCGATGAACATTTCAGACATGCCGAGCCTGTCGGTTTGCTCGAAACGCAGATGCTCATGTGCGTCGAAGTTCTGAAGTAGATCGACTAGTTCCGCGGCGCGGCGTCCCGCTTGTTGCAAGACGTCATGCAGGGAGCAGGGCGGGGTCGTAGATAAGCGCGGGACGGAGTCGTCAACCTGCGGCGGATCCCAGTGTAATTCGGCGGGCTTCTTTTGCTTTTCGTCGGATCGGCCGGCGGGTTGTGATTTCGCGGACGCGAATGTTGCAAGCAGCACGAGCGCTGCGAGGGCGGTAATGGTGGTGAATCGTGTTGTGTAGCTGTCGCGGGTGGTCCCGCGACGGCCAGCAAGCGAACGTGGTTCGCACGTTCTCATTTTGGCGGCGCCGGCGGTTCGAGACCCATGATCTGGAATCCGGCATCCACGTAGAGGACATTTCCAGTAACGCCGCGGCCCAGGTCGCTGCCGAGGAAGACGGCGGCGTCGGCGACTTCGGCGATGTCTGTATTCCTCCGCAGGGGAGCGTGTTCCTGCACGAAATCGAGGACTTTGGAGAAGTCCTTGATGCCGCGGGCGGAAATGGTTTTGATGGGCCCGGCGGAAATGGCGTTTACGCGGATTTTGCTTGCACCGAGTTCGGCGGCCAGATACCGGACTTCCGCTTCTAGCGCGGCTTTGGCGATGCCCATGACGTTGTAGTTTTTTACAACGCGCGTGGAGCCGAGATAGGTGAGGGTCATGATGGCGCCGCCGTTGGTCATTAGCGGGGAAATCGCGCTCGAGACCGCGACTAGGGAATAGGCGCTAACGTCGAGCGCGAGTTTGAAACCGTCGCGCGAAGTTTTCAGAAACGCTTGGTTTAAATCTTCGTGATTGGCGAAGGCCAGGCAGTGGACCATGACGTCGATTGTGCGGCCTTCTCGTTTCAGGGATTCTGCGAGGTTGTCGATGTCGGATTGTTGCTGGACGTCGCAGGGGTAAAAGCCTTTGGCGCCGAGTTCGTTGCCGAGTTCTTCGACGACTGGTTTGGCGCGGTCGTTCTGATAGGTGAGCAGAAGCGTGGCGCCTTCCCGGGCGAAAGCTTGGGCGATGGCGTGGGCGATGCTCCATTTATTCCAAACGCCTAGGACGATGGCGGTTTTGCCTTCCAGTAATTTGGGCATGGTCCGGTATTTTACGCGAAAAATTGGGTTTCGGTGTTGGCGAAGTCAAAAGATTTGAAACAGACGGGAAGGGAGGAAAGGCGGAGGTAAATCGGAGGCGGTAACAAGATTTACCGCAGAGGCGCAGAGGGCGCAGAGAAAACCGTGCGCGTGCGCGGTTAGTGGGCGCGGATCCAGCGGAGGATTTCGCGGAGGAGGTCGGCGATTACGGGCCAGAGGGCCGCGAAGATGGCGATGCCGACTGCGACGATGCGGGCGAACGGCTTGGAGCCGGGGGACGGGAGTCCGCCGTAGCGCTTGAATCCTGGGGACGGGACACCGGCGTACGGCTTGGAACTCGGGGAAGCGGTGGCAGTTTGCGCCGGGGATGTGGCGCCGAATCGTGCGGCCTGATCGAGGTGGGCGGGGAGATGGCGGGCGCAGAAACCGTTGGCGATGGCGGGGCGGTCGCATCTCTGGCCTTGCGGTCCGAAGTAGAGACAGGGGCCCTGGTCGCCGGAACTCTTGCGATCGGCGGGCGGCGCGCCATAGCGCGTGGATGAGACGCCGTACGGGCTGCGCTCGACGCCGTAGCCGGCGGGCTCGATGCCTGCGGGGCTCGGTTCGATGCCATAGGCAGCGGATTCGACGCCGTAGCTGCCGGGCTCGACTCCCACTTTGAGCTCCGCGGCGGGATCAGGGTCAGAATTCAAGCCCTGATTGCCGCGCCGGACCGGCGGGCTGCTCGAAAAACCATTAACGGTTAGGAACCGAGGCATTGCGCTACGCATCCCCTCTCGCTAGAGTGAAACTTAGCCGTCTCGCTGCGCCCGGATGCCAGACACCCGCATTGCGCCTTCGCCCGCCCATCCTGCCAGGATGAAGCTGGAGCCTTACTCCGCCGAAATTCGGCTGAGCGGCCTGACGCTGGGCGTTGACAACATCCATTATGACGTTTTTCTAAGCCCGCGGTTCGTGGATTTTACACGGAAGTATCTGCAAGACCTGGTCCGGCAGAAAATCAACATCAGTTTATTTTATGGGAAAGACCGCAAGCAGTCTGGCGCGCCGGAGCACGGCGCGTTTCGCAAGCTGCTCACCGAAGTCCTGCAAGCGTCGCTGACGCGCGCGAAATTTCAGCAATCCATAGAGACGGACGTGCTGCACCAGCTGGCGCTGGTGAAACATCTGACGTCTGAAATTTCCAGTCAATTCTCGAGCATCGTAGTGGAGTGTAAGGAGTGGATTCGCGCGCGCGGCGAATTATTCGAGCACAGCGAGCAGGCGCACGTGATGCGCGCGAAAATCGCGGAGATCCAGGCGGACAAGAAGAATACGTACCGGGAAGTGGGCGACACGCTGTGCCGCATCTGGCGCGAAGTGGAAGAGGGGACGCTTTCGAAATCGCGGCGGGCGCTTTTTGGAGAGGATTTCCACGAGACGTACGAACTGCTGCAGAATCGTTTTCTATTCGTGGAAAACGGAAACGACGATCATTTGTTTCTGGAGCATTACGTCCTGCTGGCCAATTTCGTAAACGACCCCGACCGCTTTGAGATTTTCGACGGCATTCTGCTGGATTTCGTGCGCGATCTGATTCTGACGGGAGACGACGCGGACGAATTGAGCAAGGCGCGAAAAGTTCACGAGCGCTTGCTGGAGCAGGCCCGGCAAATGCGTTCGGAGATGGCGCGGATTGAGGAGGAGTTGGAAGAGGCCACGGGACGCGCGGGCGAGGGCGACGGGCTTTTTCCTTCGATTTTCAAGCGCAAGGGCGGAGCGAGCGCGGAATCGCGAGCGGAGTTGGAGGCGCTGCGCAAGAAATTCAGCCACAGTGAGAAAGCGCTCGAAGAGCTGGGTCCGCAGATTGACGCGGCCAAGCAGCGGATGGATTTCCTGATCGAGGAGTACCGCAGCCGCCTGGGCGATTATTTGAACCAGCCGCAGAATGCGCGGCGGTTGTTCGATGCATCGGCGCCCGCGGGCGAAGGCGAGGCCGATGCGGAAACGCGCGCGCAACTGCTGGAAGAGTGGATGCACCGGCTGGAGGAGCGCGACCTACTGTTCCACATGCTGGCGGGGTACGAATTGCGGCGTATTTACGCCGATTACTGCCCGCCGATTCACTTGCAGGCGCTGAAAAAGGCGCTGGTAAATCGCGACGAAGCCAAACGCGTGGAAACGATTCTGGAGCAATTTCCGGCGCGTAAGATTTCGATGAAGCGGCTGGAGGATGCGGCGCGGGCCATCCGGCGGCGCACGCACGAGGAGCAACTTTCATTCACGCTGCAATTCGCCGAGGATTTCATGCGTTTGCGGCGCGACCGGCGGAATTATCAGCACGTGGCGGCGTGGCTGGAGCGGATCAACCTGGTGCGTTCGGAGCGAGCGCGCGACCTTTCACGCGTGAACAAGAGTTTGTACGAATTTTTGCACGCGGATGAAGGGCGGCCGACCGACGATCCGGTTATCAATCACACCGTGATCAAGGCGGACGTGCGCGGATCGACGGGCATCACCAAGGATTTGCTAGCGAAGGGCATGAATCCGGCTTCGCATTTCAGCATGAATTTGCACGAGCCGGTGAAGCGCATGCTGGAGCGATATGGCGCGGCGACGGTGTTCATCGAAGGCGACGCGATTATTCTGGCGATCTATGAGACCGAATCGACTCGAGCGACCACGCGGGCGGTGGCGCGGGCTTGCATTTTGGCGCGGGAAATTCTGGCGGTGACGTCGGCCTATAACGCGCGGACGAAAACGACGGAGCTGCCGCCGCTGGAGATCGGAATCGGCTTGGCGTTTCAGGATTCGGCGCCGTCGTTGTGGATGGATGGCGATTCGAAGATTATGATTTCGCGGGCCTTGAATTTGTCGGATCGTTTGTCGAGCTGCACGAAAATTACGAAGCGATTGTTCAAGGATAATCCTTCGCCGTTTAATGTGTTTGTGCTGCAGCCGTTGATGGAAGATGCGGCGGAAGATGAGGGCGAGGAATTGCTGGTCCGCTACAACTTGAACGGCATTGAGTTGAATGAAGAGGGATTTCAGAAGCTCAGCGCCGAGATTTCGATGTCGCCGATGGGCGGAACTTTTCCGATGCCGTGGGGGAAAGAGCGCGTACAACTTTATTTCGGCGAAGTTCCGTTGGGGGAATCGCTGGAACCGGTGGTGGTGCGCAAGGGGTTCGTGCACCAACTGCTGCCCGGTGCGAAAGTGGGGGCGCAGGGCCCTCGCGCGTACTACGAAGTGTGCACCGATGCAAAATTGCTGGACCTGGCGCGGAAGAAGTTTGCCTCCAACGCTGCACGCACTTGAAGCCGCACGAAAGTTGAAGCCGCACGGTTACAACCCTATAATCCAGTGACGGAGGCGCCAGGGGCCCGGTGGTCCTCGTGGCCTTCAAAGCCATTGATTCTGACCTTCGCGGCCAGAATGGTGGGTTCGACTCCCACACGCTTCCGCCATATTTTTTGACTTTTCGGGTGTTACGAGAACGCGTCGTTCTCAGTTGGCGCCGTCAGATCGCGAGAAGCCGAGCGAAGAAGGAACGGTATCGTTGCAA
>JBEKHD010000006.1:0-173654 GCA_050012455.1 Candidatus Acidiferrales bacterium | reverse complement strand
AAAAACGTCGTCTTTACCCGCGAAGTCCGTCACGCACATCGCGTCGACCGGAACATCGCGCACCTCAAAATCAGGGACGATGGCTGCGACGTCGCTCCCGTCGTCAGGGGCCTTCCACAAATCGGTTCCCCTCTCGTCCCTGAGTTTGAGCGTCGTACCGAACTCGTCATATACGGATTTGTGTTCTTGCCAACCGAACCTCATGCGAAGTTCGGTCGGGTGCCAATCTATTGCGTCCTCTCTAAAAACGTGTTTTGCAGTCACGATGTATCCGTTCTTTTCATCCAAGCCGGCGAAAAAACCGGTACCGATCACTCTAAAGAATTGTCTTCCATTTTGGTCTCGGTCGACACTGCCGAACGAGAATGTTGAGAGGCGCCAATGATCGAGCCAAGGCTTTCCGGGTTGCGTTTGCGGGGAGGATAACTGACTCCCACTGCAAAGTATGGCAACAAGTAGCAAGCAAGTCAGGAAGCGTCGGCAGGTGACGGTCATTGTTTCCTCGCCCCCTCGAGGTCTAACAGGTAAGAAATGGCGCATTCCCTCCTCGCAGCACGCTCCTCAGCGCGTGCGTTTATCGCCTCCTTAGCCATGTAAGCGCCTGCGGCGCCGACCAGCGAAAACAACTTTTGCCACGTGATATCTCCGAATACTTGGACTAGACCCGATGAGCTGGCCACAGCGAGGGCGCCGGCCACGATTCTGCCGAACAGTTTCTCGTGAATCGTGAGCAATTGATTCCGGAAATCTACGACGGCGGGACGAACCTCGGTCGCCAGAATCTTCTCGATCGAAGCCGCGTAGTTCCCGTCGCTCGGGACGTCGCCGAGTTTCGCATGAAGCGTTAGCAAATGTTCCAAAAATGCCTCCCTGGCAAACTCGGATTCCTTGCGGTATCTGATAGCATCGCCGATATTCATCTTGTTCAAAGCTTCGTCAGGAACCAATTCGTCGAGAATCGCAAGACTCAGGTCGGTCGTCGGGATTGGCCGAGTCGCTGTCCCTGTGGCACCAATCGCGCGGCGGTACTTGGCGCCCAAGAGATCTGAGTACGGCGATGCATCAGCAAGCGGTGAAAACCCGTTCTGCACGCCGACTCTCATAGCGAAGTTCATCTTCGCGGAACAGAACGCGGCGTCAGAAGCTAGGATTTTGAGACAGCCTTCGGGCGTAGCCGGGTCCATGTGGCGTACCAGCGGGTCGTTAAAAATTTCCAGCGCCGAACGGGAATGTTCGAGGTCGATCGCTGCAATTTTGTGAAATATCGTTTCGTGAGTTTCGCCGTTGCCGTAGTCACCTGGTTGAATGTGAAGCTTGCGAAAGTGGGGCGACAGTCGGAGGCCGTCTTGGAAGCGGCTCATGAACGTCGTATCGCGAAGGTCTGATTCCACCTCATTTAGTAATTCGCCGACGACGACTCCACCGGGCGCCTCGTGAACGTAAAAAGGCATGCCCTCTTTTCTGAATGACTCTTCGTGCTGTCTAAGCGGAGACTCCGCTCCCACCATCCCGTAGCGACCGCCGAATGTAAAAGAAGGCCGGTCCATGAAGTGGATTTCATCGAAAAGCAGAATGCACTTTAGGAGCGTCTTGTACTCAATCCAGAAGTCCGGATAGTAGAGCGCACTAAGTTTGGCCCGCATATTCTGTCCGTAACTGCCTCTTTCGAATTGCCCGCGAATTGTCCCCGAACCAGGTTAAAAGAGCCGAAAGGAGCCCAAAGGCGTTGAACGCAAGCGAAAGGTATCACACTTTAGAATGAGGAGTTTACTGATTTTACAACGTTTACGAAAACAAAGGGAACAGATTAAATGTGAGTTTTTGGCTTCCTATTCGAACCACTCCCGGTAGCTCTGACCGAAGAGTTCGACGAATAAATTCCGGTGTTGCTCAAACTGCCCGGGCAAGACCCGGAAACTTAGAATCTCGTCTCCCCCCATCACCTTGAGTCCAGCGTCGCCGATTCGTTTCTTCCACTCAGCTACATCGCTGATTCGTGTGTTGACTCGCACAAAAGTTCTGTTCGGAACGAAATGGACGAAATTCTCCGCCCGATTCCCAACAGCAGTTCCGATGAATTCTTTCTGGTATGTCTGTCGGAGATCGTTTGCCAGTTCTTGCAGAATCGGTAAAAACTTTTCAACAAGTTCGATAGACGCCTCGGAGGACTTCTCGACCCAGTATTTGCGGGTGTAGTCCGGTTGCTTTTCTATCTCGCCTTCTGGCTCGATGGTACCGTCGAAAATACGGGTGCTCTTCAAAGTGAAATTCTCGCCGACGCGCAAAGCGCTGAGTTCAATGACTATCAGCGGCATAACCTCGCTCAGATATTTGACGACTCCCAGAAAACGGCTACCCCGGATATCTTCGGCAACTAAGACGGCGACATGTGTCCAGTTCTCGGTTTCGGCTCTAGTCTGCTCGCGTAAGAAATACTCAATAGTTCGAACTATATGACTTGCATCGACAGCCCCCAGCATCAATTCGACTGTATAGAACCGCTCATTCTCTTCATCGCTCAGGAGGAGATCGACTTTTCCGCCCCCTTTTTGCAGAACTTGAGATCGCACGACCTTCGTATCGTCGAGGTCCAGAATTTCTGGGTGTTCTAAGATTTGCTTTTCGAGCCAATTCTCGTCGAAGCCGGGATGTGACTTGAGCGAAAAAGACTCGGACGGAATATATGTAAGCTTCGATTTCGCAGGTGCCGCCGAGGTGCTTGCTGATGCTTCCATCTTGGGCCTCCCGAAGTGGCTAGACTGCGGTTGTACTCGAAACCTACGCCCTCCCTCCTTTGCAACGCAACTTAAAACCTAGCGCCGAAGCTGTGAACGCCGGCGGAAAGGTTGCACAGCGGCTCTACGAAGACAGTTATCGGCGGCCCTATATTAGCTGATATTGAAAACAATCAATGTTTTATTGGTGAAGAGTGGCGGGCCTGAGAGGAGTCGAACCTCCGACAACCTGGTTCGTAGCCAGGTGCTCTATCCAGCTGAGCTACAGGCCCGCCGAAACAACACATGCGTTCCCACTAGATTACGACACCCGGCCTGCGACTTCAACAGCGTACGGTGACTCAAATTCGCCCTGCGCACACAAATTCACGTGTTGCTCGCCCCGCAAAATTTTCGCCAAACTTCCCCGTGCCGCGCCGGTCAAATCCAGGACTCACGCCACGTGCGGAACTGTTCACCGCACTGTCACGCTCCAGTAACAATCACCCGTTAGTTTCGCCACCTGAATCTCCAACACACTCAGAGGTGCTGAATGGCGGCAGGTACGTCTGTTCTCGATTCCAAGATTACGGCAGGGCCCGGAAGAATTGGTATTCTCGTTGCTGTCGTGGTGCTGCTGGGCGGGCTCGTGTACATCGGGAGCCACCTGATTAGGGACCTGTCGGGAGTCCAAGCCACAAGTTGGCTTCCCTATGCGCTGCTGGGAGTCGCTCTCTTCACCGCGCTGGCTTTCGAATTCGTAAACGGCTTTCACGATACCGCGAACGCCGTCGCCACCGTCATCTACACGCACACCATGGAGCCGCACGTCGCCGTGGTTTGGTCAGGCGCGTGGAATTTCCTCGGCGTGCTGGCCTCGACCGGCGCGGTAGCCTTCGGCATTGTCTCGTTGCTTCCCGTGGAACTGATTTTGCAAGTCGGCGGCAGGGCTGGCTTCGCGATGGTTTTCGCCCTGCTGGTCGCCGCGATTATCTGGAACCTCGGCACCTGGTGGTTCGGCCTGCCCGCGTCCAGCTCACACACGCTGATCGGCTCGATTATCGGCGTCGGCATCGCCAACCAGCTTATGTCCGTAAAGACCGGCACGAGCGGCGTGGATTGGGGGCAGGCCACCAATATCGGAAAATCGCTCATTCTTTCTCCCATCGTCGGTTTCGTCTTCGCCGCTCTTCTGCTTGTCGTTTGCAAGAAACTGATTCCCAACAAGGAGCTTTACCAAGCACCGAAAGGAACCGAACCTCCTCCTTTCTGGATTCGCGTCCTGCTCATGATCACCTGCACGGGCGTGAGCTTTTTCCACGGCTCGAACGACGGCCAAAAAGGTATGGGCTTGATTATGCTCATTCTCATCGGCACCGTCCCCACCGCCTACGCGGTCAACCACGCGGTTACCTACCAGCAGACGCAGGATTTCGTCGCGGTCTCCACGCAAACCGCGGACATGCTCGGCCACTACGTATCCCCCGCTGCCGTCGTCGGCGACTCGCGCGAAGAAGTGACCGACTACATTCGCACCAAACAGTTCACGCCCAACACCATGCTGGCGCTGCGCGAGCTCGTGAATGGCATCGGCACCGAAATGGCCCTTTACAAACAATTGAAAGAGGTCCCGCAAGACAGGGTCCGCAACTTCCGCAACGACATGTACGTCGTGAGCGAAGCTCTGCGCCTGATGAACAAAACTCATCAGCCGGATTTCTCGACGGCTGACGCTGCCGTCCTCGCCAACTACAAAAAACACGTTGATAACGCCACAAAATTTATTCCCACTTGGGTTAAGGTGGCTGTGGCTTTGGCGCTGGGCATGGGCACCATGATCGGATGGAAGCGTATCGTGGTCACCGTCGGCGAAAAGATCGGCAAGGATCACTTGACCTACGCGCAAGGCGCCGCCGCGGAAATCACAGCGATGGCTACGATCGGTGCGGCCGATTGGTTCGGCTTACCTGTCAGTACCACGCACGTTTTATCTTCCGGCGTCGCCGGGACCATGGCCGCAAACCATTCCGGATTGCAAATGAGCACGGTGCGCAATCTGGCGCTGGCCTGGGTGCTAACGCTGCCCGCATCTATTTGCCTGGCGGCGAGCCTCTTCTGGCTCTTCAGCAAAATCGGCGGCGCCAGTTAAATCGCAATAATTGCGTAGTCGCCGTAGAAGTCGCCTTTGCGTTTGTAGCGGCCGCCTGCGTTTCCTTTTTGGGCGGGCGTCTTTGACTTTGCTTTTGACTGTGTTTTTGACCCGGTAGCGGCCGGTCCCGGTACGGGACCGGGCAGAAGCTGCTATCGCCTTTGGTGTTGTTTCTGACGTTGCTTTGGTAGCGCCGACCTGCCTGCCGGTAGGCACGCGTCCCGCCGGCTGTGTTGCCTTTCGCGCCGCCAACGTCGCTAACTTTGGTTTCAGGAGCTCAGAACAAATTCGTTCGCAGTCATAATGCCAAGGGTCATCTTAGTTTTATTCGCAATCTTCTCCGCCGCACAATTGTGCCCCGGCCTTCGTGCTCAGGAATCCCCGATCACTTCATGCCCGCGCCCGTCTCCCGGCGCCACAGTTCCCGAGCCGGAGGACTTGCGTAGCCAGGACGGCGTGCTAAAGGTGGACCTGACGGTCCGCAATTTCACGCAACCCGATGGCACTACTCGTTTCTGCTACTTTGACGCCCACGGAAACCAGTCTCCCACTCTGCGCCTCAGCCCCGGCGACCTGCTCATTCTGAATTTGAAGAACGATCTGATAGATTCAACCCACGTCGTTCCCGCCACCACCTACAGCCGCAATCACAACCACGCCGCTGGCGCTGAAAAAGAATCCGACCCGTGCCAGAGCGCCACGATGTCGCTTACCTCCACCAATCTTCACTTCCACGGCCTCACGGTTCCTGCGGTTTGTCATCAAGACGACGTCTTGAAAACTTCCCTCCAACCCGGCGACGCGCCTTTTCAATACAAGTTTCGCATTCCGGAAAACGAGCCGCCCGGATTGTATTGGTATCACCCGCACATCCACGGCTTCAGCAAGCTGCAAGTCCTCGGTGGCGCCTCTGGAGCAATGATCATCGAAGGAATCGAGCGCGCCAATAAAGAAGTAGCCGGTCTGCCCGAACGCGTCCTTATCATTCGCGATCAGGACCTGCTGAACCCTAACGCGCCGCCCTCAAAATCAGAACCTGTGGTGCCCAGATTTTTTGTGGACCATGACGGCGACTCCGCCAACAACGGCACCGGCTTCGGCAAGCCCGCAAAGGATCTCTCCATCAATTTCGTCCCGGTTCCCTACCCCGACTATCCGCCCGCCGCAATCCAAGTGAAGCCGCAGGAGCGCCAATTCTGGCGCGTACTCAATGCCTCCGCGATCACCTACCTTAATATCGCGGTCCTGTATAATCGCGTGCCGCAACAACTCGGCATCGTCGCGCTAGACGGCATTCCCATCAACGCCAACGGAACCACAGGCGATTTCATCAGCTGGCAAAATCATTTGGGTGTGCCGCCGGGCGGCCGCGTGGAATTCATCCTCACTGGCCCTCCTGCGGGCGTTCAAGGCCTGCTCGTAACGCGCACTGTGGATACCGGCGTGGGTGGCGAGAACGACCCGAATCGCGCTCTCGCCACCATTACGGCTTCAGACAATGCGCCCGAACCGCGTTCAAAACTCACCTCATCGCCCGTGCCGCTTCCTCCACCCGCTGAACCCTGGTTGGGAAACGTCGCTCCGGTTCGCGTCCGCAAACTTTATTTCTCGGAAAAACTTCTCGATCCCAACGATCCCAACAGCGCCACCACTTTTTACCTGACCGTCGACGGTCAAACTCCCACGCCCTTCAATCCGGCGTCAGGCGTTCCCGACATCATCGCTAAACAAGGCGACGTGGAAGATTGGATTATCGAAAATCGCTCGACGGAATTGCACGCCTTTCACATCCATCAGCTCCACTTCATGCTCGTGGCCTGGAATGAAGTTCCGGTCAACGAACCGTTTCTGCGCGACACCATCAACGTGCCGTACCACAAAGAAGCGGATCTGGCATATCCCAGCGTCCGCTTGCGTATGGATTTTCGCGACCCCAACACCATCGGCACTTTCGTATATCACTGCCATCTTTTGGAACATGAAGACGGAGGGATGATGGGCTTGATCCGTGTCGAACCAGCCGATAGCGCTCAAGCTCGAGAAAAAAGTACTGCAAGTCCTAGGACGAGTAGCACTCCAGCCCGCTCGACGCACACCAATTAATTCTTTGAGCCGCGGCCGGATTAGCAGGCCCGCGAGTCGGGGGCATTTGTGTGCGCGCACACTCTTCGGCTCAACGAAAAAACTCAAACGAACAAAATTTTACATATGTCATTCAGCATTCACACAGGGAACACCCTGTGGCAACAAATAACAGATATTACTCTCAAGCTCTGTCTGAGCAGATTTTGCAAAAAATTTAGGAGGATGCATGTCCTTTAAGCGTTTCGCTTCAAACTCGATGCACTGTTTGCGAATCGGGTTGACTTCGCTCGCTCTGTTCCAATTTTCGCTCGGCGGTCCTTTGGCCAGCTCAGCCCAAGCCCAGTCGACCAATGACGGGAACACCACTTCGCCGATTAAACACGTGATCGTGATCATCGGTGAAAATCGCACTTTCGACCACGTCTTCGCGACCTACGTGCCCAAGCCCGGACAAACCGTGAACAACCTGCTGTCGGAAGGAATCATCAAGGCCGATGGCACTCCTGGACCCAACTTCGCAAAAGCCCACCAGCTCGCGGCAGTGGACCTCGGCGAAAAAAATGGCGGCGACCCTTTTCTTCTGACTCCTCCCAAAATCGATTTCGGCGGCGATGTGCTTCCTGCTCCGCTCGTCGGTGGCGCGAAGGATTCGTACATCCCTGGTGACAGCCTCTCTCTCGCCGAAGCGTCCGAAACCGGCTTGCCCACTAATTACTACCCGTTCTTGGTTTCTGGCGGCACTGGCTTGTCCTCCCACACTCCAGACACGCGCATCACCAACGTCAATGCCCTCCCGGCAGGTCCGTTCCAGCTGACCAA
Organism: Candidatus Acidiferrales bacterium; assembly: GCA_050012455.1. Lineage (GTDB taxonomy): Bacteria > Acidobacteriota > Terriglobia > Acidiferrales > UBA7541 > Palsa-295. The sequence continues at coordinate 165,887 of JBEKHD010000006.1, read as the reverse complement.
CGGCGGTCTCTTCACGTACAACGCGTACGCTGCCAGCCCTGTGCATCGCTTCTACCAGATGTGGCAGCAGCTGGATTGCGCTGCCAATCACATCGTCGGCCCGAACGGCACTCCCTGCAACGGAAGTTTGTTCTCCTGGGTCGAAGTCACCGTCGGCGCCGGCACCAACGGCCTGACGCAACCTTCCAACTTCAACATTGACTACACCCCCGGCTCCACTACGACTGGTGAAGGCTCCACGGCTCTTGGCTTCTACAACATGCAGCAGGGTGACGCTCCCTACTTCAAGTCTCTCGCCGACACCTACTCGATGAGCGACAATTACCACCAGGCCGTCAGCGGCGGCACCGGTGCCAACCACATCATGCTCGGCCACGGCGACGCCATCTATTTCACCGACGGCAACGGCAACGCGATCGAGCCGCCCCACAACGTGCTGGTACAAAAAGGGGGCGCAAACGCTGGTGTCGTTGACGAAGTCGAGAATCCCAACCCCGCGCCCGGCACCAACAATTGGTACACCGAAGACGGTTACGGCGGCGGCTCTTTCGGCTCCGCGTCCTACGGCGGCGGCTCTTACACCAACTGCGCCGACACCACGCAACCCGGAGTCTCCGCGATTGTGAAATACCTCGCAGCGCTCCCGAAGCCGGTGGATCCGCGCTGCGAAGCCGGTCACTACTACCTGCTCAACAACTACAACCCCGGCTACTTCGGCCGCGGCGAAAACGCTTTCCTGGACACCAATGCCGCCAACACCGTGTTCACGATTCCGCCCTCCGCCGTTCCTAGCATCGGTGACAAACTCATCGCCCAGAGCATTTCGTGGAAGTACTACGGCGATCAGTGGAATGCCTATGCTGGTAACGGCAGCCCCAGCGAGCCGCTCTGCGCACCGCCAACGGTGAAGGAACCCTGCTACATTCCCGAAGACAAATACCAAATCAACTACGGCGCAGTGGGCTCACCCAATGGTCTCGGCGCTCCCATCACCAACGCCGATGAGTACTGCAACATCTGCAACCCGTTTCAGTACGACACGTCCATCATGGCCAACGCCACTGTCCGCAGCGCGCACATGAAGGACACCACAGACCTCTACAATGACATCAAAGCCGGCGACATTCCCGCCGTCTCGTTCGTCAAGCCTAGCGGGTTCGTGGACGGCCATCCATCGTCTTCTAAGCTGAATCTGTTCGAAGGCTTCGTGGACAAGATCGTAAGCGCGGTGCAAGCCAATCCTACTCTGTGGGCCAACACCGCAATCTTCATCACCTTCGACGAAGGCGGCGGCTACTACGATTCCGGTTATGTGCAACCGTTGGACTACTTCGGCGACGGCACGCGCATCCCGCTGCTCGTCGTGTCCAAATATTCCATGGGCGGCAACATCACGCACAACTACTCGGATCACGTCTCCATCCTAAAGTTCATCGAGAGGAACTGGAGCGTATCGCCGGTCACTTCCCGCAGCCGGGATAATTTCCCCAACCCGGTAACGGCAACCAGCCCCTACATCCCGACGAACGGTCCCGCAATCAGCGACCTGTTCGAGCTGTTCACCTTCCCCAGCAACTAACCGTAGCAAGCAGTAGGCCACCGGCCAGGCCGCGCGCATTAAAGGCGCCGCCTGGCCGTTCTCTTTGTGGCCCAGGCCTGCCCGCCGCAGGAGGGCAATCTTGCCTGTGCTCCCCGCTCTTCCGCCGCTGCGAGAAACATCGTCATCCTGCCTGCCCTGAGTGGTTTTGCGAAGGGTAGCCGGCGCCTGGGTCTCAAACCGGTCGAAGCCTGCCTGCCGCAGGCAGGGATCTCTCCCCGGTTGTCTCTGCGCCCTCTGCGTCTATGCGGTGGACGCCGTCGCTGTTCGTTCTTCCTTTTAACTGTCAACTTTCAACCGTTAACCTCACCACCCTCCGCTGAATCTTTCGCGTTGCCTACACATCCATATCAATGTAGGATTTCCGATCATGAATCGCCGCCCCGACGCCTGTCTCTGTCCGCCGTGTTGTTGTACCCGCAACGGCTGGCGCGGGGGTGCGATCCGAGTCGTTTAGTAATCCTTTAACCGGATTTCAAGCCCGCTCACAGCACAGCTGTCGAGCGGGCTTTTTGTTTTTACGCCTCTTCATGCAGCAGCAAAAGCCACGAAGGAGCATCGCGCATGACCGAAAAAATCGGCAACAACGGCAAACCCACGAAAGCATCGCCAGTGCTTTCCCTGGACAGCTGGGCTGTAATTCTCGCCCTCGCTCTCTCGCTAGCCATCTGGATCGGCTGGATCAAGAGCGTCCCGTGGTGAATTGCGCCACAGCGCAATTCATCCTGATAACCGGCAGCGCCGGTTCGAAGGGTAAATCGCCGCCAAGCCTTTGAGTTTGTAGCGGCCGCCTGCTTTTTCTTTTCAGGCGGGCGCCTTTGACGTTGGTAGCGCCGTTGACCTTGTAGCGCCGCGACCGGCAACGCCAAAAATTTTCAGGAGGACATCACCAGATGGCCAGCTCGATCGCATTAGAAGCACCGGCAACGGAAAATTTCTTCAAACAAGCCGCGCGCCTGATTCCCGGCCTCGCGCTTCTCGCCGCCGTGGGCTACGCCGGCAGAATCATCGAGCGCTCCATCGCCAATTACGGCAAAGCGCATCACTTGACGCTGCCCAACATCGAATACGTCCTCTGGGCCATCGTCATCGGCCTGGTCATCGGCAACACGGTCGGCGTGCCCAAACTTTTCCAAGCCGGCGTCGCCACCTACGAATTCTGGCTGAAGACCGGCATCGTCCTGCTAGGCTCGCGCTTCCTGCTTGGCGACGTGGCCAAACTCGGTGGCGTCGCCCTAGCGCTAGTCGCGATCGAAATCGCCGTCTCGCTAGCGTTCATGACCGCCCTCGGCAACGCCTTCAAACTGAAACCCAAACTCACTACGCTGCTAGCCGTTGGCTCCTCCATCTGCGGCGTCTCCGCCATCATCGCCGCGCAAGGGGCGATTGACGCCGACGAAGAAGATGCCTCCTACGCCATCGCCGCCATCCTTTCTCTCGGCGCCATCAGCCTTTTCATCTTTCCGCTCATCGGCCACTGGCTGCACTTGAGCGATCAAAGCTACGGCCTCTGGGCCGGCCTCGGCATTGACAACACCGCCGAAGCCACCGCCGCCGGCGCGCTCTATTCCGACGCCGCCGGCAAAGTCGCTGTTCTCGCCAAAACCGCGCGCAACGCCATGATCGGCTTCGTAGTCCTGGGCTATGCGATCCACTGGGCCCGCAAAGAACACACCGAAGGCGTAGGCAACAAAGCCGCCTTCCTCTGGCGCAAATTCCCCAAGTTCGTCCTGGGCTTCCTGCTGATCAGCGCCCTAGCTACAGCCCAAATCTTCAGCAAACCCCAACTAGGCAGCCTGGCCAACCTCTCCCGCTGGGCCTTCCTCCTCACCTTCGCCGGAGTCGGCCTGCGCACCAACATCCGCGAACTAGGCAAACAAGGCTTCCGCCCCTTCGTAGTAGGTGCCGTAGGCGAGGTAGTCATAGCATTCCTGACGCTAGGCTTGGTGTACGGAGCCGATCGATTCTTGCCGAAGTGAGGCGTGAGTAGTGATTGGTAAGTCGTGAATCGTAATTCGTGACTTGTGACTCGTGATTCGAACCTGGCACAGGCACCCCTGCCTCTGCTCTTTCTTTTGACCTTGTAGCGGCCGCCTGTTTGCCCGAAGGGCAGGCGGGCGACGTTGACTTCGCATTGAATTTGTAACGGCCAGCTTCAGCTGGGCGCCGTTGCGTTTGGATCCGAGAAAAGCACGACAAAAACTAGCGATTGATTTGGATCGCTGTTGTTTATTTTCAGTCATCTGCGTGGGCTTTCGATTATGTTTCGCTAGCGATTGATTTGGGCAGTGCCGCGTGAATCGTGATGCGCGATGTGTGAATCGCGCCGCGTGCCCCGTGATCCGCGACCCAGGCACGCCTGGGAACGCCAATCTCCCGATTGGCGAATTCGAGGCGCCACGCGAAACGTCAGAAAAACTAGCGATTAGAAAATAGTCTCTCCTTTGCTTTGAGCGAGTTAACTCAATTTCTAATAATCGGCCACTAGCGATTAGAAATGGCGCGATGGTCGCGCCCCGCGAGGTACGAAGCAATTCCGCGCGCCAACTGACCACGCCGCACAAATTTGGCTTCCGCGGTCTCAACGCAAGTCCGCCGCGGTCGCACAAATTCAGAAAATCCGCCATTTTTTTGACTCCCGCTCGAAGCTATCACGCGCAGGCCGAAAGCACAGCTGTAGGTCTGCACAGAAGTAAGACAGAACTAGTACCCACTGGCCGAAATCGATATCACCGAACAATTCGCAATCAAAGCGATGCAGCCTTTCCTATCGGCGTGATACCTTCGGCGCAATTATGCCGATGGAGGAATAATGAAGCTGCCTATTGCCGTTATGGTTGTCGCTCTGGCAATCTCCGCCACTGCGCAGGAACGGAAAAGCGACTGGACGGACGTGATAGCGATAGCCATTCAGCACTCGGCACTGACTTTGCCGGGAAGCAAACCTTTTCACTTGAGAGCCGAGATCATTGAGTCCACAAATCCAGACTCAGGATACAAAGGGAAATTCGAGGAGCACTGGGTATCGCCTGAGAAATGGAGGCGAACGATCGACAGCCCGGACTTTTCGCAGACCAAAGTCGTGAACGGAGACAAAGTCTTCGAGCGAGACACCGGCGATTATTTCCCATGGTGGCTGAACAATTTGATTACCGCGATGCAGGATCCGTGGCCGGGCTTTGTTATGCCCAATCAGATTAACGAAAAGGCCGGAAGCAGCCTGAATTCAGGGATATCAAATGTCTGCACCCACGCTAGGGTTGGAAACGATCAATGGGCATTTTGTATCGAGCCTCGGCGAATGTTGTTCACGAACGCGTTCGATATGAGCGGGGGTTACGTCGGAGACTTCGCAAATTTCTCCGCATTTGGAAAAAAACAGGTTGCACGACAGATCACCATGACTCCAGAACGGGAACGACAATTCAGGCAACGATCACCCAGTTGACTGAACTGAGTCAGCCCGATGAAAACTTGTTTGCAATCGAGCAGCCCACCCCGCCGGAAGGCTGGATCAACCAATTGCGGATCAGCGAGACGACGATGCGAAGCTTGTCATTGACCAGCACCGAAATCGAGTGGCCTGCGGTGGAACACGGACTGTTAACGGGTGGTTGCGCGCTATATGTTTCCGCAGATAGAACCGGACACATGCGGGAAGTGTGGCCAGGGGGATGCGACAACAACGAGTTGATGACTCCGCTTCGGGAAATGGTAAGGAAGTGGCAATTGAAAACGGCGACGGTGAATGGAGTGCCGGTGCAGGTCGAAGCCAGATTGACATTCCCGGTTAAGACGACGCTTAAATCAAAGAGTAAGACGGATTAGCGCGCGCTGTTATCTGGAAACGCTCACGAGTGCGGGGCTCTAGCCGCGAAAAGTTTGTTTTCGCCGCCGTGGTCGGGCAGGGCGATGATTTTCTCGAAGCACAGGCCGAGTTTTTCGAGCAGGGCGATGGAGGCTTGATTGGTGGGCTTGGTGATGGCGACGATGCGCGGCAGGCGCAGCTTGGTCCAGCCATAGTGCATTACGGCGGCGGCGGATTCGTGCGCGTAGCCTTGCGACCAATATTTTCGGAGGAACGCGAAGCCGATGTCCACGTCGTCGAGCGATTCGCGTTTGAGCAGGCCGCAGATGCCGATGGGCGTGGCGGAATCTTTCAGCTCGACCAGGTAGAGGCCGAATCCGACCCTGCGGTAGCTGGCGACGGGGCCTTTGGCGATGTAGCGCCGCGCGTCGGCGAGGGTGCGTGCGCCGCGATCGCCGATATTTTCGAGGAAGGCGGGTTCGTTGAGCAGTTCGAGGATGAACGCGGCGTCTTTCGCGGTGAGATGGCGCAGCAGCAGCCTTTCTGTTTCGAGAATTTTCACGGCGAGGGCGTTTCCATTTTTTCAGGACCGGCGCAAATCATAAGTGCAACGGCAAAGAGCCGGCAAGACGCCGGCGCTACGATGGGGTCGGCCCGGCAGCGGCAGGCGAGCCCTTCGATTCTGCGCCGCCGGATGTCAGGATGGACCGGGCTGGAGCGCGATTCACAACGCCCCGCATTCCAACAATCTGAGACGGTAGGGGCGGCCCTAAGACCCGCCCCTACGAAATGCAAAGCGCGCTCAGGCCGACGCCTTGCCGGCCGCGGATTTTGCGCTCGATTTTTCGGCTAGGCTGCGGTCGAGGACCGTCAGGAATTTTGCGAGCCACGCGGGATGCGCCGGCCAAGCGGGACCGGTGACCAAGTTGCCGTCCACGACCGCGTCCGTCATCTCAAGAGCGGTGTAAACGCCGCCGGCGAGTTCGACTTCGGGAGCGCAAGCGGGATACGCGCTGACGCGTTTGCCGGAAATTACGCGCGCGGCTGCGAGAATTTGCGCGCCGTGGCAGAGCGCGGCGATGGGCTTCCCCGCCGCGGAAAAATGCCGCACGATTTCGAGCACCTTGGGATTCAGCCGCAAATATTCCGGCGCGCGGCCACCGGGAATCACAAGCGCGTCGTAATCCTCGGCGCGGATTTCGGCGAAGGTGGCATTCAACGTGAAATTGTGCCCCGGCTTTTCCGAATAAGTTTGCGCGCCTTCAAAATCGTGGATCGCGGTGCGCACGAATTGCCCGGCCTTCTTGTCCGGGCAGACGGCGTGCACGCTGTGTCCCACCATTTGCAACGCCTGGAACGGGACCATCACTTCGTAGTCCTCGACATAATCACCGACAAGCATCAATATTTTTGCTGTTGGCATGACTTAAGGCCCTCCCCAGCTGCGAGATTCACAGCGAAGTTCAATGATAACACCGGGAGTGCGCGGCTTGAAGTTGGTGGGCGAACGGGTCGCGCCGCGGTGCGGCGGCAAGCAAATCGAAAGCTCGCCGCAAGTGCGCCGCGAAAGGTATCGCGCTCCGCGCCACTATTGATTATGTCGTGGCTAAAGTTATGACCTACAACGACAAGTCTGTTGTGTACGCCGTACGAGAGGCCAAGCTCAGAACGTCACCTTATAAATATTCCCCTTGTTGTCCTGCGCGACGCCCCTTATCGCACTGACGTTGCCGTTACTGTCCGCCGCCCGGAACATCTCGACCGTCAGCGTCGTCCCGTGATTACAATCCGGAGTAGCGCGCATATAAATCCGCGTTCCCAGCACGTGCGCCTGATAAAACCCCGGCCCGTACACCGTATCCCAAAGAGATGCCGTGCCGCTCGTTGCCGGAGTCGTTGCGGAGCCAGCATCCGCCGCAGATGGTACCGACGGGGCCGCGGACCAACTTCCCTTGCAAACCTCGCCGCCGGCAAGCACCACAGAAACATGGCCCGAACTGAACGGGCCGCTGAATTTAGCCGTGTAAACCGGTATGGGAGATTGCGCAGCCAGTGGACCTTGCACCGGGTACAACCGGCCCGAAGCGCAACCGGACATGACCACAATGGCAAGCAGGACAAAGAAGAGCTGGTTCTTCATCGTGAAACCTCCGCTAAACCGGAACGCGGCACCTGGAAACTGCACGGCGCGCCCAGCTCCGACCGCGTCAGTGCGAGCGGCGAGTTCCGCGGTGCAGTCGTTCTAATCTGCGAGCGACTCGAAGCGGATAGCGGATTGGACGTGAGGGCGCGCCCAGCGGTTCCAGCGCGAGTTTTCGCTGTGCGTAGAAGTAACACACAGCGCGCGCGTCAGCGCTGGCGCGTGGCGCGAATCAGCTCTTCGGGCGCGAAGGAGCCGGCGCGGATTCGTGCGGGGAGGGCGCGGGACGCGGTGCGGGCGTCGGCGCTTCGCGATGTTCCGCTGGCGGAGGTGTGTTCTCTTTGTGGTTCAGCGGAGGATGAACGTCATAGTCATCGTCCTTCGCCTTGGTGGGCGGCGTGAATTTCACGGCCGGGTGCTGCTGCGCGGCGTCGCTCGCGGGCGGACGCCCATTGGTGTTCGGCCGTGCGTTGCCATTCGCGTTGGCGTTGGTGTTGATGTTCGCGCGCGCGTCGGTGTTGGGATATTTTGGCGCTTGCGCCACATCGTCGTTGGTGTACGTCCGCACAGGCGGGCGGGCAGCCGCGGCGTTATTTCCGCGTGGCGCCGCCTCTGGATTGACCGCGTGCACGACGGAGTGGTTCAGCGCCGGCAGCGGCGGATTCAAGCGCGCCACCACCAGCCGGTCGCTGAACGCGACGGCGGGCTTGGCGCGCGCAGGCTTGGCTGCGGCGGCCACGTAACTCGCGCGCGTGGGCGCGAGCGGAGTTTGATCGATCGGATGGGCGCTCTGCAATTGTTCCGGCGTCACGCGCACGAAAGCAGTGGCCACGGGTTTTGCACCGACGAAAGTTTCGCGCGAGACGGCCGTCACCGCAGCGGCGTTGTTGGCGTACATGTAGCTGACGCGGCTCGCGGCGACATCCCTGCTCACGACGTACGGGTTATACACAGCGTTGACCTGCATCACGTTGCCGCCGCGCAAGTTGGTGATGTTGATATTCTGCACGTAGCGCGGGCTGGCGTGATAACCGGGAATGTACACATCGCGCGGGCCCAGCGGAAACCACGCAACTCCCGAGAACCCGCCGCCAAATCCCACCGCGATGCCAAGCCCGCCTCCGCGGCCGACGAATCCCACCAGGGCCGGCGCGTACACCGGACGCACTACCATCGGACCCGGCACCCATCCCCAATATCCGCCGCTCACGTACGCCCAGCGCCCATAGTGAAATGGCGCGAAGCCCCAGGGCTCGTTTTCCACCCAGGTCCAGCCCCACGGGCCAATCCAGACCCAGTGACCGTAGCGATAGGGCGCCCAGCCGACCGCGACGCCGCTCGGCACCCAGATCGCGCCGTAGTCAGCGTCCGTCTGCCACTGGCCGTTGTCGTCGAGGTCGTAGTAGCCGTCAACATCGCGCGAAACGTAGCGCGCCGACGGCGAATCATTTTCGCGCTGATCTTGCGCCTGGCACCAGTCTTCGAAATCGTCGAATCCCGGGGCGGCTTGCGCGTGGAAGCTGAGCTGGTCTGTGCCGTTGAAACTGTATTGCTGACCGGCCGCCAGGTCGTAGGATTCTCCGGCGCCAGTTACCTGCCCTGCTCCCTCGCGCACGGTGATGGATGTGGAATTTCCGTCAGGGTCCGACTGAATCCGATATTCGCCCGAGGCTGTCAGGGTGAACGCAAGATTCGGCGTGTCAATTTCGAAAGCGTTGCCGGGTTCTAGGCGGCGGACGTGGACTTCGATGGTGCCTTGCGCGAGCTGCAGCTGCACTGTGCGATCGTCCAAATTCAGAAAGGAAATGCCCGTCTCGCTGGAGAGGCGAATGCCGGTGGCGCCGATGTGAACTTCGCCGCGCGAATCTTTGTCGGACCAGAGGTTATCACCAGTGGTGAGCGGCCGATTGATATCAGCCTCGAGCCAATCCTGTTCGCCGGCGGGCTGAAAGGAGACGGAGCCCTGAACGTAATTCAGGCGCGCGACGCGCGTTGGGGGATCGGCCACTTGTGCTTGGGCTTGCGCTGCGTCGTGGCTCTGATCTTGGTCTTGGGCTGCTGCGTTTTGCGGCAGCGCGAAAAGCAGGGGCGCAATGAGCGTCAAAAGAACGAGACACGGAAAGAGCGGGAACTTTCTGGTCATGAGCTGGACCCCTTTGTCGTGCGGATTGGCACCAACATTGCCATCCTGCGCAACCAACTGGCGGCTAAGAACCATGCAAACCAAAGCACGATGCGTGTGTCTGACATGGCGGCTCAGGACCTCCATGTAAGAAACCCGATTATGGAGCTTTAGTTGCGCTTTGCCTAGGATGCAATACGCGGCAGAGGTTGACCGTGAAACACCGAGACAATCTGCGTGCGTGTGGCCGGGCTATCTAACCGTTTATTCGCTTCAAGGGAGCCGGCGCATCAGCTTCTATTAAGGGATTTCAACTGCAACCAGCGACATATCGTCGGCAGGAGGGCCGTGGCGGAAGGCCGCGACGCGATTGACGATTTCTTGCGTCATGACCTGCAGGGGAAGCTTGGAGGTTTCGCGCACGATTTCCGCCAGACCTTCGACGCCAAGCATATCGTCACGCGTATTGAAACTTTCGGTGAAACCATCGGTGTAGAGAATCACGCGATCGCCGGGAGCGACTGGAATTTTCATGGGGGTCTCCGCGTCCACGGCGTCGTGGAGCAGACCCAGGACTGAGCTGCGCGATTCCAGCAGGCGTGGCGCCTCTCCGGGCTTGACGATCATCGCCGGGGGATGTCCGGCGCCGACAAATTCCAACATGCGCGTGGCCAGATCCAATCGCGCAGCTACCACGGTGAAATAGAAGACCGAACTGCGCAGGCTGCCGATTACGAAGCGATTGAGATGCTCCATCATTGGCGCGAGCCCAGCGCCGCGCTCGATTTGCGACATGGTTTCGGTGTAAATGCGGTTGGCGACCAGCGCCGATCCGATGCCGTGGCCTGAGACATCGCAGATCATCAGGGAAAGATGATCAGGACGCGGCGCCACCAAGCCAAAATCTCCACCGATAGTGCGCACCGGCTGGTAGAAAGTTTCCACCGACGCCCCTCCCCACATCAGGCTACCGGGCGCCAGGCTCTGCTGCACGCGCGCTGCCAGCAGCAAATCCTCTTCGATCTCGCGATGGCGTTGCTCGAGTTGGACGTTTACTTCGCGCAGCTCATTTTCGGCGCGCTTCTGCGCGGAAATATCGGTGAGGGTGACGATGGAATAAATCACTCCATCCGGATCCTCAATCTGGCGCGCGGTGACCACCACCGGGAGATGGCTGCCATCGCGGCGCGGCACGTAGAACTCAAAAAGGTTGCTGCCTTCCCTCTGGCGGCGCTCGATTTGCCGCTGCAACGCTTGTGCGTCTGCGGCGGGATACCAACTGGTGATTTTCGAGCCGATGAATTCATCCTCGGAATACCCGGTCATTTTCAGATAGAGAGAATTGGCGTAAACGACCTCGCCACAGTCGTTGTTGATCAGAACGCCCTGGTTGAGCGAATCGAGAATGCCGACAACTCCGTCCAACCATTCATGCGGTATTTCGGCCACGGGACATGCCTCGCGTGCGAGCCTGAGAGATTGACTCGGCAATGTGGAAGCAATATTGCGGAACAATCATACCATTAGTGAAACGAAGCACAGCCAGCGCAGGAGCCGATGCGATTGGGAGGTTGCGCAATTCCTTTGGAGGAAAACAGGATATGTGGATACTTGATAGCCATAGTCGGAGCGTTTGCCTATGACGACCGCCAAGGTATTTCGATCGGGAAACTGTCAAGCCGTCCGGTTGCCAAAACAACTTCGCGTGGTGGGCAAGGAACTAACGATCTTCCGGCGCGGGGACGAAATCATTCTGCGCGAGAAAAAAGGCATGATGCTTCGTGCGTTCGAGTTGCTGGCGAGTTTGCCCAACGATCTTACAATTGCAGAGCGGCGGAACGACCCACCTCAAAAGCGCAACAGGACGAAACTGAAGAAACGGGGGAGAGGCTAACGTGACCGATATTTCCACACCGAAGCGGCTCGCCGTACTTGGCGCGGGCAAGATGGGCGGGATTTTGCTCGAGGCGTTTTTGACGCATGGCTTGGTCGCGCCCGCGCAAGTGTTTGCCACCGTGCGCCAGACCAGCTCGGAGCGGCGCAGCATTTCTAGCGCGCAAATCACGCTGGGCACGGACAATCGCGCGGCGGCAAAAAACGCCGACGTGATTTTGATCTGCGTGAAGCCCATGGCAGTCGGCGCAGTCCTCGACGAAATTCGTCCCGAGTTGAACGAGCAGAAGCTCGTGATTTCGATCGCTGCCGCCGTTTCCACGGAATACATGGAAAAGCGCGTGGGCGGTAATGTGCCGGTGCTGCGCGCGATGCCCAATACTCCTTCAATGGTGGGCGAAGGCATCACCGCTATTTGCAAGGGCAGGCACGCCGCGGCGCAGCATTTGGAACTCGCGCGCAAACTTTTTGATGCAGTAGGCAAAACCGTGGTGGTGGATGAGAAGCATATGGACGCGGTCACGGGCCTTTCGGGCAGCGGGCCGGCGTTTCTCTATATTATCTTGGAGTCGCTGGCAGAAGGCGGCGTGAAGATGGGTTTGTCGCGCGAACTCGCGACTCTGCTGGCGGCGCAGACCATGCTGGGCGCGGCGAAGGTGGTGCTGGAAACCGGACACCATCCGGCGCTGCTCAAGGATACGGTGACGACTCCGGCGGGCTGCACGATTGACGGAATTCTGGAGCTGGAAGAGGGCAAGCTGCGCGTGACTTTGATAAAGGCAGTGGTGAAGGCTTCGCAACGGGCTAAGGATTTGCTCGTGACGGATAAGGAGAGTTAGGGCGCGGTCGTTCGCTTGTGCAGCGTAAAAAAGCTAATGCGTGGGCTGATCCGGAGCGATTTGCGCCCTGGCGTGGATTTCCAGTTCTACTGTGTCGTTGGCATGCAGCAGGAACGTGCTGGGGTCTTTCATGCCCCATTTGATGTAGGGGATGGCGAAGTGCGTATCGCACTGCATCTGCGAGGCCGCGCCAGGCTGGACCGCAATCGTCATGGTGAGATCGTGATCCTGGCCGTGAATGCGAAAAGCGCCGACTACTTCTACCTGCGATGATTTTTGCGGATCGAATGAGCCGCGCACTTGCCGCGGTGTGAAAACAATCTCTGGATACTTCGGGCTTTCCAGAATTTCCTGATGCATTTTCTTGTCGCGCGATTTGTTGTCGGTGTCAGCGCTGCGCGCGTCCACCACGATTGCGCCGCTGGCTTTGCCGGTGGCCGAGTCAAAATGAATTTGACCGGTGGTTAGGTGAAAGTTTCCGTGAACTTGGTGCAGCGTGGTATCGAGTGCGAATTCAACCTTGGTTTGCGTGGGATCGAGGGTAACGACATAGACCTGCGCGAAGGAAGCCGGCGCAAAAACCAGCGCGCCCCAACAGGCGAGCGCGAAAAAAACCAGCGCAGGCACCACCCGCCGCAACACCGTCGGACTGTGGTCAACACCGGCGCGGCGCCGGGTCGTCTCGCGTCCAACCATCACGCGCGCAAAACCTGCCATCCAAGGTCGAACATTTCGCTGGCGCGGATCGGCGCGGGCTTGGGGCAATTGGCGTGCGAGGAAATCATCCGTGAGAATAGCGTGGGATTCGCAGCGAACATGCGCAGCGCTTTGCGCCGCAGCCACGCCTGGCGATCCAGCAGCAAAAGCAATCGCGCCATGCGCAGAGGCCCCTGGATAGATTGACGATGCGCCACGCGGTACGGCGCCAGATCCTCGGACGCGAGCGCATCGCCCAGCTGAAGCGCCTGCTGAAACGCAAGACTCATTCCCTGCCCCGTAATTCCGTCCACGGTAAAAGAAGCATCGCCCACCAGCGCAACATTTCCACGCGCGACGCTGCGCGGGAATTCCAGCACGGTCTGGCAGCCTGTCTCCTCGCTGCTGCGCAACGCGTCGCCCAAGCGGCGCGCGACCACTGGAAAATGCTGCAGGGCGCGTTCCACTCGCATCTGCGGATCGCCGGTAAGCACCGCCACGCAGATTTCATCCGGCGCAGTAGGCGTTACGTAAATCTGGCAACGCTCGCCCCAGTAGACCTCGACGAACTCGCTCCACGGAGCGATAGCGAAGTGGCTGCGAAATCCAAACCGCGCCGAGCGAACGCGTCGCGCACCAAGCCCCGACCATTTCCGCACGATGGATCTCTGCCCGTCCGCTCCCACGAGCCAGTGAAACGGAAAGAGCACGCCATCCAGCCGAGCATGATCGGAATTTAGTTCGGTAACGCGAGCACCCCAGCGGAAGGATACGCCCAGCTCCAAGGCGCGGCGCACCAGCAAATCGTGCAGCACGCTGCGCCGCAAACCAAACGCCGCGCCACGCGTGATTCTGCCGCAGGCAGAGGAAGCCTCATCGGAAAAACGCAATCCTGCAATTGGAAATGCAACGGAGGAATCGAGCCGGATGCCCAGGTAATGAAGCGCGGAGACGCCTTCGGGAAGTAAACCTTCGCCGCAGGGCTTATCAATCGGGGGCTTGCGCGCATCCGCGACCGTCACGCGAAGTCCCTTTTGACTTGCCGCTATCGCCGTCGCGATCCCTGCTGGCCCCGCTCCGACGATCAGGACTTCCGCGCCTGTAGCCACTGGCCCCCACTTCTTACCAACGCAACAAAACTAACTCCGCGCAGAAGCCGGGACCCATCGCAGCCAGAATGCTCAGCGAGCCGGGTTCGGGGCGCCTGTTCGAATAAACGTCCTCAAGCACGAGCAACACGGACGTGGATGAAATATTTCCGACGCGGCGCAAACAAGCCCATGATGCCGCCAAGTCGTTTGCCGTAATTCCCAGCGCACTCGCGGTGGCTTCCAAGACTTTCGGGCCACCGGTGTGCATGATCCACGACTTGATGTCCGAGCGCTTCGCGCCATTCTCGGCGAGGAAAGCGTCCACATCTTTGCCCAGATGCTTCGTCACCATGTCCGGAACTTCCGGAGATAGTACGATGCGGAAGCCCTTCTCAGAGATGTCCCAGCCCATGACCTTCTCGCTGTGCAGGTAGAAGCTGGATTTGGTGGCGAGAATTTCCGGGCCGTCCGCTTTGCGATTGGAGCCGGTCACGATCGTCGCCGCGGCGCCATCACCGAAGAGAAGCGCGGAAATCAGATGCGCCATAGAGAGGTCGTCACGCTGCAAAGTGAGCGAGCACAATTCCACGGACAAAAGCGCAGCAGCCTGGTCCGGATAAGCCTTCACGTAATCCGCAGCGCGCGAAATTCCCGCGGCGCCGGCGACGCAGCCCAATCCGAAAATTGGAATTCGTTTGATATTGGGCGAGAGGCCCATGCGATTCACCAGGCGCGCATCCAGCGAGGGAGCGGCAATGCCAGTGACCGACGTCACAAAAATCGCGCCCAGATCTTTCGGGCCGATGCCCGCTTTGTGCAGCGCCTTGCACAGAGATTCTTCCCCGAGTTCCAGCGCGTGCGCGATCCAAGTGTTATTCGCCTGCCCCCAGGTTGTGAGGCCTTCATAGTAATCGATCGGTTCAACCAGATAGCGTCCCTCGACCTGCATACTCTCGTCGAGACGGTCGAGGATGTCCGGATTGGACAGCCGATGACGCCAGTCGTTCTTCAGCGCCTCCGTCAGAATCTCTTGCTTGTAGTAGTACTCTGGAAAGGCGCTCGCGACGCTAGCAATCCTCATCGATTAGGCTCCTGTTTTGGGACTAATTGGTTCCGAAGGATAGTATCGCGAGAACGGCCAATTCAACAGGGGGTTTTGTAAAAAGCTATGTAAGCGGCAGGGGGGCCATTTCGGGCTTGCGGGAACTACGTACTCGGGAGGCGCTTCGGTAAACCTGGCCAGAAAGCGCTGTGCGTAAAGATCGCTGGTTTTCCGGCGATCGGAAAAACTTCGGAGCGAAAAAATCCCCGGGTCTGGGGGCGCAGACCCGGGGACGGGGGTGAGGGACGCTGGGCCGAAAACTCGTTTAAAAAGTGCCGCGCTCAGTAATTCCAGCGGCGCATCGCTAACGTCGCGCGAAAGACAAGCTGAATGGCCACCACGATCAGTGTGTCGCGAAAAGCGATTGCTCTATCACGCATGCCCGAGACCTCCGAGGTATCAGGAAAAGGCAGCGCTCGGGTCGTTGCCGTAGCTGTATGGCTCTGTGACTTCCAAACCGTGCTCGTCAGAGTGCTCATGCCCTGCCCCCTAATTCAACACGTAGACCGGATTGTCGTGTTCGACGGCCAGCACCATGGATTTGAAGATGTCCACGTCCCAGCTGTCGGCGATTCGCAAACGAACCACTTCCGTTGTTTCCGAGACAAGGCGCCCGCGCAAAGGTACTCGCAGATTCCCTGCAATCACCCTTAGAATGACTGACTGCCCCATCCAGATCGCATAACCACCTACCATTTGTCCCCCCTGATGAGACTGGCTTGCTCGAACAAGTACAGTTTCGGACAGGGGTCCGAGCTGGCCAATGGTACAGCGGGCTATAAACTGTAGGAGGGTAGTACTAGCCAGTTACGAGCTCTTAGGGATGGAGGCTAAAGGCTTTTATGTTATTGTGTTTACAGCGATTTGCGGCCTTATAACGCGTATCGGGATCGCGAGGTTTCCACACGCCATGCTCGAGCTATTGAAGGAACTGCTGCACCGTCTTTCCGACGTCCGCGCACTGGTAGCGCTGGGCGGAATGGTGATGGTGTGCGGGATCATCTTCGTGGAAACCGGGCTATTCGTGGGCTTCTTCCTGCCGGGCGATTCCCTGCTGGTCACCGCCGGAGTGGTGGCTGCGGATAAAGCTTCCGGCCTGCAACTGGTTTGGCTGTTGCCGCTCGTCACCCTCTGCGCAATCGTGGGCGACCAGCTAGGCTACTGGATTGGACGCACCATGGGCCAACGCCTCTATCAGCGTGAGGACTCGCGGTTTTTCAAGAAGAGCCACCTGCTGCGCGCGCACGAGTTTTACGATAAGTACGGATCGCGCACGATCATCCTGGCGCGCTTCATGCCGATCATCCGCACCTTCTGCCCGCCGGTAGCCGGCGCCGCGAAGATGAACTACACGCGCTACCTGCTGTTCGACATCGTTGGCGGCTTCCTGTGGGTGTGGAGCATGATCCTGCTGGGCTACACGCTCGGCAGCCATGTGCCCAACATTGATAAGCGCATCCACTACGTGCTCGCCTTGGTGATTTTCGTTTCCCTGCTCCCCGCTATCTATTCCGCGTGGAAAGCCCGCACTAAAAAGATTGCGATCTGAATCAAGGGAGCCAAGGCCGCTCAGGCCGAAGAAGAGTAGCTCTCCGCTCGCCCTCAAGCCATCGTGATGTGATATCTCAGAATCACCACGACCTCAAAGGCTGTGCAAGAATCGCAAAGACCGCGCGAAATCGCTGGTCTTTAACTCACCTAAAACGCAAAGCGGGGAGCCTGGCGGCTCCCCGCTTGCTTCTTCCGTCGCCTCCGCGATGCCGAAGGCGTCGCGGGCGGCACGCACCGCAAGAGCGGTGTGAAAACGGCGTCTATCTCAAACTGTCCTGCCCGGTGGAGTCATACAAATTCCTCCGTGCAATACGACTACAATTCCCTTCTACTCCAGCGTATTGGTGAATGCAACCGGAAAAATCTTGCGTTCGGAGCGGAGGAAACCCGGGGAAGACTCGTTGGAAGACGAGGATGCCCGGTTCGTCCCGTGCAACGGGACGAACCGGCCGCTCCATAAACATCTTCTACCCAGCGATTTCCCGTTTGCGGCCGATCGGTTTTAGCAAGCAGGCTTCGGCACCGGCAGAAATCAAACGAGGACAGTCGAAGTATAGGATCAGGCGAGTTACTTCAGCAGCAGGGCTTCGCGGACCTGGTCGCGGCCGACGAACGTCTTCGATGAGCGGAACTTGCCGAAAATATCGAGAATCTCGCGATTTTGAAATACGCGCGCGTGCACTGCGAGGGTCGGCGTCGGCACCAGCTCCAGCGTCTGCGAATCCACCACTTTGTAGCGATTGAATCGTTCCGGCGCACGGCTGTGAAACGATGCCAGGACCGCGCCGCCAGGCCGCATCACCGTGTAAAGCCGCTCCATCACCCGGGGCAGAAGCTCGGCATCCAAATAATCAAAAAGGTCCCAGGCCAGAACGCCGTGAAAATGATCTTCGGGATATTGCAACGCGGTATCCAGGAATTTGCCGGCCAGCATTCCTTGCGAGACGCGGCCGTTGCCATCGCCCACCGGCGTGTTGCGCAGGTTTTCTTCCTCGGCGTGCAGGAATTCTTTCCAGGAGCGCAGCAGATCTTCGGTGGAAAGTCGGAAGCCTTTCTCGATGAAAAACATTACCGTGGACTGAAACACCGCGCCGAGATCCAGAATCTTTCCCTGCCCGGAATCGCTGATCAGCCACAGAAATTCCTTCAGGCCGTTCGAAACGCGCATGTTCGCCGCAGCAGGAACCGCGGATTCTGGGCCCGGCTTCACGGGCGCTCGGGCCGTCGCCGTGGAGTTCGGTCTTTGCTTGGCACTCCAATCCATAAACTGCTCTAACTCCTTGGGGCGCCAACGATGGCGGCTTTGGGTATCTCAGTCTTCACCAGACTCGTCGCCGTGGCCGGGGTCGCTGTAGACGTCTTGCCGCCGGCGGAATCCGCGGCCTGGCCCGGTCTGGTCATTTCCACTTTGCCGCGCAAACGGGCGCCGTCTTCGATGCGAATCCGCGGCGTCAGCACGCTGCCTTGCACGTTGCTTGCAGAACCCAGGCGCAAATTATCGCGAGCCTGCAAATTTCCCTGCACGTTGCCCTCGACCGAAATCTCGGGTGCTTCGATGTCCGCATTCACGCGGCCGGTCGCGCCGACGGTCACACGCCCGTTGGCCAGATGGATCTTCCCGGACGCTTCGCCCTCGATAATCAGATGGCAACTGCCCGTAATGTCCCCACGAATTTTCAATCCCGGACCAATTGTGGAGACTTCGTTGATCGTCGCGGCCTTCTCTGGCGCGGAAGCTGCCGTGATTGCCGGAGGGGCAGGAACCGCAGGCACAGGAGTCGTCGTAATTTCCGCGGGCGTCGCCACGGCAGGAGCCGCGGGCGAATTAGAATTAGCAGTCGTTGCGGCCGGTTCTGCTGCAGTTGCTCCCGGCGAAGCAGGCTTCAGTTCTTCGGTTCTGCGCCACATATGTGTTCCTCCCCAGCATCGCTGAGACTCCCGCGGGGGGTGGCAGGGGTCCGGACGTCATGCACGAACTATAGTACAGAGATGCGCTGGTGCGATAGAGGTCCGCGTACTTAAACGACAATGCGCTGCGAATCCGGCAGCCCCTGCTCCAATGGTTCAAGTGGTACGGACATCGCTACGCCGCATCTCCCACAGCGCGTGCAGGTACCCGCCCAATTCGTGAAAAAATATTCGCACGCCTTCCGCGGTGCGCCACCAGCTTTGCGGATCGTAATCCGTATCTGGCGCGGAAATCACGCGCAACTGCGTGCCCGGCGGCAAGGTGCGTTCGTAAATGTATTCGGAACGGCGCGTGTGGTAATTCGAAGTCACCAGCAGGATTTTTTTCCACCCATGCGTGGCGACGAGTTCGCTCACCACCACCGCCTCCTCGCGCGTGTCTTCCGCGCGATGATTCAGAGGGACGATCGCCGCAGCCGGCACACCGTGATCCACCAAGTCGCGTTTCATCAGGTCGGTGGTGCTCGCGTAGGAACGTAACGACCGGCCGGTAGCCACTACTCGCGGCGCCATGCCGGACCTGAACAGCGCCGCGGCCCGCGAAGCCCGCACGGCATCGAAATTATCTCCGCTCAACACCACGATCGCGTCCGAATTCTCCGGCGCGTCGTCCACAATCCAGAATTCCCCGGCAAAACGCAGCAGCGGAACGCGTACCAGGTACAGAATCACCAGAAACACGACGAAGAAAATCAGGAAAAGTAGCTTGAAGATGATTCCACCACGCTGCGGGTCCGGTTCGGCGAAAAGCGTGGCGGCGACGCTGGTCATTTGGCTGGGTCGAGCTGGCGCAATCGTTCGGCGGCCTGCTCGGGCAATGTCCCGTTGAAATAAACTTCCTTAATGCTGTAGGACTTGCTGCGCTGCTCGACGATCGGAAGAATTTCGATGTGCCAGTGATAGTCTCCGGCGATCGTGCGCCAGTATTCGCTCAGCTCGCCCTTCGTCTGCTGCGTGTTTGGCGCCGTGTGCACCACTAAATGATAGCCCGGAGCTACCTGCAGCAAACGCCGCAGGGTGCGTCCTAATAAGGCCGCGAGATTGCGCCGCTGTTCACCCGGAAGCAGCGCTTCAAATTGATGATTGTGCGTGCGCGGCAGCAGCCACACTTCGTAAGGCACGCGCGAAGCATAGGGGCACAGCGCGTGATAATCCCCAGCGTTATCCACCATGCGCTTGTCCTGCCGCATTTCCTGGCGCAAAATGTCGCAAAAAACGCAGCGCTCGCGCTCGCGATACCATTCGCGCGCCGAACGCAGCTCGTACAAAATTCGCCGGGGCACAAACGTTGTCGCGGTGATCTGCGAATGCGCGTGCGACCATTCCTCGCCCGATTGCGCGCCTTGGTTTTTGAAGACGGTCACATATTTAAAGCGCGCGTCACGTTTCAGGTCCGCGATGCGCCGGACCCATGCATCCAGCACGCGCTCGATTTCCTCGTCGCTCATCTGCGCGAGCGTGCGCGTGTGGTCCGGATTCTCCACCACGATTTCGTGCGCGCCGACGGCCGCCATGCGATCGTAAATGCCTTCCGCGCTGCGCCCCGGCTCGCCTTCGATGCGATATAACGGCCGAAAATGCGGGTACACGCGCACCTGCCACTTGCCTTCCGGAGGCAGAGCGAGCAGAGTCTGCGTCTCGATGCGATTTTCCGGGCACAGCGGACAAGGATCCGGCCGCACTTTTTCGCGTTCCGGATGCCCCGCCACCACCCAACTGCGCGTGATCGGATCTTTGCGAAGTTCCATCAGTCCTCAAGCCGCGAACGCAAGGGCGTCATCTTATAACGTGGATTGAGCGAGGGCAAAAGATAACGAGCAGTTTTCGTAGTGGCGGTTTTTAGATCACCGTGGATCATTGGTGCGACATCGATTGCGCCGACAATCGGTTTGCGGCGCCAAGAATGGCGCACTTAAGTATGCTGCTACAAAACCACAGCGCACCACCGAATTATGGTGCTCACGGCGCCGTCACTTCGAATGCGAGGATTGATTCAGTTGGGCGAGGATTGCGGCTTAGAATTTCCCTCGCTTCCCTTCTGCAATTCAGCCATCTCGCTCTGCAGCCGCTCTTGCATCTTCGCCATCATCTTTTGAATCACTCCCGACGCCGATTGCATCGCATCCGCCGTCATCGCCGGCATTTCCTTCAGAACTTTCTGTCCTGTGGGCGTCGAATAAAACGCGGTGAGCGCCTCCACGTCCCCTTTGGTCAGGTGCCTCTGATAGGCGGGAACCATGGCCTGTATCATTTCGTCAACGGGAAACTCCTTGATCATGTCATCCATCGATTGATCCATGCGCGCCTCAAAATCCGGCGGCAGGTTTGGCTGCTTTTCCAGCTGGGCGTGAATCATTTGATGCATCTGCTTGGTCATCGCGTTCATTGTGGAAACCGCCAAATCGCGAGCATGCATCATGTCTAGGTATTTCTCGATGTCCTCTCTAGAGGCCGGCGCATCAGCGGCGCTCTGCTGAGCGAAGCTGATTGACGCAAAGAGCAAACAGACGAGGACCGCCAGCGCGCAACGATTCATCGTTGACCTCCAAGAAGTAAGCTTATGGTACCGCAGTCCTTGGATGAGACCAATCGATCATATCGAAGCAGTTAACGAAGCATATAGCTTACTAGCGGTTGTAATGCGTAGGCGTGGGCCCGGCTTCCAGGCGATGGCGATCCCAAATTGCGCCTTCGCGGCTGTAGCTGGCCATTTCGAAGTCCTGCGTCAATTCGAGGCAATCGGTGGGGCAAGCGTCTTCACACAGGCCGCAGAACATGCAGCGCGAAGTGTCGTAAGTGAAAGTGGTCAGAACTTTGCGGCGCGTAGCGTCATCACGCAGCCAGCCAACTACAATCAAATTCTCCGGGCACGCGAGCGCGCACAAATTGCAGGAAATGCACAGCGATTCGCCCGTTTCCGGGTTCATGTTCAGGCGCGGCGCGCCGCGGTAGCGCTCCGCCACCATCGGCCGTTCCTGGGGGTACTGCTCGGTGTAAATATTCTTCGGCGCCTGATAGCGGAACGTGACCCACATGCCCTTGAAGAGGTCGACGAGAAAGACCCGCCGCAGAAGTTCTCTCATTCCGGGGATTGTGACTTCCCTGCTGGTGGATGTCAATAGACGCGTGCCGCAGGTGGTAAGCGGTTTCCTTTGGCGCTACGCATCATCCGCTGAAGAGTGATTGCGTCTGGCAAACGCAGAGTAACCGCCGTCGCTATGCGCGAAGTTTTGCGGTCAGCTCCGAGAGCTTGGCAAGGAAGCTTTCGGCAGATGGAACCAAAAATTTAGCGCATCCTCCGGGCCATTGCAGCTGCAAGGTGGGTTGCGGCCGAGGTATCAAGATGCGCTGCAACAGATTGCGACCCGGTTGCTCCCCCATACTGATTCCCAAGGCGCTGAGCGGTGCCATATTGAGTACATGCCTGTTACCCCGGCGATTCCGTTTGTGCGGAACAAAGACCATGTCTTCCCGCCCGACGTATATCACACCACTGACGGCCGACGAGATCCCTCCCGCAACGAGAGAGCAGAGAACGCGATAGTCAACGTGTCTGTTTTCTGGGGGATGCGCTACGATCCAACTGTTCCTGGCGAACAGACCGCGTCGAGTGGCCTTGATCTGCGCCCGCATGACCCAAGGGAAAAGAAGCCCAAAGAATGTGGCAGAAGCCACCAATGTGAATAGCGCCCCGGGTACGCCTGAGAAAGGCGGGACTGCGTCGGCTCGCGCGTAAACCACGTCAATGATCACCGTCAGGAGTCCGTACAGCAGGCCTGACAGGAATGGAAGACGCGCCCAGTATCCCGTTTCCTCAACGTCATACGCGGCAAGCGGAAGCAGATTTTCCATCGCGTTCCCAACCGTTAGTTTTGGGATTATGAATCAAAACAACGGCGTAAAACAATGGCGTCTGTTTTCGGCGTCGCGGCGCTACTCGGCAGGCGCGGCGTAGAGTGTGATACAGCCGGGACATGGAAATAGGCACACCGCTTCCATGCTATTCTGCCAAAAATGAGCACACGCGATAACGTTCCCATCGATGCCAACGACGCGCGATTCATGCGCGCGGCGCTGGAAGAAGCCCGTGCAGCGGCGGAGCGCGGCGAGGTGCCCGTCGGCGCGGTGGTAGTAATTAATGATGAGATCGTAGCCCGGGCCGGAAACCGCACCATCGCAGATTGCGATCCCACCGCGCACGCCGAAGTAATCGCTCTGCGCGAAGCTTCGAAGCGGATGGGGAATTATCGCCTGGCGGGCGCTGCGCTCTACGTCACCATCGAGCCGTGCGCGATGTGTGCCGGCGCCATGATCCAGGCCCGCATCGCGCGGCTAATTTACGGCGCTCCAGATGCGAAGGGCGGCGCGGTGCAGTCGTGCTTCGCAGTGCTCGATCATCCGCAGCTGAATCATCGAGTAGAAGTGACCGCTGGAGTTTTGGCCGAAGACGCAGCGGCAATGTTGAAGGAATTTTTCGCCGCGCGCCGGTAGCAAGAGCATGCCGACCTGGGTTGCGAGCGGCGGGCACGGCATGCCGTGCCGCTACTACCTCCGATCCATGCAACTCGAAATGGATTGGAGTCTCGCCACTTAGTTCGGAATTGTTTACACTCGTTTACGGCGCGACGAACGCTGCGGTAACACGCTATATATATTGATCATAGAAGGAATGATGCGCATGAACGTGAACACGACTCGCAATATTTTACGGAAGGCCGCACACGCATTACTCATTTTTGGTTGCGCCGCCGCACATTTCGCCTGCGTCGCTTCCCTTTCC
Source organism: Candidatus Acidiferrales bacterium (assembly GCA_050012455.1). Lineage (GTDB taxonomy): Bacteria > Acidobacteriota > Terriglobia > Acidiferrales > UBA7541 > Palsa-295. Next base: position 142,300 of record JBEKHD010000006.1, on the reverse strand, counting down.
GCGCAAACCGCACAAAACGCGCAGAAATCACAGACCCCGGCAGAAGCTAACCGCAAAGATCTGCTTGCGCAATTCAACGAATCGCTGCAGGAGCTCACCGCGCGCGTCTCGCCCTCCATCGTGCAGGTGCAGGTTACCGGTTATCGCGCGCTCAACGAAAAAAGCGACACCGACGCGAGCACGATCGGCCGCCAGCGCAGCCTGGGCTCCGGCGTGATCGTGGACCCCGACGGCTACATCATTACCAACGCGCACGTGGTGAAAGGCGCGCAGCGTGTGCGTGTGATTCTGACACCCGCCACGGCCGGCGATTCGCAAGTGCGCGCGAGCCTTGGTCTTGGCGAACATAGCCCGCCGGCCGACGCGCGCATCATCGGCATCGCGCCCACGATTGACCTGGCGCTGCTAAAAATCGAACAGAAGAATTTGCCGGCGATGGCCTTTGCCGATTACACGCAATTGAAAAAAGGTCAACTGGTGCTGGCATTCGGCAGTCCCGAGGGCCTGGAAAATTCAGTGAGCATGGGAGTCGTAAGTGCCGTGGCGCGGCAGGCCGACCCGGACGTGCCGTCGGTGTACATCCAGACAGACGCGCCCATCAATCCGGGAAACAGCGGAGGGCCGCTCGTCGATACTAACGGCGAGCTGGTTGGCATTAACACATTTATTCTCACGGAATCGGGCGGCAGTCAGGGACTAGGGTTCGCCATACCCAGCAGCGTCGTAGAGTTCGTGTACCACGAGCTGCGCAAATACGGCCGCGTGCATCGCAGCATCATCGGCGCGCAATTGCAAGACATCACGCCAGATCTCGCCGCCGGTCTTTCGCTGAAAAAAGAACGGGGAGTAGTCGTCACCGACGTCCTGCCCGACGGCCCTGCGGATAAGGCCGGACTGAAAATTGAAGATATTCTGCTGAACCTCGATGGCCGCGCCATGGGCAGCGTGCCGCTCGCGGAGATGATTATTTCCACGCGGCCGGCGGGCGCGGTGATGCAGGCCGAAGTTCTGCGTGGAACGCAGCGCCTCACGCTGACGATTCCCGTTACCGAGCAAAAAAATGACGTGGACCAACTTGGCGACCTGGTCGACCCCGAAAAAGACCTGGTCACCAAGCTGGGAATCTACGGCGTGGAAATTGACGAGCAGCTGGCGAAGCAACTCGAGGACCTGCGGGAGCCGACCGGTGTAATCGTCGCGGCCCTCGCTGCAGATTCGACGGGCGTCGAAGCAGACTTGCAACCCGGCGACGTGATTCACGAGCTAAACGGCAAGCCACTCGCGACTCTGGAGCAATTGCGCGCGGCATTGAAAGCGTTGCCCGTCGGCGCACCGGGCGTGCTGCAGGTGGAACGCGACGGAAAATATCTCTACGTCACTTTTGAGATGGATTGAATGTCCGGACGCCCGGCAACTTCAGGTGAGATCAACGAATTTTGCGGTTCTAGTGCGCGGGCTGCTTGTTTGCGCCAAGCAGGGGATGTGAAAACAAAAACGGCCAGCCGGTGGTTAAATCGCTGACCTCCGAATTCCAGGCATTCCACGAACAGAACACCGGATTACTTCCCAGCGTTCTCTGAAGTTCTTCCGCAGGAATCGCGCGCGGTACGCCCCTGCGGCCGAGTTCACCAATCACAGCCATAGGGTCGTTATACTCCCGCCTCACTCGGTCATTCAAGCGCAAATAATCCGAACAATGCATGACAGCGTCCAGCGTCATTAGTTGTGAGCCTGCACCGCGTTTGTTAAGCTACAGGAGCAACAACCGCGGAGAGGTGTCTGAGCGGTTGAAAGAGCTCGCCTCGAAAGCGAGTGTTGGGGAAACCCAACCGTGGGTTCAAATCCCACCCTCTCCGCCACCATTTATTGGCTATTTGCAATACACGCGCCGATCGCTTCCTCAAATTGCAGTTTCAGCAGCTCAGCTTGCTCTTCCCTGCGGACCCTCACCCACGCGCCTGAAACCATCGGCTGCTCGACGGAAGCAGTGGGGCCCCGTTTCCTGTTGAAGACAATGTTCTGGTCCACCAGGTTCACCGTGTTCTTGCCGCTCGTCGATTGCAGGCGAACCACGTAGTAGTCCCCCGCTTCGATCCCAGGACGCTCGCCCTGTCCCGCGCGCACCGGCTCGATCGTGATTTGCTTGGCGTCCATGGTGGCCAGCGGCACCTCAAATCGGTGGGTCTCGATGTAGATCAGCTGACCGGACTGGGTTCCTTCCTGCATTTGGTTCCAAACGATGGAGCAGCCGTCAAAGTTGATTGGCGCAACGGAGATCGTCGTGGTCACATCGCCAAACTGGGGAACGGAGTGCTTCCAGCGCGCGGTGTGGTCGATCGAGAACTCCTGCGCCAACTTCCTGAGAAATCGAAACTTTTCTGATGGCGCCGTCGATTGCGCCAACGCCGCCACAGGCCAGGATCCGGATAAAATCGCGAAGCTGCTGACTCCCGTAAACAAGAGTACAAAAGTGAGCCCAACCTTGAGCCGAGTCTCTCGCTTGTGCATCTCCTTCCCCACCGCTTCCGTTCGACGTTACCCGTCGCGCCGAGCAATGCGCCATGGCAAGTTATCACCCTTCGCGTGCCATCAGTACCTCTCGTTGGAACCGCACAGCCGCCGCCGAAACGCACGGCCAGATCGAGGCGTACCAGTACCTCTAGTGTTCGGGTACCGCGGTAATCGGTACTTGGCGGAATAGCGCGATTGCGAGTACATTGCTCCCGGGCATCCGAGCAGCTAGCAGCCGGCGGGCAAACGCAAGAAGTCCTCGAGCTCGGTACGTTATTTCCTAAATTCCTTCTTGCGCGGAGCGTTTCTCTGTAGCAGCATTTCTGGCCTAATAGCTCGGCCGGGACCGGTCCCTCCCAGCAGGATCGGACGGTTGCTCGCTTCGGCGAGAGTGCTCGAAAGCAGAAAAGATTTTCGAGCAAGTGAATGTGGGAGGGCCATATGCAAACCGTCATTCGATTTTTCGCAATCCTCGCAAGCGTTGTGATTGTTTCTCTTCTCGTGGGTGCCGCCTCCGCAAATACCGCCACCGTTCGCTGTGTCGCGCAGCAAGAGCAAATCTCTGTGTATGATTCGCTGCGCACCCGAGGCGTCGAAGCAAAACTGAAGTGCGGCGAGGAAGTTGAAATCATCGGGCGCGTGCAGAACTATGTAAAAATTCGCGCGCAAAACGGCATCGAAGGCTACGTGCCGGAGAATTTGTTCGCCGGCCTTCCCGCCACGGAAATATCGCAAGCCCCGGCGGTGAATGCCGTTTCGGTCACGGCGACGCCGGCGCAAAACACAACCACGAAGAAGCAGTCCGCCAGCGAGCCTGTCGCGCCGTCCGATACTTTCGCGAACAATAATTCCGCGGCAGCTCCCCCACCACTCTCGGACACGTTGGCCAAAACAGGAGCAGGCAAGCTCGCAAGTCAGCCAGAGGCTGCCAACTCCAATTCTTCGCCAGCGACGCGTGTTGCCAATTCCGACGACAACCCTGCTCCGCAGCCGGAAAACGAAAGCGCGGACCCCGCCTGCCAGAACTATTTTTCCGCCTATGGCCTTGCGCCCAACCAATTGAAATGGATCGCGCAAAATCGCAAAAAACTTTTCTCCAATGTCTGCCCGGCGCCGGATATTTCGAAAGTGGATTACGTGATGATCTTCACGCACGACGTGGATTTCTTCAACGTCACCATGCCCACGCCAGTGCACAAAATCGAGGGATTTTCTGATTTCCGGGCGCTCACACCTGTTGACGCGGGCGTCATCTCCGCAGACGATTCGGATAGAGCGCATCGCCAATACGTCTGGATTTTCCGTTTCGCGCCTGGCACTTTCGACCCGGCAAATTTCTCGCCGCGCCGCCGCTTTCAATTCTCGCAAGTCGAATCCAGCGCGCTAGGCTCCAAGGCGAGCCTGAAAGCCGTCGAGGACGCCTTCCGCTTCGTTTCGACCGCAAACCACTGAGGCCAAACCGCTCCAAAATCGGAGCTGACATCCCCCTTTTCTGATTTTCGGGACGCCCCCGCTGGCGCTGCGCTTTTCGTGAATTAGCTTTGTACATACAATTGTATTGACATTGAGAACATCGCAGTATAAATTCTGTTCGTGGCCTTTAGCCATGCGTCTTGCGTGGGACGAAAACAAGAACGAGCAAAATCTTTGCAAGCACGGTGTGCGGTTCGAAACTGCGCTTCTCGTTTTCGACGATCCCTATGCGCTCACTCAGCGAGACATCAGATTCGGCGATAAATAACGCTGAATTACTCTGGGAGCCATCGGGTCAGGTGCGATTTTCTTGGTTGTTCACGCGCACTACGAGAACCGCAACGATGAAGCCGTTCGCATCATCTCAGCCCGCGCCGCTGAGTCGCACGCAAGGAAAGCTTATGAGGAATCTCACAAAAGAACAGAAACGAGACATTCGCGCCATCGCCGCAAAAAAAGACGAAGATATTGACTTTTCCGACGCGCCCCCGGTTCTGGACTGGAGCTCGGCATCAATCGGCAAGTTCTATCGGCCGGCAAAAAAACCAGTCACCATGCGGCTAGATTCCGACGTAATCGCATGGCTCAAGACCGAAGGGCGCGGCTACCAGACGAAAGCCAACTGGCTCCTACGGCACGCGATGCTTCACTTCACCGCAGCGAAGACCGGGAACGATCACGCCTTCACGCAACAGCGAAGCAAGCCGAAAAATCAAAAACGAAAGTCCTAATTCCTCACCAAGCCGCACACAACGCACGCACAAACCGGTGCAACCATGAAACAGGCTACTGCAGGGGCATCGCGGTCTTTCGGAACACCATGGCCACCACCACCTTCGTCGCAACCGGTGTGTTCGCGTAGACCGCGGCGGCAAACTTCCACGACTTCAACGAGCCGCTCGCTGCTGTCGTCAACGTAGGAACGGCGCGAATGACTGTGACCTTGGTTAGCGCGCCTCCGCTGTCGAGGTTCGCAGCCAACACCACGGCGCTGCCCACCGAGGCGTCGGAAGGATACAGCGGGTACGTCGCGGCCAGTAGTTGCGGCGGAGCATAGGGAGTAGCTTTTGGGTCAAGCGGTTGAAACGGTTCCGCGGGCGCCAGCGGAACCTTTTTCAGCTGCAGATAGGCCGGATCAAACACTACGTTGACGAGCAGCGTGGAAGGAACATGTTTGCCGTTCAAACTTGCCGGGGCGTACGTCCATCCGCGCACCGCCACCAGTGCTCCACTCGTGAGCGTGGGAATGTCCCGCAGAACCTGCACATTAATGATATTGCCGCCGTCGTCCAGGTTCACCGCTAGCGTAACCACGCCCGCTGCTGCCGTCGCGACGGAGTACGGGATATCACTCGCGTAAAGCACGTCCGGAGGGATGAAGGCCTGCGCAGGCTGCGCGTCAACCCACGCAGCTCCCATGAGAACGCAGAGAAGAACTTGCACCGCGCTCGCCGCGATTTTCAGTGCTCTCCCCATCTGCCCATTCACACCGCACTCGCTTTTGATTTCCTACGAACTCTTCTTGCTTGGCTTCCCCGAGGTAATCGGCCCGCCGATCTTGTTCAGCGTCTCCATCGCGCGCGCCTTATAGGGGCTGTTCAACCCAATCACCTCCGTCAGCACCACGCGCGCCTCCGGTATGCGCTGCATTTTCGCCAGTGTGAAACCCATGCGGTATTGATTCTGCGCGTAACTGAACGTATCGGATTTCAGCAGCGGGCTGGCCTGTTTGAACGCGTCGATGGCCTGCGGATTGCGGCCCTTGTTCACATTCACTTCACCCAACGAGGAGTAAGCTAACCCCTTCTGCAGCGCGACCTGTTTCTGCCACTGATCGTCGTCCAGGTTGTCCGGTTTCTTGGCCTGCGCCAGCAGATCAAGCGCATGTTGCGCGTAGGTGGCGGCCTTATCGAGATGCGCCGGATCGTTGCACCAGGTGTCCGCCAGCAAAATCAGCATGGAAATATCATCAGGATTAGAAGTCAGCAGGCTCTGCGCCGCCGCCAGCATCTTCGGCGCGTTCTGCGCCTGCTGGTAAGCAATCGCCGTTTGCTCGCGCGCGCTCAGCGTATAGGTGGAATCCGGAAACGTAGTGGCATAGCGTTCGAGTAAAGCCGCGCGCGCAGTGGCGTCCGTGGTTTTGTATGCGGCGTTCAGCATCGCGTATTGTACGAAGCCGAGATCGCCTTCCACCGTTTTCAATACGCCTTCTCTCTGCGCGGCCCACGTGTCGGCGGGCGTGCCCTCGGGCGCCGGCGCGGCTTTATAACGATTCACGATCGCGGCAACTTTCTCCCCGGCATCGAAAAGTTTCGCGCTGTCGCCTTGCTCCTCTGCGGCGTGCACCATTATCACCGCAGTGGAAAAGTTATCGGGATCGAGCGCCAGCACCTTGTTGCCATACTCGTACACCTTGGCGAAATTCTTCTGCGCCAGATACGACTGGACGTACAGCTGATCGCCGAGCAACTCCATGTCACCCTTGCCGAAATCCGCCATAAACTTGTCCAGCAGCGCGATCTTGTCCGGTCCATCGGTCGCGGCATAAATCTCGGTCAGCGCCTTATCTTCCGGAGTGCCCGCCGCCACTGGCACACTTTTGCCAATCTGCGCCGTCGCGCTGCCCGTAACAGCCATCAAAAAGATGAGCCACATCGCCGCGCACACCATGCATCGTCGCATTCCGCACCTCCCGCAAAATTCGTCGCGCCCGCGCATCGCCTCAGCCCTGCGCCAGCCGCCCCAAGCCTTACCGCGCGCATCTTAGTCGAAGCGCAGGCCGCGCCACAATCTTTTCGTTTCGACTTGCAGCCATTGACGATTCCGCTGTTTCGATAGACGATTCTGTGTCGTGCAATTCCCTAAGAAGAGGTGCCGCATGCCCGCAGCCACATCGTTCGAAAAAGTAGAGCACGAAAAACTCAACGCGCAAATTTCCCGCCAGATGATGAGCGGTGAAGACGCCACGCTTGCGCGCATTTTCATCGCGAAAGGCGGCATCGTGCCGCGCCACTCGCATCGCAGCGAGCAGTTTTCGCTGATCATGTCCGGCGCGCTACAATTTTTCTTCGACGACGGCGAAACCTCGGTGGTTCACGCCGGCGAAATCATCCTGATTCCCGCGCACGTTCCGCACCGAGCTGAAGCCCTGGAAGACACGGTGGACATTGATTTCTTCGCGCCTCGTCGCGAAGACTGGATCAATAAGACCGACGCCTACCTGCGCACCGGAGAGCCGCAAAAAAAGGACTGAACGCATGGACCTCGGACTAAAAGGACGCGTCGCCATCGTGGCGGCGGCCAGCAAAGGACTGGGCCGCGCCATCGCAACCGAACTGGCGAAAGAAGGCTGCGAAGTAGCGATTTGCGCGCGCACCGCCGCCGATGTGGAACGCACGGCACAAGAAATCGGCGCCATCGCCGGCCGTGAGATCTTCTGGCGCTCGCTGGACGTTACCAACGCCGATGGCGTCAGCGATTTCGTCGCCGCCGTGGAGAAGAAATTCGGCCACATTGATATTTGCGTCACCAATACCGGCGGGCCGCCCTCCAAGAAGTTCATGGAAATTACACTCGAGGAATGGCGCACGGCCGTTAATCTCGTCCTGCTCAGCAGCGTTTACTTTGCGCGCGAAGTGCTGCCGCGCATGCAGCGCCGCCGCTGGGGCCGCTTGCTCACCATTACGTCCATCTCCGTGAAGCAACCGATTGACGGCCTGATGTTATCTAATTCCCTGCGTGCCGGCGTCACGGGAATGGCCAAGACGCTCGCGAATGAATTCGGCGCCGACGGCATCACCGTCAACAACGTGTGCCCCGGCTACACGCTCACTGATCGCCTCACCGAGCTTTTCGAAAAGCGCGCGCAAGATGCAGGCGTCGCTTACGACGAGATCCTGAAGCAATCCACCGCGAACGTGCCCATCGGGCGCTTCGCGCGTCCGGAAGAATTGGCCGCGCTGGTTGCTTTCCTGGCGTCCGAGCGCGCCAGTTCCATTAATGGCACGACGATCGCCGTGGACGGCGGCAGCACGAAGGGACTTCTATAATTTGAGCTGTAGCAGAACCACGAAAGGTAAAATCTCCGCGGCACGTTGTATAATATCCACTTTTGTCGCCATCTTTATTTCGTCTAGGGAGAGAACCGAATGACTCAGATTACCGGACGTTTTCGTCCGCTAGTGCCAGCGCTGTTGTGCGCCCTATTACTGTCGCTCGCGGCGTTGCTAGTTCCCGGGCTCGGACGCGCGGATGAGCCCTACGCGCGTAGCCGCGATTACGATCTGCAAAATGTGAAGACGCATCTCTGGCTTGACCCCGACCAGCGCAAGGTCCGTGGCGAAGTCACCCACACGATCGCGATGCTGCGCGACGACGTCGCGCAAATCCAATTCGATTCCGTAGACCTGAAAATCGCTGCGGTGACTCTCGACGGCAAGGACGCAAAATTCTCCACGACGAAGGAAGCGGTAATCGTCCCACTGGCCGAACCTTCCCGGCGCGGCGAACATCATGAAGTTTTCATCCGCTATGAAGGCGAGCCGAAGAAAGGCCTGTACTTCGTCCTGCCCGATAAAAATTATCCCAATCGCCCGAAAGAAGTCTGGACCCAGGGCGAAGCCGAAGACACGCGCTACTACATTCCCATTTACGATTATCCGAACGATCGCACTACGTCCGAGATGATTCTCACCGTCCCGGGCACGTGGCTCACCATTTCCAATGGCAGCCTCGTCGGCGTCAAGGACGAATCCGACGGCAGCAAAACCTGGGACTGGAAGCAAACCGAACCACTTTCCACGTATTTAATCTCCGCCGTGGCCGGTGAATTCGTAGAGAAGAAAGACACCTGGCGTGGAATTCCCGTGCGCTACGTGGTGCCGCGCGGCCAGGAAGACACAATTGACGCCACATTTTCGCGCACGCGCCAGATGCTCGACCTATTTTCAGACAAGCTCGGCGTGCAATATCCCTGGGCGCAGTACGCGCAATCTTCGGTGAACGACTTCGTTGAAGGCGGGATGGAAAATACCAGCGCCACGACGCTTACCGCCCGCGGCCTCGTCGCGCCCGGCCTGGTGCCCGAACTGCGCCGCGGTTCCGACGATCTCGACTCGCACGAACTGGCGCATCAGTGGTTCGGTGATCTGGTTACTTGCAAAGATTGGGCCAACATCTGGCTCAACGAAGGCTTCGCCACTTATTTCGAACATTATTGGGCCGAGCAGCGCTACGGCGCGGATGAAGCCGCCTACGAATTCTGGCGCGATCAAGCCGGCTGGTTTCGGCAGAAGCGTTTGTATCCCGTGCCGATCGTCACGCGCAATTTTGATGACAGCATCGAATACGCCGGCAACGTCTACGACAAGGGCGGCTGGGTGCTGAAAATGCTGCGCACCAAACTCGGCGACGAGGATTTTTTCCGCGGCCTGCATTACTACCTGGAAACGAATCGCGGCCAGAACGTCGTCACCGCGGATCTGGAAAAAGCGATTGATCACTCCACCGCGACAAACGTTGACCATTTTTTTCACCAATGGATCTGGCGAGCGGGCGCACCGAAATATGAAATTAGCTACAGCTACGACGATGCCGTGCATCAGGTGAAACTGAACGTCAAGCAAACGCAGAAGGTCGAAGGCATGGTGGATTTGTTCGACATGCCTGTCGAAATCGAAATCGCCACCGCCAACGGACGCAAAACCTCCACCATTCAGGTGAGCAAAGCCGAAGAAACTTTCACGTTGCCCGCCGACAGCACGCCGCAAATGGTGCTGTTCGATAAGGGCGACAATATTCTGAAAACTTTTGAATTCAAGAAAGACGCCGCCGCGCTGATCTATCAATTGAAGAACGCGGAAACCGTCCCGGACCGTGCCGACGCCGCCGTCGCACTCGGCGCCATCAAAGACAATCCCGATGTCGTTGCGGCTCTTGGCAACGCGGCGCAACACGATCCGTTCTGGGGCATCCGCGCCGAATCGCTGAAAGCTCTTGGCAAAATCGGCGGTGTCGCGGCGGAGAAACAAATTCTTACTGCCGTGAACGATCCTAAGCCGTGGGTGCGCCAGGTCGCGGTACAAGAGCTTGGCGGCTTCAAGGAAGACGCGTCGCTCGGCCCACAACTCGCGACGATTGCAACGGACGACAAAGCCTATCGCGTGCGGGCAGCGGCGTTGAACGCACTCGGTGAAATCAAGGCACCCAATGCGTACGATGTCCTCACCGCTGCGGTGAAACTCGATTCGCCCGACGACACTCTGCGCAACGGCGCTCTCGAAGGCCTCGGCTCGCTCGGCGATGATCGCTCCGTCCCGGTGCTCCTGGAATGGTCCGCCACCGGCAAGCCTTTCGACACACGCAGTGCCGCCATCGGTGCAGTCGCCGACCTGGACACAAAAAACAAGGCCATCACGAGCACGCTCATTTCGTATTTGCAGGAACCCTACATAGACATCAAGTACGCCACGTTGTTTGCGCTTTCAAAACGCGGTGACCCCGACGCTATCGCCCCGCTCGAAGCCATGCTCAAGTCCGGCGACCTGAACCTGGGGGCCGCGCCGTACATTCAAATGCAAATTGATGCGCTGAAAGCCAAAGCTGTTGGAAATCACGCGAGCGGCACGGGTGCCGGAACCGGCGCGGGCGCTGGTGGCGGAGCGGGCGCGGGTCAAGGCGCGGGTCAAACTGCATCTTCGAATCCGCAGCCGGCTGCCGCCACAGCCGGTTCAGACAACACTTTGGACGCGCTGAAAAAGCTGCAGCAGCAAATGGACGAAGTAAACGCAGTCCTAGCGAAAATCGAATCGCAAATAAGCTCGACGAAAAAGAAGTGAGCAGAACACAAGCTCATATGGAGTGCGGCGGCTTGCCGCCGCTTTCGCTCAGCGAGGCTTGCCTCGCGAACCACACCCGCACTCGAGCGGTCGTCGCAGCCGTTGTAGCGCCGGCGTCTCGCCGGATTTGTTGACTTTGAGTTTGTAGCGGCCGCCTGCTTTCTAGGCGGGCGCCGTCGAATTTCGCTGGGCCTTTGTGGTCGCGCGCACCTCGCGGATTCCTCACTCCGCCAGCAAAATCCGCAAATCCCGCAAATTGTTTCCGGTCGGTCCGGTCACAATCACGTCGTCCAAACGCGAAAAAAATCCATGAGCATCACTGCGCCGCAAAAATTCCCCGGGATCCAAACCAACAGCCAGCGCGCGCGCCAAAGTCTCGCCGTCCGCCGCCGCGCCCGCTGCAGGACTGTTCCCATCCACTCCATCCGTCCCCGCGCTCAAGACTGCAATCCTCTTCCCCGCAATTTTCGGCACGCACGCCAGCACAAACGCCGAATTACGCCCCCCGATTCCGTCGCCCGTCACCGGGCTGCTGACTTCCCCTCCCGCAAAAATAGCCACGCGCCGGCGCGGATTCTGCCTCTTCAAAATTTCCAGCTGGACCAGCAAATGCTCCGCGGCCTTTTCGAGCGGCCAATTGTCCGTCTCGGTATCCACCAGGCAAGTAAATCCCTCCGCCTCGCAACAATGATGCGCCGCGTGCAGCAGTTCGCGCTCGCCCAGCAGAATTTCAAATCGCGCGCGCGCAAACGCAGCGTCGCCGTCCTTCGGAGTTTCTACCAGTCCGCGCCGCTCTATCATTCCGCGCAACGAGGCCGGCAATTTCGCCAGCAAACCATATTTGAGTGCGATCCGTTCGGTATCATCTACGGTGGACGGGTCCGGCACCGTAGGCCCGGAAGCCAGCGCGGATTCCTCACCTTCCGGCACGTCACTGATCGCAAAAGTTAATTTCGTCGAGAGTGGTGCGGCCGCAGCGAGCCGGCCGCCCTTGGTGGCCGAAAGATGCTTGCGGACAACGTTGATTTCCTCGATCGGGGCCCCGCAAGTGATCAGCGCGGAATTCAACTGCTGAAAATCCGCTAGCGTGGGGCCGGGGTCCAACGGTCGCTCCACCAGCGACGAGCCGCCGCCAGAAATCAGAAAAAATACGAGCGTCTGCCCGCCGCAACGCGCCAGCCGCTCCAAAATCGCTCGCCCTGCAGCAAAACTCTCCGCCGTGGGCACAGGATGCCCGCCCACAAATGTTTTCCATCCGGGGAGCAAGGACGAAGGAGGTGCCGGGACCACAAGAATCCCATCAGGAGGAAATTCAGGCGTCAGAATTTCGTGCAGACTGCGCGCCATCGCCAGCGCAGCCTTCCCGAACGCAATCGCCACAATTTCGCGAAAGCCACTCAGGTCGATGTCAGAGGAGCCGCCAGCGCGAATCAGCGCTCCGCGCCGGTCCAGCTTTCGCGCCAGCGCTGCTGGAATATCAATCGCCGCCAGCGTATGCCGGAATACATGTTCAGCCGTCTTTTTCACGGCCCTATTTTAGACCTAGCGCATCCGCGTTCAGCGCGTTCGGTGGCCGGCGGCCTTCAAACAGCGCGACCAAGTTATTCGCCGCCATCACCGCCATTTTCGTGCGCGTCTCAAGCGATGCGCTCGCGATGTGCGGCGTCAGAATCACGTCCCGCCGCGAGAGCAGCGCGGGATTCACCAGCGGCTCGTGCTCGTAGACATCCAGCGCGGCCCCGGCAATTTTCCGATTCTCCAACGCCTCCGCCAAAGCCGCTTCGTCCACCACCGGCCCTCGCGAAGTATTCACCAAATACGCCGTGCGCTTCATTTTCTCCAGGTTCTCGTGCGAAATCAGGTGCCGCGTATCGGGCAACAGCGGCACATGCAGGCTGATAAAATCCGACTCGCGGAACAAGCGGTCGCGGTCCACAAATTCCGCGTGCAGCTCGCGTTCCACGTCTTCTGGCGCGCGCACCGCATCGCTATACAGCACTCGCATGTTAAATCCCGAAGCCCGTCGCGCTACGCCGCGCCCGATTCGTCCGAATCCCAGCACGCCCAAGGTTTTGCCCCACACGTCACCGCCGACCAACTGATCGAGGTCCCAACCCGGCCAAGTTCCGCTGCGCATCCAGGTGTCGCCCTCGAGCAACCGTCGCGCAATAGCCATCAGCAAAGTCCACGCAAAATCCGCCGTGGTGTCGTCGAGCACGCCTGGGGTGTTCGTCGCCACCACCTTGCGCCGCGTGCACGCCGCTACATCTATATTGTCGAAGCCCACCGAAACCGTCTGCGCGATTCGCAATTTCGGCGCCGCCGCAAGCAGCTCCTCGTCCACTTTCTCATTGAGCAGGCAGATCAGCCCTTCCTTATCCGCCACCCGCTTCAACAGCTCGTCGCGCGAGATGCGCTCGTGCGGCGTCCAATAATCCATCTCAAAATGCTGATCCAGAATCACCCGCGCCGCAGGGAAAAGCGGCCGCGTCGAGAGTATTTTCGGTTTGGTCAACTCGCACCTCGCAAAAGACCCGTGCGCAGAATTTGTAACATATACTGCCAAATTAGCAAACGCATCCAGAGCACGCCGAGCCACGCGCCGGCAAACTAAGAGGGCGCGATGACGCATCATAATTAATGTCGGAGGAGAAAGACTCATGACGCATCTACGAAGGGCCATCGTATTTCTATTTTTCAGCTGCTGTATCGCGCCGCTCGCCATCGGCCAGACCACGTTCAAGGTGAAAATCCAATCCACCCCGATGGAGCGCCAACTACTCTTCGCGAAGCTCAACGAGCGCGCTGCGACTCACCATATCCAATTTATCCTGGTTGAAACCGGCTTCGACTACCGCGTTGCCTACGGCGTCGCCGGCCCGGTAATGACCCCCTACGGCCCTGCTGCAGCGAGCGCCTCGGTAACGAAAGTTTTCGACCCGAGTGGCGCCGAACTCTTCACCTTCGCGCGCGACGGCCGCTGGACACCGGACGCCGCCGCCAACGCCACTGCCAAAGAAATCATCAAACGCATAAGAAGGTTGCGCGGCATTTAATCGCGCCGCCGGGCATAAAGCCCTGACTCGTTGACGCCCATCGCTGCACACGGCTATAGTGACCGTGAGAGCGCGCGCGATTGCTTCCGCAGCTGCCGCTCCAAACGCGCATGGATTCGCAATTACTCCACGACCTGAAGTCTCTCCTCGGCTCCGAAGCTGTGCTCCACCGCCCCGAGGAATTGATGCTTTATGAGTACGACGGATCGGTCGAAGTCGCGCGCCCCAACTGCGTCGTGTTCCCCCGCACCACAGCCGACGTCCTAGCCATCGTAAAACTAGCTAACCAATATCAAACTCCGCTCGTCGGTCGCGGCGCCGGCACGGGCCTTTCCGGCGGCGCGCTCGCGCGCAAAGGCGGCATCCTCGCAGTTTTTTCACGTATGAATCGCATTCTTGAAATTGATATCGAGAACCAGCGCGCCACAGTCCAACCAGGCGTAGTGAATGCCGATCTCAGTGCCGCCGTCGCCCATGCCGGACTGCATTTCGCACCCGACCCTTCCAGCCAGAAAGCATGCACCATCGGCGGCAACGTCTCGGAAAATTCCGGCGGTCCGCACACGCTCGCCTACGGCGTCACCACGAATCACGTTCTCTCGCTCGAAGCCGTTCTCCCCACCGGCGAGCTCATCCGGATCGGCAGCTCCGCGCTCGATTCGCCGGGCTACGATCTTCTGGGATTGTTCGTCGGCTCGGAAGGCACACTCGCGCTGATCACAGAAATCACAGTGAAACTCACCCGCCTGCCGGAAGCCGTAAAAACTCTGCTCGCAATTTTCGATACTCTCGACGACGCCACCGAAACCGTCGTTGACATCACCGCGCGCGGCATCACCCCCGCCGCCTGCGAAATGCTCGACGGCTGGACGCTGCGAGCCGTCGAAGCGTACGTCCACGCCGGATTTCCTCTCGATTGCGCCGCCGTACTGCTGCTGGAAGTGGACGGCGTTGCCGAAGCCGTGCAACAACACGCTGAAGAAGTCGCCGACATCTGCCGCGCCCATCGCGCCCGCGAAGTCCGCGTGGCCCGCGACGCACGCGAACGCGATCTGCTCTGGAAAGGCCGCAAAAATGCCTTCGGCGCTGTAGGACGCCTTTCGCCTACTTATTACGTCCAAGACGGCGTGATCCCGCGCACCAAACTTCCCGCCACGTTGCGGCGCATCAACGAAATCGGCGTGAAGTACGGCTTCCAGATCGGCAATATTTTTCACGCAGGCGATGGCAATCTGCATCCGCTGATTCTTTTCGACGCGCGTGACGAAGCGCAATTCCGTGGCGTAGTTGCGGCCGCCGACGAAATCATCCAGTTCTGCATCGAAATGGGCGGCTCTATCACCGGCGAGCACGGCGTCGGCATGGAGAAGGATCGCCTGATGCCACTGCTCTTCAGCGAAGCCGATCTTGACGTGATGCGCGACCTGCGCGCAGCCTTCAATCCGCAGGGCCTGCTGAACCCTGACAAAATTTTCCCGTCGAAGAAAGGCTGCGGCGAAATTCACGTCCGCCCGCTGCCATTGGCCGGCGCGCCCAGTGCATAAATGAGATGACCTCCTCCGCCTTCAGCCCGAGCGTCACTTCGCGACTCAGCGAAATCGTCGGCGCCACAAATGTCGCGAGCGATTTCGCGCAACTCGCCACGTATGAAATTGACCGCAAGCTGCCCGCCGCTGCCGTGCGTCCCGGCTCGAGCGAGGAAGTCGCTGAAATCGTAAAATTTGCTGCAGCAGAAAGATTGGCGCTGGTTGCGACTGGCGCGCGCACAAAATTGGGGATTGGTTGCGCGCCGACGCGTTACGATTTGGCGCTCGATATGACGCGCCTCAACAAAGTGATCGCTCACGATCCCGGCGACCTCACGCTGAGTGTTGAAGCCGGCGTACCGCTGGCAAAACTTGTGCAAATTCTCGCCGAGCATCGCCAGTTTTTGCCGCTGCCCGTCCCATTCGCGAATCGCACGACGATTGGGGGCCTGATCGCCTCCGGCGTCGATTCCCCGCTGCGCCAATTTTACGGCACGGCGCGCGATTTTCTGCTGGGCATGGAATACGTCACCGGCGAAGGGGTTGCAACGAAGAGCGGCGGGCGCGTGGTGAAAAATGTCACCGGCTACGACATTCACAAATTAATGATCGGCGCGCTCGGCACCCTCGGCGTCATCACCCGCGTAAATTTCAAGACGTTCCCCATGCCACTCGCCACGCGCGGCTTCATCGCGCGCTTCGCCATCGCCGAAAACGCGCTGGACATGCGCCACCGCATCGCGCGATCCGCTCTCACGCCGCTGACAATGGAAATTCTCAGCCCGCGCGTCGCCGAACTTTTTGGGAGCGACGCCGCAACGCGTTACGAGCGTGCGCCAATGCCCGGCGACGTAATTTCCAACACGGAATGGGCGCTCACCACGGGCTACGCAGGAAACGAGCAGGTGCTCGATCGCTACGCAAACGAGCTTAAACGCTTGGCCCGAGAATCCAGTGCGACCGGAGTCACCATCCTGTCCGAAAACCTGCCTCCAGCCTGGGCCCGCAAGCGCGAATTCATCCCCATCGCGCTGGCATCCTCACCGGCCACGACAATCGTGAAGATAAGCGTGCTGCCCGTGCGCATGAAAGAAGCTATAGCCGTCGCGCAAAAAGCGGCCGAATTGAACGATCTGCGCTGGGCCGCGATGGCTCGGGGCCTCGGCATTATTTATTTCGCGATCTTGCCGAGCGATCACACTGAACAATGGCGCCAGCGCGTCACAACCGCCGCGAGCGCCATACAAGAAGCCTGCGCAAAACTAGCAGGCCACGCGACAATCCCGTGGGCTCCCGCCGAATGGAAAACCACCCTGCAAATCTGGGGCCCGTCGCGTCCGGATGCCGCGCAAATGCAAAAAGTAAAATCCGTCTTCGATCCGCAGCACATCCTAAGCCCCGGCCGCTTCGCCCCGAATTTGTAGCGCCAGCCCCCGCACTTGCACTCGACGCAGCGCGCTTCCATGGAGCGCGTTCAACGCTATGTTCCCACGACCCGCGCAGTCCGTCATTTATCCTCGTCGGTCAGTTCCGTGTTGTGCAGCACCAGAATCTGCCAAACTCCCTTTTCCTTCACGGCCACGAAGTTTATTAGTCCCTTCCGGTTCGGCCAGGGATTTCCCTGCGGATCGGTGGCACCCGTCATCTGCCAGCGCACATCCACCGCCGAGATGTCCGGCCGGATGAGCCGCACCTTGATATCCTGGTGCGTCAGGTGGCTGTTCTTGAAGAAGCTCGAAAACATCGGCGCGTGGAACGCTTCGATCTTATCTCGTCCGCTCGCGCCTAAGCCGATCACATTCGTGAAGTCGGCGTCCTCGGCGAACACGGCCGCAAAAGCGTGCGCATCGTGGCGGTTCCAAGCCTCCGTGAGTCGGTCTACAACGGCTCGGATGGCGTCGTCATCGCCATTGCTCGAGGCTCCTCCCAGCGCCAGCAATTGCACTAAAGTGACGCAAAGCACGCAGATTATCCGCATGGTATCCTCCGGTCTGCGCATTCTAGTCCACCCCGGCCGATCGCCAGAGTTGAAATGTTCCGGCGTTCCTCTCGCGCTTGGCCGCGTCCTCTTGTCGCTCGGGCTTTGCTATTTGGCTTTCGCTGGCGCCTGAACGTGAGCTGATTCGTACTGTCAGTAAGGCAAGTCCTGACCAAGGCCGAAATCGGGCACTGAACCGCGGCTCAGAATCAAGGCGGTCCCACCGGGCGAATACCGTAAGATACTGGCTGGGTACGAATCACGCGAGGCGTTCATCGCAATGGCTCCCGAAACGCAGCCGCCAAATCCCGCGCAAGCCGCCGCGCCGCCGCAATCGCACGACGCTGCGCAGCGCGAATTCCAGCTCACGCTCAGCGGCTTTTCAGCCATCGACAAGCCCGAATACGAAGACTACTCCCGCTGCGTCCACTGCGGCCTGTGCGCCAATAATTGCCCCACCTATCGTCTGTGGGGACGCGAAGCCGATTCCCCGCGCGGACGCATCAAGCAAATGGCCCTGGTGGATCAGGGCCGCCTGGAACTGGGCGAATCATTCGTCCTGCATATTGACCGCTGCCTGAATTGCCGCAACTGCGAGACCGTCTGCCCCTCCGGCGTCGAATACGGAAAAATTCTGGAACTGGCGCGCGCGCAGATTGAGCAAAAATATAAACGCCCGCTCGCCTCGCGCATCGCGCGCGATTTCGTCTATCGCCGGCTGCTTCCCTACCCTGGCCGAATCGCCGCCGCCGCCCGCGCGCTGAAAATCTATCAACGCTCGGGACTCGCAGCCGTGGCCCGCGCCACAGGAATCCTGCGCCTGCTCGGTCTGCAGAACCGCGAAAAGCTGCTGCCGCGCATTGACTCCGATTTTTTCTTCAGCGAGTTGGGCAAGACGTTCCCAGCGAAGGGTGAGCGCCGGGCCCGCGTGGCGTTGTTCGCCGGATGCATCGCGCAAGTCACGTTCAGCGAACTGAATCGTGCCACCATCCGCGTGCTGCAAGCCAACGGCTGCGAAGTCGTCGTCCCGGCAACGCAAGGCTGTTGCGGTGCGCTGGCTGCGCACGCAGGAGTCCGCGACGTAGCCCGCGAGCTAGCGCGCAAGAATTTCGACGTTTTCCTCTCCGACGATTTCGATGCCATCATCACCAATTCGGCCGGCTGTGGCTCCTCGCTGAAGGAATACGCGCATCTCTTCAACGAAGACAGTACTTCGCACTCGCGCGCAGAAAAATTCTCCGCGAAAATGCGCGACATCAGCGAATTTTTGGCGGACCTCGGCCTCACGGCTCCGCTGCGCCCGCTGCCGCTGCGCGTCACCTATCAGGATTCCTGCCACTTAGTGCACGGCCAGAAAATCCGCGAAGCTCCGCGCCGCCTACTGTGCGCCATCCCGGGATTGGATTTCGTCGAACTGCCGCTGGCCGATCAGTGCTGCGGTTCCGCCGGAGTCTACAACGTCACTGAAAACGCAACCTCGCTCGAGCTCCTCGACCGCAAAATGGATAGCGTGCAACAAACCAAAGCTCAAGTGATCGCCACGGCCAATCCCGGTTGCATCCTACAGCTTCGAGCCGGCGCCGCCATGCGCCGCACCAACCAGGAAGTCCTGCACGTCGTCGAACTCCTCGACCGTGCGCTTACGTAGCCGCATACGGCTCCTGCTGCGGAAGTTTGAGAGGGCGAGGCAAGCCTCGCCTAGGTCGTGTTCTCGTCGGACGTTTCGCTTCGGCGAAAGCGGCGGCAAGCCGCCGCACTCCATATGCGGCTAGGTTCGGTCCTGCGCGAGGTGATGCGATCGGAATAATCAAAAAGGGGGAAATGCGGGCGGATTATGGGGGAGATTTTCCGCCCGCAGTTTGAGGCTGAGCAACTGAAGTTCTGCAATATTCGACGTGCTGGTTATTCTTCCGGAGGCGGCGGTCCAGCCATTCGCACAGCGCCGCGCACGTGCGCGGGCGCCTGAGCCACGGTGTAATCCGCCGGCACCTGGAACAAGGTCGCCGCCGGTTCCGTCCGCGCGATGCTGGTCATCTGAAATACGGTGTCACCCGAACGCGGATCGCTGCGCTTGGTCATCACCACCATCTGCAAGTCCGGCGAATACCAGCGCTCGGTGACGACCACGATCGGCTTCACGTTCCCAATCTGTCCCGCGGGAATCGTGCGCATGTAACGCGTGCCTTCGGCCGTCACGCCGCCAATCGTCTGCGTGCCCAGCGAAGTGGTCACTGTTTCCTTGTCCGTCCCAGCCGTCGCCGCGTCCGCTCCCGGACCGCCGCGGTGCGCTCCCCTTGTAAACTCAGACTTGTCCGGAGGTGGCGGCATCTGCCGCGCGGTTTTCGTATCCGCTTCGAGAATGTAACGCGTGCCGGCCACCGGATCGTTGACGAACGTCACATGCGGCGCAGCCTGCCCGGCCACAGCGACCGGCCCGAACGCCGGCAAAGTCATGTCGCGCCGCGTGCGTCCTTGGCTATCGCGCGCAATCGTACCGGTGGAGGTGTGCTTGATCTGGTTTCCATCGGCGAGCGTCTCGGTAGTCTCCGTGGAAAAACTTGCGCTGAAAGGCGCGCCCGTCACAGTCTTGTCGCCGAGCCCGGCTTCAAAACCCAGAAAGCTGATTTCATCGCGCCCCGGCCCGTGCCCAAACCCGTGCCCGGGAGGTGGCGGCGGAGGTGGCGCTGACGCCGCATCCTGCGCCTGCATACCGGCGCCAGACAGCAGCAGAATCATCGCCACGCCCGCCATCGCAAAAAACTTTGCCCCGTTCCTCATCTTAAGCTCCTCCGAAAAAATCGTTGGTCGTACTAAAAATCCGCATTGTTATCAGAATTCGAATTTGCCTGCGCCACCAGGCGAATCGCTTGCGGCGTTCCGTCCTGGCTCACCACCATATCCGCTGTCACATGGTCCGCCACGCCCATGCCCTCGACCGGCAGGCCGTAAGAAACCAACGCCGCGCGCGGCAACACCACGCGCACCACCGCCCCACCTTCGAGCTCGGAGGGATCGTACGCATACGGCAGCGGCATGAATGCGGTCGTATATTCGACGTCGTCCGTCTGAGCCGTGGACGCTGAATTAGCCTTCGTTTTCCTGTTGGAATCCGCGGCAATCGCCGCCGAATTATCAGGCGCCTGTGTAGGGGTCTGCGCAGAAGTCACGCCACCCGCCACGTTGCCGCCCGGCGTGACCAAATGTTGACGGTGCAACGAAAGCCCCAATGCCAGCAAAACCGCCGCGGCGATTCCAAACGCCGCCAG
Organism: Candidatus Acidiferrales bacterium; assembly: GCA_050012455.1. Classification (GTDB taxonomy): domain Bacteria; phylum Acidobacteriota; class Terriglobia; order Acidiferrales; family UBA7541; genus Palsa-295. Next base: position 121,654 of record JBEKHD010000006.1, on the reverse strand, counting down.
CTGCCAGCGCACTCCGCGTGAAGCTGTCGCCGATTTCTCGCGCCGGAATTCCTGCAGCAGCAAAGTTTCCAGCCGCGGGGGGGCCTGCAATTCCGCCGATTCTTCCGCCGCCTGACGCAGCGAAAAATCCAGCGATTCCACTTCGATCAGCAGCGTCGCGCAATCGCCGCACAATTCCGCGTGAGCCAGCGCGCGTTCGCACAGCGTCGCGCCCTCCATTCCCGGACGATCCAGTTCGTGCAGCACTTCCTGAAATTGCGCGCAGCCCATGCGGTCCATTCTCTTCCCTTCCATAAAATGTTCCTTGCCGGGATCCTGTTTCATTCGCCCACCGCCGACGCGCGCCGCACCGGTTGCACGTCGCGCAATTTTTCCACCAGAATCGCGCGCGCGCGATGCAGCCGGGAACGCACGGTTCCCACCGGACAATCGAGCGCCTCCGCGGCGTCCTCATAGCTCAATTCATCCAGCTCGCACAGCACCACCACTTCCCGATAATTTTCCGGCAAGGTGGCGATTGCCTGCCGCACCCGATTCACATTTTCCAGCGAAGCGAACTCGTCGCGATGCAGCATGTAAGCGCTCACGCCTGCGCCGTTGCCGTTCGAATGCCCGTTTCCGTTCCCGTTGCCATTTCCGTAGCCGGACGACCCGTTCCTGCCGCCTGCCCTGCTGCGCGCCATGATCGCGTCCAGCTCATCTGCCGATTCCGGCAGCGGCACGGAATTCCGTTCCTGTTCCCAACGCCGCCGCAAATGATTGCGCGCGATGCCGAACAAAAACCCGCCCAGAGTTCCGCGCCCTGGATCAAACCGCTTGGCGTCGCGTATCAACGTCATGAAAACCTCTTGCGTCACATCCTCCGCGATCGAAGCGTTCCCGCTCATATGCAGCGCGAACCGGTAGATCGCCGGATGCTTTCGCCGATACAGCTGCGTAAAGGCAGCCTCGTCCCCGGCCACCATCCGCCGGAGCAGCAGCCCCTCATCTATGGTTTCAATGCCCCTGTTCATCTCAGACGGTTGGACGGCCCGGCGTGACTCTCGTTACATATTCCGCCACTGGGCCAGGAAAGTTCCATGAAAATGCGTCAAGCCGAGTCCGACATGGAGTGCGGCGGCTTGCCCGCCGCGGCGGGCTTGCCGCCGCTTCCGCCGACGGCAAATGTCCGCCACCAAAACGACCCGGGCCAGGCTTGCCTTGCCCGCGCGGTGCCCCAGACCGACCAGCTTGGCCTTCGTAGCGCCGCACTTCAGTGACCCACTCGCGCCGAGCCGGTAACCAACGGCGGGCGAAGGCCGCCGCTAGAGTTGCTCCCGACCTCCGTACAATCCCCTCCTTGACCAAACCCCTCCGCTTCAATAACGTAGGGGGCGGGCGAAGGCCGCTTTTTGCCCCACCCGGCAACCGCCCGCTGCCGGCCGGTTGCGGCTAATCCACCATCCCGACGCGTGGCCGCGCTAAGACCACGGAGGAATCGCCATCATGCAGGAATTCGATCCGCATGTCCTAGAAGAGAAGCCCATCCCGCCGCCCGAAGAATTCAGCAAAAAAGCTCGCGTCGACTCACTCGATGAGTACCGCAAGATGTACGCCGCCGCGGCAGCCGATCCCGAAGCCTTCTGGGGCGAACAGGCCAAACTGCTGCACTGGTTCGAAGCTCCCAAGAAAGTCCTGGATTGGAAGCCACCCCACGCGAAATGGTTCGTCGGCGGCAAGCTCAACGTCTCCTACAACTGCGTGGATCGCCATCTGGAAAAGAACGCCAATAAACCCGCGCTCATGTGGGAGGCCGAAGACGGTTCCACCATACAATTCACTTTTGCCGAGCTGCACGAACGCGTCTGCAAATTCGCCAACGTGCTACACACCCTCGGCGTCAAGCCCGGCGATTGTATTGCCATCTATATGCCCATGGTGCCGGAGCTGGCCATCGCCATGCTCGGCTGCGCCCGCGTGGGCGCCGTGCACTCCGTGATTTTCGGCGGGTTCAGCGCCACAGCTATCTCCGACCGCGTCGCCGACTGCAAAGCAAAGATCCTGATCACCGCCGACGGCGGTTTCCGCCGCGGAAAAATCGTCCCCCTAAAAGAAACCGCCGACGCCGCGATGAAGAATTGCCCCACCATCGAAAAATGCGTCGTGGTGCAACGCACCAAGGAAGAAGTTGCCTGGAAAGAAGGCCGCGACCTATGGTGGCATGAAGAGGAAGAAAAAGCTTCGAAGGATAACATCGCCGCGCCCTTTGATTCTGAACACCCGCTCTACATTCTCTACACCAGCGGCACCACCGGCAAACCCAAAGGCGTGTTGCACACCTCCGGCGGCTACTTGCTGCAATGTACATGGAGCACTCAGCTCGTTTTCGACCTGCAGGAGGACGACATCTACTGGTGCACCGCCGACATCGGCTGGGTCACCGGTCACAGTTACGTCGTGTATGGCCCGTTATCGAATGGCGCGAGTATCGTGATGTACGAAGGCGCGCCCGACTTTCCGCAGAGAGATCGATTCTGGGAAATTATCGACCGCTACAAAGTCACCATCTTTTACAGTTCCGCCACCGCCGTACGCGCCTTCATGGCCTGGGGCATGGATTGGATCACTCCGCACAAACTTACCAGCCTGCGCTTACTTGGCACGGTAGGCGAGCCGATCAATCCCGCTGCGTGGAAATGGTATTTCGAAGCCATTGGCAAAAATCGCTGCCCCATCGTGGACACCTGGTGGCAAACGGAAACCGGCTCGATCCTGATTTCTCCCCTGCCCGGCGCGACGCCCACGAAACCCGGCTCGGCCACGTTGCCGCTGCCAGGAGTGATCGCGAAAGTCGTCAATCTGAAGGGCGAGCCAGTCGGTCCCGGCGAAACGGGATATTTAACGATCCAGAAACCCTGGCCCTCGATGCTCCGCACCATCTACGGCGACGACGAACGCTACGCTCGCGAATACTGGACGCGCATTCCCGGTGCCTATTTCGCGGGGGACGCCGCCCAGTGCGACAAAGACGGCTACATCTGGGTGCTCGGACGAGTGGACGACGTCATCAAAGTCGCCGGCCACCGCCTGAGCTCCATGGAAATCGAAAGCGTACTCGTCAGTCACCCCGCCGTAGCGGAAGCTGCAGTAGTCGCACGCCCCGACGAAATTAAAGGTGAAGCCATCGTCTGCTTCGTCGCCCTGCGCATCGGCCACGAGCCCAGCCCAGCTCTGCGCAAGGAATTGATGGACTACGTAGCCAACACCATCGGCTCCATAGCCCGGCCCTCCGACGTACGCTTCACGCCCCTGCTTCCGAAAACGCGCAGCGGCAAAATCATGCGCCGCCTACTGCGCGAACTAGCCACCAAAGGTGCGGTCACAGGCGACACCACGACGCTCGAGGACATGGCCGTAATAGAGCGCCTGCTCAAAGCCCAAGCCGACGACGAGGAGTAACGAGAAGAATAATTCGCAGTCACCGTTAGGCGTGCAATACAGAGCAAGCGCAAGGTTTTCTCTGCGCCCCCTGCGTCTCCGCGGTAAATTTCCGTGAGTCGTGTTTAAAGCGTGTGTCGTCCCGGCTCATCGAATTCAAGCAGGATCTTGAACCCGATGACATCGGCTCCAAACCGTATCTTGAGCTCCCGAATACCAAACGCAAAGGCCTTCGGCAACGAACCGCTCGGCACCGCGGAGGGATCTTCCGGCAATCTCCAGGAAAAATTGCAGTGCGGGCACGCGACGGGAATATCGCGGATATCGTCCGGCGAGACCGTGAGCCGGGATTTGCATTTGTGGCATTCAAACGTAATCGCGCGGATCTCTTCGAGGCCCACCACGATTTTGCGCTCGAATGTCACGTTGGCCGAAGTGTATCACGCCAAAGCGCGCTCTCCGCTTTGCCTTTGACGAAGTTCGCATGCTCCGCGACAACGCGTTCGCACGTCGACCAAGCTAGGGCGGAAGTAGTCCCAAGCCGACCGCGAACACCGATGGCCCGCAACAACGTATGCTGATATTCTTGGCGCGCATATACCAAGAGAGGTCGCGCTGATGGCACAAACCGCAACCCCCACACTTCCCTACTCCGCCGCAAAGGACGAAGCCCGCGCCGCCGTCCCCTGGTACATCTGGTGCGGCCTGCTCGGTGTCATTTCCGTCGTCTTCGGCCTCTACTGGGATATTTCCTGGCACATGAGCATCGGCCGTGACACGTTCTGGACTCCCGCGCACATGGCCATCCAACTGGGCGGGATTCTGGTCGCGCTCACGAGCGTTTATCTGATTCTTTCCACCAGCTGGGGCCATCATTCCGCAGCGAAGGCTGCGTCCATTCAAGTCTGGGGATTCCGCGGCCCGCTCGGCGCGTTCCTGGCGTGCTGGGGCGGGGTGGTAATGGTCACTTCCGCGCCCTTCGACAACTGGTGGCACGCTTCGTTCGGGCTGGACGTAGCCATCGTCAGCCCGCCGCATATGGTTCTCGGCGTGGGAATTCTGGCCGTCGCGATCGGCGCACTGCTGTTACTCGTGAGTTCGATGAATCGCGCCGCAGGCGACGCGCACACGCGGCTGCGCTGGATGTATCTGCTGCTCGGCGGTGTGATTCTTGCCCTCCATTGCGTGCTGCTTTCGGAGTACACCAATGGCAGCCAGATGCACGGTCCCGCCTTCTATCGAGCCTTGTCGCTGGCGGTGCCGATCATCCTGGTGGGACTGTCGCGTGCCAGCGGCTACCGCTGGGGCGCGACAATCGTGGCGGCAATCTATACCGCGTGGGTGCTGGGCCAGCTCTGGCTGCTGCCACTATTTCCCGCGACGCCAAAGCTCGGACCAGTGTTCACCAATATTACACACATGGTGCCGCTGGAATTTCCTGCGCTCATCGTTGTTCCAGCGATCGCTCTGGATTTTTTGCTGAATCGCTACGCCAATAAAAATAAATGGGCTCTGGCGGCCATGCTCGGCACCGCTTATCTCGGCGTGCTACTCGCGGTGCATTGGCCGCTCGGCGATTTTCTGATTTCACCCGCGGCGCGCAACTGGGTCTTCGGCCAGAATTACTTTCCGTACATGCAATCGCCTTCGGAGTATCACTTCAACTGGGAATTCGTGGACCTGGCGCCAACCACCGGACTATTCCTGTACGGACTCGGCATCGCGCTGGTAACTTCGATCGTAGGCTCGCGCATCGGCCTCGCCGCAGGTGACGCGCTGCGCGGCTTGCGCCGGTGAGCACCTTGCCACGGCGTGGACTCGCCTCGCGCACGCGCGAGTTTGCACTCAGGTCGCTGGCTATGCTGATCGGCGTGCTCCTGTTGATCGCGCCCGCTTGGGCTCACGTCGGAAATCCAGACGTCTATTTTCAGGGCGCCGCCGGCCCTTATCATCTCATCATCACGATTCGCACTCCGCAGATGATTCCCGGCACCGCAGACGTGGAAATTCTCAGCGCCACTCCCGGCATCTCGAAAATCACAGTCGTCCCACTCTACATCGTCGGCCCGGGCGCTAAATATCCGCCCGTGGGCGACCTGCTGGCGCAATCGAAAGAAGATTCGCAATATTTCTCCGGCAAAATCTGGCTGATGGAATCTGGTTCGTGGCAGGTGCGCGTGCAAGTGGAGGGCGCGCAGGGCGTGGGTGAACTCGCCGTGCCCGTCCCCGCCGCTGCGCGCCGCACGCTGCCGATGCAAAGGTCACTCGGCATGCTGCTTTTTGCTTTGATGTCGCTGCTCGTCGTCGCCATCATTTCCATCGCAGGCGCGGCGCGCCGCGAAGCCACGCTCTCGCCCGGCGAATTGCCGTCTGCGGAAAGATCCCGCCGCGGCCGCTGGATGATGCTCGGCACGGGCGTATTGGTTTTCGGGATTTTGTATTTCGGTAACTGGTGGTGGAATTCCGAAGCCAGCGCGAAGGCGCGCCAGATGATTTACAAACCGCCGCCGCTCGACGTCTCTCTCGAGCCCGGCGGAAAGCTCCTGCTGAAAATGGGCGACTCTGCGTGGCATCGCAACCGGCCCGAAACCGTGATGACCAATCTCTTGCCGGATCACGGCCACCTCATGCACTTGTTTCTGCTTCGCGAGCCGGGGATGGATCGCTTTTATCATCTCCACCCTCAGGTTGTTCCGCTCGAGCCAGGGCTTCACGCGAGCAATGCAATCTCTTTCGAAACAGATTTGCCTGCGATTCCCGCCGGGCGGTATCAAGTTTTTGCTGACGTGGTTCGCGAATCCGGTTTCCCCGACACCATGATCGCGGAAACTGATTTGCCGGATATTCCCGGCGTGGCGCTCGCTGGCGATAATTCCGCAGCTGCATCCTCGCCGCTCATCGCCGATGGCACGCAAATGAAGGGCACGGACGAGTATGGCGGCGCAGGTCCAGCGAGCAACGCGACAGTGACGGTCAGGGTCACGCCAGACGGCACGACGGCGACCCTGCCGGATGGTTACAAAATGATTTGGGAGCGCGGCACCGCGCCATTCACCGCCAATCACTTTGTCTGGCTGCGTTTTCACCTGGAAACGCCGGACGGAAAACCAGTCACCGATGCGGAACCTTACATGGGAATGGCGGGACACGCGGAAATTGTGGATTCCGATCGTTCGGTCTTCGCGCACATCCACCCCGACGGCTCGGTCGCGATGGCCGCGCTGGAACTCGCGCAGAAAAACTCAGCGGCTGGAATGGTCGTGGCCACCAGAGACGCCGCGACAAACTCAGCCAAGGAAATGGCCGGGATGAGCATGAGTATGTCCATGGCGGCGCCGTCGGATGAAGTTTCGTTCCCCTACGGATTTCCGAAGGCCGGCGAGTACCGCCTTTTCATCCAAATGAAACGCGGCGGAACAATCGAAACAGGCGTGTTCGATACGGAGGTGGTGCCGTGATGCTGGTCCACGGCAGGCAAGAAACTCGCCTTCGGCCAATGCGAACGCGGCCAGCGTAGTCAGGAATTATCAGGCCGCATCATTTTCGCGGCGGTTCTGGTTACGAGGCTTCTAGGCGCCAGCCGCTGCGATTCTTTCATCAGGCGATTCATGAAGCCGGAAATCACGTAGGGCTTCCCCGCTGCTTGCGCTTCTAAGCCGACGCGCGCCACTTTCTCCGCGGTCTCGGCATTTCTGAACGGCCGGTCCGGCTGCTGTGCGACTTCCTGGAATTCCGTCACAGTCGAACCCGGGCACAGCGCGCAAACGCGCACTCCCAGCGGACGCACTTCTTCCGCAATTCCTTCCGCCAGCAGCAAGTCGAAAGCCTTGGTCGCTGCGTAGCATGAGCTGAATGGCAGCGGCTGATACGCGGCGAGCGAAGCGACAATCATCACGTCGCCTCGCTTCCGCTGGACCATCGCGGGCATGTAGAGCCGCGTGAGATGCACCACGGCGGCACAGTTCACTTGAATCATTTCCAGCATCTTCTGCACGGGCATCTCGTGAACGAAGCCGTATGCGCCAAACCCCGCGTTGTTGATCAGAAATTCCACTTGGATCTTCTTATTGGCTGTGAACGCGTAGATCTCGCCGGGCGCTTCTGGCCGCGTCAGATCCGCGGCGAAGACTTCGGTCTTGATGCCGTGCTGCGACGACAGATCGGCAGCGAGCTTTTGCAGCCGGTCAATCCGCCGCGCCGTCAGCACCAGGTTCGCGCCGCCCGCCGCCAGCAACTTCGCCAGCTCCAGACCGATCCCAGCGCTCGCGCCGGTGATCAGTGCCCACTTACCCCGCCATTCCTGCTGCCACTTTTCCGCCACAGAAACCTCCGAGTAGGCGACAACCGATTCTCCATGCCGCTCCCCGAAACTCTATCACAGCGCCGGTCCCGTAATTCAGGACGGCTACTCCGAAGGGCGAAGTGGGACGACAGCGCAATTCGGGAACGCGCGAAAGCGGGAAATGGTGAGGAGTACTTCGGAGAAGAAGTTCAGGCGTTGTCGGGCTTTGGACGCGGCATCACGGTGTCCCGGATGCGAACGCCCTGCTCTTTCAGACGATCAAGCAGACGGCGCGCCCAGACGAATTCTGCCGCGAGGATGCCGAGAGCGAGCATGATGGTGAGCCAGCCAGGCCCGGGAGTCGCGATCATCACGATTCCCAGAGCGAGCAGGGTGAACCCGATAAGCACTTTGACGACCCGCTTCGCCTGCTGGAACGAATTGATCAGCACCAATCGTCTCGCTTCACGAGAAGCGCAGCGCTCGTGCCCGCTTTTCCGCCGCTCGAATCGTTAGATGCGGCTCAATCAATTAAGTATCGGCATGCACGCTAATTTCCATCGTAAAAGCTTCAACGCAGACTGAAATCTTGATTCTTGCGCGGACAACAGTGGGTTTGCGCGACGCAACAATGCTCGAAGCGGTGTTCGAAGATGAACCGTGATCGCAAATGGAAAGTTTCTGCCAGTTAAGTGGCAATACGGGACCGCATGTGCGGTCCGCGATGAAGATCTCGCAGGCCACATTCGGGCCGCCAAACTGTTTTCAGATGTCTAGAACTTGTAAACAATGCCTACGGAAGCCTTTGGGCTGATCTGATACGTGTTGAAGAACCGGCTGGCTATTCCGTCAATGGCGACTCGCAGGGCGACGTGACGATGATGGGCGTTCAAATCCGCGCCCACGCCTGCCAAACCAGCGAGCGCGCCTTGCCCGCCGTATGGCGTCTGGGGCGTGATGTAGATTCCTCCGATCATGATGTGCGCCCAGACATCAATGCCCTTTGGCCCAACGTAGCGAACCCGCGGGCCGATTCCTCCGAACACCAGCCAGGAATTCTGGCCGGGCTGGCTGCCATAGGTGGCCATCACCTCCGCATCTGCTCCCAGCCAATCCCTATAGTAATAGACCGCGGAGGCGTTCCCGCCGTTCATGTTCGAAACGGTGCCGGGAACTTCGTAGAAGCGGAAGAAAGTGTAACCCGCGTAGAGGTCCCAGCTGTACTTGTTGAAGACACCTTGCACGTCTTGAGGCATAGCCGCCGGAAATGCCGGCTCCGGTGATGCCGGACTAGCGAAAGCCGGCGCCGCGAATACGGCTGGGGAATTCTCTGCTGGACTTGCTGGGGTCGCCGGCGTCGCCGGGGTCACAGCGTAGGTCATGAAGGAAGGAGCCGCCAGCGAAACGGAATCGAAGTTCGTTTGCGCTCCCGCGTTCACGGCCACAAACAGCAGGCCGCCTAATAGAACACAAATGTATTTCATCGTCTATTTCCCCCAGACGAAGGAATGCCCTACCCGTCTTCCATACAACTCTGAGGGATAGTCAAAGGGCGTGTCCACAGGTTTGATTGGGCTTGCCGCGTGGATAGCACCCTGTTCGCCCGGACAGTCGGGCCCCAGGCCAATGGGTCCGGGTTCGCGCAGAACGGAAGAGTTACTCTGAAATGGGTGGATTTCGAACTCGCCTGGGACGAAGATTGGCCGCCGCAATCTTCGCTTGACCTGACAATAGTTTCTGCTATTCTGCTGGGGCTGCCTTACCAGCAGCGCTTATCAAGAGTGGTTGAGGGGACAGGCCCTGCGACGCCACAGCAACCTGGTGCAACTGCCAAGGTGCTAATTCCTGCCCAGTGGGGAGAGATAAGATCCTCGATAGACCGGCCACCGGTCGTTGAAGATTCAACTCCCAAGCTGAAGTCGAATTAAAGCCTGCATTCGCACAAGCGAGTGTTGGGATTTTCTATTGCAGCGCATGGTGCGCTGGTCAGGGCCTATTTCTATTCGTTTTCTAAAGGCCTGAATCAGACCATGACGATGCGGCGGAGCACATTCCGCGAGGTTGGGCGGAGCTGAATTCAGACGACAACGAACGCGGTGAAAGAGCAAGTAGCTGACACCGCGACACAACGGGCCGAGCAGAAGTTGAATCGGGGACGCTTATAAGCGAAGGAGCACGACCATGAATTTTGCGACAAAGACGATTCACGCGGGGCAGCCATCGGAACCGGAGACCGGTTCGCTGATCGCGCCCATTTTTCAGACTTCCACGTACGAGCAGGACGCGCCCGGGCAGGACAAGGGCTTCAACTACTCGCGCACAAATAATCCGACGCGGCAGCGCCTGGAGACCGTGCTCGCCGAACTGGAAGGCGTTCAGCACGCCGCCGTGTTCGCGTCTGGACTCGCGGCGGAGAACGCGGTGCTGCAGGCGTATTTGCGGCCGGGCGACGAGATCGTGATTCCCACCGACGTCTACGGCGGGACGTATCGAATCCTCAATAAGGTGTACGCGCCGATCGGCGTGACCATCAAGCAGCTGGATATTTCGAATCGCGCGGCGTTGGAAGCGGCCATCACGGATCGCACCAAGCTGGTGTGGATCGAATCGCCGACCAATCCGCGGCTGCTGGTTTATGACATTGTGGACATCTGTACGTTGGCACACGCGAAATCCGCGCTGGTGGTGGTGGACAATACTTTTGCGACTCCTTATTTCCAGCAACCGTTCGAGCTGGGCGCGGATATCGTGGTGCACAGCGTGACGAAATATCTCGGAGGGCATTCGGACACGATTCAGGGTGCAGCTCTAGCGAAAGAAGCGTCGATTTTCGAACCAATCAAATTCTTGCAGAACGCTACCGGCGCGGTGCCTTCGCCGTTTGATTGTTGGCTGACCTTGCGCGGATTGAAGACGCTGGAACTGAGAATGCAGCGGCACGAAGAGAACGCCATCGCCATCGCCAATTCGCTGAAAGGCCAACCGCTAGTGCGCCAGGTTTATTTCCCAGGGCTGCCGGAACATCCTGGACACGAGATCGCGAAAAAACAGATGACCGGATTCGGAGGAATGGTATCTTTTGAATTAGAAGGCACGATCGAGGAAGTGGTGGCGTTCTGCTCCTCGCGGCGTTACTTCACGCTGGGCGAAAGCCTGGGCGGCGTGAAAGCTCTGCTGTGCCATCCAGCGACGATGACCCACGCTTCGATTCCCGCGGCAACACGCGCGGAACTGGGGCTTTCGGATACGCTGATTCGGCTATCGCCCGGCTGCGAGAACGCAAAAGACCTGGTGGAAGATTTGCTCGAGGGGCTGACGTTGCTCGATCATCAACGACAAACACAGAAGGCGGTTGCGGCCAGTGCCCACTAAGACTGCGGGAGTGGAGCCAGCGGTGCGCGCGAGCGCGTGGCGGCCAGGTCCCGCGAAAATTGAGGTTGGAGTTCTGGGCGCGACCGGCGCGGTCGGGCAGCAATTCATCGCGCTGCTGGCGAATCATCCGTGGTTTCGCGTGACGTGGCTGGCAGCGAGCGAGCGCTCAGCCGGGAAGCGCTACGGCGATTTGACTTGGCGCTTGCCGACGGAATTGCCCGAAGAAACAGCTCGACTCTCCGTGGAAGCGCTGAAGGCTGGCGCCGGTCCGCAGCTGGTATTTTCGGCGCTGGATTCTTCGATCGCGGGTGAAGCGGAAATTGAATTTGCGCAAGCTGGGCACATCGTAGTCAGCAACTCACGCAATCATCGGATGGATCCCCTGGTGCCGCTGCTGATTCCGGAAGTGAATCCGGAACATCTGGGATTGCTACCGCTGCAACGGAAAACCAAAGGATGGAGCGGCGCAATCGTCACGAATCCGAATTGCGCAGCCATGCCTTTGGTGATTGTGCTGGCGTCTTTGCGCACCTATCAACCAAAGCGCGTGCTGGTCACGACGCTACAAGGATTATCCGGCGCGGGATACCCGGGCGTGGCATCGCTCGATGCGACGGCAAACGTGATTCCGTTTATCGACGGCGAGGAGCACAAAATCGAAACGGAAACACGCAAAATTCTGGGGCGATTGGTTGCGGATTCTGTCGAGTTCCATCCCGTTACGGTGAGCGCGACGACCACGCGCGTTCCGGTGATCAACGGGCACACGGAAAGCGTCTCCGTGGAATTCGAGAAGCACACGACGCACGAAGAGATATTGGCGGCGTTCCGAGATTTTTCCGGCGAACCGCAGAAACTTGAATTGCCGACCGCGCCGAACCCGGCGATTGTGTATCACGACGCGCCGAATCGTCCGCAACCGCGACTGGATGTGGAGCGTGGTGGAGGAATGGTGACGCACGTTGGGCGCTTGCGGGCTTGCCCCGTGCTGGGCCACAAATTTGTGCTGCTCAGCCATAACACGATTCGCGGCGCGGCTGGCGCGGCGATCTTAAATGCAGAATTGATGGCAGCCAAGAATATTCTCGGGTAGCTGCGAAGTTGGAATTAATCTAGCGGGGCTGAGGGGCGGGTTCCGCGATATTTTTCTCCAAAATGTGATTGAAGTCTGCGATTTCTTGTTCGAGCGTGTGAAATATTTCCTCGGCGCCGGATAGTTGCCCAGACTTGGCCAGTAGCTCCAGCTGCTGAGCGGTTTCCCGCGGGCCCTGCATCGCGAAATTCCCCACCGAGCCTTTCAGAGTGTGCGCCATTCGTTCCAGGAGTTTTGCGTCGCCAGCGCGCATGGCTTCGCGAATTCCACCCAACAGTCCGGGGCATTCCTGCAGAAATATTCCCGCAAGCTCTTTGAACAGTTCGTTATCGCCGTCGAAGCGCGCGAGCAGTTCGGCGCTGCTCGGTCCTTGCTCGATCAGATTCTCGGGGATCGAGGGAAGCTCCGCCTCGGCGGGCCACGCAGCGCGAATTGTTGCGACGAGGTCGAGTGGATTAATAGGTTTGGTTATATAGGCGTCCATTCCAGCGGCCAGACAGCGTTCGCGGTCCCCCTTCATGGCGTGCGCGGTAACCGCGATGATTGGAATGTGCGCGCCTGACCCCATTTCCTTTTCGCGGATGCGCGCAGTCGCTTGAAGCCCGTCCATTTCTGGCATCTGCACGTCCATCAGGATCATGTCGAATTGGTGGGACTGGTTCTGTTCCCAGAGCTCGAGGGCTTCCCTGCCGTTGTTGACCGAGGTAACCGTGTGCCCCTGTTTCTGAAGCAGTTTTTGCGCTAAAAGGCGATTGACCGGATTATCTTCCGCCAAAAGAATATTGCGCTTCAACTGCGGGTCGGCGGGAAGCTGGCTTGTGGTCAAGAAACAGTCCTTGTAAGCGACACAAAGCTCGCGCGAGCGGAGCGCCGCCATTAATTTTGGGTTTATTGCCGCGCGATCGAGCGCAACGGCAGAAAGGGGGGAACTACAGTTCGATCGTAGGCTTCGGAACACAGTACGTCAATGGCCCGATGTTCTGCTGTGCAACAGCATCGCAAAACATATCGTGCAAATGCTTTGATCAATAGAGCACGAACCGACGATATTAAGTGAGAACTCGAAGCGGAGGTTATTTAGCACCCTCGTCCCCGATCAGACCGCGCGTGGCTGACTGAGGACGAGGGCGTTCCGTGCAAACCGTCTAAGGCAGAGGCAACGTCCAGATCAGCAAGGTGCTGGTGTTGTCGTCTACCGCTGCGAAGCGCGCCACCTGGTCGTGGCTCGACACGGCGAGTCCGAACGAGCCGCCGGGATTGGGATCCACCGAAATTTCCTTGACGAACTTGCCGCCCACGGTGAATTCCACGATCTCGCTGGGCTGAGTGGGATCTGGATTGATCGCGTCGTTATTGCTGACCAGCAGGTGGCCGTTCGGCGCCATGGTCATAGCCAGCGCTCCGTGCAAATGAACGGAGTCCTGGTAAATGATTCTTCCCGTGCCGTGATCTTTTTCCGTGCATCCGGCGTTGGCGACGGCGAAGACGGCGTTGTCAACGGTAGAGGCGACGTAAAGAACATCGCGGTCCGCATCGTAAACCAAGCCCGTGGGAGCATCCACGAACGTAACGGGGTCGCACTGATGCTGGTAGCCGGAGGCGATTTGAGTCGCGTCTTTTACGGACACGCCGCTGGAGCTGACTTTCAGATCGAGACGCACAACCGTGCCGGTCAAGCCATTCGCCACGAAGAATTTCGCCGAGTCCCCTTCATCGAACAGCGCTGAATCCCAAGGACCGTTGATCGAGGAATCGGAGATGCTGCCAACCTGCGTGCCGCTCGCGTTAATTACCAAAATCGAGCCGGGCGTGGCGTTGCCGCAAGTGCCATCCGGCGACGGAAAGTTGCCAACCAACACGAAGCCCTTGCGCAAGATATTCAACGCGGTGCTGAGACCGGTCGGAGTGGGACTCTGAAAGAAAAGAGTCTGCGCGCCGGTGGAGGAGATATCCACGATCGTCGTTCCGGTGCCTTGGAGGTTGCTCTTGGCATTGAAATTCGAGACGAGGATGTCGCCGGGATTGACCGTTTCTTTCGGAAACTGGCGAGGCACAAAGGCCACGCCATAGGGGTTCACGTCTCCATTGGTCGGGACGGTGGAGACGCTTTGAACCGGCGAGGGCAGAAACGGCTGGTGATCTTCGTCCTGTGCGCTGACTGTCGCGGGCAACACCAGGAGAAGGACGGCGAGAATGAACAGGCTCTTGCGATGAAATGCTATCGAGCCGATGGAGCTACGGGCGTCACGCTTCATTATGTTTCTCCTTGTCGAACCCAGCGCGGTCGAGCGTCGTTCGGCGAAGGAGCCTCGGAGATTCCCTCAGTAATCCGCGAGTCAACTGCGCGCTGGGACCTGAGCTTATAGCGCTGAAGATCCTGCGGCGTGTCACGGCTGGGTCTGGAAATTGTCAAAAATTTGCAACTTCCAATTCCGCACAGACCTCCCACATTTCGCGGTTTGACGATATTGGGGCCGGTCCGCTATGCCCTTTTCGACACGGATGGCGTGGAGTTCACACGCCGCAGAGCGACGCACTGCTACATTGGAAACAGGCGAAATAATTGTCCTGCCGGACGACGGGCTTGTCGTGTGTACGGCAGCTCTCCTCAGGGAGAAACCTGCGTGCGGAACGTTCGCTTACGGACGAAGTTCCTGCTGTCGCTGCTCGCGATCACCGCTGGACTGAGCAGCGCAACGCTGCTAATTGTCAGTTACAGCGTCCAGAAACGCGTGCGCGAAAACATTCGCGAAGACCTGCATAACTCCGTTGACATTTATGAGAGCTTCGAGCGCCAGCGCGAAGCTACGTTGAGGCGCTCCACGCAACTGCTCGCGAACCTTCCCAACGTGCGCGCCATGATGACCACCCAGGATTCCGCGACTATTCAGGATGCATCCGAGGACATCTGGAACCTGAGCGGCAGCGATTTGATGGTTTTCGCCGATCGCTCTGGCGACGTGGTGGCCATGCGTGCCAAAAGCGCGAGCTTCGAACGCGTGGCGGCGCAAGATTTCATGCAGCTTTCGCTGAAGAAGGAAGAGCCGCGCGATTGGTGGTTTGGCGGAGGACACCTTTATGAGGTGTGGATCCAGCCGATTTATTTTGGGGCGGAGTCGAAGGAATCTACGCTCGGTTATCTTGCAGTAGGCCACGAAATTGACGAGCGCGCCGCCAAGGATTTCAGCAAGATCGCTTCGAGCGATGTAGCGTTTCGGTGGGGCGATACTTTCGTCGCGAGCACGCTAACAGACGCACAGCAGAGCGAGCTGGCGCGGCAGCCGCAGCGCGATGCCGCTGGCTCGCAGGAAACACAAATCGGCGACGAACGCTATCTTGCGACAACCGTGGAACTACCTCCCGCCGCGCAGCCAGGCGTGACTCTGACCGTTTTGAAATCATTCGACAAAGCGACGTCATTTCTGCGCGATCTGAATCGCATTTTGTTAGCACTGGGTTTGCTGAGTGTGATCGCGGGCAGCGTGCTGGTATTTTTTATATCGGACACGTTCACGCGGCCGCTGGCGAATTTGGTCGCCGGAGTTCGCGCGCTGGAGGGAGGCGACTACGGTTTCCCACTAGAGAGCACGGGCGGAGACGAAGTATCCCAGGTGACGGGCGCGTTCGCGCGGATGCGCACGAACTTGCAGAAAACGCAGGCGGAACAACAACAACTGGAAGAGCGGCTGCGTCAGGCGCACAAAATGGAGGCGGTGGGCAGGCTGGCGGGCGGCGTGGCGCATGACTTCAATAATTTACTGACGATCATTCGCGGGAACAGCGATCTGCTGATTGACCGGGATGGCGCCGACGCGTTCCACAAACGTTGCGTGGAGCAAATTCAGAAGGCTTCCGGGCGCGCCGTCGCTATGACACGGCAATTGCTGGCCTTCAGCCGCATGCAAGTGCTGCAGCCGCGCGTTCTGGATCTGAACGCGGTGGTGGCGGAAATGGGCAAGATGCTGCCGCGGTTGATTGGCGAACACATCGAGCACGTGTTTGTCCCGGAGCCGAAACTGAAACTGGTGACGGCAGACCCCGGGCAAATCGAACAAGTGCTGATGAATCTGGCGGTGAACTCGCGCGACGCGATGCCTGGGGGAGGAACGCTCACGGTACGGACCGCGAACGTGGAGATGACGCAAGTAGACAGCGCGCGACATGGCTCCATGCCAGCCGGGTCGTACGTGCTGCTTTCCGTGAGCGACACGGGCATCGGAATGGACGAGGAGACCAAAACTCATATTTTCGAGCCGTTCTTCACCACGAAGGAAGTTGGCAAGGGCACCGGGCTGGGCCTGGCGACCGTTTATGGAATTGTGAAGCAGAGCGGCGGATTTATCTGGGTGGAAGGCGCGCTGGGCAAGGGGACAACGTTCGAAATATATCTGCCGCTCGCGTCCGGGCCTGCATCCAAGGCAGAAGCGGAAGCCAGGCGAGCGGCGCTGCGTCGCGGAAGCGAGACAATTCTGGTGGTGGAGGACGAAGCTGGAGTGCGCGAGCTGGCAGGTCAATTCCTGAAGGCGCAGGGCTACACGGTGCTGGAGGCGAAAGACGGCATCGAGGCGCTGGAAATCGCCGCGCGGCACGAAGGAACCATTCACGTAATACTGACGGACATGATTATGCCTCGGATGAGCGGCACGGAGCTGGTGAAGCGATTGAAAGCAATCCGGCCGGACATGAAGGCCGCTTATATGACAGGCTATGCCGAGTATGCAACCTCTGGGAATGAAACGCCTTCCAATCAGCAGAGTTCGATACTTCAGAAACCATTTTCCTCGACTTCTTTGGCTGAGATGATCCGCGCCGCACTGACGGGACAGACCAGCGAGAAGACGAGCGACGCCAAGGAATGCCGCGTCCTCTAGGAAACGCTGGGATTTTGGCAGCGTACCGCGCAGCGCCAGGCGAGCAGACAGGCCCTACCAAAATCATTAAGGAGGCCCGCCATGCCAGGCAACGGGTGCCGAAAAGTACTCATTCATGCGTTGATCATCGCCAGTTTTTTGCTGCTGCATTCTCCTCGCGCCAGATCTCAGAACGCCTCCATGCCTCCGCCTTCGCCCGGGGGTGCGGCAAGAGACGCTGCGCCAGACATCCGGGCGCTCGCCGATTCGGTGCGCACCTTGCAGGCGCAGGTGCAGAGCTTGAATTCACAGGTGAGTGAGCTGCGCGCGGCGGAAGAACGAGAGCACGCGGAGGCGCGCGCGCTGCGCAACGAGCTGAATCGCGCGACTGCGAATTTGGTGCCGGCGCCTGGCCAAACGCATGATGCTTATGCTTCGATGACCTCGCCGGCGAACGCGCCGCAGGAGAACTCGGCGTTAGCGGCTGTGGCGGCAGCTGGTCCAACGGCTAGCGAGCAGGGGGCATCACTCGAGGAGCGCGTTACCAAACTGGAAGACAATCAGGAATTGACGGACGCGAAGGTGCTGGACCAGAGCCAAACAAAAGTAGAGAGCGGTTCGAAATATCGCGTGCGTTTCTCCGGAATGGTGCTGCTGAACGCTTTTGAGACGCGTGGCTCCGTTGACAATTTGGATTTCCCGGAAGTCGCCACTCCTCCCAACGTGCCCGACACTTCCGGAGCGTTCGCGGGATCGCTGCGCCAATCGCAGCTGGGAGTGGAGGTGTTCGGACCGGACGTAGCGGGAGCGCATACCAGCGCCAATGTGAGATTTGATTTTGCGGGCGGGCAGGCAGACACGTCGAACGGGGCGGTGATGGGAGTAGTGCGCTTGCGCACCGGGACGATCCGAATGGACTGGGCTGACACTTCGATTGTGGCCGGACAGGATTCGCTATTCTTCGCGCCTCTGGCGCCGACTTCGCTGGCATCACTGGCGATTCCGGCGCTTTCGTACTCCGGCAATTTATGGCTCTGGACGCCGCAGATACGCATCGAACACCGTCTATCGCTATCGGATGATTCGAGTTTGCTGTTGCAGGCGGGAATCCTGGACTCGCTTACAGGCGATTATCCCAACCCGGAAAACCGACTGCCGAGCGAAGGTGAGCAATCGGGACAGCCGGCGTATGCTGCACGCGTGGCATGGAGCCATCACGCGTTGGGCAGGGACGTGACGGTGGGATTCGGCGGATACTACGGGCGGCAGAATTTTGGATTCGGACGGGGCGTGGATGGCTGGGCAGGCACCACGGACGTGACCGTGCCGTTGGGCCAGTATTTTGATTTCACCGGAGAATTTTACCGCGGACGCGCAGTGGGCGGGTTTGGGGGCGGCGCCGGGCAAAACGTGCTGTACTCGGGGCCGGTGACGGACGCCACCACCACGATTCGAGGTTTGGATTCCTTAGGCGGATGGATACAACTGAAGTACAAGCCGAAGCCGAACTTCGAGGTAAATATTGCGCTGGGACAGGACAATCCGTTCGCGGGCGAGCTGAGGAATTTTCCTGCGACCTATTATTATTATGGTCCGCTGATTTCGCGCAATCTGACTCCGTTCGTGAATTTCATATATCACGCACGTTCGAATGTTTTATTCTCCGCAGAATACCGGCGCTTGCAGACGTATTATCTCGATAGCAATCTGGAGACGGCCAATCAAATCGGGTTGAGCGTGGGTTACATATTTTGAGCTGGAATTTGCAAATGCGGCGGGTCGTCGCGGGGCTGGGCCGGGTGGTCGCGCTCTGTGCCTACGCTTGCGCGAGCGCGGGACCAGCCGCCGCGCAAACCTCCGCTGTCACCGCGGAAGTATCGGTATCGAAGCCCGCGGCGGGGGGCCATCAACGCGGATTCGCCGGCAACCGCGCGGATGAATCGCAAGTAGTGGTGTGGCTGACGCCGCTCGATGCGCCGGCTGTGAGGAATCCGGCCCCTTCTGCGGCGGCCAAGGTGCCGGAACTGGTGCAACGCAATAAAAGCTTCGAGCCGCACGTGATCGTGGTGCAAGTGGGTTCGCTGATTCAGTTCCCGAACAAGGATCCCTTCTTCCACAATATCTTTTCGATGTACGACGGCAAAAGATTTGATTTGGGGCTGTACGAGGCCGGTACCAGCCGATCCGTGCGATTCGATCGGCCGGGAGTGAGCTTTCTATTTTGCAATATTCATGCGGAAATGAGCGCGGTAGTAATTGTGGTGGATACGCCTTATTTCGCAATGTCGGATCGCGCCGGGCATCTGACGATTCCCAACGTTCCTGACGGACGATACCAGCTGCACGTGTGGTACGAACGAAGCCTGCCGGAAAATCTGAAAGCATTGAGCCGGGTGGTCACGATTTCCGAGAACACACACACCCTGGGACCGATCCACGTGCTCGATAACCCGAATTTTACACTCGCCCACAAGAACAAGTACGGAGAAGATTACGTCCCGCCGCCCACCGAGGGCTACCAGCATCCTTGAAACGGAGCACATCAATCCAGACGGTTAGGCAGCGAGTCAGCTTCTGCTTGAGCTGGCAAGCCTAATCACGATCTTGCGCGGCGATTGGATCGTCGGATTGCAAGAACTGACAACATCCACGCAGGCTGTAGGTTTGCTACAATCCGGTCACAGCGTGTGCCTCCGAAGTCAAAGGAGAAGCCTATGAAAAACCTAAACGACGGAAGAGCTGGATTTGACCGCCGGTCCTTTTGCAAAGCTCTCGGAGCAGCAACCGCTGGAGGAGCACTGCAGGCAAGCCTAGGAAGCGTGCTGACTCGTGCAGACCTCACCAAGGAGCAGCGTGACAAGATGACCGCGGACGAAATCATCCAGCAGATGAAAGCTGGCAATGAACGCTTCCGCACGGGCAAGCCTCTCCATCGCGACCTCATGCGCGAAGCTCACGCGACCGCGAAGGGACAATATCCCGCAGCGATTGTTTTCAGCTGCGTTGACTCGCGAGCACCTGCCGAGCTGATTCTCGATTTCGGTATCGGCGACATCTTCAGCGGTCGAATTGCAGGCAACGTGGCTGACGAGGACGCGATGGGCAGCATGGAGTTCGCTTGCAAGGTGGCAGGCTCGAAAGTCGTGCTCGTCATGGGTCACACCAGCTGCGGCGCCATCAAGGGTGCCATAGACAATGTGCAGCTGGGCAATCTCACGGCATTGCTCGAGAAGATTCGTCCAGCCGTGGAAGCCACTCACTTCACGGGAGAGCGTTCGGCCAAAAACTACGAGTTCGTGGACGCTGTGGCACGGCAAAACGTGTTACTGACTATCGCCAACATTCGAGAGAAGAGCCTGGTGCTTCGTGAACTGGAATCCAGCGGCAGCATAAAGATTGCAGGTTCGATGTACAACCTCGAAACGGGAACCGTTGAGTTTCTCGCATAGCTATCGTGTACGCTTGCTTGGCCCACGATTCTCGGTGTGCAGGACGGTAGCCGCGCGCCTATTTTCTCCATAGCAGTTGATTTGTCTCGAAATCGAAAGCAACCTGCTTCGCGTTGAGCGATGCCAGTCCCAAGTATCCCGAAACGCCGCTTAGTCTCTTCGCTCCCGGAGCGCTAATTAGGACAACTTCCCTGTCAAGATCCTGGCCGCCCAGACGAAGGCGCGGCATGATCGCCATGCGGTTTTCCAGAGGTCCGCCCAGACTCATCCCACCGGCTCGCCCTTCCACATGATAATTCGCCAGCAGGTCCTTGGCGGTGTCTTCGTAGAGAACTATTCCGCGTGCGCCACTGTCAGCGACCATCCAGACCGGCCGCGCGTCGAGCTCTACTGCCACCTGGACCGAATTGCCGTCCACACGCATGGGCACACCGCGCATCCCGCCCGCCGCGGTGGGGCCGAACACCACGCGTTCTCTCGCGTAATCAACAAGGAAACTCTGCCGGCGCAGCTGGTCGAGGCCGATCACGCCGTCCACATGTACTCCGCTTGAGCGCAAGTAGCCAAGGTCTTCGATCATGACCCGAACATTGGAAACGCGCTCTGGCCCGATCGTCATTTCCTGCGCTTCCGTCCATTCCAGCTGCACAGTTTTGTCGAAGCTGACTACCTCCGCCGATTGGCCGTGAAGTCCAAGTCTCTCCGCCACTCGGCGGTCGATAGCAGTGTTGCTTGCCCCTGTATCAAGCAAAAACCGCAAATTGTCGGCATTGTTCACGCTCCCGCGGGCCACAATCATGTAGCCGCCGTAGACTGCAATGGCCATTTCGGCGCTAGCTGATTGAGTCCCGCTGCCTTCGATGGCCGCGCCACATACGACTGAGAGCAGCAGCGTTCCCAGCAGCGTGACGATCCTTGTTCGATCCATGGCGGCACCCGCTTAGAACCACGGTGATGCGAGCGCCTAAATTGGCTTGAGTGCAGCAACAGCTCCATGGTGGCCCTCTGACTTCTCTCTGGAACTCGTCTGACATCACAAAGCAGTCGCGGACATACACTTACAACGAGTTATGACATAACCTCCGTATAACGTTCTGCTCATTGGTTCGTCTATAATGGCGACCGAAAATCACCGTGTTATTGAATTCACAGACCGTCTCGTCGCCAGCTCTGCCGCGCTATCGTTTCGGCAACTTCGAATTGAATGTCCAGTCGGGTGAGCTTAGAAGAAACGGCGCGAAGCTGCGTCTTCAGGATCAGCCCTTCCTTGTTCTGCGAAAGTTGCTGGAGAGCGCCGGCACGGTTGTTGCGCGCGAAGAGATTCATGCAGCGCTTTGGCCGGCGGACACTTTTGTCGACTTCGATACCAGCCTGAACACAGCCATCAAGCGTCTGCGTGAAGTACTGGGGGACTCTGCGGATAATCCCGTTTTCATCGAGACGGTTCCCCGCCGTGGCTACCGTTTCCTCGCTCCGGTTCAAGTGATTCAGAATGGCAGTCACTCGCCGGTTCAATATGCCGTTAACCTTTCGCCGACTCCCTTTGCACGCTTTCGATCCAGGCTCGTTGCGGCTAGCCTATTTGTCACCGCCGTCGTCGCCGGCTTGCTGATTTTCGTTCGTTCGCCGGTAGCCGTACCGCGCGTTCTGGACTCGACTCAGATTACGTTTGACGAAATCGGCAAAGGCAATCTTCATCTCCACGATGGGAAAATCTACTTCAATGAACAGGCATCCGATCGCGTCACGCTACTGGAAATTCCTGCGGTGGGCGGCGCACCCGTTCTGCTGGCCTCCTCCTATCCCGGCCTGCTTCTTGGCGGAGTCTCTGCTGATGGGTCGAAGCTTCTGGTCGCTCCGGCAGACACAAAAAAAGGGCCCTTTCCCCTCACGATCATGGATTTGCCATCGGGTTCCCTGCAGAGTGTCAATGGGATTGAGTGTAATGACATCTCGTGGACGCCCGACGGCAGAATCATCTTCGCCAGGGATCGAGATATTTTCCTTTCCGATGCGGACGGGTCTCATCAGCACAAAATTCTTTCCGCACCGGGTCCGGTCTACCACATGCGTTTCTCTCCGGATGGCGCTCGGCTGCGTTTCTCTGTCGGCGACAGGATGACCAGCCAAAGCACGATTTGGGAGGCACAAGCCAGCGGCACAGGTCTGCATCAGATACTTACGGAAATGACGGAATTCCCAGATCTCTGTTGTGGCGAATGGTCACCCGACGGCCGCTATTTCCTTTTCCAGACCCAACGCAATGGCCAGAGCAGGATTTGGGCTCTGCCCGAGCGTCACGCCTTCTGGACCAGGAGCCCTGCGCCAGTTCCCCTCACCACGGTTCCGCCCAACTTCTACATGGGGGCGCTGAGCGCCGACGGAAAAAAACTATTTGTCACGGCCGCGGAACCGCGCGCTGTACTGGAGCGCTACGATTCTTCGTCGCGGCAATTTGTGCCCTTTGTATCAGGGATTTCGGCTGGCGATGTTGAGGCTTCACGCGATGGCCGCACGCTCACCTACGTCCGTTACCCAGAACAAACTCTTTGGCGTTCCAAAGCCGACGGCTCGGAGGCTGCACAACTCACTGGGCCTTCTCTTCGCGCTACGCTGTCGCATTGGTCGCCAGACGGCTCGCGCATTGCTTTTTCCGGCTCTCGGCCGGGCCGACCATGGAACATCTTCCTGGTTCCTGCCGGTGGCGGACCAGCCGACCAATTGACCTCCGGCGCAGTCTCCGATCTTGATCCCACTTGGTCTCCAGACGGTTCGACAATCGCCTACGGTCAGACCCGAGTCGAAGGCGGTAAGCAAACCGTATCAATCCAATTGCTGGATCTGGCGTCTCGACGCAGTACCACTCTTGCCGGCACGGATGGTATCTGTTGTCCCCGCTGGTCTCCCGATGGCCGCTATCTGCTCGCTTCGCACGCGGACTACGAAGATATTCTCCTGTACGAATTTGCTACCCGAAAGTGGAGCGTCATCGCCAAAGACCTTGGTCCCATTGGCTATATGGAATGGACGAACGACAGCAAGAGCGTCCTTTTCGATACGCTTCTGGTTCAGGAGCCTGGCTTCTATCGCCTCCGCGTGTCGGATGTGCACCTTGATACGATCGTGAAGATCGGTGATGTCCGTCGCTACTACGGTCCATTTGGTCCTTGGACCGGCATTGCGCCTGACGGCTCTCCCCTACTCGTTCGCGACATCAGCAACGAAGAAATTTACTCCCTCGACCTGCAGCTACCTTAAATCAATTCGAAGACAGGCCTACTCCCGAACGGTGTGCTGGACGGAAGTTAACCTGTGACGGCGTTCGAGAACTAATCGAGGCGAACCTCCGCGGCATCTGGATCATTGATGCCGTCGTCGGAAACCTACCCAGCACCAGAATTTACAAGTTTTTGACATTTGGTAAACGCTGTGATGACAACGCAGCAGGCCACCCCTCCCAAACTACATGCCTTAGGATCGCGGCCTGAAGTTGGCGTTACAATATGGGGTGGCGTATGCCCCTGCGTTAGCGTGGAATTCGGCAATCGGGAGTGCGATTCTGAGCGCTAACAATGGGTTCGCTATAACGGATTGATATTGCTCGGCGGATTTTGCACTCAAAGGAAGGTTCTGTGGACACGATATTGGTGGTGGAAGACAGCCGGCCGATGCAGCGCACTTTGCAGCGGCTTTTTGAAGCGGACGGGTTACGCGTGCAGATTGCTTCGGACGGGATTGCGGGACTGGAAAGTTTTCGTAAGCAGACGCCGAACGTGGTGGTGCTCGACCTGAAGCTGCCGCGGTTGCCGGGAAAGGAAGTTTGCCGCGCGTTCAAGGCGCACGCTGCCGGGGTGCCGATCGTGGTGTTGAGCGCGAACTGCGAAGTGGAAGATAAGGTTCTGCTGCTGGAATTGGGCGCGGATGATTATGTGACAAAACCCTTCAGCCCCAGAGAATTGCTGGCGCGTGTGCGGCGGGCAATGCGTCGCGGTGGACTCGCGGCAGCGGATGCGGCCGCGGCCGTCAGCGCTCCCCCCGCACATGAGCTGCTCAGCTTTGGGGACACTAGGATTGATTTCACCAGCATGGTGGTGACGCGCGGCGGAAAGACGCTGGCATTTACCGCGCAGGAATTTAAGCTTCTGAAGTACTTCGCGCGTTGCCCCGCTCGGGTGATTTCGCGGCAGGAATTGCTGAATGAAGTGTGGGGATACGAAAACTATCCGACGACGCGGACGGTGGACAATCACATATTGCGGATCCGACAAAAACTGGAGCCCGACCCGGCTCGCCCGCGGTATTTTTTGACGATGCATGGCACAGGCTACAAATTCACACCGGGTGATGGCGTAGCTTCATTGGAGATGTAGCGCCGCTGGTCGAGGAGCCTCTTGGCACGTTTGCGATTGCGCACGCAACTTCTGATCGCCACGCTGGTGATTATTTGCGCGCTTCTGGGTTCGCTGCTGCTGATCGTGCGGCACACAGTGCGCACCGAAATTGACGAAGGTGTGCAGCAGAGCACGAATGACTCGCTGCGTGCGTTCGAAAATGTGCAGCAGGAGCGCGAGCGGCAACTCTCTCGCACTGCTGCCATGCTGGCCGAACTCCCCACACTGAAAGCGTTGATGACGACCGAGCATGCCCTGACGATTCAGGACGCGTCGGAACCGCTATGGAAACTGGCGGGCAGCCAACTTTTTCTGCTCGCCGGGCCCGACGGACACGTGCTGGGCTTTCACGGCACCAGCCCGCGCTGGAGGACGACTCTAGCGGAAGAAAACCTGGCGAGATCCATAGAGCAGGGCGAGGACGCCAGCTGGTGGTACGGCGAAGGCCAACTCTATCGCGTTTTTTTGCGGCCGATCACTTCCGGCACGGAGGCGGAGCGCAGGCAGCTGGGGATTCTGGCGGTCGGCTACCAGATTGATGCGACGGTCGCGGAGCAACTCGCGCTGGTCGCGGGCGGCCCGATCGCGCTTACCACCGGCGACAAGATCATCGCGTCCACACTTTCGCCCGCGGATCAACGGGAGCTGGAGCAACTGATTCAGAAGAGTGCTGGTGCGAAGGACGGAACGCGAGAGATGGATTTGAGTTCCGATCAATACCAGACCGCTTCGGTGGTGATACACAGCGGACCGCCGGTTTCGGTGAAGTGTTACGTGCTGATGTCCTTGCAGCCGACGAACGCCTATCTGCGGCGGCTGAATCGCACGATTCTCCTGTTGGGCATCTCGGCGTTGGCGCTTGCTGCCGTGCTGCTGGGATTCGTTTCCTCAACGATCACCCATCCGCTGGATAATCTGGTGGCAGGCGTGCGGGCTTTGGCCGTGGGCAACTACACGTACTCGATCACGCCGCGTGGAAGCAGCGAAGTGGCGGAATTGGGCGAAGCGTTTTCAAAAATGCGCGGCGAGCTACTTGCACACCAGCAGCGGCGGTTTGCGACGGAGCGGGTCGCGGCCGTGGGCCGAGCCGCCAACTCGATTTCGCACGATTTGCGGCACTATCTGGCGGCGGTGGTTGCGAATGCGGAATTCCTTTACGAAGCCGAAAAGCTGAAGCTGAACCGCGACGAAATCTACGAGGAGATCAAGACGGCTTCGGAGCAGATGGTGGATTTGCTGGACTCGTTGCGCGAATTAGCGAGAGAAGAAAGTTTGATCGCGCCGATACCTGCGTCATTGAATTTGACCATTCGTCGCGCGGTGGATGCCGTTCGGGCGAGGCCGGAATTACGGAATTTGGAAATATCGATCAGCACGGCGGGCGAGATGGATGGAGTGTTCGACCCCAAGAAGATCGAGCGGGCATTTTTCAACCTGGTGCTGAACGCCTGCGAGGCCACGGTGCCGTCGCAGGGCTACGTGAAGATCGAGATTAGTTCGCTCGGTGAGGCCTTCGAGGTGCGTGTTGCTGATAATGGCACGGGAGTGCCGGCGGCGATCGCCGCGACGTTGTTTGATCCATTTGTGAGCTTGGGAAAACCTAACGGGACGGGGCTGGGGCTCGCGATCGTGAATAAGATAGTGCAGGATCACGGGGGTTCGGTGAGCGTGGAGCGAACGTCGGAGAGCGGGACTACTTTCCTGGTGAAGTTGCCGCGGGCGGCGCGGCTGGAAACGGTAGCGGCACAGGCAGTGATTTCCTAGAAGTTGTGAGGATCACGGCAACGAACAGTTCGCAGATCAGCGGTCGCGGGAGAAAGGCAAAGGCGCCTGCCTGAAGGCGGCCGCTACAACGTCGAATCCTGAGCCCGAATTTTGCAGCACGTGGAACGACCTGTTTCGATCTGAGGGGTCAGTTGGGCCGGTCGGTTTTGGGGCGTGGCGTTTCTCTGACGAAGCAGGAATCGCAGACGCGCGTCCCGTCTTTTAGAGTGAAGTCCACTCTGCGATTCGATTCAATCGCGGCACCGCATTTTCCACAAACATCGCCGGGCATCTCGCTCATAGCGTATGTCTCATTCTAGCGCACAACGTTGCGCGTGTGTTTCGTTTTACGTTCAGGCAGCCGACTTCTTCGGCGATGCCGCCGGGTCAAAATGAGAGAACGCATAGAAACGCGCGCTGCAATCGTCGCAGCGGTAAACGCGCACATGAATCGCGCGCAGGAGATGTTTCTCGATAGGGCCGCGGCGATGGGAACGAGCGGTCTCGACACTTTGGCAATCAGGGCACAGGCGCCTGCCGGCGGCAGCGACCGACTGGCGGGCCGTGCCGTGGGGTTGAAGCCAGAACTGCTCAATCTCGGGCATAGCGGTCATGCGGTCGAGAAGCGCGTCCATCCAGTATGCCGAAAAGCTCGATCACCAATCTGCCGAAAAAATGAAGGGCGGCAACGGCCAAGCAAACCAATAGGGCGAAAGATAGCAACACCTTAAAGAACGTGATGATGGTGGCGCCGGGCACCGCGAAATTCGCCGACAGTGCCAGCCGCAGAACAATCGTCGCGCAGTAACCCACGCAACCTCCAAACAGCCCGAATCAGCGGCGACAGACACGCTCCAAAAAAGAGGCGGCGAACGCGCCCAACCCCGGAAACCGCGTCGCGCACTACGTGCACTCCAGATGATCATGTGGCAGAGACCAGCCGGCCGGAATACAGTAATTACTGTAAATGCTTTGGCGATGGACCGTAATCAAAGAGGGGGCAGCAACACCGGGGACGAGGCACGTCGCG
Source organism: Candidatus Acidiferrales bacterium (assembly GCA_050012455.1). Taxonomy (GTDB): domain Bacteria; phylum Acidobacteriota; class Terriglobia; order Acidiferrales; family UBA7541; genus Palsa-295. The sequence continues at coordinate 94,006 of JBEKHD010000006.1, read as the reverse complement.
GGCGTCGGGTTCCGGGATTAAAGGGTGCGGCGAGCCGCTGTGGACGTTCGTCGGGGGCCGATGATAAGCTTGCCGCCCGAAAGCTAGGTGCGAGGCGCGCTCCTCAGTACTGAACGATATTCGGCGCCCGCCGTCAGGATCAGAATCGATGGAATCCAACCCCAAGAGCGGTACGAATGCTGCCGAGGGAGTGCGCGCTTTGGCGCAGCCCATCGCCGCAGCGCTGTCGCGCGCCGCGATTTTTCTGGTATTGACGCTAAAGCCAGGCGCGGAGAATCGCGCGACGCTGCGCTCGTTCTGCGCGGACCTCTCCGCGCTTATTCGCGCGGTGGAATTTCGCGACATCGAAGCGGGGCTTTCCTGCGTAATGGGATTTGGATCCGAGGCGTGGGACCGGCTTTTTGGGACGCCGCGGCCAGCGGAGTTGCATCCATTTCGGGAGATACGGTCCGGAGGGCGCCAGGCGGTGGCGACGCCGGGCGATTTGCTATTTCACATTCGCGCGAAGCGCATGGATTTGTGCTTCGAGCTGGCGACGCAAATCATGGCGCGGCTGGGCGATGCGGTTGAGCCAGTCGATGAAGTGCAGGGCTTCCGTTATTTTGACGATCGCGACTTGATTGGATTTGTAGATGGCACAGAAAATCCGCGCGGGCAGGAAGCGATTGACGTCGTGACCATCGGCGCGGAGGATGCCGAGTTCGCAGGCGGGACCTACGTGATCGTGCAGAAATATTTGCACGATATGGCGGGGTGGGAAGCGCTTTCGACGGAAGCGCAGGAGCGAATCATCGGGCGCAAGAAACTTTCGGACATCGAACTGGATGAATCCGTGAAGCCGACTTGCTCGCACAGCTCGCTGACCACAATCGAAGAGAACGGCAAAGAGATTAAAATTTTACGCGACAACATGCCTTTTGGCCGGCCGACGGAGGGAGAATTCGGGACGTATTTCATCGGCTACAGCAAATCGCCGAGCACGATCGAGCTGATGCTGCAGAATATGTTTGTCGGGCGGCCGCCGGGAAATTACGACCGCCTGCTGGATTTCAGCCGCGCCGTCACTGGGAATTTATTTTTCGTCCCGTCGGCGACATTCTTGGAAGATGTAAGCGACGAAGCTGCAGCGGATACGGCGTCTGCAGGCGACGCGGCTTCCGACAAGCCTTGCGACACACCGGGCGCGGACGAAACGGGAACATCCGCGGCGCCAACTAAGGATGGTTCGCTCGGCATCGGGTCACTTAAAGGAGAAAGCGGTCATGAATAATTTGCATCGCGAGCTTGCCCCTATTTCGGACGCGGCATGGGCTTCGATCCAAGACGAAACGACGCGCACGCTGAAGCGCTATCTGGCGGGACGGCGCGTGGTTGATGTGCAGGGGCCGGGCGGCAGCGCCCTCTCCGCCGTCGGGACTGGCCACTTGCGCAAGATCGCGGCTCCTGCCGATGGCATCCTCGCGAGGCAACGCGAGGTGAAGGCGCTGGTGGAACTGCGCGTGGCGTTTGAGTTGGATCGTCAGGGGATCGACGATGTGGAACGCGGCGCGAATGACTCGAACTGGCAACCGGCGAAGGACGCGGCGCGGGAAATTGCGTTCGCTGAGGACCGCGCGATTTTTGACGGCTATGCCGCCGCCGGCATCGCAGGAGTTCGACAAGGCACGAGCAATCCGATCAAGACTCTGCCCGCTGATGTGCTCGCGTACCCCGATGCGATCGCGGAAGGGTTGAGCCAGTTGCGGCTGGTGGGCGTGAACGGACCATACGCCGTGCTGCTGGGCGCGGATGCCTACACGGCGCTGGCGGAAACCAGCGACCACGGATACCCGGTACTGGAACACGTGAAGCGGCTGGTGAAAGATGAAATTATTTGGGCGCCGGCGATTGCGGGAGCTTTTGTACTGACCACGCGCGGCGGCGACTTCGATTTGCATATCGGGCAGGATGTTTCGATCGGCTACCTCAGCCATACGGATACTACGGTCCGCCTGTATCTGCAGGAGTCTTTCACGTTCTTGCTGCTGACGAGCGAGGCTTCGGTGGCGCTGGTTCCTCCTGGGAAAGCGAAGAAAGGCTGAAAGAGGAAGTGGCTAGTGACAGGGGATCAATGATTCGTGATTAGTGATCGGTGGCGAGATACAGCGGCGCGGTCAGAGAATGCCGGCCAGAAAGTCGACCATGCGCCTTGCGACGCGGTCCTTCTGTTGTTCAATCCGCTTTTGCACAGCGTAGTTCGGGTTGGGAAAGGTTTGCAACGCATTCCATTCCAATTTCAGCTTGGACGCTTGGGCGGCTGCTTCAGGTAAATACGCGCCGGGGTTGTCGGCGACTCGCTGGCACATGGCCGCGAGTTGGGCAGGACTGGTTCGCTCGAGTTCCTGCATTGAAGGCATGAGTTGATTCTACGCTTAATTTCTGATGCGTGCCGGCTCGCGCAAGCCGGGTGGTCTGAGCGATTTGAGCTACCAGTCCGGGCGGTCTTTGTGAAAGCGCATGCGAATCGGGGTGATTCTTTCCGGCAGCCACCCATGTACGGGACATTCGAGGCGCTGCGGGTATTTCAACGCGCCCGGTACCGGCTTTGGGACGAGCGGCGCGTTGCACTTGGGACAGGTCATAAGCTTTTTTCGATTTGTGAAGTAGCATCGCGGAGAAACTTGTCTGGCCAAACACCCCGCCAGTTGTCGTCGGACCGATTCGGCGGCCTTTCAAATAGCGTTGCTCCGATTCTAGCTATCGGCACAGGGTTTGCGATTTTCTCCAGCCAGCATTATTACTCGCCAGATGCGCGCTCCATTGGTGACTGTCGTGATCGAGGCCATGCCCCACAAGGCTTCCCCGAATTCTTGCAAGGCCTCTTCAGCCACGATCAACGAGCCTTCCCGAATTTTCACTCAGCCTCTCAAGCCGCGAATTCCAACGTCAATCGAAGCTCCACGGTAGGCCTGAAGGTGGTCGCTATGCAAATTGTGCCGAAACGCAGCGGAGGTCGGGGTTTAGCGGCGGTAGATTACGGCGCCGTGGCGGATAGGGAAATTTCTGGCGACGACCCCGCCGACCAGGGCGCCTAGACCGCCGACGAGCAGGGCCGAACCGCCTCGAGAGTAGGTTTGTCCTCCGCCGATGGCGCCCAGGACCGCGCCGACGCCGCCGCCAACGATAGCGCCCAGGACTCCGTTTTCGCTATCGCTAAATTCCAGACGGACTTCGCGGACTTTCGTGCGCTTGAAACGAAGTGGAATTGGATTGGTGATTGCGGTGCCAAGGAGCGCAGGTTCACAGACCAGGGTGGTGTCGGTGGCAGATTCGAAGACGCAGAGGTCGCGGAACTTGGACTTCACGGAGATGCGTGTTCCGGGCGCGAGGTTTTTTACGATTTGCCAGTCGCCGCCGGGTTTGCGGGCTTGGGCCGGAGTGGCGAGGATGAAGAGCGCGAGGATGCATAGAGTGATTGGGGTTTGGCGACTTGTTAGTGAAGTTTGCATGGGCGAGATATTAGCGGCGTCTTTGCAGGGGGGACTTTGGAATGTGACAGTTTCAATAGTGTCACAGCGGGTTGATGAAGGTGCGCAATTCAATCAGGACAAAACCAGTAGCTAAGCGGCAGAAGCAGGGCTGACTTTGCTGCAACGATGTCGTGGCTGAAACCACGAGGCAAAGATATTCGCGAGTTCTTTCGCGCACACCTCTTGCGACGGTTTTGCGAGCGCCACAGAAAGGACGGAAGCGCAGTTCACGATTGGGGAATTACGGGATTGCGGATGAAGTCCTGGTAGTGGCGCAATTCTTTTAGCGAGGAATCTGCGAGCAGGGGGAAGATTACGGCGCGGTGGGATTTGGGGAGGGCGGCGGCTGTGAGGGTGTCGCATACTACTGCGGCGGCTTGTTTCAGGCCGCGTTGCCAAGTGGGTTTGCGTGCGTCGCGGAAGAGGAGGCTTTCTGAATGGAAGCCGGCGGCAATCAGCATCGTGCGGGCCAATTTTAGAAAATCGGGCCATCGGGAGGCGATTGCGACCAGCGCGGAGGTAGGAGCGGGAAGCCACGCGGCGAGAGATTCGGGAACGGAACGAGTTTGCAGCGTGAGAATTTCGGCACTGGCAGGAAGAAGTTGGCGCGCGGCCTTGGCTCGGCTGGAAAGCGCGGCGAGGATTGCGCCCTCGAGAACGCGCGGTTGATGGGAATCTTGCGGGGCGCAACTTTTTACTGGAAACGCGACGGCGTTTTGCATTTCGAGGACGAGGATGCGACGAAGTTCTTCGTCGGGTTCGAGCAGCAGGAAATGGTCGGGGGGCTGGAGGTCGAGCCACTGGCGAAGGCGGGCACGTAGAGCGGGTAGCGGCACGCTGAATTCGCGCGCGGAACGGAGCAGGTTGGCGATGAGTTGATCGAGCGCGAGAGATGGAGAGAGCGGCGCGGCGGGATGAGCGCGGCGGACATAAACGCCGCTGCCGCGGCGGAATTCGAGCCATTGGTCGCGGGCGAGTTGGCGGTAACCGGCGCTGATGGTGTTGGCATGAAGACGAAACCGTCGGGCAAGTTCGCGTGTGCTGGGAAGGCGTTCACCGGGTGGGAGATCGCCGCAGAGGATGCCGAGGATGATTTGCGTAACGAGCTGTTCGCGGATGGTGACGGCGCTGCGACGTGCGAACCAGAGTTGCATGAAGGGACTATCTTAGACTTTGCTTGGGAAAAAGGCACCACGGATGAACGCGGATTAAGGCACCGGATCACGAGAGCCCGGTTCTAAAGCTTCCTTCGTTTGTCTTGCGGCTTCCGCATCAGACACAAGCCGGCGCACCATGCCAGTCTCCCAAATGCTTCAACTGCGGTTGCACGGAAGTAGCAAAGCATTAATTCTCGCGATTTATAAACTGGCAGGCGATGTGGCGGAGAGAGTGGGATTCGAACCCACGGTTGAGTTTCCCCAACACACGCTTTCCAAGCGTGCTCCTTAAACCGCTCGGACATCTCTCCGCCGAGCTGGAACGTTAGCAGCGTAACAAATCGAAGGCGATGCAGCAAACGGCGGCACGCGTAGCGCGTATTTGTGTTCAGCGCCTGAGGTAACAAATCGGCAAGAGGTCTGCTACACTTTCCTACCCCATTCCGGGGTAGTGCAATTGGTAGCACGCCAGCCTTTGGAGCTGGTTATCCTGGTTCGAGTCCAGGCCCCGGAGCCAACCTCTCATCTTTCTCCCCTCATGATATTTTGCAGGTCTTACGAAGACAACGCGCAAGATCACCGTGTGGGTGCCGCAGGTACTTCTTGAGAAGGCACAACAAACCAGCGGCACTTGTGTCGATGAAGCCGTCCGTGCGGGGCTGCGGCTCGTTGCGGCATCGCGGACGTATGCCCGCATACTCCGACTGCGAGGTAAGGTGCGCGTTACGCGAACGTTGACGGAACTGAATTCTGACCGGCGACGGCCGCCAAGCTATGCTGCCGAATCGCGGCGGCGGGCTGGCGGAACGATTTTCAGGGAGCTCGACTGGAGCGAATCGGGCTTGCGAGTGTTGGCGCGCTGCGTTTTGAAATGCTCCTCGCTGCAACGCAGCAGCTTTTCGAATTCCTGTTCAGAGCAGACGCTGGCCTGGGATGAACTTCCTTGATTCACACTCACAGCCCCTCCTTGAGAACCCACCCTTGGGAGGTACTTCATGGAAAGCCCTGTCAGCGGAGACTAGACCTCGCGCCGCGGACTGTCAAGAATATTTGTGAAATTTGCGAGACTTTTCGCGGGATGTAATGTGGCGTCGAGGTTTGCTGCCCGCGGCAACCCGCCGGGCCTTGCGTAATGAGGCTGAACACTTTAGTCTGTCGAGCGGCATGACACCTCAGTTCCTTATCCTTGGCGTAATCTGGTACATCGTTTTCCTGTTTTCGACCACGTGCCACGAGGGCGCGCATGCGTTGATCGCGCGGATCGGCGGAGATCCCACAGCCTTTCACGGCGGTCAAGTCACGCTGAACCCCTGGCCGCACATCAAGCGCGAGCCGTTCGGACTGGTGGTGGTTCCGATCCTTTCCTATTTTGTCGCGCACTGGATGATCGGCTGGGCCAGCGCCCCGTACGACCCCACCTGGCAGCAACGTTATCCGCGGCGCGCCGCATGGATGGCCCTGGGAGGGCCGGCCGCGAATTTCACGCTGGTAATATTGTCGGCGCTCGCGATCCGCATGGGGATGCATTTTGGAGTTTTCGGCGTGCCGGATGCGGTGGACTTCACCCACATCACCGAGCCGCTGGTGCCCGGAGTGGCAGGGTTCGCGGCGACGTTTCTGAGCATCATCTTTCTTTTGAATCTGCTGCTGGGGACTTTCAACCTGCTGCCCGTGCCGCCGCTGGACGGCGTCACGGGAGTGACCCTGCTGATGACCCAGGCAACCGCGCAACGATTTCAGCACTGGATTCGCACGCAAGGGTTCGGGATACTCGGTCTCGTGCTGGCGTGGTACGCCTACGACAAAATGTTCCCGTACATTTTTCGATTCGCTCTGGCGGCGCTGTACCCTGGGTACCGTTGGGGATAGTGAATCTGCGTCGGAAGCGCGAAACTGGTACTTCACCAGCTGAAGCCGTGCGCAGGCGCGAGCCAGCTATTCACGCACGGCCTCGAACGTCACAGCAGTAGCCTGCTGCTTCGCGCGTGTCCTCAAGGCTTCGCTCTCGTTTCAATTGGGCACACGTCGCGCATTCGGAACATTCGGCAGTTATAGCCGCGGCTAACCTGCCCAGTTAAACCCTTCGCCGTCAATACAAGCCCAACCGCCTCGTTGGTATCTCTACTGCAATGAACCTGCACGAGGTGGAATCATGAATCACACAGCAAGCGACACGCAGGCGCTGACGAGGACAGTTGGTCGGGGCAACAGCTACCGCGTGGAAGTATCGGGATGGGATGCGCGGGAGAATTTCTTTGTGGAGAAGACGTCGCTAGACTGGAGAGAACTGGAAGGGAAAACGGTGGCGCTGCATACGCAAGTGCGGCTTGACAGCGTGCTATTCGTGCGACTGCTGCGCCCCTTGGGTGGTGGTGCCGATTTTCCGGTGCCGCATCGCGCCGTGCGAGTGAAGGATAGAAGCACGGACGCGTCTTGCATGGATGTGGGACTCGAACAGATGCAACCGCGCCGAACGACGCGGGAGTGCACCGACGAAGGGCGCGATCCTTTCATGGATAACAGCGTCTCACGCAAAGAGGCGTAGGGCAGGCGAAGGAAGAATCGGAAGGAGCGCAAGAGAGAGAATTCTGTTTTGACATTCGGTACCAGAATGGCACGCGCGTTATGTGGAGCTTCGGGGGCCTTGAAACTGGGTGAAGAGTCAAGTTAGGACGCGTTTCTTCTCGAGCCGCAGTAAGGCGAAGGATCAACAGGAATTACGTAAGGTGAAAGACTCTTTCCGGAGACAAATCAAAACCGCCGAAAAAGCCAATTGTTGTTCCGCTCTGGCCCCTTCCTTGCCTAAGTCAGATTACTATGAGCGTCCTGCTAGAAAGACCGCTAGTCGAGTTGGCACGTAAGAATCTGTCGATCTGCATTTTAGACGACGACACAGACCACGTTGAACTGACAGCCCGGCGGCTGGAAGGGGCGGGATTTCCGGTAGCGGGAACAACCAACCCTCAGGAAGCGCTGCAAAAAGTGCGTTCCGGAAGCTGCCGCGTGGTGATCGCTGACTTGAAAATGCCGGCAATGGATGGTCTGGCGTTCCTGGAAAAAGCGCTGCAATCCGACCCGGGAATATACGTGATCCTGGTGACGGGATTCTACGCAGTGGATTCGGCCATCGAAGCGATCAAGCACGGCGCCTACGATTATCTGTGCAAGCCGATTGACTACGCGCGGCTGCTGAAAACTCTGGATGATTTGACGGATTCATTTACGCGCGGGCTGCAGATACGCGATCTGGAAGACAAGCTGCTGGACAATCTGCTGTTCCACGGAATCGTGGGACGCAGCCCGGCAATGCTGGAAGTTTTTGACCTGGCGAAAAAAATCGCGCGCCATTACACCAACGCTCTGATCACCGGACCGACGGGCTCGGGCAAGGAACTGGTGGCGCACGCTCTGCACCAGATGAGCCCGGTATCGCAGGAGCGCTTTGCGGTGTGCAATTGCTCGGCGCTGGTGGACACGCTGCTGGAAAGCCAGCTCTTCGGACACGTGCGCGGGTCTTTCACGGGCGCAACGGAAACACGGCCCGGATTGTTCGAATATGCGAACGGCGGCACGGTTTTCTTGGACGAAATCGGCGAGACGTCGCTGCAGATGCAGGCAAAACTGCTGCGCGTGATACAGAACCGCGAAATTCAGCGCGTGGGCTCGCCGGAAGTAAGAAAAGTTGACGTGCGACTGATTGCTGCAACCAACCGCGATCTGCGCGCAGAGGTGCTGGCGGGGCGTTTTCGCGAAGATCTTTTCTACCGCCTCAGCAGCATCGAGCTGCGGGTGCCGGGGCTGGCTGAACGTCCGGGCGACATTCCGATTCTGGTGCAGCACTTCGTGAAAAAATACGGAGACACTTACGGCAAATCGTTCCAGGGACTGACGCGGCGGGCGCATATCGTGCTGCTGCAGCACGACTGGCCGGGCAACGTGCGTGAGCTCGAAAACGTAATTGCCAGCGCGGCCATCACCGCAAATTCCGATTTCATAGACGTGGCCGATTTGCCCGAGCATCTGCAACGATCTCGCCGGCACGCTTCGTCATCGTCTGCGACAGTCTGGAGTCCGCTGCCGCTGGACGAAGTTCGCAGCGTCCATATACAGCGCGTTCTCGAAATGTGCAACGGTAACCGGGTGCGCACCGCACAGGTGCTCGGTATCGGCCGCACCAGCTTGTATCGCTTCTTGAAGCGTTCAGACAAACCGACGGCGGTGGCGGCGCGACGCTCGGCGTGATGATTGCGATCGAGCTGTTGGAAAACGGGGTTTGTTTGGGGCACACGCAATGAACGAGGTAAGTCCCAGCAGTGCACGACAGGACGGGGCCATGAACGACCAAAAATCGCCATCCAACTTATCCACCGCGCTCGCGGAAATGGACATGCGCCGTCAAGAGCGCGTTGCGTCGCAATTTGCGATCGAAGTTTGCGGGTTCGACCGTTGTGGGCGATTTTTTACGGAGCGCTCGGAGACCTGCAACGTCAGCGTGGCGGGATGCAAATTCTATCTGCGTACGGAAGTCGATCCCGAAGCGATTGTGGCGTTGCGCGTGATCGAACGTTTTGAACAGCGCGGGAACAACGCGCCGCCGGTACTGTTTCAAGTGGCGCACATCGAGCGCGAGTCCGGTGGATGGGCTTTAGGAGCCATGAAATTGCGCGCCGACGATCTTTGGCCCCTGCAGCCGCTGCCCGCCTGAAGGCGGCCACGAGAACGTCAGTTCCCACCGATCAGCGATTTTCAACCCATGCTTCCCCGAACTCCGCCGCGCGGTACTCACTTGCAAGATCTGCCCCCGGTCCTAGTTGCCCGCGGATTCTGGTGTGTAGGAGGCGCTACGCAGTAGCGATGGTGGCAGTGTCACTGTCGAATCCATACGCACGAGCATTCCTGTTTGCGCCGGGAGCTCGACGTCCTTGCCCTTCTTCGCGCAGATGTACGCCGAGGTGCCTACCAGCCCGAAGACTGTGCCCCGCACGACGTTGCTGAACAGCACTCCCACTAACGCGCCGGCTCCGGTGCCGAGGCCGCCGGTCATGATGTCGCCCTTGATGTCGCGCTTTTCTTCGATCACCACGCCTTCTGTGGTTTTCAGGTCTTTGCGTTTCTTGGTGTCGTCCGCGCTGCCGGTGTAGAGCGACAGGATGCTCATCTGCGCGGGGAAAATGCGGCTCTGTATTTCGACCGAGTTGAATACCAGGTTCATCGAGGCGCCGCCGCGTTCCATGGCGAACCAGCGCGGGCGCGTGACGCTCGTGACCGTGCCGTGGACTTTGGATCCGGCCGGCAGGATCAACTGGTTCCCGGAAAAAACCGGTTCAGCGACGATGGCGGTGAACGGGTCGCCGTCTTTCGCGACGGCCGTGGTTAGGCCCGAGACCATTGTGAGCCGCACCTGCGTTCCAGGTTGAATTACGGTGGACTGCGCGTGTACCGCGGGCGTCAGCCACAGCATGGCCGACAGCAATGCAGACAGAGAAACAAGACGCTTCATGGGATCCTCCCTGATCCTTGGCGGGAACGGGATACGTTCCCGCGAAGGGTGGCTCTGGACATAGCCGAGCCGTCCCCGTTTCGTGGGGGTACCGCTGGCGCCGCGGTGGAGTGCGGAGGATGCACTCGGTGGATAAGATACTCCAGCGGACCGAAAGGTTGCGGCGAATTCAATGTGGGTTGTTCCTGAATCGCACCTGCGAGGGATGGGGGCGTTCTCGCGGGAGCCGCAGCGGCGGAGGCGAAACAGCGGCGAATGTTATGTAGTGGAGAGTTTTGGCACTACTGGTTTACTGGAGCGACACTACCAGGGCAAATCGAAGGCTCGCGTTCTGCGTGCAATGCTATTTTGTAATCAGGCGAACTCCGAAATTTGAAATTCAGGTAAGACTGCTATGCGAAACCGCTGGTGGATTGTCTGCGTTTTGCTGTTGAGCGTCGCGACCGTGGCGTTTGGGACGGACTACGCGATTGTGGTGAACCCTGCCAATACCGTGCGGGCGATGAGCCTGGTGGAACTCGGGAAAATTTTCAAGGCCAAGACGACGATCTGGCCTGATGGCAAGGGTATTACGCTGGTTCTGCGCGAGCCGAATTCCCCTGCGACGAAATTCATCCTGGAAAAGGTGCTGGGCGGGACATTCGATGAAGAAAAGGCCGTGCTCAGCGACCCGAGCCGCAAAACAGTTGTGCCCGTGGTTTTCGCCGAGAGCGACGACGAAGTGATGCGAATCGTCGGCGGGAACGCAGGAGCGATCGGCGTGATTGATGTGTACAACATCACGGGTGGCGTGAAGGTTCTGAAGATCGATGACAAGCAGCCGTTCGATCCAGGGTACGTCCTGAAAGGCCGTTAGCCGGCGCTGCCAAACACCATGCGAGGAAAACCGTGAAAACCCGAACTTATCTCTCCTGGATGGTTATCGCCATTTTGGTGTGCGGCGCCACAGCCATTGCGCGCGCGCAAGATTCCGCGTCGGCCGCCGGTGCGACGGACACGATACCGGTAACGACGCAGTCGGCCGTGGCGCGCAACGCGTACGAAATGGGGCTGGTGCAGCGCGAAGACCGTCTATTTGTGGACGAAGGCCTGGAATTTTTCCGCCAGGCAGTCAAGGCCGATCCGCAATTTGCGTTGGGACACGCGACTTTGGGCTATTTCACCGCCGACCCTAAAGAGGCGAAGCAGGAGAGCGCGCTGGCCGCGAAGTATATCGACAGCGCGGCACCCGACGAACAATTGCTGATCCGCTGGATGAACAGCACCAAGAGCGGCGAGACGGTGGTGGCCATTTCGGCGATGAACGACCTGCTGGCGAAGTATCCGAGCGACAAGCGCTGGGGCAACATGGCGGCGGAATGGCTGTGCGCATATCAGGGCGCCAATGAGCGCGGTGAGGCGGTGCTGGTGCGCTTGCTGAAGAACGATCCGCGCTATTATCCGGCAATCAACAATCTGGCCTACTGCTACGCGTTGGGAGGGCGGCCGCAGCTGGCGCCGCCGCTGATGGAGCAGTATGTGGCGGCATTGCCGAACGAACCGAACCCGCAGGATTCTTACGGCGAGATCATGCGCATGTTAGGAGATTATCCGGCGGCGCTGGAACACTATCAGAAGGCACTTGCGATCAACCCGCATTTCAACGCCTCGCAGGCGGGCGTCGCTTCAACCTACGCATTGATGGGAGAGGAACGCAAGGCGCGCGCGCAATATTTGGTGGCGATCAAGGGAACGAAGGAGCGGTCCACGCAGATCGGTTATCGGATTCTGTACGCGATGACTTACTACCGCGAAAATAAACCGCGTCTGGCGCGTCAGGAATTTGAATTGGTTGACCGGGAAGCCCATTTAGCGGGATTGACCGTGCAGGAAGCGGAGATTCATCGCGATATGGCGCTTTTCAATCCGGATGCGGCGAGCGCGTTGAAGGATTTGGACGAGGCGAGAGAGGATCTTTCAGACACGCGCAAGACCAACCTGATGCCGGGAGACCGAGACAACGAGCTGGCTTTGATACTGCAGGCGCGCGCATTCATCGCGGTGAACGCGGGAAAGGCCGACGCGGCGCAGGCTACGCTGAAGCTGCTCGAGAACATGGCGCAGACCAACCGCAGCACTCCGGTGCAGGAAGCGTATCACTCGGCGAATGGCGCGGTGCTGTATCTGCAGGGCGATTACACCGGAGCGATCGCAGAGTTGCAGGAAGACCCGCAGAATCCTTTGTCGCTGCAATTGCTGGCCGAGGCGCAGACCAAAGCCGGGCAGGCTGCTGATGCGCGAAAGACGCTGGAAACTCTGGCGGCGATCAGCGATGAGCGCGTGGAGACCGCGTTCGCCGCGCCTCCCGCGCGTCTGGCGCTGAAGCACGATGCGACACGGCCGGCGCAGGGCGGCGCGAACTAGGCCGCCTGCGGTCCTGTTCGAAGCGATCGATAAATTCCCCGCGGTTCGCCTCGCGGTCTACTACCGCATCTGCTGAAGCGCTGCTCATCCGGCACGGAAGCACCCTCCACGGTGTCTAATAACTTCGATGCAAAGGAAGTTCCCTCGTTGGGCTCGTATCATTCTGCGTGGCATTCTCGGTTTGGTCGCGCTCGCCGTTCTCCTCGTTGCGACAATCCAAATTGAACAGAGATTGTTTCGGTGTCGGGCGGAGCGTCTATACCAAGACATGATGGCAATCCATCTCCGTCGCACCACCTTCGAACAACTTGAGCCAATGTTGCAACGGTGGAGCGTCGACGTCAGCCACGGCGAGCCATGCTTCAAACAGCACTGCGACCTGACAATTACGATCAGGCCCCCGATTTTTGCGCTGGCGTGGGATTCCAGATTTTTTCAGCCGGTCCTGAACATCAATCGGAAACTGGGCGGACGATTCAGCACAGCGCTAGCTAGAGTCTCGGTGCGAAACGGATTTGTATGGGGCGAAGATTACGTGGTCGGGTTTGAAGTGGCGCCGTTCAAAGACGCGGACGGCCGGATGGTGTCCTATTATGGGGAGGGCCGAATCTTAACGACTCCGCGGGTTAATCCATGGCGGCTTATGTGGCCGAGTATGCGCGAGAACTCTGAATTTAAGATAGAGCTGCCAAACAAGTGCTGGGGCTGCGTGTTCGTAGAGTTCACGCCATATGCAGATCCGAAAGATGTCCGACAGCTATCGCATTTCAATTTTTCGTGCCTGACGGCGTGGCGGCCGTGCCGTTACCGTGAGGACGTCGCGCCGGAGGCAATAGCGGAACACGCGATAGAGGGGCAACGGCGAGAGACGGACCAGGCAGGGTGCGATCTTGCGTCGGTGCGAATTGTTGCCCGAGATACAGAAAACGCGGCGATCTTCGACGTGATCGCTAATCGCAAAGTTGCGCCGGATCCCTTTGACTATCGCCGCATACTCACGGTCCGTCTAGTGCAGCGCGTGAAGCGGACGCTGTTCTGGAGTCCGGGCGAGAAGGTCGAAGTAGAAATTGCCGACCCCATGCCGGCGCTGCCGCCGCTGGAACTGGACAACCATGTGAAGCCGGGAGAGCGAGTGATCCTTTTGTTTCTGCACAGGTCCGAATTGAACATAACGCCCAACTCTGGAGCCGAGACGTGCGGCGTGGTGCCGTACAGCGAAGAGAATTTGGACGTGGTGCGTGCGGGAGCCGCCGAGGACGATCACGTAGAACCGCTTATCGAATATGACCCTGAGTATCAACCCCGCACAGGATCGGATTTGCCTGGGCCACCGCCACCGCCGGCATTCACGGAACCGCGCCTATAGGAATCGCAACATTGAAAAATGCTTCGCGTCGCGAATCGCGGATGGCTTTCGTGGAGTGGAGCGCTGTGCTAGACTTCGCGAAGCAGTTTTTTGCGCGGAAAATTTCTGCGCGGTGACTGCCGATGGGTGGAACTTCGGGCTCTGTGCAACGATTCCCCGCAAACCCCGCCAGGCCCGGAAGGGAGCAACGGTAGCGGGTCAGTCTCGTGTGCCGCGGAGTACCCGAAGTTCCTCTAGTCGCGGCGAGTGGTTGGTCCCACAACACATTCCATGACATACAAGGTTATTGCGCGGAAGTACCGGCCGCAAACATTCAGCGAGATTGTCGGGCAGCAGCACGTTACGCGGACGCTTGCGAACGCGATCAATTCGAACCGCGTGGCGCATGCGTACATTTTTTCGGGCGTGCGCGGCGTGGGTAAAACCACCAGCGCGCGCATTCTGGCGAAGGCGCTGAACTGTGTGAAAGGCCCGACGGCCGAACCGGACGGGACGTGCGATTCGTGCCGGGAGATTTCGGCGGGTACGTCGCTCGACGTGCTGGAAATTGATGCGGCGTCGAACCGCGGCATTGATCAGATTCGTGAATTGCGGGAGATGGTGCGTTACGCGCCTGCTTCCAGCCGCTACAAAGTAGTGATCCTCGATGAAGCCCACCAGCTGACCGATGAAGCTTCGAACGCGCTGCTGAAAACTTTGGAAGAGCCGCCGGAGCGGGTGGTGTTTATTCTGGCGACGACGCGCGCGGAGGATTTGGTCGAGACGATCAAGTCGCGCGCGCAGCTATTTCAGTTTCGCGCGCTTTCGTTTAAGGAGATCGCGGACGAGATCGAGCGGATCGCGCGCGAGGAAAAACTGACGATTGAGCCGGGGGCCGTGGCGGTGCTGGCGCGGGCGGCTGAGGGAAGCTTGCGCGACGGGCTTTCGTTGCTGGAGCAGGCGATTGCTTACAGCGGCGAGGCGATTACGGACCCGCAGGTGCGGGAACTTTTGGGAGTGGTCGCCGAGAGCGTGCTGGACTCGCTGGTAAATGCGATCTCCGAGCAGTCGGCGGAGATGGCGCTGAGCTTGGTGCACAGGTTGATCGGGGACGGGCAAAATTTGCAGCATTTCTGCCGTGAAGCGATTCGGCATTTTCGCAATTTGCTGGTGGCGCGGGTGTGCGGCGCGGAGTCAGAGCTCGTGGCGGCGCCTGAAGACGAACGGCCGCGTTTGGCGGAACAGGCGGCGCGATTCAGCGAGGAAGATCTGACGCGCTTCTTCAATACTTTGCTGGCGACCGACGCGGAATTGCGGCGCGCGCCGGACCCGCGCCTGCATCTGGAATTGGGGCTGTTGAAACTGATTAATGCGCGGAGATTGGCGCCCTTGGAAGAGGTGCTCGCGGGACTTCGTGGGGAAGTTCGCGGAAGTGGCGGCGGGGACATTCGTGGAGGCGGAGCGCGAACGGCGAATCCTGTTGCCAGTTCCCTTCCGGCTCGCGCGATGCCGCCGGTGACTGCGGCACAACCCGTGACTTCTTCTGGTGCGGCGGTGCGGATGGCGCCTGCGGCGAATTCGTCCGCGGTGGCGGCGAGCGTTCCTCCCGCGATTCCGTCGGCTACCAATGGAAAGGCCGTGACGGAAGTGAAGCTTGATCACGCTGCGCTCGCGAAGCAAATCGATCGAGCGCCGAGTGCGGCCCCGGTTTCAGTTGCGACGCCAGTTGCATCATCACTGGAAATTGCCGCGCCGAGCGCTGTGGCGCACACAGCCGACGCGCCGGCCAACGGAATTGGTTCCGCGCAAATAGAAGCAATCAAGTCTGCGCTGCACGGTCAGAAATTTTTGTGGTCCATGCTGGATGCAGTGACGCGCTGGGAAATGGAGAACGGTGAGTTGCGCCTTTTCTTCCCCAGCGAAAGCCGATCGCTGGCGGAAATGTTGCAGGCGCGCGACCCGATGGAACGATTACGCACAGTGTTGAATCAAGTCGTGGGCCAGCCGCTGCGCGTCTGTGTTAAACTGGATTCCAGCCGGGCAGCAGCGCCGGCGGGGCGCAGTTCGGAATTGCGCGCCCGGTTCGAAGAGGATCCGATCGTTAGGGCCATGCTTGAAAAGTTCGGCGGCCAGATTTCCAACGTCAAGCGCCCGGGCGAGGAATAACCATGGAAGTGAAAGCGCTTCAACAAATGCTTTCGCAGTTCCGCCAAGTGCAGGAGAAGCTCGAGAAGCAGATTGACGGGCTTTCGGTAGAGGCTTCGGCGGGCGGTGGCATGGTTACAGTGAAGATGAACGGCCAGAAACAGCTGACGGAAGTGCGCATCGAGCCGGACATTTTCAAGAGCAAGGATCAGGAGATGCTGCAGGACTTGATCCAGGGCGCGGTGAACGAAGCGACGCGCCGCGTGGACGAAGAGCTTTCCAAGCAAGTAAAGGAAATTTCCGGCGGCTTGCCCGGAGTCGCAGGGTTGAAGATTCCTGGATTGTTCTGAGCGACGGCTCGCGCGGATTTGTTGTGGCTGAATTCTGGCGGGTCTTTCCGGTTGTTGCAACGGTGAATGTTCCGATTCCCTTCTACTTCAGATTTCTTTCGGTGAATGGAGTTCCATGCCTGATTTCGCCCCTTCGGTTACACGTCTTATAGATGAATTGAAGCGCCTGCCGGGGATTGGCCAGAAAACCGCGCAACGGCTGGCATTTTATTTGTTGCGCGTGGATCCCGAGCAGGCTTTTGCGCTTTCCGACGCGATTCGCGACGCGAAGGAGAAAGTGCGCGAGTGTTCGATCTGCAACAACATCACGGACGCGGACCCTTGCCTTTTTTGCACCGGGCCGGCGCGCAGCAAGAAAATTATTTGCGTGGTGGAAGAGGCGACGAACATCCAGGCGGTGGAGAAGACGCGCGGGTTCGATGGTCTCTATCACGTGCTGGGCGGAGCGCTTTCGCCTTTGCAAGGCATCGGGCCGGATCAGCTGAAGATCAAGAGTCTGATCGAACGATTGAAGGGCGGGACGGTGGAAGAAATTATTGTGGCAACTTCGCCGACGGCGGAGGGCGAGGCGACGGCGGTTTATTTGTCGAAGCTGATTAAGCCTTTGGGCGTGCATGTGACTCGGATTGCGATGGGGATTCCGGTGGGATCCGATCTGGAATATGCGGATGAAGTTACAATGAGCAAGGCGATGGAAGGGCGGCGAGATTTGTAGTTATTTCGTTTTTGCGGAGCCGCATTTATTTTAGGAATTTGAAAGAGTCTAAGCATAGTCTCAAGGTGGCGTCGACCTCGGCTGCGTCTTGCGTGGTATATTCCTGGAAGGTCCCCTCATCAAGTCCGCCTGTGCTTGTCTCTACTTCCTGGATGCCTAGTTCGTAGCATTTGTCGGCGTGGAATACTCTGTAAATTTCCCCGCTCTCTCCGCCGCTCATCCAGGCATCGCTGGTATGAAATAACCTGGCGCTGATGCCGTTGATTTTTGTGGCGCGAGAGTCATGGACCAGCCATTCCTGCGCGGCATCCAGACAAGTCTCTTGCGTCTTGGCCACGGGGACCAGTCCCACGAAAAAAACGGCGGCGCTGAATTGCGGCTTGTCTTTGAATTTGTCGTTGGGATATGCGAAGCACGCGATGGTGGTGCCTTTGGTGGCATCGTCGTCACAGAGATCGGCTTGGCTCAGGCAGGAATCTTCGATCCATCCGACGTTTGCCCCGGGCCTCACTGGCCCTCGCGTACAGTGGATTAGCGCGGGGGAATATTTAAATTGGACGGCGCCGTCGGCGCTAGTGTAGGTATGGCGATCGGTTTGTGCGAGCAACGGGATTGCAAGAGCGCCGAGACAGATTGCTATGAAGCGTTTCATTGGGGCGTTGAGTTCATCTTAGGCTCATCTCATGTAGCGCGGCAAGACGTGCGTTCGCAGATGTGCCCGCCCTTCGCTACGGTCAACTCGATGGCACACAGGCAAGCTTGCCTATGCTACCAAGACCACGGCGGCAAGCCTTGCGTCTGGCACTTTGCGGGCGTATATAGAAGTGGTTGACGTTGGGAGGTGGGTGATGCCAACACTGGATAAGTACATGGCGCGATACGACCACGAGCATACCAACGTGTGGAACAAGATTTTGCATGGCGTGGGCATCCCGATCATCATCGTGGGAATTGTGCTGGCGATTTTCACGTACTGGAAGATTGGGCTGGCCATGTTCGTTGCAGGGTGGGTATTGCTGCTCACTGGGCACCGGATCGAGGGGAACAAGCCGGCGTTTTTCCAGGGTTTGATTTACTTTTTGGTTGGCCCGATATGGGTGGCCAAGGAGATCAAGGAAGCAATCCTCGGGACCTCCCGCCGCTCGACTGCAGCCCACTGAACCTTTGGCGTCGCGGCGATTCAATTGCTCTTATAAGCCCAGACTAGTGCCCTGAAACGGGGCAGTTTTGGGTTGGCTACGAGTTACCTTTTCGCACATTTGTGCTGACCGGCCTGACGCGGCTACGCCGTAGTGCTACCCTAAGAAATCGCCCCTCGGAGGAGTGCGTGACCGATTCCCTACAATCCGCTGATCCCGGCACACAGAAGCGCCGCAGCACGCGCATTGTGCAGGCGGTGCCGATTACGGTGACGGGCACCGACGCGCTCGGGCAGCCATTTAAAGAGCGCACGACGACCGTGATGGTGAATTGCCACGGGTGTAAGTACCAATCGAAACATTACGTTCCGAAGAATTCGATGGTCACGCTGGATATTCCGCGGCCGGAGGGCGGGCCGTTCCACACGCAGGGACGAGTGGTGTGGGTGCAGAGGCCGCGCACGGTGCGCGAGCTTTTTCAGATCGGGCTGGAGTTTGAAGTTCCTGGGAATTTCTGGGGTATCGCGTTTCCTCCCGAAGATTGGGCGTCTGGTGTGGACATTCCCACTGGTGACCTGGCCGGGATGTTGGAGGTAACGCACGTGAGCGAACCGGCGGCTGGCATTTCGCCGCAGCCCCTGCCTCCGATTGGACCTCCGCCGATACCGGATCCCCCGACGCCGGAAAAAAGAATCGAGGCGCCACCATTTCAGATTCCGACACCGCCGCCTGCAAGGCCAGTTCCGGTGAATACTCAGGTAAATGCGCCGACGGCGCAGCCGGTGATTGCGCCTGCGGCTGCTGCGCCTGGCGCTCCTACGGCTGACAGCAAGATACATGTGGTCCCGCCTCCTCCGCCCGCGGCTGCCGTTCCCGCCGTACCGGTCGTGCCTGCGGACACGCAAGCAGCGCTTTCGCGGCAGATGGCGCGCATGGTGGCCGACGCGAAAGAAACCCTGGACAAGACTTTGCGGCGCGGCGCGGAACAGGCCATCACCGAAGAGATGACAGTGGTGCGCCAGCAGCTGGATGTGCAGCTGCACGAGACGGTCGAGAAGGCCATCAAAGTCTCGATGGAGCGCGTATCAGAATCGGCGGTGAAGAAAGTGGTGCAGCAGGCCGCGGACCGCACCAAAGAAATTGTGGACGAGGCGCGCAAGGCGAGCGAACATTCCGCTTCGCAGCTGGACGAAAAAGTTCGCAACGCCGTGCAACAGGCCGTGAGCCATGCCGCCGAGCAAGCCGCGCAGCAGGCGGCGCAACAGGCGAGCGCGCTGAATCTGAAACAGTCCGTGGAAGAAGTGGTGGAACGCGCGTTGCGGGAGCGCGAGGCGTCCACACCATCACTGGAAATTCTCTCTTCTCCCGAGGCTGCGCAGAATCATCTGGAGCAGTGGCGCAAAAATCTGGAAGAGACGGCGCAGGCAGTGCGCAGCAAGACGATCGAGCAGACGCAAGCCGAAGCTTTGCTCGCGTCACAACAGTGGAACGCGGAATTTGAGGCGGCGCTTACCGGCGCATCGCAGAAACTGGGCGAGAAGCTGACGGAAGTATCGCGCGAGGCGTTGTCGCAGGCGGAACAGGAGGCTGTGGCGCGAGCGGCGGGGTTGCGTGCGTCGCTGGACGAAGCAGCGCGCGCAGTGCTGGCACGGACCCAACAGGCGGAACAGGAAGCAGCGGCGCGCGCTGAGGCGTTGCGCGCGTCACTGGACGAAACAGCGCGCGGGGTGCTGGCGCAAACCGAGCGGGAAGCTGCCGCGCAGGCGCAGACGCTGCGATCCTCGCTGGATGAGGCGATCAACACGGCCGCTACGACGATCGAATCGCTGGGTGCGGGGCTGACGCAGGAACGCCATCGCGCGGAAGAGACCCGGGCACAGCTGCAGGAAGCAGCGCAGAACGCCTTGCGGCAGACGCGGCAGCAGTTCGATGAATTGCTGGCGGCGCAGCAGCAGGAAATGGGCCGTAAGGCAGATCAGGTTATTGCCGAGCGGGCGCAGCAGATCGAGCCGGCGCTGCAGGAATCGGCGCAAAGGATTCTGGACCGCACGGCAAGCGAGCTGGAGCAGAAACTGACGCCGCGGCTGGATCAGGTGCACCGCGCGGTTTCTGAATTGCAGCAGGCCGAGCAGCAGGCGTCGCACACGCAGAGCCAATTCCACGAACAAGCGCGGCAAGCCGCCGAACGCGTGGCAGAACTGCAACACGGCGTGCAGGCGCAGGTGCGCGAAGCTGTCGAACGCGTGGCACATTTACAGAATTCGATTCTCGAGCAAGTACAACAGGCGACGGACCACGCCGACCGGCTGCACGATACGGTACGCGAGCAGACGATTCAGGCTTCGGAACTCGCCATCCAGGAATCAGTGGCGCGGCTGCGCAGTGAAGCGGAAAAAGTGCCGGCAGAGATCGAAAGGTCGCTGCGGGAAAGCGCCTCCAAAATCGAGGAAGAGATTCAGCAGCGCAGTACCGAGACGCAGCACGCGACGTACGAAGCGCTATTGAAGGCTTCCGAGTGGTATCAGAAAAAAGCGCACAGCACGATGCAGAGCTCGATGGAAAAGATGGTGGAGCAGTCGTCCACGGCGCTGCGCGACCGCGCGGCGGAAGTTTCCAGCCTGCTGGCTTCCGAGCTGGATCATTATCGTCGCACGTATGTGGAGCACAGCACCGCGCAGATTGACGAATCGGCGAAAGAGATTGTGAGCCGCGAGCGCGACAGGATGAGCGAGAACGCACAGATGGCCACCGCCGGATTTACGGACCAGGTACATCGCGTGACGGCGGAATCGCTGAAGCGCTTCGAGCAAGTTTCACGCGAGGCGCTGGAAAAAGCGCGCGCGGACATGGAGTTCGGCCGCGAAGGTTCACTGCTGGAATATCAGAAGACGATCGACGAGCGCATGATGCTGGGCGTGGAGCAGGCCACGGTGCATCTCCAATCGCAATTGGGGCCGCTGATCGAGCAGTGGGAGTCCCGACGCGAGATCGAGAAAAAAGAATGGATGGAACAGCTGAAGAAATCGAACGAAGAGGCCATCGAGCTCTATAAAACGCGGCTGGAGAATGCTTCGAATTCCTGGCTGCTGGCTTCCGCTACGACCTTGGGCCAGCATTCGCAGACGGTGCTGGATACCATTGCCAAGGCCGCGGAAAAACGCTTGCGTGAAACTTGCTCGGAAGTGCTCGGCAGCATGGGCGACACTCTGAAAGCGCGGCTTTTGGGTCTTTCCACTGATTTTGGTCCGGAACCGGACGACGAATTTCCTCCTAAGAAGAAATAGCTGGGCTTTCTGCGATTTTCTGCTGCGCTACTTCCCTTTTCTCTTCTGCTTTTTCCCACTCCGGTATAATAGCGGCCATGGCGAATCAGGCGTACCTGAGCATTTGGCTGAAGGAATTAACGGAAGAAAGCATGTTGGCGCAGTTCGCGGAATTTCTGGGCACGGTGCCCTTCTCGGCGAAGCAGCCGGGATTCACGCATCTGGAAATTCGCGCTGTGGATTCCACTGAGACTCCGGTGTACGAGCAGGACTTGCGCTCATTTCCCTTGGATGCGGCGGGAATTATCGAGCTTGCGAAGGATTACGTGCACGACGATTGCAGTTGCAACGTGCGTTCGCACTGGGATTTGTGGGTATTCGATGGCGAGCCGCTTACTTCGCAGCAATTGCCACAGTCGCTGGAGTTGCTGTGCAACGGCGAAGCCTATGACGATGGATTCTGGAAAGACAATGGGCACCTGCAAGTGAGCTTCGGATTCGAGCACCTCTTTACCGGGCACGGAGGAGTGCTGGGTATACGGCAGATCGCACGGCCTGCGCCACAGAATCAAGAAGAGAGCGATTTTCTGGAATCCATGGCGAAGCCGGCGAATCTACTGCTGTATAAGGATAAAACCCGGGAAAATATCAAGGCGCTTTTCGCTTGGGTGCGGCGGATTGAGACCGCTTTGCCTGTGCGGCAATTGCGTTTGTGGTCGGAAGGAGAGGAGAATTTTGAGGCGCGCCTCGAAGAGATTTTGGCTGCTCGTTAGCGCGGTGGTGGCGGTGGCGACGCTGGCGATGCGGGGTGGATCGGGAGCTGGAAGGCCGAAGCGGGTGAACGAATTGACGCTCGCTGGGCTTCAGCCGGGGAAGGATGTGCTTGAGAAAGCGACCAAGAAATTTGGTAAGGAGTTCACGATCAACGCTCCTGATGATCCGAACGCTCATTGCTGGCGAATAAACTGCTTTGTGGACGGTTTAATCCTCGAGGCCGACCCGAACGGGATCATTCGCAACGTCACTGTCTCTGCAAATGTACCCTTTAGGATAATCGCAGATTGCGACGACCGTATTGCTTCACGCAAATTCCGCAGCCAGTTCGGCACTGGGCGCGATTTGCTGCTCCGCGATCGCTGCGGCCGGATCGAGGAAGTATACGGGAAAGCGGAATCGCGGAGCCCTTCCGTGAAGGGCAGCGAGAAGTTAGAATTATATTTATACAAATTTGATTGGGCTGGGACGGATGTGCCGCAGGTGATGGAGGTGTCCTGTGACGCCTCTTCGCAGACGGCGGCAGAGATCACGCTCGCAGTGTCAACGCTTTAACTGGGAGTCCATGAAGAAATTCATTGTGTGCGCAATTTTGAGTGCGGTGGCATTGGGCACGTGGTCATGCGGTAGTTCGTCTACGACTCCTGCGACCGGCGCTACCGCCGGCCACAAGCCCGCGCCAAATGGCGCGGCGGCTGCTGCGACGCCGGGCGCGCCAGTTGCACCTGCCGTGCCGGATGAAGTTCAGAAAGCTGCGGAAACGGCGCTGGGCTCCGAGACCGAAGTGCTGCTGTACGGCGACCTGGCGAAAAACGGCGCGCGCCAGATTCTGGCCGTGAATCGCGCGAAATCGACGCCGCAAATGACCATGCCGGGAACCGTGATCACGCGCGGAGTGATCCTGGAAAACGTCGGCGGCACGTGGAAAGAAATTCTGCGCTGCGATGAGCACCTGGAAAATCCCAAGGGGTTTCTCGGCAATATCCCGCTGGCGCCGGTGAACGGCTGGCGTCTTCAGTACGAACAGGATAACGACAAGGGCCTGCTGCTTTATTTTACGCCGGCGGCGGATCCCAAGGGCGCGCGCATGTTGCCTGTGGAAGTGCGCTGGAACGCAAAGGCCAAGCGGTATCAATCCATGGATCGGAATTTTCAGAATTTTCTGTACGAGCTGCCCGCGCTGGAAACTCCGGAGTCGCAAGTCCGCCTGTGAGCACCATCGCCCAACCCGCTGCAGTGACCGTCGCCGCTCGCCCGGCGAAAAAAGCATCGGGCTGGGACCATCTGAAGACCCTGATTCCTTACGTAAGTCGCTACAAGGGCATGACCGCGCTGGGGCTGCTGACCAACACCTTGATGGGATTGGTCGGCGCGTTCCCGCAATTGATCATCGGCATGATCACGGATTGCATCAGCGGTTCGGCGCGCACCCTTTCCACTTTGACCGGCACGGCGCGAATTGCGCTGAGCCCCTTGCTTTCGCTTTACGCGCCGATGAACCGGCACGCGCTGGGACTTTTCTGCATCATTTTGATCGGCGTGATGCTGGTGAAAGGGTTTTTGTCGTTCTGGACGCGCTGGATTCTGATCGGAGTCTCGCGCGAGATTGAATACGATTTGCGCAATGATTTGCTGGCGCGGCTGGTGGAGCTCGAACCCGAATTTTACGTGCGCAACCGCACCGGGGATTTGATGTCGCGCGCCACGAACGATTTGAACGCGGTGCGCATGGTGCTGGGTCCGGGGATCATGTACAGCGCGACCACGATTGTGACGATGATCGTGGCGGTTTTTTTCATGGTGAAGCTCTCTGCGAGCCTGACGTTGTGGGTGCTGTTGCCCGTGCCGGTGGTGGCGTTTGCAGTGCGCTATTTTGGCGAGACGATTCACCGGCTTTCGGAGCAGATTCAGGCAGCGCTGGGCACTTTGTCCACACGCGCGCAGGAAAATCTGACGGGGATTCGCGTGATTCGCGCTTACGCGCAGGAAAAGCCGGAGATTGAGGCTTTCGATCTGGCGAATCGCGACTATGTGAATCGCAACATCAAGTTGATTGCCACGTGGAGTTTGTTCTTTCCGTTCCTTACCGCGCTGATTGGAATCACGTTTGTGATTCTGCTCGGTAAAGGCGGCCGCGACGTAATTGATCATCGCTTTACCGTTGGCACCATGTGGGCGTTTTACTGGTTCCTGGGGCAGCTGGTGTTTCCGATGATTGCGCTGGGATGGGTGACGAATATTTTCCAGCGCGGCGCGGCCTCGATGGGACGGCTGAATTACATTTTGCACGCGAAGGCGCGCATAGGTGATGCGGCTGGCGCGGTCCAGCTGTACGGCGGCAACAGGGCTAGCGCTGCACGCAACGGTGATTCGGCGCAAGCGGCAGCGGAGGAGCCGGAGTCTGGTATTCGCGGCGAAATCGAGTTCCGGCATTTGACTTTTACGTACCCGACCGCACGGAACGAGGATGGGACTGGCGGCGGACCGGTGCTGCGCGAAATTAATCTGCATGTGCCGGCTGGCTCGACTCTGGCGATCGTCGGACCGACGGGCAGTGGAAAATCCACTCTGGCGGCGCTGATTGCGCGATTGTGGGATGCCCCGCCAGGGACGTTGTTCCTGGATGGGCGCGCGATTCGCGATTATCCGCTCGCGGAGGTGCGGCGCGCGATCGGCTACGTGCCGCAGGACACATTCCTTTTCAGCGATACGCTGCGCGAGAACATCGCGTTCGGCGTGAACACCGCGCTGGAAGAGCAAGTTCTGGAAGCCGCGGAAATCGCGAGCATTTCCGGCGAGATACAAAGTTTCCCACAACGCTACGACACGATGGTCGGCGAGCGCGGCATCACTCTTTCCGGTGGACAGAAGCAGCGGACGTCGCTCGCGCGAGCGATTTTGCGCCAGCCGAAAATTCTGGTCCTGGATGACGCCTTGTCGAGCGTGGATACGGACACGGAAGAGCGGATTCTGCGGCGCTTGCGCGACGTAATGCGCGCGCGCACGTCCATTTTGATTTCGCATCGCGTCTCTACCGTGAAAAATGCGGATCAGATCGTGGTGCTACGCGATGGCCGCATCATCGAACGCGGGACGCATGACGAATTGCTCGCGCACGGCGGTTATTACGCGGATTTGAATCAGAAACAGATGCTGGAAGAAGAACTGGAACGCGAATGAGCGATTTCCGCGAAGAAGAGAAGCTAGGCAAGCTCTACGATTCGCAGCTGACGCGGCGATTGATGCAGTATCTGCGTCCCTACCGGCTGCAAGTGGTGCTGGCGGTTTCGTTCACGCTGGGAATCACGGCGCTGGAGATTTTGGGGCCTTTCCTGTTCAGCGTCGGGATTGACCGGTTCATCATTCCCGGCTTCGACGGCAGGATTGCGCGAGCCGCCGCCGTTTTAGGACTGGTATGGGTTGCGGCGGCTTACTGCGGTTCGATCCTGGCGAGTTTTGGCCTGCAATATGTGCAGGTGCGGATCATGCAGTGGGTCGGACAAGAGACGATGTACGACCTGCGCAAGGAGATTTTCGAGCATTTGCAGCGCCTGCCCATGAGCTTCTTCGACCGCAGCCCGATCGGGCGGCTGGTGACGCGCTCGACAACCGACGTGGACGCGCTGAACGATTTGTTCGCATCGGGCGTCGTGGCGATGCTGAACGATTTCGTGCTGCTCTTTGCGATGGCGGCGGTTTTGTTCAAGTGGCATCCGGTGCTGGCGCTCGCCACTTTCTCCCCGCTTCCATTCATGATTCTGCTGACTTATTTTTTCCGCAATCGCGTGCGCGATGCGAATCGCCGGATTCGCACAGCGATTGCGCGCATCAATGCTTTTCTGCAGGAGCATGTGAGCGGCATGGCCGTGGTGCAGCTGTTCAACCGAGAGCAGAAATCGCGCGCGAAATTCGCCGAACTGAATCACACGCACATGGTGGCCTACAAGGATGCGATTGACGCGTTTTCGTTCTTTTATCCGGGCGTGGAATTCCTGAGCTTCGCGGGCATCGCGCTGCTTTCCTGGGTTGGCGGAGTTCGCGTTATCGCCGGGACGATACAGATCGGCGTGCTAGTAGCGTTCATGATGTACGCACAGCGGTTTTTCCGGCCGATTCAGGATTTGAGCGAGAAATTCAACATTTTGCAGAGCGCCATGGCGGCTTCGGAGCGCATTTTCCGGCTGCTGGACGAGCCGGTGACGATTTTCTCGCCGGCTAAAGTTCACTCACTGCCGGCACCACGCGGCGAAATCGAATTCCGCAATGTGTGGTTTGCGTATCACGGCGAGGCAGCTCCGAAAGAAGACGATTGGGTGCTGCGGGATGTTTCCTTCCGCGTGGAGCCGGGGCAGACGCTCGCGATTGTGGGGCACACCGGCGCTGGGAAGACGACGATCATTCAGTTGCTGCTTCGTTTCTACGATATTCAGCGCGGCGAGATTCTGCTGGATGGCGTGGATATACGCGAACTGGATGTGCAGGATTTGCGCCGGCTTTTTGGAATTGTGCTGCAGGACCCGTTCCTCTTTACTGGCACCTTGGAGACGAACGTCAAGCTCGGGACAGCGACCATTGACCGCGCAGGAACGGAGCGCGCATTGCGCGAAGTGGGCCTGGGCGCGTATCTGGATTCGCAGCCTGCGGGCGTCGCTACGCCCGTTACAGAGCGCGGCGCGACTCTTTCAGTGGGACAGCGGCAACTAGTGAGCTTTGCGCGCGCGCTGGCTCATGACCCGAAATTCCTGATTCTCGATGAAGCTACTTCCAGCGTCGATACCAAGACCGAACTGATGATTCGCGAAGCGCTGGATCGTTTGCTGAAGGGCCGCACCGCGGTGGTAATCGCGCACCGGCTCAGCACGATTCAGCACGCGGACCGCATACTTGTGTTTCATAAGGGCCGGCTACGGGAACAAGGGTCGCATCAGGAATTGCTCGCGCTTCACGGCATTTATTTCCGCTTGTATCAGCTCCAGTACAAGGAGCAGGAATTGATCGCTTCCTTGCCCACTGGAAATGCGCCGGGATTTTCGCAGCCGCTGCCTGCCGATGACTGACGTATTTCTCGCCGAATTGTCGCGACGACAGACCCAAACATTCTGTGAGAAGTTGCCGCGATCGCGATTTTCGTTGTCCCGGGCCTGTGAGCTCGCCCGATGAGTGAGCGCCAAGTTCTGATTTCGGCCGGCGAAGCGTCGAGTGATATGTACGCCGCGCGGCTCGCGACGCAGCTGCGGCAGAGTACGGGCGCGAAGTTTTTCGGCATGGGCGGGCCGCGGATGCGCGAAGCTGGCGTGGAATTGATCGCGGACTATCACGAAGTCGCTGTCGTCGGAATCACTGAAGTGCTGCACAAAATCCCCACGGTAATCGGAGTGCAGAATCGGCTGGCGCGCGAAGCCGCAAAGCGCGGCGCGGCGCTGGCAATTCTGGTGGATTCGCCAGGGACGCACCTGGGTGTGGCGCGGCGTCTGAAGAAAGTTGGTATTCCGGTGGGATATTTTATCGGCCCGCAGGTGTGGGCGTGGCGCGCGGGGCGCGTGCGCGTGGTGAAACGATTGGTGCAGCGCATGGTTGTGATCTTTCCGTTCGAAGAGAAAATCTACCGCGATGCGGGTGTGCCGGTGGATTTCGTGGGGCACCCACTCGTGGATACGGTGCGAGCGACCACAACGCGCGCGCAGTTCGCGGCGCAGCACGGGCTGGATGCCGGCAAGCCGATCGTGACGATTCTGCCGGGCAGCCGCCCGAATGAGATCGCGCAGAATTACGGGCGTGTGATCGCCGCTTGCGAGAGCATCGCTCAGGCGGGGAATGTGCAATTCGTGCACGCGGCGGCGCATGGGCTTAGCGCTGAGTTTTTCGCGCGCTATGCGCGGCCGAGCATTGCGATCAAACGAGTGGAAAACGCTACCTACGACGCGCTAGCCGCGGCCGATTGCGCGATCGTCGCGAGCGGCACGGCTACGGTGGAAGCGGCGCTGCTGGGCACGCCAATGGTCGTCGTGTACCGCGTGGCGCCGGTTACCGCCTCTATCCTTCGGCACATGATTCGCACTCCGTTTATCGGTATGGTGAATTTGATTGCCGGCAGGCGCGTGGCGCCAGAATTCATTCAGGACGATTTCACGCCGGAATCGGTTGCGACGGAGGTGCGGCGGCTGCTGGATTCGCCCGACGCGCGCGAGGAGGCGAAGGCAGGCCTCGCGGAAGTGCGCGCGAAACTCGGTCCCGGGGGGGCGATCGAGCGCGCAGCGGACATTTTTGCCCGGATGATGTAACCTTTTATAAGCGGGCAACGGGATTTGCGTGTTTTGTATCTGAATTGACTGGGGCTGTCCCTTTACGAGTGAGGTACTCGTTCTTGTTCAAATTCTGGTCCAGGCTCGACCGGCTTCCTCTGGCGGCTTCTGTCGTTCTGACCGCCCTGATCGCGTCATTGGCTTGCGCGAATGCCGCATGGGCGCAGACTCCGCAAGGTTTTCCCTTCCGCGCAACGTACTACGAAGTGGAAGTGCTGCTGCATCCCGAGGACCAGACCATATCCGCGCAGGCCAAGGTGGAATTTATTGCGCAGCAGCCTGCGCGCACGGTGGTAGTGGAACTGCATCAGGATTTGCGTGTGAATTCGGTGAAGCTCCTGAACGGCGGCACACTCGAATTTGAGCGCGACAACCGTTCGCCGCTGCTTCTGACCATTGGACTGCCGGACGTCGTAACGCCGGGAAAAACCGTTACGCTCGTGTTCGATTACACCGGGCCGATTTCGAGCGAAGAAGATAGTCCGACGCGCGGGGTGCGCTTTGCTTCCGTGGATAAGAGCGGAGCGTATCTGCTGCTGCCGGCGCGTTGGTTTCCGCTGACGAACTATCCCACCAATCGCTACACCGGGAAATTTACGATTGATGTTCCGGATACGTTTGCGGTGGCGGGCACCGGCAAGGCGGATCCCCCGACGATGAAGCCCGGGATCGGCAAGGGCGCGCCCGGAGAAGCGTCTTACGTGTTTCACTGCGATCATGCCGCGCCGGCGGGTACTTTCGTCGCGGGCAATTTGCAGCTGGCGCCGGTGCAAGCGGAAGGCTTTAACGTTTCAGTGTTCGCGCCGCCCGCGCAGGCAAACACGGCGAATTCTTATGCGACGTCGCTCGCGCACATCTTCAGCTACTATTCCGACGCTTTTGGCCCGCTGGAGATACGAGAGAACGATCCGCCGCTGACCATCGCGCAGCTGCCCGACGGCACGGTGCCGGGATTCGCCGCGCCGGGATTGATGCTGATCAGCGCTCGGCAATGGGGCACGCGCGCGAACGAACGGTTGCTTTCGCAGCTCGCCGCGGAACAATGGTGGGGCGATCGCGTGCTGCCTTCCAGTGCTTCCGATGTGTGGCTGACGGACGGCCTCTCGCGCTATGCGGAGGCCATGTACGCGGAGCAGAGCGACGGCAGCGCCGGGCTGCATAAGGCGCTGGAGGATTTCGCGGTGGGCGCCTTGATGTATGAGGATACGGCGCCGATTTCGCAGGCTGCGCGGCTGCAAACATTTTCGAATGAATACCGTTCGGTTGTGGCGGACAAGGGCGCGCTGGTGTTCCACATGCTGCGCACCGAGCTGGGCGATGATGCGTTTACGGCGCTGCTGCGCGAGTTCTACAAGAAATACGAAGGCAAGAACACCAACCTGAACGATTTCGAGAAAATCGCGATGACGAAGATTCCGCCGCCCGCGAAGGGGCAGCCACCTGTCAATCTGATTTCGTTCTTTTCGCAGTGGCTGAATTCCACGGGCGTGCCGGAATTCAAGATGGAGTACATCGTCTATCGCACCCAGAAAGGCTTTAAGGTAGTGGGCAAGATTCATCAGGACCTGGACACTTTCCGGATGCCGGTGGAAATTCGCGTGGATACGGAAGGAAACCCGGAAATAAAGAAGATCCTGGTGACCGGAACAACCCAGCCTTTCGAGATCGATACGTTCGGCCGGCCAAAGCCGAACGGCATCATAATTGATCCGAACAATAATCTGCTGAAATCCAGCGCGCGTTTACGCGTGCATGCTTTGATCGCGCGCGGCGAGGGGTTCGCGGAAGTCGGCAAGTATTACGAAGCCATCCAGGAATATCAAAAGGCGCTGGACCAGCAGCCCAGCAATTCGCTGGCGCATTTCCGGATGGGCGAGGCGATGTTCTACCAGAAGAATTATCAGGCTGCCGCGAATGCGTTCCGCGCGGCGTTGGGTGGAGACGCGGATCCTAAATGGACTGAAGTCTGGAGCCACATTTATATCGCGAAGATTTACGACCTGCTGGGGCAGCGCGAGCGTGCTGTGAACGAATATAGCCTGGCGCAGCATTTGGGCGACGACACGGCCGGAGCGCAGCAGGAAGTGGCGCGATACATTCAGAAACCCTACACCGGTGACGATTCCACGCCCGCGACCGGCGCGGCTGCATCGGCGGCTCCCAGTACGCCTGCGTCAGCACCCGCTGCGAGCGCCCCGGCGGCCGATCCCAGCAAGCCGACGCTTAAGCGTCCTTCCCCAGGCACACGGTAGAACACGCGCGTTCACGCGTTCGTTCGTGAAGCGATAGCGCTGTCCCCAACTTCAAAATGAAGACATATTTTTCACAGGGGATCGAGGCCGGATAGGTGCGGCTGCTCGATGCCTTTGTGCTGGATGAGAACTTGGAATGTTTCGCCCATGCCTTCGGGATAAATCAGAGTCTTGAAGAGAAGGCGGGCGCGGGTTTGCTGGCTTTCGCTCATGGCCGCGGATTGCAGGTCGGCGAATTCACTGTGCCGCGCGAGGCCTAGCAAGAAATTTGATTGCGACGTTAAGCCCGTGCGCTGCAGCCCGCCGAGTTTTCCGTGGCGCTCAAGCGCCGTGAAATCCACGTGCGCGGTGAGATCCTGTTCGCCCGGCGCGCAGAAGAAATTCTCGCTCGCGCGGTGTTTTTCGTAGGCCAGCAGCGTTCCGCGCATGTGCCGATGGTCGTAGAGTTCCTGCGCTTCGTGGCCGTAGTCAATCGTGAGCGCGAAACCGCGGCCGAGCCTTGCGCCAATTTCCGCAATCCAGGCGCAGGCCTCCAGATTTATATCCGCCAGCTGCCCTTCCTGCAGCGTGATTCCCTGCTCGCTGAGATATTCGGCAAGCGTGGGGGTGGAGAGCGGGCCGAACTCCTCGCACAAACCATTCGCGCCGAGGTTGACGTAGATTTCGCGCAGATCATTTCCTTTACGCACGAGGCGATGCACCGGCAGCGCATCGAAGAATTCATTTGAGAATACGCACCCGCAAGGAATCTGTGCAGGCATATCGGACACCATTGCGAAGTGTGCGGCGGCGAGGTGCTTCGCTAACGCGGCGGCTGCGGCGCGGCGCGCGGCGGAGCGCTCCACGGCGATGTATTGCAGCGCACCGTAAAATTCTGGAAACGACTCCGCAGTGAAGTCCACAATTTGGGCGGCTAGTGCGCCCGGGCCTGCGCCAAGTTCCACCAGCACAAATTCCGAGGGGCGGTCGAGCTGAACCCACATTTCCTGAAATTGCCGGGCCAGAAGGCGTCCGAATATGGGGCTGGCGTCCACACTGGTGAAATAATCGCGGCGCGGCAAGTGCTCGGCTCTGGAGTAGAAGCCAAATTGCGGGTCGTACAGGCACGAGTCCATATACTTCGCGAACGTGATGGGCCCCCAAGTGTGAATATGCTTGGCAAGGGTTCTCGCCAGCGGCGTGGGATCGGCAGGCACGGGGAGCGAGGTGCTCACGGGCGCCGTTAATTCACTCGCTGCGGATTGCGCGTGAACATCTCGATGATGTAGTCGTGGAGGCAATCGTAGAGCTGCTTCTGAAACGTCCAGGGAAATTGGGTGTGCTCGATTTCGCGCGGGCGAAGCAGGAAAGTGTAGTCGTGGATCTCGGTATTCTCCGGCTTGTAGCGGATTTCGACTTCGACGCCTTCTGCTGCGGGGCGCGCTGCGAAATCGAACAGCGGATGTTCGTAGCGCACGACTTCTGTCTGAACTTTTTCAAGCAAGTCCTGGGGCATGGGCGTGGCCTACACTTTCGATTCGAGCTCGGAGCGAACGCTCGAGAATGCCGCGAGCGCTTCCGGATCGAAAAGAACAAAATAGATTTTCTGAAGCGACGTGGGGCTTTCGAGATGCTTGGCGGCTTCGCGCAGCATGATTTCGGCGCATTCGCGCATGGGAAAGCCGGCGATTCCAGTGCCGATAGCCGGGAACGCGATGGTCTTAAGTTCTTTCTGCGCCGCGATGCGCAGGGCATGCGCGGTGGAACTGCGCAGCGATTGGGCCGACGTGCGGCCGCCCAATTGCATGCTGGCGGCGTGAATCACGTAACGCGCTTTCAGATTTCCGCCGGAGGTGATGGCTGCGCCGCCTACGGGCACGGGGCCGATCTCGTCGCACTCTTTTTGAATTTGCGGGCCTCCGCTGCGGCGAATGGCGCCGGCCACGCCGCCACCGAGTTGCAGGTCGTTGTTGGCAGCGTTGACGATCGCGTCGGTGTCCATCGCGACCAGATCGCCTTGCAGGATTTCGATGCGGTCGGCGAGATTGATTTTGGGTGGCATCAGCGTGAACGCCTGCGGCCCGTGCGGTGCTGCTGTTGGAACGCCGCGCGATTATTTCTTCGAGCCGTCAGCATTGTAATCATACACGCCGCGGCCGGATTTGCGACCCAGGCGCCCTGCGTTCACGTACTGCAACAGCAATGGGGAGGGCCGGTATTTTTCGCCTAGCGTTTTGTGCAGATATTCCAGAATATTCAGGCGCACGTCGAGGCCTACCAAATCCACCAGCTCGAACGGGCCCATGGGATGATTGAGCCCGAGCTTGAGTGCTTTATCAATGTCTTCGGCGCACGCAATACCTTCCTGAAGCATGTAGAAGGCTTCGTTGCCGATCATGGCGTTGATTCGGCTGGTGATGAAGCCGGGCGATTCGCGAATCACGACGACTGCTTTGCCCATCCGGCGGCCGACTGCGGCGCAAGCTTGGACAGTGGCTTCGGAAGTTTCCAGAGCGCGCACAATTTCGAGCAGCTTCATTTTTGGCACAGGGTTGAAGAAATGCATTCCGATGCAGTCCGCGGCGCGAAAGGTGATGGCCGCCAGCTCGGTTATGGAGAGTGACGACGTGTTGCTTGCGAGGATCGCGCCAGGGCGGGCGAATTTATCGAAGATCGTGAAAATTTCCAGCTTAACTTCCATTTCTTCCGGGACTGCCTCGATGAGCAGGTCGGTTTCGCGGCAGACGTCCTCAATAGAGCTGGAGGTCGTAAGATTCGCCAGCGCGGTTTCCTTTTGTTCTGGTGTCACTTTGCCGCGGTTTACGCCCTCTTCGAGCGCTTGCCGGATGTAGGCTAGGCCCTGCTCGAGCATCTCGGGCGAGACATCTTCAAGAACCGTGCGATAGCCGCCAAATGCGGCGGCATAGGCGATGCCGCGGCCCATTGTGCCGGCGCCGATCACGCCTATTGTTTTTACTTCCATGAGTTCGCTTCCATTTTTTGTGCGGCTCCTAAGCCTGTGGCGGAAAAAGCCTCGCGGCATTGTCATACAGAATTTTCTGCTGCGCCTGCGGTGAAATCGGCAGCGCGCGAAATTTTTCGATGTTGCCGCGCACGCCGGGAACGCCCGGGCCGGGCCAGTCTGTGCCAAATAATACCTTGTCTGCAATTTCCTCGATGCGCGGGAACGATTCCATCAGCCTTTGCGGCGGGATGCCTGAGATATCCATGTACATATTGGGGTGGCGGCGGACGAGGAAGAAGGCTTCGTTCATCCACAGCGGGCGACCGCCGTGCGCGAGGATCACGACCAAATCTGGGAAATCAACGCTGACGTCGTCGGCGAGAATGGGCTGCGCGTAGACGTTGCGCGCGCCTGGAAAGATCGAGGTTCCGGTGTGAATCATTACCGGCAGTCCCAAGGCCTGGGCGCGCTCGTACATCGCGCGTAGCGGTCCTAGGCCGTTACGGTATTCGTTGGGCGCGAAAAGTTGATGCGACGGATGGACCTTGAGCCCGCGGATCCCGAGCTTTTTGAGGCGGTCCACCTCGCCAGCGGCGTCTGCGATGTATTTCGGATGGACAGAGCCGAATGCGAGCAGCCTTTTTGGATCGGCGGAACAATATTTGGCGATCCAATCGTTCACCTCGACGGTGAAGCCAATCACATCTGGGCTGACGTAGTTAATCAGGCCGACGCGTTCGATTTCCGCGGAGTCCATAAATTTTAGGAATTCCATAGGGCTCGCGGCGTATTTCGCCACTTCGTCGTAATCGCGGCGGCCGCGTTTGAGCAGTTCCAGCGCGGGGGGATTAACCGTTTCGTGCGGGTTGATGTGAATGTGGATGTCGATGATCGGCGGCAAATCCGAGTGCTCCTGAAAAATTCAAAGGCGCCCACCTAAAGGCAGCCACTACAAGCGGTCGATTTTTTCCTGATCGAAGCCCAGGACTACGCGGCCACCGGCGACGATTACCGGGCGGCGAATTAGATTCGGCTCGCCCACCATCATGCGGATGGCGTCGGCGCGGGTGGGCGGTTTTTCTTTCATGTTTTTCTGGCGGTATAGCTCATTGCGCGTGTTCAGAAAATCCTTGTGATCGCGGTCGCCGATTAATTTTTCCAATTCGTCCGCACTGAGGCGCTCCTTGTCGAGATTGCGGAAATGCAGTTCAAACCCGCGTTTTTCCATGTAGGCGCGGGCTTTGCGGCAGGTGGTGCAGCTGGGCTTCTGCAGGAATTGCGCGGTCTTGCCTCTTCTTTTTGCTGCCGCCGCAGGTTTTTTGGCTTTCTTCTTCGTCGTCACGTACGTCTCTCCGTTTAGTAGCGCGGCACGCTCGGATCAATTTCGGTGGACCAGCGCTCGATACCGCCGGTCATGGATTGGGCGCCTTCGACACCTTGCGAGCGTAGCCACGCGGCCGCGTCGAGGCTGCGCATACCGTGGTGGCAGAAGAACACCACACGCTCGGCATTTTCGAGGCGCTGCAAATTCGAAGGAATGTCGCCCAGGGGAATCAGCACCGAGCCGGCGATGCGGGCCGTATCGTATTCCCACTGCTCGCGCACGTCCACGAAAAGCACGTTGGGATCGCGGGCGAGAAGATCCTTCACTTCGCGCGGCGTGATTTCGATATTTGCCATTGCGTCTGCGCTCATCAGTATCCAAAATCCGCGGGTGCGGAGAAAGCGTGTTCTTTCACGGCCAGATTTTCGACTCGGCCGGGGCCGAGCCGCTTCCAATAATCGCTGCGATCCGCTATTTGCACAACCCAGCGCGCGAGCCAATCCTCGAAATCGTCGAGGCGGCGAGTCTGTTCGTGATACTCAGCGAAAAAGGCGTGATCGCGGTTGTGATAGCCCTGAACCGGCGACGGATGCGCGCCGCCGGGTTCATGCACGACGGCTGCGACGAGAAATCCTGGAATCAAAGTACGATTTGGATCGGACGCGATCACACTCGGCTCGACAATTTCTTCGGCCACCACGATCACTTTGCGAGCGGCGCGCGCTCCATCCACGGCGACCCCCAAACTGCCCCAAATGTGCGCGTTGCCCTGCGCGTCAGCACGCTGCACGTGCAGGATGGCGACGTCCGGACGCAATGCGCGCACGGCTACCAATTTTTCTTCGCTGACGGGCGAGTAGAACTCGCGCAGGTTACCGTTTTTCTTGAGCAGGTCGCTGCCGAGTGTTGTGTAGGTGGGTAGGAACGGCACGCCGAGCGCTCCGGCATGTAGCGCGAGGGCCATGGTGAAATTGGAATAGTCCACAACTTCAAGCCGCGGCGGAATGCTGCGCTCCACAGCGCGGCGAAAACAATAGCCCACGCCTGCCGACACGTTGCCAACCCACGCCGCCATCACGCGCGAAACGCAGCCCGCGCCGATCAGCTGGTCGAAGAGAATATCGGAAATGGGGCCGACGAGCGTGAGATCGCGGCGGCTCTGGCGAATCAGTTCGTGGCCGGCGGCGAATGGAATCATCTGCTCGAGCTGCGCGCCGAGTAGGACCATGCAGCCAGATGGAACGTGGCGCGCGATCGCGTCGCGCATAGTAAGCAACTTGGATTCGGCGGTCATTTTATCGCGTCCAGAAATGATTGGGATCGAGCTCGCGCATTACCTGCAATTCCTCATCGCTCGGCGGCGGAGTTTCCATTAGCTCGTCCGCGACACGAAGCGTCCAGCCAGTGTTTGCGAGCACCTCTTCGACGCTGATGCCGGGATGCACGGACGCGAGATAGGCTTCGCCATCGTGGCCGAAACGTAGCACGCCGAGCGTGGTGATGACGGCCGACGGGCCGGAGGCGACGGGCAATCCTTGCGCGTGACGCCAACCCTCACCACTGCCAAATCCGGGCGAGGTGATGTGGCCCACGCGATCGCATAAACGCGCTCGGTCGTGCGCGAGCAGCACTACTGTGCGCCGCGCGAGGCACGCGATGTCACATGCTCCGCCAGAACCCGGCAGGCGCTGCATTTCTTTATTCCGATAACCGCAAGTGGTGTTGAGATTGCCGAAACGATCCACTTCCGCGGCACCAAGAAAGCCCACGTCCACGCGGCCTTGTTGCAGCAGGCCCATCACCTCAAGCATCGAACCGCATTGCGTGGCGCCGCGCAGATTCGCGGGATCGCCCATGGTGTAGAGCAGTTCGGTGGAGGGAGTTTCGCGCAGCACGCCATTTTCAAAGAGGCCAGTAGCGCTGGGCGCGTGGGTGCGGCGCGCGACGAGGAAGGCCAGCATCGGCAGGCGCATCCCGACGAATACGAGCTCACCATCGGCGATTGCTCGCGCGGCTGCGGCGACCATCAGTTCGCCGAAAGTGTAGCCATCCGCGGCGAGGCCGGTTTCCGTACGAGCCATTACGATTGGTCTCCGTTCCATTTTAGAAAACGGCACCGGCGAACGAGGTATTGTTCGATCGAGTTTTCGTGAATGGCGGCCTGGTCCTCTGAAACCGTTTGTTCTGCTGTGCGGAATTTCCACCGCCGCGGCAGCGCGGAACGCGCCACGGAAAATCACCGGCCAGCCCGTCTCAGCGTTAATGCCGCGTCGCCGTCAGTGCCCGTCAAATTTAGGCTTTCGCTTCTCGAAAAATGCGTTCAAGCCTTCCAGAAAATCATGGGATTCGAAACAATGCCGCTGCAGGCGAATTTCTTCGTCGAGCGCCTCCTCGAGGTCCTTGCGATGTTCGCTGCTCATGCGATGTTTCACGTCACGCTGCGCGAGACCGGCTCCGGTGGCGATGCTTTCCGCGAGTTTCCTGGTTTCGGCCTCCAGCTGATCGGCGGGAACCACGCGGCTGACGATTCCCAAACGCAGAGCGTCGTCCGCCGAGAGCATCTGCCCTGTGTAAAACAATTCCGCGGCGCGGGTGGGCCCGACAATCCGCGGCAAGAAATATGTGCCGCCGAAATCGGGGAACAGGCCGATCTGCGCGAAGGATTCCGCGAATCGCGCCTGGTCGGAAGCGATGCGAATATCGGCGGCCAAGGCCAGGTTCATGCCGCCGCCGGCCGCAACGCCGTTTACGGAGGCGATCACGACTTTCGGCATCGTGGCGATAGCAATGGAGATTTCTTTGCCTGCCTTCACGAGATCTTCCACCTCGTCAGCTGCTTTGCGCTGGCGCGCATCGCGCAACAGTTCCAGGTCGCCGCCAGCACAAAAGGCGCGGCCATTTCCGGTCAATACTACGCAGCGAACTTCTCTATCCCCTTGCGCGCGCAACAGCGCGTGGACCAATTCCTGGCCGAGCTGCTGGTTCAGCGCGTTCAGTTTTTCCGGCCGGTTCAGGCGGATGATGGTAATCGCGCCGGCGCGTTCTTCGGTTACGAGCGGAGCGGCAGCCGGCTGTAAGGTGGTTCCCATACTTTGCGGTCTCCCTAATCCTTTAGAGCCTTCAGCAGCGCCGCAAGCTTCTTGAAATAACGGGTCTTCACACCGCGCTCCGTGCCGGCGTTCAATCCGCTGGTGGAGGGCAGCACGAACACCTGCGCGCCGTAGAGCTTTTCTTTTTGCAGGCCGAGCTTGCAGGGGCGGCCAGTGAATTTCTCATATACCATCTTGCCATTGAAGGCGACAACGCGCGGCTTCAGGTCTTCCAGCTTTTGCGCCAACAGGACGCGGCCCTCGGCAAATTCCTGGCGCTCGATTTCCTCGACGGCCCGAGTGGGACGCTTCACGAGGTCCGTCATCCCGATGCCGAATTCCAGAATGCGGCGGTCGTCTTCATAGCTGAGCGGCTCGGGAATCACGCCGGATTCGTACATGATCGGCCAGAACTGATTGCCCCGGCCAGCATAATAATGCCCCACGCGCGCGGAACGGTCGCCCGGATTGGCGCCGACCAGAATCATTCTCATACCCTTGCGAAGATAATCCGGCAGTGTGCGCATTCAGTCCCTTTGATTTTTTCGCCCGGGCCGGGCCTGCCGAGGCGTAGCGTGATGGTGCGATTATCCGCCAGCAGTCGGCCAATCCGCAAGCGCAGCGCGACAAGTGTTGCCTGCCGGTTGACCCTGAGGCAAGCGGATTGGGGCAGAGGCAAGCAGAATTTCGCTCTGCTAAATTGCTGAAATTTGGGGATTTGTGCGGAGAGTGATGGCAGGCTCGCACGGGAAAGGCGCGATTTATGCTAATCTGATAGGGAACTTATATGAGCGCATCCAAATTAAATCCGTTGCAACCGCGCACGCCGCTGCCTTCGCAAGTGGTGAAGGACGACGAAGGCGCGCTGGTCGCCGCTGCCAAGGCTGGCGACATCAACGCGTTCGAAACACTGGTCGGCCGCTACGAACGCAAAATCTTCCGCCTGGCGCAGAACATCACGCAAAACAAGGAAGACGCTGAAGACGTGATGCAGGAAGCCTTCCTGAAGTCCTACCAGCATCTGGGCGAATTTCAGGGCAATTCGCGCTTCTACACCTGGCTGGTGCGCATCGCGGTAAACCAGGCGCTGATGAAGCTGCGCAAGCGCCGCCCGAACCAGGTGTCTCTCGATGAAGAAGTTGACACCGGCGAGGATACGATGCCGCGAGAGGTGGAGGACTGGGGTCCTTCGCCTGAAGAACGCTACAAGCAGGCCGAACTGGGCACGATATTGACCAACACAATCGCGGAACTCGAGCCGCCTTTTAGAATCGTTTTTCAACTTCGCGACATCGAAGAATTGTCAACCGAGGAGACGGCGGAAGCGCTGGGACTTTCGATCCCGGCAGTCAAGTCACGGTTGCTGCGGGCGCGCCTGAAGCTGCGCCAGAAACTGAACCGTTACTTTCGACAGGATGGGAATTCGTGAATTGCAAGAGCATCGTCAAGGAAATCTCAAATTACCTGGAAGAAGCGCTGGACCCGTCGCTGAAATCCTCGATCGAAAAGCATCTGGAGAATTGCGAGGATTGCCGAGTGGTGGTAGACACGACACGGCAAACGATTCAGATATTCTGCAACTCGGAGCCTGCGCCGCTGCCGGAAGATACGCGTTTGCGGCTGCGCGACGCGCTGTTCAAGCATTTGAATAAACTTCGCACTGGGCCGCGCGCCTAGATCTGCTCCGTCTAAGCTCCGCGGGCCTCTCCTGCACGGGCTTCGTTCCCCCACAACGGAACCTGCCGGCCCAATCCCCGTTCGCGCGCCAATTCGTAAATCCGCCCTGCGACTAGGATGTCCTCAATCGCGATACCATTCGATTTGAAGAGCGTTATCTGATCGGGGTTGCTGCGCCCGGGAGTTTTCCCGGCCACGATTTCCGCTAGTTCGACGACGCTGGACCAGCGTCGCTTGTCATCACCGTACATTTGAATCAGATCGCCGGACTCCATTTTTGACTGTTCGCGGGAATCAACGACGATCACGTCACAGCGGCGGACGGCTGCGCCGTCGAGCTCGTGTTTCTGCGGGAAATTGGCTCCGATAGCGTTGACGTGCATTCCGGGCGCGAGCCAACTGCCATCCAGAACAGGATCGGTGGAAGTGGTGGAGGTGACGACGATATCGGCGCCCCGGACAGCCTCTTCTGCCGAGGCCACTGCGACGACTGGGAAGCCAAGCTGCGCTGTCATTTCTTTGACGAAGCGTTCGCGATGCTCGAGATTGCGGCTGAAGGCGCGAATGCCGGTGATGGTGCGCACCAAAGATAGAGCCTCGAGCTGTGTGCGCGACTGCAATCCTGTGCCGATGATACCTATCTTCGCGGCGTCTGGGCGAGCCAACAGACGAGTGGCGACGCCGCTGGCCGCGCCTGTGCGAATTTGCCCCAGGTAGTCCGCTTCGATCAACGCCAGCAGTTCGCCGGAATTCACATCAAATAGCGGGACCAGGAAACGCAGACCTTCGCGCGAGCTCGTGTAAATCTTCAGACCCATGTATCCGCCGGCGCCATCTGCCGCAGCCATGTAATGCAGGTAGCTTTTTCCCGGAATGTGCAGCCGCTGGCGGGAGTGCAGCTGCGCGGATCCATCGGCGAGGCGGCGAAAAGAATCCTCCACCGCGGCAAGCGCCAGCGGCATGGTGAGAACTTGCTTCACGTCCGCTTCGGAAAGCAGCAAGGCCATGAGAGACACCTCGTTATCTCAGACACGCAATCATAGCGCGTGAAGGGGAAATGTCAGAAGGTGATGCGGTAGCGTAGGACGCGAGATTCCGGTGCGTCCAGGACAAGTAATTCGCCGTGCGGGCTTACGGCGAGCGCCGGAGCCTTGCGGGAGGCTTGACCGAGTTCGGGGGCAAGATCTATGTCTCCCTTCCCCGCACCGTCGGCAGTGCTCGCGATGTGTAGCATGCGTCCATCGGAATCCATCACGAAGACGCAATTATTCCAGACCGCGAAGCCCGCGTTGGGATTCCAGGTGACTCCCGTCGCGGCGGTCATTTCTGTAATCAGATGGCCCTCGCGCGTGAGCTTCATGATGCCGCCCGAGGGCGTGCCGAGGTACAGGAAATTATCGGGACCTTCGACGAGCGTGCCGAAATGCTGCGAGCCCGGGAGAGTTTCGCGTGGCTCCCAGGTTTGCACCAGACGCAGGCGGTTCGTATAGCTGAACACTTTGCCGGCATGCTGGTCGAGAACGTGAATCAGGCCGTCATCGCCGACTGCGGCGCTCAGCACGTTGCCGGCGAAGGGGCGTGTGCGCAGGCGCAATTCGCGGTAGCGATCGCCATTGGGCATAAAAATGAAAATGCTATTGCGGACGGGATCGGTGACGTAGAGCGCGCCGCCACGGTCTACTGCAACGGATTGCGGATGATTCAAACCGTCTTCCTGGAACGAGAGCAGGGGCTTGCCTTCCGGCGCGAACTTGGAAATGAAAGCGCTGCCGGAATCCACGATAAAAATGTCGCCGAGGTAATTCGTGGCGATTCCGGAAGGCTGCTGCAATTGGCCGGGGCCATTGCCTGCGGCGCCCCACTGGCCGACAAATTTCAGGGTCGGAGAGGCGGCGGGCGGCGGAGGCAGAGGCTGCGAAGTGGCTTGCGAGCAGCCGCAGAGCATGACGGAACAAAATAGTAGGTGCGCCGCACCGAAAATCGCCGCTCGATTCGCCATGCCACAAATTTATCTTAATCAGAAGGGGGTGCGGGTTCAAATGATAAGCGATGAAACGCGGTGATTAACGGGTGCGTTTCCGCGGCTTCTGGGTGGCGCCGTCCTTCACGCGGCGAACAATGGTCTGATGCATTTGATAGGTGCGGCGTTCCGGCGCGCCGTTGCTGGAATCGAGAAAGGAAAACGTGATGTCGGCTTCGGGCCCAGCGGACTGCATGCGTTGAATGGGCAGCTTGCCGCAGACATTGCTTTCGACGAAGGCCGTCTCGTAGCGTTCCTTCTGCTTGCCCCACGTATACACGCGGAGCGAGGTGAAATCGCAAGGCTGGCCTTCAGGGCCGTGCGTGCCCAGCAGCAAATATTGCGCCATGGGTTTGCCGGAAGCAGATGGCACGCGGTTCAGCTCACTCCAAGCGGCAATCCGCATTCCGGCGGAAGTGGCATAGTCCGGCAAGGGGGACGGAACGTCGAGTTCAACAAAGCGGCCCAGAAGCCATCCGGCCAAGACGGCATTGTCAGTGACACGCGCGCGGACAAGCCACCAGTCTTCCCTTTTAGGCTCGGGCTTGTCGTCGGATTTGCGCTCATTCGATTTGCGGTCGGCCTTGCGGTCGCCCTTGTGATCGTTGGCCTTCGCGGTTTCTGATGAGGGAGCGTCGGCGGATTCCTCTTCCGCGCCGAGGTTGCCGGCGGACGCGACGAGCTCCGGCTGGCGCGCCATCATCTCGACGGGAATATCCTTGTTCAATTGACGCACGCGCGGCGAGTCACGTCCCGGTTCGATGTGCAGATTGCTGAGAACTCGGGTGTGGCCGCGCGCCACCACCGGCATGGTCGCGGACTTTGCTTCCAGGTCCTTCAAAGTTTGCCAGAGATCCGCGGATAACAAGTCCCCTTCCTCGGTCCAGCCAATGACGCCAGTCGAGGTGCGGACTTTCACCTGATTCTGAAATCTCTGCAGGACGTCCAGGCGATCGCCAAAACCGACCGCGGCGACTGGCTCGCGGACTTGGGCCGAGGTGCTGTACAGAGTGACGGAGCGGCTCCCGGCGTATGCAGTTTCCAGCGGCGGAGCGGAATGATGAAAGCGCACGTAGAGCGCCACGACCAGGACGAGTAAAAGTGCGGAGCCCAACAGAACTTTCCGAATCACGGACGCGCTCCCAAGGTCATGCTCG
The DNA here is from genome assembly GCA_050012455.1 of Candidatus Acidiferrales bacterium. Lineage (GTDB taxonomy): Bacteria > Acidobacteriota > Terriglobia > Acidiferrales > UBA7541 > Palsa-295. The sequence goes on along the minus strand of JBEKHD010000006.1, from coordinate 50,941 downwards.
CGAGGCGCACGGGGCAGAGGTAATTGGTCCCGGTATTTGCTTGTTTCGATCGCGTCAGCATAGAAAATAGGTGATTAAAGATTCTACACTAACCGCGCTGCGCAGCCCTGCAGGCCACGTGCGGAAAGTTTCCATGCGCCGGGAGGGGAGAGTTTTTCCATTCTGGTACAATGCGGGGCGCGCGGCGAGGAATAGTGGAATTTGCCCGCGGGGGGATTGGATGCGGAGCCTGGAAAAATTGAAACCGCTGGCGCTTTTGCTGTTGCGTGTGGCATTGGGAGTGATTCTGGTGTTTCATGGCTATCCGAAGCTTTTCACGCACACACATGAGGCGATGCAGGGTTTCGAGCACATGGGGTTTCCCGGTTATTTTGTTTATATCGCCGGGGTAGTGGAATTTTTCGGCGGATGCCTTTTGATCCTGGGATTGTTCACACGGATTGCGGGATTGCTGGCGGCAGGGGAAATGGCGGTGGCCTTGGTGAAGGTGCACGGAATCATTTCGAATCCGGCAAAGGTGGACAACTATCAATTTCCCCTGGCGGTGTTTGTGGGCGCTTTCACGTTGGCGGCGCTGGGCGCAGGCCTGATATCCATCGACCAGGCGATTTACGGCGACCGGCGCGGCTCGTTTTCGCGCAGGGCCAAAGGCAAAGAGCGCGATTGAATTACCCGGGGCGCGCACCAGGCACGCCCCCAAGGGCAGTCTGAAATTTTCCGGAAACGTCTAAGCCGTCTGCGCGGAGCCATGCCCCGGCGCCGAAGGCGCGCTGGGCTGCGTGACAACTTCCACGGGCACCGGCGGAGGCGCTTGCGGGATCACCAGCCAGGCGACGAAATAGCCCAGAACCGCTGGTACCAGCGGAAACGGAAAAATAATCAGCAATACCCATACCAGGCGGACGATCGTCGAATCCACGTCCATATATTCAGCGATGCCGCCGCAAACGCCGCCCAGCTTGCAATCCGTGGAAGAACGCATCAGCCGCTTCTGCGGACGCGGCGCGCCGCTGGGCGCAGTGCTCTGCCGTGCCCCGCAGTAGTAGCAGAAATTCGAATATTCGGCGATTTCTTTGTGGCAACTTTGACAGTTCATGATCTAACCCTCCCGAGCGGTTCGTGCTCGAGCCTCACCCGCCTACTCTAGTATACGAACGGGGCAATTGAAAGGTTTCATGCGACGGGCAGGCCGGGCTAGTAGGCCATTAGCTCGCGGATGGCGTGAGCTATGTCCTCAGTCTGGGGAAGGATGGCGTCTTCGAGCCTCGGCTGGTAGGCGACGAAGGTGTCGGTAGCGGCTACGCGTCGTACCGGAGCGGCAAGCTCGTCGAATAACTCGTCGGCGATGCGCGCGGCGATTTCCGCGCCGTAGCCCCAGGAGCGCGTGTCTTCGTAGGCTACCAGCACACGATTGGTCTTGCGGACGGTAGCTGCGATCGCCTCCCAGTCGTAGGGGCTGAGCGAACGCAGGTCCAGAATTTCCGCTGAGATCCCGTTGCGCGCGAGTTCCGCCGCCGCGACTTCCGCGCGATGCACCACGGCGCCGTAGGTTATCACGCTCACGTCCGTGCCTTCCCGCACCATGCGCGCTTTACCGAACGGGACGGTGAAATCCGGCCCGGGATATTCCGAGCGGTTATAGGGCTGCCGGTAGAGGTGCTTGTGCTCGAGAAACAGCACAGGATCGTCCGAGCGAATCGCCGTGCGCAGCAAACCGCAAACATCGAGCGCGGTGGAAGGCATCACCACGCGCAGTCCCGGAATATGAGTGAAAGTGACTTCGCCGCATTGGCTGTGATAAATCGCGCCGCCCGTAAGGTAGCCGCCTATGGCAACTCGGATCACGACAGCCGATTTGAAATGTCCCGCGGAGCGCCAGCGAATCGTGGCCATTTCGTTGCGCAGTTGCATCATGGCCGGCCAAATGTAGTCGAAGAACTGAATTTCGGGAACCGGCTTCAACCCACGAATGGCCATGCCGATGGAGCGGCCGACGATATTTGCTTCCGCCAGCGGTGAATTGAAAACGCGCTGCGAGCCGAATTTGCGCTGCAAGCCTGCTGTGGCTTTGAATACGCCGCCCTTCCCTTTCACCGTAGCCAGGCTTTCTTCGCGGCTGCAATCGGCCACGTCTTCGCCGAAGACGACGATGCGCTCGTCGCGTTTCATCTCGTCGAGCAGAGTGATGGAAACCATTTCGACCATCGTTTTCGGATGGCCTTCTTTCTTGGGCGTAGATTCGAAATCGCGGGAGGCGGGATCCACGTCAGGCGAGTAAACCCACTTGTAAATCGAGTCCGGTGTCGGAAGTTCAGCAGCGAGCGCGCGATCCGTAGCTTCGATGATTTCGCGGTCCACTTCAGCTTCCAGCGCTTCAATTTCGCTTTCTTCCAGGATGCCTTCGCGCACCAGGAACAAGGCGAACTTTGGCAGTGGGTCGCGTTGCGCTTCGGCGGCGCGTTCGGGCTCACACTTGTAGAGCTTTTCGTCGTCGGAAAGCGAGTGCGAATAGGGGCGGATGACGTGCGCGTGGATCAGCGCCGGGCCTTTACGGGCGCGGCAATGATCGGCAGCGCGGCGCAATGCTGCGTAACTTTCCAGCGGCTCGGTGCCGTCACACTCTTCGACGTAGAGGTTCGGATAATTTCTGACCAGCTTGGAAATGCTGCCGCCGGGAGTTTGTACTTCGACCGGGACGGAAATGGCGTAGCCGTTGTCTTCGATCAGATAAAGAATCGGCAAACGTTTGCCGCAGGCAGTATTCAGGGATTCGTAAAATTCGCCTTCGCTGGTGGTGCCGTCGCCCGCCGAAACGTAAATAATCTCGTCGCGGTGAAAAGAGACCGTGGCGCCCATGGGAGCCTTGCGCGCCTGGTCGAAAGCTTTGGGAAATTTCTCGAAATACGACGAGCATTCCGCCGCGCCGATCGCCTGCAAGAATTGCGTGCCGGTGGGTGAAGAGCGCGTAACCACGTTCAAATCCCGATTGCCCCAGTGCGAAGGCATCTGACGGCCACCGGATGCCGGGTCGGCTTTCGCGCCCACTCCTTGCAGCAGCATTTCGTAAGGGGTGACGCCGAGCATGAGCATCAACGCGCGGTCGCGATAGTGCGGGAAGAACCAATCGTAGGTCGGCTTCAAGACCAAACCGGCTGCGGCCAGGACGGCTTCATGACCAGCGCCGCTAATCTGGAAGAAAAGGCGATTCTGGCGCTTCAGCTGAATCTCGCGATCGTCCAGACGGCGCGACATGAACATGGTGCGATAGACGCGGATCAGCGTTTCGCGCTCGAGGCCCTGGTATTTCGCCGCGTCGTAGTTCGCTAATTTTGTTTTCGTCTGGGTCGCCATCGGGCACTCTCGCCTTAGAGGCACACCGTGGGAATTAGGTACACGCCATTATAGCCAAATGCGTGGTGCGCAGAGAAAAAAGCCGCGCTGAAACCACGCTGGGATTACTGGGAAAAGAGACAGGCATCATGTGGCCGTTAGGACAGGGAGTCAAAGAGTTCCGCGGCTTCGGTGAATCCCGGTTGGCCCTGTCGTATGATTTCCGCTTTCGCTGATTTGAACGGCTCCTCGGCGGGGATGCGATCGAGCCAGCGTTGCAGCGAGAGCTTTTCGTGGTCGGAAAAGTCCAGCCGGACCAGGACGCGCACGTTGCCGCTGGGTTCAGCAGCTTCGGATTTGGTCGCGGACTTCTTTTTGTGCGCGGCGCCCGGCTTCGCGGTGGCCTTGGCTGGCTCGGCGGAATCGTCGGCGGCTTCGCGCTCGAACTTGAGGAGCATTTTCTTGCCGAGGCGGAAACCTTGCGTCCAGCCTTCCACTTTGTGGCGTGCTTGCTGCGCTACTTCTTCGTTGGTGCCGAAATCGAAAATCAGGAAGTCGTGGGGCATGCTTCATGTATAACAAAATTTGGTAGCGGATGGCTAGGGGTGGGCGGTCTTGGTGTGGAATATGGGGGCAATGCGCGCCGCCGATGGAAATCAGCGCGCAAGACTGGTGTTGCGCGCGCGGATGCCGCGTGATAGCCTCAGCGAATAAAAGGCGAAACATGGCGGACGGGCGGGAGCTTGGCAATTTCCAGGGGAGGTAGTGATGGCCGCGTCTCAACATGGGTTGGCAGGTAGCTCGCCAGGAGGTCTGGCCGTTCGCGCTAGCACGACCTTGGAGACGGTGCAGGAGGCTCTGGGAGCGCTGGTCGCGCGTTATCGCGCGGACGAAGTGCTGACTGCCGTGCGGCACATTCCGGCACGCGAGGCGCAGTTCCGAGCGATGCCAGCATGGGTGCGGCCGGAACTGGCGGGGGCTTATCACGCCAAGGGGATCGAAAGCCTTTACACGCATCAGGCGGCAGCTGCGGAATTGGCGCACGCCGGGAAGAATTTCGTGGTCGTCACTCCCACGGCCTCGGGCAAGACGCTGTGTTACAACCTGCCGGTGTTGAATGCCGTGCTCGGGAACGCGGACACACGCGCGCTGTACCTGTTCCCCACCAAGGCGCTGGCGCAGGATCAACTAGCGGAGCTGCACGACCTGGCGAAGCGTCTGGATGATTGCTTCGGTGTGTTCACCTATGACGGCGATACGCCGAGCGACGCGCGGCGCGCGATTCGCGAGCGCGGCCACGTGATCCTGACGAACCCCGACATGCTGCACACGGGAATATTGCCGCACCACACCAAGTGGACGCGCGTGTTTGAGAATTTGCGTTACATCGTGCTCGATGAATTGCACACGTATCGCGGAGTTTTCGGCAGCCATCTGGCGAACGTGCTGCGCCGTTTGGCGCGCATCGCGGAATTTTATGGCTCGAAGCCGCAATTCATCTGCTGTTCGGCGACGATTGCCAATCCGGGAGAGCTGGCGGCGCAGCTGATCGCGGAGCCGGTTCAGGTCGTTGAGGAAAACGGCGCGCCGGCCGCGGAGAAACTGTTCGTTTTTTACAATCCGCCGATGGTGAATCGCAACCTGGGAATTCGCCGAAGCTATTTAAACGAAACAACGCGCGTGGCGAAGGAGCTCCTTGCGCGCAAGCTGCAAACTATCGTGTTTGCGAATAGCCGGTTGCACACCGAAGTTTTGCTGACGTATTTGCAGCAGGCGAACCGGCCGCGTCCGGGAGAAGCCGAGCCTGTGCGCGGATATCGCGGCGGCTATTTGCCGGGGGAGCGCCGCGAAATTGAGCGCGGCCTGCGCGATGGACGGATTCGCGGCGTGGTGGCGACGAGCGCGCTGGAGCTGGGAATTGACATCGGCTCGCTGGATGCCAGCGTGATGGCGGGATATGCCGGCTCGATCGCTTCCACGTGGCAACGCGCGGGGCGTGCTGGACGAAGGAGCGGAACATCCTGTGCGGTGATGGTGGCGTCGTCAGCGCCGCTGGATCAGTTCATCGTGCAGCACCCGGATTATTTTTTCGGCCGCTCGCCGGAACATGCGTATGTGCAGCCGGACAATCTGGAAATTCTGGTGAACCATTTGAAGTGCGCATCGTTCGAATTGCCGCTTGGGCCCGAGGAACGCTTCGGCGACGTGGATTTGCCCGGCCTGTGCGAGCGGATGAGCGAAGCGGGATTCCTCCATCGCAGCGGTGGGAATTGGCACTGGGTGCAGGAAGCGTATCCCGCGGATACGGTGAGCTTGCGTTCGGTAACCTCCGACAATTTCGTGATCATTGACACCACCGGCGGCACGGATGGAGTCGAGGACGGCGAGCCGGAAGTGATTGGCGAGGTGGATTTCTCTTCGGCGCTGACCACCGTGCATCCCAAGGCGATTTATCTGCACCAGGGCCAGCAATATCACGTGGAGCGGCTCGATTTTGAGCAGCGCAAGGCGTACGTGAAAAGCGTGAACGTGGATTACTACACGGACGCAATTCGCTACACGCAGGTGCGCGTGCTGGAAATTGCCAAAGAACAGCAGATCGCAGGTCCCGCGGCGCGGGCGCATGGCGACGTGCTGGTGCGCTCGCAGGTGGTGGGATTCAAGAAGATCAAATTTTTCACGAATGAAAATATCGGCGCGGGGAAACTGGAGTTGCCGGAGAACGAGATGCACACGACGGCATTCTGGATCACGCTCGAACGCAAGCTGCTGGCTGATTTGCCGTATGCGCTGTCTGATCGGCAGAACGGAATTCTTGGTCTGCTCTACGCGATGGCCTCCATGGCCACTTTGCTGCTGATGTGCGACGGGCGGGATTTGGGGACGGCAGTGGGCGAGCGGCCGGCAAGCCCGGGCGTCGAAACGGAGTGGCAGGAATTCTCCGCGCCGCTCGGCGATCCGGCGCAGATGAAGGAATTCTTCGAGCCGAATTTGTACCTGTACGATGCGTATCCCGGCGGGATTGGATTCAGCGAGCCGCTGTTCCGCGTGCACGGCATTTTGCTGCGGCGGACGCGCGAGCTGATTTTGGGCTGCCCTTGCGAGCAAGGGTGCCCCTCGTGCGTCGGGCCTGCCGGCGACAAATGCGAAAAGACCAAGGAAGCGGCGCTGGCGATTTTGGAGCGGTTGTGTGCTTGAGCGTGATTTCGAAATCGTTTTCCGCCGAGGGTGCAGAGTGACGCGGGAGATTGATTAGCAATGACCATGCGGGACCGACTTGGGTCTTTGGCAGCTCTCCGGCCGGCGCGGAAGGCTCACGTTGCGGCGGAAGCCACAGCGCCGGAGACTGCCGCGATCCGCGCGCCTGGATTTTCGCCTGCGCTTCCCGACGGGGCGGAACGGCTGGCCGAAATGTTAGACGCTAAAGCTCTGAGCAACTCGTTCGGCGAACACTTCTCGGTGCGCAAATGGTTTTCGGAGGCGATCGGGTGCGAACCACCGGAAGGCTCCGTGAATGCCGACGCGCTGCGGTTACTCGCGCCGGGTGCTTGCGCGGAAGTGAGCGATCCACGCCAATGGCTTTTCCTGGACACGGAAACCACGGGGCTGATGGGCGGCACAGGGACGTATCCGTTCATGGTGGGTATCGCATGGTGGGACGCCGGTGGACTCGAAGTCGAGCAATTCTTCATGCGCGAGCTGAGCGAGGAGCACGCGCTGCTGCTCACACTCGCGGAGCGCATGGCCGAGCGTCCGGTGCTCGTGACGTTCAACGGAAAATCGTTTGACTGGCCGCTGCTGGAAACGCGCTATCGCATGACGCGGAAAATCCGGCCCGCGGCGCCGCGCGCGCACTTGGATTTTCTGCATCCGGCGCGCAATTTGTGGCGCGTGCGCTTGGGCTCGGTGCGGCTGGCGGAACTGGAAAAGCATGTACTCGGATGGAATCGCGGCGCGGACTTGATTTCAGAGATGATCCCGCAATTCTATTTCGATTATTTGCGCGGCGGCCCGCCGGAGCCGCTGGTGCAAGTCTTTCTGCACAATCAAATGGACCTGCGAGGCCTCGCGGGTCTTGCCAGTCGAATCGTCGCGGTACTCGCCGACCCGCAGACAGACGGCATGGACGGATTGGAACTGTTCGGAGTTTCGCGCATTTGCGAACGCCGCGGCGATACCGCGCGCGCGAGGAAACACTATGCGCAGTCCCTCGACGCCGTGCTGCCCGCGGAAACCGACCGGGCAGCGCGGCGCTCCCTCGCGCGATTGGCGAAGCGCGACGGCGATTTGCCGCTGGCGGTGAAACTCTGGGAGAGCATCCTGGGCAGCTCGCGCGAGGGTTTGGAGGCATATCAGCAGTTGGCGATTCATTACGAGCGGCGCGGCCGCGAGCCGCAGCGCGCTGCTACGCTCGTGCGCAAGGCCCTCGCCGAGTTGCGTCCGGCAACCCGCAGCGCCAGGCTAAGCGCTGCGTTGCTGCGGCGTTACAGGAGCGATTTCGAGCGCCGTTTGCAACGCCTCGAGCGCCGGGGTAGGGTTGACCAGGCGGCCGGAGGCTCCTTGCTCGACGCCATGAAGGCAGAGTCGCGAGCGGGAGATTAGGAATCCAATACGGGAGCATTTGAGGGATCGGGGCAAAGGGAGTTCTTATGCCGGAAACGGATAGCGCAGCAGCACAGATGGCGCGAAGCTCAGAGGTGGAGGCTAAGGATATGAGCGCAGTGAGCGATCCGTACATTCGCCAACAATTGGAAAAACGGCGGGCTGAATTGAACGCAGTGCTGGCTTCGCCCGTGGCGGCGGCTCCGACGGCTTCGCTGCTGGAACTTCTGGGTGAAGTGGATTCCGCCCTGCACCGCATGGATGAAGGAACCTACGGAATTTGTACGGAGTGCCACGATTCCGTGGAGAAAGACCGGCTGCTGGCCGATCCGCTGGTCCGGCTGTGCCTGGATCATTTGACGAGTGGTGAACAGCGCGCGCTCGAGCGCGATTTGGAGCTTGCTTCGCGCGTACAGCGTGGATTGCTGCCGCGTACGGATCTCCGACATGGGGATTGGCGCGTGCACTATCAGTACAAGCCGGCGGGAATGGTGAGCGGCGATTATTGCGATTTGATTTCTCCGGCTGCTACGGGCGGCGAACTGATTTTCTTGCTGGGCGACGTAGCCGGAAAGGGCGTGGCGGCTTCCCTGCTGATGACTCACCTGCACGCTATGTTCCGCAGCCTCGCAGGCGTGGGCCTGACCCTCGATAAGCTTTTGGAAACAGCGAACAGCGTGTTCTGCCAGAGCACCATCGCGGGACAATATGCGACGCTGATTTGCGGGCGCGCGGGGCAACGCGGCGAAATCGAGATCGGCAGCGCTGGACACTTGGCTGCGTTGCTCATAGCCAAGGATGGAGTGCGGCAAGTCTGTTCGACGGGCGTGCCCCTGGGAATGTTTTCCACCAGCCGCTACACGATTCAGCGCGTGCGCATGGAGCGCGGCGACAGCTTGCTGCTCTATACCGACGGAATTTCGGAAGCCGTGAATGCGTCGGGCACGGAATACGGCGCGGAGCGGCTTTCGAATATTGCGGGTGAGCGGCATGGATGGGTGCCGCAGGAACTCGCGGCGGCGTGTATGAAGGACGTGCAGAGCTACTCGAGCGGCAATAAACAGGCTGACGATCAAACGCTAATGGTCGTTCATCGCGCGGATACCGTCGAGCTTGCGCTGAATGATTGAGGCGGTGCCCGAAGTTATTGCGCGCCGGTGCGACCGGATGCGACTGGCGCTGACTGTCGCGTGATAGTCTCGGACGCGGCAGGCGCACTCACAGCCGCCGGCGCCGGCTCCCAACCGATGGCGTGATCGATTTTGTCGAACGTTTCGCGCGTTGCGCCTTCCACGCTGACGCAGTGCGTCGCGATGCAGCGCAGGAAAACTCCGCCGGATTCGGACTGAAACTGGAAAAAACTAGGACGGCGAAAAAGCTCCGTGCGCGATTTGTATTTGTGTTCCAGGGCCTCGCTGTACTGGCCGAAGAAATGCGCCGCGTCGTCTGGATTATCGAGCGCCAGGCGGAACACCAGCGAAATTGACTTCGTTTTGGCGTCCTCGAACACCGCGTAGCGGTCGCCTTTCCACGACGGAGCCAGCAACTCCGCGCGATTTTCGTCCAGCAACTGCTTCAGGATTTCCTCGACGCCGAATTCTCCCATGGCATTTTCTTCCAGCAGCTTCCAATCGCTCGGGACCACGCCTTTCCATTCCGGCAGCGGCACAACTTCGGGTTTCACGCCGTGCAGGTACAAATCCGGATGAATGATCTGTTGCGTGGATACCGGCGGATTCTGAAAAATCAAATGCAGGTCTTGCCATCCCGAGTGCGCTTTCAGGAATTCCTGCGTGAAACCGGTTCCGGCAAGATACGGAAACAGCAGTTCGTCGCGAATATACAGCGGAGCCTTGGCGAGGTTGGGATCCTTATCCATTTCGCTCAGGGCGCCGGCGCGGATCAGCAGCGTGACGTCCGGAACATCACGCACGCTAACCTTCTGGTCGAGCATTTCGTAATCCACCATCGCGGCCATCGCTGAGCCCTCGCTGACAGCGTCGCGCGCGAGTTCGGCATCGTCATTCGGACGGGCGGCTTTGATCCAGGAATCAATGTGGAAGGATTGATCTTCGAGCGCGTGGGTGAGCTCGTGCGACATCACGGTGCGCTGCTCGTCCACGGGGATCCAATCGGCTATGTAAAATTCCTTGGCCTTCGGATCATACAGCCCCGCCACCTGATCGGTTAAAACATCGAGCATGAAGGAATCCAGCGGAAAACCTTTGGGAATCAGGCCGAAAGCTTCCAGAGCTTTGTCGTCGGCATAGCGCTCCGCATCGTTCTTGTCTTCTTTATCCTCGCGAATTAGGTAGTCGCGGACTTCTTGTTTCGAGCGGAGAGTTTTCTTGAGCGGCTCCTTGATCGGGAGCGACAGAATCTTGCTCATCTGCGCCAGAACCTCATCGGCGGCTTTGATGAACTCGGGGCTCGACGCGGGAGCCGTCTGCGAAGGGGTCTTCGGCTGACCGAATGAAGCGGCCTTGGACGAAACAGCCGGCCGTTGGGCGGCGAAAGCGATGCCGCAGGCCAGCAGCAGCGCTACGGCGATGTATCGCTTCGATCCGATCCGACGCTCCGTTCGCCCAAACAATTTCATTCAAACCTCCGGACGTCTTGGCACGACAACGTCGGCACAGGAACAAAAATAGCAGCTTCCGCGAACTGGGACTTTCACGCCACGAACTGCAGCGCCACTGATGCCTTTCGCTTGCCGCATGCCTTCTGCGAAGGCCTCACGCTCGCGCCGGCACGGTCCCCTTCCAGAACCACACCATGCCGCCGAAGCGCTGCTCTAATGTGAGACTCTGCAGGCCCGCGTCGGTGAGCACGCGACGGAGATGGCCTTCCTCGAAGCGGCGATTGCATTGCGCGGAAGTGGCCCAGGCGACGAGCTTGCGTGTGTCACGCGCGTTTAGACATTTCTCGCGAGCGTACGCCAGGATTTTGGTCACGGACATGGAGGCGTGTGGATCGAGCGCCGCAACCAGTCCAGAGGGACGAGTGACACGCACCATTTCGGATAGAGTCGCAGCGAGGTGTTCTACCCAATAGACCACGCCGGTAGAGTAGCAATAATCGAATGACGAATCCGGGAACGGAAGTTTTTCCGCGGGCGACAAGTGGAAGCGCACTGCGGTGCGTTCACGCGTCGCGAGCTTTTTGGCAATTCGCAGCAGGCTGCGGCTGCGATCTACCGCGGTTACATCGTAACCGCTGCGCGCGAGCGCGCGAGCCACATGGCCGGGACCACAACCGACGTCCAGAACGCTGATCGTGCCATGACCATTGCCGGAAACGGGCAATTGCAGGGACTGCAGGAACTCGTGCCGCAGGTCTGCCTCGGGACCGGTGGCCAGTTTACGCGCGTAGTAGCCGGCGCCAAGCTCGAAAAGCATTCGCTTGAAGGGATCGCGGAACCATCCGCGCACCGGGGTAGTCACCATAGTTCGATGCTAACAAACGTGCGCGGGGTTTCCAGCAGTTATTACGGGCGAGACAAAAATTTTACGCAGCGGTATGAGCTGCAGACACTTCCGAAACAAGCAGTCCGAGGATCGCTCGTAAATTGCAGCAAAAAAGATCGCGCAGATACGCAGGCGTGCCGAAGGGAACGAACAAGCGGAACAGATCCACTTCCAACCAGCGCCGGGCGATTTCGGCGGGCGGGGCGTCCATCCCCGCGAAGCACCTGCGCAAGTCTCGCTCCTGCTGTTCGAAATTATTTTCGAGGACTTTCTCAAACAGCTCCTCGTGACAGTAGAGCAAGGATTGATGGACGGCGGGCTCGGAGTACGCCTCTTGAAGAATCAGATGATGATAGCGACCGGTGTAAACGTCGCGCAACATGGCCACGTGCGCGAGGCGACCCAGAGCAGTGGGGATGGCCACCAGCCACTGCGAGGCAAACTCCTCGATGATGCGCTGATTCTGCGCGAAGCGTTCGAGCGATTCCACGCCGCTCCCCAGCAAAAATCTGGCCCTAATTTAGTGCGAACGACTGGATGTTACTCTTGGTAAACCCCAGCGTCAACGGCAACATGGTAAATGGTATCATCAAGCCGGGATCCGCGAGCCCAATGCCGGGCGAAGGTGAGATGTGAAATGAGCCTGCTGGGGATCTGCTGCTTGTTGATTGGCGTTTTCGGCATGGTGAAATTGGGCTGGGGCGCGCTGAGGCCGCTGCCGCAAGAGATCCCAGGACGCCACCAGGATCGGATGGAAGACCTTCTGGCGTTACATGCGCAGCATTTCCCGCAGTTGCGGCAAGCCCTCGCGACGCTGGACGAGGATTATTTGCGGCGAAAAGCCTCCGGTGAAACGGAGCGGCATTTCCATACCGAGCGTAAGCAGGTCCTCGAGGGCTTCCTCTTCGGGCTCGCCGAAGATTTCGGGCGGCTGGAGCGACTGTTTAAAGTGGTGCGGAAAATGTCAGCCAGCGAACCGTGGATTCAGCGATGCCAACGGGCCGGTCCGCGCTTGCAATTCCGCGTCAAGTACCGAATCGCGTTACTGCTGATTAGCGCGGAAGGACCGCGCGCAACGGACCGATTGACGCGGCTCACGGAGCTGGTCGGAAACCTTTCCGTGCAAATCGAGGCCGGCATGGCGCGGCTGGCCACGGCTCCCGCCGAGCGCAGGGCGGGGATGGGGCACCGGTCGCGGGTGGACCGAAATTAGATGGAAATTGTCCGTCGCGACATAGCGGACGTCGAGAACCGGCGGTAGAACACTACTATTGTGCGATGCAGCACGCCCTTATTCGATTCGTCAACTAAGGGATTTCTGGCCCGTGGGCTGGCTCTATAATAGAGACTCCTGGGAGCCCATCGTGGAAACGGAAAAAATCCTCGTAGTGGACGACGAAGAAGCGATTCGCGAAGTCGTTTCGACCCTGCTGGAAGCGCAGGGGTACCAGTGCACCGTGTGTTCGAACGGGCGCATGGCTTTGGACGCTTTTCGCAAAGACACCTTCGATCTGGCCCTCAGCGATATCGTCATGCCCGAAATGGATGGGCTGAAATTGCTGGCGGAGCTTCGCAACGACGATCCGGACGTGCCCGTGATCATGGTCACGGCGATGCACGACATCTCCATCGCGCTGCAGGCGATTCGTGCGGGCGCCTACGACTATATTCTGAAGCCATTTGAAAAAGACCAGCTGCATTTGAGCGTGCGGCGCGCGTTGGAGCACCGCCGTTTGGTGATGGAAAACCGCACGTATCAGAGCGATTTGGAACACCTGGTGGCGGAGCGCACCCAGCAGCTATCCATCGCTTTGCAGGACCTGGAGCAGTCTTACGACTACACACTGGAGGCGCTGGGCGGCGCGCTCGATGCGAAAGATGCGGAGACGGAAGGCCACTGCCAGCGCGTAACGGCGTTTACGATCACCATCGCGCGATCCATGGGCGTGGATCCGGGTTTACTGCGGCAGATCGCGCGCGGCGCATTTCTGCACGACATCGGAAAGATGGGCGTGCCGGACAGCATTTTGCGCAAGCCTGGGCCTTTGACGAACGAAGAGCGCGAAATCATGCGCAAGCACTGCGAGATCGGTTTTTCGGTGCTTGAGCGCATACCTTTCCTGAAGGAAGCGGCGGAGATTGTTCTGTCGCACCAGGAATGCTACGACGGATCGGGTTATCCACGGAAATTGAAGGGCGAACAGATCCCGCTGGGCGCCAGAATTTTCGCGGTGGCGGACACGCTGGACGCCATGATCTCCGACCGGCCTTATCGCAAAGCGCTGCCGATTTCCGCGGCGCGGGCGGAAATTCAGAAATATTCCGGGAAACAGTTCGATCCCAAGGTTGTGGAAGTATTTCTGTCGCATCCGGACCGCGTGTGGATGGAACTGCACGAAAAGATCGGGGATCCCTTTCGCATGACGCAGATGGAGCGCGCCTGAGTCTTTCAGTAACTCGATTGCTGCAGTTCCCTTCCACCGTCTTGCGCGCCGCGCGACGCGTAGGTATGATTCCCTCGCAACGGCCACGGGAGAGGTTTTCATGGCGCTGATACCTATCAAGACGGCTTCGATCACCGGATATTGCGACTGCATCTGCGGCTGCTACGAACTCGCCAGCCAGCGCGACGACGAAAACGGCAAGGGATATTGCCCGCGCTGCGCTAAAGAGCACCTGGAAATGAATCGCGGTATTGGCATTCCTCAATTGGTGCCTTCCAAGATGGAGGAAAGCACGGGGCCCGATCTGAAGATTGCGATTCCGGAGACGGCAGATCCGCCAGGCAGGCTGCGTTAGCGCTGGCCTCGTGCGTCGCGGCGCGGCGGCTTGATAAAACTCGAGCGGCCTCGTGCGTGGTCCTTCTCGGACGCTAAGACGTTGATAACAGCAGTTTCGTTCCCTCCGCAAATTCCTCTTCGCGCGCAATCAGGCTGACGATCAAAAATCCTTCGGATGGAAAATCATAGAAATGGCCCGGATGAACATAGACATTTTTCCGCATCAGTAGTTCGATGGCCAGCTCTTCGTCCGAGCGCGTTGCAGGGACGCGAAGCACCGCGTACCAGCCGGCTTCCACCGCCAGCCGTGCGCAGGATTTCTGCGTGGCGAGCTGGCGATCCAATTCCTCCAGATTTTTTCGCACGCGGGCGAGCAGCTGCGTTTGAAACCGCTGGCGCTGCTCGAGTAGCGCGGGAATTGCGTGCTGAACCGGCGCGTTCATCGAAAGATAAGTATCCGCGATGATTTCCAGGAGCGCCAGAGCTTGCGATTTCAGTTCTTCGGGTCCGCTGGTGACCAGCCACGCGGCTTTCATCTGCGGCAGGCCGGAAATTTTGGATAGGCCGCTCATGGTGAAGGTGAGGGCCTTCGAGTTGCCGGCGAAACTGAATGGCGGTTGGCCCTGCAGCGCGAAATCCAGAAAAACTTCATCGGCGATGATCGCCAAATTGCGTGAGCAGCAAATCTCATTGAGTTTTTCCCGCTCATGAGATTTGGTGAAATGCCCGGTGGGATTGTTTGGGTGGACTACTATCACCCCGCGCGTGCGCGGCGTAATGGCCTGCTGCAACGCGTGGAAATTAATCTGCCAGCCGTAATCATAGACGAGCGGATAACGCGCAAGTTTCACGTCCTGAATATCCGCGAGGAATGCGAAAAGAGGGTAGCTGGGCTCGGGAATCAGGATTTCGTCGCCGGGGTTGCAGAGCATGCGGAAAACGAATGAGTATGCCTCGCTGGTGCTGGTGGTAAGAATGATGCTTTCCGCACGCACTTTTGCGTTGCGCGCAGCGTAATACGCAGCAACTGCTCGCCGAGCGACCAGCAGTCCTCGAGGTTCCGGGTGGTACGCGAGGCTGGCCGGGTTCGCGAGAGCTTGCAGGATCGCGCGGCTGTCGTATTCGAACCCACATTCGGTCGGATTCGAAACCGTGAGATCGAGTAGCTGCTTCCCCGCGGCGCGATGCTTGGCAAGAGCCTCGCTCAGCGGATTAGCCTTCAAGTTCCAACTGGTGCGGTCGGCAAACACTGCGTCCGTGCCCCCGGTGTGACTGACGGATTATAGGGAAAGTAACAGCAAGGAACAGGGAAATCCGAGGTGCGTTTCTGGCGCAAAAATTACATCGGCGTTACAAGCAAAAAGCGGAACGCAGCTATAATTGTACTGCGAAGTCTGCAAACTTCACGAGGAGATAACCGATGAAAAGGATCGTCATTGCCGTCGTCGGGCTTCTCCTGCTGCTGATGTTGGCGGGTCAATTTTCCGCTACGGCGCAGGAAGATGCCATCGCCAAGACGAACTTGAAGGCGGGCGACGTAGCGCCTGATTTCACGCTGCTGGCGAACGATTGGAAGCCGGTGAAGCTGAGTGATTTCCGCGGCAAGAAAAACGTCATCCTGGCTTTTTACGTTCTTGCGTTTACGGGCGGTTGAACCAAGGAATTGCAGGCCTATCAGGCTGATATGGCCAAGTTGGAAGCAAGCGACACCGTAGTACTGGGAATCAGCATCGACAGCCCCGCAGCAAACGCCGCATTCGCAAAACAGATCGCAGTGACCTTTCCTCTGCTCAGCGACATGAACCGCAAAGTCCTCACCGCGTACGGAATCCTGAAGCCCTACGACGTGCAGGGAGACAAATACGAGTGGGCACAGCGAACCACCATCGTGGTGGATAAGGAAGGAAAAATTCAGCACGTGGAGCAGGGCGACGGCGCGGTGGATCCGAACAGCGCCGTGGCCATCTGCACTGATTTACACAAACCCAAGAGCAAATAGACTCGAGTTTGGCGGCGAAGGCACGGCGGATGACGTTCGGAAGGTTCGTCCGCCGTTGCCGCATTACCTAGCGGCGGAGCCTCAGCGCGTAGCGTTCCGGCGGTGGTAGATCAGAGCGAAGATCCCCACGAACAAGCTGATGGCGGGTACGAACAACAGCAAAATACCGTGGCGCAGTGCCGCGCCGCCTTGCGGCCCAGAAGCGGCCGCGCTCTGGTAACACATCGCGCAACTCTGCGCGTGAACTTGCGGCATGGGCAGCGCAATCAGAGCCGCGCAAGAAACAAGCAGCAACGCCGCGCGAATTAGGAAGTCCTTCTTCAATTCATTCTCTCGCTAAACGTAACACCGTGCCGAACAGCAATCGCCAGCAGCGGCGCGTCCCTCGGCACCGCTCGCTGACCGCGTCAATGCGGCCGCAGATGCGTCAGACGAATGCTGTCCGGAAAGAACATGATCAGCATCATGCAGATGCAGAACACCATCGCTGGAATCAGCAACAGGAACAGCCCCAGCCGCTCAAAGCGCATGTGCATGAAATAAGAAATGATCAGCGCCGCCTTGATGAGCGAAAGGCCGACCAAAATCGTGATCATCAGGTGCACTTCCAACCGCAGGTAGGCCAGGAAAACTTCCACGATCGTCAGCAACAGCAGCCAGACCCAAACCGTGGCGAATAGCTTCGTGGTCCCAACGGCGTGTTCGTGCGTGAGCTCGGCCGTGTGTCCGTGTGCGCTCATCAGTTCACTCGCTCCTTCATATCATTGTCACTTCGGATTGACGCTCAGCAAATACACCATCGGAAAAATAAACATCCAAACCAGATCCACGAAGTGCCAGTACAGGCCGCTCACTTCTACATGCTCGGCCGTATATTTGTCTTTCCCGAAGCCCCAAGCAATAATCGCCAGATAAACCACACCGATCGTCACGTGAAGCATGTGCAGGCCCGTAAGCCCAAAAAACGTCCCGCCGAAAAGTGGAGCAGCCGGATTGAAGGGATTCGACCACGGTGTAACACCTTCGCCCAAGAGCGTGACCCACTCCGTCGCGTGAATCGCGACGAACGCGATGCCGCAAATAATCGTGGCGATCAGGTAACGCACCGTCTTCTTCCGGTCGCCGTTAAACGCCGCATTCACGCCCAAGACCATCGTCAAGCTGCTGGAGAGCAGCACGAAGGTCATCAACGAAGACTTGGCGATGGCCGGCCAAATCTCAAACGGACGCGGCCAGTCCGGTGTCTCCAGCCGCACGTAGGCATAACTGATGAGCAAGGCCGAAAACGTAAGTGAATCCGAAACGATGAACAGCCACATCCCCAATTTTTTCGAATTGATGGCGAAGGGAGACGCGCCGCCGGACCAGCGCGATTCGACTATGCCTTCGAATTCCGTGTCACTCACGCTTCACCTTCCCAGGTAGAGGAGTAGAAACAAGAATACCCACAGCCCGTCCATGAAATGCCAATACATGGAGACCACTTCGATCGCCGTGCCGCGCGCCACCTTACGCGTGGCGCGGAATTGCACGTAGAGCAGCGCCAGGATTCCACCCAGCAAGTGCGCACCGTGCGCACCGGTAAAAACGTAGAAGAAGCTGCTGCTGGGATTGGTCGCGAGGAAAATTCCCTGCGCGGCGAGCTGCCGCCACGCGATGATCTGGCCGGCCACGAAGAGAACGCCGAGAAACGTCGTGGTGGCCCACCAGTGGCGGAATCCTTCCTCATCTTGCGCCTTGAAGCGGTTGTGCGCGCGCCCCAGGGTGATGCTGCTAGCGATCAAGACCAAAGTGTTGAGCCACAGGATGCGCGGAACTTGCAGCGGAATCCAGGCGCTGTTAGGCATGCCCTTGCGCACGATGTAGGCGCTGACGAACGCCATGAAGAACATCAGAATGCCGGCAAGCGCGATGAACATTCCCGTAACGTACGCGCGCTGGGGAACTCTGGTCGCGCCGGACGAATCGCCGCTGCCGCCGCTATCTCCGCCATCCCCGCCGTCGCCAGAGAAATTTCCGCCGCCCGGGCCTTTGCCCGAATGAATCAGCTCAATTTCTTCGCTGACGATTGTGCTTGGCACTCAATTACTCCGAACTGCGCTTAGGTCCCAGCGGAATCTAACGCTGCGCCGCCGAAAAGGAGCACATTATTTTGCGCGCGCCACCTGCGACGGCTCCACCCATTGCGGGATGAAGTCGTCCACCGCGCCCGGAACGCTGAATTCATACGGCCCGCGATAGACGCTCGGATAGTGGCCGCCGAAATTGTCAATGGGGGGCGGGGAATCCGTATCCCATTCCAGAGTCGTGGCGTTCCAGGGATTCTTGGAAGCCTTGGGCCCGAACTTCAAGCTGTAGAAAAAGTTAAACAGAAAGAACAACTGCGCGAAGCCCGTGACGAACGCGGCGATGGT
Source organism: Candidatus Acidiferrales bacterium (assembly GCA_050012455.1). GTDB lineage: Bacteria > Acidobacteriota > Terriglobia > Acidiferrales > UBA7541 > Palsa-295. Next base: position 32,349 of record JBEKHD010000006.1, on the reverse strand, counting down.
CATGAACTGGTGCACCGGCTGCAGGTGCGCCAGGAAGCCAACGGCCGAGGCGTCCGCATAGCGGCGGATGCCGCCTGCGATCCCGATGAAATGCATCGGCATGAAGATGCAGTAAGCGCCGACGAACGTAAACCAGAAATGAATCTTGCCCAGCGGCTCGCTCATCATCCGTCCAAACATCTTCGGAAACCAAAAATAGGTGGCGGCGAAAATCCCGAAAATCGCGGCGACGCCCATCACCAGGTGGAAGTGAGCTACCACGTAGTAGGTAGCGTGCAGCATGTTATCCACAGCAGGCTGCGCGAGAAACAAACCGGAGAGACCGCCCGAGACGAACAGGGAAACGAAACCAAGCGCGAATAGCATCGGCGACTTGAATTGAATCTTGCCGCCCCACAAAGTGCCGAGCCAGTTGAACGTCTTAATCGCTGATGGCACACCGATGGACATCGTCAGCACCGAAAACGCAAAGCCGGAATAGGGGCTCATGCCGCTGACGAACATGTGATGGCCCCAAACCATGAATCCCAGGAAGCCGATGGCGCAGATCGCATAAGCCATCGCGCGATAACCGTAAACCGGCTTGCGCGCGAAGGTGGAAAGTATGTGCGAGGCGACTCCCATGCCGGGGAGAATCGCGATGTAAACCTCCGGGTGCCCGAAAAACCAGAAAAGATGCTGCCACAGTATCGGCGAACCGCCGCTGTGCGCTTGCAGTTGATCGTTCACCACGAGGCCCGCAGGAATGAAGAAGCTCGTGCCCGCGGAACGATCCAGCAAAAGCAAAATCCCACCCGCGAGCAACACGCCGAACGCGAGCAAGCCCAGAATCGCGGTGACGAACCACCCCCACACGGTCAGAGGCAAGCGCATCAGGCTCATCCCGGGAGCGCGCAGGTCAATCGTGGTGGCGATGAAATTCAGCGCGCCAAGTAAAGACGCGAGGCAGAAGAGCGAGATGCTGACGATCCACAGGGTCTGACCCCAACCTTCGCCGGGTCCGGTAATTTCGCCGAGCCCGCTAAGAGGTGTGTAACCCGTCCAGCCGCTGATCGGCGCGCCGCCGGGAACGATGAACGCGGCGATGATGGAAACGAAAGCCAGAAACGTGACCCAGAAAGAGAGCATGTTCAAGCGGGGGAAGGCCATATCCGGCGCGCCGATTTGAATCGGCAGAAAATAATTGCCGAACCCGCCTTGCGGCGCGGTGGTCAGCACGAAGAACACCATGATGGTTCCGTGCATCGTGACCAGCGCCAGATATTGCTCCTGCGACATTTGCCCGCCGCTAACAAACGGCAAAGTCGCATTGGGCCACACCAGGTGAAAGCGCATCAGCAGCGAGAGCACAATCCCGATGACCACCGCCGTCAGCGCCAGCAGGAAATACTGGATGCCGATGACTTTGTGGTCCACGCTGAAAATATATTTCCGGATGAAACCGCTGGGCTCCGCCATTGGGGCGTGCACAGTCGATCCACCGGCGTGCGCGTGCGAACTCATGCGTGGCCTCCTGGATATTGGGTCCGGTTCACTGAGCGGTTCGTCGAACGAATCATGGGTTGGGTCATGATGGATAAGATCACTGGCCCGCCGCCTGCTGCTTGAGGAACGCTTCGTAGTCTGCGTCGGAGACTACGTTCAGGTAGCTGTGCATACGGGAGTGGCCCAGGCCACAGAGCTGCGTGCACACAACTTCGTATTGCCCAATCGCATTCGCAGTGAAGTGCAGCGGAACCACCATGCCGGGCATGGCATCCTGCTGAATGCGCAGTTCGCGCACGTAAAAATTGTGGATCACGTCCTGCGAGCGGATCAGCAGGTTCACTTCGTGGTTTACCGGAACCGTCAGCGTGGGCACGACGATATCGTCTTTGCCCGCGGGATCATTCGCATCAATTCCCAGCGGATTTCCAGTGGAGGCGCTGATCTGCTTCGGATCGAGCTTGCCGAATTTTCCATCGGGACCGGGATAGCGGAAATTGAAAACGAACTGGTTCCCCGTGACTTCCACTTGAATCGCATCGGGCGCCGCTGGCGTGAAGCGAACTTCCGCCCAAGCTTTGTGGCCCATCAATCCCAGGCCTAGAAACAGGACGATGGTGGCTGTGGTCCAGATGGCTTCCAGCGTGTTGCTGCCGCGGGTGAAATGCGCTTTTTGGCCGTGGTCGCGAAACTTGAAGATGACAAGCGCCAGGCCCAGTTGCGAGAGGATGAAAACCGTGCCGGCCACGGCGAGAGTCAGATCATATTGATGATCGATCTCCGCGCCAACCGAAGTGATGGGAGCCGGGCGGATGGCCCAGGGCAGATTCGATGCGAAGACGTAAACCGTGACTGCCACGAGGACTACGATGATTAACGACAGCAGGGCCGGGGTTGCTGCAGAACCGCTATTGCGCTTCCTGATCCGCATCGCTCTTGCTCTCCTGACAACGTTGGCAGAAAAAGCGTTCGATAGGACCGCAGGGCCGATTTCATTTTCAAAACAGCACATCATATACAACGCGCCATGAATATCAAGAAGGATTGTGGGTAGTGGGTTAGCGTAAGGCTCGAACGATTTTATCGGGCGCGACTCAAGGCCCTCGCAAATTCGGTTCAGGCAGGCCCAGGCGAGGATTTCGTCGTGCGATCTACGGCGCGGCGGATGCTTCGGCGTCGAACCAATATGTGCTACGCGCCTTTAGTTGAAGCTGCGGTTTATTCCTTAGCGTAAGGTTCAGCGTGTGGAGCCCCGCACTGGGCGATTCCGGACGGAAGCTCAGCAGGTAGTAGTTTGGCACGTCATTGGATACGGTGAGGAGGCTCCGCTTCAGCGTCGCGGCGTTCGTAAATGCGAAGTATTCGCCTCCGGTCAGTTGCGCCACAGACTCCGGCACGTTGCGTTTCAGCCCGTCTTTCGCGGCGATAAACGCCATGCGCACCAATCGCAACGGCGGAAGCAGATCGCCCATGCAGTCCAGCGCCTGAACGCGGCGATTTCCGTGCGCGTCCGGGTCCGCGTCAGGATCCAAACTCATGCAGCCGCCCGCTCCATACGGCTCGTTCCCGTAAGGTGTTCCTCCTGGCCGCGGCAGCTTCGACGCCTCGTGCTTCACCGCCTCTTTGGTCGTGGAAAACCCGAAACTATAGATCGCTGTGTTCGTATCGCTCACCAAGCGCACGGCGTCGTCCAGGCTCGTCTCGCTACCGTTGTCGGCCGTCTCGGTGATGAGCAACATTGCGCGACGATAGCGTGGCGGCACATCGCGCAATAGGTCAATGCCGAAATTGAGCGCGTCAAGAATGGCTGCCCCTTGGTCACCCTCGCTCAGAGTGGCAATCGTTTTTGCTGCGAGGTCTGTATTGTCGGTGAAATCCTGTGCGATGCGAGGCTTGCTGTCGAAGCTGACCACGGCGACAAGATGCGGTACATCGCCGATGACGGCATCAAGCTCCGATCCAAGATGGTCGTAATCGTGCAGATGCCGCACGCCCTGCCCGCCGTTCTCCACAATGACGACCAGCGCCAGCGGCTGCGAGTCCGTATCGGTCTCCAAATGCAAAGCCTGCGCCACACCGTTATCTGTGAGGATGAAATCGTCGGCTGTGAGGGAGAAGACCGTCTCGCCGGATTTGGTTTTGACGAGTGCGGGAACGAGCACCACTGTCGAGCTGGTGCGAATTCGATTTCCCGACTGCGGAGGCTCTTTCGTTTGTTGCTGGCTCGCTGGAGCGGGAGCAGTGCCGAGGTTTTGGCTTTGCGCGTGAGCGGATGGTCCGGCAGCGAGCAGAAGCAACATCACGCCAGCGTTGACGTATTTGGGCGGTTGCCCCATGGCAGATCCTGTGTGATTCAATGTTGATTGTGCTGGTTGTCTCACCTGCGTGCGACCACTCCTCCAGAAATGTTTGGATTCCGCTTCGCGCTCCGAGTATGGGAAAATAATTTCGCTGCAGGATCGATGTTCGACAACGAGCGTCACGGGAAGCACAAGCGAGAGGGACCGATGAGCAACGTGAGGGTGCTGGTAGGAACTCGTAAGGGCGCGTTCATCCTGACGTCGGACGGCAAGCGCGAACACTGGGACGTCAGCGGCCCACACTTTGCCGGTTGGGAGATCTACCATCTTAAGGGCTCGCCTGTTGACCCCAATCGCCTGTATGCGTCGCAGTCGAGCGGCTGGTTTGGGCAAATAATCCAGCGCTCAGGCGACGGCGGCAAGACGTGGGAGACTCCTGGCGGGGAGCAGATGCCGAAGCCGGGTGCCCCGCCCGCGGGGCAAAGCAACAAATTCGTCTATGACACTTCTTCCCCCTGTGGCAAGCCGCTCACTACCCACCAGTGGTACGACGGCACACAGCATCCCTGGGAGTTCAAGCGCGTCTGGCACCTTGAACCTTCACTCACCGATCCGGATGAGGTCTATGCAGGAGTGGAAGACGCCGCATTGTTCCGCTCCACAGATGGCGCTCACACCTGGCACGAAGTTGCAGGACTCCGCGGGCACGGCACGGGGCCACAGTGGCAACCCGGCGCTGGCGGCTTGTGTTTGCATACGATTATTCTGGATGCGAAGGACCCGAAGCGGATGTTCATCGCTATCTCGGCTGCGGGCGCGTTCCGCACCGATGATGGCGGCACAACGTGGCGGCCAATCAACCGTGGCCTGCGCTCGCCATACATTCCCGACCCGAATGCCGAGATCGGCCACTGCGTTCACCACGTCGCCATGCATCCTGCACGTCCCGGCGTCTTGTTCATGCAAAAACATTGGGACGTCATGCGCAGTGACAACGCCGGGGACTCCTGGCAAGAAGTCAGCGGAAATCTTCCCAGCGATTTCGGCTTCGTGATCGATGTTCACGCGCACGAGCCGGACACGATTTACGTTGTGCCCATCAAGAGCGACGGAGAGCACTTCGTTCCGGAGGGCAAGCTGCGCGTCTATCGCAGCCGCAGTGGCGGGAACGACTGGGAACCGCTCACCAAAGGTCTGCCGCAAGCCAACTGCTACGTCAACGTGCTCCGCGATGCCATGGCCGTGGACTCACTCGATAAATGCGGCGTCTATTTCGGCACTAGCGGTGGGCAAGTGTACGCATCGTCAGATGCGGGAGACTCGTGGTCGCCCATTGTGCATGATCTTCCAACGGTGCTTTCGGTTGAAGTCCAGACGCTGCCATGATTCGCGTCGTTCTCCCTCCGCACCTCCGCGGGCTCGCGCGCATCAGCGGCGAAGTGGAGCTCGAGCTTCCGGCGCCCGTCACGCAGCGCTCCGTCGTTAATGCGCTCGAGAGCCGCTACCCGGTGCTGAGCGGCACGATCCGCGATCACGTCACCCAAACGCGTCGCCCCTTCCTGCGTTTCTTCGCCTGCGGCGAGGACCTTTCCCATGAACAGCCCGACGCCCCACTGCCCGAAGCGGTCGTCTCGGGAAAGGAACCGCTCCTAATCGTTGGCGCCATAGCCGGTGGCTGAGGCGTCGCATTCCAACCCCTGAAAACTCGTGTAATCGTAATTCGACCTATCTCGAATTTTGTGGCGTGCAAAATCGGTGGGAGAGAAGAAATTCGTACAAGAAGTGTGAGCATCACCCAAGGCTGCATCCCGCGAGCCCGGATTTTGGTGCGGTCGAGTGGATTCGAACCACCACGGTATTGCTACCGCCAGCCCCTCAAGCTGGTGCGTCTGCCAATTCCGCCACGACCGCATTCTAACGAGGACGAAAAGCAGTATATCAGAAGCCGTGAATTCTTAGGAGCCGGGTTCCACAGCGGCGTGATGCTGCTTTGCGGTGGAAGCTGCGCGCAATTCCTCTGCGCGCGCGAAAATTCCCGGGATGTCTTCGCGGCGCACGTAGCGGAGATGAAATTCGCCAGGAAGCGCGACGCCGTCCGGATGGTCGATGATTTTCGTTTCCGCGACGGGGAAAAACTTATCGAGCATGCGGTTCACGCCGAGATTGCGCGTGCGTGTTTGATGGATCAGCCGGGAAATTGGCGCGATATCGAAGTACGTCTTCATCCGCTGCGGATATAGGGCTGTCGTAATACCCTTCGCGCGCAAATCCGGCACGATGATGTGCCAGTGGCAATAATTCACATCGGCGGAATGGCGGACGAACAAGGTGTAGCCCACGAGCCGGTCATCCAGCGTGATCGCCAGAGACATCGTGGACTGATTAGGATCGCCGGTGCGAATCGAATCCGAAAATCGCTTGCGGATGTCGTCAGCGGAACCGAGCCTTTGCAGATCCACGCCCATGTACGCGAGGTGTTCGCTGGGGCTCAAGACCCAGTAGTCAACAATCGCAGGCAGATCGGCGGAGGCGAGGTCTCTGATACCGGCGACACCGTTGGGAGTCTCTACCGCCGCGAAAATTGCCATTTGCACCTCGCCAATCGCGCTATCACGCGAGCGATCGTCGCAACTATATCCGCCGACGCGCTGCTGATGGCAGGTCCAAATTGGCGTACTTCGGCCGTCGAGGTGCGAACGGTGCAAAGCGGATTCGTTACTTCGGTGGTTGCTGTTGGCTCGGCGTCGCCGGCTTCTGAGCAGGAGCGGGCTGTTGCGCCGGCTGCGGTGTTGGCTGCACCGGAATCGTAATTGGCGCAGACTGAGCCGGCTTCGCGGGAACTGTGCCCGACTTTTGCGTCTGCTCCAGGACCGAGCCGGTGCTTGTATTCACGTCGGCGGGCGCGCGCTTCACAGAGAGCGTCAGCGACGTCATCATGAAAACGATGGCGCACCAAGTGGTAGCGTGCGAAAGAAAAGTGGCCGCGCCGCGAGGGCCGAATGCCGTCTGGCTGCCTGCGCCGCCGAATGCGCCGGCCAAATCAGCGGCCGAACCGCTCTGCAGCATGATGACGATGATCAGCACGAAGCACACCAGCACGTGCAGCGTCACCAGAACGAACAACACGCGCCAGCCGACCGCGATCAATCCAACGGCTACCAGCAGCGCTAAACCCCATTTTGCCCACGACGGCATTGCTAACTCCCTGTGCGCAGGGCGCAATTTCGCAGCGCACCCACGCGTTTAACATCCCAAAATTTTAGTTCAGAAATTCACGATCGCCGCAAACGATTTCGCGTCCAGGCTCGCTCCGCCCACCAGCGCGCCATCAATTTCCGCCTGCGCCATCAGACCCTTTATATTGTCGGGTTTGACGCTGCCACCGTAGAGAATGCGGATTCCAGAGGCCTGCGCGGGCGAAAAAACCGTAGCGGCAAGCTCCCTTAGGTAACGGTGAGCGTCCGCAGCTATTTCAGGAGTCGCGGTCTTGCCGGTACCGATCGCCCAAACCGGCTCGTACGCAAGCAGAATACGCGAGAACTCGTGCTCGGTCAACGCGTCCAGGCCGCCTTCAAACTGGCGTTTCAGGATGGAGTGCGTCAGGTGCGACTCGCGCTGCGCGAGGCTTTCGCCGACGCAGACGATCGGCGTCAGCTTGGCTTCGAGCGCGGCTTTCACCTTGCGATTCACCGATTCGTCGGTCTCGCCGAAAAATTGGCGGCGCTCGGAGTGGCCGATCAGCACCGCTCTGCCCCCGGCGTCGTGAATCATTCGCATGGAAATCTCACCGGTGAATGCGCCTTCGCGCTCCCAGTGGGCGTTCTGTGCCGCGATGGTGATGGGACTGCCGTGCGCTGCGGTGGATGCGGCGGCGAGTGAGGTGAATGGTGGCGCCACGATTATGTCGCATTCCGGAGTCGCTGGCACCAGCGGTTTGAACGCCTCAAAAAACGCGCGAGTTTCCTCCTGCGTTTTGTACATCTTCCAATTTCCAGCAATTACTGGACGGCGCAAAGGTTTCTCCTGGAGGCGAACGTTTCGGCTGGCGCGATCGCGCGCTTCATGGCTTGTTCGTGAGCGCTTCCACGCCCGGAAGTTTTTCACCGGCGAGAAACTCCAGCGAAGCGCCCCCGCCCGTTGAAATGTGCGAAATCTGCGAAGCCAAGCCCGACTGTTCCACGGCCGCGACCGAATCGCCACCGCCGACAATCGAGGTCGCGCCCTTGCCGGAAGCCGCAGCAACAGCACGCGCGACGGCGAGCGTTCCCTGCGCGAACGCCGGTTTTTCGAACATCCCCAGTGGCCCATTCCAGACGATAGTGCGCGCAGCCGAGATCTCGCGGCTGAATAATTCGATCGTCTTGGGACCGATATCGAGGCCCATCCAGCCCTCGGGAGTCTGCGCGATGTCCGTCACGCGCGTCACTGTGGAGTCAATGGATTCGGCGAGAACGTGATCCACTGGCAGCAGCAACCGGAATTGGCGTCGTTCGGCTTCGGCCAAAAGTTCACCTGCGAGGTCGAGCTTGTCATTTTCTACCAGCGACTTCCCTATCGGCAGGCCCTGTGCTTTCAAGAATGTGTAGGCCATGGCGCCGCCGATGAGCATCGCGTCGGCCAGCTTCATCAGATTCTGCACTACTTCGATTTTGTCCGAAACTTTCGCGCCGCCCAGCACGGAAACGAACGGACGATCGGGATGTGAAATCGCCTTGCCCAGATAGGCCAGTTCTTTTTCCATCAGCAGACCAGCCGCGGACTGCCGCACGAACTTCGTGATGCCGACGACGGACGCGTGAGCGCGATGCGCGGAGCCGAACGCGTCGCAAACGAAGAGGTCGTCGCAAAGCGCGGCAAGCTGGCGCGAAAATTCCGTGTCGTTGGCTTCCTCTTCGGGATGGTAGCGCACATTTTCGAGCAGCAGCACTTCCCCCTCACGCAGCGCTTTGCTTTTTGCTTCCGCTTCGGGACCGATGCAATCCGCCGCGAATGCCACGGACTTGCCGCCAAGCAATTCCTGCAGCCGAGCCGCGACCGGCGCGAGCGAATATTTCGGGTCAACCTTGCCCTTAGGCCGCCCGAGATGCGAAGCGAGTACGAGACGCGCGCCGCGCTCTGCCGCCAGACGCAATGTCGGCAGCGTTTCGCGGATGCGCGTGTCGTCGCCCACTTTTCCGCCGGAAGTCGGCACGTTGAAGTCCACGCGAATGAAAACGCGCTGGCCTTTCAGCTCAAGATCGCGGATGGAGAGTTTGTTCATGGCGTTGCAGCTTTACCTCTTGAATGCGTTTTGCCGGAGTTGATCGAAGTGGGTCGGCGAGACGCCGGCCACACTATTATTTGCTCGTTACGCGTCCGTGTGGCTGGTTCGGCTAACCTGCTACTTTGACAGGAATTTGATCAGGTCGTGGCAGCGCGAGGAATAGCCCCACTCGTTGTCGTACCAAGCCAGGATCTGAACGCAATTGGTGCCCACGACGCGCGTGTAGCCTGCATCGAGAATCGAAGAATGCGGGTTGCCGCGAAAATCAACGGAAACGAGTTCTTCTGTCGAATACTCCAGGATGCCTTTCATCGGACCGTCCGCAGCGGCTTTCAGAGCGGCGTTCACGGTCTGCACAGTCGCGGGCTTCTCCGTAAACACGGTGAGGTCCACCACGCTCACGTTCGGCGTGGGAACGCGCATGGCGTAACCGTCCAGCTTGCCTTTCAATTCTGGAATCACCAACTGCAACGCCTTGGCGGCCCCGGTGGACGTGGGAATCATGGAAAGCGCAGCGGCGCGCGCGCGGCGCAAATCCTTGTGCGGCAGATCGAGCAACTTCTGGTCATTCGTATAGGAGTGGATGGTGGTCATCGTGCCGACGTTGATGCCGAAAGTATCCTGCAGCACCTTCGCGACGGGCGCTAAACAATTCGTGGTGCAGGAGGCATTGGAAATCACGTGATGCTTTGCCGGGTCGTAGGTCTTATCGTTCACGCCCAGGACCAGAGTAGTATCCGGATCGGTGGCCGGCGCGGAAATAATCACTTTCTTCACGGTGCCGCGAATGTGTTTGCGCGCGCTCGCACCATCAGTAAATAATCCGGTGGATTCCACGACGATCGTTGCGCCGACCGAAGTCCAATCCAGCTCGCCGGGATCCTTTACGCGAAATACTTTGAAGCTCTTGCCGTCCACGGCGATGGAATCATCGGTATGCGTAACTTTATTCGGCAGATTGCCGAGGATCGAATCGTACTTCAGCAGGTACGCCAGCGTCTTCGAATCGGTGATGTCGTTGACGGCCACAATTTCGATGGCTGGATCGCCCAGGGCCGCGCGAAAAATGTTGCGGCCGATGCGTCCGAACCCATTAATGCCCACCTTGATTGCCATGAATCCTCCGGGGATTGGCGCTGCGCGCCTTCGTGTGCAGAGCTAGTGTAGCAGTTTTATCAGATGGAAAATGCTAGGGTCTGCCGGGAAAAAAGTCAACGCGCGATCAATCGAATTCCTTCACACGAACTACTTTGTCACCGACAAACGTGACGAAAGTGGTGCGCGCAGGCGGCGAACCATAGATCCAGTCTTCGGTTTCGCTGCCGTCAGGATCGCGCTCGCGCACCTTGTGTCCGGGGCGGCCAAGCGCGGCCAGCACCATATCGTGGTTCATGCCTTCAAGGGCCTGGTGATCTTGAATCGCTTCCTTGAATTGCGGCGGCAAGGTGTCCAGCCAATTCACGGCGCCGGAGTGTTCCTTTGTGAAATCGAGAAAAACCTGCAAGTCGGTCATCAAATCATCCGCGCTCATGTCCGGGACGGAGCGGCCGAAGTCGAGCACCAGCGTGCCGCCAGTCGCCTTGTGTGACCCAACACTCTCAAGCGGAGCACCCATGGGCTGGCCGATGCCGACTTGCAGATGATCGCGAATGTTAAAGCTGCTCTTGCCGCCGCCGTTGATCTCCACCACGATTTCTTTGTTGCGGAACTCGATGCCCGTAACCTGCACGGTGTCGCCGGGGTTCGCCGCCAAGCCGTGCGAGCGGAGCGCGGTTTTCAGCTCGTTCTCGTCCAGTTTCTTGCCGACTTCAACCTTGAAGCCCTTCTTACCGGCAGGAATGGGCTTCATCACTTTGGCGAACTCGCCGGATACGTAGCGAATGATTTCCAGGCGGGATTGCGGCTGCAGCGGGGATTGTTTGCCGGAAGCCTGCTGGACGACGGAAACGAAAATCTCCGGCATGGGGCCGGGGTCGGGCAGTGGACCCAGGGACGGCGAACCCGCCAGCACGGGCGTGCGGTAGCGGTTCACGTCAGAAGTATCGGCCAGTAGCGCCAGAGCCAGCGCCGCGGCCAACACGATGGTCGTTCGATAATACATGGCGGTCCGCCTGCGCCTATTCTATTGCGTTTTGGCTCTTCCGTGAATATAGATTCGTTCGGCGGGTGGGGGGTTGCAGCGGTGAGCCCGGCAACAAATAATCCCACAAACAAACGGGCGATCCGGAAGGGTGGGGCTTCAGGGTCTGTGAGAACTGCTGATTTTCGTCAGGGCACGGCTTCAGCCCCGCCGCTAAGCCCCGGCAATTGCGGGATGAAGCTGAATATTCGTGTGATGGGGTCTAGAGCTCGCAGCGGCGCTAACTGGTCGCTGCTCGGACTTTTGCAACTGAGGCGGCCTTTTCTTCTTCGATTTTCTCGTGCGCCAGGTGCGGTTCAAAGCATCGCCGGCAGCGAGCTTCATACATGTTCCCCGCGCCAACAATGATCAGCTCTTCTGACGCCACCAGGCGTTGCGTGTGGACGGCAGGATTGCCGCACCGCATACAAATTGCCAGCAGCTTCACGATCTCTTCCGCCACCGCGAGCAGGCGCGGCATCGGCTCGAACGGGCGTCCCATGAAATCGGTGTCCAGGCCGGCGACGATCACACGCTTGCCCATGTCCGCCAGCTTCACGCAACTCTCGACCACGGATTCGCCCAGGAACTGTGCCTCGTCAACGCCCACCACTTCGGTGCGCGGCGCGACTTTCGCCAGAATGTCCGCGCCGTCTTTCACGAGCTCAGAATCCAGCTCCAGGCCGGAATGCGAGACGATGCCGTTCTTGGCATAGCGCTGGTCAATGACGGGCTTGAAGATCTGTACGCGCTGTTTTGCGATTTCAGCGCGGCGCAGCCTGCGGATCAATTCTTCGCTTTTGCCGGAAAACATCGGCCCGACGACCACTTCAATCCATCCCATGTTGCCTTTGACGATGTCCACGCGTCCTCACCTCTTGGCGTTAGGCTAACACATACGATTGCAAAATTTCAGGCGCCGGCGCTGCGGTCGCTTGCCGCGTACAGCTCGCGATTGAAAAATGGCGCGAATCCGTTGATCACCGCGGCGCGAAAGGAATCCTGCCGCGTGATCAAATTGCGCGTCAGGATGCCCCAGGCGCCTTCGGCATCGCGAATATTGTGGCCGCCGGCAAAGGCGTCAATCGCTTGCGAAAGCTCCACGCCATCGTCAACCACAGTTCCCGCGAGCGTTTCGGGCACCAGCACCGCGCCGGACTGGCCGAAAGATCCGCGGCCCTCGCCATCAGTGACATACGCCCAACTCTCTAGGAACACCCACCGATTGCTTGCTTCGCTGACCACGTCAAGTTCCGGCACCACGTCCAGGCTGGGGATCACGTCGAGGCCAGCAATCACATCCAGCCCGCCCTCAAGGCCTACGAAATATTTCCAACGTTCATTTTTCGCGCGTGCGATCTGCACTAGAGCTTCCGCGCGTTGGCGCGCCCCAGCCATTAAATCTTCACGCGAGAGTGGAGTGTGCCGGACGCCGCTCTCGACCTCAACGCTCACAACCTCGAATGAAGGAAGGTAATCGGAGACGGTGCGGATCGCAGCCAGCGCTTCGCTGACCGCATTCACTTTCGGGCGGCGCGTGCTGCCGACGGCGACCAGGATTGTTTCCATGCGCGGCGAATTCTATCAATCTTTCCAGAGATGATTCTGCTTTTCTCGCGCAAATCGCGTGCCGAGGAATTCCTTCAGCTCTTCGATCGAGCCAAATAGCTGGTCCGAACATCCCAGCATCCAGCCGCTGATCTCCGGCGTGGGAAGAGTCGTTACCAGGTACACCGGAATGCCCTTGCGATGCGCGATGGTCAATTCGGCAGACGTGCCGCCGCTCTTAGCTAGCGCGTCCCAACAACATATTAAGTAATCCGCGTGGTTCTCAATGATGTCCAGATCGAACGCGATGATTTTTCGCACCACACGGCGGAAACGCTCGACGTCGCTCGATTTCCACTCCCGAAAATGCGCGGCTTCCTCTTCGGTGAGATTTTTCCGTTCATCTTCGGCAGGATCGTAGACGCGGTGGCCCAGCTGCTCGCGCAAATACGGCGCGAGCTTGCGGCGCCAAAGTCTGCCGCCGTCTTCTGCATACTCGATTGGGCCACTAAGATACGCAAGCATCTGGGTTGGGCGGGTGGGACTTTAACACGAGGTGAAACGGACGGCTAGCAGGAGTCCCGGCGCTTGCGCGTTAAAAAGTGGAGCGGGATAAGGGAATCGAACCCTCGCCTCGACCTTGGCAAGGTCGCGTACTACCACTATACGAATCCCGCGTACGAAAAACTTCGCGCCAGGCTTTTATTTATAGCATGGCGTCCTGAGCCGGACAAGACCTTGCGCGGGTGGTGTGCCCGATGCGCCGTTTCCCTGCCTGCAATACGCATTTTCGGCGTGCGATTCGATGCCTGCCGCCGGATTTGGATTTGCAATCTTGCGAGGTATTAGAGAATATGGGCCAATCGGTGACGGCGAAGGTTCGGCATCGCCCCTCGGAGTCCGGTATGGGATCTTTGCCCAAAAAAGTTTTCATCAGCTACGTGCAGGAAGATGGCGCCGTGGCTTACGAAATTGCCGCTGGCCTGGAAACGCAAGGCTACAGCGCGTGGTATTACGAACGGGATTGCCCTGCCGGCGCGGACTACTTCGAAGAAACCCACAAAGCTATTTCGGATTGCGAAGCGATGGTGATCGTGATTTCGCCGCGCTCTTTGCCCTCCGATCAGATCACGCGCGAAATCGTGCGGGCTGTGGAAAGCTCCAAGGCCACGTTTCCGCTGCTGCTGGAAGTCACGCACGACGACTACGCGCATCGCCGCCCCGGCTGGCATCAGGCCATGGCCGCGGCGAACGCCACGCGCATTCCCCCGGAACGGGTCGCGACCGTCGTTCCCTCGCTCGTTGCTGGCCTGGGCGCCAAGGGCATTCAGGCGCATGCGAACGGCCGCTGGGCGACTGCCGAGCCGCCAAAGCAGACCACTACGGTTCCGCAGGCCATATTGAACTCGCAGCTTTCGCCCACCAGGGCGGCCGCCATCGTGGCGAAGCCCACGACGGGAGTGCACACTCCAACGGTGGCGACGGCTGTGCCAACGTCGCAAGCGCAAGCAGTAACGACGACGGTGTCGGGCGCAAAACAGCCGTGGACAATCATCGGAATCGCAGCCGCGGTGGCAGTCCTAGCGCTAATAGGCTGGAAAGTTTTGCACCACGCGCCACCGCCACCACCAGCGCCCGCCGTCACCACTGCGACGGTGATGATTCGCTATGCCAGCGACCGTCACAAATGCACTCCAGATGTGAACGTGACGATCGCGGGAAAGGTTTTTCATCCCACGTCCAACGCATTCGCCGCCAGTGGCGTGAAGTCCGGCGCGCAGGAATACACGATTGATGGCTTGATTTCGTGCCCGGGACGCAAGGCGATGCAGGCCAGCGGATCAGGCGCCATTGATATTCATGAGGGAGCGGTTTTCGACTTGGCGTGGCAGACTAAGAGTAGCGGCACGAGCAACGTAGATTTAATTCGAGTGGCAGATGCCGGCGCACCGGCCGTCGCGAGTGACGACTCAAACGGCCACGAGTCCCCAAATCCCGTTCAGAATAAAGTTCCCCGTGCGGTCACGCCCGCGCCGGTTCCCATGCCCGTACAAGCCGCCGCCGGACAGCAGCAACTCCAAAATGCGCAAGCAGCCTACGCCCAAGGCCGCTATTTCGCTCCCCTGAATAACTCAGCGCTCTTCTGGGCCATACAAGCGCGCAACGCCGGCAACCAAAACGGCCATGCTTTGGAAGTTCAGATCGACAATATCTACAAGACGCAGGTCACCCAGCTTTACCAGCAACGGAATTATGCCGCAGCCTCGCAGCTAGTGGACGTGATGCTGAGCTATTACCCCGGCGAGCCCGGCTTACTGCGCGATAAACAAATGATCATTGCGGCGGCCAATGGCCCAGGCGGCCCCAACCAAGCCCCGTTCAACGTGCAGATGCCACGACCTCAGTACCCACCGGGAGTAGTGCCGCAGCGTCCCGTGCCTCATCCTTAAGCACAGCAATCCGGCCCAGCGGTTGGCCGCGCCGTTCATCTCTGCGTCCCTGTAATCTTCCAGTAACAAGTACGGTCGCGCTCACGGAATCGCGAGTACAGCGCCGCATGTGCAAAGCGGTGCGGATTTTGGACTTCTCTAAACGTGCAAACGATTTCCTTCGCCTGCCAATTTCTTCGCCTCTTCGCTTTCGCTTGGCCCCACGTGCTGTTGACAAGCAGTGGCTTAGGCTCTACTTTGGCGCCAATTTCCAGAGGTGCTGGTGGACCTCGAATTGCGGCACCTTCAGTAGGCGAGGCTTGCGTCCACGGCAAGTGCTAGTAGTACCGGTCCTGGTTCCTGCGCTATTCCGGTGCCACCGGCGCGTCGGCGAGTCTACAACTTGGGAAACGCGTGCTAAAACGTCGGGTACCTCTATCTCCGCGGGGCATCGCATCGCACACCACTGTGGCGAAATTCTGCCTCGGCCTTCTCCTCACCGTTGCCGCGCCGCTCTCCGCGCGCGCTCAGACCCCCGTCCTGACGCAGCACTACGACAATGCGCGCGACGGACAAAATACCAACGAGACGATCTTGACTCAGTCGAGCGTGAACTCCACCACGTTCGGAAAATTGTTCGCGCTGGGCGTGGACGGCCAAGTTTACGCGCAGCCGTTGTATGTCCCCGGCGTCTCCATACCCGGCCAGGGAACGCACAACGTTCTGTACGTGGCGACCGAACACGACTCAGTTTATGCGTTCGACGCCGACTCTGGCGGAGCGCCGCTCTGGCAGGTGACGTTTCTCGTGAACGGCGCGACGACGCTTTCGACCTCCGACGTGGGCAACACCCAGGACATCAATCCTGAAATCGGCATTACCGGAACGCCCGTCATCGACTCTTCGACAAACACTTTGTACGTGGTGGCAAACACCAAAGAAAGTGGAGCGTACGTTTACCGGCTACACGCACTGGACATCACTACCGGCACCGAAAAGTTTGGCGGTCCCATGCAGTTGACTGCTTCCGCGCCGGGAACTGCTCCGGACGGAACCGATGGCAGCGTCCCGTTCAGTTCACAGTGGGAAAATCAGCGGCCCGGCCTGTTATTGCAAGGCGGATACGTGTTTATCGGTTTCGCGTCGCACGGCGACAACGGCCCATGGCATGGCTGGATTTTGGCGTACAACGCCACCACGCTCGCGCAAACAGGAGTTTGGAACACATCACCGAACGGAAAAGGCAATGGGATTTGGGGCGCGGGATCGGGCCTTTCCGCGGATTCCGAAGGTAACGCGTATATTGCGACAGGCAACGGCGACGATACCGTAACAACTCCAGCGCCGGCTCCCTCGAAAAATATCGATTACGGCGACAGCCTCGTGCGCATCAGTTTGGCGGGCGGCAATCCCACGCCTACCGATTATTTCACGCCCTTCAACCAGGCCAGCCTGGATGCTTCTGACGCCGACCTTGGCTCAGGCGGCGTGCTGGTCCCGCCCGATCAGACCGGACCTTATCCGCACATTCTGATCGAGTCGGGAAAGAGCGGGAAAATGTACGTCGTGAACCGCGACCAAATGACCAGTGATGGCAGCCATTACTGCAACGGCTGCACCAGCGATCCAGAGATTATCCAAGGCGTCGTAGGCTTCGGCGGACTGTGGTCCATGCCGTCGTATTGGAACGGCAATGTCTATATCTGGGGCAGCGGGGATGTTTTGAAAGCGTACTCGCTGAGCGCCGGCCTGCTTTCAACCTCTCCTACCTCGCAGTCGGCTGAAGAAAGCGGTTTTCCGGGTTCGACCGTGGCTGTCTCTTCGAACGGCACCGCCAATGGGATCGTATGGGCGGTGCAAAGCGATGCATATTCCACCAATGGCCCGGCCATCTTGCGCGCCTTTAACGCGGGCAATGTCTCCACCTTGCTGTACGGTTCCAACCTCACCAGCGGGCGCGACCAGTTGGGGCCGGCAGTGAAATTCGTCGTTCCGGTAGTGACCAACGGGAAAGTATACGTGGGCGCGCAGAAGGAAGTGGACGTGTTCGGTCTGTTGGGTAGCTACCCACAAACCGCCGCGCCGGTGATGAACCCGCCAGGCGGATCTTACCAGGGTGCGGTTTCCGTGACGATGACCAGCGCCACTCCTAACGCGACCATCTACTACACGACGGATGGTACGGCGCCTTCTACCTCTTCGACTTTGTACTCCGGAGCCATCCCGTTGACGGTCACCACGACCATCAACGCGATCGCGATAGCCAGCGGTTCCATTCAGAGCACCGAGGCCACCGCGGCTTACCTGATCGCCTCGCAAACAGCGCCGCCTAATTTCACGCCGGCCGCCGGCACATACGTTTCGGCGCAGTCGGTGACCTTGACGGACGACACGTCTGGCGCGGTCATTTACTACACCACCGACAACACAACGCCCACCCATAGTTCCGCCGTCTACTCGAGCCCTATCGCGGTGAGCAGCACCACAACGATTAAGGCTCTCGCCTCGTACTCTGGCCTCAGCGACAGCGCCGTCGTGACCGGCTTGTTCACGATTACCGCCAACGGAACAACTCCCATCAATTTCGGTCTTGGTTTCAGCGATCCGGGCTGTATGCAAATGAACGGCAGCACCGATCTGGACGACAGCCGCCTGCAACTTACAAACGGCGGAACGAGCGAAGCCGGCAGCGCGTTTTGCACCACTCAGGTGGACGTGCGCGGGTTCGTCACGGATTTCACCTTCCAGCTTTCCGACGCTCAAGCGGACGGTATGACGTTCGCACTGCAGAATTCCACCGCAGGCGCTACGGCTCTTGGTCCCGTGGGTGGAGGACTTGGCTACGGTCCGGATGTACCGGGCGGCACGGGCGGAATCACACCAAGCGTCGCCATCAAGTTTGACCTCTACAACAACCAAGGTGAAGGCGACGATTCGACCGGCCTTTATACCGACGGAGCGTCACCGACCATCCCTGCCATCGATCTGACTCCATCCGGTATCGATCTGCATAGCGGCGACACCATGGCTGTGCACGTCACCTATGACGGCACAACCTTGACGATGACTATCACTGATGCCGTGGTAAACAAAACCTTCACCCAGAGTTGGCCGGTCAATATTCCGGCGATCATCGGCGGAAACCTGGCTTATGCGGGATTCACGGGCGGGACTGGCGGTGAGACGGCCAGCCAAAAAGTTGAATCGTGGACCTGGGTCTCCTATCCGCCGCAATCGCAGCAATGGACGATCCTGACCACCAGCGAATCCGCGCCGAACGCACCGCCGCTGACGGATGCTAGCGGTAATCCTTATCCGTGCAGCGGGCAGAACCCCGACAATTCCGGTGACGCGAATCCCAATTGCTATAACCCGCTGGTGATTACCACGGACTGGCACGCCCCGACGATTCCAGGCGGCGGAACAAATGCCACCATGCTGGCGGATAGCATTACGAATTCCGGCTGCTCCGCCATGGGAAATGTCACCAGCATCACTACCATCGGATATCTTCCTTCCGGCGCCTATACGGCGGTGGTAACCGTGGTGCTCGATAACGGCGCAACGGTAACCTTCACCGGAACAAGTTCGTCGAACAGCAGCCAGTTTTCTGGCACTTTCACTTCGACAGGAACTTGCATGAATGGCGACTCCGGATCGTTCACTGCAACCCTGTTCCCAACGGTCAGCGGGATGTATGACGGATCGTTCGAATCGAATAGTGGCGGATCGAGTGCCACCGTGCAGATGGGCCTGACGACCGATTGGAATTTCAACGTGACCGGCTCGATTACGTCAACTGGTGGCGGGCCAGTCTGTTTTTCAAATCTCACGGTCGCCACGCCACTCGCGAACTCCTTCGGACCTAGTATGGCAAGCGGAGACGTGATCCAAGCGTTCGGCTCAGACAGTAGCGGCAATGTGGTTGCGTTTATCGCCAGCAACACGGACGCAAACGAACAACCGCTGCCCGATGGCGGACTTTACGTCACGTACGTGGGCGTTGCAGGCGCCTGCACTGGCGTTTCCGGCACCGACGTGCCATTCAGAAAAGTCGTGGCGCGGCGCTGGCCAGTGCCGCCGCGACCGATTGGGCCGAGGCCTCCGATCCAACCGAGACACGCACCGGTCTGGCGATTCCACAATTCGCCCGCCCACCAATTGATGCGTCAACCTGGGCACCCGGTAATTCGGCCGAATATTGGGCCAGAGAGCGGTCCCGGTAAGCTTCCTGAGATGCATCCGGAACTTCGTCCGTAGTTTGCCGCAGGGCGCGTTTGGCAATTTAGGGCGCGGCCGCTGTGGCAGCACTGGCCTCCACGAGCTTTTGCACCCCCGGCGCAACCGCCAAGACCAAATCCGCCGTCGGCTTCGCCACCTGCTGAATCATGGTGATTTGTTGCTGCTTCCATTCAGCCGACGGTACTTTGTGCGCGTCAATGTAATCCAGAGCCTGCAATCCTGATCCGCCCAGCGCTGCCAGATTCTGCGAAACGGGCGCAACCTCTTTCAATAGAAATGAATTCTGCAGCACGGGCTGCAACGCGCCGCCGTTGTCGCGCCACTCGCCTAATTTTTTGCGAATGTAGGACTCCGCAGCGGCATCTTGAAACTTGCTCGCAACAAATTGATCGACTGCCGCTGAGAATTCCCTGACGGCTTCGCTTTCCGGCGCGATTGCATCCACCATGCGATTCAGCGAAACGTCGCTGGTTTGAATGCCGCCGGCCTTTTCCGCTTCCGTCTCACGGATCTGAACGCTGGCAGGTTGCACCGCTTGAGCCAGAACCTCAAGCGCGCCGATGTCATCTGTTCCGGCGAGTCGAGCCAGCATTTCTATCGTGCTCGACCGATGCTTCAGGCCCAGTTGCTCCAGATGCGCGCTGAGCGCCGCCATCCTGCGATACATCGAATTCACGTCCTGCACTTGCTGCGGCGACCACAGGCGTTCGGCGACCGCCGCGGCGCGCGGCCAAATTCGCGATTCGATGTTTTCGTCGGACGCAAACTCTTCCCACATGCAGGCTTCGCCGCCCAAAATCAATTTCTGTTGCGCGGGTGTTAACGTCGCGTCTGCTCCCGCCAGCGGATCAACTAAATAATGCTGCGCCGCGGGCGCCATGGCATCCAGGTAGTAGCCGCTGGAAAGGATCCCCCTGTAACCTTGCCGCGCTGCTTCGGCCAGCGAATCCTGCCCGCGCCAGGACTGGATCACGACGTCCTTGGGCATTCCCGGAGTTAATATTTCGTCCCAGCCCACCATGAACTTGTGATGCTTGCTGACAATTTTCTCCACTCGATCCGTGAAATATTGCTGCAGCTCGTGATTGTTTTTCAGATTGTGCGCTTGCATGAATTCGTGGATCTTCGGATTAGCGTCCCACTGTTTGCCGTTTACTTCGTCGCCGCCGATGTGGAAATAATGATCGGAGAATATATCAGTCATCTCTTCGATAAACTTATCGAGTAACTTGTAAGTGGCTTCGCGCGTCGGATCCATCGCTGGATCGAAAATTCCCCAGCGGCGCTCGATTTGGTACGGTCCCGGACCGCTGGAAAGTTCCGGATAGCCCACGAACCACGCCGTGCTGTGCCCGGGCATGTCGAATTCCGGCACCATGCGTATTCCGCGGTCGCTGGCATACGCGATCAGCTCGCGCATTTCATTTTGCCGGTAATACATTCCCTCCGAACCCAGCTCCTGCAGCTTTGGGAATTCCCTGCTCTCCAGTCGGAATCCCTGGTCATCGGAAAGATGCAGATGCAGCACGTTCATTTTCACCGCGGCCATCGCGTCCACATTGCGCTTCAGTACTTCTATCGAAATGAAATGCCGGCTGACGTCAATGGAGAGCCCGCGCCACGGAAAACGCGGCTTATCCTCGATATGGACCGCCGGAGCGGCATAGCCCTCGGGCGCGACCTGCACCAATTGTAAGAAAGTTTCGAGGCCGTGCATCACCCCCAGCGGGTTCGCGGCCGTCAACCGGGCCCCCGTGCTGCCGACCTCCAGCACGTAACCCTCGTCTTCACCTAAATCCTGCACCGGCTCGCTGCCATGCTCAGTGTGAATCTGCAAAGTCGCATGACTCTCGTCGGTGAGCCGGTCGCTGAGAAAATACCCGGTCTGACGGCTGAGGTCGTGCAGAAATCGTTGCGCCGCGCGTTCCAGTCTCGGTTCGTTATAGCCCGCGATCGCGACGGAAAAACTTTGCGAGACCATCAGGCGGCCTGTACCCGGCGTCACCGTCGCAGGCATGGGCAGCACATTGATAGGTGAGGGCGCACTCGGTGCTTGAGGGGCCTGCGCGGTCGCGGCAGAACTAATCAATGAAACTATTAGAGTCAGCAAGTAACTACAGAACATACGGCGGATTCGGATTCCAGTATGAGCGCCCATTTCTCTCCCAGCAACGACGCGGAACAGTACGTCTCGTCAGAGCATTTGCAAGAGCTTTTCAGCCGAGTTTTTGCATTCGCCTCAAAAATAGAAAATAGCCACCGCGATTTCCCATTGCCTCCGCGCCGCGAAGTGTGCCATAAATCCGCCCCGCCATGACATTCACTTTATTGGATTGGTCGGCGATTATTGCCTACCTTCTGATCACGCTGCTCCTGGGACTTTATTTCCGCCGCTCCGCCGGCAGAAGTTCCGAAGATTATTTCGTATCCGGACGCACCGTTTCCTGGTGGCTCGCCGGCACCTCGATGGTGGCCACCACCTTTGCGGCGGACACTCCCCTGCTCGTCGCAGGCCTGGTTTACACGCAGGGAATTTCCGGAAACTGGATCTGGTGGGCCTTCCTGCCCTCCGGAATGATGACGGTCTTCCTCTTCGCGCGCTTGTGGCGGCGCTCCGGCCTGATGACCGACGTGCAATTCGCCGAGCTGCGCTACTCCGGCAAGCCCGCCGCATTTCTGCGCGGCTTTCGCGCTATCTATCTGGGCGTGCTGATGAACTGCCTGATCCTCGGCTGGGTCACCAAAGCGATGATCAACATCGTCGGCACCACGCTCGGCGTCACCATCAGCCAATGGCATTTTTTGCAGAGCATGTCCTCAGGACTGACTGGAATCTTCGGCCCGGTATTTTCCGGCACCGACGGCCTTGCATTGATTATCTGCATTTTTTTCCTGATTCCCTTCACCGGTTTCTATGTTTCGCTCGGCGGACTTTCGGGTGTTCTGTGGACCGATCTGTTTCAGTTCATCTTGAAGATGGGCATCGTAATCGCGATCGCCTGGTACGCCGTGAAAGCCACCGGCGGCATGAGCTCGATGATTGCGCAGATCGAAGCGTTGCGCACGAAAAATGGCGGCGCCGACCCGCTCGGGTTTCTTCCCGATTTTTCCCAAGGCTTTGCCAGCGAAACGCTTTGGACCCTGCCGGTGATTACTTTCTGCGTGTATCTCGGCGTGCAATGGTGGGCGTTCTGGTATCCGGGAGCGGAACCCGGCGGCGGCGGATACATCGCGCAACGCATCTTCAGCGCGCGCGACGAACGTCAGGGCCTGCTCTCCGTGCTCTGGTTCAATGTTGCGCATTACGCGCTGCGGCCGTGGCCGTGGATTCTCACGGCGCTCGCAGCCATCGTTCTTTATCCGGGCCTTGCGCATCCGGAAACCAGTTACATGATGATGGTCAACGATCACGTTCCTCACGCCCTGCGCGGCATCATCGTCGCCGGTTTTCTCGCCGCGTTCATGTCCACGATCGCGACGCAACTCAACTGGGGCACTTCCTATGTCGTCGAAGATTTCTATCGCCGCTTTCTGGTGCGCCACGCTTCTGAACGCCACTACGTGCGCGCTTCGCAGGTTGTCACCGTGCTGCTGGTGATCGCCAGCGGCTACGTTTCCGCGCAACTGGCTTCGATTCGTTCCGGCTGGCAAGCCGTGCTGGAAGTTGGCGCCGGAACCGGCAGCGTTTATCTGCTTCGCTGGTATTGGTGGCGCATTAATGCCTGGAGCGAAATCTCTTCAATGATCACCGCGCTTATTTTAACCCTGGCGCTGAATTCGGAAGGACTGTGGAACGCGCTCATCGGCCGCCCTACGTTTTACACCGGCTCGGCCACGGTTCTATTCGCGAAAAATGTGCTCACCACGACGCTGGTGACGACGACTGTCTGGATTCTAATCACCACTCTCACCGCGCCAGAGCCCACCAGCATCCTGCTCTCGTTCTATCGCAAAGTGCGCCCGGACGTCACGGGATGGAAGACCATCGCCGCGCTGGCGCCGGAAATCTCCGCGACGCACGATCTAGCCCGCAATCTGTGGTGCTGGATTCTCGGCACGGTGATGGTCTACAGCGCGCTCTTCGGTGTCGGCAAATTGCTGATGCAAAGATGGACCCTGGGATTTTGCCTCTCCACGCTAGCTGCACTCTGCGCCTGGCAAATGTCGCGCGAACTAACCCGCGGGCACGCCTCGCCCGAACACGCGGCTTGAACTGGAGGATGCGCAAGCTGAACTTTTTGACGCGGGGCACAAAGCACCCAGAAAAACGCCATTCAAGAGAATGGCGTTCCCAGGTATGGTGTCACCAAAAACCCGCGCGTCAGCGAAATCTGCGGATCACCAGCGTGTGGCGGCCGGAACGGTACAGGCCCAGCACATACATGCAGGCCCTGCCCTTCGTAGTGAAAATCAACTGGCGGATTCGCAGCAGCGGGGAGCCACGCGGCACAGCCAACAGCTCAGCGGTTTTCAAATCCGCTGCGGTGGCGTCAATTTCCTCATCGGCGTAGGCAAGCTCCACTCCGTATTCGTGCTCGAGAGTTACAAACAGCGAACCGCGCTCCAGCGTTCCGCCCGCTAGCGCCGGAAATTCGTCCGCCGACAAATAGCAAGTCTCCAGTGCAAAAGGCTCATCGCCGGCCTGGCGCACTCGCTCGAGCATGAACAAGTGGCTCGAAGACGGCAGTGAAAGCCGCGCCGCAATTTCATGCTCGTTGTCTCGCACGCTCGCAGAAATAATTTTTGATCTTCCCATCAGACCCCGGCTGGCCATTTGCTCGGTGTAGCTCATCAGCTTGTTGAAATGAATTTTCGGCGGCGCGACGAACGTGCCGGAGCCGTGGCGGCGTTCTACCATGCCTTCGCGCGCCAAGTCCGCGAGCGCGTGGCGCGCCGTCATCAAGCTGACTTTGTGCATCTTGGCGAGCTCGCGCTCGGAAGCCACGGCATCCCCCGGCTTCAGCTGGCCGGACTCGATGCGCTTGCGGATTACGTTCTGGATGCGCTTGTAGGTGGGTTCCCCATTACGGCCGATCGGTGTCATGAAAGCTCCGGAAATTGTTGAGAGTCTAGCAGGTTAGGCCATCAGCGCGGCCAAAAAGGCGCCGGGGTCCGCACCCTAAGTGCAACTACGGTGCTATAGAGCTCGCATATCCGCTATAGAGCTTATTCATACAATCTATCAGAAGCCTTATACATTCACATTTTTCTCTTGACAACATATATTTTCCGCTATATAGCTCTTTTCACGTTTCAGGGTGCCTTGGGGGTTTTATGAGCTTTCGCCGCACAGAATCCACGCAGGAGGCAATTGTGAACAAGAATTTGCGCTGCAGCGCCGTCGTGTTGCTGTGTTCCTTGTTACTTGGATTCGGGGTAATCGCAATTGTCCCGCCGGCTTGGGGGCAGCAAGCATCGGGTACCATCACCGGATCGGTGACCGACGCATCAGGGGCGGCCGTCGCGAATGCGACTGTCACCGCCCGCGACGTGGACCGCGGCACCATTCTGACAACGCAGACGAACGGCTCCGGCGCCTACACCTTTCCCCAGGTAACGGTGGGCAATCTCGAAGTGGCGGTGCAAGCTTCCGGTTTTTCCAAGGAGGTCTACCCGGCTTTCACCCTGATTCTCAATCAGGTCGCGCGGATCGACTTCCAGTTGAAGGTGGGCAACGTCTCGCAGACCGTGGAGGTTACCGCCGCGCCGCCGCTGCTTCAGACGGACTCGACGGAGCTGGGCACGCTGCTGGATTCCAGCGCCGCTACGGCGCTGCCTCTGTCCACGCGCAATCTCAATCAGCTGACGCTGCTCACGCCCGGAGTCGTTAGCCCGAACATCTTTGCCTTCCAGGCACCGCAGGCCACCTTCGGCACCGGACGTCCCTACGTAAATGGCGCGCGCGAGCAAGACAACAATTTCTCGCTGGACGGAATGGACACCAATCAAGCCGACAACAACGAAGTTGGCTACGTACCCAGCCTCGACGCCGTTCAGGAGTTCAACATCATCGCGGGAAATGCTCCGGCGGACTTTGGCAATTACATCGGCGGCGTCGTGGTGGAGACCCTGAAGTCCGGCACCAATCAGTATCACGGCGACATTTACGAATTCCTGCGCAACACTGACCTAAATGCAAACACCTGGCAGAACAAGGCCATCTCTCAGTTTAATCAGCAACCCGGCGGAAGCGGGGCGATCCTGCCGCGCAACCCGCTGCAGTGGAACAATTTTGGCGCGACTTTTGGCGGTCCCGTCATCAAGAACAGACTTTTTTTCTTTACGGATTACCAGGAATCTCTGTACAACACGCCCGCCAATTCGATGGCCTTCGCCCCCGTGCCGGCAGCATTTCGCACGGGCGATTTTTCATCACTCTGCACCACCGGTTTTACAGCTGGAGTTTGCACGACCGCGTCGGAACAGCTCTATAACCCGTTCTCCAGCGCCAATCCGGCCACCCGAACGCCCTATCTGAACAACCAGGTTCCGATTATGAGTACCGCGGCGCAGAATATTATTAATTCTTCGTATTTCCCGGCCGCCAACCAAACCAGCTACACGCAACATAGCTATGTTGATTCGTATCAGGGTGACGCGAAAATTGACTGGCTAGCGACCGAGAAAGATCACCTCATGGGCCGCTGGTCGCAGCAGTACGTGATCAACAACACCACCAACAGCATCGCGCTGCTACCGAACCTCACGAGGGACTATCCCCTGAAAAATTTCGTGTTGGATTACGCCCATACCTTCTCGCCTTCGTTTCTCAACGAGGCGCGCGTGGGCTTCCAGGATTTTCCGGCGAACGACCAAGTCTATACGAACCCAACCAGCGTCAACTTCCCAGCGAGTTTTGGAATTCCTGGCGTTCCCAGCACGATCTTGCCCTGCATCACCTTCGCTGGCCCTTCCTGTAACAATGGAACTTACACCAGCCTCGGCAGCACCGACGGCGTCGAGATTTTCCACGACACTACGATTGAGGCTGAAGACACCGCCACCTGGACTCACGGCAATCACGTGATCCATTTCGGGTTTGAATATTTTCACTACATCATGAACGACATTTACCCCGGTAACGAGGGCGTGGCGGGGTCATTTTCCTTCAGCGGCCAGTACACCGGCAATAGCGCCACCGGAACCGTGCCTGGGAACGGGTTCGCTGATTTTCTGCTCGGCCTTCCCAGCGACGTCACGCTCGGCACACCGCTCGATTTTCACTTGCGGAATACCTTGCTGGGCGCCTTCGTGCAGGACAACTGGCGTATCACCAGCCATCTGACGCTGAACCTCGGCCTTCGCTATGAGTTGACTACACCTCGCGGCGATTCCAATGGCTTGAACAACGTCAACTTCGACCGGTTCACCGGCGCGCCGGAGATCGGCGCGAACTACCAGACCTACACTGGCATCGACAATTTCCAACCGCGTATCGGTCTCGCCTGGCAGCCCGGATTTATGCCCAATACCGTAGTTCGCGCGGCGTACGGCATTTCCACTTACATGGAGGGCAACGGCGTCAACAACTTGGCCGTCGTAAATCCTCCCTACGTGGTGAATCGCGAGGCCAATAACACGGGCCTGGCCACTCCTCCTTTCACTCTCGATCAGGGCTATACGGCTTTCCCGAGTGCGCCTTGCACCGCCGCAGCTTTGGAGGCCTTTTCGCCGGACTGCTTATCCAGTACCACGCTGCATCTGACGAATCCACATCTGCAGCCGGCTGTGGATCAGCAGTGGAACGTCACCATCCAACGGCAATTTGGAAACAGCACCACAGTTTCCGCGGCCTACGTGGGCAACAAGATTGACCACATGTCCGATATATACCTGCTGAACCAGGAAATACTCTCCGGCGGCGTACTGTCGCCCAGCCCGTTTGCGCCGCCGCTCATTGCGGCTGGCGCGAACGTGCGCTATAACGACTCCAGCGCCATCCAACGCTACAACGCATTGGAACTCACACTGATCGAGCGTCCATTTCATGGCGTGCAGGCTCAGGCGAACTATACCTGGTCCAAGTGCCTCTCCAACTCTCTCGGCTACTTCGGTCAGTACGGCGATGAAGAAGGCATCGGCGTCAGCCAAACTGGCGGCGGATACTTCTTCTTCCAGAACATCTACGATCAGAAGGCCGATTACGGCCGCTGCATCAGTGACATCGCCAGCGCATTCAACGGCTACGTGATCTACGATTTGCCGTTCGGTCACGGGAAACAATTTGGCGACGGGGTCAACAGCGTCGTCAATCAGATCATCGGCGGCTGGCAAGTTGCGACCGCGTTCAACGTCCACTCTGGATTTGCAATCGATCCGTCGGCGCCCGATCAGTCAGGTACCGGCGGTGGTGTAGGAGCTGCTTACCGGCCCGACTGCGTCGCCGGCGTCAACCAAAAAGGCAGCGGCGTTCTGGAGAATATCGCGGGTAATATCGGCCTGCAATTCCTGAACCCGGCCGCGGTTACTCTGCCGGGAGCACAAACCTTCGGAAATTGCGGAGTGGGTTCATTCCGCGGACCAGGCTTGTCGACTGCGGATATCAACATCACCAAGAATTTCCACATCACCGAACGATTCAACCTACAGTTCATGACCCAATTCATCAACTTCACCAACACACCGGTGTTCTCTGCTCCGAACGGCTCCTGCGCGCCGTCGTGCAGTGGCGTCATAACGACGGGAGCAAGCGGCGGCGGTACAGGAACGGCTGGAACGTTCGGACTTGTGCAGTCCGCAAATCCGGGCAGGCAGATACAATTCGGATTGAAACTTCTGTTCTGATTTACAGCAACGCTTTTACACCCAAGGGGCCCCCACCCCTAACGGAGTCGTCGCCTAACCGCGGCGGCTCCGTTTTTTTCGCCTATCCGGAACGAAACCCATCCTGATGCGAATACTTGATCACCTGCACTTCAGACATCGCGATAAGCCCCTCGCTCACCATCTCATCCAAAAAAGGCAGCAGCTTCTGAATGTTTTCAGCTGAATCAATCACGCTCACCATAATCGGCGCGTCCGACGAGAACGACAGCAAGTGCGAGCGATGAATCAATGTGCTAGCGCCATATCCTTCGATCCCGCGAAAAACGGTCGCGCCAGCGAGATCCAGCTCGCGGCATTTTTCGACGATCGCGCGATACAGCGGCTTATCCTTCCACTTATCGTCTTCCCCAAAATGAATCCGCAGCATCTTTGCTTTGCCTTCGAGTTTCACGGACGCACCGCCTTCCGCCGTTCCGCTTCCTCGTAGTTGTGCGTGTACTTGATCACATCCACATCCGAAAAAACCACCAGCCCCTGCTGCACCATATCATCCAGCAGCGGCAGAAACGCGCGCAGCCGTTCCTCGGTGTCCACCACCGACAGCACCATCGGCCGGTCATGCGACAAATGCAGCGCGCTGTCCTTATGAATCCTGCGATTCGCGCCGTAACCAAGAATCCCCTGATACACAGTCGCGCCGGCAAGCTCGTTAGCGCGCATGCTTTCCAGCAACGCCGTGTGCAACGGCTTCCCATTCCATTTATCGTTCTCGCCGATAAAGATGCGCATCAACTTGGCCGTTCCCGCCTGTTTCAAAGGACGCGCGCTTCCCCGCTGCGCCACTTGCTTCGCGGTCTCGGAAGCTTTCACGATCGTCGTGTCCTGAATTTCAATCAATCCGCTGCCCACTATCTCGTGCAGCTTGGACAGGAGTTCCTCCACCTTCTCCGGCGTCTCGATAAATTCCACCTTCATCGGAAGATTTTCCGTGAGCACCAGGATGCGATCGGTCTGCATATGGTGATCCGCGCCGAATCCCGCGACGCCCCGCGTCACCGTCGCTCCCGAAACTTTGCGGTAGAAAAGAAATTCCAGAATCGCCGCGTACACCGATTCGCCGTGATACTGCTGGTCCTGACCAACATAGATGCTCACTTTCTTGGCAGGTCCCGCGTTCAACATGTCTCCTCCCGGCCGTTCATTCCACATCGCTCCAGCAAAACGCCATGCGGCATACCGCAGTATTCCGCCAACCTGCGCACCTGTCACGCCTTTTTGACATCTCCTGCCTCGCGTCCGGGCCAGCCGCCCACTCTCGGCGGCCACGCAGCCTTGGAAAGCGCGCTCCCAGCGTACCGATTTGGAGCACTCCGCAAGTAAATATTATTTCACCCGGAAATAAAGTAATATCTGCACTACCCTCCAGCCACCGAAGTCGCAATATGCCCCTATGCTTTAGCAATCCAAAAGGACGGGCAAAATGGCCGCGATCGAGTACGGAAGCTACTACTGGTGCGTAATTCTCAACGGAAAAGAGCCAAACCTTCCCGGCGATTCTGTCTTCCTGCACGCCGACGAACTAACCATGGATCCCGCGGGCGCTTTGATCTTCAAGAGCGCAGGCCGCCGCCCAGCCGGCGCCGAGCCGGGTCAGCAGGACGCCAAGAATGGCGACAAAGATTCCAGCAACATTGAAAAGAGCGGACCAAGCGGCGAAAAAAATACTAAAGAAGGCAGCGACGCCAAACAAGCCAGCATGATCTACATGGCCTTCGCCGCCGGAACCTGGCGCACCGTCTACGCCGCCAAACTGCAAGACGGCGCCCCAGCCTTGGTGGAACACTGGAAAGCGGCCAACGGAAACCCCGGCCTCTCAAACCTGGTCCCTGCCAACGCCGGCGCCGCAGACATTCCCACCCGCCAATAGCATTCCGCTCTCGCAGTTAGCTTTTAACTGTTAACTGTCAACTGTCGACCGTTAGCAAGGATGCGTCGCCCGGAACTTCGTCGCGCGATCGTTCGGGTGCCGCGAAGGGGTCGGCCAGCCAAGCCCCTCGCCCGAGCCCCAGTCTCCATGTCGCGTCCGCAGCAGCGCCGAAAAGCGCCCCGACTCACGCTAACACATTCGCCGGCCGCTGAATATTCGTAGAAATACTGACGAGGGTATTATCGAAAAACGTCGACACGCCGCGCACGATGGCCAATGACGTCGACTCGAATAGCTCGAAGTTGTTTTCGAATTCAGGCAGCTCGATGTCGGCATCCGTGTAACCCGATTCGTGGGTTCGTTCCATGAACCAATCGCACACCTGCATCCACTGAAGCACCATCGGCCTGAGGCCGTCGCGGAACATTTGATTACTCGGAGCGATGCCCTCAAACAGCTTCAGCGCCGCGTCCTGCGGCCTCAGGCGAGTCGCCTCGTGATCGGTGATCAGGTTTTTAACCTTTCGCGCAACTCTCCTCGGTAACACAACATCGGAGGCGTGGGTCGCGGAAGGTCTTTTTCCGTCCTCGGACGGCTTGGTTTCGAGGATTACACCTGATTTTTTCCAGAGCGCAGCTAGATCGTCGATGCGCCTCTTGTAATCCAATCTCCCCGAGGCGACTATCCCAGAAACCACGCCCGGCAGACGATTGCGCACCTCGCGGACTGCGTGAGAGACGAATCGGGAGAAGCCGGCGACTCGCTGTCCGAACAATAGTTCCACTGCACCTTCGCATAACTCTGCGAGCGAAGCGCTAGTCTTCCGCAGCCACTCGAGCAATTCTCGACGGTCCCGGGTCCAATATTCGTTCTCGGGCGATGATCGCGGGTTGGGGGCTAGTTCGGGTTCCACAATTCGAGATTGTAACCACATTTAGAGCCAAGAGTTAGCTGAGCGAAAGAGTATGGTCTATCGCTCACCATTAGGCTATTGTATGAGCGATAGAAGAGGCTCCTATCGCTCATGGCTTGGAACTGGCAACAACCTGATTGGCACACCTTTACCTGGGACCGTTCCCGCCTAGCGGCAGCGGAGCAGCAGTTCCTAGTCGGCGGAGGTGTGCTCGTTGGGACCGCCAAGCACCTCGGAACCGAAGAGCGCGATCAACTGATGATCGAAGCCATGAGCAGCGAAGCACTCACAACTTCGGAGATCGAAGGCGAAATTCTGGACCGGGCCAGCGTGCAATCCTCCGTCCGTAGGCAGCTGGGACTCAGTACAGACGCTCGCCGAGTGCGACCTGCCGAGCAAGGGATTGCGGAGATGATGGTCGATTTGTACTGCTCCTTCGCCGATCCGCTCTCCACGGAGATGCTATTTCGGTGGCATCGCATGGTGATGAGTGGCAGGCGAGATCTGAAGGATATCGGACAGTATCGAACCGGCGCTGCGCCCATGCAAGTTGTCTCACATGCACTTTACGAGTCCAGGGTCCATTTCGAGGCGCCGCCTTCCTCACAAATGGAGTCCGAGATGGCGCAGTTCTTTGCCTGGTTCCACCGAACTGGACCGCGCGGCGAAGACCCTCTACCTGCCCTCACGAGGGCTGGAATCGCGCATCTCTACTTTGAGCGTATCCATCCATTCGAGGACGGCAACGGGCGGATCGGACGAGCGATTTCCGAGAAATCCCTGGCGGAGAGCCTCGGACAACCGACGCTGACGGCATTGGCGGCTGCGATCCTTGCCCGGCGCAAAGCCTACTACGAAGCACTCGAAGCCGCAAACAAGAACAATGAAGTTACGGCTTGGCTGGCATGGTTTGCCGGAGTCGCCATCGAAGCCCAGCACCGCACAATCGCGCTCGTTGAGTTCCTAATCGACAAGGCGAGGCTCTTGGACTGCCTGAAGGGTCAACTCAACGAGAGACAGGAGAAAGCACTTCAGCGCATGTTCCGTGAAGGCCCGGAAGGATTCCAAGGGGGGCTCACGGCTGGGAAATACAGCACCATTACCGGAGCCTCACCGGCCACAGTTACGCGCGATCTGGCAGATTTGGTTGAAAGAGGCGCGTTAGTTCGAGCCGGTGAAAGGCGGCATGCCCGCTACGATCTGGCCGTTCCCTTGCGCGCGGTGAAGCACGTGACGGTCACGGACCGAGGCCAGCTAGTCGAATCATAACTTCCGCTCACAGCTAAGCCGCCCCTTAGGTGGCTCTGCATCCGAGTCCACTGGCCTTCAAATGTTTGGCCGATCTACCAATCTTTCC